>JBLXCO010000001.1:0-1206819 GCA_048264885.1 Bacteriovoracaceae bacterium
AATGGCGTGATCTAAGAAGTAAGAAAGAAAAGAGAAAGTTTAGGAATAAAAAAGGAAGTGAGATCACTTCCTTTTTTTATGTTCTCAATTGTCCCCACGGTAGTGGGGCAGTTTTAGGTTCGCCAAAGGGCACTTGCCCAAGTAAAGCCAGAGCCAAAAGCCGCCGAGGCCACCAGCATTCCAGGCTTTAAAATTCCCTGCTTCTTGGCCACATCCATCCCCAAAGGAATCGTAGCCGCGGTGGTGTTACCGTAATCTTGAATCGTATTAAAAACGCGACTTGGATCAAGTCCAAGAATCTCACCAACCTTATCGTTAATGCGCAAATTGGCCTGGTGAAAAAGAAAGAGATCGACATCTGAGAGCGAAACTTCAGCTTCCTTGCACGTAAGCGACAAGCTCTCGGCCATGCGCTTAACCGCGTGGGTAAAAACGGTCTTGCCATTCATCTGAGGATAGTGAAGCCCCTCTTCAATCATCTGAGCGTTGATTCTCTCAGTCCCACAAGCATTTCCTGGCGCTGGCACCCATAACTCTTTTGCGTAATTGCCATCGGCGTGAAGCTTAGTTGAAATAATATGAGCGTCTTTTCGGGGGTCGTTAACGTCGCAAGCACTCAGCAGAGTGGCCGCTGCGCCATCACCAAAGAGCACCGAAACGGCGCGGCCATTGGGTGTGAGATCGAGTCCCTTTGAGTGAACTTCTGAACCTACGACTAGTACGTTCTTGTACACACCACCACGAATAAAGTTATCGGCCATGGAAAGTCCGTAGAGATAGCCAGTGCACTGCTGGCGAATATCAATGGCGGGGATACCTGAGAGACCGAGCTTGGCCTGAAGAAAGCAGGCGGTGCCAGGAAAGTCGTAGTCCGGGCTAAGAGTGGCGAGGATAATCATATCGATATCGGAGGCGCTGATACCGGCATCAGCAAGCGCCGCTTCCGAAGCTTTGAGAGCGAGATCAGAGTTGCAAGTTTTCTCATCAACCCAGTGGCGCTTCACGATTCCCGTTCGCTGCCTAATCCATTCATCTGAAGTGTCGAGCAACTTCTCAAGGTCATGATTGGTATAAGCTTTGGGTGGAACGTAGGAGCCAACTCCCTTAATATAACTTCCTATCTTTGATGCCATAACTACCTTCCAAAAAGTTGAGTATTCGCTTTTATTCTCCCAGCGATTCTCGCAGATGAAAACCCTAAAGAAATTTAGGCAAAAAATCCCGAGGAATAAGCTCGGAATTAAAGACGTATCAAATGAAAGGAAATCTTAATATTTCGTCCCTTGGCCCAAGAGTCTAAATCGTGTAGCATTTCTGTAAAGCTTTTACTTGAACAAAACTTCTTCCAAGGATGGAATGATGTCAAAGTTCTATGCACTCTTTACTCTCCTATTCATTACAAATGTCTGCGCCGATCTGCGCGGTCTTGACTACTATCCCGCCGACTTTCAAGCTGAGTATCATCAGCTAAGTCCCAAGGAGCTTAGAGCTAAACTTCACCGCATTCTAGGAAGCTTTCATATTAAACAGGAAGGCAAACCCGACCGCGTAGTCGAGAGCTGTCCCAAGCAAACCGAGTGCTATGCCCAAGAAAGAAATATTAGCTATAAGCGGGCCCGTGAGCATCTCTTTGGAGAGCTTCATCTCCAAGGCTCAGGCAAAAATGTTTGGGTCAGAGATGTGTATTGTCACAATCACGCCCGTGCTGAAAGCGGCGTGGGCAGGGGAAAAATTCCCAACGCTAGTGTACAAAATTGCGAGCACACTTGGCCTCAGAGCAAATTCAATCGCAATGAGGATATGAATCTGCAAAAGACCGATCTGCACCATCTCTTTCCGGTTGATAGCCGTGCCAACTCTTCGCGCTCCAATAATCCTTTTGGAGATGTGAGCGGCAGTGATGTTCATGAAAACTGTGCCGCTAGCCAAAAAGGTGATATTCTAGGAACTAACACCAAGGGATTTGAGCCCCCCGAAGATCACAAGGGAAATGTCGCCAGAGCAATGTTCTACTTTGCTGTGCGCTTTAATAGCTCTCTTCCCAATGACTATGTTCGCCGACTCAAGGCATGGAGTGAGCTCGACCCCGTCGATGCCTTCGAACGTGAGCGAAATGAGAAGATTTATGAAATCCAAGGCACCCGCAATCCATTCATCGATGAACCAGAACTCGTCCAGGCCTTTAACGAGCTCTAGATTTTTACTCGCACTCCCTCTGCTCTTCTTAGTAAGCTGCGCCGGTATCGAGAAAACGGCGCCCAATCAAGTGAAGACCTACTCAGCAGAGACAGAGAAAACTTTCGAAGAAATCGAGCGTGAACAAGTTCTTGAGAGCTACCGCAAACTGCGCTGGGAGAATTGGCAAAAAAGAGAGGCCGAGCGCGAGCGCCAGCGCCGCCGCGCCAATATCTACCGTCCGCGCACACCCAAGAAGACCCCGCCCCCAAAACCAGCGAGAGTGGCGCCTAAGCCCAGTGGCAATCCAGAAGAAATCCAAGTGGAAATTGAACAGAATATGGCCATCTATTGCATGAAAATGGGTGGTTCCTCGCGTTTTGAAAATGAGACGGAGTGTACGGCCTTTGCCCAGAATATTCTCTTTGAATGTTCATCCAAATACGACGAAGATGATAAGAGAAGAGTTAACTGTGTGAAGTCATCACTTAGATAGCGGGGCCCCGGATGAAAATTCGCCTTGAAACGGTTGTTCATCAAAATTATGAAAAAGTTCTTGCTGGCTTTGACCGCAAGCTCTTTGAAGCCTTAAAGCCCCCACTACTTGAGATGAAGCTCGAGCGCTACGATGGGAGCACAAAAGGAGATATTGTTGCCCTAGAGATTAATCTCTTTGGCATCCGATCCAAGTGGATCTCCATTATTACGGCCAACGATTCAGATAAAGATAGTACCTGGTTTATCGATGAGGGCGAGAGCTTACCGGCACCACTTAAGAAGTGGCATCACAAGCACACGATTGAGCGACTCTCTGAGTATAAATCTAAGATCATTGATGACATTGATTACCGCTGTCAAAATAAGGCCATGGAGCTTGCCATCTATCCTGCTCTTTACGCTCAATTTGCTTATCGCATTCCTGTGTATAAAAAATATTTTAATTCTTTGGACTAGCTGTGTCCAAGCGACTTGACTGCGCTCGCTGCCAGCGCCCCATTGAGCATTGTTTGTGCCAAAGTCTAGTGTCAATGAAGAGCGCGATTGAAACATTTATCTGTCAGCACGCTAGTGAATTAAAAAAGCGTTTTAAAACGGCCCACTTGGCCGCGCTTCAACTTGAAGGTTGCTCCTGTATGGGTGAAGAGGAGCTCACACAGCTGCTGGCAGGCCCTAAGAAACTTGCCCTGCTCTTTCCCACCGAGAACTCTCAGGAGTGGCAGCGAGCTCATGGCCGTGAGTTTGACGCTCTCTTGGTGATAGATGGGACGTGGTCAAAGGCCAAGAGGATTCTGCTTGAAAACCCCGCTCTTCAAAAACTTCAATGCTTTCACTTACCCCGGAGCTCACGTCCCTCAAAATTAAGACCCTTGCGTCGGGCCCCTGCAGACCATCAACTCTCTACTTTGGAGGCCGTGGCGCTCGCCCATGAAATTGCAAGTGGAAAGAGTGAGTATCAGCAAGTCACTCACGTGCTCGATGAGTGGGTAAAAAAACAATCAAAGTATCAGGGTGAAATGTAGCGAAAGGTCAGGTTAATGCGCTCAAGCACGGGCTTCGCGGTTTTCACCAGCATGTGCTTATAATTGTGTTGAGTCGCACCTTTCATTAAGAGCAGGCTGCCGTCTTCTAAATCGAGATCAATGGGCTCCATGCCCTTATCAAATTTGTGCTTGAGGCGAAATTTTCTGGTTGCCCCAAAGCTCACTGAAGCAATTGTAGGATTTGTTCCAAGCTCTTTTTCATCATCACTGTGAAAAGCCGCGTAGTCGGCCCCTGTGCGATAGAGATTGGCCAGCACACAATTAAACTGTGCTCCGGTTGCCGCTTCAAGACTATGCTTAATCGACAAAAGAGCGGCGCTCATAGGCAACGGATCGAGCGCTATATTGGAGTAAGAGTACTTGGCAGCAGGTTCACCATACCAGGCCTGAAGCCTCGGTATCGGATGAGTCTTTCCATAGAGAGTGATCTCATCCTGGCGCCAGGCGAGTTCGGTTCTAAGAGTGTTAAAGTAGCTTTCAGACTCGGTGGCAGAAAAAAAATGAGGGGTGTATTCAACCACCCCTCCACTATCAATGATTTGCTTTTTGGATGAATTTTCAAAGAGAGAAAACTGATCCATGCTCATCCAACGAAATTAGGCTTTAGCTTTATACTGCTTACACCATCCGCAGTTTGCCACATATCTCATCGCGGCCATACTGCAGCGGCCATAATCACCTTCAGGTGTTTTATAGAAGTTACAATTTCCGCAGTTACTGCCTTCTGTATATTTGGGATTTCCTTTGGCTTCAGATGCGACTTCAACGTAGTTCAATCTTTCAGCAACTTTATCTTTGGGATCAAGAAGTTTGGCGCTGGCCTTTGGTCCTGGAGCTCCACATTTTTTGGCATCTGCAAAAGCGACTTTAGTCATAAAGGGAAGAGCGAGTACACTCGCTGCCATCATTTTAAACATCGAACGACGATCAAGAGATTTCATCTGTATAGACTCCTCAAAAAAATAAATATGATTCTGCGTGCACAGATATCATAACATAACGTGATATTTTATAACCTGATCTCGATCATAGTAGGCTAAAATCAAATAGCAAGGGTTTGAGACATAGAACTTATATTTGAACAAATGAACCTAGATATTTTCTCGATAAGGGGTCGTTTTTTTTGAAAAAGTTTGGCGAAATATTTTTATCAGATGAAGATAATTGTTCGTACTTAAGCGATCGAAAAAGTCGATTTGAAAACTTTCTCGCCCTCGATCTCTCCTATGATGAAATAGATTTAGTTTTGTCCCGTGGCTGGCGCAAATTCGGGCCACACTTTTTTAGACCTAAGTGTCCATCGTGCCAAGCTTGCCGGCCTTTGCGCGTTCTCACAAAAGAGTTCACACCGAGCAAATCCCAGCGAAGAGTTTTAAAGAAGTCTGCAGCTGTCAAAAGTAAGTTCATTGAAATTAACTATAGGCCAGCATACTTTGAGCTCTATCAAAAACACTCTCAGGCCCAATTTGAAAATATTCCCATCTCCAGTGAGCGCGAATTCGTCGAATCCTTTCTGATTCCAAGCGCCCCTGCGCTCATTCATGAACTTGTGGTTGGTGACCAACTTGTCGCCCTTGGTTTTTGCGATGTCGGAACAAACTCTTTAAGCTCGGTCTATTTTTGCTATGATCCTGAGTATAGTGACTTATCACTTGGAACTCTGGGCGCACTCTATGAAATTGAATGGGCCAAATCCCAGGGTCTGCAGCACTACTATCTCGGCTACTACATAAAAGAGAACCGCCACATGAGTTATAAGGCGAGATTTTCTCCCCATGAAATATATGACTGGTATAATGAGAGCTGGACTCTGCCGACCAAGGACAAATAATGTTGCCCTCATTTTCAGACCTCACCTATTTTCTAGAAGTCTCCCAGACTCTCAATATCTCACGTGCCAGTGAGAGACTTGGAATCACTCAACCCTCGCTCTCAGCGGCGATGGTGCGCCTAGAGAGCGCGGTTGGGGTACAGTTGCTGGTGCGCTCGAGAAAAGGTGTGACTCTCACTAAAGAAGGCCAGCACTTTGCCGCCGAAGCGGCTAATCTGCTGCACAACTGGTCAGAGGTAGTCTCAAAGACCAAACAAGGACTGGAAAGTGTCAGTGGGCGCTACACAATTGGAGCGCACCCCTCCGTGGCCCTCTATTCCCTTGATAAATTTCTCCCGCAACTCATGCAGAAGTATCCAGAACTAGAAATCACTCTTCATCACGACCTAAGTCGAAAAATCACAGAAGAAGTAATCTCACTCAAATGCGACTTTGGTATCGTCGTCAATCCCGTTCGCCATCCGGACCTAGTCATCGTCACGCTGGCCAAAGACGTAGTGAGACCCTTTGCGATTAAGAGTCTTAAAAAATATGGGCCAGGTCTGTGCCTGCTCTGTGATGACAATCTTATTCAGTCGCAGAAGATTTTAAGAGAGCTTGGCAAATCTGGTCTGGAGTATGACCGCATTACGACTTCTTCAAGTCTTGAGGTGGTCGCCATGTTAAGTGCCGCCGGCGCCGGAGTGGGAATTCTGCCAACGCGCGTAGCAGCACGCTACCCCGAACTCAGGCCCTATAGCGCCACTAAAACCGACAAAAGCGTTCAATTTGAAGATGAAATTTGCTTGATCTACCGGGCAGATATTCCAAAAAATTTGGGAGCAAGAAAAATTATCGAGTACATTAAGTCATCGAAAATATAGAAGTGTCTAGGCAATATTAAGCCCATCCTAATCATTTCCTAATACAATCTTGACAAAAGTCGCGCTGCTTCCGATAATAGGAGGGTTCCCCAAAATTGGGAGAACTCAAGCGGGAGACAAAAGATGCTAGAGCTAAAGTGGGAATTCAAAGGTGGAAAATGCGTTCAAGTGCGTTGGGTTAAGTCTGAAGCTGCTTGCCAGCAACCACAAGCGCCTGCTCCTGAGCAGGCTGATGACGAAGCTCTCAAGGCCAGCTAAACCCCTTCTTAATTTTAACTACATTCTTTAAATATTTTGGCCCACTTTGTGGGCCTTTTTTATATTCTATGGCTATCATGAGTTATGAAAAATTCTCTACTCGCCATCCTGTGCATTTTCTTCATCCACTTCCCACTTTGCGCAAAAACGATCGAGTGCCCACCTACCCTGGCCTCATCATTTGAAACACCCAGTGGTTGGAAACTCAAGCGCGACACTCTCGAATTAACTTTTATCGGGTCTAGCTTCCTGAGAGCTGAGTTTAGCTGCTACTATGGGGTTGGGCGTGTCGCTCTCACGCAAAAAATCAGCATGAACAATTGTGAATTGAAAAACTCACACACTAATCCTCTCGGAATCAAGCAGGGCAAAGTTTGTAATGGGATGTCCAGCGACTGTTCGCTTATTTGCCCTTAATGGTGCGATTTGAAGCGCTGTAGCGATTGAGAAAGCTCACCGCCATACTTGGCTGATCAGTAAAAATGCCATCGACCTTGACGCCTAAGTAGAGCATCTCTAGTAATTGATCATAGCTTTTAGCAAAGGGAGGCAGCGAGTCTGCACGGACTGTGTAGCTATGGATGAAAAGTCCATTTTCGCGAGCATGATGAGCTAGATTTGTCACCACCACTTGACCAGAAATGGGGCGCAGGAGTTGATAGATCCATGGCCCAATTCCATCGGCATATTTCGCGACCTCACGGGTGCCCTCCGAGGTGATCATTTGCTGATAGTCAATGCTCGACTCAGACCAGGAGTTCTCCCCAATGAGCTGAACCAATGGGTAGTCGACTTTATAATCAAATTTGAGGGTTTTTAAGTCTTGCGGATTGAATGATTCCACAATGATATTTAATTCAGGAGCGAGTGCTCTTGCCTCTTTAATTGAATTTTGTACTTTCGCAATCAAATCGATTTTATGTTCAGTATGAAATTCGCTGCGCTTGGGTTCAATATAAAGACCTGTGCTTTTATTGCGACTCTCGTTAAGACCAATCAATAATTGGATTAACTCATCAAGAGTGGCGAGCTTAAAATTGGCAGCGACTTTTGGGCCGAAGCGCCCTGGAAAAACCGCCTCACCTGTTTCCGGGTGAACTCGCTCATGAACCGTGAGTTGCCTCAGTTCACTGGCGTTAAAGTCGATGGCGTAGAATTTTCCATCAGAGCGCGCCCGAGTGGGAAAGCGCTTGGCCACATCAGTCGTCGCCTCTAGGGTGAGATCGTGCAGGGCAAAGAGCACCCCATCTTTACTACTGACCACATCGGCTTCAATGAAATTGGCCTCACTTGAGTGGGCCCAAACAAAGGCCTCTCGGGTGTGTTCAGGTAGAACTCCACTTGCTCCTCGGTGAGCGATCACAACCTTTGATTGGCGCAGAGAAAAGTTTTGAATCACACGCGCTTTAGCACATGAAGCGGCGATAATCAGGATCGCAATGAGACGCATGATTTTCATAAAACCTCTTAGTGAAGGATCTGCGCCAAGAAAGCCTTAGAGCGCTCATGTTTGGGATTAGAAAAGAATTCAGCAGGGGCCGCCTCTTCTACAATTTGTCCCGCATCCATGAAGATAACGCGATCGGCGACTTCTTTAGCAAAGCCCATTTCATGGGTCACACAAAGCATAGTCATTCCCTCACGCGCTAAGGTGATCATCACATCCAGGACTTCCTTTACCATCTCGGGGTCTAGTGCAGAAGTGGGCTCGTCAAAAAGCATAATATTGGGCTTCATGCACAAGGAACGTGCAATGGCCACGCGCTGCTGCTGACCACCCGAGAGCTGGCCCGGAAATTTATGGGCCTGTTCTTCAATCTGAACAATGCGCAGGTATTTCATGGCCAATTCCTCGGCTTCACTTCGCTTCATTTTGCGCACCCAAATCGGGGCCAGAGTGAGATTGTCTAAAATCGACAGATGAGGAAAGAGATTGAAGTGCTGAAAAACCATCCCCACTTCAGCGCGCACTTGTTCAATATTTTTCAAGCTCTTTGTCAGAGGGGTCCCATCGACTACGATGGAACCATTTTGATGCTCTTCCAAGCGATTGATACAGCGAACGAGAGTCGACTTGCCGGAACCACTGGGCCCACAAATCACAATGCGCTCGCCTTTTCGCACTTGTAGATTGATATCTTTGAGAACGTGAAATTCTCCGTACCACTTATTCATATCTTTAATTTCAATGATGGTTTCGGACTCACTCATCTCATATTTCCTGGTTTAAGCAAGGCTTCAAGCCTGCGACTAGTTCTCGACATAAAGGCACAAAAAATAAAGTAGACAACGGCGGCAAAGAGGTAGGCTTCAAGCGAGAAGCCAAGCCACTCAGAATCTTTCATACTCGCTTTAGTGGTATACATTAGGTCAAAAAGAGCAATGATAATCACTAGCGAGGTGTCTTTAAACATGCCAATCGCCGTGTTAACTGTGGGTGGAATAACCAATTTAAGTGCTTGAGGCAGAATAATCAGCCTTAGACTTTGAAGCTTAGAGAGCCCCAAACTCTTGGCCGCTTCAAGCTGCCCGCGAGGCACTGCTTGCAAGCCACCGCGAACAACTTCGGCCATATAGGCCGAAACAAACATAATAATGGCGATTTGAGCGCGCAAAAGCTTATTGATGATCAACCCTTCCGGCAAAAAAAGTGGAAACATCACTGAACTCATAAAAAGAAGCGAGATCAACGGCACACCTCTTATTAGTTCAATATAACCCACGCATAGAGCGCGGATTAAAGGCCATTCTGAGCGACGTCCCAGCGCTAAGAGAATTCCTATGGGATAGGCAAAGATCATTCCAACACTTGAGAGAATTAAAGTCAGAGGAAGCCCGCCCCACTGCTCAGTCTCAACCAGAGTCAGGCCTAGAAACCCTCCGCGCATCACTAAGAGCGAGAGAACAAAGAACCCGAGCCAGCTCCATAAAAGTTTTAAATTCCACCGCTCTGGAAGACGCGAATAAAAGGCAAAGGAGCAAAAGGCGGCCACAAAGAGAAAGGGTCTCCACTGCTCATCTAAAGGGTAAAACCCCATCAAAATAAAGCGTGCCTTTTCAATTAAAAAGACCATGCACGCCCCTTCACTCAAGCGACAGGTCTTGGCACTTCCCTCCCACACGGCGTCCACTAGTAGCCAATTAAAAAAGCTCCCCCCCAGCTGGACGATAGCTGCGAGCAAGAAAATGGAGATCACACTATTGGTGGGAGTGTTAAAAAGATTCGTCTTCAACCAGCGCGGAAGATCTTCATACCACACCTTGCGACGGGTCTCTGGATTCTTAGTGCGCAACCACAGCGCCCTTGGAGATTGATTATCTTTCGACAAGGGCCACCTTCTTGTTATACCAATTCATAAATAAGCTCGTGGTCAAACTAAAGAAGAGATAGACGAGCATAATGAGGGCCACCGCTTCAATGGCCTGTCCCGTCTGATTCATCGTCGTATTGGCGACCGCCACAAAGTCCGAGTACCCAATCGCCACTGCCAGGGAGCTGTTCTTGGTGAGATTGAGAATTTGGCTGGTCAGGGGTGGAATCACCACGCGCAGAGATTGCGGCAATATCACCAAATTTAAAGTTTGCCCTTGAGTAAATCCTAGAGCTCTGGCCGCTTCCCACTGTCCCTTGGAGACGCTTTCAATTCCACTGCGAACAATCTCAGCGTTAAAAGCGCCCGTATAAAGAACAAGTCCCAGTAAAAGTGAGGTGAATTCGGGCGTTAAAACACCGCCGCCACGAAAATTAAAGCCACCAAGCTCTGGTAAACTCACTTCAAGCGGGGCACCACCGATGAGCCAAGTGATCACTGGCAGCGTGAGAACCAGGGCAAAGCACCAGCGAACGACTTTCACCTCAACTGCGTCGCGCTCCATCTTCCTTACCGCCCATTTGCGAATGAAAGCGCATCCCACGAGTGCAAGCCCAACCGCCCCCCAAACCCAGGGCCAAATCATATGATCGGCAAAGCGAGGATAATAGAGGCCGCGATTGGTGAGGTAGGTATGCGGGACAATTGCAGTAGACTCGCGCACACTTGGAAGAATGTCAGTGAAGACGGCGTACCAAAAAAAGAGTTGCAAAAGTAAGGGGATATTGCGGACCACTTCAATATAGCTGCGCGAGATTTTGGCCACTAACCAATTATTTGAAAGAGAGCACACGCCGACAAAGATCCCCAAGAGTATCGCCAAGATATTGCCGATAAAAGAAACTTTGAGCGTGCTTAAGAGACCAACAAATAGGGCCTTGAGGTAGGTATCGTAGGAAGAGTAATCAATGAGCGACTCGGCAATTTCAAAGCCCGCTTCCTGCGAGAGAAAATCAAAGCCCGAAGCAATATTTTGCTGGGCCAGATTTTCTTGAGTATTTGAATAGAGATAATAAACAAAAAGGGCGACAACACTAAAGGTGATTAGCTGAAAGAGATAGCCTCTCACCTTCTCGTAGTCCCACCCTGGACTCTCACTATTATTTTGCATCCAACTTCCTTGAAGCGATTATCGCACTGGTGGCGCGTACATAATGCCACCGTCTTTCCAAAGCTGATTGAGTCCGCGCTCCATCCCAAGCTTTGAGTCTTTACCCAAGTGGCGACTAAAAATCTCACCATAGTTGCCCACTTTCTTAATGATGTTGTAGGCCCACTTTTCATCTAGGCCCAGCGCCTTGCCATTACCTTTGGCAACACCTAGGAATCTACGTACATTTGGGTTTTCAGATTTGAGCATTTGGTCCACTGTGCTCGAACTAATGCCCATTTCCTCGGCATCAATGAGGGCGTAGACGGTCCAAGTGAGAATGTCATACCACTCATCATCCCCATGGCGAACGGCCGGGGCCAGGGGCTCCTTGGAAATCACCTGGGGCAGAATCATATAATTCTCAGGATCTTTAAGGCGCGAAAATTCCGCAAAGAGACCAGTGGTGTCAGTGGTGTAGGCATCACAGCGCCCTTTGAGAAAGGCCTGAACGACTTCTTCATTAGACTCGTAGACCACCGGCTTGAGCTTCATTTTATTGGTGTTAAAAAAGTCAGCAAGATTAAGTTCAGTGGTGGTTCCTTGCTGGGTACAGATACTGGCGCCATCCAAATCTTTGGGCGACTTGAGCTTATCTTTTTTTCTCACCATAAAACCTTGGCCATCATAAAAGACCACCGGACCAAAGTTGAGACCTTGAGAAGTGTCTCTTCCCAGGGTGAAGGTGGTGTTGCGGCTAAGGACATCGATCTCCCCAGACTGGAGCGCGGTAAAGCGCTGCTGCGCTGAGAGCGGAGTGAATTTCACTTTACTGGGATCACCAAAAATAGCTGTCGCCATCGCGCGACAAATATCCACATCCAGACCTCTCCACTCATTCTTGCCGTCGGTGTAACTTAAACCGGGAAGACCAGTAGAAACGCCACATTGAATAAATCCCTTCTTCTTCACATTCTTTAGCGTTTCGCCCGCTTGAACATGAGAGATGACACAAAGCATGCTCATGATGGCGATAAATTTCATCATTAGAATTCCCCTTGAAAAATGACAGACCAATCTATTTAATCATTTATACCAGAGGCCTTCAAGTTTGCACTGAGTTATACGGCCTTGACCAAAAGGAGTCGCGCTCTGAGCTTTTCACATCTAAGGGAAATTTTCTTTGTACAAAAAAAAGAAATGGCCGAACTCTTTGGCTTTGAGACGCGCAATAAGTTTCAACTGCTCAATGCCAATCGTGAAATTATCGGGCGCGCGGCCGAAGAAAATACAGGAGTACTGGGATTTTTTGCCAGACAAATCCTTGGCCACTGGCGCTCTTTCAAACTTCATTTCTTTAATACTGACAATCAACTGGTCTTCACCGCCCACCATCCCTTTCGCTTTTACTTTGAGCGACTAGAAGTCTTTAACGCCGCAGGTGTTCGCCAAGGAGCTCTCCAAAAAAGATTCGCCCTACTCTCCAAGCGCTTTGATCTCGAAGATGAGCACGGCCGGGTGATCCTAGAAGTCAACTCGCCACTTTGGCGCCTGTGGACTTTTCGCTTTCAGGATCGCCGTCAAAGACAAGTCGCACTGGTTGAGAAAAAATGGGGTGGCCTACTCAAAGAATTTTTCCTCGACGCCGATACTTTCAAGCTCACCATTCATGAGGATGTCCTCACTCAAAGTGAGGCCCTTAGACACACACTCATTGCCAGCGCTCTCTTCATCGACCTGCAGTACTTTGAGCAAAAAGCCAGGTAGCCCAAAATATGAGGCAAAAAAAAAGGCCTCGTTTAACCTCAGGAAAAACTAAGAATTCTGCTCCAAAAAAGCGCCTTGATATCAATATGATAGCCCCCTCCTAAGAATTCACCCTAGACGTTTGAGTCTACGACTAGACTAGAAAAAGCTTAAGTGTTTCTATGGTTTCTTTAGTTGGAAGGTGACATGCGCTCTTATCCAATGACATCTTTATTAGTCTTGATCTTGGTCCTGATGATCTCCTCGAGCATCATGGCACAAGATAAAATTGTACTCGGGCAATCGGCCGCTTTTAGCGGAAGCTCTCGCTCTCTTGGAATCGAACTTTGGCGTGGGGCCGAGGCTTATTTTAGAGAGACTAATGCCAACGAATGGCTCGCTCCTTTTCAAATTGAAGTACTCGCCCTCGACGACTCTTATGAAGGAGATCAGGCACTCCTTAATACAATTGAACTGGTTAAACAAAAGAGCGTCTTTGGCCTATTTGGCTACGTAGGGACTCCCACAATGGTGCGGGCACTACCGGCCATACACAAGCTACATCTCGATGAAGGAATTTTTCTCTTTTCTAATTTCACGGGTGCAAGCCCACAGCGGCATTACCCCTATCAGGACTTTATTTTTAATGTGCGCGCTTCCTACGAAGAAGAAACCAGAGGGCTCGTCAATCAGCTAGTAAAGACTGGTCATCGCCGGCTTGGGCTTTTTATTCAAAATGATGCCTACGGAAGAAGTGGCGCACACGGGGTGATGAAAGCACTTGCCGCTCATCAACTCAAACCCGCTTTTGAAGCGAGTTATCATCGAGGCAGCAAACATACTCAATCTATGATGAGACAGGTTCATGACTTAAAAGCCGCCAATGTCGATGCCATCATCTCTATTAGCTCCTATGAGGCCAGTGCCGCCTTCATTCGAGATGCCAGACTAGAGAGTCTTGACGTGCCTATTGCCAATGTCTCATTTGTGGGAGCAGACCAATTGCTCGAGATTCTAAGAAAATTAGAGACCGAGCATCAAGTCAATCTCACTGATAAACTCATCAACACTCAAGTGGTGCCCCCATGGAGTGACACCACGATACCCATCGTGGCCGAGTACCAGCGCCTAATGAATAAATACTCACCGCTTAAGCCGCCCGACAGACTCCTAGGGAAAAAGAATTATGTAATTGAAGGCCCAGAGCTTGGCTTTACCTCCCTTGAAGGCTTTATCAATGCCAAGCTCTTGGTCGCGCTGTTGAAAGATTACCTGCTCCAATTAAAGAAAGGGGCGCCCGATCGTAGGTCCTTTTGCGAATTCATTAAAAATCACAAGGCGATTGACATTGGACTGGGTCACCTTATGGGACCGCTCAAAGAGGGAAATCAATTCTCCCATCAGGTCTACTTTACTGAGATTGAGCCTAAGGAGAAGGTCTATAGACTCATCAAAAACTGGGATCACTTAATCAAAAGGAAATCTTCACTCAAGGCGAAGCAATGATACTCAATAGTATTCGCCTCAAATTAATCCTACCAGTGATCGCCGTGTTACTCCTGTCCAGTATGAGCGCCTACCTCATTTCAGAAAACGTGGTGAAGACAACTATTAAGTCAGAATTTAAATCAAAGGCGATCGTTCTAGGGAAAGGACTGGCCAGCAATGTGCAAGAGATTTTGCTCAATAGGGACCCTTCAATCCTGCAAGGAATTCTGGATGAATACAAACAAATGGATGGGGTGAGTTTCATCCTCTTGGTTGATGAAAATAGGCAGATCGTTGCTCACACCTTTTCACCAGAAGTTCCCCAATACTACAAAGAGCTCATTGGCAACCAGAGTAAAACGCAATACAAGCTAGAACCTAATTTTAGAGAGACAGAGGTTAATGGTGAGCGAATCTTTTTAGTGCGCACACCTATATTAGCGGGACTCCTAGGTGAGCTTTTTATAGGAATGGGAATCGCTAAAAAAGAGCGAGAGCTCATCACCCCTCTACTCTCAGAGATGGCCTGGACTAATTTACTCTCAATCATCATTGCTTCGATCTTAGTTATTTCTATCATCTCAACTTTTACCGCCCCCTTGATTCATCTCACAAATAAAGTGAAACAGTTTTCAAGTCGCGATAAAGTTTTTGAGCCACTACCGATTGTCGCCGATGATGAGATCGGTAAACTCACCCAGGCCGTCAACCAGATGTCTGGACGCATCTTGGGCTACACGCAAGATCTGGAGACTGAGGTTGAAAAGAGAACAAAGCTCATTCAGGAGCAACAGTTAAAACTCACCGCCAGCGCGACTCTCTCGTCGCTGGGGGAAATGGCAGCAAGTATTGCTCATGAAATCAATAATCCTCTGACTGTCATAAGCTCAAGCTCATTCATTATTAGAAAGCAACTGGCCAAAGACCATCCAGACTTTGAGCGCATAGAGAAAGCTCTACAAGATAATGACCGCACGATCTTGAGGATTACTAAAATCATCTCCGGTCTTAGAAATCTCTCGCGTGATACCTCTAACGAGGAAATGTCGGCATCAAATCTTCATGAGATTTTTGAAGACGTTCTGAGTCTGAGTGTCGATAAGTTCAGAAGAAAGGGAATTGATTTTAAATTTGTTCCCAACGAGCAGGTTCTCTCTTGCCCTCTCATTTGTCGCGAAGTTCAGCTTTCACAAGTCTTTGTAAATCTCCTCAATAACGCCTGCGATGCTCTTGAGGACAGGGAAGAGAAATGGGTTAAAATTTGGTTTGAGGAAAATGAAAGACAGGTGATGGTCCATATTGAAGATAGTGGGCCAGGAATAGAGGCTTCGATTGCGAGAAAGATTTTTAACCCTTTTTTCACCACCAAGCCAATTGGCAAGGGAACGGGAATCGGTCTTTCGCTATCAAAGCGAATTATTGATGACCACCACGGAAGTCTAGAACTCGTCCCATCGGGCAATACTCATTTTGTCGTCAAGCTCCCCAAAACCTAATGTAAGTCATTGTAAGTATTGATTTTCAGACTAAGTGAAACTCTTTTCATTCTGTCGCGTATCATTATGTAATTAAGAATTCTTAAGAAAGAGATGCAGATCATGATCTTTTGCCATAAATCCAATCTCAAATTCTTCACTCTAGCGCTCGCACTCCAGACCACCACACTCCACGCCCTAGATTTTCAAACTGCCCTGGAGCAAGTGTGGCTTAAAAACCCCTCCCTGACACGGGCCAAGTATTCACTGAGCTATAGTAGTAAAAAACTTGCCGCGGCCAAGGGCGCCTACGGGCCGGAAGTCAATGCCAAGGTTGCCTACTCAAAAAGCGAACTTACTCCAAATGGATCAGTTCAAAGTGAGGCAAGCACAGGGCTTGAACTCTCGCAGAATCTCTTTGCAGGTCTTTCCACTAAAGCAGCGGTTGATAGTGCGAGATCGGATCAAAAGATTAGCGAGCAAGAAGCCCTATTAACCTACTCACAAATCGGAGTCGACTTTCTTAAGACTTACTCGAGCGTCTACTACGCACTTCAAAGTAAAAAGCTCACCGAAGAGATTCTGAGCCGTCGTGAAAATAATTATGAACTTGTGAAGCTTCGATTTGAGGCCGGAACCGAAAATAAGGGCTCGCTCTTAGTCGCCAAGGCTTCACTTGATGAGGCCAAATTTGACGTCCTTAAATCTGAGCACGACCTCCTCATGGCCTCTCAGACTCTTGAGGGCCTGATGGCCGCTCCTGTTGATGATGTCCATGCGGTAAGTCCGATTCCTGCTGCAGCTTTTAATCACACTCCAGAAAAAATCGATCGACTGCTAGAATATGAAGCCAATCACCCCGTTGTTAAGAGTGAGCTTTCAAAAATAGAAAAGGCCAAAAGTGATATCACAACGAGCCGTTCAACCTTTTTTCCCAAGCTAGGTCTTTCGGCAAATTACAATCGGCGAGACGATCATTTCTACCCCGATCAAACCAAGAGTTGGAGTGCAGGTCTTACGCTCACAATTCCCCTCTACCGAGGTGGACAGGACTATCACAACCTTACTGCTAGCAAGATTGAACTTGAGCGCAGTAAGGCCAGTCTCGAAAAGGCCAAGTATGATCAACGCAACGAACTCACAAATGCTCTTTATAACCTCAAGTCAGCTGCTCAAAGGGTAAAAGTATCTAGAAGCTCAATGGAAGCGGCAAAAGTAAGACGAGAGATTTCGACAGAAAAATACAATAATGGACTCTTAAGCTTTGAAGATTGGAGCTCGATAGAAGATGACTACGCACTCAAGCAAAAAAATTTCCTCGAAGCACAGAGTGCAGAGGTGATCGCACGCTCCAACTGGATGCTCGCCACCGGAGACAATCCCTTTAATGCACTTTCAAGCTATAGTGAGGTTCGCCCGTGAAAATGAATTGGAAAATCATCATCCCGATACTAGTGGTTGTGATGCTCTCTGTTGGAGGTGCTTTTTATTACCTACGCGAAAGAGGACAAGATGAAAAAACCTATCAAAGAATTGAAGTCACTCGTGGAGACTTAGAACAAACAATTCTGGCCACAGGGGTGGTGGAGCCACGAAATCGTCTTGAAATAAAACCCCCTATTGCTGGACGAGTGGAAGAAGTTCTTGTGGTTGAGGGACAAAGTGTCAAAAGGGGCGACATCCTAGCATGGATGAGCTCGACTGAGCGGGCGGCACTGATCGACGCCGCCAGGGCAAGAGGCGCCAAGGAACTCAAGAAATGGAGCCAATACTACAAGGCCACCCCAATAATCTCCCCCATCGATGGTATGATCATCTCCAGAAGTGTTGAAACCGGACAATCTTTTACGTCTAGTGACGCCATTCTAGTGATGGCCGACACCTTAAGTGTAAAGGCCCAAGTTGATGAGACCGACCTATCCCAAATTAAAGTGGGTGCAGAGGCGATCGTGAGCCTGGACGCCTACCGCTCTGATTTTCTCCCAGCAAGAGTCACGCATATTGCCTATGAGGCGAGTACAGTTAATAACGTGACTACCTATGCTGTCGACGTGGGCCCTCTCGATCCACCTAGCTATATGCGCAGTGGAATGACGGCCAATATTCGCTTTATTACTGAAAAGCGCGAAAATGTGCTTCTCATTCCCGCAGAAGCGATAAAAATTGAAGGCGAAACCTATGTGCTCATCCCAGGCCATAGGCCCAACTCCCCTCAGAGAAAAGTGATCAAAACAGGTTTGAGCGATGGCAAGTGGACGGAAGTAACCGCGGGCCTAGAGTCAGGTGATATCATCCTGACCAGTGAACTCATCCTCTCCGACGAGGAAGGTGGGGCAATCAATCCATTTGGTCGCTCGCGTGGCAAAAGAGGGGCCAAGAAGTAGCCATGAATAAAATTATCAAAATTCAAGGGGTCACTAAGTCCTATGTCATGGGAGATTTTACCGTTCAGGCCTTAGATGGTGTGAACCTTGAGATTGATTCGGGCGACTTTGTAGCGATCATGGGTCCTTCTGGCTCGGGTAAGTCCACCTTGATGAACGTTCTAGGACTCCTAGACACACCCACAACTGGCACCTATCAACTTGATCACAAACCGGTTGAAAATCTCAGCGAAAATGAATTGGCCGTTGTCAGAAGAGAGACTATTGGCTTTATCTTCCAGCAATTTCACTTGCTCGCGCGCACCACAGCGCTTGAGAACGTCGCGATGCCGCTGCTCTACAGTGAGCGCGCAATGGATTTTGAACGCGCCCGAGAAGTACTCACTCGCGTGGGCCTTGGTGATCGAACCCAGCATAAAACCAATGAGCTCTCGGGAGGACAACAGCAACGAGTCGCCATTGCCCGCTCGCTCATCAATAATCCTCGCATCATCTTTGCTGATGAACCCACGGGAAATCTTGATAGTAAAAGTGAAGTCGAAATTATGAGGATGCTCCGCGAGCTCAACCAAGCCGGTATTACTATTATTATGGTTACCCACGAAGAGGAAATTGGTGCCCAAGCCTCGCGCTTGATTCGCATGAGGGATGGAAAAATTATCTCCGACCAAAGACAGACTCCCCTCAGAGAGAGTGAATTAAAAGCAGCGCAACTAGGAGAGCTGCACCCTCAACACCACCGAGGTGCCGACCTCCTGCAAGACTTAAAAGTCGGCGTCAAAGCACTCTTTTCAAATAAGGTCCGCTCCTTTCTCTCAATGCTTGGCATTCTCATCGGTGTCGCTTCAGTAATCACGATGCTAGGCCTTGGTAAGGGCGCCACTGAGTCGATTAAGAAACAGCTCTCCTCACTTGGATCAAATATGTTAGTCGTCAGATCCGGCGCCCGGCGCAGTGGAGGAGTGATGCTCGAGGCTGGCAGTGTAGCAAGACTCACAGAAGACGACGCCAAGGCCATCACTCAAATGATCCCCTCTATTCGCTATAGCTCATCACAGGTCAGAGGGCGCGCCCAAGTTACCTACCAAAATAAAAATTGGTCCAGTAGTATCTACGGGACAGATGCGACATATGAGCATATTCACGACTCAAAACCCATTGCCGGACGTTTTTTTACAGAGGAAGAAAATCACGACCGTCGTCGAGTGGCGGTGATTGGGCAGACAATTGTCAGAGAAGTCTTTGGCGGCGAGAGTCCTATTGGCGAATACATAAAAATTAACAAAGTGAGTTTCCAGGTCATCGGCGTTCTTCCCTCAAAGGGTGCCGATGCTTTTCGTGATCGCGACGATGTGATTATCATCCCCGTCCAAACGGCGATGAAGCGCTTACTTGGAAAAAACTATGTCGATGAAATTGAATTAGAAATTCGCTCACAGGCACTCATGGACGAGGCCCAAAGAGATATCACCGCGCTTCTAAAAAAGCGCTGGCGCATAAGCGATAAAGAGGAGTCCCCTTTTGATATTCGCAATATGGCCGAGATCCAAGAAGCCATTTCTCAAACCAGTAAGACCATGTCTATGCTCTTGGCCATCATCGCTGGAGTGAGCCTAGTAGTAGGAGGTATTGGAATTATGAATATCATGCTGGTCTCAGTCACTGAGCGCACCAGGGAGATCGGTCTTCGCAAAGCAGTGGGTGCCACCCGCAGCGATATTCTACGCCAGTTCTTGATTGAATCAGTGGTCATTAGTGGACTTGGCGGAGTGATGGGCATCATTTGTGGCTGGAGTGCAGGTGCCATACTCGCCCTCATCTCCGGCTGGAGCGTGTCTTTTGACGCCACCGCCGCGTTAGCGGCCATGTTCTTTTCAATGTTAGTTGGGGTTGTCTTTGGTATTTATCCCGCCAAAAAAGCGGCAAGCCTCAGTCCAATTGAGTCAATGAGGTACGACTAATTACGGGTGAGCACTCTGATCAGCACTCTCAGCGGTCTTATTAAGCCAGCGCGTGACCTCGGCCTTAAAGCGTAGATTGTGAAAGCGCATCACATGAGCGCGGCGCTTGCGCGATTGTTCCTCGTGCTCTTCGCGCCCGTCGACCAGTTGGCGCCTGCATACTTGGCTTTTAAAGTCCTCCAAGTTATTGCCCCAGGTGACTCCCTGAGCGCCTTTTAAAAAAGAACTACGAGACTTGCTGGGCCTTGCTAGTACGGGTCTACCAACCGCAAGGCACTTAAGACTAAATTCCGGAAAGGGCTCATTAGAGAAGTCGACCACCATCATCGCGCCGGCCAAAAGCGGGGCCAGCTCCCCGGAGCAGCGATCTCCAAAGAAGGAAGAATCGGCCTCCCCTCTTCTTAGGGCGCTTAAATGAGAGTCATTGCCCACAAATTTATACTTGAGATTTTTATGCTCAAGATACTCGCGCATCTCGCGCGCCAACGCTTCTGAGAGTCCATCAGCGTTGATAATCACATAGTCGTATTTATAAAGTGGCGAGGGAATTAGTGGATAGTCAGAGACATTAAAAAAAGGCTCCACCACAGTTGATTCAACTCCAAACTCGCGCAACTCCTCTTTGAGATCACTGCGAGAAACCCACACCTCTCCCATTGAGAAAGCCTTTTTAAGAGCACTACGCTGCCATGATGTGACATAGGAATTAAAGAAGCGCTCGAGCATAAAACGCCGGGCCCTCTCGCCTAAAAAATCATCCATCACGTAGGTCAGACGATGGGCCTTATCACAGGTCTTAATCCCCATGGATAGACCACTAGTGATATTGATCACTCGCTTAAACTTGCAAGGCACAAACATCGACTCGCAAGCTTTGGGAATGAGAAAAGAATACTTGGCAAAGTCCTCACGCGACTTAATTTTATGAGTCAGAAAGCTCGAATGAATCTTATGCATTTCAATTGGACCCAGCAGCGCCCCCTGAGCATGGGCCAGGGTCCAAATTTCAGATTCACGAAAGAGATCTGATAGGTCCTCCACCATTTGCGTCGGCAGGTCACGTGAGAGAATTGAGTCACAAACTAGCGCGATATCTTCCATATTATTCTAAACTTTTAAAGTACTCCGCAGTGGCGCGTATACCCTCATGAAAAGAGACTCTCGGAGCGTAGTCAGAGACTCTTTGCAGCTTATCTATATTAGGCCTTCTCTTGCGAGGATCGTCTTTAGGAAGCGGCAGGTGCACAAGCTTTGAAGAACTACCGAGAACCTTAATAATTTCCTCAGCACATTCCTTAATAGTGTATTCGTCGGGATTACCCACATTAAAGGGCGTGTGATCACTGGTGAACATCACGCGGTGGATGGCCTCCACTAAGTCAGTGACATAGCAAAATGATCTCGTTTGCAGGCCGTCCCCATAGATGGTGATGTCCTCTCCCTTCATCGCTTGAGTGATAAAGTTTGGAATCACCCGTCCATCATTGGGGCGCATGCGCGGTCCATAGGTGTTGAAAATGCGAATAATGCGCGTATCAACGTTATAACGGGTGTGATAGCTCATAGTAAGAGCTTCCGCAAAGCGCTTGCTCTCATCATAACAGGCGCGCGGTCCAATGGGGTTGACGTGCCCAACATAATCTTCGGTTTGCGGGTGTATTTCTGGATCGCCATAGACTTCAGAGGTTGAGGCCTCTAAAAAGCGTGCCCCCTTTGCGCGCGCAAGCTCCAAAAGATTCCAAGTCCCAACGGAATTTACCTTCATGATCTCAAGTGGGATTTCTTTAAAATCAATCGGAGAGGCCGGAGAGGCCAATGAGTAGACGTAGTCAATTTTAAGATCTTTAAAGTCGGGCAATTTTTCAGAGACATCTTGCTCGAAAAATTCAAAGCCCTCATACTGCTCGAGAATTTTCACGTTGGAGCGCGAGCCAGTGATGAAATTATCTAGGCCAATCACGCGCGCCCCAAGTTCGAGGTATTTTTGCGCGAGTGTCGAGGGCACAAACCCTGCAGCGCCTGCCACCACGACAGTCTTGCCCTTGAGCGACTCGGGAAGTTTTACTGGTGTGAGTGGGTCAATCACTTGACTCATGTCTTCTCCCATGGAGTGAAAAACTAATATTAATAGTGCTTTAGCTGGATCACAGTCGAGCCTAGTAATAATAACCCCCCGCCCACTAGTTGGATAGGGTCTAGGGTGATTTCGAGAAAAATCCAGTTAACTAGGACTGCGCACAATGGGAAGAAAAGTTCGGCCAGGGTGCATTGGCGCGCCGACAAGCGCTTGAGCCCTTGGTAGTAGAAGGCCATGCCCACTAGACCTGAGAGTAGCGCCATCACCAGTAACTTGCTCCAAATATCAATACTGGCCATGGTGGCGAGATCACTCTGATTGAGTCGATACAATGGTAAGAGCACAATAAAGCCAGTGAGAAAGCGACCGGCCATAATTTCTTTCTCATTGTAGCCCATTAAAGATAATTTCTTGCCAAAAACCGTCGAAGCTCCCCAGCTGATCACCGCTATGAGTGTGAGAAGATAGCCAATCTTCTCGCGGTTCCAAAAGAGGTTGAGGGAAAAATCAAACTCGCGCAGTCCCGGCACAATATCTTTATGCCCCAGCAGAATGCCTCCGATCAAGCAAAGGAGGGCCCACAAAATAAAGGCGCGAGACAGGCGCTCTTTGAGGATCACGCGCGCGAGGACAATGGCCACTAAAGGTTGAAATTTCTGCAACAAAATCACCATGCTCGGAGAAATCAAGCGAAAGGCTTCGGTGAAGGCCAGAGTCGCTAGCGCTGAACCCATCGCGCCGATGATAAGAAAATTAAAGATGACGCCGATTCTAAGATCGGCGATACGCCCTCTCGCCCTCCACAACATGGGTAGAAAAATGAGGGTGAGTACCAGATGCTCAAACATCACAATACTTTGAGCACTTATCTTACCCAGCATCGGGTAGCGAATGAGTGTGTCTAGCGCCCAGGTGAGACAGGCGAGAAAAACAAAGCCTAGTCCTAGCACTGAGTGGACTCCCAAAATTCATTAAAGACCTGGCGTGCTCTCTGAGCGGCGAGCTCTTTTTTAATGCGCTTTCTATTTTTGCGATCGCGGCGCTGCTCTTTTGTCAGAGTCACGGGAGGGAGCAGGCCAAAATTGATATTGGAAGGGGCCGGCTTGTGAACGGTCATGAGATAGTTAATGAGAGCACCAATGCCACTTTCCACCGGCCAACTCACACTCTCTTTTCCCTTTAGCTGGCGCAACACCTGTGAGGCCACATAAAGCCCCATACTCGCCGACTCGGTATAGCCCTCCACCCCGGTCATTTGACCAGCAAAGAAAACCTGCGGGAAAGTTTTGGCCGAGAGATCAAAATTAAGCAGTGTCTTGGCGTTGAGAAAACTATTGCGGTGAACACTACCAAGGTGCAAAAAGGTCGCGTTTTCAAATCCCGGAATCATGCGAAAGACCCGCTTTTGCTCGGGGTACTTGAGTCTCGTCTGAAAGCCCACTAAGTTAAAAGCACTACCAAGAAGATTTTCCCTTCGTAGCTGCACGCAAGCATAGGGAATAGAGCCATCCGGGCGCTCAAGCCCAATGGGCTTCATAGGTCCAAAACGCGGTGTCTCCACCCCTCGTTCGGCCATGAGATCAATGGGCAGGCAGGCTTCAAAATACTTCATTTCTTCAAATTTTGCCGGGCCCACTTTCTCGGCCGCTACTAACTCAGCAATGAAGGCCTCGTACTGTTCTTTTGTCATCGGCGCATTGAGGTAGTCGGCGCGCGCGCCCTCTTCCTCCTCACTTTCTTCAATGGGAGTGTGGCGGTCTTTAAAATAAAGCTTTGAGTAATCGAGGCTATCGCCATCGACCACAGGGGCGATGGCGTCGTAGAAATAAAAGTCTTCTTTAGCAAAGTCCTCTTCGAGCCACTTTGAAAGCGCCTCAGTTGTAAGAGGCCCAGTTGCCACAATTGCGTGCGAGCAATTGTAGCGCTTCATCGCCTCAATGGGAGAGGCGACATTTTCGTCGTGATATTCAATATTGGGGTGATTTTCAAGCACCTCACTCACCGCCTGACTAAAGAGCTCACGGTCAACCGCGAGGGCCTCTCCTGCCGGCACGGCGTGCTTTAACCCCAGCTCTAAGACCAGTGAGCCCATGGCCTTCATCTCGTGCTTTAAAAGTCCATGTCCACTATCAGGGTTTAAGCTCTTAAGGGAGTTGGTGCACACCAGTTCAGCAAAGGTCTTCATCTTTTGCGAGGGATTAGGAGCCAGGCGTTTACTCTCGAGCAAAACCACCTGCACCCCATGGCGAGCGAGAAAGTATGCGGCTTCACTTCCGGCCAGACCGGCCCCTATGACTAGTACTCTGGCCTCAATATTCCCGCTCTTCATCGCATCCTCAACCTATAGAAAGTGATCATAAACTCTGCTAGAATTCACACATGAAAATCACACTGCACCAAACCCATCACAGCGTTGCCGACTTCGACTCCATCAGGAACTACCTAGCAGAGTATTTTGCAGGAGATTACCCCGCCGGGATTCATCTCTTTGCCGAACTCTTTCTCTGTGGATATCCCCTGCAGGACTTGGTTTTACAGAAAGATTTTATCGATTCTTATCTGGAGAACTTAAGGCTTGTAGACATATGGTGTCAAGAGAAGTTTAAGGCTACAAAGGACACAGCTTTACTCTTGGGCGGACTGCATTATGAGTTTGACCAAGTGGGCCTCCCTCTCACCATTGAAAATTGTATCTATGAGGCGAGACCTGGCCAAGCTTTAAAGAAGGTCTACGTCAAAAAGCTGCTGCCCAATTACGATATCTTCGATGAAGAAAAGTACTTTACTCCCGGTAACCTCTCCGGTGCTTGGGAGTTTGGCGGTGAGCACTACGCGCTAATGATTTGCGAAGATATGTGGACTTCAAGTCTTCATCCGGTGGACCCCACTCAGCTGCTGTCCAGTGACTTTAAAAAATTAGCAAAGAGTCCGCGGGCAATTTTCAACCTCTCGGCCAGTCCCTATAACTTAGGTAAGCCCGAGCGGCGCCATCAGCGCGCCCTAGAAATTGCCAAAGAATTTGGCGCGCCTTTTTACTACGTCAACCGCGTGGGCGCAGAAGATGAAATTCTCTTTGATGGACGCAGCTTTTGTATGAATCCAGACAAGCTCTTAGTCGAGCTCTCCGGCTGGGTCCAACAGGTCGAGAGTATGGACCTCGCCACCACCACTAAGGCAACTCCCAGGGCCAGCGCGAGCACGCTAGAAAATACATGGGAATCGCTCTTTGACCCTAGACTTGATCAACAAAACCCACCTGAGTTGCGCTCACTGAGCGAAGAAGATTGCGCCGAGCTTGTGAGTGCTCTTGGATTTGGAGTTCATGAGTATGCTCGCAAATGCGGTTTTCACAAATACACGATCGCCCTCTCTGGAGGAATTGACTCTTCACTAGTGCTCACCCTCTTGCGGCTAACGCTACCCAAGAACTGGGAACTTGAAGCGCTTTTTATGCCAGGGCTCTACACTGCCAGTGAGTCCTATGACCTCGCCCATGGCCTTTGTCAAAATCTTGGAATCAAGCTCACCACCACACCTATTAAGTTCTTTCACTCGACCGTGAAAAATGCTTATCGCGATTCTTATGGGGCCGAACTAGATGGACTCGCCAACGAAAATATTCAATCGCGCTTGCGTGGCGCCTATCTCTATACGCGCTCCAATCACTCGGGCTCGATGGTTGTTAATACCTCCAATAAGTCTGAGATCGCCGTGGGCTACTCCACTCAGTATGGCGACAGCGTCGGAGCGGTGAGTATGCTCGGCGACCTTTATAAAAGTGAAGTTTACATACTCTCGCGCTACATCAATAGCGCCTATAATAATATTATGCCCGAGGGCCTGATCACACGCCTTCCCACCGCCGAACTGCGCGAGGACCAACACGATCAACAAAGTCTGCCGCCCTATCCCGTGCTTGATGCCATCCTCGAAGGACTGCTCTCCTATCGCCTGAGCACCCAAGATCTCATCGCTCGTGGTTTTTCGGCAGAAGATGTTCAAAAGGTGTTCAGGCTATATACAAACAGCGAATACAAACGCTTTCAATTTTGCCCTATAATCAAAGTGCGCCCCAAAAGTTTTGGCTTTGGTCATCGCATACCTATAACTAAACGCTTAAGTCCTTTTAGGAGAGACAAATGAAACTTCAAGACTTCCTTGGTAACATCGGAAAACTAAAAACAGAAATCGAAGGTGTTCTCACTCAGAACAACTCTCTTGCCGAGGCAAAAAAGAGCGTTGAAGAGTTTGTCAAACAAACTGAAACTGAGCTTAAAAACGTCGTTGAAAAAGACCTGCCAAAGCTCGCTGCCAGACTCAAAAAAGAGCGCGAGTCACTAGAGAATAAGGTTGAAAAAATCATCTCAAAGGAAATGAAGAAGGCCCAAGACTTTGCCAAGAATCATCAAAAAGATTTAGAGGGCCTACAAAGAAAAGTTGAAGGCATGCTTGAAAAGCGTGGCATCAACCTACCAGAGGGTCTCTCGGCGAAAAAATCGGCCAAAAAAGCCGACAAGAAAGCCAAGTCTGCGAAGAAGACCGTAAAGAAGGCAACCCAGAAAACCACTAAGAAAACAACTAAGAAAAAGGCCAGCGCTACAAAGCCCGCTGCGCTCAAACAGAAATCACCCAAGGTGCCAAAGTCAAAAAAAGATCATCCAATTCAAGAAGTTCATACTAAGATCTCGCCCAAAGCGCGTCAGTCTTAACTTAGGATTCTAGGGAACTCACTAGTTTTGAAAGTAGTTCGTGAAGAGAGCGCAGAGATTGATTCTCTGCGAGCTCTTCCAGGAACTTTTTAAAGTCTTCTCTATTTTCACTTTCAATCCAGGCATCTGCACACATACTCGCCAAGATAAAATGTCTCGTCACTGATGGAATTTGAGAAATAAAGCGCTTTCTCGGAAAACCCGTGCCATCAAAGCGCTCATGATGAAGTTCAACGAGGTTGACCACATCCTGGTTAACTGGAAGGAGTGTCTCGGCTAGCTCTAGGCTGCGCTGAGGGTGCTCCTTAATAGTCATGGCCTGGAGGACTCCAATAGTCGTGGCCCCTTCGTGGACAACTCTTACTCGCGCCATTTTTTCATCTTGAAGCGAGAGGTCCATAATCAGTGAAGCTGTGACAAATTTTTCAAACCATTTTTTTTCATTGTAGGAGCTATGAGAGAGAATCCAACAACCAAAATGAGCACTGAGCATTCCTAGGCGCTCAATATAGTGACTTCCTTCTGGGGCATCTTTCAAACGATCAAACCAAGGAACCTGAAGAGGTCCCCCGGCCACCAAGCTTTCAAGAAACTCGCTCGATTGCTCAAGGATGTATTCAGGAATACGCAGTTTGAATTGCAAGCTGTCTCGTATTCCACGCATTAGTTTTTGATGGATAATAAGGGCACTCTCTTTTTTGAAATCAGTTGATGAACTTTGGCTTTGATTGACTAAACTCAAAAGTTCACTGAGTTCAGAAAAATGCTTTTCAATATGGTGAACAAAGTCTTCACTCTTAAGATAAAAAGCACTCACCCCTCTTTGGCGAAATTCCTCAATACGATTTTGTTCAAAGTACTCTCCACCCGGATGGACTTTAACAAATCGACCAGACTTGAGTTTCACGAAGAGTTCGGGGTGATGACCTTGTGAAGAGAGAAGACTATCAAGTCTCGAAAGTGATACGGGAGAAAAGTCATGCTCAGTAAATTTGTGCTCGCTCAACTGCCCGGCAAATTCACCAAAGAACTTTTTAAGACCGCCAGACTCTGAGAGCTCAAACGAGCGGCCAAAAGAAGCGAGGCTTTCATAGAAACTATTTTTCTCTTCTTGATGAGGCTCAGTAGAAGCGGGCGAATAAATATGAGCAATATATTGAGAACGATCAAGTGAGCGCAGAACACCTTCAAGTCCCACGACTGTCGTGACTTTTAAGTCGAAGAGACCTTCAAGTAAAAGCGTTAACTTCTCCCTGAGAATCTCATCTTGTAAATAGACTAAAACTTTGTTCTTTATCATATTCTATTGACCTAATACCTATTGTAGCGCTGATACCCCCTCGGAAGGTAACTCAATTTCTCTTAGGTTAAGGAATATGAATGAGTTAAAGGTTTGTGGTGATCTCACTGCGATAGGGACGCCACTTTCCGTGCCATACATTCAAGGCACCTTTTCTCAATGTATTGCTCGGAACGTGTATATCGAGCTCAACATAACTAAGTTTTTTTGACTCGGAATGAAGCCCTAAATCCACCGAAGGAATCTCATCCCAGGTGCCAGAGTTAAAGTAATACTTACCCTCTGGAAAACGTCGCCACTCAAGTAAATGAGTGTGGCCCATAACAACAGTGTGAAGATGAGGGCGTCGCTTTAAAACTTGACGGGCCTGTCGACTGTAAACGGGATAAATTGTGATCTGTTTTAAGATCTTAAAGGTCGTAAAAAAATTTCGATTATGTCTGGTATAAGTGTCGGTGCGCGTGCTTTTTAGATATTTCAGCACCACCACGAAGGCGCGCAAAAAGAAGGTAAAGTCGTGCAAGAAACACCACTTGAGATAGGCCCCCATAGGTCTCACTTTATCAATATGAGGGCGATCCTTTTTAAGGCTTGGAAGAACGTTCAGGCAGAATAAACTTCCCCAGGGAAGATTGAGTATCTCACGCCCCCTAGGACCTTTCACAAAGTACTTATTTCGAGGCACAGAGTTGACTGCTTCAAAGCGATGGCCGTGCTCGACATGGAGTCCGTTCTCCTCTAAGTGATGAACGACTTCAACCTCAGCGCCAACCTCGGCCCTAAAGCGCGCGGCCACTTTAGGAAAGGCCATGCCGGCATCGTGATTGCCAATGACGTAGGTGACTTTCTTATTGGGTGTGGCCAAGAATTTTCGAAGTGATTCAAAGAATATGGGGTGCCCCTTCATAATTGATTCAAGTGCACGCACACAGAACTCTTCATCTTGGAGATGAGAAAAAATACCGTCCACATCGATCTGAATTAAATTGAGAATGTCCCCATTGAGAACGAGATGAACACTGGCCAGAAAATTCTTAGAGCTAGAAAAATAATCACAGAATTCTGCAAAGCGCTCATCTTCAAGAAAATCTTCCAAGAGATTGAGCTGGCCATTTTTAAGAAATCGCCCTTTGCCAAGGTGGAAGTCACTGACGATCACATAACGCATGCGCCGTCCTTACGTGCTCGAAAAGAGCTCTCCAGCGCGGCAGACCTGCCCCCTTCCAGACTCCTTTGCCTGATACATCATTTTATCAGCAATTGAGAGGACCTCGTCTCTGGTCTTAGCATCTTCAGGAAAGCCTGCAACTCCAATGGAAGCAGAGAGTTTTAGCCGATGAACATCTTTATCATCATCAATATCAGCGATTTCAAAATTTTTCGCTCTAATGGCCCCGAGCAGACGCTCACCAATGAAGCGTCCCTCATTTCCATTTGAGCCCGGAATAATCACTACGAATTCGTCTCCGCCATAGCGGTAGCAAAGATCAGAGTCTCGTAGCACTCCCTTAATCACGCCCGCGACTTCGGCCAAGAGCTGAGTTCCTACGATATGACCATGACCATCATTGACCTGTTTAAAGTGATCGATGTCCACAAATAATACTGAAAAAGGCTCCTGAATTTTATGGTAGCGCTCAATACAAGCATCGAGATCTAAAAGCAGCTTGCGCTGATTATAAAGACCAGTCACATCGTCCATATGAACGAGTGACTGCAAATGATCGAGTTTCATTTGGCGTGAGATTTGCCTAAGCATGCTCTCAACATAGACAATCATTGGCGCCAGCAGATCTTCACTAGGCTTTTGGCCAAGTTCACAAAAAGCAAAGTAGTGCTGCCCCTCAATGGCCGGGCCGTGAATGATCAAGCGTGACTCATCCCAATCGAATGTCCCCGTCTGAGGTCCAGCTGCAACGATTCGGGCCAAAATAGATTCTGCCTTTGACTCAGAAAATTCTTTAAGAAGCCGCTTGCGATTCCAGACACCGCGGCATTTGCGCAAACTTGCCCCTGTCCCACCGAATTTCTCCTTAGAAAGTGAGAAGGCAAACAGTGACCCCGCTCCCCAGTACTCAGAGAGATAGGTCTCTATCGCACCAAAAAGATCTTTGGGTTCACGGTAGTGATGATCTTTCACGACAAAGTCTAATAAATTTAACACTTCATTTTGGTTCTTACTCATTCAAATTCCCGTCGACGAGTTATTACTCAGATGCTTCGCCTTCACTACTTGGGTCGTAAGACTCTCCAAGCAGGTTATCAATTTCAAGGTCATCTTCCATTACTTTTATGCTGCTTCTAAGGGTTTTCATCACTTTGTGTAGCTTATCTTCAAGCTTAATCTTATCTTCTTTAGATTTTTGCTCTTTAATATGGGCATTTTCCATATTGAATTCCAGAGCATCAATCTTGCGTTTTAACTCAAGTATTTTCTTGTCGCGGCTCTCAACTTGAGAGCGCGAGTCCATTTTTAAGAGCTCAAGTTGTCCCTCAAGCTCCTTCTCTCTTTGCTTAACTGTATTAAAGTCAATGCGCACCTTATGATTGAGCTTGTCGAATTCCTTTTGAATCTTGCGCGATCGTTCTTCAAAGATCTCTCGCTTCTCATCAGCTAGCTTCAAACTATAGCGCATTTCTTCTAGGTCTTGCTGAGAGCGTTTTTTCATAATGCTCTTTTCAATCCTCAGTTCATCAAGCTCGGCCCGAAGACCTAGGTTCTCACTCTCGGCCAGGCGAAGCGAAGTTTTAAGATCGGTGATCTGCTTTAAGAGATCCTCACGCTCTTCTCGCAACTGCTTGATAAGGCCTTGATGCCTAACCATTTCCTCTTGCGCGTAGGTTTGAACGAGAATCGGATCACTACTACTTCTAGTAGGAGCTGCCGTCGCAGGTGCACTTTTAGGAGCTGGTGCTGGAGCTGGGGTCGCTAAAAGTTCTTCTTGATCTTCTTCAAGTCCCTCTGAAGATGAGTAATCATCTAAGCCACCTAGCTCATCTGCGTAATCACCGCTCTCATCTGCTAAGAGTTCGTCTTGAGCCTCGTTGTCAGCAGAGACCTGAAACTCATTAAAATCATTTAAAGTAGCGTCTTCATCGCCAAGGGAGGCCAGCATTGTAGGGTCTGTTGTCTCTGAACCTGCCGACTCATCAAGTCCTGCAAGATCGGCAAACTCATCTTCTTCAACTGCCCCGAGCGCCTCACTACTATCAATCTCTGCCCCAGTGTAATCAAACTCCTCTAGGCTCTCTTGGGTGACTCCGCTCAGAGCGTCGTCGAGATTGACGTCTTCCCCGCCCGCTAGAACTTCACCATCATCAATGCCTTCTAGGTCTGACTCACTTAGGTCACTACTAAAATTAATATCGGCCGTGTCCATGCGCTCTTCACTAGGCTCATCACTTGCTTGGTCCTGGGCACCCAAATCAAAATTTAGAGCGCCGTCATCACTACTCATGACCACAGTCTTTTCTATTTCTTCATCATCGCTCTCACTCAAATCAAGAGCGCCAAAGTCATCGTCTTCTTCTGAAGCGTCGAAAGATTGCGCTGCCGCATCGTCATCCGAGCCAAGCTCTAACTCTCCGGCATCATCGCCAAGATCAAGCCCACCAACCTCTGAGGCATCACTTTCATCAGGCGCTGCTTCCAGCTCTTCAGAGCTAGAAAACTCCAGGGCGCCTTCATCTTCATCCATCGAGAGATCCATTCCTTGGTCTTCTCCTGCTTCCATGGTGAGGTCCTCGCTCTCGCTGAGCTGATCATCTGTCTCACCTAAGGCCAAGTCATCACCTTCAGTGACATCAAAGCTCAGCCCTTCTTCAGAGCTTGTCTCTTCTTCATCAGGCATAGCAAAATCGAGCCCCTCATCTGCTTCATCCTCAGTCATAGTGGCCAAGAGGTCTTCTGAGTCATCTTCAGAGCTCGCCTGAGCATTTCTAAACTCATCGGGGATCTCAATATCACCAGTAGGCTCGAGGCTTGGGGGACGGTAACCCACCAGGCTTGCCTCGCGCTCACTTTCCATCTGCTCCAACACATCAATGGTGTTTTCACTTTCATCACTGTCTTCTAGCTTGGCCATAAGCTCTCCCTCAGAAGTTTCCACCTCTTCGGTGTCTGAGTTCTCACCAAAATCAAAAACGATGGATTCATCAGCACTGTCTTGCCCAGAGCTCTGCGCCTCGCTTAAGTCTTGCTCATCTGAGAAATTGGTTTCGATTTCGTAATCATTTTCTAATTCTTGCTCTTCTTCCTGATCAACCTCTCCAAACACGCTATCGAAGATGGCCTGAATGCGAAGGTTCGTCTCACTCTTAAAATCAAAGACCTGATCACTTTGTAGATTGTGGCGATCGAGTTGATAGCGCACATGAGTATCCATTTTCATTTCAGCGGCGCTGAAGTTGACCCCACTGTGACTTGCCGAATCCTCATCCTCTATTGGAGGTGAAGATGATCCGGCGGGAACACTATCAAAGAGCTCCTCGCTCTCGTACTCAAAGACCGCTTCATCGCTCAGTCCTAAGTCTTGAAGAAGTTCTGAAATGGCCTCGGCGCCCAAGGGCTTGCGCATATAGGCGTCTGCGCCAAGCTTTGAGTCTTGATGCTTTTTGAGCTCTTTTACGCTCATGGATTCAGTGAAGACGATGCGACAGACTTCACTATTTTTTAGGTACTGCTTATTGAGCTTCTCACTATCTTTGCGACTGGTATCAAAATCGAGAAAGAGCGCCACTGGAAGCTCTTCTTCGAGCGCATCTTCCACTTCATCAACTGCGTCTTTTAAGGCATCAGTCATCACGACGTCGGCACTTGTTTGCGCGTCCTGCAAAAATTCTTCAAGCTCGTCATCATGACTAAAAAAGACAATTTTCATTTATCAATCTCTATCGTGGGCTTTTTCACACCTAACTCTATGATAATAGGAGATTGCGCTCCTGCAAAATGGAAGGTCTTACCCATCGTTTAATAATAGGCGAAAATGGCTTCCCACAGGGATTTACTCCCTTAAAACCTTGCCGAGGCCCATTTTTTGCCTCAAAATATGGCCATACCTTCGTTTTTACTTAAAAACAGGGCTTCGTAAATCTGGCAAACCCGACAAAGAGAATCGCCTATTCTTTGCGTTATAATGATTACTGTCAGATGAAGCCGCTTGGAGAATCCATGACGAGAGTGCTTTTTAATCTCCTATTTATCCTGGGCCCATTTTTTGTGAGCTCGCTAGCCTTCGCACAGACGGGTTACTATCCCCAGGCCCTGCTCCAGTTGGATAACTACTTCGCCCATCACGCCATTGTGGTTGAGAAGGCCACTCACACCATGCATCTCTATCGCAACAATGAAGGCATGCCCGAGCTGGTAAAGAGCTACTCTATTGCCAGCGGAAAAAAGGCCGGCGACAAATTATTTCAAGGCGACTTTAGAACTCCTGAAGGAGTTTATATCTTCAATGATTTTCTCACTCACGAAGACCTTCTCAAGCGCCATGGCAAGCAAGGCGAGATTTACGGCGTCGGAGCGTTTGTGATGGACTACCCCAATCCAGTGGACCGAGTTAGTGGTAAAACCGGTGGCGGAATTTGGCTTCACTCCACCAATGATGAAACTCGCATTGATAAAGGTCTTGATAGCCGCGGCTGCGTCGTGGCGGCCAATAGCGAGCTCATCGATATTTCTCAGTACCTAGAGCTTCACCGCACGCCGATTGTCGTTGTTCACAACCAGCACTTCCTAAGCTCTGAGAGCTACCTGGCCTCGCGCCAAAAAATTCAAAAAACCATCGAAGACTGGGTGAACGACTGGTCTCAAGAAGATTTTGAAGGCTATATCTCCCACTATCATAAAGAATTTCACGATGAAATCCGTGGCCCGCTTGAAGCCTACCGTCAGTATAAGAGAGCAGTTTTCCTGGCCCCAGGGGTTCCCAGTATTAAAATCAGCAACGTCTCTATTACTCAGGCCAATAACTACGCGGTAGTAACTTTTAAACAAGACTACAGTAGCAACACTGTTAAAGACCTCGGAAAGAAGACTCTCTATCTCAAAAAAGATGATTACTACAATTGGAAGATCGTCTCTGAGAGCTGGACCAAAAATGGAATCGACGAGGCAACTCTCGATGAATCGATTGCCTTTAGACCCACGCTGCGCTTTTTTAAGACTAAAAACCCAATGCAAATCATGCAGTATCGCACGGCGAGAGATCTCGCTGGTGAGACAAAGTCAAATGAGGACATGCCTTCTGAAAGTGAGAATCTCTAATGGCACGCTCACCTAAAGACGATAAAAATCTGAGTTTTATTCTCTATGACGAAGTAAAGGCACCGAGCTACTTTGAGGTCAATCGACCGCTTTTAAAGAAAGTCCTCATCATACTGCCGCTCATTGCTTTTATTAGCTGCTTTGCTCTGCTAGTCGTGGCCGTCTATTTTAAAACGATCTCACTCCAGGCCGAACGCCGCGAACCCGAGATTATCAAAGATCTAAGAGATAAAAATCAAGAGCTCGCTCAAGAAATTACCAAGCTTCAGTCAGATGCCAAGCTCTTTGAAGAGCGCCTGGCCAAAGGCAGTGGGGATAGCGAGTACATGCCCCTTAATATCTTTAAAGCCGCTCCTGGCATGCAAGACTTAACGGGCGCCCCTTCCTTTGCCCTTGAGAACTTCGAAGCCGATCTTAATAATGGCAAAGTGAATATCAGATTTAATATCGTCAACACCACTAAAGAGAATGAGCGCCTTGCGGGTTATATCTTTGTGGCGATGAAAATGGGCGATAGCCTACAGATGTATCCCAGAGGATCTTTTGGGGCCGAGGATTTTAGCATCCCCTTTAACCGCGGTGAGAGTTTTGTCACCTCTAGATTTAGACCGGTTGAAGTGAGCTTTAACACCCTCTCAGAGCAAAAAGAGGCCCTTATCCAAGTGGTTATCTTTTCTCGCACAGGAGATATTCTCCACAAGCGAACCTTTGCTAAGTCTTTTGGACCCTAGGAGAAAAGTCATGAACGAAACTTTCTTTAAGCGCGACTTTTCTTTCTATGGCAAAAGCTGTTACCTGCGCGGACAATTCGAATTGCAAGGGCCAGTAAAGATCCAGTCAAAAATCGAAGGTGAAATTGATCACACCGGTGAAGACCTCTTGTGTATCGAGCCCGAGGGAAAAATTACTGGAGATATTCGCTGTCACGACATTCATATTTTTGGTGAATTTGAAGGCAATATCATCGCGAGAGGCAAGGTCACTCTCTTTCCGACCGCCAATGTAAGTGGAAATATTCAATCAAGTAAGTTAGTGATTCACCCTGGGGCCGTGCTCAATATTAAGGGTAATACGGTCGAACTCTCGTAAAAAGATGGCAGACCCGAGTGGGTCTGCCCGAGACAATTACAGGAAGTCTTTGTAGTCTTGAACTTTAACGCGACCAAATGAAGAGAGTTGCTCCCCCAGACTCTTATCTCCCACAACCACGATTTTCATTTTATCCCAAGCAAAAATATCTTTAAAGGTACTTACCACTTGATCTTTGGTGTAAGACTTTAAAATCTCAGGAAAGCGCTCGATACGTGAATAGGGCTCACCCACGTGATCAAGTGACATCAGTTGCGAAAGATAGGCGCTTGAGCGCTCAAGTGAGAAAGGATGTGAACCAATAAAGGCCAGTCTCACCCGCTCAAAATCTTCATCGCTTATCTCACCTGCCGCTGTACGCTCAAGAACCGCCTTGATCACTTCAAAAAGCTTGGCAGCCGTTTCGTTGCGAGTGAAAGTTGAAATACCAGAGCGTCCGTAATACTTCTGACCGGCAGCAAAAGAGCCAATCGAATAAGTCAGACCACGCTTTACTCTCACCTCTCTCATGAGAACACTAGTAAAGCCGCCCCCGAGATACTCTGAGGTAAGCCCCAAAAGTTCAGGCTCGTTGATTTCACTTTGATCTAAATACTGACCCATTCTCACTTGCGCCTGATTGGCATCGTTAACCGTAATGAGATAGATCTCAGGTCCATTTTGCACGTCTTTTACGTTGAGCTTGCCGAGTTTTCTCTCAAAATTGGCCGACTGATTCCAACCGCAGTCATTGGTAAAAATGGGCTCACTCTCAAGCACTTCTTTAGGTCCCGTGATGTAGATGTGCTTGGCAACTTTATCATTAAAGTAATCAAGCTTTTTTAAAAGGGCCTCACGCTTCAGGCGATCAATATCCTTCATCTTCCCTTCAACAGGGTAAGCAAAGGGAGAGCCCGCAAGTTGAATTTCCCTAAAAGCGCGCGACGCTAGTGAGGAGTGATCATTAACAATACTAATGAGGGCACTCTTAGCACGCGCCTTTTCTTTATCAATTTCAACCTGGGGAAAGCTCGCGTCGGCAAAGAGGTGACAAACCTTCTTAAGAGTTGGAACCATATCCTTCACCAGTCCACTCACAGAATAAGTGCTATACTCATGGGTCACATAAGGACCAAAGCTCGCCCCATAGAACTCCAGATTGTCGGCGATATCTTTTTGCGAGTAGCGACGCGTTCCCGCTGTCAGTAAGCTAAACATCGCGTTGGTCTCACCGGGAACCCCTTGTTCATCACTTAAAGCCCCATCGGCAAAATACACACTAACATTGTAAGTGGGTAAGCGATCGTCTTCGATGTAGGTGACAGGTATCCCCTTCCAAGAATAAGTTTTGATAGCACTCTTTGCTTGTGCAGCAAAAGGCTGGGCGGAAATGGCCAAGATTGAAAGAGCGCAAAGTGTTTTAACCGTTAATTTCATCTTTCTTATCTCCCACTTTTCTCAGGATGTTTATTCCATACCGAAAGGAAAATGCTCTCATCTCCCTTAAACACCTCTTCACATGTTTTAAGTAACTCTTCTACCGTGATGCTTTGATAGATCTCCATTTCTTTTTTGTAGAAACTATAGTCATCGTAGAATTTCTCTCTAAGCCCAATAAAGTGGGCCATGCCTGCATTTGTGTCAATTTGAGACATATAGCTCACTAGGTATTGATTCTTAGTCTTTTGGAGACTGCGCTCATCAATGGCCTCACGACACATATTCTTGGTGTCGCGAGCGAGGGTGCGCTTAAACTTTGAGAGGCTGACCCCATCGAGAAGTTCTCCTGAAATGTAGAAAACGCCATTGTACTGTAGAGTATAGTTTCCGGCCGAAACCTGACTGAGCATGGGATTTTTAGACTTCACGTAGCGCTGATTGAGATAGCTTGAAGCTCCGTCACCGAGGACAGAAGAGAGGATATCCATCACAAAAGAGCGACGAGTACCGATGGGATCACCTTTATAGGCCTTCATGAATTGTGGGTTTGGGTTCTGAGCCTTGAGCTTAACTTCGCGCTTAAAGCGGGCGCGATGAGCAAATCTCTCTTGTGCATTCATCTTCTTTTTGAAGTCTTGCACTTCTTCTGATGAGCGAGTCAAAGCACCATATTTTTCTGAGACCATCTTAACGACATCATCAGCATCCACATCCCCGGCCACAACGATGATCGCGTTGTCGGGACGGTAGAATTTATGAAAGAAATCCATCATCTGGTCACGGGTGAGATTTTTCACGTCACTCGCGTCCCCAATCACCGAGCCACCGTAGGGAGTTCCCTCAAAAATATTTTGCATCATCGCCAAGTAGAGTTTTCCACCGGGGCTATTTTCGTAGCGGTAACGACGCTCTTCAAGCACTACCTGGCGCTCACTTTCAAATGGCGTGGGCTCAAGCAGCAAGTTGGCCATGCGGTCAGCTTCCATATCAATAATGGTCTCTAACGTATGGGCAGGCATATTCTCGTAGTAAACTGTGGAGTCAAAGTTGGTGTAGGCGTTTGTACTCCCGCCATGATTTTCAATAAAGCTATCAAACTTTCCGGGCCCATATTTTTTGGCCCCCTTAAACATCATGTGCTCAAGAAAGTGTGTCGCTCCGGTCGTGCGATCCACCCGCGACTCATATCTTCCACCCACATCAAAGAGTGTGTAGTAGGAATAAATGGGAAGCTTGCGGTTTTCAACAACCAGTAAGCGCAGCCCATTATCAAAAACAAATTTGCGAACTTCTAAGTTCACATCAGACTCTATGGCCTCACGCTCTCCTTTGACCTCGGTGACATTCTTCAGGGAAGAACACCCGGCAAAAATGAGAGGAGCTCCTATCGCCAACGCGATAACTCGTCGAATCATATATCTATCCCCTTTCTTGGTTTGAACTAGATGATTGAATTATTGTCAGTAATTATACACCCAAATTCAACTCTTAACGGATGGGCACATTGCGCATAAGATGAGTTTATGAAGTCTACGCAAATAAAAATTTTAGGCTCAGGTACTAGCACTGGCATTCCGATTGTCGGGTGTACTTGCCAGGTTTGCCAGAGTGAAAACCCCAAGGACAAACGGTTAAGAAGTAGTATTCTCATTGATGGCGCTAAGAAAATTCTCATCGACACCACTCCCGACCTGCGCACTCAACTTCTCGCTCATCAAATTAACCGCGTGGACTTTGTCGTGCTCACTCATGAACACGCCGATCATCTCCACGGCATTGATGACTTAAGGCCCTTGGGCTTTGCCCGTGGTGAGGGAATTCCCTTCTATGCCCATGCTCGCTTAAAAGACACGCTTACCGAGCGCTTTCCCTACATATTTAACCCGAGCACTGAGCCCATTGGCGGCGGAATTCCCAATCTCTCCCTCAGGACAATTGATCTTTTTGATGCCCCCCTGGAACTGGAAGGAGAGCAATTTACTTTCTTCGAACTTCCCCATGGAAGAACTGTTACTTTGGGAGTGTACTACCAAACGAGTCACTATAAATTTGCCTACTTAATTGACTGCCATAAAATTCCACAGAAAACACTCACCTACTTAAAGGCCCAACAAATTGATTTTCTCATCATTGACTGCGTGACGGTTCCCGCCCACCGCACTCATCTTAACCGCGACCTCGCCTTTAATTATATTGAAGAGATTGCTCCTAAGCGCGCGGGCCTCATTCACATGGGCCATCACTTAGCTCATGAGGAGCTTGAAAGAGATTGCCGAGAGCGTTTTAACTTTCCGGTTGCTCCACTCTTTGATGGTGAGATTATTACCCTTTGCCCAGGGGACTAGAACCGTCCTCAAGGCAAAGAGGGAGTATAAAAAAAATAGGTAGGTCTAATCAACAAGATTTTCAACAATTAGATCGCAAAACTCTCCGTCAACCTCGGTCCACCAGGACTGCGTAGAAACGTAGTGAAGCTTGCCAAAATTATAGGCAAAGACCGCTTCGTCAAAGGGCCCATGAGTGCGGCGATTGTCGAGAAAATTCTCGCACTGTCTTTTCACTTCTGCTTTGCTATCAGAGTAAAAAACAAATTCATAGCTATCTTGTAAAAGCCCTTGAATGAGATGCTTCCAGGGTGTTCCCATGGGAAGTCCCAAAGTGAGGGTGCTACTGGCCACAACCGAGCAAATTTCATTGCGATTTTTCCACCACTGGAGCGCGCGGTTTTCAATGACTCTCTTAGTCTTATAGGACTGAACTGAAATCTCACCAAAAACATCGCGGACATTATTCTCGACATATTCTTTGCACTGAAGATTCACTTCACGCACTGTCGTCGCTTCTATATCAAAGCTCTGTATTTCATTTCCAAGAGTCACTTTGAACTTGGCCGTTTGGGCCATTGAAACACTTGAATACGCTATAAGTGCGACTAACAAAAAGAGTACTTTCTTTGTCGTTTTCATCTATCACCTCGACTTTTCATAAGTGCCTGAGAAGCTAGCACAGTTCTGGTCCTAGGCGGCTTTAGCCCTGTCAATTTTACTCAGTTGAGAACTCTCAGTGGCAAACGGGTCTATAATCGCGCCCACTTATGAAAAACCTGCCGTTTAAGCACATTCTCTTGAGCGTACTGGCGATAGTCTCCCTGTCATGTCAGGTCGATAATCCACGCCTTAGAAAACCTAATATTCAGGGGAATTTGCAAAATGTCGGGGGACTCACTCTAGAAGAATTCTACAGTGCTCTCGAAAATTTTAGTGACGACACCACACTTCCCCTGGGCACCAGCGCCGAGGGTGAACTGGGCGCCATGAGCACCCAGAGTCTGGGTTTTAACTCTGGCGCCATTGCCTGTCGCTTTAATTTTGAGCGGGCAAATTTTAAAATCACAGTGGAGCAAGACCTCGCTCTTGGCCAAGCGATTAAGACCGAGCTCACTCCCATCGCTCCAGTGAATCAAACAATCGGAACCAGCGCCGCTCGCGAGTTGTGTGAAAATGACCTCGAAGCAAATGGCATGAAGCTGACGACCTCTACTTTGGTAGCGCCCACTGAGCGCCAGTTGGTGGCCAAAAATATGATCTCTGCTCTTAAAGAGCTTCAGGAGCTGTGCCAGAACCGTGAGCAGCTACCAAATGGTGAGCGCTGTGATGGGATTGATTACTCGATCACACGAGTAAATTTCTACAGCGCCGGTCCTGCCATTGCCAGCTTCAAGCTAGAGCTCGATTTAAAAACGTTGCAAGGCAATAGAAGAATCGATCTCACTTTTATCCCCAGTGGCGCCGCCATCCTCACCGGTGGAGTACTCTCCTTTGAGGGCGGGACGGATTTATGGACGATTAACGCTGGTAGTCTTGGCGCTATTTCCACCCTGGAACTCAGTAACCTGAAGTAATTATCAGGGTAAGAATTTCACAAAAATTAGATTTTTACGTAGCTAAAATAAGTGTCCAAGTCTATAAATGGGGCAAGTACGACTATTGATTGATTGAGGGAGGAGAGACCATGAAAATTGGTGTACCCAAGGAAATTAAAAACAACGAAAACCGCGTAGGTCTTGTACCTGGAGGCGTTCGCCAACTCGTGCACGATGGCCACGAAGTCTATGTTGAAACTAAGGCCGGACTCGGCATTGGTCTCTCAGACGAAGAGTATGTCAAGGCCGGCGCTAAAATTCTGCCAAACGCTGCCAGCGTTTTTGAAACCGCCACAATGATTGTCAAAGTGAAGGAGCCTCAAGCTGTTGAGATCGACATGCTTCGCCCTCACCACATCCTCTATACCTATCTTCACCTCGCGGCCGATAAGCCCCAGACTGAAGGTCTCATGAAATCTGGCTGTACGGCCATTGCCTATGAAACCATTCAGCTCGCTGACAATAGCCTACCGCTTCTCGTTCCTATGTCGGAAGTGGCCGGACGCATGTCAGTTCAAGTGGGCGCAGCCTGTCTACAACTTGACCATGGTGGCAAGGGCGTTCTGCTCGGTGGTGTACCGGGAACGAAGCGCGCTAAAGTCACAGTGATTGGTTGTGGTGTGGCCGGAACCAACGCTATTAAGATGGCCATGGGTATGGGTGCCGATGTAACTGCAATTGACCTTTCGACAAAGCGTTTGGCCGAACTCGATGACCTCTTTGATAACCGCATTACGACTCTTTTTTCAAATATCGAAAATATCGAGTCCTCAGTTCTCTCAAGTGATCTCGTCATCGGCGCCGTCTTGGTTCCAGGAGCTAAGGCACCCAAGCTCGTCACCCGTGAGATGATCTCTCGCATGGAAAAGGGTTCTGTGGTTGTCGACATTGCCGTTGATCAAGGTGGCTGTATTGAAACCTGTCGCCCGACAACACACCAAAACCCAACGTTTGAAGTAGATGGTGTGGTTCACTACTGTGTGGCCAATATGCCAGGAGCAGTTGCGAGAACGTCAACTTATGCTCTCACCAACGTAACTCTTAAATATGCGCGTATGATTGCGGCCATGGGTCCACTAGAAGCTGCAACTAAAGACGCGGCTTTTGCCAAGGGAATTAACATCCATAAAGGTGGTCTGGTTTACGAGCAGGTCGCCAAGGATCTCGACCTCCCCTACACTCCGCTTAAACTCTAAAAACGTGAAAGATAAAGGCCCAGTTCGCTGGGCCTTTTTTTAACCCTTAGCTTCGATATCACCCACGGCCGAGACAATATCGCGCAGGCGAACTGGCTTGTGGAGATAGCCAGAAGCTCCTAAGCGCAATGAGTCCTGTTTAATTTCAGGATCAATACTGGCAGTGAGAACGATGGTGGGAATTTTTGCAAGACGCTCATTTTCTCTAAGATGCTTTAAGACTTCCATCCCATTCATCTTAGGCATCATCATATCAAGAATAATATAATCCACAGATTTTACATTTTCTAGGCCCGCAATTAACTCGAGTCCGTCCCTAAAGAGATGAACACTCGCCCCCGAATCTTCGAGGACTTCTTTGAGAGAAAAGAGATTTCTCTCGTCATCATCGGCGACAAAAAGAACCTTTCCACCGAGTACTTTTTCGCCACTGAGAGTCTCGATTTCAGTCGGATTATCCTGAGCGACAATTTCATAGTCGCCCTCTGTATCTTTCTTTAAAGAATTTAATGTTAGAGTAAATGTACTGCCTTTATCGACGGCCGACTCAACAGTGAGATCACTTCCCAGCATATTGGCGATACTGCGAGAAATGTAGAGACCAAGTCCAGTCCCCCCAGGACCATTTAAGATGGTTGAGTCCGCTTGTTCAAAGCGATTAAAAATCATCTCTTGCTTGTCTTCTGGAATTCCCCGCCCGGTATCGGAAACCTTGATCGTCACACTTCCAGGTCCCGCGTCGCGAATTTTCAAACCGATCTGACCATTCTTAGTAAACTTGATCGCGTTTGAAAGGAGATTCTTAATAATTTGGGAAGTGCGCGTACGATCGGTATAGACTAAGTTCTTGGCCGCTATATCGAGGACGCCCTCGAGTCCCTTCGCCTCAATTTCAGGCTTGAACATCTCAAAAACATCTTCTCCCAATTTTTTAACGTCTACGGCCTCAAGCACCAGCGACATCTTATTGGCCTCAATTTTAGAAATATCTAGAATCTCATTAATTAAGGTCAGCAGATCACTGCCCGCAGAGTTGATGATTTTGGCCTTTTTAATGTCGTCTTCAGAGAGGTTTTGATGTCGATTTTTTCGCAGCAGATTTGAGAGCAAGATAATTGAATTGAGCGGAGTTCGTAGCTCGTGGGACATATTGGAGATAAACATACTCTTAGCGCGGTTGGCGCGCTCAGCATTTTCCATCGCTTCATGGTATTGCTTGGTCTTTTTCTCAACTAATTCTTCCAGGCGATCTTTATATTTTTCTAGCTCTTTGCGCTGGGATTCAAGTTGAATATTATTTTCTTCCATCAACCCATAAGAGCGAGCAATGGTCTGCCTCATTTCATTGATCATCTGCGCGAGTTCATGAAACTCCCGCGCCACCTGTGGTCTTAAAATAAGATTCTCAACTCTGTCGACTCCACGCTGACCAATGAGGCGAACGTGACCCACAATTTCGCTCAAAGGCTGATTCACTGAACTTGAAAAAATCAGATAGAGAAAAACTGTCACAATACAGGTTTTGATAAATTGGGTGATAAAAATAATCAGAAGTTTATCTCTGAGTTTATTGAGCACTCGCCCGATATCGGAGTAGACTTTAAGTTCACCAAGGTAGGTATGATCCCGGCCAAAGTAGAGTTTCTTTGAAAAGGAGATCTCCTGACCGATAGAACTTGGCTCTCCTTTTTTAATCGGCTCTAAGTCGGGTCCAGAGAGTTCCAGCGAACTCACCTCCGCTAGCGAGAGAATCCCATCGAGAAGGAAGTGGATTTGGTTGGTATCAAAATTCCAGATACTTTGCTCAAGACTTGGTAAAAAGCCCTTTTCGATTTGATGGAAGCTCTTATCAATTCCCGAGATCTCCAGTTTATATTCACTGTAGAGCTGGGCCCCAACCATCAGGAGCGTCACCAAACCACTGACGATAAGGATTTTGGCGATCAAAGTTTTGGCCAGAGAGTGAAACATGAAGCACCTTGTAGAAGTCTAATAACAGCCCGAATTAACTCTTTGATATCTGACTGATTCTTTACAATTCTAGCTAAATTGTTTAGATTCTGCCCCGTATTTTTGTGTACTGGCGTAAATTGTCAACAAATGTCACGTAAGAGCAGGTACAATAAAAAGAGATTAACAGCTTTATAAGTAGGATGTATGGCGCCCCTCAATATCTTAATTATCGATGACAACCTCAACAACCTCTACACTCTTCAATGCATTTTGGAGCAGGTTTCTGGACTTGAGATTTTCCAGGCCTCATCAGGTAAAGAAGGGCTAACGCTGCTTGAAGAAAATGAAATCGATTTAATCTTGGTCGATATACAAATGCCAGAGATGAATGGTTTTGAATTTGCCAATCTAGTCGCCGAAAGTGAGGCCTATAAAGATATTCCTCTTATCTTCTTAACAGCCTACTTTAAATCTGATGAGTTTGAGGCCAGAGGTTATAAGCTAGGGGCCTTTGATTATCTAACGAAACCAATCGATGAGCACAGACTACTCAATAAAATTCATCTCTACAACAAGCTACACCAAAAAAATCAGCAACTCAAAGAGGCCAATATCAAACTAAGTGAAGCTTACCGCGAGCTTAAAGAGCGAATTGGTTAATTTTAACTTAATTATCTTTACGCCACTGAACCGGCGTCACTCCCGTCCACTTTTTAAAAGCGCGGTGAAAAGCACTCGCCTCTGAAAAGCCCGTCAAGAAAGCAACCTCGGCCAAGGACAGCGATTCATCCGAGAGCAGATTCTGGCTCACTTGAAGGCGCGTCTCTTGAAGAATATCAGAAAAAGAAACGCCAAGGTCTGAAAGCTTGCGCTGAAGTGTTCGGGGACTCATGCCCATATGCTTTGAGAGCTCTTCAATCGTGGCCTGCCCATCCTTAAGATGTTCGCGCAAAAAGCGATCACACTTTTCGACAATAGGATCAACTCTCTCTCTTTCACTGGGAAGATTTTGAAGTTTCTCCTCGGCACTTCTTAGGAGTAAGTCAGATAAGTGTGAATTGCTCTCAATACAGCTCATCTGAAGTGCAGAAGAATTTATTAAGATAAGATTTTGCGGTTTTTTAAAGTGAACCGTTGTCCCAAGACCTTTGATGTAGAGCTCGGTATCAGCAGCAGGCTCGTGCTTAAAGTGAACATCGACAATATCGATCTCTTTTTGTGAGGCGGCCCTAAGTCGTGAGAGCAAGAGTGAGACTTCATACTCGATGATCTGGCGGTCATAGAGGCGTTCATCAAAGAGCTGAAGTTCAAGCACAACTCGATTTCCCTCAAGACGCTTAACCCAGCTCATCTCTTGGTGGAGAATGGGAAAATATTTAATGAAACGGTTTAGCCCCTCACCCAAAGTGGGGCTACTTGAAAGGAGATAATCACTCATCTGATGAGTGCCAAAGGGAATGAGGGCAGCAATATGAAGACCTACGAGTGGATCTCGTAAATCAATACTGGCCTCGTGAAAAAACCTGCCAAGAGAACTCAGCGCCATGCGCCCCTCTGGATTATCAACCAGTGAGCGCTCAATTCCTGCGGCCCCTAAAATCTCACTGACATGTCCCTTGGTGGACGCTAAGGCAACCAAGACGGCCCGGAGACCAATAGTACTTACTGAGTAAGGTGAGCCGTTTTCCAATGAATTCCCTTTATTGAAGATTATTAATTTTTGTTAAGAAATCCTCAATTAAATCAATAGATTATAGAGAATTCTTCCTAAAATTAGAAGGTTAACGTTCCCTAAACATAGACTTATGCAGTCAATAGACTGTCGCCTAAAGATAACCCTCAGCGTTAAGCAAAGATTATAATATACCGACAAGCCAAGAAGCAATAAGTCTCGAAACTTAAGTTATTTAGCATATTTAGGTGAGTAATGGACGATTTTGAACTGGAACTCAAAAAAGACTTCCTCGACGAGGCCGTGGCCCTCCTTGATGAATGCGAAGAATCTTTCCTCGAATTAGAGAGCTCTGGCAGCTCGCCTGAGATTTGGGATTTGATCTTCCGCCTCGCTCACAACCTCAAGGGAACCTCTCGAGCGGTGGGCTTTGGTCAGGTGGCCGAATTCACCCATGAGTTTGAAAACCTTATCCTAAAGTTAAAAAATGGCGAGATCGCAGTAAACGACGAGATTGTCAGCCTTCTTTTGCAGGCCGGAGATCAATTGCGCGCTATGATCAGTGGTCTTAGAGAAGATATCGATGCCACTTTTGATTGCTCTGAACTCATCCCTCGTTTGCAGCAAGCATCTGAAGGTAATCTCACTGGAGCGTCTTCCCAAAAACAAGAAGAGCAACAAGACATCAGTGAATCAGAACCTCAAGAGAGTGAAACTCAAGACTTTGCTCAAGAAGAAGAAAGCATTGAAGACATGCCTAGCTCTGAAGCTTTTTCTGAAGCTTTTAAAGATGAGAGCGCCATGCCCTCTGAAAGTTCAGGAGTCTTACAATTTGCCCATCCCACTGAGGCACAAAAACCTGCAAATGAACTCGATAGCTTTAGTGATGGTGAAGAAAATTATAGCTGGGAAGATATTGATAGAATGCTTGAAGAAAATAATAAAGGCATTCGTGATCACGCCCCAAAGGAAATCGAACCTGTCCAGGTTTCTGCGCCTATCCCGCAGGAGCAAAAGCCGGTGGCCAATGACAAGCCAAAGGCCAAGGGCGCAGCAGTAGAAGACGAAAGTATTCGCGTGTCTCTATCACGAATTGAGCTACTCAATAACTATGTGGGAGAACTCGTGATTCTTCAAACAGTTTTGATGGAGCATCAAAGCCAAAGCTCTCCAGAAACTTTAAATAAAGAACTTGGACACCTGGGAAAAATTTGTAAGGAAATCCAAGATATCTCAATGAGAATGAGAATGGTTCCCCTTAAGACAACTTTCTCAAAGCTCAACCGAATTGTCAGAGACACCAGTAAAGCGCTAGATAAGAAAGTTAATCTTCACCTTGCAGGAGAAGAGACAGAAGTTGATAAGACAATCCTTGAGCAACTCTCTGACCCGCTCGTTCACATTATCAGAAATGCCGTGGACCATGGGGTTGAGTCTAGCGATGATCGTATCGCCAAGGGTAAAGAGGCCACTGGAAATATTTATATCGATTCCTACCATGAAGGAAATAATCTCATCATAGAAATTGGCGACGATGGTGCCGGAATTGACCCAGATCGTTTGCGTGAAAAAGCGATTAAAAAAGGCATCCTCAAAGGAAATGAAACTCTGAGTAGACAAGAACTCTGTGAGCTCATATTTCATCCCGGCTTTTCAACGAAAGAGCAAGTCAGTGAAATTTCTGGACGCGGTGTCGGAATGGACGTGGTACGCACTAACGTTAGAAAGATTGGTGGAGAGGTTATTCTGCGCTCTGAGCTTGGCAAGGGCTCACTCTTTAAACTCTCCCTCCCTCTCACCATGGCCATTATCGATGGACTAGTCGTTGGCGTTGCCGAAGAGAAACTCGTCATCCCTCTATCACAGGTGCACGAGACACTTCAGGTGACGAGCGAAAACCTCAAACAGGTCAATAGCGTTGGAGGTTGCCTCGTTCTTCGCGGTGAAGTGATACCGGCCTTCAGGCTCTCCGAAGTACTCAAGCGCGGTCGCCCAGTCGAAGAAGATAAGAGAACTCAGCCTGAGATTGCCATGGTGATCAGGCATGAGAAAGTTGATTTCGCGGTACTCGTTGACGACATCTTCAGGCAACAGCAAGTAGTGATCAAGAAACTGGGCCATGAGCTTAAATCTCAAAAAGGATTTACCGGCAGTTCTATCCTCGGTGATGGAAAGCCTGCCCTTATCCTAGATCTGATTGAGCTCATCACGCCAAAGATGAAAAAAAGATCGAAACAAAATACAACCCAACAAGAAGCGGCTTAATATTTTATAAAGAGAGAGGATCACAATGAGTTTTCTAAAACATGCTGAATCACAAGGTAGCGACAAATCAATTAAGGACTCTGAACGTTTTCTAGAGTTCTCCCTAGGGGCCGAGCGCTTTGGCATCCCTCTTTTGCAGGTAAGAGAATTGATCTCGGTGCCGGATACCACTCCAATTCCCTATTCTCCAAAATACTTCAAAGGGATTATGAATTTGAGAGGACAGGTCATTTCGGTAATTGACTTGCGCCTAAAGCTTGGAGTTAAGGCCACTGAGGATCAAAGCGAGTGCGCCGTTGTCATCGTTGAGTTTGAAGGCTTTAGACTCGGTCTAATTGTCGACAGCATTAATAAAGTCCTCCAAATAGAAGAAGGCGAAATTGCCGAAGTTCCCGAGGTGAAGGCCACCGGTGGAAAAGACTATATTAATGGCGTCTTTAAAAATGGAGACGACCTCATAGTCCTACTAGAACTGCCTAGTCTCCTCAGCGTTCGCGAAATTCATCAGTATATGGATAAAGCGGCATAATTAAGCAGAAATACTTTTAGTTAGGAATTTTTTATGGGCCAGAATAAAAAAAGAATCGGTCTTGGAACCAAGACCAATGGAGTCTTTTGCGCAATTGGAGCAATTTTTGTTCTCACTTGCGCTTGCTCTTACTATGGAATGACCAAGCTCTATAGCAGTTTCTTAGATCTCAACAACGAAGAAATTGCGGTTAGAGATACTATGAGAGTCACCTATAGCGACATGCTGACTCTTCGCAGATACGAGAAAGACTTCATCAATCGCGGTGATGGGAAGTATTTTGAGAGTCATACTAAGCATTACGAAGAGACTGTCAAAAACATCAAGACAGTCAACTCGCTAGATCTCGATTTCAAAGATGACCTCAAAATCGATCAGCTCCTGAAAGATCTTGAGGGATATAAGAATACATTCAAAGAATACTATCAAAACTCTCTTCTCATTGGAGACTCTGATGCGGGATACTGGCATGAAGCAAAAGTAATCGGCGAAAATGTCGGCAATCTCACAGAGAAGTCGGCACCTGATGTTTTCACCTCAATTCAGTCGATGAGAACAGTCGCCATCTACTACCTTCTAAGTGGAACTGATAATTTTAAAACTCAGCTGCTAGAAAAATTTAAGGCCACTGAAAACACCATTCAAAAAATGTCTGATACAAGACTTCGTCAAAAAGTTTGGAATGAATTTAAAGCTTATGAGAATACTTTTGAAAAGATCTTCAACGCTAAAGAAATTCTTATTAAGTCTGAAAAGGAAATGAGACAATATGTTCACTCGTTTGAGGAACAAACAAAGAAAAATATACAGCTCTCCATTGATCGGGCCCAAAGTGAAACGACAACTCTTGGTGTAACCAATAATGAGACAAAGACATTTATTCTTGCGATTTCACTAGGTGCTATCGCGCTAGTGGTCTTTTTTAGCTTCTACTTCTCTAGAGCAATTAAAAAGATTATCGCACTTAGCCTGGAACTTCAAAAAGCTTCTGAGGCGACTGAAAAATCAGGTCTTGATGTGGGCTCAACTTCACAGCGCGTCTCAGCCTCGGTGACCCAGCAAGCTTCAGCAATTCAAGAGACAGTCTCCACACTCAACGAACTCACGGCGATGGTCAATAAGAGTGTGGAAAGCGCCAGAAAATCGACTGAAAAAGCAAATTCAGGTCATCAGATTGCAAGAACTGGAAAAGAAAGCGTGGATCAGATGATTTCGGCCATGAATCAGATCAATTCGGGTAACCGTGAAGTCATGGACCAAATGACCAACTCCAATAAAGAGATTGGAAATATCATCCAAGTAATCAATGAGATTTCAGAAAAGACAAATGTCATCAATGACATCGTATTTCAAACTAAACTACTCTCATTTAACGCCTCTGTGGAGGCGGCCCGTGCGGGTGAACACGGCAAGGGTTTTGCTGTAGTCGCTGAAGAAGTGGGGAACCTCGCCCAAATGAGTGGTGCGGCTTCAAAAGAAATCGATGAACTACTTAAAGACAGCATCAAGCGAGTAGAAGATATTGTGAGTCGTACGCAATCAAGTGTCGAAACACTTATGCAGTCGACCTCTGCAAAAATAGAAAATGGAGTCAACGTCGCTAAGAAGTGTGGCGAGTCTCTGGATCAAGTTGTCCTGAATGTTGAGGACGTCAAGCGCATGATGGATGAGATTTCCGGGGCCAGTCAAGAGCAGGCCGAGGGAATCAATAATATCACCACTGCGATGAATGAGCTCGATGAGGCGACCCACTCAAATAGTGCCGTCGCTTCTGAGACAGAAAATTGTGCTAAGACTCTCCAAGAGCAAGCCGATAGTCTGGGCAGGGTCGTGTACACACTAAGAGAAGAACTCCTGGGATCCACTACTCCGATGTCCCATGAGATCCAAGTGAGTGCCTCTAAGAAGAAAGTGGCCACACCTGCAAAAAAGAAAGTGCAGACTAGCTCACAAGGGAACGTTAAGTCACTTTTTGACCAGGCCCCTAAAAAAGAAAAAGTTACCGTAGAAGCTAAAGTGAGTTTGTCTTCAAATCAAATCCCGACAGAAGAAGACCCGCGTTTTAAAGAAGTGATTTAATCAGTGTGTTCACAAAGGGTGGTTATGAAAAACCAGAATGATCTCTACAATTACTTTGCCAGTACAGTTTCAGAGATTTGCGGTGTGCAGTTTGGCGAAAAACAAAGACGCTTAGTCGAAACTAGGCTGCAAAAAAGATTTAGAGATCTGGGGCTTAAAAGTATTGAAGAGTACCACCAATACTTTCTCTCTCACCCGGTCGAGGAGAAAAACCAACTCATCTCCCTTTTGACCACCCACCACACCTACTTTTTTAGAGAGTTTGCTCACTTTGAGTTTATTCTCGCTGAGCTGCCAAACTTGGTAAAGAAGCTTAGAAGTGAGGGGCGTAAAACACTTAGAGTATGGTCTGCAGCTTCAAGCCACGGTGAGGAAGCCTATTCCCTGGCAATGTTTCTCTCCTATCACCTGAAAGAAATTGCTCCCGACATCAAACCCTATATCTTTGGTAGTGACGTGTGTGAGGCTTCAGTAAAAAAAGCCCAAAATGGCGTTTACACCTGGGATGATCTTAAAAAGGCCCCACGTAACTACATCACTGGAAAGTGGCTCAAGGGAACGGGAGAAATTGAAGGCTACGTTTGCGCCAAAAAGGAATTGAAAGAGCTCTGTGAGTTTAAGCCCATGAACCTCTTTCAAATTAATAAGTCTTCTTTTGATCGCCCTTTTGATTTTATTTTTTGTCGCAATGTCTTTATTTACTTTACTAGTGAGCAAATTAAGGAGTTGGTCAATAAACTCCTCCCTCACCTCGCCCCTCATGGCCACCTCATTGTCGGACTCTCTGAGTCGCTGATGCACTTGGGAATTGAGCTAGGTCATCAAGGAAAATCAGTCTACTCCTTGCCTACTAAGAAATCTGAAGAGATGCCGACGACCTCTACTTATGCTTCTCACACGCCCGTTATGGAGCAGGCGAAGCCTAAAACAGTGGTTTGCGTCGATGACTCTGATGTAGTGCTCAAGCTACTTGAGAGAATGTTTGATAGTGAGTCAGGTTACAAAGTTGTAGGCGTCGCAAGAAATGGAGAAGAGGCGGCCAGGGTGATTGCTGAAAAGAGACCGGATTACGTCACCCTCGATATTCACATGCCCGTGCTCGATGGTGTGAAGTATTTAGAAAAGTACTACACCTCAACGCATCCCTCTGTGCTGATTGTGAGCTCGGTTTCCCGTGAAGAGCGCGACCTCGCCCTTAAGGCCCTCCAGCTTGGCGCCAAGGACTACGTCGAGAAGCCCTCACTTGCAACATTTGCCAAGGCCAAAGAAGAAATCTTCTCAAAGCTTGGGGCCATGCCCATAACGAAACCTTCTGCTCAAATCCTGGATATCGAAAGAGGATTTGCTAAATCTGAAAGCGCGGCCTACTCAGGCGCCAGCACTGTCGCTGTAGTCTCAGCGCCAAATTCTAGTGAAGCAAGTTTTCTGAGCATGGGCCTTAAGATTAAAGGAATTGCGGCCCGCGAGTTCGAAGCCCCTCCATCCTATCTAGAATCCGAGTTCTTCAATCAACTTAAGGATTATTTTAGGGCCTCCCGCCAAGGGCGCTATCTCTTTATCTTGGGAAAAATACCGACCAGCTACTATCGCTACTTGCGAGATATTAACTGCCTAGATATGGTCTTTGTTGAAGACAAAGGTCTTTTAGAGGAGAATGAGAGAAATCCATTTTCGTTTAAAGTCGAGGTATGTCCCGTGACTAGTATGGTCTACGAGTACGGAAAAGTCGCATAACTCGACCTATATCTTAGGGGTCATATGCAGTCTAAATTTCTCAAAGAATGGACAGGAGAGGAAGTCTTCTATGAGAAGCGCTTTCGCTCAGGACTATTGATTGTCGTGCACCAAAAGGGAGAGGTTAGCTTCTTTCAAAGCAGTTCTCCCCGAGAAATTCGCTCTGCCCTCGAAGAGCTCATTAAAAATAAAAATCGAATCGTCGAAGTCAAGTTTGCGCTGCCTAGAGCTTGGCAAGACGAACTCGAATCACTCATGAGAGACCTCTCTGAAGTCATTAAAGGTGAGTTCTATCAAGGTGAAATTGAAGTCCTCATCAAAGGCTACCCGGCGAGACTTTTTATTGCGGCCAATAACGCCAGTCCCAGAGCGAGCACCCCCATCACTCCCAGTGAAGTTAAAGTGCTCATCGTCGACGACTCTCCGACCATTCAGAAAGTCATGAAAAAGGTGCTCGAAAATAATCCCCCCCTCAAGGTCATGCATATTGCAAGTAGTGCGCAAGAGGCCCTAAGCTTTCTAGAGCGCGAAACTCCAGATGTGATGACTCTCGATATTAATATGCCAGGCATGAGTGGTGTGGATCTTCTCAAGCGACTTCAGGGTCGCGTGCCCCCTACTGTGCTAGTGACCGGGCTTTCCATGAACGAGGGACCTTTGGTCCTTGAAGCACTCGAATGCGGTGCCATTGACTATATTCAGAAACCCGAAATGAGCGAGCTTGAAGGTTTTAAAAGGCAATTGACTGAGCGGCTGATGATGGCCGCAAGCGCTAAGAAGGCTTCGGCCCCACAAAGTTATGCCAGCGCAATTTCAAGTACACACGAAGATCTCTCGGGCTACCCTTCAATCGTTGCCATTGGGGCCTCAACGGGCGGCACCGAGGCCATAAAGAATCTCCTTAAGACTTTGCCAAAAAAGTTTCCTCCCATCGTTATTGTCCAACATATTCCTCCAGTTTTTTCTCGAGCATTTGCCGATCGCCTCAATCAGATTCTTCCCTTTAAAGTCTCTGAGGCCCGCGAGGGAGATAAAGTAGGACCAAGTGAGGTGCTCATCGCCCCCGGGGGAATTCATATGAGAGTGGTCAAAAAAGGAAGTGAATGCTTTGTGTCGCTTGATGACCAAACCCCAGAGCGTACTGGGCACCGTCCAAGTGTGGATGTACTCTTTGAGAGTGTCGCCAGTCAGTACCCAGAGCATGCTATTGGAATCTTACTCACGGGTATGGGCGCAGATGGAGCCCAGGGACTCCTGCAAATGAAGCAAACAGGCTCACTCACTGTCAATCAAGACGAGGCGACCTCGGTGGTTTATGGGATGCCCAAAAAGGCCAATCTTTTAGGGGCCAGCGCTTGCGAGCTTCCCCTCCTTAAGATTGGTCCTTATGTCTGTAATGAAATAGCTAAAAGATTAAAAAAGTAAAAGCCGCGCACTAGGCGGCTTTTAAATCCTCATCGGCTTCCTCATAAATATGAGTGCTTTTACCTTGAACAATCACTTCTAGTTCAACGGCCACTGTTCCTAAGCGTCGAGACTGTGACTCAAGTTCGGTCACGACAGACTCGGTTCCAGAAGCGAGATCGGCATTTTCCTTAGTGATCATATCAATATTTTGTATCGCCTCATTAATTTCACGAATCCCTGCCGACTGCTCTTTTGAGGCACGGTTGACCTCGTCGAGAATCATATTGGACTTTGTCACTTTTTCAACAATTGATCTGAGAGCTTCATCACATTGACTGGCGGCATCAATCCCCTTTTTAAGAGTCTCATCACTGCTTTTAACAGAGACACTAAGGTTCTCTTGGGATTTATGAACGATCTCTTCCACCTGCTTCACAGAGTTTTCAATAAGACCGGTAATCTCATCAGCGGCACTACCTGTCACCGCAGCGAGCTTCCCCACCTCTTCGGCCACTAGGCTAAAGCCCTTGCCATGTACCCCCGCACGAGCGGCCTCGACAGAAGCATTAAAAGAGAGCAACTTCGTTTGGAAGACAATATCATTAATAACTTTTGCGCGCTCTTCAATTTCGCGAATCAACCCAACAATACGCTCCATTTCTTTATTGCCTGACTCGACTTCAGCAAAGAGTCTGCGATTACCTTGTCCGATCATCTCAATCGTTTGAATCATATTGCGCACAATTGTTTGTCCGCGCGTGGCCTCTTGTTCACACTCACGACCAACGACACCACTTTGCTCACAAGTTTCAGTATTGCGAGTCACCATGGCATTAATTTCATCAAGGGCAGTCACGGTTTGATCAACACTACTGGCCTGATTACTGACACTACTTGAGAGACGCTTAGAGCTCGTCCCTACTGTGGAGGTCTCATGCCCGAGATGAGTCACAACATCTGTGAGATCATTGACAAATTGAGTGAGTTTCACCGTGACTTTTCTAACAATTCCAAAATAAATTCCCAGAATGACAAACAATGAAAGGACAATGCAACCAGCGAGCGCAATAGAGCTTGCACGGTAGATCTCTTCAGAGGCTTTAGTTTCAAGCACTGCTTGTTCACCCAGGTAGTCTTGAAGAACATTGAGGCGCTCTCTCATATTTTCAAAAAGCTCAGCACCAGCACCTAGAGAGAGAGCTCTCGCCTCACTTCTTGAAGCATCAGTAGATTGCTCAATGAGTTCTCTTGTCTTTGCTAATTGAGCTTCCCACTTTTTATGATCTTCCCAAAAGGCTTTCATCACCTCTTTTTCACGATCAGATTTGGCCAAGGCTTCATACTTTGAAACGCGAGTTTCAAACTGCTTTTTATTAGTATTTACTTCATCCCACTGCTTTGCTTTTTGCTCCTCAGTAAGGTCTCCACTAATAAGCGTTCTCTCGGCCACTAGGAGTTGCTGCAGATCGCGGTCGGCCTGAATGAGAAAATCAGTGGAGGGAACAAAGTAAGTAAAGGCGGTGTCAACTTGAACATTTAGTCTATGAACGGCAAACTCACCTGCGGCCCCCATCACTAAACTGATCATCATGATCCCAACAAAACTTCCAATGATCTTATTTTGAAATGAAAGATTCTTTTTCACGCTTCCTCCAAGATTTACTAGAACTCTTCTCGGTGAAATTCAAAAAACAATTTATCTATAACGCGAAAGTTTTTTGTCTCAACAAGTTTTGGATTAGTTGTGATCACGTAAGTGCGCTCCCTGCGTTTGAGCGACTCCTCAGCAATGGCCAGACCATTTGCATTTTTAAGATGATAGTCAACTAAGACCACATCAAAATCTTCCTTAACAAGTCTTAAGGCAATGGAATATATTGAGGTCGCCGTCACAAGAAAGCGCGACTCAAGCACCTCTTTGAGGACTTCGAGGACTTCTTTATCATCATCAATTAAAAGTAACTTTTCCATACCGTCTCACCTCATTTGATGTTTGGAATGACAACTTCAAAGCAAGCAGGGCGGTGAGAAGTGAGCCTCAATTGCCCGCCCATTTTGCGAATAATTAACGAGCACAAGTAAAGACCGGTACCACGATTAAGTCCCTTAGTGCTCGCGCCTGCTTCAAAAAGTCTAGCGGCCACATCAGGGCAAATTCCAGGACCTGAGTCTTGAAAGGTGATCACGATACTATCATTAATTTGAGTACTCCTAATTTGAATTAATTTTTCCTTACTGCTACTCATGGATTCAATGGCATTTTTAAAAAGATTCATCAAAACGACTTGCAGTAAAATCGAATTAGTATTGAGCTCAATTTTCTCAGAGCATTCAAGTAAAACCTTGCCATGACCCATGCGTAGATACTTGCCAATAAACTGAATAAAGTCTTCAAGTAGCGCCTTTAAATTTATCCACTCTTTTCCAACGATCTCTTGATTTCTAGAAAAATCTTCGAGAGCGCAAATAAGGGCGGAGATACGCATGTTAGCGCGGTGAATACTGCGAAGGGCCTTAAGTGCTCTTTCAGGGCGCTTATTTTCTCCCTCCATCACTTCAATGCCTCGTGCTGACTCCAGTTGAATGAGTTGAAGCATATTTTTAATTTCATGAGCGATAAAGCTACAAACTTCGTCATTCTTTGGTGTGGCCACAGGTTCTTGGGTCTGTGCTTGTTGCCTTTTCCTAAAAACAATTAAAAAAGAACGCATGGGCTTTGGATGCAACTTTGAGCAGGTGACATCAAAGGCCGTGTACTGCCCTTGATCCATTTCAAGGCGGCAAGATATTTTTTTAGTTGGGCATTTATCATTTGTAAGGGCAATCAAGGCCTGATCAAAATGACCCACGTCCCCTGGGTGAACCCGTGAACGTAGAGATTCAAAAGCACTCTCAAGCTCTGCCCCCGCCCAATTCCACTCGAGTGGAACATGCCCGCGCATTAAGCTCGCCCCTGGAGCGCGACAAAATTCAAGAACTATGTCTTGCGTATGTGAGAGTAAGTTACTAAGAAGAGAATTTTGAAAGCGCACCTCATTGCGCAGGTCTCTTTCAGAAGTCACATCAATGAGGGCCAGCAAATGCCCAGTGATCTGAGCTCTCTTATTTGTGCGGGGGAAAATGACTCCCATGAGTAATCGATTTCCACCCTCGCGACTTATTAAGTTGACTTGAAAAGTTTTGCGCGACTTTCGCCCCATTGCCTCGCCTAAGAGGTCACTGAGTGAGGGCTCAAGCTTAAGAGCACTGATGCGATCATTAAAAAAGTCTTTCATCTCCTCTTCGGCCAGACCAGTCAGACCCTGCATCGAGAGATTGCATCCCAGGTAAGCTCCAAGCTCGTCAAACTCGGCGATGGCCATGGGCAGGTATTCTTTAACAGCGCTCCATTCACTTCCAGCTTGCTCGTGAGCGTCTTGTGAGTCTAGCTTTCTCAGGCTTGCCATGGACCGTCCTATTAAAAAGTTCCCGTCCCATTATTGTCGGCTCATTTTGTATTTCGCACCGTGACCCTCGATGCCAGATCGTTGACAATAAACGACGTCCATTTAGACGAAGAAATATCCAATATTATCAATAAGTTAAACTTAGTCTGAACGTTTTTAACACAGCAAAACTCTACCCTATGACAAGCAAATATTGGGAGTTATACTCATCTAAACCCACTCCTGGCGCCCTAAAAATGAGCGTCAAATATAGAAGGAACGTATGAAAATTGGAGTTATGACCACCTTTCCAAAACTATACTCTACTCAGCGACTGCTCGAAGAAGGCCGAGCGCGCGGCCATGACATGCACACGATTAATACACTTCAGTGCTACATGGATATTACTCAAGTAGAGCCCATGGTTTATTACCGCAAAAAACAACTCAACGATTTCGATGCGGTCATTCCACGGATTTCCTCTTCTATTACCTTCTATGGAACGGCGGTGCTGCGCCAGTTTGAAATGATGGGGGTCTTTCCCCTCAATGAGTCCAATGCTATTGGGCGCTCAAGAGATAAGTTGCGCGCCCTGCAATTGCTCTCTAAAAGAGGCGTTGGCCTGCCCAGCACTAGCTTTGCTCACTCAACAAAACAAACCAAAGATCTGATCAAGCTCGTCGGTGGCGCTCCTTGTGTAATCAAGCTGCTCGAAGGCTCACAGGGCCGCGGAGTGGTATTAGCTGAAACCCAAAAAGCGGCCGAGAGTGTGATCGATGCTTTTAGAGAAATGTCAGCAAACTTTCTCGTGCAACAATTTATTAAAGAGGCCGGTGGCAGTGACATTCGCTGTTTTGTCATTGGCGATAAGGTTGTCGCCTCAATGATGAGAACCGCTAAGGAAGGCGAGTTTCGCTCCAACCTTCACCGCGGCGGCTCGGCCAAGGAAATTAATATTACCCGCGCCGAGAGAACCATGGCGATCAAAGCCGCCCAGGCCATGGGCCTTCATGTTGCCGGCGTCGACATTATCCGCGCCAGTGATGGTCCAAAGATTATTGAAGTAAACTCTTCACCGGGCCTTGAAGGAATTGAGAAGGCCACAGGAAAAAATGTCGCCGGACTTATCATTGAATTTATTGAAAAAAATGCGGGCTCCAAAGTGACCAAAGTGAAGGGCCGAGGCTAAGTTGAAACCTAAAAGAGAAAATTTCTCCATCGCCGATATTGAGGTCACTCCAGGTGAGCGCAAGAGCTTTAAAATTCCACTGGGTAGACTCTATGACAGCACAGAGCTTGGTGTTCCAGGGCAAGTCATTCATGGAAACAAGGATGGCCCGGTGCTCTTTCTCTCGGCCTGTATTCACGGCGACGAAATCAATGGCCTTGAAATCATCAGAAGAGTTCTTAAGAATAAACGCCTTCACGATTTAAAAGGCACTCTCATTGCCATCCCTATTGTAAATGTCTTTGGCTTTAATAATAAAAGCCGCTACCTGCCCGATCGCCGCGACCTCAATCGCCTCTTTCCTGGACACACTAAGGGCTCCCTAGGCTCACGGCTGGCCAAAATTTTTATGGATGAGGTGGTCTTGAAGGCCACTCATGGCATCGACATTCACACGGGTGCTATCAATCGCACCAACCTCCCCCAAATTAGAGCGAATCTCTCTGATAGCGTGGTAAAGAAGATGGCCAAAGCTTTTAATGCCCACGTCGTGCTCGATGCCAATGAGCGCGATGGCAGTCTTCGCCAAGCGGCCCTTGAGGCCGACATTCCAATTCTGCTATTTGAAACTGGTGAGGCCCTGCGCTTTGATGAGCCCGGTATACGCCTGGGAGTGAACGGAATACTCTCCGTGATGGAAAGTATCGGCATGCTGAGCAAACAAAAAAAAATCATGACTCACAAAGTACGCCGCTCAAAACTCATTGTGGCCCAAAAATCCTATTGGGTGCGCTCCCCTCAAGGTGGAGTACTCACCCTAAAGGCCCCGCTTGGAAAGCGCATTCACAAAGACGAAGTCCTGGGGCACATTTCAGATCCACTGGGTCTTAAGAAGATCACTTTAAGAGCGAAAATGGATGGGGTCATTATTGGAAAAGTTCAAGTGCCCCTAGTCGTCAAAGGAGACGCCCTAGTTCACGTGGCGACATTTGACAATCTCTCCGACATTGAAGAGGAGCTAAGCTTTATTGAAAGTGATTTCACAGAGAGCTTTATTTAAAAGACCGCCGCCTTCACTTCCTCGCCAAATTCGCTCATGAATTTTTTGATGATCTCCTGCTCATACTGACCCTTTTCGTTAGCGGGAACAGTAATGCGAACAATAAATTCAAAAGACTTGTAGTCGAGAAAGCGCATATGAACTCGAGGGTGATATCTTGGAGGCTGAATCGAGGCGCGCTCTTCAAAACGCTTCATATGCCCTTCAACGGTGGGATAGAGATGTGAACATACGCTTTCGGCCGCTTCTAGTAGCACGGTTTCTCCGCGCCTCCAGTCACATTTCATGGAGAGCGGGATAGAAAAAGTGTGAAGCACAAAATTTTTAAGAAAGGATTCGTTTACCACCGGATAAGTTAAAAAGAAGCTATTGGGAATACTGACCGTTCGCCCAGTATACTGGTGAGTCTTTCCCCCGGGACCAATTTCAAGCAAGGTAGTGGAAAAGAGATTGCGATCAATCACATCCCCTCTGATATTGTTGATCTCAATTCGATCACCCACATCAAAGAGATTGTTACTCGATTTATAAAGTCCTCCCGTAAAACACGAGAGCACCTCTTTTGTGGCAATCACGATGGCAGCAGCGATGGCCACAAATGAGAGCGCCATGGTTTGCAACTCTCTTGACCAGATTAAAACCACGGCAAAGACCAGCACCAAACTAAAGAATGAGTTGGTATTGACTGCCCACTTGCGCCTTCTGCCGACAGAAATATTTTTTCGGTGATTAATCCAGCCTATAACTACATGGCGCAGAGTAAAAATAATCGCCACTGTAATGAGAGTGACACCGATCTGGGACCAGGTGAGAGATTCGATAACTTTTTGGACTTGTGCTTCGTTTGGCATAACGTTGTCTATTTTAGGGCGGGTGAAGTGCTTGGCAAGTCTAAATTGGCAGTACTAAGCTGTCCACAGGCGGCCAAAATCTCATCACCTTTGGTGGTGCGCACCATCACTCGCAGGCCATGAGAGACCAGCTGGGCCTTAAAGTCTTCAATCTGGGCAACACTCGGGCGCTCAAAGCGAGAGTCCGGATAGGGATTAAAAGGGATGAGATTCACAAGCGCAGGTCTTTGTGAGAGCCACTTAACTAGGCCCTGAACGTCCTTAGACGTGTCATTCACTCCGGCAATTAATAAGTACTCAAAGGTGATAAACTGGCGCGCCAAAAGTTTAATCCGATCGAGTTCTTCAAAGATACTTTCAAGCGGCCACTTCTCATTGATGGGAATGAGCTCACTGCGCAGCTCATGGGAGGTCGAGTGCAGACTCAAGGCCAGGTTAATTGGTGGCAACTCTGACCAACGCTTTAGCCCTGGCATAAAACCAGAGGTCGACAGCGTGATTTGGCGATGGCCTAGGCCGCAAGTACCGGGCCCGGTGAGGATTTCAATAGCACGCTTTACTTCGTCAAAATTATGAAGAGGCTCGCCCTGCCCCATGAAGACAATGCTGGGAGCGAGGACGCGCTCCTGAGAGTCATTTATTTCTTGAAGATAGGAGTAGCTACTAAGATATTGACCCACAATCTCACCGGCACTGAGGTGCCGCTTGAGACCTTGGCGACCGGTGTAGCAAAAAGAGCAGCGAACAGCACAACCCACTTGGCTGGAGAGGCATACTGTGAAGCGCTTATGAAAAGGAATTAGCACTGTCTCCACACTGTGGCCGTCACTCAGCTCGTGCAAAAACTTGATCGTTCCATCATTTGAGCGCTTCACCTGAGTGCGCTTAGGGAGACTTAAATCAAACTGCGAAGAAACTTCTTCTTGCCAGCGTCGGGGCCATTTTAACAAAGCACTAGCTCCGTGATTAAAACTCGTGCGATAGACCTCCTCTAGAGCAGCTGCACTTAGAGGACGAGCACCAAGAGCTCGGTAGTGCGCTTTAAAAGAGCTTAAAGTGTGGCCAAAGAGTGAGTTCATGGGCGAATTTTTATCTCTCCCAGGCTTAACTGACAAGGTAAACACTTGTTATTTTGTCTAGTCCCTAGACTCCCCCTAAAAAGCTTACAGGGTGAACACCCGCTGGCCCGTAAACGAACTATAATTGCCAAGCACTAACTAAAACCTGGATTCGCTATGAACCGAATGGGCAAGACACTGCTACTTTCTATGTTATTCTTAACGAGTATGAGCGCTTTTTCTAAGTCGCGTGGACAAGTCCAAAGAGAGAGAATGCAGAGAATTGCCCAGATCAGAGATTTTCAGGCCAAAGTCCTCGAACAAATTGACAAAGTTGTGGTCGATAAATCCGAGCGCAAGCTCTACCTCATGGCCGGTAACGACGAGGGAGAACTTCAGGTCTACCGCGAATACCACATCATGCTAGGCTGGGCCCCAAGTGGTCACAAAACTGAAGAAGGAGATGGTAAAACTCCTGAAGGCACTTACACCATCGACTACCGCAATCCTAAGAGTCGCTATTTTCTCTCACTGCATATCGACTATCCCAATCAAGAAGATCGCCAGCAGGCCAGAGACCGCGGCGTTTCTCCAGGAGGAGAGATCTTTATTCACGGCATGCCCAATGAACTTGGCCCCTACTACTCCCAGTGGATTCCCGATTGGATGGACAGCGTTGGACGCGACCTCGTTTATTCGGCCCTAGAATTTGTCGACTGGACTCAAGGATGTATTGCCGTTTCTAATGAAGCGATTGAAGAGATTTACAATCTTGTTAAAGATGGCACTCCCATTGAAATCAATCCCTAGCCTTTAAGCACACTCTTTCTCTTGAGCCCGCCTGCGGGGATAAAGCTGCCCGTACTGGTGCAGATCAGAAATTTAATATTGATAAGATCGCGATCAGACAGTGAGCGCTCTCTCACCGAGCGTTTGAGAAACTCAACCTCAAGGTCGCGCGCCGCCTGGAGAAATTCGCGGTAACTCTCCTCTCGCAATGGAACTGATCGCAACATAAAGTGATCAGACTTTTCTTCCGGTGAGAAGGCAACGACTTCTCTTACCAGCGCCATCGACCATTCGTAGTGAATTGTATCAGTCAGTGGGCCCTGCCCCATCCAACGATTAAGGCGCATCTTGGGCAGTTTAATCACATTATTTTCGTGCAGCTCTATGAGTCCCAGGTCATCGAGCTTTAAAAGATAGCGCAAGCACTCGCGCTCATCGAGCCCCTCCATGGCCTTAATCTCATCCAAACTTCTCCTCTCGGCCACCAGGCGCCAGAAGAAGTGAAAGTAATCCATGTTGCTAGCAAAGAAGCTCTCTTGCTCAGGAGTGAAGCGCTCTTGCCTTAAAACCTTCGTCTCCATCTCGCGCAAGATATCAATGAGGCCAATTCCTAAAACCTTGCAGATCTGATTTAAGCGCGAAAATGAACAATCGGGAGCGGTGAAGATTTTCTTGACTGCGCTCTCTGTTAGACCAAGCTCACTTGCGAGATCGCGATAGGTGATCTTGCGATTCTTTAAAATCACTTTTAGCACATCGCGCACTTCCTTAAATTCACTTCCGCCTGCCATCTGCTGCTCCTACTCTTCACCAAAAGAACAATTATTAGGTACTTTTAAAATCATAATTGTCAAAGAGTGTAAACAAAAAGATAGTCGCCTCAGCTTTTTAACAAAGCGGGTTTACGAGGTCGCAAAGATGTAAACCTAGGTCTCTCCCCAAAAAAGATTAAAAGTCAGCGTCTTTGCGACCCTCAACTCTACTCACTCCTATTTGGTAGACTGCGCGCGGCGAGAGGCCAGATAGTTAGTGACGTCAATTCCCAATGTCACACCCAGGGTCTCCTGTGATTGAGTTTGACCTTTAATGAGCATGGTCACTTGAACTAAGAATTTACCCGTTGATTCATCAAAGCGCAGACGATCTAAAAATTGATTTTGATTCTTAGAAAATGTCTGGGTGTACTTCATTTCATCGCCTTGGTAGTAGTCTGTCGTTGCGGCCGAGGCGGCAACCAGAGCTCCTGAGCGGTCAAAAATGAGAAGCTCACTGACAAAGGGAAAGCGCTTGGGCACCTCAAGAGCGAGGAACTTAGAAAACTTTGAGCCATAGACGGAATTTTGAAGGGAAGATTTGGGTTTGGCCCATTCGCGTTCAAGAGAATCAATATAAAAGTGATCAAAGCGAGTGATCTTCACTGGAGTAGTTTGCAACTCTTTTAAAGCTTCAAGCGAGAGGAGCCACCCATAAACTTCGTGAGCATAGGACTCTAGGCCAACCTTTTGAATCGGATCCAGTAACAATTCCTCTGTAGCACAAGAAGGAATCTGCCGATTAAATGCCTCAAGCAGTTCAGGCTTTCGCTTTAAAATGGCCGATGAAAATAGCGCCGAGAAAGAAACGTAGCGCTCAAATTTAAAAAAATAGGGAGTAATATCAAGGCCCATATCAAGTGCCAGCTCTTTGAGGGTCTCGCGATCAATCAAGAGCACATCGACTCGGCCCGAGCTAAAAAGACGAACTAGTTGATCGAGATTCAAAACGCGCTTGAGATTCACGACCCCACTGGCAAGCAGCCAAGCCTCCTCCTCACTGCCACTAATGACGGCAATTGTTGAGTTGGAGTTACTTGGTCTTTCAACTCCATTTTGTAGCTTTGAGCGCATGACCCAATACCACTCTTCCAACGCCAGCGGCGCACTCAGGCGCTCACCACTTTTAAGCTCGTACTGACTTGCCACGGGAAAAGCGATATCAAAGGGGGGATCGCCAAGTTCTTTCATGTGGCGACTCAGGGGACGCTTTTTAACGACCAAGTTCTCACCCGTGGCCTTTAAAACACATCTAAAGACGGCGTGCTTAGAAGGACCTAATGTTTCCATTTGGCGCGAGTTAATTCCCTCTTTGACGACAATAGCATTGGCCGCCGCTTCCTGGGCCCAGAGAGCTTTAAGGCAGAGGCTTGCCCAGATGACAAGAAAAATAGCCAGCCCCTGATTTAGTAAACTCAATTTAAACTTTTGAATCCAAACAAGGGTTTTCATTGGGCCCTCCCTAATTTCAGATTAATGGGCCTAGAAGTGTTCGTAAATACATATTAGCTTTAAAGTGAATGTGTCGGCCTTTGGCCAACATGATTCATGCCTGTTACTGGGACAAACTTTCCGGCCTAGAATTACCAACTAGTACTATATAATACTTATGGGCAGCCTATTGCCCTATTAGAGGTGTAAGACAATGAAGCGCTTCCTTTTCATGACCCTGCTTGTGCAGGCTTTTAACACACCGGCTTTTGGGGCCACCCTCTTTCTAGAGTCTGGGCCCTATGAACTTATCTCAAAAGGAAAAAGCGCGCGTGAGCATTGTCCAGAGGGGCAGTTCATGGAGATCACCGATGGAGGCTCGACTCAGCTCATCCTAGGTCCCAATATTGTGATCCAACTCTCCCCGCTCAAGTCAAAAGAGGTTGTCCCCGGTGGCTGTACCTATGAGCGCGAAACTAAAATAACTAAGTCTGAAGTCGTCTTCACCACCATCCGCTCAAAATGTAAGGAAGCGGGCACAACTGTTGAGCGACTCATCAAGAGCGGCACCGACGAGCTCACCTATAAATTTACTGGGCCAAAAAAGAAAGCCTACACCTGTAAACTTAAGAAAGTGATGCAGAATGCGGAGGCCGAGTAATGAAGTTAGCGCTTAAACTCCTACTACTGCTATGCCTCTTCCCCCTTGGCACTAATGCCCAAACCAGAACCCTGGAAGAATGTCTGCGCGACTTTGCCGCCATTAATAGGTCACGCCCCAGAAGCTGTCCCAGAGGTCACTCAATGCCTGGACTCACCCCTTCTTTTAGAGAGCATGGTGCAAATTGTTCTGGCTTTATCAGTGACGACGGAAGCTACGGCGCTTGGGGACAAAGTGCGGCCGAATATATTCGCTCCAAAGGTGAGAACTCAAGCCTCTTTTCAAATAACCTCACCGGCATGGCCGGCAGCGGAGGAATTTGTCCCAACTGGGCAAGCTTTGATAGAGAACAAAAGATTCACTTCTGGGTTTGGTCGCTAGCAGCGATTGCCTGGAAAGAGGCCACCTGTCGCGAGAATGCCCGCAATGGAAATGCAACTAATGGAGTGGCCGTGGGCCTTCTGCAACTGGATGAAACAGCGAAGAACCGTTCGTGGAGAGGGCCATCGTGTCGGGCCAGAAGTGTGGCCGCGGCCAGTGATAACCTCAAGTGCGGTCTCGATATTATGGAAGAGCTCATGAAGGCCGGAAACGGCGTCTATAAAAGTAATGGTCTACTCTACGGGCGCAGAAATAATTCCTACTGGGAACAACTCAGACATAGTGATGGTGGGGAAATTGGCAGACGCATCCGCGAATATCCCCCGTGTGGAAATTAATTATCTCTTGGCCAGCGCGTGAATCATCGCGCGCACGGCCTTCATCTGGACGCCCGAGCGCAAGTGAAAATCTTCTCCCGTATAGCCCCACCAATCAAAACAACCCAGTGGGTTTTGTGGGGCCCAGTAGCTCTTAGCCGCTGCAGGATAGAGAATGATGAGATCATTGGCACTGGCCCATTGGTTATAACCACCCTTAATAATAAAAGCACTTCCCACTGTCATGGGGTCTTGGTCACAGCCATGTAGGGCCACGTGAATGCGGCAGTTGCGCCCACGAGTTTCACATTGAGTAGGAATAAAGACATGACCATAGTCGGCCAATGAACTACCCGACTCTTCAATAAAAGGGCGCTGATCAAAGGTATAGAGCGAGCCTCCTGCAAGATCACTCACATCCTTTTTATCATCGTAATTATCATCGTAGAAATTTTCATAAGGATTTTCGAGGTCATCAAGTAAAGCCTCAAGAATCATTCCCGCTCCGTCGAGATCGCAGTTGAGCAGCCAAGGAGAATTAAAATAGTGGCGGCGAAGACATGGCTTTCCATAGCTAAGTGTGGGCATACCGTGACCCGCAGGTGAGTTATACTCACTGCTCACATGATCACTTCCAAGCAGCTCGACATAGAAGTTTTCAAGTCCATGCACAGTAGCGCGATCAACGAGAATGTCGTTTTCCCCGCTAAAGACAAAGCCGCGATCTCCGCGCAGGTGGTCTCTTGAAGCGATGGCCCCGCGCTTTTCTTCAAAGTAATAGCGATCCAGTGAGACGCGCGCTGGGACCTTGCCCTTCATGCATTCGCTAGTGGCCACGCTTGTGCTGGCTTTTGAGCACCAGTAGGCCCCACCAGCAATGGCCGCTGAACCATCGGCGATCTCGGCATAGGCCATATGAAATTGAACGGCAAAGAAAGCACCGGCCGAGAGACCTGAGAGAGTCACTTCCCTCTCACGAGCGCCAAAACCATCCAATTTAATCTGATCAAAACTATAAGCATCGGGAAGAGCGCGATCGACGACGGTAGAACTAAGGCCGCCAGGACCAACTGAGGGCCACCAAGTGCTCGGGTCCATCATTTGGGCACAGACTCCATGGGAAATGAGAGCGAGTCCCAGGGCCAAGCTGAGTTTGCTTAGTCGATATTGCACTCTAGCGTCCTTTTGTTAGGGCAAAGTTCCATCTTTTTGTACTTTGGTACCAATTCAATATTCTTTTTTATCGCCCGCACCCCAGGGGTGTCAACATAAAGTCTTCAAACATTTCCCTACTTTCAACAGCGCCATGACATGCTATCCTAGTGTAATGACAGGCAATCGAATTATTGACTTCATTCTATGGACACTCACCCTCCTCATTACAGGAGGCACCTTAGCGGTGTTCGTTTACACCGAGATGATCTATCAAAGACCGCCCGTGAGCGATAGTGCTGAGATGAAGGAGATGATGAGCGATATTGCCAAGGCCGAGGCCCAAGAGGCCATCGCACTAGGCAAGATCACGCTTAATATTCGGGCCGATCGCCCCAGTGCTCGCCTGCGCTACCTCGATGTCGAGGCTTCGCTGATTCCCTTTAATGCGGCGGCGACCTCGAGGATCAATGACAATAAGAAACTCATCATCGATGGCTTTATCGATGTAGCCTCACGCATGTCTCCAGAGGAGCTCTCATCCATTAGTGGCAGAATATTATTGGAGTCTCGCCTCAAAAGGCGAATTGAGGAAATAACAGGACCTCAGACTATTAAGGAAGTCCTGTTCACAAGCTTTATCATTCAATAAACCAAGCAAATTTTAGTCTTGCTTATCGCCTGATTTATCAGTGAAAGTGGCGTTTGAGCTGTCGTCAGGAATAGATGAAAGGTATTCATCCACTTGAGCCTGAGAGACTTTACCTTCAGCGAGAAGTTTATCGCGTAGTCTTTTATCGAGTAATTTTTCTTCGAGGGCCTTACTTAGACGCATAGGATTCCTGATACTTAGTTAAATTTCTAAAGAGCATAAACTAGCGAAGTCGCTGCCATTTGAAAAGCCCCTCGCCTATTGAAAATACTTGGGAGGTGGGGTTTTGTCGTCATCTTTACCCCGGCCTTTGTCGCTGGGGACGATTTTCAGGTGACTGCGTCGCGGCATTTTGCGGCCAGCTGGCGTGCTGGTGAACCAGTGCTTGGTGCTGGGACTAGACATGAGCTTCATCATGACCAGCGCCATCGCCATGCTCCCCAAATGACCCCAGGCCCCGATTCCCGCAGGGGTAAAAATTCCGGTGTAGAGACTCATGGCAATGAGAATCATACAAAAGTACTTGGCCGGAAGAGAAAAGACGAACATAAAGAGAAAGGGTCGATTGGGATACAAAATGGCGTAACCTAAAAAAAGCGCCATCACTGGTCCACTCATCCCCGTCAAGGGAAAGCGCCAAAGCATGCCCTCAAAGAGCAAAGCGCCAATGATCAGATAGACAATGGCGCCACCTATGGCGGTGCCAGCGAGAAAGCTGATGTAGCGCTTGCGGCCCCACAATTCTTCGAGCTCGCTGCCGACAAACCACAAGCCTAGGGCGTGAAAAATCACATCCATTAGTCCGTGGGACATAAATACGTAAGTGAAAGGCTGAAAAATAAGCCCGCTCGTCACCCCTTCAATGGATAGACCTAAAAGCGCGGTGAGTGAGAGTTGAAAAGCTTTAGTCGTAATGGCATTGAGAAGGAAAAAGGACGCCGAAGCAATAATTAAAATTTTATTAACTGGAGTCAGTCTAGGAAATTGCAGTTGGGCCTGATTCACTTAGCGCCTCCATGTTCTGAAATCTCAATTAGCACCCCACCGGTAGATTTAGGGTGAATAAAGTTGACCAAGCAGCCCTTGGCACCGGGCTTTGGTTCGGGATGGATGAGCTTATATCCCTTTTCTTCGAGCTCGCGGCACTTAGCGCGCACGTCTTCAACGCGAAAACACAGGTGGTGGATACCCTCGCCTCTTTTTTCAAGATATTTGTGGATCGGGCCATCTTCGCCGTAAGGGGTGAGCAGCTCAATATGGCCATGGCCATCGATCTGGGCGAAGGCCGTCTCTACTCCTTCGCTGGCAACAACTTCTCGCTCACTTTCAAAAGCAAAGCCCAGATCTTCATAGACTCTTTGGGCCCGATCGAGATCACTCACTGCAATGGCCACGTGGTCGAGAACCAGCCCTAATTTGGAAAATAATTCGCTCTTTTGCATATCACTTACCTTCTAATTATTTATTCCTGCGAGAGCTCGCGCTCAAGGATTTGAAAAAAGAGTTCTTGCATTTCAAAATCATCGCGCACCTGCCAAGCATTCTCAAGAGACTTCTCTAGTCCTTCGCGGGCGAGGATTTGTTCGCGTTTGAGAAGACCTGAAAAAAAGACTTCGGGCCTTAGGAGTAACTCGCTTCTGGCCTGTCTGCCGATGAAGTCGCGCTGGCGCGCTTGCTCTAAAAATTCTCTCTCTCCTCTACTTAAAGAAACCGTGCCCCCTCGCGCCTCGAGGGCCAAATAAAGCAGGGTTAATGAGAAGTAGAATAGTTTTGGCATAAGGGCATTGTAGCGCCCGGCCCCTTACTATTCAATCTTAAGAACTAGGGGGATCAATCGCCTCAGAACAGTCAGGATTTGAGGGATCAAAGCTCGGAACATCTGGGGTGTTAGGTGGAATACAAATTCCATTACTACAGCTGCCAAATGTAGGAACATTGTAACAGCGCAGAGCACAGGTGACGGCGCCCTGAGCGCTCACACCTGTTTTCACCACGAAACAAGTCGAGATATTTTCTTTACGACAATATTCCTTGGCCACACACTGCTGACCAGGAGACTTATTACAGAGAACCGGATCAGATTCGGTATTAGAGTGAACGGCGCACACGCCTGTTGATTGATTGCAACAAAATGAAGAGCATTCAAAGTCAGACGAACAAGTCTCGCCCACTCCGCGGTTGCCGACCACATCGACATCCTCTAGACACTGGGCCACTAGGTCTTTAGACCAACAGCGATTGTTAAAACAACACTCATCCGAACCACAAGCATTTGAACTCGAACAAGTCTTAAAGGCCGATTCGAGCACTTCGCGATCAGAGAAGTCCACCACACTCTCGCGCGTGAGTTGAAGTTTAAGTTGATTTGTTGTCGTGTCGGTGAGCACTTCTTTCTCACCCGTTACGGTGTTCAGAGCAAGAAGCTCGATCTCGGCCGTCACATTACATGAGCCGATTCCCTCGCCTGAATAGGAGTCGTAATTTTGAACGCGAATATTACAGCCATTTGTCCAGTTGGACTCTCCACTGGTCGCTAACGAGAGCAGCGTTCGCGCGGCATAGGCATCATCTTCATCACTGGTTCCAATATATTCAACATTCGAGGCCAGAGAGAGTTTGCCCGCACGCGGAAAGAGTCTAGCGTTGTAGCCGCCGTTAAAACCGGTCGAGCCAGAGAGGTAGCCACCGAAAACACCGTAAAGAGGATCAATGGCTGCGGCACCAGTAATTTCCCACTCACTTTGGTTGAGCGCGCGGTAGGGGCCGTTATAGACATAGGAGACGTCACTGCTGCCGTCTCCAGAAGTATCAAAATTAATGATAGAGCCAAAGCCTATCCCTCCACCAATGAGCAGACTTTGCAGAGTCGTCTCAAGGTCACTCTTGGCCACCGCCTGCTCGGCCGGTGTGGCCATAGTCGAGTAGATATCGGGCAGACAGCGATTGAGCACAACCGAGTGGGCTTCGCTACTATAGGGCTGGCCGTTTTTAGTGGTGTCTAGTTGTGGAGTCGCAGGAATTTTAGCAATTCCTCCTGAGTAGAGACCACTATCTTTGACCTTAGCATAGGTATAAAGACAGCGCTCACCAGCGTCGTCACAAGCAAATTCACTATCGTTGCTCTCTTCAAAAGTCGAATCGTGTTCGAGATGAAGACCACGACAATAGAGGTTCTTACTATAAACATCAGTCTCTGGGTCAGTGCCACTGGAATAGTCATAGAGATCATAGAGCAAGCGCAGATTTTCAAAGGGGCGATCACTCATATCGAGCATCAACACTTCAATATCTGTTTGCGGCGTAATCCCCGGCGCGCGACCAATCGTGGCCGGAACTTCAATCACCGCTAGCTCACGACCAAACTTAAAACGCACATAGATCAAGCGATCGTTTAACGATGTGATATTGAGACCTGAGAGATAGAGGTTTCCATTGAAGTTTTTGGGAATCGAAATCTTAGTTTTATAAGTGCCATCAAAGGGATCAACCAGGTGGCGCAGTTCCGCAATTCCGTTGGCAAAGGTCTCGTCGTCAATGGCGGTGATGGTGCCGTCGCTCTTACCAGAACCTTGTCCTCCTCCCCCGGCGCCATTGCCAGCAGAGTCACCCGAAGCGGATGTTTTCACCCCGAGGCGTTTACCGCCCAGCCCTGTATTTTGAATACAGCCTTGCATCACTAACATCAGCACCAACATCAACGTCTGAAGGTAGTTCTTGCGGGTGAATGTGTTGTTCTTTCCTTGAAGCATAGTCAACCACTTATCGGACTTAAATGCACGATTCTTAAGCTCGTTAGACCCAATTTTAACACCTTACTGGAGTAAAATGGTTATGCGCCATTAAGTCACTGAATTTGCGATTAACCGCAGTGCTAGTGTTGCCCCAGTTCTGTGGCAGCACACAAGCGGTGAAAGAGATAGACAAAGAGCACTTGCAGATAATTGGTCATGAGCGAGAGGGCCATGAGTAAGAGAAATTGTAAGCTGAAGTATTGATTCTGAAAGAGCATTCCACCTACTTCTACCAGAAATGACAGCAGCGTAAGCACTAAGGTTGGCAGGAAGGCAAGCTTTGTAAAGCGAATGCTCATGGCAAAATTGCCATGTTCTTCCGATTGGTAGAAGACCGCCATTAAAGGCACATAGGAGAAAAATATGAGGGCCAGGATTCCCGGCACGACTAAGGCCACCAGGCCTAGGAGAAAGGCCAAGCTATAGAGAGCACTGGCGACAAAGAAAAAGAAGGCCGGCGCCCAAAAACCTTGTGGCATTTCAAAACTAGCAAACTCGCCCCAAGGGAGCTTGCGAGCGGCCAAGAGAATCACGGCAGTCATGGACAGAAACATAATCGCGATACTTAAAATTGAGTGAATGACGAGAGTTTCACTGCCTCCACTTTGATCACCAAAAAAAAAGCAGCTCAAGGTAATGGCAAATGCTTCAAAAATAGCGAGCAAAGAAAATTGCAATAGGCCGCTGAGAAAGAGCTCACTGCCCCCTTTAAAAGTTTGGCCCACGCTCACAAGAGCGCCCTTAGACATTAACGGCCTCAAAGGTGCGAAGAATTTTATTCTTGCGAACTCCGGGCACAGTAAAGACACGGTTGTGAAAGCAAATATAGACTCCAGGTGTGAGCAGCTTACTAGCAAGTAAGGCTTCGGTTACATTTTGTTTAGCGTCCGAGTCGTCAAAGCCCAAGGGTTTCATCGCGCCGGTAAAGACAATGGGAACTGGCAAATCTTTAATCTGCTCAAGCACATAGGTCGCCGACTTGGCCATGGTGTCTGTGCCGTGAAGAACAACGATGGGATGACCCTTGGTGAGCTGAATGCGCAGAGACTTAACCAACAGCGAGCGGTCAAAGTCGGTCATATAAAGCGAATCTTTATTGAGAACACTGATCACATCAAGTTCGGTATAAGGCAGACGCAGGCGCTTGATGATACTCTCTTTAATCGCCGACTCTTTATTTTCGAGCGATCCATCGAGCTCATCATAGGTCTTATCGATTGTACCGCCAGTAGTCACAATAATGACGCGCTTTTTCTCATTTAGATTGTCCAACGAGCTTCTCCCGCAATTCAATACTTATGGGCGCTATTTTGCCTTAAAGTTTTAATGAAGTCACCTTGACGCTTGAAAGATCACTCCCATAATAAGTGTGTTCTCACAAAAAAAGGAGTGAACCCGATGAGCGAACGCCAAGGCAGCATTAGCGTTAACACCTCAGATATTTTTCCCATCATTAAGAAGTGGCTCTACAGCGAGCACGACATCTTCATCCGCGAACTCGTGGCCAATGCCACCGACGCCATCACCAAGCGCGCAACCCTGGCGCGCACCAGAAATGAAGAGATCCCCGCTGGCAAGATTGAAGTCATAGTTAATAAAGGGGCCAAAACCATCACCGTTAAAGATAACGGTCTAGGGATGACAGAAGAGGAGGTTGAAAAGTACATCGCTCAACTCGCCTTCTCAGGGGCGCGCGAGTTTGTTGAAAAACTGCAAAAAGAGGGCGCCGACCAAGGCGGAGATATAATTGGTAAATTTGGTCTCGGCTTCTACTCGGCCTTTATGGTCGCCAGTAAAGTTGAAGTCGAAACTCTTTCAATGAACGCCGGCGCTAAGCCCACTAAGTGGTCATGCGATGGCGACACCAGCTACACTTTTAGCGACTCAGATAAGTCTGAAGTCGGAACCACCATCACTCTTCACCTCAATGAAGAGAGTGAGGAATTCCTCTCTGAGTTTAAAGTCTCTGAGACGCTTCGAAATCACTGTGACTTCATGCCTTATCCGATCATGGTCAGTGATAAAGAGCGCGAGGGCAAGGATGACTACAGCCCCACCCAGGTCAATGACACTGTTCCCTTATGGAAGCGCGACCCCAGCGAGCTTAAGGACGAAGATTATAAAAAATTCTATCGCCACCTCTTTCCCACAGAGCCAGAGCCGCTTTTTTGGCTTCACTTAAAGGTCGATCACCCCTTCACGCTTGAAGGAGTGCTCTTTTTCCCGCGCTTTAATCCGGCCCGACCCTTTAATGAAAAGACCATTCGCCTCTACTGCAAACAGGTCTTTGTCACTGATAACGTAAAAAATATTATCCCTGAGTTTTTAAGCCTACTCAAAGGGGCCGTCGATTCACACGACATTCCGCTGAACGTTTCGAGATCTTCTCTTCAAGGAGATCCCAATATCAAAAAGATCAGTGGCTACATCGTGCGCAAGGTGGCCGAAGCGCTTAAAAAGCTTCACAAAAATGATCGCCCTAAATATGAAGCACTCTGGGAAGACATTGGTCTTTTCGTGAAATATGGCTGCGTCAGTGATGAAAAATTTGACGAGCTCATGAGAGAGCGCGTTCTCTTTAAAACGAATGACAAAAAACTGCTCACTCTTCCCGAGTACCGAGCAAATGTTCCGGCCGAATATAAAGAGAAGCTTGGCAACACCGTGCTCTACTTTGAAAAAAATAAAACCAATCACTCTCTCAATGCCCAACTCAGTGAACATAAGCTCGAGGCCGTTGAGATCGACGAGCACATTGACCCGCACTTTATCCAGCACCTGGAATATAAGAAAGTGGGCGATGAAGAGTTCAAGTTCTCAAGCGTTGACGCTGAAATCGACAATCTTTTAGGAAGTGAAAATACCAGCGCTGATGACGTTAAAGTCAAAGAGCTCTTTACCAAGATTCTTCACCCCGAAAAAGAAAAAACAGAGACCGAAAAAGAGGCCACTCCAAGTGCGGACATGGGCGACGAAATCGAGATTGCAAAGATTAAGAACTCGCCCTACCCGGCCTACTTTAAAGTCGATGAGCAAATGAAGCGATTTGCTAAGATGGCCCAAAGTATGGGGCAAAATGCGAGTTTTCCCATTAAGAAAACGCTGGTTATTAACCCCAATAACCCGCTGGTTCAAATGGCCCTAAAAATGGAAGAGAAGGGAACTCACCCCGAGCTGGTGGCTGGACTTTGCAAACACGTCGAGGACCTCGCCCTCATTTCAAGTGAAGGACTTGAAGGCGATGAAAAAGATGCGTTTGTCAAAAGAACAAGTGGACTAGTTGGTCAACTAGCGGGACTGGCCCTTAATTAAGATTCATCGTGGCGAGGGCAACCTCGCCACGTTTTTAAAGCCCCCACTTACTGGTGAGATAATTTCTCAAATGAGTAAGAGAGCTCGCGTTTAAATTCGCCTCGAAAATCATCACTTCGGCCACACTCGCATCCATATTATTTGAGCCATCCGACTCACACCCCAGGTTAACTTCATTAACAACGCCCGTATCATTAACGAGCACACCACCACCGGGCGCAAGTACTTCTGAGGTCCCATCAAGCCTAAGTCCGTAGGTACCAGCGTTAAAATTAATTTCTCCCAAGTACCACTGGCCAGTGTTGATCACGGAACTGCCCATCTCCCAATAATCATCGGCGCCGCCAGCACTCATGAGCCAGCTGCCAAGATTATCAAGATAGCCCAGGCGAGGAAAAGCTCCCACTCCTGAGTCCCCCCAAAGAACTGTTTGAGTGGTTTGAACACTACTATTAGAGCGCACAACGCTAAGGACCGTCCCACCGCTGGTAGCATTAAGACCTGAACCCAGGTTAACACTCAAGCACTGAGCTAGGCCGTCGCCTCCACCGCTCACAATGTCTTGAGCATTAAGGGCGTTATCGACGTGAGTGAGACAATTACTATCCACCCCATGAGTTGTGAGATGGTTGGCGCGATAGGAGCGATCACTCCAAGTGCAAACCTCTCCTCCAAAAGCACCACTACTAGCGTTATCCCCTTCGGCATCTAAGAGAGTGGTAGGATCACTCCCATCGAGCCACATCACCAGGGTGTTGGGAGTGACATAAACTGCGCTGGTATTAGGCACCACAAATGTTCTGACGGCATTATTGAGAGCAATATCGCGAATCGAGGAACCTGAGATATTAATCGGAGAGACCAGCGTAATCCCATCGAGGTCGAGATCATCCGCCCCCACAGTGTAGGTAAAGGTAAGCGTAGTCGTTCCAGTGCCACCAGCATAAGTGGCGTAAACGGTTCCACTGCCAATGTTAATCTGAATTCTTGGCGTTCCCGTAATGTTCACGCTCTTATCCCAAGTCACATCAAAACTGAGAGTGTCTCCATTAGAATTGCGATAGGAACCACTGGCGACATTAGTGATGCTCAGTAAATTGGGAATGACTGGATCAAGATAGATTCCAGAAATATCAATATTGCCAATGACTAGATCGGCCACATTACCAGAGGCATCACTCATATTTCCCCCGGCCAGATCAATGCGGTTATCAATTGTGAGTCCATCAACATCCGAGTCTGTGGCGTCGATGCGATAGCGAAAGCCAATGGCGGTGGTGCCACTGCCTGTATAGTATGTGGCGTAGCGTATCCCATTATCAGTCGTGAGCTTTAACTTGGGGACACCTACAACAGTCACTGCTTCATTATAATTAACTGTAAAAGTGAGGTACTGATTGAGTCCATACCAACGATTACCCGGCTTTGAGACAGAGCTGATAGTGGGAAGGGTACTATCATCACTACTTCCTCCGTCACCCTCATCTCCCTCATAGCGGCCGCGATCTTCTACCGCTACCAGGCCACCAACTTTTTTATCCACACATGAGGCCCCAAGGCTCAAGACTAAGACCAGTAAGAGAGAGTGAATGGGCATACTCGCAAAGTACTTCATCACTGGCGTTTCGGCGGCGCCAGGAAGTGGCCCAAAGAAAAAGGCGACCATTTAGGTCGCCTTGATCATTTTTGCCTGGGGGGAAACAAAAATCAAAAAGAGGTTTGGGGGTTATGGAAGGGTCGCTCCAAGATGTCTCTGTGGCCCAGGATTTTTAATCACAAAGGGCTCTTCACGCTCAAATGACAGAACATTAGTATTGTCTCCAACAATTTCTTTGCCGTGCGTGTGGCTGCGACGAGCGTAGAGAACCTGGCTCTCTTCACGTTCGGCCTCTTCCTTACAGACAATACAAAAATCTGCAGTCGGCCGTGCTTCTAAACGGGCCAGAGAAATTTCATCTCCGCACTCACAGCACTCGCCATATGTCCCTTCTTCAATACGAAGAAGAGCGTTACTCACCTTTCTCAAAAGAAAGGCCCGTCTTCCAATAAGCTTCATCTCGAGCAGGCGTTCGCGTTCAGTGCCCGCCATTTCCACTTCATCTCCGCCGAGTGCCGTCTCACCTTTTGCTTCATCCTTCATGAGCTCTTCTTTCATCATTAAGAACTTGTTCTTAAATTGATCTAAGATGTGACGTTCCATGTTTTACTCCTGACACAAAATTCGCTCCCTCTTGGGCGATCATTTTATGGTCTGTTTGATTGTCCTCATCCTAAGGTCAATCTTTGTGTTCCTAGCTAACGCAAGGGTCATGCCAAGAGCACAAAACAGATAAGTGGCCGAATATTCGTAAGCAAGCCAATGAATTTCATCGGAGTCAGGGTCAAAGAGGCGGTGCAGTTTTAAAAGAAAAGGCCAAAATGGACCTTAGCGCTAGGGACTTTGTGACACAGTGAAACAAAAGATATGGAGGGCAAGGCGCTATTAAAGCTCGATCACAAAAGGAATTGGACCTCGCACCACTTCCCCCTCACAGATTTGAAAAGCACCAGAGCTCGCAAGTTCCTGTAATTGCTCAAGAGCTTGGGCGTAGGGAAGTTCTTCATCGACATAGAAGGAGGCAAAATTCTCAATGCCCACGGCAATCTGTTCATAAATCCAATCTGGGTTGGCCACTTCACAGCCCTGGAATGACTGCTTCAGACTATGAAGCTTCCAATGGGGTCCCGCTGGAAGGTCCCAACTGGCGTCGACAACGGCCTCAATCACCTGGGCCAGCTCCTCGTAGGACTTAGCGGGCCCGCTGGCGCCAACTTGAATGGGCCCAAAACCCAGCAAAATGGCAGAAATAAATATTAGAGCTACTTTGAGCGCTTTCATCTCTACTCTCCTTGAGTCTTTTCTACTCCTGAGCGGGACAAATCAAAATTATTAACTTCAGATGAAATCTATCTGATTGTGAGATAAAGCGGAATTTGGCCCAAAACTGGCCCATTCTGTTGGCGGCCTATCGCGGGTCATGTAGCTCCTAAGCCTGCAAGAGTACGAACGCGCAGAATGACTCAGGTTAATTTTTTGAGAAACTCATAAGTTACTGAAAAGAAACACTTTCACTCCACTTATTCGCAAAATTCTCACTCAAGTTTATTTTCGAAATACCGATAACTTCTTGAAAACTCTAAACAGACACCACCCTCGGCTTTTTTTGTTGATATCTCGCCGGGGACTATAATGGGCTTAACTCGTGTAATCCCATTTGAGGCAGGGCCTTATGAAAATGAACAAATTAAAACTATTTCTGCTCATCGCTCTTCTCCTTCCGTTTGTGAGTACTCACACACAAGCTCAGGAAGTTGAAGACACGCGAATTGAAGACATCATGCCAGAGCGTGAAAAGAACAGCAGTGACAAGTTTTATCGCAAGCTTGAAAAAGCAGATATCGACTACTTCACTAACGGAGCCGCTGAACTCATCACAGAGTACCGAGCGAGTAAAAATGGTGACCTCGACCTCGTGGCCATTCGCCCCTTTGTTGAGCGCTCGCTACACGACTACAAGGACTTTAGTTATTTCACGCAGGCGGAGTTTCTCACCTTCAAAGGTCGCTACGACAAACTCATTGATACCGCCAAAAAGAATAAACTCTCTGACGATCAAAAGGCAGAGGCACTCAAGGATCTTATTAAAGTAACTATTGAAGAAGTTGCCAAAAACCCACTTGAAAGAAAAGCGGCCAATACTCTCTGCCATAGCTCATTTGAGTGTGGTCAAGGTCTAAACTGTATTGCCATCCCTTCTCGCGCTAAGGATAAGATCACTGCGGTTCTTAGTGGCGCCAAAATTGATACAAATAAGTGTCTGGCCTCTGGAACTGAGACGTCAGACTTCAGACAGTGCTGCTCAGGCGAAGTTATCGACTCTTATGGAAAAAGTGTTTGTGCTGAAGTGAAAGCTTGTGCGCCCGTCGTGGTTCAAGGCAAATCATGTTTTGATAATGAAAACTGCGCCAAGGGCACTGAGTGTGTGCAAGCGGCTTCATTTAATTGTGGAGTGCAAAGCTTTGCGGGTCTCATGGGACTCACACTCCCCGAAGGTTTTAAAGAGCAAGGCTCAAGCTGTAAAAGTGATAAAGAATGTGCTTCAAATTCATGTGTGAATGGAGCTTGTGAAGAAGTCTTCACATGCCTTCCCGCTTGCGTTGGCAGTCAGGGAACGCCAGAGCGCGGGATGAAGTGTTGTCCAGGTCTGCTTGAAGAGAATGTGGGCGGCAAAATTATGTGCGTGCCCAACTGTCCCCCAATGGGCGCATTTCTCAATCAGAAAAAATCTCAAGACAATACTCTCCTAAAGGTTCTAAGCTGGTTCTCACCAATCTCTGTGGCCAACGCTCAAGACGCCGACTTTAGAAATCAAATTAAAGCGGATAAGGCCAAGTACTCTCCGGGTAATATTCACCGTGAAATCCAAGAGTCTGAAGAAGAGATCATGAGAAAGGCCACGACCTACTCGGCCGAAGGTAGAAAGACTAAGACCATCGCCAACGTTCCGGCCTTTAGTCTACGCGAGGGCTCTGACTTTGAAACTTGTCATATTGACTTCAGAGCTGACCACTACATCTACCTCCAAAATAAGTCTGATAAGGCCAAAAAACTCGCCAAGGGTAAACTCTTTGATATCGAAATGGCGCTCTTAGGTTTTGAATTCGTGGCCCTTGGCTCAGGCGTTCAAGACTATTGGATTGGGCAAGACGGCAATAGTATGCATTCGCGTATGAAAACAGTGGCCCAAAAGCACCGTGAGTTTAGACATGCCTACCTAGAGGATCTAAAAACCGTTAACAAAGAAGTTCGCTGTCTGTGTCTTGATAAGAATGGCTATGAAAAAATTAGCTCTAACGATCAAGAGTGGTTTAGACAGTATTGTCCAGACGAATACGCAGCCTATGAAGCTCTCAAACAAGAACTTGCTAGCAAAGAAGTTGAAACTGACGACTATGATGGTGACGCTTCAGGGGTGAAGTATAAGCGTATGCTTGTGGCCTGGACGACGGCCAATAAGAAATTTGCCGATATTCTCTACTCTGGAAATAGCGTGAACCTGGCCGGTCTTAATGACCTTGCCAACTGGTCGCGCACAAATAACTGGTATGAAGTTGAAACGAAGCAATACGACGTCTTTAACTTCACGGTTAAAAATCCTGGTGCCGTGGCCAGTGGTGTCTTAGTGGGTGTGATGCTCGCCGCTGCTGTGGTCGCTGTAGTCTCAGGTATGGCCATGGGTCCAACCATTTCACTTTGGGCCTCACTAGGTATCATCTCAGCTTCTGGTGTTGCCGGTGGTGTGGGTATGTGGCTCGTGGGCGCTCTTAAAGGCGCTTGGGTTGCCCAAGGTCCAGAGATTTATGATGATCACATCAAAGGTCCCTACAAGTGTGGTAAGAAAGATCAGTGTAGTGACTACAAGCGTGTGCTCTATCAACCCTATAACAAAATCTGTAAGACCCACACTGGTGCCAACGCTTGTGTGAAGAGTTTCTTGGTCTACAAAGATGTGAACGATGGAAGTGTGACTCAGAATATTCTGGTTGACCCCTTCATCCCCCTCAATGTGGATAAAGATACACTCATTAAAGACAAGCGCTCATATGCGACCCTAATGGATCAAGGTTTCCAAAATGCTCTGAAAGCGATGAAAGGTAAAAGACCAGGTGGCAAGCAAAATACCAGCTACTTTGATAAGACCTTTATCGACTCAGAAGTGATTGGACACTACACTCCTCCAATCTCTGAAACATACGAGCAGACTTATGTCCTCAATCAAGACCAGATTGCCAAAATTAAGCAAGCGGCTAAGAACTACATGATTGAAGAGGGCTACTTCGCCGGTGAAGATAATGAGAACCTCGAGAAGTTTGCCGACTACGTTGTGAAGTTTCACTTTGTGTGGCCAAGAACCTCGTTGCCTGATCGCATTGCCTATCCACTTCCAGGTTTCCAGACTTATATGGAAATGGTCACTTCAATGCTCGATGTGATTACCTTGGATAACGGCGACAATATCATTGGCTATAGTGACCTCAATGAAAACTACGTCAACGACTACCTCCACACCATCGCTAATATTGGGACCGCTTCAAGGCTTTCTCAACAAGGTGCCCAGGGTATTGCCAAAGACCCTAAGGATGTTGTGCAAGAAGATGTGGATGCCATTGAAAATAGCTTCACTCGCAGTGCGGGGCTCTTCCAAAATACCGCCAAAACGGGAATCAGTTCTGGGGGGAATCTCTCAGATATTGGAACCAATACCGCAGGCTCGGGCTCTTCGGGGCTAATCTCAGAGACTTCAGATGAAGTTAAGAGTGCCATCGCCGCCAATAAGCAAGCTCGTGAAGATAAGCAAAAGCGCCTAGAAGCCTTTAAGAAGAAAAATGGTAATGACCCCCGTGCTAACTCACTACTCGCTCTTAAAGATCAGATGATGAATGCCATGACCAGCCCAACGGGTGGATCTAAGGCCGCCTCATCTGGGCTAGCGGCAAATTCCTTTGGCTCAGGTCTACTCAACAATAGCAGTGGTTCTGGAAAAGGTGCCCTCGCCGACAAAGATAAGAAAGACGATAGTGGCGAGAAGTCTTCAATCGATTGGAGCGACGCCTATAAAGGCAATGCTCCCGGTTCAGGCAGTAGCTACTCGGGCGTGGACTATGGCGCGCAGTATAATTCTAATAACTCTGACTCCGGCTCAGGAACTGGTGGCTATGACAATCAGGCCCTACGCGAAGCCATTGACGCCAGAGATGAGGGCTCAAAGAAAAACTACCAAGGTAATGAGGGTGATAGTCTCTTTGAGAAAATCACTAAAGCCTACATTAGAAATTACGACCGCGTTCTCAGACGTCTTCCAAACAATGAATAATCACAAAAAGGGGTAGGACCAACGAAGTGTTGGTCCTACCTTCTCCCATTTTACTTTCACAAAGCTTTCGCCCTATCATAAGAGAAGAAAATTAATTGTCATTTTAAGGAACGGCACGGATGCCAGAGCTCAAAACTCAAGATACTTTTTCAGGTCGTCTTCACACCTTTGACATCCTTCGCGGGTTTTTCATCATACTCGCCCTGCTCCAGCACTATACTTATTATAATAATGTCTGGTTTCTCTATTTCTTTAGAAATGGGGGCGCCCTAGGCGCGAGCTACTCCTTCTACGGTGATGTTGTGGGAAAGGCGCTTCCCATGGATGGTTTTCTCTACTTTCTCTCCATCACCTTTATTCCCTGGGTAAGTCAAATCTATCTCACCTTGGCCGCTTTCAATCTCTCAAGGCGCGATAAGCTCGATTTCAGACTCGTAATGGGCGGTAAATTTAAAATCTTCGCCTTGCTTTTTTTCTTTTTTACACTTGAAAACTTCCTCGTCTCCCCCAATTTTGGAGGCGCCCTGAGTCTCTATCCCATTCAAACGTGGATGCTCTTACTAGGGGCGCTCACTCTCATCTATGGGGTATTGGGAACTCCTGGAGTGATTGGCTGGATGATTTTGGGGCTGATTATTCAGGCAATGCCCACAGAGCTTATGGACCAAATCGAAGGCCTCCTCCAAGTTCTTTGGCACCCTGACTTTGAAATTGATGCCAGACCTCACTACTTCTGGGTTTCAAGTTGCATGGGCTTTCTCATCGGTCGCCTTTACTACTCAAAAAAACTTAATAACCTAAAGATTTTGGCCGCCATGACACTACTAGGTGTATCCATGTGCCTACCCTATTGGCTTGGCGACACGCCCTTTACAGTTGATGCCTTTAATATTTTTAAAACCGAGCACGACCTGAGCTTTTCACTGCCTGGAAACCTCTACCTCTGGGGCACACAGCTCATCCTACTCTCCTTCGCTCTTAAAATTGAGCGCATGCGACTGGCCAGACCCCTGCCCTTTCTCACATATGTGGGTGTTGCGAGTTTGCCCATTTTTGCTCTTCACCGCATTTTCTACGTTCATATTTATGGCCCCATCAGAGAATTTTTCGGGGCGATGTTTGGCTTTATTCCCACTACTAACTTTTGGGCACAGGCCCTGGCGATCATTCTCGTCGTGACTCTCACTTGGTTTATTGGCCGCACGAAACTCGCTAAGCTTATTATGGAGCGCGCATGAACACGGACTCCCAGCATCTTCTCGTCGACTTCTGGCTCGCGGGTGATCTCAAGCCCCACACCATGGAGGACATTGATAAGTACGTCTACGAACGTTTTAACGTTCTTCATAAAACTCATCATAAATTTGAGCCCGAAGGAGAGACAATTCTCTATATTCTGGCCGAGAGTCACGTCTCTATTCACACTTATCCCGAGCACCATTACTTCTCGCTAGATATTTATATTTGCCGCATGGATATCGATATGGAGGAAGTTTTTGAGCGCCTCTATGAACTTGTGGGCCCAAGAAAGTATAAGAAAAAACTTATTATCAGAGGTGAAAGTGAGAAGAGCGGAATTGTCTCGCTCTTTAAAAACCATAAGTTTCACCTCATCCTCACGACTATCGTGGCCATGTGCTCGCTACTCTATGAGCTCCTGCTCGCCCAGACCCTCTCGACGGTGATGGGTGACACCACCTTGCGCTATAGTATTACGATTGGACTTTATATCGCCGCCATGGGAATGGGTGCACTGACTTACGAAAAGTTAAAGCCCGCCAATAAGCAAAAGCGCCTCATCTCCATCGAACTTGCCCTTGCCACCATTGGCGGTCTCGCTCCTATTTTGGTGCTGGCCTTTGACTCCATTTTCCAGCGCCTTTCACTTGAAGGTGGTCTTGGCTACTACTCAAACGTTGCCCAAGTTTGCCTCTGGACTTTTAACCACCTCATGATCGTCATTATTGGTTTGATTTCCGGTTGGGAGCTTCCACTCTTGATGGAGATTGGCGAAGAGCGCCTCAGTGGACTCGGAGGGAAGGTTCTGGCCTTTGATTACCTAGGAAGCTTACTCGGAGCGGTCTGCTTTCCGCTTTTACTGATTCCCTTCTTTGATCTCTTTCATATTGGTTTTATTGTGGCGACACTCAACCTACTCGTGGCGCTAGCGATGTGTATAAAGCTAGGCCGCAATGGCACGGGTCATCTCATCGTCACGTCGAGCTTTGTGAGTTTGGCCGCAGTTGCACTGATTTATCAGGACGCGCTTGAAACTTGGATTATTAACACTTTCTACTTCATCCAGTAGGGTTCGTATGAATTATCTCTTTTGGACGATATTTAGCATTATTCTCTCAGGCTGTAGCATTATCTACGAGTTGCTGCTCGCAAGCACGCTGAGCATCATGACGGGCAATGCAATCTGGTGGCAGTCGGTGACTATCGGTATTTACATCGGTGGTCTAGGAGTAGGTACCTACACCGCAGAGAGAAGAAATTTCTCGGGCGTCTCTGATCTTTTTAGGGTGGAAGTGATCCTCACCATTCTAGGAGCGCTGACGGCAAGCTTTCTCTACCTGTCACACTCTGCTTATCAAATGATCGATTTTTCAAGCTACCTCAACGCTGATCGCTACTCAAGCTTGTACGTTCAAAATAGTTTTATCTTTAAGATTACCTACTTCTTTATCGTCCAATCCCTCACCTTTGCCATTGGCTACTTCTCAGGTCATGAAATCCCAATCCTCATAAAGCTTGCGGCGAAGGCTAAAACTTTCACAAGCCCCGCGCGCATTCTAGGCTACAGCTACATTGGAACGCTCATTGGAACACTTCTTTTCTCACACGTCTTGTTGCCAAGTCTTGATTTGATTGCCACCTCCGCCGTAGTGGCCTCGCTCAATTTTCTGGTGGTCCTCATGCTCTACTTTGGCACCCCCACGATTAGAACTCCGGCAAAAATGACCTTGCAAATATTCATGGCCATCTTTTTACTCACGCTAGGACTAAGTGGCCCATCGATTGAGCAGCTCTATCTTAAAATTCTCTATTACTACCAAATTGAAGTCACTCGCCCTGAGGGCTCCTTTAAGTCTTTTGTCGATAAACTTCCACGCATTCCCAATGTTGAGCGCCATAAGTCTCCCTATCAAAAGATCGACATCTTTGAAGTGAAAGAGGGTGGATCTGATCAGGTAGATCGCATTCTCACAATTGATACTAACTTTCAGTTTAGCACTGGCAACGAGCGCTACTATCACGAGGGCTTTGCCCATCTTCCTATTGCGCTCTCAGGCAGCACTCCCAAGCACGTCTTAGTGCTTGGTGGTGGGGATGGTCTATTAATTCGCGAGCTACTTAAATATGAAGATATTGAGAAGATCACTCACGTCGAGCTCGACCCCGAAATGCTCAGACTCGCGCGTGAACTTCCCTTTCTTAAAGAGCGCAATGAGTCTTCACTTCACCACCCGAAGGTCACCACCATTCTGGGCGATGCCTTTCAAGTTCTGCGCAACTCAAGTGAAAACTTCGATGCCATCTACATCGACTTTCCCTACCCTAAGAACTACAACCTCTCAAAACTCTATAGTGTTGAGTTCTACACCTTTGTGAGAAAGGCGCTCTCTCCAGAGGGCTTTGCCGTTTTTGATGCACCTATGGTGAGTCGAGAAAATAAAATGAAGAAGGTCTATATTGGACGTGCCGTGCTCGGAGAGAGCTTCACCCGAAGAGACAAAGACCGCAACAGCATTTTTATTTCAAGTGTTCACTACGCGGGCTTTAATAAAATTTTTCCCTACAAAATCCAAGGCGAGTCCTTTGTCTACATGAGCAACTCCGAGAGCGAAATTCACTACGCCATGGAGGGACTTGATCGCAGCAAGCTCCAAGTACTCGGCGACGACATACTCGGGGCCATCTCATCGCAAGAGTTTCCGCATCAAATTGAGCGCCGATTTATTAACTCAGTCTTTAAACCCAAGGCCCCAGGTGGTCGAAACTTCTAGTATCTGAGAGTTTAAGTCGGGTGAACATTTCTTTTCCTGACAGGCTTTGTTAGGAGACAATCCTCTTCCGGGCTTTTTAAGATAATGAACCTAAAGAATTATCATTACACCCAGGGAGGGGATATGAAACCTGCTCTAAAGACACTTCTCGCACTTAGTCTCTGTATCGCTTCTTTTGAAGCTGTTGCCGTTAATAAAACGATCTGTGGCCAAGACGATGATCGTCTTCCTTCAAATGACCCAGTTGTCGCTCGTGCCATCCGCAAAGGGGACAATGGCGGATGTACCGTTACAATGATCGGTAAGACCTGTGCAATCTCGGCCGGTCACTGCGTGAGTACTTTTGAAATTGCTGAATTTAATACACCTGCTTCTCAAAATGGCCAAATTGGTCACCCAGAGCCAGAAGATATTTATGAATTTGATCGCAGCTCACTGGTATCTCGCAACGGTGGTATGGGCAATGACTACGCCGTTGTGCGCATTAGGGCCAATAATGTCACTGGTAAACTGCCAGGTGAAGCGCAAGGTTACTACAACGTCTCTTTTGACGCCCCAAAAGTTGGCGATATCGTTCGCATCACTGGCTACGGGCTTGATCGCAACGAGCCAGAGCGCAACTTGGCGCAACAATCTCATATTGGGCCAATTGCAAACTTCGCCACTCGTGGGGGTGGGATGGGCCATCAAGTAGACACAATGGGCGGTAACAGTGGCTCATCAATCATTCTAGAGTCCACTGGAGAGATCATTGGTATTCACACTCACGGCGGTTGTTACACTCGCGGTGGCGCCAATGGTTCGACTGCAATTGCCAATCATCCAGAACTTAAGGCGGCCATTAAATCTTGCCTGCAGTGGGAAGCTGACAATCTCTAATGAAAGTTAATTTACTCTACCTATGGGGGATCCTTTTGGTCCCCCTTTTTTTTGGCTGTCAAAAAGAGGAACAAACAAAACTCCATCCACGCGACTGGACCTATCGTTCAGTACCTTCTCACCTGGGCAATACCCCCAAGAGCGAGTTCTTTATTGTGCTTGGTGATGAGCTGGCCTATGCAAGTGCGCTCCCAGAGGAAAAGAGCATGGCCCATCTCATGGACCAAGCAAGTCTGCACTACAAAGTCTACAACCGCGCTCATCCGGGTGCGAGTGCCCTCGATATTCTTGAGTCGCTCAAAAATAAATACTACCTGCGCGAAGTAGCGCAAGAGACAGGAGTCGTGGCCCTGGTTATTCCTCATGCCAAACTTAAAGAATATCTTCCTCTAATTCCCAAATTCAAAGTGGCGCTGGAGAAAAGTCGCCATCGACTGGGCATTCTTTGTGAGTGGCCCGAGCATGTCAAAGGGGTTCCAAGTGAGTGTCTTGGCGTGCGTTTTAATGAAGGGGTTCTCACAGAGGAATCCATTAAGGAAATCTACCAGCGCTTTTAAGAAGAAAAGATATTTTGCCTCATGTACTCGTAGATACCCAAAGCACCGGCCACTGAAACATTGAGACTCTCCACCCGGCCATATTGCTTAATCTTTATGCCAGTGACATCGGCATAGTCTAGCGGATCAAAAGACGGCCCATTTTCTTCGTGGCCCAAGATGAGAGCACTTCTTTTAGGAAACTCAACCTCGTGGAGCTGTTTTGAGCCGCGAACATCCAGGCAAAAAATCTCATGGCCAACTTCTTTGAGATACTCATAACAGCTTGGCCAATCTTCAAAGAAATGCGCCTTCAAGTGCTTAAAGCACCCCTTGGCCGGAGAGACGTCAAACCAGTCCATACCAACCACGCAGATGGATTGAATTTGCATCGCCTCGGCCGTGCGAAAGAGCTTGCCCACATTGTAGTCGGGCTTTAAATGATCCAACACCAAGATCAATGGGTTTTCTCCCTCTTTGGCAAAGGCAATATTCATTGAGCGCTGACGCTCATAGCGGCGCTTAGTTCTTAAAATTCGATTTTTTAACATAGCTAAAAAATTACAACGTCTCGCTCCATCTTGCCAAGAGCGAGTCGCACTATGACTCGCCATTTTGCGCTCAAGCAGATTAGAATAGTTGCACTATCCCTTCCTGACAGGATTATTGCGTCGTGAAATATCTCTCACAGGCCGTTTTGGCCGCCCTTTCTCTCAGTCTTGCCTCATGCTCATTGTTTACAAAAAAAGAAATTGATTATTCAGATAAGTATGTGACGGGACTTGGACTTGATAAGAATGTCTCCGCGGAAGAAATTAAAAAAAATTTGCTGCGAGAAAGCTCTATGGGTGGCGGCAATGTTCAACTTAGTGCCTATCCGTTTACCAAGGCCTTGGTCGAGCGCATGGTTGATGAAACGGCCGCTGTGCGCGCGTTGACAAGCTCGCGCAAAAAAGAACTCGCCGAGCGGCTCGACAAAGAATATCTAGCTGCGAAGACCTGCTTTCAAATCGATATTAGCACGAAGCGAACGAATAAACTTGCTTCGCTCTCAGAGTGGTCTTTAATGGCCAGAGATGGGATGCAATATCAATCAGCACTTACCTGGCGTCAGGAAGATTATATAAAGCCCGTCATCACCGGAAAATTTGATGATTTTACTGGCGCAAGTCCGATTTACTATTTGAGTGGAGTGGCCTGTAGTGCGTCTCCCCTAGATGTGCGCTCTGGGATCCAATTGACAATTACAGCAAGTGAGATGAACTTTCCTTTCTCTCGATCAGAAACTCTCACCTTCACTTTTGATCAACACGAATTCAAAGGGGGCGAGGTCATCCAGGTTGAAGAAGCGGGCGAAAAGGAAAAGAAACCTAATCGCCCCTATCAAGCTTGGTAGTCTAGTCCCAGCGGTTGTAGACCACGCGGGCGTTGCCCATAAAGTCTGAGATGACAAAGAACATGCCTTCAGGAGCGCTCACCACGCAGACCTTTGAGCTCATGTCTTCATCAATCACATTTCGACATTTAATGGCGGCCAGCTCAACCGGATCGCCTTCACAGCCCACTTGATTACGCACTGACTGCACCGCTTTGGCCGCAAAGTCAGAGTCCTCCTCATCCATGCTCTTGTTGAATTTATCTTCAGAGAGAAAGAAACTATTGGAGTCAAGCTCGTCGCCAAGAAGAGCACTCTGGCACTCCCAAGCGTATGCGGCTGAACCTAGTAAATTAAAAAGAATAAATAGAGAGAAAATCGCCTTTTTCATAACATCACCTCACTGTGGCGTGAGGACATCTTCTCTCTAGTAACCCAACAAATCGAATTTAATTATTTGATGATACTCATCTATTTTTAGACGTACTCGTCACTACCGCCAGGCCTTAAAACCAGTTCTCCAGCGTCACACATTTTCAAGACCACATCCATGACCTTATCGCGCGCCTCTTGTGCCTTGCTCACTAGCTGGGGTGGCCCCAAGAGGACTTCTTCAACTTGCTTTTTAATCCCGCTGGGAAGCATCTTTAAAATATGGGCCTTAAGTTCATTGGAAGCGAGCCGCATGGCAAGCGCAAAGTCGTCGACTTTCACTTGGCGTAAAAAATCGACCATCATCTTGGGAGTGATATGAATGAGATCTTCAAAGCTCACCAAATTTTCTCGCAGTGTTTGGGCCATTTCAGGATTTTTGTCGGATATAATTTTTAGTAACCGCTCGCGCTCAGCACCCTTCAGGCCTGCTAGCATCTGAGCCGCTGCTTTAACACCACCTTCGAATCCCATGATTTCCCCCACTTATGAGTCATATTCTTATCGGTCTGTGGGGAGCACGGCTAAAACAATAATTTATATTGCAAAGCTCTCATTTTAAACATTTTCACTCAAATAACCGAAAAGACTCATTGTGAACCCTTAAGCATAAATGTGTTAAGGTTTTGTAAAGGAGACTTTTTGGCCCTATTCCTGGTCCAATTCCAAGGCAAGCGTCTGTGCCCGCTTTCGGGTGGAGATTTATGCAAGCTACTTGAGATCGGCGCTTTGCGCGGACAGGACCCCCTTTACTCTTATCGCGACAAACAATGGTACTACATCGATGAGTGTGCAGGCTTTGCCAAATACTATGACGAAACCCCTCGCAGTGAGCGTGTCTCACTGCCTAGCTTCACTCCTCCGCCCCTAGATTCACTGAAAATTATCACCCTCACAGAGGTGCGCGAGATTGTGCAAGAGGTGGTGATTGAAAAGCCGGTTCCAGTTGAGCGAGTGGTTGAAAAAATCATTGAAAAGACGGTCCCAAAAGAAATCGAAAAGATCGTCGAGGTGGAAAAAATTGTCGAGCACTTTGTTGAGCCCGACCCCAATGAATATGTGTCAAAGGCGAACTTCCTAGAGCTCGAGGCAAAATATCATGAACTTCAGGCAAAAAGAGAATCCCTCGAAGAAGAAACTCAAAAGAACAAGGCCCAAGTAAAAGAGCTTTGCACTAAGCTTGGCGAACTATACGAAAGTGACAAGGCCATTAGTGAAATTAAAACCAAGCTCTCAAAAGAGTATAAGCGCGCCGACTCTCTCTACTTTAAAAATCTCGAACTCCAAGAAGTGAACCTCTCACTAGAGTTGCGACTCAAAGAAACGCAAAAAGATGAAGAGGAGCTATGGAGACGATCTAGTAAATTAGCTGAAGAGATAAAAGCCTATGAGCGTGAAAACAAGGCACTCAAGCTGGCCCTAGATCGCACCTCTCCTGAAGCAATAGCAAATAATGAGGCAAAACTTCTTCAATATGAGGAACTCAAGCATAAGCTTGAGCTCAAAATACGCGAGACTCAAAATAAAGATCAAGTCATCAAGGAACTCAAAGCTCAGCTAGATCAGCAAGCGGGTCTAGGCCAAGAAAATGCCAGGGAGCATATCGAAGCGCAGATCAAGCGTGAGTACTCACGCCGCTGGCAAGAAGAAAAGCAAAAGCAAACCCAGCGGGCCATTGAGAGCGAGCAGGCCCTTAAGCAAAATGCGCTTGAAAAAGAAGAACAGCTACAGAGCGAAATTGAAGAACTCTTTGCTCATAATGAACAGCTTAAAAAAGAACTAGCAGCGCAAAAGAGGGAGCAGCAACAATTTAGTGAACAACAAGAATCTGGTTATCAAAAGCTTAAAGAAGAGCTTGAGCTGCGCTCGCAAAGTGAAAGCGAGGACTTTAAAGAATTACTCAAACGCAGAGAAAAGGAAATAGAAACTCTGGGCTCACGAGTGGTGCAACTCGAGGCCGAGTTAAGCGCCTTTGAAGAGACTCGTAAAAGAGGTTCCCAAGAACAATCGGATCAAGTCCCACAGCTTGAGCGCCAGTTGAGATTTGCCAAAGTTGAGCTTGCTAAACATAAAAAGAAATGTGAGCTCTTGCTTGAAAAAAATAGAGAACTCCATAGCGAAGTGAGCAAGGCCAAAAAAGCCGCCGACACCACCGCTCTAGATAATCAAATCACTCAGTATAAAAGCAAGCTCTCTAAAGAGCAGCAACTTCATCACGATCTCAAGCTAAAGTTTAAAAAGCTCAGTATTCAAGCACAAAAATATAAATCAAAACTTGAGAGCGCGGCCGAGATCATAGATCAGCTCAAAGACAAGTCAAAGTTTAAAAATGATCAGATCAGTAAGCTCAAAAGCGAAATGCAAAAGCTTGCAGATGCCCCTACTCAGCTGCTCAATATGAATGAACTGGGCCTAAAGCCAAGCACCGTCAACTCTCCAGGGCCCGAAAGTGAAGTTCATCAAAGCGAAGAGGAAGTCGCCAAATTAATTGGTGACTCTTTTGAAGTGCCAAATCTGCCTGAGTGGAAAGTCAAAACAGAGGATGGAATCCAAGGTCCTTATAATTATGCGGAAATGTTAGAGTTAAAAAATCAAAAACTCATCAATGATAAGACCCTCATTAAGAAGAAGGCCGAAGGGACTTGGAAGTCGATGCGCGACTTCTTTGAACTGACAACCAATGTGATCACTCACAAGGTCATGGTCGATAATTCCCCGGTGACCAAGTACTATATTAAGCGCGGCAGCTTTAGAGCTCCTTTCTACGAAGTGTGCTCCTTTGATCTCAATGGTAATGAGCTACGCGGACACTGCACCTCGCTCTCCATTGGGGGGGCCTTCATTGAACTGGCCCGCATTGAATCGGTAGATGCGCTCAGAGAGAAGAAGATCTTCGTACGCTTTTCAAGAGGTGGGCTCAATGCTCCCTTTGGTGTCCAGGCCGTTATTAAGAACGTCTCAGAATCGCGGCCTAAGGGCATTGGCGTGATGTTTGTCGACCTCCCAGAGCATGGTAAGGAGGCGATCATTGAATATATCAATAATTATCTAGAGAAACTAGGAAGTAGCGCCGCTTAGTAGTGAGGATTCTCCCTCATGAGATGCGTGCTCACATAGTCACTCACCCCTTCTTCTACGCTCATCCACTTAAATTTTGGCAAGAACTGATGGAACTTCGTCATATCGGCCTTAGTGAAATACTGGTACTGATTGCGCAGAGATTCGGGCATATCAATATACTCAATCTTGGGCTCACGCCCCATGGCCTTAAAAGTAGCAAGCACCAAGTCTTTAAAGCTTCTCGCACTACCTGTTCCAATATTGTAGATTCCGCTAAATTTAGCACTCGAAGGATTCATCATCGTGATCATCGCCCTCGCCGCGTCTTTAACATAAATGAAGTCTCTGAGTTGCTCGCCATTTTTAAAGTCATCGCGATGAGATTTAAAGAGCTGCACCTGACCCGTTTGCAAAATCTGGTGATAGGCCTTGTGAACCAGCGAGCGCATTTCAGCTTTATGATACTCATTAGGGCCATAGACATTAAAGAATTTGAGTCCAAACCAGTGGGTTGGTTTTTGATCGAGCTTTAAAACCCACTCATCAAAAAGTTGCTTGGAGTACCCATAGCGGTTTAGAGGTCTTAGATTTTTAATCTTTGCATGATCGTCACTGTAGCCCTGTTCACCAAGACCATAGGTGGCCGCGGAGCTGGCATAGACGATGGGAATGTCACGTTCAGTGGCCAGGGCAAAGAGCGCCTTTGAATAATCCACATTATTTTGCATCAGATAGTCCATATCTCTTTCAGTCGTGGCCGAGCAGGCACCCATATGGAAAATAAAATCGACTTCTTCAAATAGCTCATAAAGATCTGCTTCAAAGAGTTCAGAGGCGTGAATATATTCTTGATACTTAAGACCTAAGAGGTTGTGCCACTTCTCACTATCATAGAGTTTATCGACGATAATAATATCTTCGCGCCCGAGCAGATTGAGTTCACGCACGAGCACGCTGCCGATAAACCCGGCGCCACCAGTTACTAAGATCATAGAGATTCTTCCTTTTTAAGGCCTAATAGGTCGTAGAAAATAAAATAATTCAGACCTAGGAGAATAATTAATTTGAGACTATCAAGTTTAATGTAGAGGGAATGTAGGGTTGCAATTGATTGCTCAAGAGCTTGTCTTTCACTCTCTTCAAAAGCACTGCTTTTAGCAAGACTGAGCTTCGTAATTTCAGGTGTGAAGTAAAAAAGGTAGCTCGCGGCAAGAGCGATGAGGACAACTTCAAAAATTAAAATGAAGACCTGCTTCTTTGATTTAAATTGAAAGCCCTGCGCCAATAACCACAAGAAAACGAGCATAAAAGACAAAATAAATTCAAGAGAGTTAAAGCGTGCAAAAACGCTCATCCCCACCGCCGCAGCTTCACTCAGATTTGAAACATTTTGAAACACCGCTGGCACCGCAAAGAAGTCGACCGCGATGGTCGCGCCAAACCACAGACCCAAAAGCAAGGTGCTCATAAAGTAGGCCCAGCGCTTTGCTCTCATGAGTGCTTCTTCTCCAGATAGGGGTGAACAATAGCGGCCACCGCCCAAATGCCAATTTCATAGAGAATCACCAAGGGCACCCACATCACCAGCATTGTAAAAGGATCTGGTGGCGTGAGGACCGCCGAAACAATCGCCAAAACCACATAAACATAGCGGCGCCAAGAGCGCAGAGAATACTTAGTCACTAGCCCCATAAAGCCCAGAATAAGTAGAGCATTGGGCAGTTGAAAGATGATCCCCAGCATCGCTAGAAGCTTACTTGAAAGAGATAAGTAATGATAAGCGTTCAGGGCATTATTGGCGTCCACCCCCAGCTGGAGAATAATTGGAAAGATATTGGGAAAAACTAAGAAGTAGCCAAAGCACACACCTGAGACAAAGAGAAAAAAGCCAAAGAGTAAAAAGGGGCGCACGACCTTGACCTCCCCTTCATAGAGCGCAGGCTTAATAAAGCGCCATAACTCATAAAACCAGAGGGGCGAGCTCAACACCAGCGAGGCCCAAAAAGTGACCAAGAGCTCGGCCAAGATGCGATCAAAAAGGCCCGTCACGATAAGGGTGCCACCCGTCTGCGCCAATGCTGCTTTAATCGGTCTTAGCAAAAAAGAGCTGATGTAAGAAGAAAAGGCATAGGTGACAAAAAAAGTCCCAATCAAAATAATGCTGACGCGAACGACAGTTTTTTTGAGATCCTCTAAATGTTCAATGAATGTCATCTCTTTCATAGGGCCCACTCGCCTAAAATGCCTCTTGAAACATATCCCATTTAAACGGACAATAAGAGTCATGTTGGTGCGTGCTCATTATAAGAAAATAATTACATTATTGACACTCTTTCTCCTGTCACTTGGAAGCAGCGAAGCATCCACGAACACCTTGCTCCACTGCCTCGGTAGGGAAGAACTTCAAATCCACCGCAACAAAACCGCAGGTCCTCTGACCGAACTCAATAAGACACTGGTCAACGAAATTGTGAGCATCGGCAATATCGAGCTGGTCCCCTCAGCTCTCGAATATGTGTGTCAAAAAGGGAGTAAGTTTAGCCCTTCTCTGCGTTTTCTCAGGGTCGCTCTCTTGCAAGGTGAGCAGATTTTTATCCGCACCAAGGATCAAAATAATCCCCTCGAATCTCTCAAGGATGCGTCGATTCGTGGCTTTATGAATGACGTTCCACATATTTTCTTTAAATACCTCAGCGCTTTGCAGGGCCTGTCGAATTACTCCCAGTGCCTCTTCACCCAAATTAGTGAGCTCAAGTACTATCTCGAGCGCTTTCACTACCTCGAAGAAGACTTTCCGGTGGCCAGGCTTATTGAAGATAAGGAGCGCATTAAGCGCATCTTTAAAGACCTCGAAAGACTTGATGAAATTTTTGAAGAGTGTGAAATGCTCCAAAAGGCCATCAAGGCCGGAACTGTCCCACCTACTCCAAGCGCCGACTAAGCTCGATTAAGTTTGAGTTTAAAATTGGTTTCAAAAGCACTTTGAAGTGAGCGCAAAATCTCCAGCTGATCTCGCTGGGTTTCAAGCACAATCTCAAAGCCTTTTAAAGAAAGTAGAGTGCTGCCATTAAAGTGGGAGTCGAGATAGCGCTGAATTTTAAGGGCGAGTGTTGATTGAGTCATGCCATGCAGGCGCAGCTGATCCACCGACTCGGCGGCCAGCAAGGCTTCAGTGGCGACTAAGTGAGAGCAAAAGCGCTGGCAAAGCTCCAAGCAAGAACCACAGGTAACGGCGATGCCCGTCTGTGCTTGCAACTTCATAAATTTCTGGTCAGGGTTTTCACGTAGAACTCTACCCAGCTCACTTGCACTCACCGAATGACAAGCACACAGCATCCAATCTGAGCTGAGCTCACCCTCGCCGTGGCGATAATTCCAATTGAGCCTATCAAAACAGTGAAGAAGTTCTTTTTCTAGCGAATCAAACCCATCGATGGGCATTTGCGCCACTTGCTTGAGATCAAGGCCAATTAAGAGCGCCGCGAGTTTATTGAATCCGCGCTCAAGCTCAGGATGCGCCGGAAGATAATTAATTTCCTTAATGCGGTCCCCGCGCCCAAGGCTGACGTAGAGCTCACAAGTGAGTTCGAGTCCATGGAGCTTAAAGCTTCCTTGCATTTGGGCCAAGGGGTTAGTGCGCGCTAGACTTTGGGCCATAGATTTTAGTAGTCGATCTTTTCTTCTGGACGAAGAGTTAAAATTTCAAAGCCCTCTTCAGTGACTAAGATGGTGTGCTCAAACTGCGCCGACCATTTGCCGTCGCGAGTGATCACTGTCCAGTCGTCTTTCAGGACCTTGCAATGGCGCGAGCCAAGATTAATCATCGGCTCAATCGTAAAAGTCATTCCCGGCTTGAGCTCAGGCCCAACACCTTTTTTGCCCACGTGAACAACTTGGGGTTCTTCATGAAATTCTCTTCCAATTCCATGGCCACAATATTCTTCGACAACGCTATAGCCGTGACCATGAGCAATCTCTGCGATCACCGCACCGATGTCCCCAATATGAGAACCAGGGCGAACGGTCTTAATTCCCTCGCGCATACACTGATAAGTGACGTCGACAAGTTTTTTGACCTCATCGCTTACATTGCCCACTAAGAATGTTTTATTAGTGTCGCCGTGAAACTTATTTAGATAAGTCGTGACATCAATATTGAGAATGTCTCCATCTTTAAGCACATCTTTAGTGCTCGGAATACCGTGACAGATCACTTCATTTCGAGAAGTACAAATTGACTTGGGAAAGCCATGATAATTAAGCGGCGAAGGATAAGCCCCGCGCTCGGTGATATAGTCGTGGCAAAGGCGATTGAGTTCCTCGGTCGAGACTCCCGGAACCACAAAGGGCTCGATATAACCAAGAACTTCGCTGGCGAGCTTACAAGTGGCCCTCATCAATTCTTGTTCACGCTTTGACTTAATTGAGATCATTTCTCTATCCTTATTTTGCTAAAAAACGACCAGGACTCTCTGTTACAAGTACAATGATAACAGACACTTAGATTGTTTTACAGCCCTGTCTACCGCCCCTAAGTTCCCAATATTAAGTGGGATTGTCCATATTCTTTTCAATTCTATCATTTTTACTCACGATCCACCCATCAGACTCTAGATCTCTATACTAAGCCTATGAAAGTTTTCACGCTCCTAAGCCTATTCACAATTCTTAATCTCCTTGCCCCCCTTCAGGCAAGCGAGGACTTCTACTGGGATTTAAAGCTTAGTAGCTTTGGTCGCAGTGCTAAGACAATGCTCAAAACCAAAGAGCAAATCTCCATTGAAGAAATGGAGCAGGCCATTTCTGAGCTCGAAACCAAGCTGGGCCCCATTATTTTTGAGGATCACCCTCTCTTCTATCAAACAGACATAGAGTTGAGAAATAGAGAGCGTCTAAAAACTCTTACTCAGGCCGTGGCCCCCTTTCATAGAATCTCTTTGCAAAATGCCAAAGAGCTCGCCGCAGCTATCGAAAAAAAGTCGAGCGTCGACCCCACTGCCTTTCGCAATTTGGATCGGGCCCTCTTTGGGTATCTTGCCATTTTTAGAAAGCTCTTAGCACTTGAAAATGCTTATGGCCTATTGGACTTCCCGTCTCCTGCTATTACCAGCCAAATACTCGCGGCGAAATCCCTTGCAACCCTCCTCTGCGCGGACCTCTTCGAAGCGCTTTTTCTCACGAGTAAAACGAGGGCCATGTTTCAAGACCTGCTCAGTGAAGAACGTCCCTTGGCCAGAAGTTATCAGGAGCGAAACAAAGAGCTCCATGCCCACTTTATTCGCGCTCTCGATAGTGAGACTCGAGAAAAGTTAAATAGTGATCTTCAACAACCTCATCTTAATTTGGCCCCCATTATGACGCCCTTTTCTTTGGATCGGGCCAAGAAAATCATCTCCAGCCGCCGGTCTCATCTAGCGATGAGCTTTAGTGACGAGCTCCAAAGTTCTATGCAAGCGGCCACTTATGAACTTAGTAAAATCTTTGGCAAGGTGGCCGGAAATGTGAAGTTTAGAAGAGGTCACTTCTGGCTCAGAAAAGATGTCACCAGGTTTATGGCGACAAATCTGCGCCCTTTTGACTTGATCCTTGATAAAGCGCCCTTTGCGCTAAGTGATCGCTTTATCCCTGGTCACTACACTCACGCGGCCATCTACCTGGGAACCAAAGAGCAATTGCAAGAGATTGGAATGTGGAATCATCCGGCGCTAGCGCCCTACCGCCGAGATATAGAAGGGGGGAAGGTGATCGTTGAGGCCCTGCGACCGGGCACAAAAATGAGCTACCTCCACGAGTTTCAAAACGTTGATGAGATTGCAGCTTATCGAATCAAGGGAATTCTCGATAACCCTATTCGTTTAGAAGTGAGCCTTGAGACGCTCATGGCCCAAATTGGAAAAGATTATGACTTTAATTTTGATGTCTCTACCACTTCGAGCATTGTGTGTAGTGAGCTCGTCTATCATTCGATGGCGCAAATTCACTGGCCCACAGAATATAAAGTCGGCCGAGAGACCATTTCACCCGATAACCTCGCCGAGCTCGCTTTTTACGAGAATGCTCCACTGTCTTTAGTTTTTAACATTTATGCTGAAGAGAAAAATCAACTCAAGCAACGCTCGCCAGAAGAAGTGGGCGCCCTCTTGGGCTTTGAGCGCACCGGCGAGAACACTTATGAAAAAGTGGGCCAATACTGCTATAACGAAGTGCAAAGCCATATTCGAGTTGGCAGTCGCAGAACCCGCCATCTTGAAATGCGTAAATGTAGTAAGACCACCACCCCCTTAGTTTACAACTAGCCAAGCGCGGCCTAAATTAGGCTCATGGGTCAAATTACAATTTTGCGCCGCGACTTCTCCGGTTATTTTGGATCAAACTTTAAGGAGCTAGAAGCTAGCGCCCTGGAGCAATCTTGCGCGCGCGCTGGAGCCCAGTCTCTTTTCAAGTACACCACCTCCATCGCCGAGTGCGAGGGAGAGACAATCATCCTCACAAATTCTCAGTCCAACTTTGAGAACTTTCCAAAAGAGCTGCTGCACAGAACCAGTCTTCTCATTCACGCCAACTCTGGCTACGACAATATTTCACTCGATTTTGTGCGCGAAGCTCGTTTTCCCATTGTTGTGGGCAATGAACTGCGAGCACAGGCGGTGGCCAGCTTTGTGATCGCCTGCCTTTTTGAAGCGACTAATGCTCCCCCTTTTAAAAGTGAGTGGGACAAATCAAGACAGTGGCCTAGAAAGCTCTTAAGCGAGCACAATATATTAATCCTGGGCCATGGCCATATTGGTGAGATTGTCAGTCGTGTGCTCACCACCCTGGGGGCAAAGCTTCAAATCCAAGACCCCTATAAAAAACTTGTTGCCACAGATATATCAAGCGCCGATGTAATCATCCCCTTGGCAAGCCTCAACCCCACCAGTCACTCACTCATTGACCAAGCATTTCTCTCTCAGCTTAAAGAAGATGTGCTCATCATCAATGCCGCTCGGGGGGCCTTAATTGACTCGGCCGCCCTGTTAGACTTTTTGAGCACTCATAAAAAGGCACGGGCCTATCTTGATGTCTTTGCCAATGAGCCGGCTGATTTAGCGCTTTTTTCTCCCTTAGAAAATGTGAAAACCTCCAGTCATGTGGCGGGAGTTTATCAAAACCTTGATCAGAAACTTATTGAATTTGAGTCTCGCATTCTCTTTGACTTCTTAAGTGATCAAGAACCCAAAGAAGTCTTTAAGAAAAAATATCAGCGCGACATTTTAAGCAATCGAATTTACGACAATTATTTAATTTAGAGGATTAACCTATGCCACATACTTTTAAAGAACTCAGCGAGCACCTCCTTTGCGCCCCAGGTAGAGGAGTTCACACCGTGCACACCGCAAGTGATAAGAAAATTCGCCTAGACAACCTCCTCTACAATTTAAAAGACGGCGAGGAACGCGATGCAACCACTCTATGGTCAGAAAAATTAAAGTCATTAAAAAGTCACCAAGGGCCTGTGATTCTCGGGGTGTGCAGTGACACCGGTGGTGGCATTCAGCGCGGGGCCAACTGGGGTCCATTAGTTGTGCGTGTTGCTCTGGCCGAAGCCAAGCGACTTGAAAGCTCTCTCGATCTTGGTGACATCCGCGTGGTCCCTCACTTGCTCCACGATAAGTACCTCAATCAAGAGACAATCGCCGAAGTTCGTGAGGCGCTCTATGATGATCGCAACGTCGATTATAGTGTCTCTCCTCTGAGTATGACTGAAGAGGTGCTCGAAGCCTTCTACCGCGAATACAGTAAGCTCCCAGTCTTTGCTCTCGGAGGCGATCACAGTGTGAGCTATGCTCTCACCGCTCCCTATCTGCGCGCCAAGCGAGCTCTGGGAAAGAAAGTCGGCCTACTTCATTTTGACGCTCACACTGATCTTCTCACCAAACGACTTGGCATCGACCTCTGCTTTGGCTCGTGGGTGCCTCATATTATGGAATATCTCCCAAATCCTAAAGCGGCGGCGCAAGTGGGTATTCGTTCGACTGGCAAACACAAGGCCCATTGGGAGTCGACCTTTGGTCTAAAGCAGTACTGGGCCCATGAAGTTAAAGAAGAAGGCGCACTCGGGATTGCACGCGCTATTGCCGCTCAGTTTAGAGCGCAGTCAATTGAAGAGATGTACGTAAGCTTTGATATCGATGCACTCGACAAAAGCTATGCTTCGGCCACTGGAACTCCCGAAGACGAAGGGCTTGAGCCTCATGAGTGTCTTGAAATCATGAAGGCCCTCGAAGACGAGTTTCCCATTAGTGGCGCTGATTTGGTTGAGGTGGCGCCTTTTGTTCAATTTGATCACGCCCGAAATTCGATGGAGCAAACCGTCCAGTCGGCGCAAATTATCGGTGGCTATCTGCTTGAGGCCCTCGATCGCTGGGCCAAAAAACAGGAATAGGAATTTGCCAATTGTCGCTTTTCCCCCTATTGAAACCTCAGATGAACATGGACTTCTGGCCCTAGGTGGTGACCTCGAGCCAGAGTCTCTGCTCTTGGCCTATAAAAGTGCGATCTTTCCCTGGCCGATTAATGAGAGCTATCCCCTGGCCTGGTTTTCACCTGACCCGCGCGGGATCATTGAGGGCAGAGATCTTCACCTGCCAAGATCTCTCATCAAGTCACTAAAGAAAAATCGCTACCGGGTTACGTTCAATCGCGCCTTTGAAGTGGTCATACTCAATTGCCAGCGAGTGGCCAGGAGAAATCAAGACAGCACTTGGATCACCGATGAGCTCCTTGAAGCATATATTGAATTTCACCGCCTGGGTTATGCTTTTAGTTGTGAGGTCTGGGATCAAAGTGATGAGCTCGCTGGTGGTCTCTATGGCGTTAGTATCAATGAATTCAATTCCGGTGAAAGCATGTTTCATCGCAGTGGTGATGCTTCAAAGCTCGCTCTCATTGCCACACTTAAAAATCTTGAGCGCAATGGTATTGGCTGGCTCGACACCCAAATGACTACGCCGGTGGTCTCTCACTTGGGTGGAAAAGAAATCTCACGCGCGGAATTTAAAGCGCGACTTCAATTTAGTGAAAAATTCGTCACGCGCTTTCCCAGCACCACTTGTGAATGGGACGATTTTTTATAGTCAAAGTACTGAGTCGGACAAATTTCCACACATAATTTACAAGGCCTACAAAGATCGCGATCGATTGCAATGGCGACCTCTTCATTGCCGCTATAGCTCAAGGCTTCAGTGGGACACTTTTCAATACATAAATTACAGTGAATACACTCGCGCGTGAGATTCACTTCAGGCATGGGACGAAATTCAACGTGGCCATGAGGGTCAGAGAGCCGCTCTTTTTTATTACTGAGCATCACTCGAATTGAAGCGAGAATTTGAGTGATCACATTTCGTGGACGATATTTGATGTAGCCAAAAATCATATATCCATCTCCTCAGGACTGAGATGCGCCAAAGCGCACATGGAGTAAACACTGGCCACGCTATGACCCTTGGCGTGATTTTCAATAAAGTAACTCAGCTGCCGAGAAGGAGAGATCACACTAAATTGGCCTGGACCACTACCGTCTCGATCTTCCCAAACGACAGAGAGTTCACCCCTAGGACCTTCAACCGAGCCAAAGCCTCGTGAAACCACCGGCCCTGGTCCGCGCCGCAATTTCTCGACAATCTCCTCTCGCTCAGAGACCGTAAGGAGAGAATAGTCGGGCACATTCCAAAAGAGTGAATACTCTGGATTTTGAATGGCGTCGTAGGGAAGGCCATCAAGAATTTGCGCCATAATCGAGAGACTTTGGCGCATTTCTTCAAGTTTTACTAAGACCACATCATAAAAAGTCGAATTAATTCCAAGCGGAATTTCAAAGTCGACTTCGTGATAAAAATATCTGCCAGAGAGCTTTCTAAGATCACGTCTCAATCCGCAGGCACGGGCCACCGGTCCAGTGAGGGTGTGATCCATTACTTCTTTAAGACCCATATGAATATTTGAAAGTGTCGAGAGTAGACCCGGTGAGCGCTCAATTGTGAGCTGAGCTCCGTCGAGAGTCTTCATTAATCTAGAAATAAATACTAACAGCTGATTCTTCCAATCTTCAGGAAGGTCGTAGCGAACTCCTCCAAGAGTGTTAAGACTTCCAGTCCACTCACCCCGGGCGTACTTACCTAAGAGCTCATAGACTTGAATGCCTAAGTCGACAAAGACTTCTTCCCAGTGACCGGCCCCTTGAACAATCCACAACGTATGTAAACTCTGAATGTGATCAAAGACCCGAGAAAGCTCACTCAAGATCATACGAATCGCCCCGGCGCGCTCTGTGACGGCAATTCCCAGATGATCTTCAAGGGATTCCACCAATGCGAGATTGGCAAAATAAGGAGAGCTGGGTGAGATCGTATTAGTCACGCTTAAGAGCTGTCTCCAGTCGAGCTCACAAGCGCGGTCACACCAACTGGTGCGGTAGAGTCCGCGCTCAAACTTACACTGCTCGATCTTTGATTCACTTCCTTGAAGATGAAAAATAAACTGGCCCGCAAAAACGTCACCTAGACCAAGTGTATGAGTCCAAACGGCTTCGGAGCGCTCGAGGTTTGAAGGTGCTAAATTGGCCCCTGTCAGGCGCGCTCCAAGATCTGGAAGCGGGCGAAGATCGGGCCACTGGTAGCGTGCAGACCAATTGCCCGACTGGAATTTAGGGCCACCGAGGTTATGAATTTTGTCTTCAACATGCGTGAGAGCGCGAAATAGTCCGCGCAAGCTAGGCCATGAAAACTGGCAGCTACTGGCCTGAACATTTAGAATCATGGGCTCAGCACGCTCTGGATGAATAAAGAAATAACTCAGTCCTCGACAGCGGGCCCAATCAATGTGCACAATCCAGCGATAGCCTTCAGTGTTAATAATCTCATCGACACGATCAAAAAAGTGCAGACTGTCGTTTACTGTAATTTGTTTGAAGTCAGAAATATTCACTTAGGCCTTTCCACTCTTAGAACTTAAAAATCCAAGGATGAGCTCCTGAGTATCAGCCCGCCAAAACTGCTCAATCCCCTCTGGCAAGAAGACATCCACGTGATCGAGAAGTCCCTCGAGAACTGTTTGCTCCTGGAGACTAATGGCCCCGCTAAAAATCATCATTCTCGGAGCCGCAAGATCACCCAGTGCCTTTCTTAAAATATAGGCCCGCTCCTGCGACCAGGGCCCTTCACAAATCATCAGCTCTGCACTCTTGGCATTGGCCATGCGTTTCCAATTTTTAAGTTGCCATCCACTTGAAGCAGCGGCCCAGCGCATATGCAAAGAGCTTCCTCCAAAAAGAAAAACTTTACGCGGTTCTTTTTTAGCGAATGAGATCATCGCGACTCCAAGTTTTTATCCAACCAAGCTCTTTCCACGAAAGATCATCGGGAAAGACACTCACTCGCTCATAGTAACTTTGTGGCACGCACGAGAGTCGCTTACCACTATCATGCACCCAGCTCTGCAAGCGCTGGCCCGTTCCCCCATAGCCGGAATCATATCCAATATAGCGCGCCGCTGGTAGTCCCGAGCGATAGACACCAGTGATGAGCGTGATGGCGCGGTCAAATGCCTCATCCAGATCGGCACTGGTGCACTCTTTAAGCAGACCTTCAGTATCGTAGGTCCTCGAGCCATCCACCCGAATTGGATTTTGTAACCAAGCACGTCGTGAACAATCATAATAGTGACCCGTTTGCTCTGCAATAAAATAGGCGCGAATATAATTAAGAGTCCAATGTCTTCTGGTTGAATCTTTGAGATTTGAAGGACGTACCCAGCGATAACAAGTGAGTAAACGGTCTTTATTTTTGACAACTATATTTTTCCAAAACTCTTCAAAGCGCAACTGCGTGGTCTGCTCACTGATGGCCTCAACTTCTGCTAGATCTTCTTTCTCGGCGCTAATGACGTTGTCAGAGAAAATACTTTTCTTGGCGACCACTCCGACTCGGGTGCGCACTTTCATGTCTTCAAGAGAGCGCTTACTCATGAGCTTTCGCTGCTCTTCATCGACTTTCAAGAGCGATTTCCAAACATAGTCATAGAGCTTTAAGCAATTGAGACGGAGTGAATCGAGTTCTTCGTACTTAAAATAATGCCCCTCTGCGATCGCCTTTTTAAAGGCATCTTCTGCTCCCATCTCGGAAATAATCCGAAAGCCCGCGAGGTAGTCAGTTCCCACATGGTTGTAGCCTTTGCGATTGGCGAGAAAAGCTTTGGTGTAATCCCAGTCCACGACCGACTTCAAAGCGAGCAAATTATTAACATTCTTAAAATTGGGATCGAGAGGATTGACCCCGATGAGAATAATGCGATCACTCCAACCAAAATTGCCCTTACAGCTACCGCGCTCACACTCCTGCTCAACAACCCCGCCGACAATGCGCACTCTCTGAGAACTTCTAGGGTAATCCTCCTTAGGAGCGAGATAGCGGCGATGACCAAAAACTAGAATTTCTTGAGGAGTCCCCTTTTTATCGAGGATTCGAGGGATAAATCCCTCTGTGAAGTTGGCGACTTTAATATTTCCCCCATAACTCTTCCAAGCGTCGCGACGGGTGCACAGAGGTGTTTGCATATAGGGCCTACCACTCACGAGGTCTAGTCCCAGGCGAAACTCCTCTCCCACTCTGGTGAGGGCCACAAAATTCACCTCGAGATCTCCCAGACTCGCAAAGGGCACTAGATCAAAGAAGGGATGAACGGGAATTTCTCCATAGGCATTTCGAGATTCAAAGCGATCTGGAATTTTAAACCAAGAAGGTTTGGCCGCGACACTCGTAGGCTCAGTCGAATATTTTGCACATGAAGTCAAAAACATCAGCGCTAAAAATCCAAAAATTATTTGAAATTGACAGCGAGGCCACTTGTAGTTCACAATGCCTACTCGTCCTAATACTGCCCGGGTGACGAAATCGGTAGACGTAGTGGACTTAAAATCCGCGGGCCCTAACAGGCCGTGCCGGTTCAAGTCCGGCCTCGGGCACCAACCCTCTTTGAACATTGAACTTCTCAATTGTGACCTGCTTTTTCCCAAATCCATTTATTGCGTCTTTTGTTCTTGGCATTTCCATTTTGCCAATAATTTAAACAACTTAGAGGATTCGAGCCCATCCTCTCGTGCATCGTGACCTAAACTTATGACATTGGTTTAATCTTACTGGTTATCTTCTTGTTTTCCAAGGCTTATAGGGAATCTGATACCTGCAACTGCTACGTGTCCTCGCTTTTGTTTAAAGAATTGACGGGACTATTAAAGTTACATTTTGAGGCGCTCCTGCAGCACTGTTCGCATATAGTAAACAAAAGAGATTCCATGGCAGCAGGAGAAATTAAATGAAAAAAATATTGATGACACTCACACTAATCGCACTGACCTCCTTATCTCATGCGAGCAATGGAACAAGTCAACGAACTATAGAAGTTCTAAACAGTCAAAGAGACAACCTTGTAACCCTGAGCTATAAAGCGAGAACTGGCGCCCTCAAAGTAATTAGGTCTCAAGTTGGTTCAAAGGCCAGCCAAGAAGTAAATCTACATGCACTCGATCTTTTAGAAGAGGCATCCCTCTACTATCTAAGTAATAGTTCAATGCCTGCACAGAACCTGATCCGTGACTTGGCCATTGAAGCCAATGATCCAGAGGTTACATTAAAAGCGTTGAGTGTCCTGGAGAAGTCAGTAGAATTTCGCTGGTCAGGAAGTGCCGAAGAGAGAGTTAATGCCGCAAAATGCATTATTGAAATTGCTCATAAATTTTCTCAAAACGAGGATATTCAAAACTTGGCAATCGACATCTTTCTTGGACACATCGATAGTAACGTGAATCAAATTCACCAAATGGCCACTAAGTTTGTTACCGAAGCTGAGTAAACCCACTAGTTTTTGACCAAAGCTCTAAGTAATTTTCAAAAGTTCAATCTCCATGGCCTATCCTTGGTTACAATCAAGAAAATGGCGCATGGAGATGAACCCCTCAAATGACCTAGAAAAAGAATCGTCACGCTTAAAAACCACTTCCTCCCTATGCTAGGGTAAGACCCACGAGGTGGATCATGAAACTAAGCATTACTCTTTGCGCCTTTCTTCTACTCGTTGCGTGCTCGAGCGTCGATGTCCAATTGGACTACGACAACAGCTATAACTTTAATCAACTGCGCACCTTTGCCTGGAAAACGGTGGGCGACAAAGAAAATACGCTGGTGGGTAAAAGAGTCATGAGCACCGCAACCCAAGAGCTTAACCAAAAGGGCTATCGCCAAGTAGATGCTGAAAATGCCGACTTCCTCGTGAGCTACGCCTATCGCTCCCAAGAGCAAATTAAAAATAAGGGAGTCAGCACCGGCGTGGGAGTTGGCTTTGGCACAGGCGGCGTTCTCACTGGTGTGGGCGTGGGTCTTGGAACTGGGCGAGGCAGAGGTTATATCCCTGAGGCACTCAGTATTGAGATCACTGAGAGAAGCTCTCAAAATACTCTCTGGCGGGCAGTGGCCGAACAGGAAATGATGGAGTCAGACCCCGAAGAGACCAATGAGAACTTCGCCAAAGTCGTCACTGCTATGATGAGTAAGTTTCCTCCTCAAGGGGACTAAAAACAATGTCTTTAGAAGGTCTAAAACGATTGATAGTAAGTGTAAAATCTATCGCCGCCCTTGTTCACCAGGAGCGAGCATGGCACAGTAAAATTTAATATTAGCTTTTTAAGAGGTTTCTAGTGTTTCGCCCGATCATTGCTCTCTTTCTCATCTTCAGCGCTTCATCCTGCGCCTTTGCGAGGCTGAGCTCTGATTATACTGCCAGAATCGATCCCTTTACGACCGATGGCTGTAGCGCCTCACCAGAGGGACTGCCCGAAGATAAGACCGCCTGGCTACATTGTTGCCTTGAGCACGACATCTCCTACTGGCAAGGGGGGCCGCGCTCGCTCAAACTCGCTGCTGACCAGCAACTACGCGCCTGTATCGCCGAGAGTGGATACCCGGCGATTGCCAATATCTACTACTACGCCGTTCGCGCCGGAGGCGGGCCGCGCTTTGAGACCAGCTGGCGCTGGGGCTATGGCTGGCCCTATAAGATTGGCTTTAATGCCCTCACCGATGAGCAAATAGAAAGTGTTCAAGAAGAGCTGCAATTTGTCCCGCAAATCATTGAGGATTACATCAGAAATTATCCAGTACCGACCAGCGAAGAATAAAAAAAGGCCCAGTAACTGGGCCTTTATTTTTTTAGGTATGAAGTGAGCGGTTATCAGTGGCCGCAAGACAAGCCTCTTTAAAGGCTTCAGTGTAAGTCGGGTGGGCATGACAGGTACGCGCCACATCTTCAGCACTCGCTCTAAACTCCATGGCAAGAACTGCTTCAGCGATAATGTCAGCGCAACGTGGGCCAATCATATGCACCCCAAGAATTTCATCAGTCTGCTCGTCAGCAAGAACTTTAATGAGTCCCTCACTTTCATTTGAAGCGCGAGCGCGTCCCAGGGCCTTAAAGGGAAATGATCCCGATTTATATTTAATTCCACGTGACTTTAAATCAGTTTCGGTCGAACCTACACCCGCCACCTCTGGCCAAGTATAGACAACGCCTGGAATCAGATTGTAATTGAGGTGTGGTTTTTGACCGGCGAGTAACTCGGCCACAAACATCCCCTCTTCTTCCGCTTTATGAGCAAGCATGGCGCCCTTTGTGACGTCACCAATGGCATAGATATGAGAGACATTTGTTTGCAGGTGATCATTCGTTTCAATTTGTCCGCGCTCAGTGAGCTTTACTCCCGCCTTATCAAGTTCAAGACCTTCGGTATAAGGACGGCGGCCTACGGCCACGAGACAATAATCACTCTCAAGCTCAACTTCTTTGTCGCCCTTCTTAGCACGGGCCTTGACGGTGACCTTACTTCCTTTTGCAGAGGCTTCTGTCACCCCATGACCTAGATAAAATTCCATTCCATTCTTTTTAAGTGAGCGCTGAAGGTGCTTACCAAGCTCAGCATCCATGGTTGGAATCACTGAATCCGCATATTCAACGACACTTACTTTTGATCCAAGCCTTAAAAAGACAGAGCCAAGCTCTAGTCCGATCACTCCACCACCGATCACCACCAAGTGCTCGGGTACTTTCTCAAGTTTGAGTGCTTCAGTGGAAGTGATAATGCGTTTTTTATCAATCTCAACACCCGGAAGTGATGAAGGCTTAGAACCAGTGGCAATAACAATGTGCTTGCCCTTAATTGATTGCGATTCCTTCTCGCCTTTAACGCTTACTGTGTGGGCATCTGTAAAAGAAGCGTGACCAGTGAAGACTTCAATTTTGTTTTTCTTCATCAGGAACTCGACACCTTTACAAGTGTCGGAGACAACCTTTTCCACCCGCTCTTTCATTTTTTTCACATTGAGTTTGCTCTTGCCTACTTCAATACCGTGGTCATCAAATGAATGGAGCATTTCGTGATAGCGCTCACTAGAGTCGAGCCATGCTTTTGAGGGAATGCAACCCACATTGAGACAAGTTCCCCCCAATGTGGAGTATTTTTCAACAATGGCCGTCTTAAGTCCAAGCTGAGCGGCGCGAATCGCGCACACATACCCACCAGGGCCTGAGCCAATTACAATCAAATCAAATTCAGTTGACATGCTTCGTTCCTTTACTGTGGCTTCAAATATTAAATATCAAGGAGCATTCTGGCCGGATCTTCAAGGAGATCCTTCACCATTTTTAGAAAACTCACACTTTCGCGGCCATCGATAATTCTGTGGTCATAGGAAAGAGCCAGATACATCACCGGGTGAATCACCACCTGCCCTTTATAGGCCACAGGGCGCTCTACAATATTGTGCATTCCAAGAATGGCACTTTGGGGAATATTGATAATCGGAGTTGAAAGCATAGAACCAAATACGCCACCGTTAGTGATCGTAAAAGTTCCCCCTTCCATCTCATCCATAGTGAGTTTGCCATCGCGGCCTTTGAGGGCCAGGCGCTTAATTTCTTTTTCAATCTCGGCCAGACTCAAAGTTTCAGCACTGCGAACCACCGGAACCACTAGACCCTTGGGGGTTGAGACAGCAATACCGATATCGCAATAATTGTGCGAGACAATCTCTTCACCGTCGATTTGTGCATTGATATTGGGCCACTCTTTAAGCGCCAAAGTACAGGCTTTAGTAAAGAGCGACATAAATCCAAGACCTACTCCATGCTTTTCAGAGAAGGCATCTTTGTATTTTTTACGAAGGGCCATGAGCTCAAACATATCAACTTCGTTGAAAGTTGTGAGCATAGCGGTGGTGTTCTTGGCCTCAACCAAGCGCTTGGCAATAGTCTTTCTTAGACGAGTCATCTTCTCACGGTTTTGAGCGCGCTCACCTGCAGGCGCCTTAGGTGCTGACTCCTGAGTTTTTGCTGCAGATTCTTTTGAGGGAGCTTTGGCCGCAAGAGCATCACCTTTAGTGATGCGCCCATCCTTACCACTTCCGCTCACAGAACTGGCGTCAACTCCCTTCTCATCAAGAATCTTTCTCGCGGCCGGTGAGGGGTAATTCTTATCACCGCTAGAGTTTTGAGAACTGCTGCTCTGGCTACCCGAGCTCTCCTTTGGAGTAGACTCTTGAGAGCTCTTAGACTCTTGGCCACCTGCCTCTGGAGTGACTGAAGTATCGAGCTCAGCGATCTTGTCGCCAATTCCAAGCTCAGTGCCGGCTTCAACAACAATTTTGATCTTTCCACTAGACTCCGCTGGAAGCTCGACAGTGGCCTTATCTGATTCGATCTCACAAAGGATGTCTCCTTCGCTTACGACATCGCCATCACTTACAACCCATGAGGCAAGAGTCACTTCTGAAATCGACTCACCGACACTTGGAATTTTAATATCAATACTCATACGTCTTCCTAATTTGATCGTTAAATATTAAAAACTAATTAAATGCTTTATCAACGATGGCCTGTTGTTCCTTAGCGTGAACAGCGGCAAACCCAGTGGCCGGAGAGGCACTAGACTTGCGCGACACACAGGTCATATCGCCAAAAAGATCTCTCCAGCGAAGCAGGTAGGTCCAAGCCCCCATATTAAGCGGCTCTTCTTGAACCCAAACAAATTCCGCTTTGGAGTACTTCTCGCGCAGCTCTTTAATTCTGTGCTCGGCCAGCGGATAGATTTGTTCAAGTCGCACAATCGCCACATCTTTTCGCTTGTCGTTTTGCTGGCGCTCCCAAAGATCATAAAAGACCTTACCTGTACAAAGCAGAACTCGCTTCACCTTCTTGGTGTCTACGTATTCATCATCAATCACCTCTTGGAATCCCCCCTCGGTGAGATCTGCGACTTTTGACTGACATCTAGAATCGCGAAGTAATGACTTCGGCGTAAAGACGATCAAAGGTTTTCTAAATTCCCAGGCCAACTGACGTCTTAGAATGTGAAAGAAGTTGGCCGGGGTTGTACAATTTGCAATGACCATATTGTATTCGGCGGCAAGTTGTAAGAAGCGCTCAGGACGGGCACTTGAGTGCTCTGGCCCCTGACCTTCATAGCCATGAGGAAGTAGCAGGGTGAGGCCACTCATGCGACGCCACTTGCTCTCACAAGCAGCGATAAACTGATCAATCACAATTTGAGCGCCATTACAGAAGTCACCAAATTGGGCTTCCCAAATATTAAGGGCCCAAGGTGAGCCTTGTGAGTAACCAAACTCAAAGCCTAAAACCGCGTACTCAGAAAGAAGTGAGTTGTAGATTCTCATTCTCCCCTGCTCGGGCTGAATGTGATCAAGCCCGCAGTAAGAAGTATTGGTGTACTCATCAAAGACCTTGGCGTGACGGTGGGCGAAGGTGCCACGGATTACGTCTTGGCCAGTAAAGCGAATGTGATGATTCTTTTGTAAGAGTGAGCCGTAGGCCAAGAGTTCACAAATCGCCCAATCAAGGGTGTCATTTTCAAAGTTTTTGAGGCGATCTTTCAGCAGCTTTTCAGCCTTACGCAGTAGCTTGAAGCCCTCGGGCACAGTGGTAATGGCCTTCACAATGGCATCGAGCTCAGCTTTTGGCACTGCCGTCTCAGGAGATTTGAGAAAGTCTTCAGGTTTTGACCAACGAAGATTGAGCCATTCTTTGTGAGGTCCCTTTCTCTTATTGGGCATTTCCTTTTGACGAACATTATTAAAGCGGTCTGAGAGCTCCTGCTTAAATTCATCTTGCATTTTCTTAGCAAGCTCAGCAATAGAGCTGTCTTGGGCGTGAAGTTTTTCGAGATAGAGCTCTCTAGGATTTTTATGCTTGGCCACTAGCCCATAGAGATGGGGCTGAGTGTACTTGGGCTCGTCGCCTTCGTTGTGACCATGCTTGCGGTAGCAAACCATATCAATGAAGACGTCTTTCTTAAAACGCTGTCTAAATTCAACAGCGAGCTCGCAGGCATACACAACTTCTTCAGGGCAATCACCATTGACGTGAATAATGAGGGTATCGAGCATCTTGGCAACTGAAGTACAGTAGTCAGATGAGCGTCCGTCACCAAAGTCTGTTGTAAAGCCAATTTGGTTATTGATAATAAAATGAATGGTCCCGCCCACCTGATAGCCTGGAAGCTCACTCATTTGGAGCGCTTCATAGACAATGCCCTGGCCCGCAACCGCAGCGTCCCCATGAATGCAAATCGGAATGATCTTTGAGCTATCATCTCCGTAGGCGATATCAATTTGAGCGCGGTTATAACCAGTGAGAACCGCCCCTACAGTTTCAAGGTGTGAGGGGTTAGGAAGAATTTTAAGATAGACTTCATTCCCATTGGCCGCTTGTGAAATTGAAGTGTAGCCCATGTGGTACTTCACATCACCGTCACCAACGCCATCAAACTCATGTAGGTTCGAGCCTTCAAATTCAGAGAAGATATACTCGTAGGTCTTACCAATAATATTGGCGAGGATATTGAGGCGACCACGGTGGGCCATGCCAATCACAAATTCTTTGGCCCCAAGATCTGATCCGTGATTAATGATTGAATCAAGAGCGGCAATGGTCGTCTCCCCACCTTCGAGAGAAAAGCGCTTTTGACCGATATACTTTGTCTGCAGGAAGTTTTCAAAAACCTCGGCTTGATTGAGCTTTCTGAGAATGCGCTTTTTCTTATCAACTGAGAAATTAATATTCTTGGCGGTTGATTCAAAGCGCTCGCGCACCCAACGGCGAACATCAGTGTTATTTGAGTGCATGTACTCGATACCGATCTTGCCGGTGTAGATGGCCTTAAGATGATCAATAATTTCTTTAAGCGTACAAACGCCCAGTCCTACAAATTCCCCGCAGGCAAACTTCTCACTCAGATCGGCTTCAGAGAGATCATAGTCGGCAAGTGAGATGCGCGCGTGACGATCCTTGCGCGGACGAATCGGATTGGTGTCAGAAAGCAAATGCCCACGCGCCCTAAAAGACTGAATGAGACGAAAGACGTTAAACTCTTTAGCGAGCTTGGCATCACTTATCTGCACCGCACTGGTAGAGCTGCCAAAAGAAGATTTTTGGAACTCAAAGCCTTGAAAAAACCGACACCACGACTCGTCCACATTGTCGGGATTACTTTGATAATCCTGATAAAGTGAATCGACGACTGAGATATCGGAGGCGCTTAGGGTGGAAAAATCCAAGTTCTTTTTCATACGTCCTTCTTAAGACCGGCCGGCCTTAGTGGTTATAAAAACAATATGTTACTGGCTTTAAAAATACCATGGTGTGACTTCTAGTGCTGTTAGCGGGCAGAATTCTCTCCCCGTGGGCCCAAGTTTTCAGCAATTTTCAATACCTGAGTGGAAAAATAGACGATTTTTATCTTTTTGTACAAAAAATTAGCACGATCCTTCTACTAAACCTTCGCTCAGAGAAACGCGTAGCGATACTCCCCCGCCTTGCTGGTCCTTGCTCAAAGGCCCCGTAGTCTCACAGGGTTCATGCTCTTGGTCGTGAGTGCACTGATCCTTCTTTTCGCAGAACATACAGTCCTCGCCCATCACCTTGCCCAAGCCCCCGCAGGAACCCTTAATTTCCTTCTTGGCAAAAATAAAGCCTACGGCCATGAGAGTGATAAAGGCGCTAAAAAAAACTAAGGTTATAAGTAGTTCATTCATCATTTTGTCTCCCGCTCTATTTTACCAGTTCTTCAAGCTTACCTAAAACGCCTTCAGAATTTGTATAGGCCTTCATCGCAGAGGTCTGGCGGGTTTTAATTTCTTTAGTCCCGTCTGGGCTTTCCACTTCAAAAATAAAATAGGCCGGAATTAGGTATTTCTCCGCCAAAAAGTAGGCCTTGCGAATGCCAATAGACATTAGCGCTGTTGACCACAAGTCTGCATTAAAAGCGCCAAACTTATTAAGTACAGTCACACTAAGAATATCCGAAGGAGCTGGTTTTCCAGTCTTTGCGTCAAGGATATGACCTAAACGCTTGCCCTCACTCTTAATGTAGTTGCGGTAATTTCCACTGGTTGCCAAATTCACATCAGTGAGCTCAAGAATCCGGTCAACGACTCGCTCTTGCCCTTCTTGTGGAGACTCAATGGCCACTCTCCAAGGCGAACCATTGTGAGTGCCCTCGATGTGCATCTCTCCACCAACGTCGATCAGAAAGTCTTTGCTTTTAATGACATTCTTAAGCGTCCAACTAATATCATCTGCGGCAAGGCCTGGTACGCTGGCGGCGAACTCAAGCTCAAGATTAGGATCGAGCTTTCTAATGCGATTATTCTCTTTATCAATTTCAATCTTTGAAATCCCTACGGACTCCATTAATTTAGAGATCTCTTTATCACTTGGAATGCGCTTTTCAGTTTTGCCGCGAAAATCCCCAGAGAAACCATAGGCCCGGGCCACGGGAAAAATGGTCGGATCAAAAGAGCCTTCCACCTTCTCAGAAATCTCTTTATTCATCTCAAGGACGAAGATAAATTTCTCATCTACCTCCATCCATTCAGTGTCACGCTTGAGGTTGAATTTCGACAGCGTGGAAGATGGGCTGTAGTGATTAAAAAAGCTATTGACCCAAGTGAGAACTGACTCAACCCGCTCTGCGGCCACTTCTTTAGAGGGAGACTCTTTGCTTGGGATATACTTCACCAAGTAATAGGAGCCCATGGTCTGGCCGCGAATTTCAACCAACTCGCCACGATCCGTACAAGCTGTAAAGAAAGTGGCGAGACAGAGAAGAAGAATATATCTGAGCACAGCTTTCAAGTCATTCATCTTTTAGACCCTATAGACTCTGTAGACCCTTAGTCATTACCAACCTTCTAGCCTCCGAAGTCATCCAGCATGATATCTTCTCTTTCAACCCCAAGGTCGAGAAGCATATTAATCACACTTTGGTTCATGATTGGAGGTCCACAAAGATAGTACTCACAATCCTCAGGATTTGGGTGATCCTTCAGGTACTGCTCATAAAGTACGTTGTGAATAAAGCCGGTGTAGCCCGTCCAATTGTCGTTGGGCTGAGGCTCAGAAAGGGCCACGTGCCACTTAAAGTTATCATTTTCTGATTGAAGGGTATCAAAATCTTCAACGTAGAACATCTCACGCACAGAGCGAGCTCCGTACCAGAAGGTCATCTTGCGATCGGTTTTGATGCGCTTGAGCTGATCAAAAATGTGCGAGCGCATAGGCGCCATTCCCGCACCACCACCAACAAAGACCATTTCTTTATCAGTTTTACGAGCGAAGAATTCACCAAATGGGCCAGAGATAGTCGCTTCATCTCCGGGCTTGAGACTAAAGATATACGAAGACATCTTGCCTGGGGCCACGTTTGGCTGGCGCGGTGGCGGCGAAGCGATACGCACGTTAAGCATGATAATGCCCTTCTCTTCTGGATAATTGGCCATCGAGTAAGCGCGGATCGTCTCATCTTCAACTTTAGAGACATATTGCCACAGATTAAATTTATCCCAATCTTCTTTGTACTCATCTTCAATGTCGAAGTCTTTGTACTTAATAGTGAGCCCAGCTGGACGCTCAATTTGGATATAGCCACCAGCTCTAAAGGGAACAGATTCACCAGCAGGAAGCTCGAGCACAAGCTCTTTAATAAAAGTCGCCACGTTACTATTGGAGCGAACTTTACACTTCCACTTCTTCACCCCGAAGACTTCTTCAGGAACTTCGATCTTCATATCCTGCTTTACTGTCACCTGACAGGATAGACGAACACCCTCGCGAGCGGCACCTTTTGAGATATGACTTTGCTCAGTCGGAAGAATTTCACCGCCCCCTTCAAGGACTTTGACTTTACACTGAGCACAGGTTCCACCGCCACCACAGGCACTGGAGACAAAGAGTTTATTGTCAGCAAGGACGTTGAGTAGTTTCCCACCACAAGCAACGACGAGATCTTTTTCACCGTTCACGTTGATGGTCACGTTTCCGCTGGCCACTAGTTGAGACTTGGCAATCAAAATGACGACGACAAGTGCAAGCACTACTGCCGTAAACATGCCAACGCCGAGAATAATTTCATTCATGGAGAGCTACCCCTTATATCAAATTAACGAATCTTTTTTTAAAGTTGGATACCTGAAAAACTGAGGAAACCAAGTGCCATCAGACCTACGGTAATAAAGGTAATACCAAGACCTTTAAGACCATCTGGAACATCTGAGTATTTCATTTTCTCACGAATTCCAGCGAGGGCCACAATCGCGAGTCCCCATCCAAGACCCGAACCAAAACCATAAACGACACTCTCAGTGAAAGTGTAATCGCGCTCCACCATAAAAAGTGAGCCACCGAGAATGGCACAGTTCACAGTAATGAGCGGAAGGAAAATCCCAAGGGCGTTATAAAGCGCCGGTACATACTTATCGAGTGTCATCTCTAGAATTTGAACGATCGCCGCGATCACACCAATGTAAGAGATGAGCCCAAGAAAACTCAGGTCAGCAGCTGGGAAGCCGGCCCAAGCAAGAGCACCTGGTTTGAGCAGATATTGATAAAGGAGATTGTTGGCCGGAACTGTAATGGTTTGAACTACTACAACCGCAACCCCCAGACCAATAGCTGTGGCCACCTTCTTTGAAACCGCGAGAAACGTACACATCCCGAGGAAGAAGGCGAGGGCCATGTTTTCGATAAAGATAGATTTAACTAATAGACTTAAATAATGTTCTAACATGATTGCCTCTTATCGCTTAAGCGTCGTGCTCGACTTGATCTTTCTTAAAAGTTCTTAGAACCCAGATGAAGACGCCGATCAAAAAGAACGCACTTGGCGCGAGAAGCGCAAGTCCGTTTGTTTGATACCAGCCACCCATTGTCGTGGGCTTAAGAAGTGTGTAACCAAGAACTGATCCCGACCCAAGTAATTCTCTAAAGAAAGCCACCACGATCAAGACAAAACTATAACCAATGCCGTTGCCGATACCATCAAGTAATGACATCACTGGTCCGTTCTTCATGGCGAAGGCTTCAGCACGTCCCATGACGATACAGTTCGTAATGATGAGGCCGATGAAAACAGACATTTCTTTGGCCACATCAAATACATAGGCCTTAAGAACTTGGTCAGTCACAATAACCATCGAAGCAATAATCGTCATCTGAGCGATAATTCTGATGCTCGAAGGAATTTGATTTCTAATGATCGATACGAACATTGAAGAAAGCCCGGTTACCACTGTCACCGCGAGCGCCATCACGAGCGCCTTTTCCATCTTGGTGGTGACGGCGAGGGCCGAACAGATACCAAGAATTTGAAGCGCAATGGGGTTGTTTTTAAAAAGTGGGTCAAATAATACTTTTTTTACACTACTCATTAGAGTACTCCATGTTCATTGCGAAATTTTGCGAGATAGGGACCAAAACCATCTTGCCCAAGCCAGTAATTCACGAGTCCTGAGACTCCGTTTGAAGTGATGGTGGCACCAGAGAGGCCATCCACTTTATGCTCGGCTTCTGGATCATTGGGGTCAACAGCGCCTTTGACCACGCGGATCTCGGGACGATACTCTTCATCCAGAGCAACCTTGCCACGCCATTGGGCCTTCCAATTTGGATTGTCGACTTCTCCCCCGAGACCGGGAGTTTCAGCGTGCTCGTAGAAACCCAGACCTTTAACAGTTTTAGTATCTGGAGCAAGAGCGATAAAGCCATAGAGTGTTGACCAAAGTCCTTTGCCATTAATGGGGAGTACGAGCATCTTCACTTCGCCCTCTTCTACTACTTTGTACACAGTAGAGTATTGCGAGCGAACTTTGATACCGGCCTTATCTTGGGCGGGGTCAATCTTCTTATTCATTTCAGGATCTTTGCGAGCAGCTCTTTGATCGAAGTCTTCGGCACTCATGTCTTCCATGATTTCCCCTGACTCGAGCTTGATGACCTGAGCTTCAACTTTCTTATAAGCTTGATTGATCTCCTCTTTGCTGGCCTTGGCATCAATGAGACCAGTGGCCAGTAGCAGGTTTTTCTTAATATCGAGCTTTTTGTTCTCTTCTTGTTTTGCGCGCAAGCCTACAGCAGCACTTGAAACAAGTACCGAGCAAACCACACAGAGAACCGCGGCGACGACAATTGTTCTTAAAGTACTATCTTTTTGCATTTCTTAACATCCTTCTCTTAATGTTGGCGTTGACCACAAAATAATCGATAAGCGGTGCGAAGATATTCCCAAAAAGGATGGCAAGCATCACACCTTCAGGGAAGGCCGGGTTCACGACGCGAATGAGGGCCACCATCAAACCGATGAGCACCCCATAAAACCATTGACCCTTATGAGTCATAGAAGCCGACACAGGATCTGTGGCCATGAACACACAACCAAAGGCAAAACCGCCCACCACCAGGTGCCAGGCCGGCGACATGGCAAACATGGGATTAGTTGAACTGCCAGCAAAATTAAAGATTAGCACTGTGACAATCATTCCCAGCACCATTGAAAGCATAATGCGCCAAGAACCGATACCAGTGAGAATGAGAACGCCGGCGCCAAGTAGACAAGCAAGGGCCGATGTCTCCCCCATTGAGCCTGGAATCAAGCCGATGAAAGCTTCAAACCAAGAGTAGTCTACAGAGCTAATTCCTGACAGAGCACTTTGGCCCAGAATAGTTGCGCCAGTAAAACCATCGGCAGCAGTCCAAACCGCGTCACCTGAGATTTGAGCTGGGTAAGCAAAGAAGAGGAAAGCTCGGGCAGTAAGGGCGGGGTTTAAGAAGTTTTTTCCAGTTCCACCAAATATCTCCTTACCAAAGACCACGCCAAAGCTAATCCCAATCGCAACCTGCCAAAGCGGAATTGTTGGTGGCAGCGTAAGTGGGAAGAGAAGACCTGTGACAACGAAGCCTTCGTTGATCTCATGCTTTCTCACTGTGGCAAAAAGCGCTTCCCAAAGACCGCCGGCGGCCATTGTCACCACATAGACGGGAACAAAGTAGAGTGCGCCCAGCAAAAAGTTAGAAATAAAGTTAGCGGGGTCAGCACCAAGACCAAGAGTGGTCATGATCATGCCTCTCCAGCCACTTGCAGCGGCAATGCCCATCTTAGACATGGCAAGGTTGGCCTGATAGCCAGTGTTAAACATTGCCATCAGCACGCAAGGCACGAGGGCCATGGCCACGGTGATCATGGTGCGCTTGAGGTCAAGGGCATCACGAACGTGAGTGTTTCCTGTGGTGACATCACCAGGCGTGTAAGCAAAAGTGTCCAGAGCTTCGTAGAGGGGGTAGAACTTTTCGAACTTACCACCATGAACGAAATGCTTGTGCTGGGAATCTAAAAAATCGCGAAGCATTTTCATGTTTATTCCTCTTAAATTTTCCTAAAAAAAATCCTTAAACTAATTTCAATTTAATTCTTAGTGATGACCGACGTCTGAGTTTTCCTTCTCGATAGCATCGAGAGTGTGGCGTAGGATCGGACCGAAGTCGTCTTTGCCCACAGAAACAAAAGTACAGAGGGAGAGATCTTCCTCGGCCAGCTCAAGTGCGCCCAGTGCTTCCGCACTTTCCAGATCTTTAGTCATAATTGATCTCAGAAGTTGAGTCGGGAGAATATCAAGCGGCATCACAGTCTCATAAGCTCCAACTGGAACCATGGCGCGTGGTGAGCCTTGGATATTAGTCGTCATATCAAAGTATTTGCCAGGGATGAGCTTTGAAAAGAAGGTATTCTTCACTGAGAACTTATCAAAACCTGGGGCATGCCAACCGAGAAATTCTCTTTCCTTGCCCTCTTTCACCGCGCTCACCTGATTGGTGTAGCGGCTTAAAAAAGCAAAAGGACCAGCGGCTTTGCGACCATAGAGAACTGAACCACTGACAACGCGGTTGTCACCTTCTTTTAGTTCTCCACCGACAATACTTTCAATTTCAGCACCGATACGAGTGCGAAGAAGTCTTGGTCTCTTAACTTGCGGGCCAGAGAGCGCCACGATGCGATCGAGGCTGAGCTTGCCCGTTTTAAAGAGGCGCCCAACGGCAACGACATCTTGATAACCAATGTACCAAACAGCTCTCTTAAGACTCACAGGATATAGGTAGTGAATATGAGTGCCAGGGTTACCGGCCGGGTGTGGGCCTTTAAATTCTTCAGTGATGATATTTGCACCTGCCGGCGCTTCAACTTTAGAGCCTGGTGCTCTACAAACAAAAGTCTTACCTTCAGTGAGCTTTGAAAGAATACTCACGCCGTCTTTAAAATCAGCCATCGAATCGTTGAGGATAAAATCAACGTCCGGAGCGCCCGGGCGAGTGTCCATGGCGGTGACAAAAATAGCTTCAGGGGCTTCGTCGATCAAAGCCACTTTGTCATAAGGTCTTCTTCTCAGCGCGGTGAATAGACCCGATTCAATCAGGAGCGCTCTCACCTCATCGCTGGAGTAATCAGCGAAAGCTTTTTCATGATAGGTGCTAAAAGTTTGGTGCTCTTCGCTCGCGGCCACTTCAATCACGAGCGATTGAAAAACTCTTCTCTCACCGCGGTTGATGGCCACAACCCTACCTGCAGCAGGAGCAGTGAAAATGAGACCAGTGTTTTTCTTGCACTCAAAGACCTTCTGGCCGATCTTGACGGTGTCACCCACTTGCACGTTCATGGTCGGCTTCATACCTGGGTAATCAGCACCAATGACGGCGACGTTTCTTGCACGAGCGGCGTTGTCCAAATCGTTAACAGGTTTTCCAGTGATGGGTAGGTCAAGACCTTTCTTAATCTGAATCATGCTTACGGTCCATTAGCGGTTGAGGGGCACAAGGGCCCAGTAATATGAAGAAGCCTCATTTGCACTCGCTAAGGAGAACAAAAGTTGACTTCCAGACTACAATTCTTTGGTTTGGCGCAAATGTATCAAAAAGTTTCAACTTATGTAACCAATTTCAATAAGTTTTTACTTGCCTAACTCTACTCTTTTATCGCGATAGATAAAGGAGAAAAGTTTGAAAAAAGTTGGTGATAAAACTTATTGACGCTATGGGGACTAAGCCCCACAGCACTTCTTAAATTTCTTGCCAGAGCCGCATGGGCAGGGATCATTGCGCCCAACTTTGGGGGCCGCGCGCTTGATGGTGCCACTGATGAGTTTGCCATCGTGAAAATACCAACGCCCATCTTTGCGCACAAAATCACTAATCTCATGATGATTTTGTTCTTCGTTGCCAAGCACATAGCGTGCTAAAAACTCCACTTTGCCCTCAGTGTCAGCGGGTCCGCCTTTATCAGTAGCAAGAATCTCAAGTCCGCGCCACGTTGCGTTTTTGGACCAAGTCTCAAGGCCTTCGCGGTCAACCTCCTGACTCATAGCAGGATCGTGGGTTTCTACTAGGTAATCCACATCCCCTTTGGCAAAAGCGGTGTAGCGCGAACGCATGAGGGCCTCAGCACTCTTGGGTAGCTCAGCCCGAGATAGAAAAGGCCCGCAGCACTTGTCAAAACTTTGCCCAGAATCACAGGGACAAACTTCACTCATAAAAAACTCCAAAAAAAATTGGGGGATCCCAAACATGATGGGCACGCCGGGCTTCTTTGTAAATTTAAAACTGCCCTCAGCCGTTTAATGTGCCCTGTGAATTTTGGCAATTAAACCCCCTCTATTAATTAGAGGAGCTCGGTATCTGCCTAGCGGGTTTAATGCTTTGAAAAAAAGTAACCTTACCACTGGTCGAATTATATCTGAGAAGTGCTTCTTTCGATTTAAATTCATCAACGCGAATTGACTTTACTCTTAGAAATGGCACGTTTAGCTCTGCCAGGCTTGACTCTAGAGGTCTTTCAATTCTAACAAGAAAACTATCAAATATTACAATCTTGAAGTCGGGATTTGACTTTTGAATCTGTAAGAAAAAATTATTAAAAGAATCCTTACCTGTCTTATAATCATCGAGTTGGATATTCTTAATATGGAGATAGGCTCTACCTCCTGGCCGAATTACTCGAACAATTTCTTTAAGTAGAGTGTCTTTAGAAGACAGGTACTGGATCGTCGATTGAGAGACTACAAGATCAATTGAACGGCTTTTTATCCAACTCAACTCTCCATTATCGAGGTCCTTAAATATAAGCTCTGGCTTATTAGGTAATTTCTCCCATTCAGTCTTTGAACATTGTTGATGGAAAATAGCAACTTTGCCTAGGTCGTTCGATGAGCTAACATCATCAATAGGTGCATAGTTAATCCCAGTTAATTTAGATTGAGGAAAAAGAACTTGTACCTGAGTTAAGAGAACACCAACTCCAAATCCAATTTCAAGCATACGAAAATCAGGTTTAGTCTTCGCATAATTGGCAAGAAAAGAATCAGGTCCTTCCCCGTTTTTAAATCGATCCGAAAAAAACGAAAAAGACCTTGAGACTCCCTGACCACAGTAGGGAGTTGGTAACTCGGTATTCTCCAAGCACTTTAATGGAGGTATGTTAACCAGTAATCCTCCATTAAAATAATTCACTTTATTATATTTTAAGAGTGCTTTAAAGTTCCTTTCGAGTAAATAATCATCCATCCCTTGCTCTTTAAGCCAACGAGACAATTCTTTCTCATTGGAAACGACTATTAATTCATTCGCAAAAGAAAGAGCTGCAAATAAGAGAGAATATAGTAAGAGCAATTTTTTCATATACTCATAATAGTAAATCAATTGAGATAATAGTTACTCAATTTTAATTCAGTTTAAAAGCTAAAAGAAGTTAAAATACTATGTAGAACCCTCTCTTTCTTTAAGCTTTATCCCCTAGCCCATCTGTCACACTGTGAGCGCTTAAAAGCGATAGAGTAAGTCGGTAAAGAAAGTACTGCGCTCGTCAAAGTGAACCTTGCTCTCAAGCAAGCGGTGGCCGACAAAAGTAAAGTGCGGCTTTAACTTTCGCTGATAAAAAGCGCGCGTGCGTGAGATTGCGTACTGATCATCAAAGTCAAGATCTTCGCGCTGGCGAGCGAGCTCGATATCGGTAGGAACCGTGAGGTAGAGATACTTCGTGCGCTCGGCAAGGACCGGCAAGACTTGATCAATCTCATCGTCTTCAAGATACTGCAACACGCTCGTGCACAGAGTGAGGTCAAAGTGTTTATTAAACTTGCCCCCTTTACTCGCCCAAGTGAGCATATCCATTTGATGAAGCTCTAGGCGCGTACTCGCAGCTGGTTTTAACGAGCGCGAATTGAGGGCGCGGTAAGCATAATCACTGGGCTCAATGGCCATGGCCTTATAGGGAATAAAGGTTTTAAGAACAGCTTCAAAGAGATGACCAAGCCCGGCGCCTAAATCAAGGACACTACTAATGTCGATAAATTCAAGCGCAAAAAGATGCTTTAAGTACTGCGCATGCTCATGGGAATTACCGATGCCATCCATCTCATCACTTTCACTGTAATTCACTTCCCAGTAGCGATCACTAAAACCAGACTTACCACTCTCAATTACTTTTCGACTCATCTCACCACCATACCAGCGATTTTTTGTTTAAAGAGCCAGGCCCCACTCAGTCCACGATAAATTCCCAAGCAGATCAGAGCAAGCCAGATCGAAGACAGGCCATAACCTTGCTGGGAAAAATAAAGGCCGGGCACAATAATAAAGAGAAAACCCAGGAGCATACAAAGCCCCAAAGAGCGGAAGCGACCTAGGCCAAAGAGCAGACCATCGTAGAGATAGGCCAGCGCCATGAGCGGCTGAGAAAGGGCCACCATCAGTATTTGTGTCTGGGCGACTTCAACCAAGAGTTGATCGCGCGTAAAGGCTGCGAGAATAATTCCTCCTCCCACTCCATAAATCAGAGTGAAGACGAACCCGACTGCGGCCGAAAGAGCTAAAAGTCGCTTGGCAATCAATTTTAAGTGGACTTGATCTTTGAGTGCAAAGTAGCGAGCACCTAGAATATTGGCACTCACCGCCAGTCCATCAATGAGAAAGCTAGAAAGAAGCCACAACTGCAAAAGGATCTGATGGGCCGCAAGTTCGCGCACACCCAAAAGCCCGGCACTTCTGGTGGCGAGAAAGAAGGTAAGACTTAGTGAGCCCGAGCGCATCAGCATTCCCGCTGAATCGGCGCCATAGGCACGCCACAGGTCCACGGTAAAGCGCGCGCGCCGCCACTGAGTAAAGGCATTTGTGTGCTTTTTAACGACCTGCCAGGCACTGAGACTAAAGGCCAAGATCTGGGCAATGAGAGTGCCCCAGGCCACACCCGAAATCCCCATCTCAAATCCATAAAGAAAGAGAGCGCTCAAGACAATATTTGTCAGTGTTGTCGCTAGCAAAATAGCAAAGGTTGCCCGCACCATAGAAAAGCCACGCAAAATAGACAACCAAGTGAGCCCGAGTAAAACAAAGGGTTGCGAGAGAGTGCGAATAAAGAAGTAACTCTCAAACTCCGCGCGATAAACTTCATCCGCCCCCGCCAAAACAAACCACCAATCGCGTCCAAACCACAAAAAGGCGCACGACAAAAGCCCAAGAATTAATGAGAGCGTGCTCGCCATTTTAATGCGCGCCCACAAGAGCTCTTCTTCACCACTGGCACTGTGAGTGCTCACGGCCTGAGTGGATGTATGAATGAGAAAGTTAAAAACCCAGGTGATAGTATTAAAAATGGCACTGGCCACGGCCAGAGCGGCCAGAGAGTTTGTGCTCAGTCGCCCGACAAAGAGACTATCGACAAAACTTGCCAGGGGCTCGAGCAGGGAAGCCGCCAGCGATGGTAGAGAAAATAAAATGAGCTCCCGGTAACCCCAAGAGCTCTTTGCCCCCTGCTGCACTAGCGGTTTTTAAGCGCCGTACTTGAAGGTCGCTGAGTAGGCAGCGATACAGGCCAGCAAAATTCCAAAGAGCCATACCAGTGGGCGATGAGAATCATTTTGAATTCTCTTTCCAAGTACTGGCGCGCCGATGGCGAGCACCAACCAGATTCCAACTTTGGCCTGAACCCAAGCGGGCCAAGCGCCTTGGCCGTGACTAAAGCCAATGCGGGCCAATAGTCCCATCCCACCGACGAGGATGAGAAAGCTCGCAATGCCGGTGACAATTTTAATAAATTTAGGAGCGGGCTTCATGAGAAAGGTAGCACTCATCCCTGCAATAAAGAAAAAGATAGATACAAAGTGAAGTACTTTATAAAACTCATAAGACAACATGGCCTTCTCCCAATAGAAAGTTCGATAACACAATTTTTATTTTCCCCAAGTATACTTATCTCGTAAGTCTTTGGCCTCAATTTCTTGACTAATCTCGGCCAAAATCTAGCTTCCCCCACAGTTGCAAAACCGTGCTAAACTTTTTTTGTGAATAAGTCAGTCAGGATAGAGGTCGATGAAAAAGGATAAAGACACCAAGATCTTTCGGGGAGCCTACCAATATATGAAAAACGAAAGCGTCTACTCGGAAGAGACCTTTGACGTTTATCGCGACCGCAAAGAGAGCAATATGCTCTTTGACTCACAAATTCACTGTCGCGTTGCAACGGGAGAACTGCTCTCAATCAATGTCGAGTATACGATTAATAAGGACTATGTTCCGGTTCGCGTGCTGGTGAAGCGCTCACTGGGCAATCAAGAGTCCACTGAATCTTACCGCTATGATTCTAAGAGAAATATTATCACCTACGTTTTCACCAACAAAGAAGACGAAGAAGTGGTTGAGATTCAAACTCCCCCTAAATTTCATATTACGACCCCAGTGGCCTCATCAAGCATGCTCTTTATGCGCGCTAAAAAAGTCGACACAACCTCAAAGTCGCTCTTTTCCTTTTTGTCTTCCCAAAATCAATGGACTTTTGAAGAGAAACCCTATTTTCACACCGTGGCCGCCCAACGAGTCTCACTGGGGGCCGAAAAAATGGCCCTGGGTGGAAATAACGTCCAGGCCACGCAGTTTCGGCTCACTGAAGAAACCGAGGAAAAAGCCGATGAAGCGCCAAGCAAAGATATTATTCGCGTTTGGCTCTCTCCCTACGTCACCATTCCCTATGTCATTCGCACTGATGATGGCAGCAAGATTCAAGTTAAGTATCTAAACAACCTTCAGAAAGAGGATTAGTGGCTTCCTGCGCCGGATGCGAGCGAATAAAATCCACCACTCCTGCACAAGCGTGCTTGAGAGAGGCGCGCTCTAACTCATAGGGCTCCATGAGCTTCATGAGTTTCTGCATAGTCGCTCCTTTCCAGCCCTTCACTCTTGAGTCAACAACAATCACTCCCCCGTAATCACTCTCAGTTCTCAGGAGGCGTCCAAGCTTTTGATGAAGCGCGCGGGTGCGGTGAGCGAGATAGTAGTCACTGAACTCTGAACCCAAAGCGGCGTCATAAAAGTCGCGTCTTTTCTGAATCACCAAGTCTTGTCTCAAGTCTGGCACTTTATCAATAAAGACAAATTGAAGCGCTTCTCCGGGAATATCAATTCCCTCTCCAAAAGACTCCATCCCCAGTAGGATGCCGCGACCACTGGCCCTAAAATCTTCTACCACCTGGGCACCCATCCCTTGGATGAAGACCGGTAGCTTTCCATCAAATTCGGCCAAGAGATATTCGCGGGCCTCCTCAAAGCGCTTTTTTGACGAGAATAAAAAGAGCGAGCGCCCCTCGAGTTCACGCACCACTTGGGCCACTTCTTTTAAGACTGTCCCCACAAAGCGCGAATCATAGAGCGCCGGTGTATCGTCACAGAGATAGACCTTGGTCTTATTCTTATAGTCATAAGTGGCCGGTAAGTAGAAACCACCTTTAAAGCGGCGAGCGGAATCCGTATAAGTATAACCCAACGCCCACTCAATTCCTCTGGCGCCCAGATCCCCGTGGGCATTGGCGAGGGTGGCCGAGGTGAAGATCACACTGGCCGAAGTTTGCAAGAGTCCATCATGAGTGACTCTTCCCACGTCAATTGGAGCACTACTGAGTTCATAACCCTCGCGCTCGTGATAGCGAAGAGCGTGGCCGTAGCCCTCTTTGGCGTCGAGAGAAATATTGAGCGCCTGCCCCAAATCTTCCACTTGACCAAAAAAAGTCTCAAAGCGCGTGAGGGCAATGACCATATTGTCATCGTCGAGCTTACTCACATCATAGCGCGAACTATAGGGAAGCAGCAGATCGTGAAGTTGAGAGAGAATGTGGCGAATACTATCAAAGCGGTTATAAAGAGCAACCGCGAGAGGGTCACCACTGCGATCGCGACTGACCATCGGAAGTTCATTCCAATACTCGCTCGTGTAGCGAGGCATTTTCATAAAATAGTTCTGCACATTATCTTCGAGTCCATAGAGTTGGTCGTGAAGACTGCTGGCAATGCGATTGGCCTCATCGCGAATTTGTTTGATCAGAGGCGTACTCTCTCCGGGCTCACTCTCATTTTGCGCTAAAAGATAAAAGAGCGAACCAATACCTTGCATGTGCACCAGTGACTTGTGAAGACCTTCGAGAAGCTCTTTGTTCACAATGGCACTGAAAGCCCCGGTAGTCTCCCCTTCGAGCTTATGAGCTTCGTCGACGATGATATACTGCGGTCTAGCAAAGCCACGTGGCCACGAATACATCAGCGCGTGGTTGCCAATAATAATGTGAGCATCGCGCGCTTCTCGGAGTCCGCGAATATAAGAGCACTCACTTTTAAAAGGACAGCGCTGACCGGTGCAAGAGCGAAAGTCCACTGCACTTTCGCGATCAAGCCTTTCAAAGGCAGTAAACTTACGCTTTAAAACATAGGGAAGCTCAGGGCGCACAATGGCGTCTTTCACCGAGCTACGCGAGTTGTGAAAGAAGGCCATTTCAAAGTAGGCGCTGCTAAAGCGCTCTTCAAAGTCCCTGGCTTCACCGAGCAGATCATCTTCATTCTGGCCCTCGCGAAAGAGAAGTTCACAGAGGTGATTAGATGAGCCAATGAGTCTCGTTACTTTGAGTTCATTTTCCGAAAGCCCAGTGAGCGCGCGCAATTTGGGCACATCTTTATTCATCGCCTGCTCTTGCAGCGTTTTTGTTCCCGTGGCCACTAGCACCTGGGCCTGTTCTTCAAGGGCAAAGAGAGTGGCCGGTAAAAGATAGCCTAAGGTTTTCCCGGTTCCGGTTGGGGCCTGCACGAGAGCGTGAACGTGATTTTTAAATCCCTGCCCCACTCTGAGCGCGAGCTCTTCTTGAGAAGCGCGGTAGCGATAAAAAGGCAGCGAGGCGCGCACGCGCTCCTCATCGCGCATAATTTTGCGAATATTTTCACCACTAAAAGTAAAATCATCCACAGCGCTATGAGTGAGATCGACAACCTCAGATTGTAACAACAGCTCCTGCGCTCGCTGAGTGGCCACCTCTAAGTCAAAGTCAACGGCAAAGGCCAACTCTTGCAAATCGGCATAATCGAGTTCGAGAAACTTTGCGTACCACCAATCCTTGATCCCCACTCGGGCCATCACACTCTTAAGCGCTTGCAGCTTTTCACGGTCTCTTGAAAGCAAGGAACTGGCCACCAAGAGTACTTTTAGAAGATCAACCGAATCGGCCAGTCCGCGGTGCAACTCGTGATCGGCAATCCCCCAATCCACGAGGTAGCTCTCGAGTTTTAAAGAGGAGCGCTCGGGAAAGGCCAAGGCCAAAAAGAGAAGACTATCTTCATAGACCTCGGGAGTATCTGAGCTATCGGCAGTGATGGCCAGTTTTGAAAAATAGGCCGAGAGAAAGCTTTTTTCAAACTCTGCGTTATGGGCAATCAAGTGGTGACCGTAGAGCTCCATCACCTCGGGCTCAACCACCGACCAAAGCGGTGCTTTCTTGACCATTTTGTCGGTGATACCGGTGAGCTTTTGAATAAATTGCGACAGCCCGTCTTCGTAGCGAACTAAAGATTCGTAAGTGCGAACTAAGCTCGTCCCCTCAAACTGGAGAAATCCGACATCAATGATTTGATCCATGGCCGGATCGGCCCCGGTGGTCTCCAAATCGATGAGGGCCCACTTACCCAGTAATTCCTTTGCGCGCGAACTCGCCATTTACTCTCCTTTCTAGCTCAACCTTTAAAGTCCTATACACTTTCGCCACAGCTGTGGCAGAGGGCGAAATAAATTGAGAATGCACAAAAATTATTCTAAAGTGAGGGCTGCATTCATTCCCATTAAAGGTAAATCATGAACCTAACGGTTTTATTTCAAGTTCAATCGGCCCTTATCTTGGCCTTAATGATCTTCGGTGTCACGAAGAGGCGCGTGCGAAAAGTTCACGTCCGCACGATGCTCACCGTCATCATCTGGGATATTCTCCTGGTGCTCCAGATTGAGCTCTCGCGTAGTGCCATCAACACCACCAGTAAGGGGCTTGAAAACCCGGTCCCCCTTTTAATTCACCTCTTTTTTGCGCTCTCTAGTGTTCTACTTTACTTCGTGATGATCTGGAGCGGCAACAAACTCTTACAAGGCGACAATTCCCGTCGAGGAATCCATCGAACCCTCGGCTGGACGACCCTCATCTTTCGCACGCTCACCCTGATCACTAGCTTCTGGGCAGCAAGTCCGAAAGTTTAACGAAACGACTTCAAAGGATATACGAGTGAACGTTTTTGAAGATATTAAACAACTCATTCAAAGTCATCTCGACGACGCTTACATCGAAGTTTTTGATCTCACAGGAACAAGTGACCATCTAGGTATCAATGTCTACTCGGATCAATTTCAAGATATGAGCTTGATTGAGCAACACCAAAAACTCATGGATATCTTGCGCCCAAGGCTGGCAAGTGACATCCATGCCGTCAAACTAAAAACCATGACTCTTGCCAAGGCCCACGCAAAAGGGCTTACCCCAGAGTCTAAGGAGTAATTATGAGTGATAATAAAAATCCCTTTAATATTGTCGGTGGTGGCAATCTTCCCGCTAACACTGGCAGTGCCGTTACTGAAAGTAGTGGGGGTGACCTCAACGAGCGCATCAAGAACTTGATCAACTCTTCAAAAGTCTTTCTCTTTATGAAGGGCGTCCCCGAAATGCCCCAGTGTGGTTTTAGTGCCAACGTTGTGGGACTTCTCAATCATTTGGGAGCTGAGTTTAAGTCATTTGATATTCTCTCTGACATGGATATTCGTCAGGGAGTGAAGGACTATTCAAATTGGCCGACCTACCCTCAACTCTATGTTGACGGCAAGCTCATCGGCGGCAATGACATCATCATGGAACTCTATGAAGATGGCGAGCTCTCTGAAGTCTTAGGAATCAAATAAAAAACCTTGGCCTTACTCTTTTAGAGTGAGGCCAATTGCTCCTCAGTAAGTTCAGCGTTGTGATACACCTTCTGAACGTCATCATCGTCTTCAAGTGCATCGATCAATTTCATAAAGCTCACGAGTCCATCATTGGAAATTTCTTTCATGGTAGTTGGGATGCGAACAAGTCCGGCCTCGCGCGGCTCGAGTCCCTTGTCAGCGAGGGCCTTGGTAACTTGACCAAAGTCTTCCATCTGCGTGATCACCGTGACAACTTCCTCATCAAACTCCACATCCTCGGCGCCGGCGTCAATCATTTCCAAAGTAAAGTCGTCTTCATCTAGACCCTCACTTGAAAAAATAAATTGGCCTTTGCGATCAAAAATAAACTGCAAGCAGCCATCTTTACCAAGTGAGCCCTGGTACTTATTAAAATAGGAGCGCACATTTGAGACCGTGCGAGTGTTGTTATCCGTCATCGCCTCGACAAAAACGGCTACACCTTCAGGTCCATACCCTTCAAAAGTAGTCTCAACGTAGTTTTCACCACCAGCTCCACTGGCCTTGGCGATGGCGCGCTCAATGGTATCTTTAGACATGTTTTGCCCACGCGCGTTTTGCAGCGCTAGCCTTAGGCGCGGATTGGCATCGGCATCGGGACCACCCGCTTTAACAGCGACTGTGACTTCGCGAATGAGCTTGGCGTAGATCTTGCCACGCTTAGCATCTTGCGCGGCTTTACGGTGTTTAATATTGGCCCATTTACTATGACCTGCCATGAAGTTCCTCCATTGTCAGTGCACGTATGCGAATCGATACATCTAAGAAAGAACCTAGTCTAACGTGGAGAATTGGCTTAGAAAAGCTCCGAGACATCAGCTCGGGCCATGAAATAGCGCTAAAGCCTTGAAGCCCTTAAAATACTGCCAATAAGGCGATACCCTGAAAACAGAGTAAAGAGCAAAACGATGGCGAATATGAATAGGAGGAGACCTTCTTTGTTACTCAGTAGCTCTTCAAAACTTATTTTTCCGGCAATTGCATCTAGCATGAGTGGGTGAGAGCTTTGGGGGACCTTGTTCCATAAAAAATAAGTAAAAATACTCGCTAAAAGAAACAAAACTGATCTTCCAGATACTGCTCTTCTTGCAACGCTAGCTTTTTCAATCTCTAAGCGATCTTGGGCCCAGTAAATATCCCTATCCGCAAGAGATTCAACAGTTTCAAGTTTCGAACTTTTAAAGAGGCCCTGCCAGCGCTTTTTAGCAATTAAATACTGCCGACTCGCAAAAAAGATAATGAATAAAAGAATTATCGGAATTAAGCGACTGGTCCAATCATTAATGTTGGACCATCCAGCTGCGATTGCACCAATTCCAAAAAGTATGAAGCCTATAGAAAATCGCCAGTAAGCCTTGTTTTTGGGCCGACAGTACTCAGGTCTTTGACCTAGAGTTAAAATGATGACCTGCTGACCAATTTCATAATCTAAGCTGGAAGTTCCTCCCCCTGCAAACCAGACGGGTTCTCCCTCAAATAAATATTCATAGATGGGGCGATAAAATGTGCCTTTATGTCTCCAGTAGTTCCCAGTTGAGACAAAAATAAACTTTTCAACAGCAATGACCTTTGCTGGCGCCTCCTTGCCATTTGCTCGGTAGTAGAGATGAGAGATCAGCGCGCCCACGCCGAGTCCTAAGAAAATGGCACCAGCAAACGTAAAAAAGTTGAACATCTTGTTATCTCCACCTCAGCTATGATTGACCAGAGCTGACCAATATATAGTCCTCACTTTTGAGTTTAATGTGGAGGCTTGACCTAATAAAGGTCTGAGTTGATTCTCTCAACTAACTTAGAGAGATTAAAAGGCTTGGGAAAAAAGTCTTGAGCACCGGCCTTGATGGCCATCTCAACGGAAACATCCGCCTGCCCAGAGATAAAGTAAAAGACTGGACGAGAATTCATTTGATTAATAAATTGAAGCACTTCCATGCCATTGCCATTGGGCATTTTAAAGTCGGAAATGACCGCATCAAAGGAGTGGAGCTTCAGCAATTCAATGGCGTCGTTGCCACACAGAGCAATCATTGTTTCAAAGCCGTTGTCGATCATCTCCTCTTGGAGAAGCTCAACAATATCTGGCTCATCATCAACAATTAAAATTCTTTTCACAAATCCCCTCTATGACGTTTCTCAAGAAAGTGGGTTTAGAAAATCTTACCCTATTTATGAGTTCTTTGGTACTTGAAGTTTATTGAGGTTTGTCAGATGCTTTTTGCCAGCGCCGAAGGTATAGAAATCTTGCGAAGATGGCCCCAGCCAAAGCAATCGCAAGAGGTAACCCCTTGAAAATAAAGACAAAATAAAGTACGTAAGCCGCCCCACGTACAATGGCCGAGAGCCAGGGCTGGCGATAAATGGAAAGAGCGTATTGAGGGGCCGTCTCATAGTAGAAGTTAATAAAAGCTCTCCCTAGATAATATTTCTTTAGAAAGTGATCGCGAAACCCTTTGAAATATTCAATAACATAGTGTTCTTCACCAAAGCCCGCAGAGAGTAAATAACAGGCCTGATTCTTTAAAAACTCTTCAATATCAAGGGGAGTTTCACTTCGGGCATTGGAGGTCTTTGTGGAGAAGCCGTACTTATTAAGAAAGCTCACACTCACCTGGTATGTGGTGCCATTTGTGAGACCCTTGAGGTCTACAGTGGCATTGGTGTTGGTCGATTCGAGATCTGTGCGTGAAACTCCGGCGTCCAAATCCTTGAGGACTTCATCGCCGGGGTTACTGCCCACATTAGTTGTAAAGTAAGCGTAGACCGTGTCGAGATCCGCTGGATTGGCACCGGCGTAGCTCACCTTGAGACGTCCATCGCCTTTGAGCAAACCCGACAGCGAAACCGTCGTATTTTCCAAAGTCTTACTGGAGAGGTTGAGCTTTAAAAAAACTCCGTTATTAAAACTAGTGGGGTCGATATCGCGGTCATCGTCGTAGTCGTTAGTGGCGACATCGAGAAAAAAGTAGAGCCGCATATTGGTCGACGTCGAAGTCGCAGTCGAATTAAAACTGGTACAAATGGTCGCCATAAAACTCAAATTACAAAGGTCGGCCAGCTCAATCGTGTAGAAGTTGGTGCTTTCAAAACCATCGCCCACAGTTGCCAGGTAATTGAGATTGGCGCCGGTTTTTCCAAAGACGCGGTAAGTGCCGGAAGTGTCCTCAGCGGCGACCCACAACTTCGCACTCTCACCCAAGTCGTTCTTCACATCTAAACGCAGGCGCAAATAACCGCGGTTAGATTTGGCCAGGTCCATTCCCGGAAGTCCATTGGTGGCGTTAGTTCTAAAGTGAGTTCGATTTTGAATGGTCTCAACCGAGGTATCGCCATCGATCGGGACAAAAACTGTTCCGGGAGATTCTTCACTAGTGCCATCTCCACTGGGCTTTGAATAGCGCAGCTCAAAGAAGCTCACCGCTTCAGCGGCCGAAGGGACAAAATCGTTCTGGGCAGTGGTGTCATTACTGGAGTGATCAGCAAAACGCACGTACGTTTCTGCGCTGAGTGACAGGGGAAGAGCGGCTAAGAGGGCCAGGCCCAGGCTAAGAATTCTCATCTATTTATTATCCTCATCTCTAACGTCCATCGTCAACTCTTCTCGGGAAGATTTAGCCTTACCTTCTTACACAACTAAGTCCCCTCCCTCTCGCCGCCAGCGCGCTTTAGTGCTAGGATGGCGCTCATGAAAATCAATATCAACGGCCAGGTCGTTGGCCCAGAAAAAGCATTTGTCTCTGTCTTTGATCGCGGCTTTCTCTACGGCGACTCTATTTACGAAGTCACCTTCACGATTAACTCGCGCCCCTTCATGCTGGAAGAGCATCTCGACCGTTTGTGGTTTTCGGCCTCTCGTCTGGCGCTACCCATTCATCTCACAAAAGATGAGTTGCAAATGGAAATCGAAAAGACGCTGGGTGCATTGGGAGAAGGCCGCGCTTACATTCGCATTATCATCACTCGTGGCGAGGGCGAAATCTCTCTCGATCCCCATACCGCCACCAAAAATAATCTGGTTATTATCACTAAGCCGCTCGCCACCAATCCAGCGTGGTGGTACGAAAAAGGCGTCTCTGTCATCATTGCCGATACCAAGCGAAATCCTAAAAATTCGATCGACCCCAATATCAAGTCAGGCAACTACCTCAATAACGTTCTGGCCATGGCCGAAGCGCGCGATCAGGGCGTTTTTGATGCCATTATGCTCAATCACCAGGGTCAAGTCACCGAGGGCACGACCAGCAATATTTGGTGTGTGAAAAATGGTGATTTTCTCACTCCTCCAGTGGAGGCGGGCCTTTTATCGGGCATCACGCGCCAGACGCTCATCGCTCTGGCCCGCGACCACGGTCTGACGGTACGCGAGCAAAACCTCACCCCCACCGACCTCCACGACTCCCAAGAGGTTTTTCTCACCAGCTCCACTAAGCTCATCGTGCCCATTACCAAGATCGACTCGCGCCCCGTCTCCGATGGCACACCGGGTCCAAAGACGCGCGAATTGCTGGGAATTTACAGTCAATGGATTGAAAATCAGTACGGCAAAGGCTTCATGCCCGAGTTTCACGGTTGACACAAAGTGAAGAAATCGGTTAGATAACCCTTCACAAATTCGAAGACCTAAGCTTGGTGTGCCCTGATTTAGCCCGGGGAAGTTTAGCGCTGGCCTTTGGAAGAGTGAAATAAAGCCAACCCGCTTAAATTAGACCAAATTAAAAAAGAAATTGGAGCAACCAAAATGGCAAAAAGTACTTTTAAGCGCAGTAAATTCAAACTTCAAAGAGCACTCGGGCTCGAGCTTCCAGGTCTTGGTAAAGCTGGTGCGCTAGAGCGTCGTCCTTATGGACCAGGTGTTCACGGCAACAGAAGAAAGAAAATTTCTGATTACGCCGTTCGTTTGAAAGAAAAGCAAAAACTCGTTTATCACTATGCACTTCGCGAGAAACAACTCGTTAACTACGTGAAGAACGCTAAGAAAATCAAAGTTCGTGCTTGGATGGATACCCTCATCATGACTCTTGAATCACGTCTCGGTAACGTTATCTTCCGTCTTGGATGGGCCCCTTCAATCTCAGCAGCAAACCAAATGGTTTCTCACGGACAAGTTCTCGTTAACGGTAAGAAAGTTGACAAGACTAGCTTCCACGTCGCTAAAGGTGATGTGATTGAACTGACAGAGAAAGGTTACAACAACCAACTCTACAAGCAATCTCAAGAAACTCCCCGTCTTCCAGCAATCCCTGCTTGTTACAAGATTGAAGGAACTGAGAAGAAGAAAGCGACTAAAATTGATGAGCCATTGCCATCAGACATTCCATTTGAGTACGAAGGTCAGCTAGTGATCGAATACTACTGGAAAGTTAAGAACTAATTTATCTGTTCATTGGGGCCCACTTCGGTGGGCCTTTTTTTTTACCAAAAATTCTAATTAGCGCAGATTTGTACTGGATGCATCCATCGCCGAATGCTCGGGCAGATAGATAACTTCGGGGGCAGACTCTAAAGATGCGATAAAGTTCTTCGCCCGCTGAAGTGCCTCCTGACTCATCTGATCAAAAGAGCGCGGAACGACATAGAGTTTATTCAAAAGGGCAAGTAAGTCGTGCACTCGGTTCCACCGCTCAAGTGCAATGAAGTTATCCATGCCAATGATGAGATTGAGCTCGTGACCCTGTAGCTGACTAAGCCAATCCGCCGTGGCATGAGGGGCCTCTAAAATGGTAAAACCCGGATAGAGAGACAGACCAGGACGGGAACACTTTCTAAGGGTGAGCGCCAACTCGCGCACCCGCTCCCATGGAGTCTTGGCCACACCAGCACTCTTCCAAGGCGAGTAATCCGGCACCACCACGACATTTTCTTCAGGACAGAGCTTGAGACAGTTGAGATGACCCTCATGCCAAGGATTAAAAGTACCGGGGTAAAAGGTGAGCTTTTTTGAAACTGGTGGTTCACCCAACCACTTTGGTGGGCGCTGCCGTGCTGTGGCCAATGAGTCAGGGGCAAAGGGAAAGTTAAAAAAAGAAGCGAGCTCTTTAATCACTTCACGCTCAAACTCAGGGTCGTCCAAAGTCTGAACTTCAAGCAGGGAGAGCTCCAAACCATCACTCAAAATAAAAGCGTCATCATTTTTAAAGATGAGTTTATCGCTCACGATTCTCCCCTACTGCGCCTAAGAGCCAGTCGCTGACGATACTGACGACCTTCATAAGTGTATATTATCAAGGCCAGCCAGATGAGTCCAAACACAAAGAATCTCATGGGGCTGATGGGCTCCCCGTAGAGGTAGTGTCCCAGCAGAAATTGGCCGGTGGGAGCGATATATTGCAAGATTCCCATGGTAGTGAGTGGCAACCTGGTCACAGCTTCATTAAAAGAAAAGAGCGGCACCACGGTGAGCACACCGGCAAAAGCCAGCCCCAACTTCCGGGCGAGAGAGAAATCTAAAAACTTAAGTTCCCCACCACCAAACTCGGGAGGCGCCAGATAAAAAATAGTGAGCAAGCAAATGGGAAAAGCAATAAGCATTTCAATGAAGAGGCCATGAGTCGAAGAAACACGAATTTTCTTGCGACAAAGCCCATAAAAGCCAAAAGTTCCGGCAAGCAGCAAAGAAAGATCAATGCGCCCGACATCTCCAAAGTAGAGGGCGCAAACGACGGCCAGGGTGGCCAGCGATATTGAGAGCATTTGTCCAGGACGCGGACGCTCGCGAAAGAAAATCGCGCCCAAGGCAACATTGAGAAGTGGATTAATAAAGTAGCCCATGCTGCTCTCGAGTACGTGGCCCGTGTTCACGGCATAGACAAAGGTAAACCAATTGCCAAAGATCAAGAAACTCGAGGCGAGTAAGAGCAAAAGCTTCCAGCGCAACTTTAAGATGGTGCGAAAGTGACTGAGTTCGCCTTTAATGAAAATCCAGATAAATAAAATGAGGGCGCCCCAACAAACCCGGTGAAAGAGTAGCTCTAGTGAACTCACCCCTTCGTATTGGCGCCAGTACAGGGGAGCAAGCCCCCACACACCATAAGCGGCAACTCCGCAAATGAGACCGGTTTGATACTCTTTAAAGGCGGACTCGGCCGGCTCATTTGTCATGGCGTGGATCTCAGTTAGAGGTTAGAATGAGGCATGATTAAATTTTCGGCCGGATTTGGCAATATCGTTTTAAGAGTCACTCTCTCACCCTTTAATGGAGACACCAATACACTTATTCTTACCAAGGAAGACCGCGGGGATCTTGAGAAGAATAGCGCCGGGGTCTTTCAAATCCAAATTGTGGCCGAAATTCAAGAAGAAAACTTGGGCCCACTCGAATTTAACGTCCCCGTTGTGGTCTTGGGCTTTTCTGATGAGAGTGAAGACGAAGACCTCACCAAAGAAGAGATCCTCGCCGAAGAGGCATTAGAAATTATTGAGGATGCGTTTCTAGAAAAGATCCAACTTCATTTAAAACTGGAAGGGGAAGCTCCAAACCTGCCTCCTCCGTGGGGACGGGCCTAAACTCCTTAGCAATTGCCTGATGGGCCATCACACTGAGGGCACTGTAGTCTTGCACATCCCTTAAAACTGGACCCACTGTTAGGCTGACCTTCACACTCTTATTGCGAAAGAAGTTCCAAAGATGCGGGAGAAAAGTCATGTCCCCATACCAAAAGAGAGAGTCTCGATTCTTAGAATTGAGGGGTCCTCCATCAATCTCCTCGTAATTGAGACAAAGTGTTTGCACCGCCTTTGCTGAATCAACGGCCGCTTTAAAGAGAGGTCTTTTAAAACGCAAAACTGAACTCCCATTAGTTGAAGTCCCCTCCGGAAACACACAGACATTAAGGCCACTAGCAAGCGCCTGTGTAAGCATTGAAACTTCTTTAGAGAGATTTGCTCTTGTGCGCCGATCGACATAGAGGCAGCCGCCCATTTCACAGATTTGACCTAAAAAGGGAGTGCGCCTCATTTCAAGACTAGTCACAAAGCAGGCGTTCACTTTAGAGGCGAGCACCAAGACATCTAGGTAGCCCAGGTGATTGCACACTAAAAATGAATTGGGAACAATCGACCTGTGGGCGGGGGTTTCGACCTTTACACCCATAAACCAGAGTCCAATGCGGCAATAAAATGAAATCACCCGCGTGAGAAATTTGCGAGCAAAGAAGGGATTGATAAAAGTGAGCGGATAGAAGATTGCCGAAGTTAGCAAGTAGGCACTCACCGTGAGTCCAAAGAGAGCAAGCTTTACACTCGCCCTCAAATTTTTAATCAAGCTACTTTCAGACATTAGCTAGCACCCATATAACGTCTTCTGTACGAAGCACTCATCTCATCAACATTTAGGATCGTAAGAAAATCAATGCACTCGAATTCTATATCAAGCGCGGGTGGCCCATAAACGCGAGAGCCCGCTTGAAAGTAAGATCTCAGAAGGTTGGGAAGATAGCTCTTCACCACTCGCTGCCGTTCAACTTCATCCACTGTCATAACTTCTGAGTTCATATCCATAGCGTATTTGCCAATTGAGTGAATCGAATACTCATCTTTCAAAAGACCCTCGGCTTTTAGATAATCATAAATCACTTTTGAGGTTTCTTTGTCGACCGTCTTAACAGATGAGCAACCAAAGAGAAATTTTGAGTCTGTTATTTTTAGGTAGCGACAAATTCCCTTCCAGAGTAAATCAATCACCGCCCCATTGCGATGGCCGTGATGAATGCAAGCTCGTCCTAATTCTAACTTCTCGCCGGGAAGTTTTAAGAAGTGATCAAGAAAGAACTCTCCCTGTGAGTAGAAGTGATTACTAAAGAGTGAAGATATCACCCGGTAAGTTCCAACAACATTACTACTGTCTTTATCGATAATAATGATGTGATCACAAAGGCTATCGAGCGCATCGACATCATAGCCATCGAGATCAGCGCCTTTAGTACTCTCTAGAAAATTTTGATAGCGTAGCTCAAAGACTTTGAGTAGTTCAGACATTTTACTCGCAGTCTTTAAGAGATATTTTGGTGTTTCAATTTCAATTTCAAATGAGGGAGAATAAGTGAGGAAGCGGGGGCTGAGGCGAATGTCCCAGCCTCGTTTTATTAAAGGCTTGAGATTAAAGGATGTTAAAATATCAGTGACCATGTCTCCCTCCTTGGGGCCACTAGTGATTCATTCATCTAGGGCCTGTTAAGCTTCACTAAAACTTCTCTCAAAGTTTCAGCTCGTGTGTATATCGATGGTAATTCAACATATTCATGGACTGTGTGTAGTCCCCCCCCAATTGGCCCCATACCATCAACAATAGCGGTGCTAGGGCATGAGAAGTAATTCACGTCAGCAGCTCCACCGGTGTGAGTGGCATTAGGGCGCTTTCCTTCGTACTTCTCGATAATAGAACACAGCAGGTCACTGAGTTCCTCACCCTTTTGAGTGAGGGCCAGGGCCGGACAGTCGTCTTCAATAGAAAAAGAGATTTCACCCACTCCCCCACTTTCAAAACATGAGATATGGGCTTTGGCCGTGATCTTTGAAAACTCTTGGTGGAGACGCTCGCGGCTATCTGGACATGGAAAGCGCATATCAATAAGAGCGTGAGCTTCACCGCAAACCACATTAAAGTGGCCAGTTCCCCCTGAAATGCTTCCGACATTGACCTTAACTTTATTCTCAACGTCGTTGAGCTCGTGCAGGGAGAAAATAATGCGAGAGAGTTCATGAGCAGCATTGATAGAAACTTCTCCAAAGCGACCGGCGTGGGCACTTTTTCCCTTCACATTTACGCGGTACCAAGCATTGCCATTGCGGCAATTCACTAAGGAGCCATCAAAAAGAGCGGGTTCAAAACCAAAGACGTAGTCGGCGCTCTCGCCCATCTCCTGATAAAATTCATGAAAGCCAAGTGAGCCCACTTCTTCATTGGGAGAAGAGATAAAGTGTAGTGTATAAAAATGAACAGAACTCTCTTCGAGGTAGCGTCTGATTCCTCTCAGGGCCACAACCAGTCCGCCTTTATCATCGGCCACACCAGGACCCACAATCCTCATTTTTTCGCTGTCGTACTCAAAATTAAAATTGCGACCAGGTCCTAGAACCGTATCACTGTGACCAACAAAACAGATTCCCCGTTCACTCAGACCCGGCTTTATTGCATGGAGGGCCGGTGCCCCTTCGCGCCCTTTGGGAGCGACCCACTGAATTTCAAAGCCCAGATCTTTAAGCTCATGGGCTAAAAGTTTTTGGGCCACCAGCACATCTTCAGGATTTTTAGATTGAGAGGGGGTCGTCACAAACTTCTCTAAGAACTCAAGGTCAGTACTTAGGACTTCGCGATATTCTTGAAAAGTAAAAGGGGTGTTCTTCCCATTTGGGAATGACGGGGATGCTACAATTTGGTCTTCGTGACTTCTATACAAGGCTGCCTCCTTGGGTGCCTCATAACAATCCTAACCCTATTGATCTAATGATCATATGAAATGATGTCAGGTGTCTTCCAGAGTTTGATTAAGATTTGGTTATGGGCCTTTAAAGTTAACACATCAATGTTTCAATCAACTCGATAGGAAGAGAATCGTCCAGAAAAAGTCATGTAAGATCGGTGCCACCGAACTTAGGAGTGAATTGTTGGAAAAATTTGAACATAAAGTCAGTAACTTAGATAAGGTGATCTATGAGTGCGGCGATGATTTTTTCGCGGCACTCTTAACTGATATTGAGCAGGCCAAGCATTCAATAGACATAGAATATTATATGATTGCAAGTGATCGCACGGGTGCGGCTTTCTTTCACTCGCTAAAAGTTGCGCGAAAAAATGGTGTGCGCGTTCGTCTACTCATTGATGGCTGGGGTTCTCACGAGCACTTGCCGGTCATTATCGATTGGTGCCACCAGTTAGGAATTGTGTTTTCAATTTACAATCCCACCTTGTGGAGACACGAAGCACTCCCAAATCTCTCCCATCTCTTTAGGCTCAATCAACGAACGCATAGGAAGCTCGTTATTATCGATCAGGATATTGCCTTTGGAGGCAGCGTAAATCTCGCACAAGAGCATTTTAATAAATATAGTGGAAGAGATGCCTGGCTCGATCTTGGAATCAGAACCCAAGGAGCAGAGGTCCGCGAGCTCGTCTCAGTTTTTGAAGCCAGCTGGGAGGCCCAAAGCGAAGAAGGGGTAAGGCAAAGTACACTCGCGAGTCTTCCACAACTGGATGCCAAAATTCGGGCCAATCAGACTAAGAGAAGGCGTTTTCGCCTCTCGCAGGACTTGGTGCGAAGAATTGAGTCGGCCACCAAAGAGATCACCATCATCAATCCCTACTTTGTCCCGCCCCTGCGCTTAAGACTTGCCCTCAAGCGCGCTGCACTTAAAGGAGTTGAGGTGAGAATTATCCTGCCCGCAAAGAGTGACTTAAAGCTATTCACCTGGTTTAACTTCTTTGGAGTCAGAGAGCTCTCGCGCTATGGAGTGCGATTCCTTGAGTACCGCCCCACAATTCTTCACGCTAAACTCACAATCATTGACGACTTCTACATGCTTGGTTCAAGTAATTGGAACACTCGCAGTTTCTATCACGACCGCGAACTTGACTTTGTCGTGGACGAACCTGCTCTCAAAGAACAACTCAGAGGCTTCCTGACTAAAACCATCAGACACTGCGCTCCCATTTGCTACCGCCAAGTCAGATCGCGCTTTGCTCAAGACTTTGCCGCGCGCCCTCTCTTTTATTTCTTGCGCTATTGGATTTAAAAACTTTTTCTTAGACCCCTCTCGCACCAAGGGCCGAATTTGCTTACAATAAAAGAGTTGTGAAAGAGGTTTTATGTTTAATCGACTCCCGGAGCTTGATCATCTCCAACGACTCATTGATCGCTATCCCTTGCCAATCATTAGAGAACATCGTCTAGCAGAGGTGCAAAAGAACAAGCGCACCTACCCCATCATTGGACTCTCTATTGGGAGCGAGCGTCCAGCTGCCCCGACGTTAGTTCTGGTGGGAGGCGTGCACGGGTTAGAAAAAATTGGCTCTCAAGTTGTGATTGCCTACCTGGCCACACTCTTTCATCAACTCACTTGGGATGAGCACCTTTATAAGAGTTTTGAAGATATGCGCATTATAGCGATTCCCATTCTTAACCCAGGCGGCATGGCCCACAACACGCGTTCTAACCCCAACGGTGTTGACCTGATGAGAAATGCACCGATTGAAAGTGTGGACCCAAGCATTCACATGCTAGTCAGTGGGCACCGTCTTGGTCCTCACCTGCCTTGGTATAGAGGTGCATTGGACGCTCCGATGGAGATTGAGTCACAGACGTTGATTAACTTTGTAAAGTCCGAGGCACTGTGCTCAAAACACTGCTTGGCCATTGATTTTCATTCGGGCTTTGGCATGAAAGACAGGCTTTGGTACCCCTTTGCTAAAACTAAATCTAAATTTCCTCGCATCTCAGAAGTTTTAGGACTTAAGGATCTACTCGATCAAACGTATCCCCATCACATCTATAAAATTGAATCTCAATCAGATAGCTACACGACTCACGGAGATCTTTGGGATTATCTTTTTGAAATTCATGAAAGCACGAGCGAGTATAAAGACAACCTCTTTATCCCTTGGACCTTAGAGATGGGAAGCTGGATGTGGATTAAGAAAAACCCTTTTCAGATCTTCAATCCCCTAGGGCTTTTTCACCCGATCAAAGAGCATCGTTTTGATAGAGTGATGAGACGTCATATTCTGCTCATCGACTTCTTCCTGCGGGCCGTGCGCTCGCCTAAGAGCTGGAGTCACTCCAAGTGAAGTGGCTCCTAATTAGAGGACTCGCGCGCACACGTCCTCACTGGGACCAGTTCCCCGGACTCCTTGAAAAAGCCCATGCGCAAAACCAAGTCTACTGTCTTGATCTTCCGGGCGTGGGTGAATTTGAAGCGGTGAATGCCCCGTTAAAAATTTCAGAATACGCTGACTGGCTGCACCTAAAGTTCCAGCAAATCAAAGGCGAAAGTAATGACTGGGGGCTGATAGCCATAAGTCTGGGTGGGATGATTGGTCTGCAATGGGTCGCAAGCTATCCAGGTGACTTTAAGGCCTTAGTCACTATGAATACGAGTGCTGGTAACCTTTGCGGCCCAACTGAGCGACTCAGTCCTGCCGCGATTGCCACAATTGGAAAACTCTTTCTCAGTCGAGACGTCGCCCGGCGCGAGCGAGCAATCTTAGAGCTCACTACGAATCAAAAGGAAATCAGTGATGAATTAGTTGCGAAATGGGTTCAGATAGATCAGGCCCATCCGCTTAAAAGAGAGACTTTTGTGCGCCAACTAATCGCAGCGAGTCGCTTTCGCGCTCCCAAGAGTCTTCCTATAAAGCCTTTAATTCTGGTGAGTGAAACTGATCGCCTAACGAGCGCAAATTGCTCTAAGAAACTCGCCAAGCATCTTGGTTGTGACTATATCTCCCACCCACAGGCAGGACACGACCTCCCACTGGATGATCCCCAGTGGGCGGTCGATCAAATTATAGAACACTACTCTAACTAGTTAAGCTGACTTTGATGGGCCCCACCTGAGAGAATGGGGTAATCGCCGCCATGATCGCCATCACCAGGTCCATGGCCATAGTCTTGGACGCGTACATGAGCACTACAACGAGCACCAATCACATTGACTCCGTTGCGGGGACCACTCAACCTCACGCTACGATAGGGAGCAACCTCACAACCAAAACCACAAGCATATCTCTTATGATCGACTCGCACTTGATTCCATTGATCGACATAAGTGATGTGATAGCTGTAGTGAAGAATTTGGTAATGAGAATAGGGCTCATTATTAGTGATATCACAATTGATAAAAGGGCCAAAGTCCACTCGCCCTTGCACTCTAGCAAAGTAGCTGTCGCGGTCGTGTCCTCCTCTACCAGGAGGATCTTGAGGATAGTCGCCTCCATAAGCGCTTCCAAGACATAGAGTCATCATTAACAATAGCAATAGCTTATTCATACCCCTCTCCTTCATTGGGAGTTAATTCACAAAATAATTGGTGATGGATTCCCCAAGTGGCAACCATCAAGAGAGATCCCGACTGCTCATCAGTGCGCAACCAGTAGTACATCATTGTCTCACCAGCTGGGTTTGTGTCGATAAAGGCTTCACTCGCGCCAAGTTCTACTGGGTGGGCCCGATTTAAATTGGTCCGCGCCTCCTCGAGTGACCACGAACGATAGCGGTTGGGAGCAAAGAAAGAAAAGATACCCGAAAAAGTGGTAGCTCCGCTGTTATCTTTATCGATGAGCACTCCCGCAAAGTGAGCTTCACTGCCGTCATACATTCTCGTTAAGTGGTAGCAAGGACCACTGTACACCGCAGGACTTTGCCCCGAGTGAAAGGAATCACTGGCCATAAAGCGGGCCCATAGGTCTTGTTGCTCAGCTGAACATCCGCTGTAGCAGAAATTTTGTGGCAAAGGGTAAGCGTGAACGCTTGTGCCTACTAGAAATAGCGCGAGGGTCATCACCCAAGTGACAATCTTCACTAGAACCTCCCTATTTAAAGTGTAGATCTAGAGAATTATGTCAGGCGAGTAAAAGGGTTGGAAATCCCTAGGACAGAAGTCCTAGGGATTGTTAGAAATTGTTTGTTTTACTGACAATGACCGGCCGCACTCAGCTCGCTTTTAAGAGCGTCGACCTTTTTGGCCGAATACCAATACTCATTATAAGGCTTGCCATAGAGGCTCACACGGTACCAATCCTTAGCGTGATGCTTTTCCACCACACACTCAGGTGTTTGAGTTGAAGCAACCTCGCGCTCGGCCTGCTTGTGATCATGACTAGCACAGCTAATTGAGAGCAGTCCGGCAAGAGCGATAAGTGTCCATAATTTCATCATTTTCTCCTTCTTGATGAGTCAAAAAATATCGAGATTAAGTTCCTATCGACCAAAACGCTTCGAATATGAATAAAAATTAAGACTCAGCTTGAGTTATTCACTCAACTTTCCGATCAGGGCTTTATGAAATTCTTAACAACCACAACACTTTGCTGCATCTTGCTCCTTACTTCTTGCTCTCATCTAAGTGATGCCCCTACTCGAACTCCAGCGAGTTTTGTCTTTAATGGAAGTTGCGCCGGTCTAGCCGCTCCCGTAATGGAAGCACCTTATCTACCCACTGAGGCCGAAAATATCTTGGAGGACTATCTCAGCTCGCACCTACTCTCTAAGAACCTCACCGAAAAGTATCGCTATCTCATTCGAGAAAGTGAGCTCGACGCAGTTGAGGCCAGTCTGATTAAGCAAATCCTCCCCGAGCTTCCGACAGATGAAAAAAAGGGTGAGCGTCTCTTTAGCTTTGTGCAATTTGCTCGCTCGAGAGGAGATGAGCGAGAGAAAATTCTAAGGGAGCTGCCCGTTGTTCTATCACCTGAATATAAAATATCAAAGAGTCGCTGGATTAAAAATTTTAGGAAAATTGAAAATAAAGTCACCCGCTACATAGATAAGCGTGAAATTGCTCATCTCAATCAACTCTCGAAAACGACTCATGACCAGAGCAGGGCCAAGTGGGGTGCTTTTAAGGCCGCCTACGAAGAAGGTAAAATCTATCGTTCGCTCAGCCTAAAATGTAGTAATAAGAGCATTTCAACCACTACACCTGAACAGGCCAAACTTCTCACTCGCGCCTTTACCGCTGGTTCAGTAGGAAGTGCTGTGGCCACCTACTCATTTATCAACTGGGATCGTGAAAAAGATGGTCGCTGGTATGGAGAGCTTGGCTGGACTCTATTTTGGGCCTCCCTTTTTGGTCATATCAATGGCAAGTATGTTTTTGCCAACCCCAAACTCAAGCCTTGGCTTCATCGCCTTCCTCTCACATTTGCCGTAGCGGCCAGCGAAGATGCACTCATCTCGGCCGCCTATGCGCCAGTATTTAACGCTCTCTTTGGTGAAAAGAGCGAAGAGAAATTACAAAAATTAGAAGATCTCAAAAACGATCCACAAGCACAAAAAATTCTCTCTGAGCTCTATGAAATAATGGAAGAAAAGAAACTATTTGAAAAATATGAAAAGGAAATGCTTGCTCTCTTTAGTAAAACCGACCAAGAGGGTAACCGCGTCCCCATGAGCTTAGAGGAAATACAGAATATAGATCCGAGTGAACTTGATATCGAGGCCGGACAAGATATGTTCTTAGAGGCGATGGCCGAGCAAGAATATCAAAACTCGATGGGCCCACTCTCCCTTGGCCATGGAGCATCTACTGATCGCTATGCCTTTCACCGAATGCTCGACGTAGCCTATGTTCCTATCAACATACAACTTGGGCTAATGATGAATCATCAAATCTGTATGAGCGCGGACCCTAAAATTGGCATGCTCAAGGCCGTCTCAACTTTTATGGCCGGCAAAATGTTAATGGATACTTTTTACTTTTGGTCACGAAGACAAGCGATCGGCCAGTGAGACAAATTGGAGCAGCTCTTGGTGATTGGGTAGCCCCAGAGATTTAAGTTGATTCTCTACTAAGAAAAATTTCTCTTCACCCATATTTTCGTGCTCAAACAGACGCGCCCACTTTGGGTCGATGAGCCCGGCCACCAAATAGACTTTTAAAGTGAAGCTGAGAACTCCCAAGGCCGTGAGCAGGTCACTCTCTTCCACCACAACCATCGAAGGCCTGGATTCAAGCGCCCAATTGGCAAAGAGGCCTTTTGCAGGGCTTTCCCCGTGATTAAATTCAACTGGTCTCACGGCGCAGGAGGGAGAGCGCGACTTGAAAATATGACCATGAACCTCTGCGAGCTGTGGATTAATCTGCTTGGCGAATGTCTCTCTAGCCAATTCAGTGAGGTCTTGATCATCGGTACGAGTGCGCAGCTCGAGCTTCTTGTCGTGAAGCTGGCGCGCGTAGATAGGAGGTCTTGGCACCCCGAGCCCCATCATCATCTCAGGACAAAGTGAGACAATCTCAAAAAAATTCTTTAGTTCCTGATTTATGAGCGCAAGTTCTTTATGACCTCCGTCATAGCGCACACGCTCACCAAGTAAACATGAACTCACCGCAATTTTTGGAATCACTTAAGAAGCTCACAGAGATTGAGTTGATGAAAGTCGCGTTCAAAGTTGAGCTCTACATCACGACGACTTAAATCCCCCTCTAAACGCACTTGAATCGTATATTTAGTTGGAATAGTGTATCCATCGAGGTTGCGCTCCAGAGGAAATGAGATTCTCTCTTGATAAAGTTTCAAAGGAAGATCCTCCACTCGACTCTCATCAAAGAGCTTAAAGAAAACTTTTCCGGTGGCACAGTCATTTGGCGTAGTGAGGTAGCCAAAACTCATGGCCACGCGCTTTGGAATGATCAAATCATAGGTCGGTTTTTCATTATTTAAAGTGACTCTTTCAACATGGGAAGCATAATTTTCTTTTTCCACTCTAATGACTAGTTCCTGGTTAAGGGGAACTTTAACTTCTCTAAAGTAGCCCACATCTTGAAGCTCTCCATTAATAAAAAAGCGCTCGGCCACTAAATCTAAGTTCGATACTTTAATTAGTCCGCTCTCGGCGGCGCTAGTAGGCATGGCCTTCACAGGCTTTTCAGTTGGCACCTGGGCCACCTCTGCTTGCTCCTGGGCAAATACGGCTTCAGGGGCACCGTCGTTATTAGGGCCTGATTTAAATTGAAAGTAACCAATCATCACCAGAATCAAGGCGGCTGCGCCGATGATGAGTGGGTTTTTATAAAGAGGGATCACCTCTTCTTCGTCTTCGTACTCTTGTGGGTCTTCCTTGTTGTCGTCTTCAACTTCGGCCTTAGCTTCTTCTTTATCATCGCTCTTGCGTGCACTTTTGATCGGCTTAGCCTCAGCGCTCGATGGCAAAGCCTCTTCTTCTTCACTCTCAGGAAGCGGAATATTGGGTGGGACTTCAAGGCGGGCCAGCTGTTCTTTAGTCTCATCGGACTGCGCCACATACTCGGAGACAGACTCTTGCGGCCCGATCGAGTTTCTCACTTCCTCAGGAAGCTTGGCCAAAATGGAATCCATAAATCCCGGAGCAGAAATCATTTGGTAGATTTTTTTATCTTCGGCGATTTCCTTGGCAAAAAGCTTTGGTCCAAATTTAGAGAGATCGGTAGGCGAAAAGTTAGGAAAGTTTGCATAGAGACTGCGAACTAGCGCCCTATTAAATTGCTCCATATCTTCGAAGCGATTATCTGGATTGCGCGACAGCGCCTTTAAGACTATTCGATCAAGATCAGCGGGCACCCGAGGATTAATGCTAGATGGTCTAGGAATTTTACAAGCATGGATTTTAACCATCTTGTCCATATCCGTCTCACCAGTAAAGAGCTGGCGTCCACAAAGCATTTCCCACAGCACAATACCGGTGGCAAATTGATCATAGCGCGGGTCTAGTCCTTCCCCTGTCAGATACTCTGGGGCCAGATAAGAGAGCTTCCCTTTAATAACACCTGTTTTGGTTTTATCCTCATTGGTGTCTGCCTTGGCAATTCCAAAGTCAATGACCTTCACTGAGCCATCAAAAGTGAGCATGATATTTTGGGGAGAGATATCGCGATGGATGATATTAAGCGGTTTTCCAGAGAGCTGATCTTTCATGCTGTGGGCGTAGCTTAACCCTTTGCAAACTTCGGCGGTGATAAAAATACTCACCTCTACGGGGAAAGCAAATTTCAAAGCACGCAGCCTAACTAGATACTCTTTGAGATTTCTGCCGTCGACGTACTCCATTACGGTAAAGAGCTTGCCGTCAAACTCCCCATACTCATAAGTCTGGGCAATATTGGGATGAATGAGTGGGAAAGTGACCCGAATCTCATTCATAAATAATTTTTTAAATTGAGGGTCCTGAGAAAATTTCTTCTTGATCATCTTGATCGTAACAAGCTTGGCCATCGTTTCTTCGAGAAAGCGAGCGCGATAAATCGCCCCCATCCCCCCATCGACGATGTGATCAATCAAAAGATAATTTTTAAATGGCTCTAAGACGAGCTCTTCTATTCTTGATGGCATAAGATGCTTAACCTATCGGAATAGAAGAGCGAAAAAAAAAGAAAAGATAACTTGATCGTTTTAGTTCTTTGAGAGCATCTTATCGACACTAAACTTACCCGATCCCAGAAAGAAGATGCTTATGAATCCAAAAAGGTAGACAAAGGCGAGCTCTTTCCTCTGAAAGGGGTCCGCTCCATGAATCAGAAATGCGGCAACCGCCATGGTGATAATCGCTGGAATGGCAGCATAACGCGTGCGAAGACCTATAATAATGAGGAATGGACAGACCACCTCACCAATAACTGCAAGCACGAGGCTCACAGTTGGCCCCACTCCAATGGGATCGGCAAATTGAATAGGACCCTCAGCAAATAGCTTCATCATTTTGCCCCAGCCATGGGCCATAAGCATTGTCAGAGAAAATGAAACCCTTAAAAACAGACTACCCCAATCAACCATCATCTATTACTCCTCAAAAATTTAGTAGAGAAGTCTAGTTTAATGGTTTCTCATATGTTCTGCAAAGGCCTTAAAACTCTCATAGAGCTCTGTCTTAAATTTATCTCTAGCAGGATGGCGCTCAAGACTCTTTTTCATACACCACAACCACTCGTCACGTTCAATAGTCGTAATGACAAAGGGAAAGTGGCGCTTTCTCATGCGAGGGTGACCATACTTTTCAATATAGAGATTGGGGCCACCGAGCCAGCCACTTAAAAACATATAAAGTTTATGATTGGCCTCTGCCAAGGATTCGCGGTGAAGATCGCGACAGCGTTTTGCCTCCGGCGCCGTATCCATCACTCGATAGAATTCATCTACGAGTCGCTTTAGCCCTTGCTCCCCACCTATTTTTTCAAAAGGCGTCTTTGGTTTGGGAGCTAACTGAGTGAGCACATTTTTAATTTTTTCAAACATATTTTAGTAAGGGAGATCCTGAAAACTTAGATCGTAATAATACGTCTGATCTCCCACCTTGTAACTAAAGCAGCCATCTTTACTAGTAGAAATATTAAAGCCGGCGCCCCAATAGCGATAAGTATCATCTTTATAATTTCTGGCCGTATTATGCGAAGATTCGGCTTCATGAATCAGGTCTATCGAGCCCTGGGCGGCGAGATCCCCCACGATATTTCGGGTGTAGAAGCGCCACTGAAGAGTGCGATTATTGATGGGCATCTTCTCTTCATCAACCATCTGAAGTTGTTCGGCCGTGTGATAGAGAACTTTCGTTTCTGGGTTATCAAAAACTTTTTGGTAGAGAATATCAAAGTTACTCGCCCCTAATTTAGAGAGCTCTGATTCATAAAAAGCCTTGGGAATAAAAAGGTGTGAGTGGCCCATATCAGGGAAGATGAGAGCGTTCACATAGCCACGCTCAAACGCTTTTTCAACTTGCTTGGTGATACTCTCAAGAAAGCGATCATTGAGGAGTACTTGCCTTTCACCTTTATTAAAGATTTCAATTGGCATCACCGGGCGCCCCTCTTCATTAATGAAGGCACGGCCTTTTAGGCGCTTTCCTGAAGCTCTAATCTCTGCTTCTTTTGCCACAATTTCTTCCAGCGACATATTCCAATGAAAATCCCCCTGCATAACAAACTGCTCGCTGGCATTGGGTCTTTGACAGGTTTCACTGCGCACGAGCTTACTTGTGGCCGCACTCAAACTAAAAGAACAAAGAGAGAGGGCAAAAAGTGAAATCTTCATTTTCATAACGGAACCTTTGTTGAGAGTTGCGCCCTACATATCACCCAAGCCCTTTTCCACCCAAGGGGTCATGTAAAAGAACCATAGGATGATTTAGAGCAATATCGGGGGCTTAGAGATAGATGTCACAAAAATGAGTCAGAAAATCCGCATTTTGGCCATTATTTGAGCTTGGCCCATGGCCCTGCGTAAAAATGAAGATAACCACTAAAGCTTCGAAATAAGTGAGATTATCAGTAAATCTCTGCGCATTCCTTCACCCGTAGTTTTTGTTGATGAGAAAATCGATAGAATAACGGCAGGAACAGGAGAACGTGACATGAACTCTGCCCAATTATTTGGAAAAAAATTTATCGAAGAGCAAAAGCACAAGCTGCTCACTTTAAAGGAAGAGCTACTAGGACACATGAGATCGGTCGATAAAGAAGAACTCATGGTGGTTCCTGAAGAGGGTCTTGAAGATGGTGATATTGCCACTCAGACGCTTATTCAAAATGTCTCCATTGGTCTGCGCTCGCGCGACCTTGAGCGCTTAAGAGAGATCGAATACGCGCTTGAGAGAATTGAGCAAGGAACCTACGGTATCTGTGAAGACACCGAGGAACCAATTGAAAAGAGACGACTTGAAAAAATGCCCTGGGCCAGACTTAGTCTTGAGGCCCAAGCAGAGCGCGAGAATTCCCTCGACTTTGGCAGGGCCGCTTAAGGTAGCTCGAGCTCGGCCCAAATGGGAAAGTGGTCGCTGGCCACTTTTAGTTGATGGTCGAGCTCGGTGACAATCGCGTGACAAGTTTGCCCTTTCACGCTGTAGCTCACAAGCACCTGAGATTCATCTACCGCCACAGATTCTTTTAGCTCTTCACAGCCCAATTGGCGTCTGGGAGCACTTGAGTAGAGAATTACACCCTGCTTAACTTTAATATTGGGACTCACAAAAAGGTAGTCGAGCATCAGTCTGAAGGGTTCATTGGAATAGCCTCCACCTTCGTTAGTGTACTGGGGTTTGGTCATCCACATCTTTGTCTTCTTAGCTAGGCGACGAAGCACTTCTCCCCCAAGGCTCTTGGGATCGTGGTAGCTGGCGTTGAGATCACCTACAATAATATAGTTAGTTCCCTCTTTAAGAGGTTTGACTTCTGTGAGCGCAATTTCAACATCGGTACTCCCGGTGACGTACCATTCAAGAAAGCGCAACTGATCGCGGTTGCGCTCGTAATTGGGGCTTTTGGGGTTACCAAAGTGATAGCTTGGCACAGCGTGAAGCAAAATCACATGAAGTTCCTGGCCTTCAACCTCGAGAGTGACGTCGCTAAAATTCTTATCAAAAAGGGCCATATCTTGCGGGAGGGCCCGCCCATCTCCTGCTCGAAACTCCTCTAAGCGTATCTTGGGATTAAAACTCTTCCACTCAAGCTCACGAATAACCAGTTCACTTTTAATTTTATAGCGCGTGAGCATCCCGGTTGAATACTGAGCGGGAAAAACACCGAAATTTACCTGATCGGCCAGTGCGCGATGAGAGGCAAGACTCGGATCATCTGGGTAATTGCCATTTTTAAGTCTCTTAGCATTTTGACCAGTGTTGGCCACATGAAAACTCTGATTCCAATCCTCTAGGCCGCGATTCATTTTGCGAGCAAAGAGCCTAAGGTTCTCACCGGTGGTCTTAAATTTTGCCTTGGGAACACCTGGTAGATCGTATTGGATCTCATTTACCGAGAGAATATCAAAATCTCTCAGCGCGAGAATTTCACGCACGGCCGCAAATTGCGGGTCGTCGCTGAGAATTTTCTCGCTCGAGAGCTCTTTAATATTGTAGTGAAAAATGCGCACACGAGGCCCAGCACAACTGACCAGCAAGGCGAGTAAACTCAGGCACAGTAACCTGCTCACACATCCTCCGAGTCAGCGCTTCCTTCAAGAGTTGGCCATGGATTCTTATTTAAAAAGACATGTTCGTGGAGTACTTCACCTAAATCGGCGACATCATCTTTATAGGAATAAAGCTCAAACTCCTCACCTTCAAGTTCAACCGAGACTTCATCATCAAGTGAGTAGCGCGTGACCATCTCTTCATCGACAAAAACGGCCTTAACTGGGGCGTCGAATTCATCCATCATCAAGCGCCCAGATTTCACGCAATTGGTAAGAAAGCGTGCACTGAGTTCCCCTTCTAGGTAGAGGACCTCACCAAATTTACCATTAGAGCGACGAATAAGGTTTCCTTTAAACCAGATGCCAGGAGCTTCTGAGCTCGCGACAACCTCACCGGCTTCAATTTCTTCTTGAAGCTCATCCAGAATAGCTCCAAACCAACTAACGTCACTATCGAGCATCAGCTCTTGGGCCATATTTTTACTAAGTGACTTAACGAGAAACTTACTCTTAACTTCTTTCATTGAATCCTCTTCTTAGGCTTCCAGGGTTAGCTCATAGCCCTGATGCCTGCGCATATTAACAACACCAATATCAAAAATTAAATACTGTCCTTTTATCCCCATCAAAGTCCCCTCAATCACGGGTTCCTTATCAAAGGAGATTGACTTTACTTTCTGTGGATATTCTAGGACCGGATATATAAACTCAAGCACCGGGGATTCGACTTCCACTGCCTCGTGATCATCAAAGAGATCGCCAAAAGTATTAAAAATTAGCTCTTTGGTCTCCTCGAGATCAACTTCCACATCTCCAGCTTGAAGCATCGTGCGCCAATTAGTTTTATCTTTAAAAACCTTGGCCAGCTCGACTTCGATGAGCCCCGAGGTAAGGCGATTTTTCACTTCAATTAAAGGTAGGGCCGCCACCGCTCCTTGGTCAATCCAACGATAGGGAGTATTCACCTTGCGCGTGATTCCCACTTTGAGTCCCGAAGAATTGGCAATATAAACAATATGAGGCTGCATACAGTGGGCAAGGCCCCATTCGGGCTCACGACATGTTCCCAAGTGGTAGTGACAAAGCTCTGGCTTTACAATGCACGTATCACATTCAGCAAGACTGATAAACGCCTTATAAGAATAGCCACTGTTGTAGCTCTTCTTGATCTTCTCCCCCGTTGCCACACAGTGGATCACACCCTCATAGGAGAGCTTAACGTGCTGGCCAATCAAAGGCATCAAGTTGACATGCTCTTGACCTAGAGGCATCTTATAGCTCACCTTACAGGTCGCTTCATCATAGCTTCCTTCCAACTTTAAAAGATCACCCGTAAGTTTCATTTTGAAGCACTCCCAACTCTGTTGATTAGCTTTTGCATGCCTGTGAGAACTGGAGGAGGAATTTCATGGCCACCTTGAAAAGAAATAAACTCAAAGTCTGCGGTGTGCTCAGAGAGAAACTCACTCAAGCGCTTGGCGTGATCAAAAGGCAAAATTGGATCAAAGCTGCCATGAGACTGCAGAATGGGGTATTGAATGTCACTCGCAACTAGATCGCGCCAACTGGCCTCGCTCACAAAAGTTGAAGAGAGCAAGATCAGTCCACTTAAAAGATTCGGATTCTTTAGCGCCACTTGAGCACTCACCATCGAACCCTGGGAAAAGCCTCCCAAAATAATTTTTGAGTAGCGCTCTTTAAGTCCATACACAAACTGAGTCACACCCTCGGCCGCTGTCAAGAATCCATCAGGAATATGAGCGGCCAAGTAGCGCTCAAACTCACCGGTTTGCTGGGCCAAGCTCAAGCGCTCCATATTGATAGGAAACCAGGCCCGTCCCATCATATGAGGACCAATGGGCACTTCCAAAGAGGCATTGGGAAAGTACCACGAAACTGGGGTCTCTAGATTCATGTACTGTGACAATGGGGCCAAGTCGGTGCAGTCTGCGCCATAGCCATGAAGCAAAATCACAGCACAATCGGCCTTGGGGTTTTCCAGCTGAAGATAATCAAGCCCGCTAGCGGGATCACGATTCCATTTAGGTGTACTCATTTTACTTCGACCTCAAATTCATTGTTGTTAAGACTTCCCTTAATTAGGCCAAGTGAAGTCTTTAATTTTAATTGTGAGCGCTCTCGATCCTTGGCGATACTAAGGGTGTAGGTCTGACGGGTTGAAAAGATCGTAGGAGTAAACCCACTCCTACTGGCTTGCTCGACAAAGAGGACAGGAGCTCTCACCTGCCGCTCAATTCCAAACAAAAACTCGTTCAAAACCGCAGATTGCTCAAAAGGTTTGGCACTCACTAACACTACCCCACGGCGCGACTTGGCCATCATATCAAGTAGAGTGTTTTTTTGAACCAAGGTGAGACCTTCACTTAGATCCAGAAAATAATAGTCGAGCCCACGTAGGCGCAGGCGATAAAGCGCTTCACTGGCAAGGAGTCTGGAGACTAAAAAATGAGGAGTGAGCTCACGCTGCCAGTAAGTGGGACGATTAAAACTCAGCACCACTTCATCTTCTACTTGTGGCATTGAATCCAGGGCCAGAGTTATTTCCACTCCCTCAGTTGCTAAAGCTTTAAAAAAGTGAGAGCTCACAAACGAACCCTCGGCCGCGTAAAAGTCGATGCGATAATTTTTTCCAGGGCGCAGGCTCGACAGTGTAATCTCCACTCCCCCTCCAATCGGGTTTCGACTGATCCACTGCTCATTTAAAAGTCGCAACTCATCATGATCCCACACAAAGGCGCGAAGCTCATGACTCTGTGGCGAGATATATTGAATCACAGACGCGCGGTCACTGGTTTCAAGCTGGAGTACGTGTAAATTTGCCATCGGGCCAAGCTCGACATTCTCACCCAAGGCGAGGCAACCCCCTTGCAAGCCTTCTTTGCAAGCTTGCTCAAAGAGTTCCAAAGCGGCGTCGAGCTCTCCGATAGAGCTCAGGTAAAGGGCGCGCTCAAGAGTTTGTGAGCGCGGGGCCCTATCAAGGCCTGAGCAGCTCACCAGAGAGAGTAGGCCCAAAAAAGTGAAAAGTAATCCTAACTTCATCTCGTATTTCCTAAGATTTTTTATATTCTCGCGGACGTTTTCGATCAGGAAAGCAAGTCTGGCACATATCGCAGCGAAGACCATTGCACCCTCTGGCCTGGCAAAAAGCGCGACCATAGAAGATGATCTGGAGGTGGAGTTTATTCCAAAGTTCTTTTGGAAAAAGACGTTTGAGATCACTCTCTGTTTGCTCTACGCTCTTTCCACTAGTGAGCTGCCACTGCTGGGCAAGGCGGTGGATGTGAGTGTCCACCGGAAAGGCGGGCACCCCAAAAGCCTGGGCCATCACGACCGAGGCCGTCTTATGACCCACACCTGGAAGCTTTTCAAGTTCGACCATATCCGCCGGAACTTCCCCGCCGTGTTGATCAATCAGAATTTTTGAAAGATTCCAAATCGCACTGGCCTTGCGCGGGCCTAGACCACAGGGACGCACGATATTTTCAATCTCTGCGATATCGAGCTTGATCATTTCATGCGGATTATTGGCGCGGGCAAAGAGTTTAGGTGTCACTTGATTGACTCGCTCGTCAGTACACTGAGCGCTCAGCAAAACGGCAATCAAAAGCGTGTAAGCATCAGTGTGATCCAGCGGCACCGGTGTTTCAGGAAAGAGCTCCTCGAGCTTCTGGGCGATATACTCAGCGCGCAACTTTTTAGAGCTGGCAAGTGTCGGCATAATTTCTCCTAAATAGGGCCACATCTTAGCAGCTTCAACATCTCTTGTCCTGATGCGCACTGCACCTCAAAGTTGTTTCAGGGCCCCTTTACCATAGGAAAATGCAATTTCTTATCGTGATACTCTGCTTTCTTGCCCTCATTCCTAGCGCCCAGTCGGAGAGCACCACTTTGCGCCCAGAACTAGATGAAGTGCAAAAGAAGCTGCTCATCAAGCACGGCCTTGATCGCTCTCAAGTGAGCTTTTCCCTCTATGACATTACCGAGCAGGCTCCGGTTGAACTCGCTGGAGCAGAAGAGTCTTTATCTCTGGCCTCAGTCAGTAAAATTCTCACCACCCTCTTTACTCTGTCTCAGCTAAAGGAGTCTGAGCGTCCCGAGACTCGCCTCTTCTTTAGGGGTCGCAAAGATTCCACCAGTGGATTGTGGCAAGGGGACCTGACGCTCGTTGGCGGGGGAGACCCCATGCTCGACATACCCGAGTTTATGGACGCTCTGGTCGCCCTCAAAAATAAGGGCCTAAAAAAATTTACAGGGAATTTCTACTATGACCAGTCCCTCTTTCCCGCTCGCACTGAAATTTCAAATTTAGGCTGGGAAGACCAGACTTATAATCCGGGCTTCTCTGCCCTTTCATCTCACTTTAATCGCTTTCACCTCTATGGCCCAGAGTCCACCGTGCTTCCTCAGGTCGAACCGATGAAAGTTGCTAAGAGCAGTGAAAAACTTCCCTACGAACTCTCGGCCATTTCAAGTGGAGAGCTCGAGTGGAAACTCGCCCCCGACTGGAAGCTCAAACCAGGTAGTGAGCGCGATCTTCCGGTGCGCTATCCCGCTCGCTTTAGTGCTGAGGTTATGCGCCATCTGGGAAAACTCGTTGGCCTAGAGCTTCCCGCGGCCACTGAGAACAAGGGCGCGCTTAAAGGCGAACTCATCTGGTCTCATCAAGGTCTCACTTTTATGAGACTCATTGAGCTCACCCTGGAGTACTCCAATAATCTCTTGGCCGAAACCCTACTCTTTCACGGTGCAAAAAAAATTAACCCCAAGCTCAAAAGCGCCCAGGAAGCGGGTGCTATTTTTTCAAAGTGGATGCAGGAGAAATACCCCACTCCCAAGGACACCGCCGCCATTGGTTTGGTTTGTGGCAGTGGACTATGTCCGGACAACAGAGTTTCTCCGCTTCATTTAACAAGGATACTCGCCCAAGAGTTTGTTGCACCCAGCACGCGCCCGTCACTGATCTCGCTGCTCTCAGTGGGAGGACATTCAGGTTGGATTAGTAATCGCTTCAAGGCGCCAAACGAGCGCTATCGCATCTGGGCCAAGACCGGCTCGCTCGATTATGTAAGTAACATGGCAGGCTATCTTTTTAGTGGTGGCAAAGATCCCAAGATCTTTGCCTTTAGTATGTTCGTCATTGACCAAGAAAAGCGCAAAGTCCTAGACCTTGGAAACAGCGACGCTGCCGTTGAGATCTCTAAGGGCGCTGGCGACTTTAGAAATCGCGCCACTGCCCTCACTGAGGACTGGCTCGCCCATTGGATAGAGAAATATTAGTTGAGTTTGTGGATCAACCTTCTTGAGCCAAAGTCACAATCCGCACACATCGCCGTCTCGTGCACGAGTAGTGAACTACTGTCACACTGGTGAGTCAGCAGCATTTTTGAGCCACAGCACGGGCAATTCTCGATTATTTTCTTAACCTGGGCAACCGGTCCGTAGTAGCGCTCATAGTAATCAAACTCAAAGTCTTTTACCGAACTCATGAATCTCCCCAATTCTAGTGATCTCTCCCTGTCGGCATCGACTCGCCCAACCTTTACGGAGCTTCGAGGTCGGCCTTAAGATGGGGGTGAAAAATAAGGAGAAAGTTATGTGGGATTTACTCATTAAGGGTGCCACCATCATGGCGAGCACGGGAAAATTTGTCGGCGACCTCGCTGTCTCTGATGGAAAAATAGAAAAAATAGAAACCTCACTTGAAGGCGAGGCCAAAGAAACCATAGACGCCAATGGGCTCGTGCTCATGCCTGGAGTAATTGACACTCAAGTTCACCTTCGCGAACCGGGTCTCACTCACAAAGAAGACTTGGAAACGGGCGGGCGCGCGGCAGTTCTCGGTGGCGTCACAACATTTCTTGAAATGCCCAATACTAATCCCCCAACAACCACTCCCGAGTCCATTGACGTAAAGGTTGATCTCGCCAGTGGTAGAAGTTACGCCAACTTTGGCTTTTTCATGGGCGCAACCGACAGTAACCTCGAGTCGCTAAAAAAAGCGAGTGATGTGACAGGTTGCTCAGGTATTAAAATTTTTCTTGGAAGCTCCACCGGTGATCTCCTGCTCTATGATGCTAAAATTCTAAGAGAGATTTTTAAAGAAACTACTGGAGTTATCGCCATTCACTCTGAGGATGAAGAGCGCTTGATTGAAAGGATGCCCATTAGAGACGCCGCGACCTCTCCTCTTGCCCACCCGGAGTGGCGCGACATGCACTCGGCCCTTGACTCAACCATTCGCGTGGTCAACCTCGCCCGTGAGGAGCAGCGCTCGCTGCATATTCTTCACATTACCACCAAAGAAGAAATAGAGTTTTTAGCTAAGAATAAAGACCTGATCACCGTTGAAGTGACGCCACAGCACTTAAGTCTTCACGCTCCCGATTGCTATGAGCGCCTGGGAACACTGGCGCAGATGAACCCACCAATTAGAAGTAAAGATCACCAAGATGGTCTTTGGAAGGGAATCACTGATGGCACAGTAGATGTAATTGGAAGTGATCATGCCCCTCACACTCTAGAAGAGAAAAATCGCGGCTACCCCAAGTCTCCTTCGGGTATGCCTGGGTTGCAGACAACTCTTCCTCTAATGCTCAATCATGTTCACAACGGTCGCCTCACCCTTGAGCGCATGATCGATCTTCTGTGTAAAAGACCGAGCACACTCTACGACCTTCATTCAAAGGGAGGCATTCAAATAGGACTCGACGCCGACATCGTTTTAGTGGACCTCAATCGCAAGCACACCATCAAAAATGAAGAGATGGGCAGTAAGTGCGGATGGACTCCGTTTGATGGGCTCAAAGTCACGGGCATGCCCGTGACCACAATTGTGGGTGGAAAAATTGTCATGCATGAGGGTAAGATTATCGGTAGCCCAAATGGCAGGCCCATCGCGGCCCTCAACCAGAGAAAACTAAAATGATCAATGAAGCCCTCAAAGAAAAAGCTTTTCAAGCGGCCCTCACGGCCAGAGGTCATGCCCATGCCCCTTATTCAAAATTTCAAGTGGGCGCAGCACTCGTCGACTCTCAAGGAAACATCTATAGTGGCTGCAATGTGGAGAATGCGAGCTTTGGAGCAACCGTTTGCGCTGAGAGAACCGCACTTCTATCAAGTGTGGCCCAAAAAGGTCGACTCGCGTACGCCTTCATCGTCGTTGTTTGCAACACTCAACCCGTAACAGTTCCTTGCGCGCTCTGCTTGCAGGTTCTCAGTGAATTTGTCACTGCTGATTTTCCGGTGCTGCTTGGTGATCTAGAGGGGATAAAAAAGGAAGTTCGCTTTGGTGATTTGCTTCCGATGCCCTTTAATACTCTCGATAAACAAAGCTCTTAAATTAAGGAGGCCCATTTCTGTCTCTCCCTGGCAGGAATGGGCCCCTTATCAAAGCTTTCTCTTTTTTCATCAATAAAAAAAGATCAACACTTTGAGTGATACGAGTATCACCGATAAAAAGATTTCCACCAAATCGCCACTTTCACTTTTATGGCATCACCAAATTGCGAGTCTTTACAACAGCGCTGCCACAAGCTTGTGGCAAAAAACCAATTTTGGTGATGGGACAAGTGCTTGAAGTTGCATAAAATCGCCTTTTCTTCCTGCTCCCGTACAATGAGCTCATGAACACACTCAACACAACCACATCAATTTTTGGCCAAACTTATAATCTCCTCACTAATAAGCTGGAGATTATCAACACCCTCTACTCTCTCTATCGCAACACTTCCACTGTGCTCTTGTGGCAAAAGAGAGTCGATGAAAAAAGAGTGGCCAGGCACTCACTCATAAATATTCTGGATCTCAAAAATAAGAATTTCTCCGCCTCTCCCATGGAGTCAAAAGATTTCAAAGTTTTTAAAGACGATCGTAATATTTACTTTCGCTCAAAAGATAAAGGCGTAGTCTTTAAGGAAACCCAATTTCGACTCTCAAAAGGTCATATCACAATCCCCTTTCCCGAGGAGATTCACCTCTTTTCAAATCGCCTGGCCCCAAGACTTCACGTGGGCTTTCGCGTGCGCTCTTTTGCCGAAGTGATGAGAAGTTCACAAGGCCAGAGTCTCTTTGGAAAATCTCCCATGCTTTTGCAAATCTTTGACTTCTCTCACGGTGGAATATCTTTTTTGCTCGATGAAAATCTCGTAAAAGGTCTCTTTCAAGGCGATCGCCTCTTTATCAAACGCGCCAACAATCGCCTCCTAGACTTTGAACTCTTTGGCAATGTTCGCTATCTGCAAAAGATCAGCTTTATTCACGATCAGAAAGATCATACTTTTTGGAAGGTGGGCGTGGCGTTTGAAGAGTTGCTCGATGATGATCAGCTTGAGTACTTAAAGTCCCTTATCCTCTAGATTAAGAGCGAGGCGAGCACCTCATTCCAAAGCCATACTGTCATAAGCGAGAGAATAATTCCGATCCCCACCATCTGATTGGCGAGCTCGCCATCGAGCTCGTACTCATTGGCAATTACCGCCGAGGTGATCATCGGCGCCATCGCAGCTTCTAAAAGAGTCACCAGTACCATCTCCCCACGCGCTTTAAAAAGTAGAGTGTAGAGAATGAAAAAAAAGAGCGGGGCCAAAAAAAGCTTATAGCCAAGGCCCAAGCTCAAGAGCTTTAAGCGCGGCCGAGATGCTTCAGAGTTAATATTTAGACCGTAGCCAACTGCAAAGAGTGCCAGCGGCACAAGTGTTGCTGCGAGCTTAGTAGCAACACTATGAAGACCTGTAGGAATAGGAAGCCCAGCAAAGCTCACTAGCGCCGTTAAAATGAGCACTATAAAAGGAGGAAAGAGCAGCACATTCTTTGCAATCCGGCGCCTACTCACACGGGCCTCGCCCACGCCCTTAGTTTGATAAAGCCCCGCAACTAAAATGCCAAGTGTTGAACAAGTGAGAAAGGTCCCCAACTGATCGACTAAAATCCCCATCTGGATCGCCTGCGCTCCGATGAGCGCCTCAAGTAAGGGAAAGCCCACAAAGGAAGTATTGGCCAAGCCGGCAGTGAGAATAATCGCCCCCGTTTGCCCCTTAGTCCAACCTAGCCTAGGTCCCAAAAAGCCAAAGATCACCCAGCTGCCCATAAAGAGAATCCACGCCATAGACACTGGAATTAAAAGATGCGCCCCTGGGGCTACCTCGGCAATTAACTTTGGGACTTGAACCAGCACCAGGGCCGGGAAAGAGATGTAGATCACAAAGGAGTTTAGGCTCTGAGCAGTGGTCTTAGGGAATTTAGGCACGCGACGGCACAGCTGCCCCAGCGCCAAACAGCAAAATATTAACAGAAAGTTGTCCATCTCATATAACTATCACGACTGAGTTAATCTCTGCCACTTAAGATCAATCTTCATTTTTGCCTGCCTTCTCTTTGAGAATGTCTAAAGTTTGGACACAGTCTTACCTTTTTACACTAGAGCTCATCTAGGTGCTTGAAATGAGGGCCTAAATCTTGGCCCTCCCCTTGCTCTATATATAGGCAAACAACGGAGTTTTTTATGAAAGCACTTAAAATCGCCCTTATCTTTGCCCTCACCATGAGCTTTAGCGCCGGTGCCAAGGTCCTTATGACAAGAGCGCAGATTGAGGACTATAAGGCCCAATACGATAAGGTCTACGACGAGTCAGTTCAAACAGGACTCACTTCAGCTAGCCTCGCCCTCAAAGAAGGTCGCGCGCCGGCAGAAGTGCTCGCCTACTGTGATAATCAACGTGAAATCCATGACAAGATGGCCAGTGGAATTAAAAAAGAGCATCACAACTACTACTCAATGATTGGCTCACTCAATGGCCGCGGTGATGGCAGAAGAGAGGGCTGTCGCAATGCTGTAGCCGTCTATATTGCAAGCGAGCGAGAGCGCGCTGTGATTGCCAAGAGTGATCAAAAGCCACTGCAAATAAAAGTCTTTAGCCCTGAGCGCTTACCAAGTTCTGAAGCGCAAATCAAGGCACCAAGTCGTGCTCCAGGCATTAAGAGCATCGCCAAGTAGGCCCAAACCACAAACAGCATATTCGTACTTCAAGGGAGTCTGGAATCAGACTCCCTCGAAGTTTTCCATTTTCCAAAGACCCTGACCACTATTTGGGAGGAGGTCAGGGCCCCAAGGAAGAGCGAAAGAGAGTCACCTCTCATTCGGTACTCTAATGGAGAAGAGAACAGTCCTAATTTAAAGATTACTGGCAACTTTGAGGGTGTGAATTTGTTTAAATTTTTGTGGGCCTGCCCTGACATTTTTTAACGAGCACAGCGTCATCCATATATTCAAATGCCTTCCTTTTGGCCATAATAGGCAAAAATCAATGGAGGAATGCTCACGTGAAAGTTATCGACTTGAAGGCCCAGCTCGAAAAATTTGAATCAGAAGGAAAAATCAAGAGTCAAAATGTTGAAGTCATCACGGCCGGACAAAAGTACTTTATTGAAGATGTCGATATCACAACAAACCTTGTGACTCTCAATGTGACTCGTAGAAACTACATTCCAAATGGTCCGCGCCACTTACTGTCCAGTCTTAAAAATGCTAGCGAAGGGGCCGATCTCTCAATTATGAATATCGATAAAAAGCAGGCGACGACCTTGACCGGCGTTTTCTACTCAGACAATTGTATCGAACTTACAACCGAAGCTTAATTTCTATTCAAAGGCATGGGGTGAGCACAGTGCGAGCCCAATGCCTGGATGAGCATGGCGCTCAATAAGCCCAGTATGAGTGATGAGACTCACCTCACAGGTCACGGCCACCACGGCTTCAAAAAGATGGCCACCTTTTAGCGAAAAATCCTCCCCCCCCAATGCTGCGTGCACGTGAACAAAGGGAGAGCCCTCTTTTAAAGTTATATTCCCATTCATCGCAACCAACTCCCAATCGCCCTGAAGAGTGGTGCGCTTGTAAGTCTTTTGGTGAAGGTCATAAAAGCCGAGTTCGACTTCTTCAAGGGCCCCTAGCCCCTGCAAAGAGGCCGCATTAATCCCTGTGAGCTTGGCAAATTTAGTGAGACTCTCAACGAGCTTTTCACCTTTTTCTAAGACAACAATAGTCGACTTCTCATCCTGCCATGAATGCATGTGGCCTTTCTCCTTTGCGAGTTTTTAGGCATTCTAAACCTATCTCTTCAATTCGTCACACGTAGGAGTTGGCCATGCCTGTTACGAGTCTCTATGCCGCGATTCTCGCCATTATTTTTGTCGCGCTTTCTCTCAATGTCGTTCGCAACAGAGTCAAATTTAAAGTCGGCATTTACAGCAAGGGCCACTTACCACTTGATCTGGCCATTCGTGCCCAAGGAAATTTCTTTGAGTATGTGCCCTTTGCCTTAATTTTGATGGGAATGATTGAGATGGGTGGAGGAAATCTTCGCTGGCTTCACATCACTGGGCAAGTCCTTGTGGCCTCTAGGCTGATGCATGCTTTTGGATTGCTTTTTAAAGGAGCAGGAACCTCAATGCCGAGGTTCCTAGGAACAGTGCTCACTTATTTAGTCTTACTTGGCTGCGCCGTTTGGATTCTAAGATTGACCTTAGGTTTTTAGAAAGCTCTCCCAGAAGTCACTGGCATTTACTTGGTCGCGCATATAATCCCAATCCTCACAGGTTGGAATCGTATATTCTTTTTCAAACGGCTTAGCATCAGAACCAATATTATGATGAAGTGGCTCAACTTTCACTTTATAGCGAAGTGGCACAGTCGCATCGGCCCTCATCTCCATGCACATTTCACTAGTTGGATCGACTTTAAGAGTCTCAAGACAGACTGCTGAGATGAGTCTCCATCTTGGGATCTTTACATATTGATACTCCAGAATTTTAGGCGCATCTTCTGAAGCATCATTTGGCTTCACTCGAACTGGCACCTCTCTGGCGGTGACAATTTCTAATCCATTATCGCAGAGATTATCGATCGTAATTGTAGCGCCGTTATAATAAATCGATGGGAAGTGAGCTCTATACTCAGAGGAGCTATTAAAGATTTCGCCCCAATCCATTGAGTTTGAACCGCCTGTACTACCGCCAATTCCATTATTAATAGAGGCGATGGCCTGGGCCATAATCAAGAAACTTGAAAGTGAGATCGCTAGTAATTTCTTCATTAATGGAGCCCTTTCGTAAACGATCCTTGAATCTTATCAGTACAGTTAAAAGTAAATACTTTTAGTTCGCCATGGTTGGCCTCATCGCGGGCAAGACTCAACTTGCGCTCAAAGGCCTCTTCTTCAATTTTAAGCCACTGTTGGTAGGCCTCCTCGGTCAATCCCACTGCGTAGAGACTAAGATAATTTTCTCCCAGCTCATCAGCTTGGTCAGGACGAGAGAATTTATCAACAAGATGCATTCCCATTTGCTTGAGACCTTCATGCCCCAGAGACGCTTGCTTATTTCCAAGAACAAACTCTCCCTTAGCATTGATGGTCACCACTCCAGTATCCTGGAGCTTCTTTAAAAGCGTGAGACCGTGCTGACCGTATTGATAGAGAATAAAATCTCGACCAACACCATTCGTTCCACAAAGAACGTAGATTTCCATCAAAGTGCGATCTCTTAATAGCTCGCGCTCAATTTCAGGTTTGAGCATTAATGTTGAGCGCACATGGGGAAAGGCTTTTTTAAGAGCACTTCGCACGTGTCCGGTAGTCTTTTGAATGACCAATGAATCGTCATCAGTCTCTAAGATAATTCGATAAATTTTAAGCAGTGTTTGTGGACCTGGCTTATTTTCTCCATCAAGCAGTCTTTTGAGCGTCTTTTCATGAATCCCCATTAGACTAGAGAGTACCTTAAGGCCTCTTTTACTATCTTCGAACTCGCCTAACTTTTGACCAAGTTCGACTTGTACTTGCGTCTGCAGGTCTTCAAAGCGCGATTCAACTTTGGGTTCTACTAAGGTTTGATCCATGGGAGCATTTTAGACCAAACAGGGCCACAGGAGGGTACACCCTATAAAAATGACACACGATGCCCAAGTACTAGCTATTGTCTTTAATTTTAAGGATTTAGACGCTTTCCCATAAGCAAATAGGACGCCCCAGAAAACTCGCGCTGGGCACACTCTAAGAACCCCACCCGCTCGTAAAAGGCTACATTTCGCTCGCCGGGGCCCGTGATCAAGTGAAGACCCCTGATTCCTCGCTCAATGAGTTCGCTCTGGGCGAGCTCAACGAGCTTGGCGCCTAGACCTTGTCCGCGCGCCTTGGGATGAGTGTTCATATGAAGGTGGGCGGGAAATTCGTGGTAGAGATCTTGAAAAAGCTTTAGACTCTCAAGTTCAAATATCTTGAGAAAGCCTTGAGTATCTGGGCACACCGTAAGATAGGCCAGCACCTGCTCGCCCTCATCACCTAGAGCGCACCAGGTGAGATCGCTATAGTGATTGAGGTAATGGCCTAGCCAGCGATTATAAAAGCGCTCACGCTTTTGCTCGCTTTCAAAATGTTGCACACTTGAGCTGAGAAAAAAGATCTCACGAAGACCAGAGTGAACTGCTTCGAGTTCACTCTGCGAAAAATGACTGAGCTTCTTAAGAAGCGCCATCGTTAGAGGCCTTTACACTGGGAAAATTTCCTTCAATTAGACCGATTGCTTGGGTGATCTCATCACTCGACATTTTCCCCTGCTTATAAAAGAGTATTTTTCCCGCGGGATTAAGAATCAAAATATTATAATTGTCATCGGCAAAGCCAGGGGCTTTGACGAGCTTCTTATTGTAGTCTTTAACATAGAGAGTACTCGTATATTTGCGCTGCTTAACTTTCAAGCTGCTTGCGATCAAAAAATTAGGAAGGGCCGTGGCCTCCATATTAATAATGGCGACGTAGTTAATGACATCTTTTGAATAATTCTTCTCTTTTAAAAGCTCACCGAACTCTTCATTAAGGTCTTTTTCATCTGGATCGACATAAAAAAGTACACTCACTTTTCCTGCCAACTCCTTACTTGACCAGGCTTTTCCATCAAGTCTTCCACCATCATCACCTGAGAGTTCAAATGAACTCACTTCTGACCCGACGCTTATTTGGGCAACGCTAAGTTGGGGAATAACTAATCCTATTGCTATCAAAGTAAATAATCCAAAGGCCTTCATTGTCTCTCCTCTTAATATGCTTAATTTAACTCTTCCAAATATATTCTTCATCGCAACCATAGTGGTTCATGTAATCTCTCACCTGCTTGAGATAGAGCTCATAACTGTGGGTACTTCCCTTCCATTGGTCAAAGTCCCAAGCGCCATCCACACCATATCCAAGCTCGCTTGGAAAGAAACACCAGGCCAGAGAATCACCGACTTTAACTTCTTTCAGATTGTACTCTTCTCCCTCAAAGTATATCAACCTCTCTCGCCCCTCAGAGCAAATTCCTCGGAAAAGGGTCCCTGGAGCGCTGACTCCGACCTCACTACTTTTCACAAGAATCGGGAAATCTTCGCCCTGCGCTCGCTTGAGTTCATGGCCAGCTAGGCTTGCGCACTTAACAACCACAGGAGTGCTAAGACCTGAGAGAACAATATTAAGAACAGCAGGATCTTGCAGAGTTCCGTAGAAAAAGTAGAGTTGATTCTTAAGTTCTGCTTTCACTTAGCCTTGAGAGGGTGTGCACTCGAGTCCCAGTTGGGGAAGTGCAAAAGGACAGGTACATGTGCCTTCAATTTCACAAGTGAGTAAGGGGACATCATAACTTCTTTTATTACCTCGAAAAACACGTGTAAAAAATGAGATATCTTTAAGATTTCCCACGCCATTCTTTCTCACAGCACGTGCCATCTTTAAATAGAAGTCCAGCTCAGTCTCACCATACTCATTCACGGTATTAACGGGGACTCTCATCTTAAAAAGCTCAAGTGCCACCGAGCGATTACCATAAAGCATGGTTGAAGAAAGTAGTGAGACCCCCCCAACACAGCGAATACTGTTATAAATTTGCATAAAGTCATCAACTTGATAGCGCTCTTTTAATTGATCGACGACAGTGTGAAACATTTTGATATTTTCTTCTTTATTCTCTACCGGATTGGCCACAATCAAACACATATAGTTACTGTCTTTTTGAGAGACAACCTTGCCCTGGCCACGACTGGAAGACATCATGTGAGTAATCTGATTGATTGAAGTGTTAATCACTTCGACATTGGTGCCCTCAAAGCTCACCCGAATTCCCGTTTTACCACAATGAACGCAGTCCGCCCCCTGCTGATTCGAGTACACTTTTCCAAGTGGAAGCAAAAGCGCTAGTAGTGTCAAAGAACTCAAAAACTTTTTTTTCCACCAGGACATGTCTTCCCTCCCCATTATCAATCTTAACTATATGATATCGTGAGAGTTGTCCCCTCTCCTACGGCCCGGAAATAAAATCCATATTTATCGTTAAGTTTCCTAGACTCATACCCGATAAATAAGTGATGGAAAATGGGCACACTAAAAACCAGCTTACGCGCTCCTATCGACCAGGAGAAGTCATCTTTACCGAAGGTGAGCAAGGCGATTGCGCCTTTCTTATCGATGAAGGAAGAGTTGAAATCTGCCTCGAAGACGACGCCAAGACTCCTGTCGCTATTTTAGGCGTGGGTGAAATCTTTGGCGAAATGTCCATTATTGATGGAACAAAACGCTCGGCCACTGCCCGCGCCCTCTCTCACTGTAAACTCTCGGTGGTCTCAAAGACTCAGCTCATCGAGCGCCTAGATGAAGCAGATCCGGTGGTTCGCCTCCTTATTAGCATGCTCATGGATCGCATTCGCCGCTCAAATAAGCGCGTGGGGGCCAGACCAACGCTCGTGCAAAAAATCCAAGCAGCTAAGAAAGTTCACGTTAATGAAATCGACTTTACTAAAGACGTTATAGAAAAGATTCGCTTTGAAAAAGAGCTTCACCAGGCCTTGGCCAAGGAAGAGTTCTCACTGCACTTTCAGCCTATCTTTGACTTTAAGAGCGGACTACTCGGTGGTTTTGAAGCACTGGCCAGGTGGGATAGTCCAGAGCACGGAATGGTGCGACCAGATATCTTTATGGGCATCGCCGAAGAGACCTCTCTCATTGTTCCACTTGGACAATGGATCATTAAAAAAGCCTGCTACGACTTTGCCCAGGCCATAAAGAGCTTCACTGATGCTGAAGCCTATAAGTCAGACATCTTTATTTCAATTAACGTTTCTGGTCGCCAGATGAGTGACCCAAAGTTTTTTGAAGTTCTGCAAAAATCAGTTTGGTCAAATGGGTTAAAGCCCAAGCAAATCAAACTTGAAATTACTGAACGCGTTCTGGTCGGTGGAACGTATGTGTTTGAATGGATTCGCCGTTGTCGCGACATGGGCTTTTCTATCGCCCTCGACGATTTTGGGACAGGCTATAGTTCAATGGCCTACCTCAACCAGCTTGAAGTCAATAATATTAAAATTGATAAGTCATTCGTCCAAGACATGAATGAAAACCCTAATACTAAAGTTATTGTTCGCAATCTCATCAAGATGGCCAAAGGACTACAAAAGCAAGTCATCGCTGAGGGTGTCGAAACAGAAGCCCAGTATCAAACCCTCAAAAAAATGGGCGCCACTTATGCCCAGGGTTACCTACTGAGCCGTCCACTTCCAACTGAAAAGATTGAAGACTTTCTTAGAGATGAATTCGAGAAAGGAAAACAATTTGAAGGTGTCGCAGAAGTTGAGCGCAAAAAGAAAGCTGCTTAACTCCCCTCGCTCTCACTCTTACTCACGACCTTGATTTCACAACGACATTTCTGGCAGACTGCTTGATATTCAGTTGCGGGTTCAGGACAGAGCTTTGACTTGGGCGCTTTAGTTGAAAGATTAAAGGCCATCTCAGAGATCAACTTAATCGATTCGCGAGCTTTTTCTAATTCGCGATCATTTTTACTAATGACGATTTGATCACTACCAAACTCACAGATTTTTGGTGAGACCATGATCAGTTCGCAGTCCGTATCGGCTTTGCAAGAGAGGTCTCTCTTAAACTGAGAAAGCTTTTCTAAGTCCTTTTCCAAGAAGCGATAATCCATAGTGAAGAGATCATTCTTCTTTATTTCTTCACTCCAATCACTTCGAGTAATTAATCCACTTTTTAGACTACCGACAAAGGCTGTGGGGTATGTCTCATAATCGCAGTAGGATTTAGCCGCAAGTTTATTGGCCGCAGATTTCTCAATCGCATCGACCTTAAGTGGTGCCTTAACTTGGGACCCTCCACTAGAGCTATTTTCAACTCCGCTAATGAGAGAATTAATGACTTCTAACTGCTGACGATAGGAATCAAGCGCGGTGGGGTCAGGACAATCTTTTTTTACTTTTTCAATATCTTCTTGAAGACACTTAGATTCGAGATAGCGAATCACCGCTTCGATCTGCCGCTTTTGCTTTTCATAGCTATCGACTGTGGCCAGAGCATTGAAACTTAAAAGAGCACCAAAGAAAAAAAACTTAATCATGATTATGCAGCACAAGCCCCGATTGCGGCTTGATCAGCGATGATGGTCAGGCCAGGATGAGAGAGTAATTTACTAGCAGGTAATGTGGGATCACCTGCAAGAAGTCGCGCTAGGACTTCTCTTTTATGAGTTCCAAATACCATGATCATAACGTGTTCACAATGAAGGAAACTCGCTAGCCCGTAGGTGACTCCCCAAGTTCCTTCGGGAAGGCCTAGATAAAAACGAGTTTCACTTTCAAGCTCCACACACCCATAACGAAAATGATCGGGCACCGAGGGTTCATGAAAGGCCACATGCCCATTCACCCCAAGGCCCAGCAGCGCCACTTTGGGAAATTCCCCTACCATAGGTTGATGGACGCTAATAATTTGAGAGTAATGACTTGGCAGGTGCTCTTTAAAGAAGCGATCAAACTCCCCTGCCCTCGGCCCATTGAGAATATCGTCCACTTGATAGAAGTTCTTGCCATTAAGAAATGAAGGTCTGTGCTCAGTCCATACTTTATAGAGGGCCTCAGGAGTTCCGCCTGCTGGCAGAAAAATACCGGACGCCCCTTTAAAAGTAGTCTCACACCACTTATTTGCTTTTTCGACACCGTGAATGGGATGGTCACAATGAATTAAGTTCATGCTAGTATTATCGCATGAAAGTTCAAACTCACAATGTTGTCATTGTTGCCCATCCAGACGACGAAACACTTTTCTTTGGTGGACTAATCTACTCAAGTAGAGACGTTCATTGGACAGTCATTGTCGCCACTGATGCCAATGCCGATGGCATGGGGAATAAGCGCAAAGTACAGCTTGAACAAGCTTGTGAATTGTTGGGAGTAACGGACATTATTCAGTGGGATCTGCCCGATCGCTATGAAGAGCGTCTCAATCAGGATGAACTGCGCCAAAAGCTTGCAGATTTTGTTGCCCAGACACCCATGATAGATAATATCTATACTCACGGCCCAGCTGGGGAATATGCGCACCCCCATCATCAAGATGTCTCACTCGCCGTTCACACCTATTTTCTAAGTGATGAAGAAACAAATCAAAAAGTATGGTCAGTCGCCTACAATAGCCTGCCAGAACATATTGTAAATCTCACTTCCAAGCAGTTTGAGCACAAGAGAAAAATTCTGATGGGTCCCTACCATTCAGAAGTAAGCCGTTTCATGAACTTACTCCCATGCACTTGGAGCGAGGGATTTCACCGCCTCTCTCTTAGAGAGGTCAAGGCAACCTGGCAGGCACTCACAAAAGGCGAGCTTCCCGCTGCGGATATTCTCAGTGAAGTGGCCCCTCATTATGGAAGATACCTAGAGCACTTAAAAAAGCTCTGCCTCGATCCGCCCAAGCGTCCTTTTTAAAGACCTTAAAGTTGCGGTGCGGGAGCTTCTTTAAATCGCTTCGGAGTAAAGGCCACCAGAATTTGCTTGCCTTGATTTTCAATGGCCACCATCGAAACATCGACAAGTGAGACGTGGTCTACTTCGGTCGGTGAACAAAACTTTCCGTCGTCGTTTGCACAGACCTTCCAACCAAAATGACACTCACCCTTATCGATGGCTTTTTTTACAATCTGATCAAGACTCGCTTGCGCGCGCTTTCTTCCCTCTTGAATCGGATAGGCAAAGTCAGTCGGCTTAAAGCCATCAAGAGATTCCAGTCCTGTCATTTCCAGCGAGCTCTGACATGCCTTAAGAAAAACATAGTCAGAAGAATCGAGAACCTGAACTAGAAAATTTGAAAAGTTTTGCGTCTCTAAAGACAAGGTATGCATTGAGAGTGCTGGGCCAAAGAAACATTGAAGTGGTATTCCAAAAAAATCGGCCAAGCGCTCAAGAGTGCTCAACTTTAAGTCAACTTTTCCGGCCTCAATACTTTGATAGTGACGGTAGTTGAGCTCTAACTTGGAACTTAACTCTTGTTGAGTGATTCGATTAATTTTACGAAGAAGCTTTAGATTTTTTGCAATGATCTCGGCGTTCGACACTCTAATGTCCCTCTTTAAACCTTTCAATTTAATAGCTTAACTGAAAGGTTTAAAAAATAACATGAGCAATATCAAGTTATATGAACTTAAAGGAAATTATCTTTGTGCACTTAACATTCACTTAAAAAATCTAAACAAGTCTTCCTTCAAGGCGCCACTTGATCAGCGGGTATGTGTTGTATCGGTGCTTCATGATCGTGAATTTCTAACTCGGCCGCGGCCCTCACCGCACCAACGTCACTGCTATCATGAGCGTTAAAGGCATCATTCTTAAAGTCTTCTAAAGTTTGGGCCTTCACCCAAACGCTATAGGGGCCAACCGCCCAAGAGGTGAAGCCTTCCTTATCAATTGTAGGTGCACTGGTGATCTTAAATTGTTTCATAAGCGCTGCCTTTGCAGCGTTAAATGCATTAGGTCCCGGCTTAAATTCGAAGGAGACATGTTGAACAAAATCATTACCTTGCTCATCTTTAAAAAGTTGAGCATGAAAATAACGAGTGCCGGGCAGCGTACTTTTCGTGCGAACAATACTCATAGAGCCAGTGTAGGGATTCTCGTCTTTCATAATATAAGGAGAAAGCTTTTTTTGCTTTAAGCTATCAATCAAGTTGGTCATACCACCCGGGGCCTCATCGACAGTGAAAGTGTTCATAACACTAGTGAGATCAAGCAGAGCGGCCCGCTCCTCTTCTGATACCGCGCCCAGTGAGGTTTCGATAAATTTCTCCCGCTCTTCATCAGAGAGCGTCACTGGTCTAGGGGCATTGGTGCCGACATCTGGATGGGCCACATTTGAATGAGAGTGATCGTGATCACTGACATGATCACTTTCGGTATGAGGCCGATGGGAATCTTGGGACTGCTCATGAGAAGGCAGACCCAAGTCCTTTTCAGCTGTGCTCCGGTAAAAGAGCACCACTGAAGCGATAATCCCAAGCAGAAGTATTAAAACAATTTTTGCATAACTATTTTTCATAAATTAGAACTTCTCGCTTTGCCATCTTAGGAGGTACGGTGTTGGATCCATAAGATCACTTCTTCTTTGGTAGCGATTAATCTTTTGAGAAAGTGCGCCTTTTCCCTTACCACTGTAGAGTTCAAAGTGAAGCATCGGGCGACAGCAACCAGAATTCACAACTCCAATAAAGCCTAAACGCTGACCCATTTTAACACTTCTCCCCTTTGAAACACCACTCACATTCTTGCCCGTGAGCTCACCATATCTTACGACAAAACCGCCAGAGTGAACCACTTCAAGTGCATAGGTACCTTGGTAGAAGTAATATCTATCGCGTACAACCTTACCGGGAGCAACAGAGAGGATGGGCTCATCTTTGTAGCGATACAAGTCACAAGCAGCATGTAGTCTTTTGCCGCCACTGCGTCCAGCATTAAAGCGTCTCATCCCAGAAGTGTATGAATGAGTTACCTTTTCAACAGTTGGAAACTCACAGCACATAGGATCATCAATTCCTGTGATTGTTGTGTCTTCATTTCTTACCGGCTTACTCCCATTTGTATAGGGGCACTCTTCTTTAGACTTAATAAATTCATCTGCCACCCAGCCCACAACTTGGTCAGCTTCTTCTCGATCAGGAAATTCAACGCGAACAAATTTATAAGTCTTGCCGCCGATGACACTTTCTTTTTCGTTATCACCCCAGCCTTGAAACACTTTAACATTCTCGGCCCTTCTGGCCTTAAATAGGACTTCTTCAAGTGTATCATTGCGTACATTTAAAGTTTCATTCCCAATACAGACTACACTTTGAATGCCCTGAACAGTCTCAACACTTTCCTCTTTAACGTCTGCTTCTGAATCGGACTCTCCACCCTCTTCAGCTAAAATTTCAGCTTCTTCATCCAGGTCTTTATTGAGAGTTTCATCAGTGAGCATTTTCTGTGCAGGCTCGACAATCAATTCAACATCGACCTCTTGGGCAGCTTCAGAAGATGGATCTACAAGTCCCTTTAACTTTGTATCGCCCTCACTCTCTATGAGGTCCTCAATTTCTGCGGTTTCGGACATAATCTCATCGAGGCGATCATCTGTTCTAAGTGTGGGTAGAAAACTAAGTGCGTCTGTCGTTTTCACAGTTTTGATTGAGCTAAAAATTTTTGTTTCGTCCCAATAGACACCAACTCTTGCGATTGGGCCTTGCGATTTTGCTTTATCATAGACGTGAAAGACCAGGTACTCGCGATCTTTATCCATATTCTCACAGTTCAGATTTAAGTAATGCTGATCAGAGAGGACCTTCCAGTAGGTCCCGTCAACTTTCTGCTCTTCAAGACCAGGAAAAGATCCAAACTGAGCATCATCTTTGACTTCAAAAACATAATCTTCGATGGGCTCAATAGAGCGCTCAAATAAATACCCCTGATCTAGACGATCTGAAAACCATCTCGTCTTATTCACGCTCTCGTCTTGATTGACACCAACGACTTCAATCAATTCGTAGTGAACCTTTTTCTTACCATCGATAATTTTAACAAGAGATCCATTAATTAAGTGTGACTGCCTGACACCACTGTAATTTCTTAAATTCTCAGTATCAGCTGATTTATTGCCAAAGTATTGTGAGACTCTAAATTTAGTTTGCGGTGCTACCTTGGTGGTGCAATGACTGGCCGGCACAAGCCCTTCTTGGTTGTCCCAAAAATAGAGAGGAATGCTAGGTCCAGATGCGATCGCGGAGAAGAGTGGTAGACTCGTACCAGCAATGAGGACTGCATTTAGAAGTAATTTTTTAGTCTTGAAATACATACCATTCCCTGTTTTTTGCCAATTTTTTTTATAAAGAATAAGTCATCTAAAAATTGCCATCCAACAATCTTGTAAAAAATAATGAGTGCCTGTTTTTTAGACATTGCAGGTAGAAAACATTTGGCCATGACGTGAACAGTTGGCATCCTTTTTGATCATAGAATCTTGAAACTTAAGTTAAGTCGTTAATAGCAGGCTGAAAAGCCCATGAATTTGTCTACTTTTTAGTCAATTCAAAGATGGGTTGTTCACTTTTTAAACAAACGGGATGGTCTTATGTCTTTAAAGCAAGTATCAAGCGCACTCTTAATTTTAGGATGCTCTTTATCACTGCAAGCCGCAGAGGTGGATCAGTTTACTAACTCTGGGAGCACTCTTAGAGATTCTAAAGGAGTCATTAACTCCCAGATCAACTATTATATCTCGCACTCACTTGCCTCTCTTAATGCTGAAGGCAAGGGTTGTAATAAAGACGATCTCTATTCAGAGCTGCAAAAGTATCTGCAAAATCATATCAGCGGTGAGATCGTAGACTTTATTAATGCCTCCCCGCATATCGATAAGTTCTCGCTAACTCCGGCGCAATCAATATATCGCAAGTGGACGATGTGGGATGGGTTCGTGCTTGGTCGCCCTGGCGCTGCAAGTAGTGCCCTAGCGATGTCTCCCCTTATTAAGGTGGGGGATCAGGTCATTGGAATTGATAAGCTCGAGCATCTCTTTGACCGCGGCTTTGCTTACTTTGACGAGTTTTATCAAGATAAGGAGTCAATTGAAGAGACTCTTATTAATGGTATTTGGTGGGAAAAAGCACTTTACGGTGGTAAGAAATGGGGCACAGGTGTCTTTAGCTATGGTGACCTTGCTGCTAACTTTAATGGCCTTCGTTTTTGGAATGATATCTTAGGTGAAAGTAGAGACATCCTAGGAAGGAACATTTCACCTTACGTCTCCTGTGAGAAAAATCAATGGGTCCATAAAAATAAAGTAGATATCTCAAAATATATTGATGCCTCCTATGATGAAACGATCAATTGCTCAAAATTCGCAACAGACAGAACGGCCGGAAAAGTTCTGAAAGAACTAAGGCGTTTGGGCAAAAGTTGTCCCACTGAATCTACTAAGCTCGCACAGCTCAAGCAAAAGTACGGCTACTACTCGCGCTTTATCCTTAACAATGAAGGCATTGAAAGCTCTGAGAGCGTCTATCAATGGCGTAAAAAGCTTGGAATCGAGACAGGTTGGAAGCCAGTCCCCAGTTACTTTAACCCACTTTTTAAGTGGGGATACAAAGACCTCCAATACAATGCCGACGACAAATATTTAAGAAGCTTTAAATACGTCGACAATCGTGGTGACAATGATCGTGAATCAAGACTTTCTTGGAAATCAATTAAAATCAAAGAAGACTATCACGATCAAAGACTTGTGAACTGTTGGTACGTCTTCCTCTCTGGCGGAGACTGTACTAAGCCCGTGATGGATCCCCTACCAAGTGCCTACACAGAAAAGGGTACTCTCGATCTACTTAGCTACGTCAGAGATGTCTCAAAGCAGTCGGGTCTAGTTCGCGCCAGAGAAGTTCTAATCGATAGATTAACTAAGCTTGATGCCTCAAAGGGTGAGCTCAAAAAGAAAGTCATTCAAACGACACTTAACAAAAATCTCACCTTCGAAGATAGCTTTGCCACAATCGACCCCGAGAGAAGATCAAAGATTGGCGTTTATCTAGTACTCGGAATTGGTGGTGATAACAGTGATAACGCAAAACTAATCAGAAATGCCGCCAAAGAAGTATCTCGACTTGGATTCACTTCAGAGATGCTTGAAGTAGATCCAAATCTTGGCAGTGAGTACAATGCAAAACTCTTAAAGCAATTACTCGAAGAGCGAATTCCCAAGCTTGATAAGGTTGTTTTAGTAGCTGCCAGTAAGGGCGCTAGTGACTTTATCACTTACTTCTTAAAGTATGGCAAAGACCTCTCTGTAGCTGATCGGGAGAAGGTCAAAATGATGGTAACCCTCAGTGGAGTGGTTCGTGGGTCATTCGTGGCCGATTACCTCACCAATAGTAGTGGCCCCCTAGGTTTAGGTGTTCGCAACTTTCTACGCGCCAGTGGCAGAGGGGCGATTCTTGATGGAGTCGAGTCACTCTCCCTTGATCCGTGGAAAGGACACGATCCGGCCGAAGTCAAAAAACTCTTTCCGGCACTCACCTGGGTGAGCTTTCCCTCTATTCCCGAGGCAAAAGTCGCACTCACAGACCTTTCTCTGTGGGCCGGTTTCCTTAGAACTCCAGTTCACAGCTGGTCACACATCGCCTCACCAAGCGATGGTCTCGTTGAAACGGCAGCAGCGATCCTTCCACCAGACACAGGTCTTACAGAAATTATTATCCCCATCCATGGCCCTCATGAGATGGCACTAGGTAGTTATGCACCTGGAGTGCGAATTGCTCCGATCTCACAGGCCGATATATACGATGCTGTGAACCCTGCGAGTGGACCTGAAATTCTGAGCTCACTCTTTAGAGCGCTTCCTAAAGAGCTCATCGAAGAATAATAACTGATCAACAGGCCCCATAATTTGGGGCCTTTTTTTATTTAAAACAAAGTTCACAACCGAGATGTCGCGCACCTTTAAACACGGGTACTCTACTAAGATTAATAAAGCTTAAAAAAAGTAGAACGAGGCTTAGTTCTCTCCTCGTGAGATGGCTCATAGGAAATGAGAGATGTAGGATCAAAATTGGTAAATCACAATGCCAAAACAAAGGATCATCCTATGTCCATTGTGCCCCATCCACCTACAAGTAAGCACCATCGACGTGGTCACAAGCGCTCGCGCTATCACCTACACGCTCTCTTTATTGCATTAATTGTTTTAATCCTGGCCTATATTCTTTTCTGGCCAGCTCCAACTCAAGGTCATATCACTGAGCGCAAAATTAATCGCGGTAATTTTGTCTCAAAGGGTGAGCGCTATGAAGATGGAAAAAACCACGCACTCTTTCCCAAACACTGCTCTAAAGCAGCGCTGAGGCAGACGATCTGGAGGGATCAAAGCATCCAGCAATTCTTTGATCGCTGCTCAGATCATCTCAAAGTGAGGGCGATCACTCACCCACTTTTAAAATATATCCGCAATCGCTACCCATATACTGACGATCGAAGTCTTTCACTACTCACCTTCAACTTGCGCGATGGCAGTCGGCTGCGTGGAATATTTGTTCACAATCAACTGAGCACTCCATCTCCGCTAGTGATCATTAAAGGTGGAATCTATGCCGACGTCATTTTTGAAGGTTCACCTAATAATCTCCTCTTACAATACGCTCAAGAAGCTCCCTTTAACGCTCTCTACTTAGAGTCAACGACTTCAAAAGAATATATTAGAACCAATAAAGGCATTGCCTTTGGTGGACTCATTGAAAGTGCTCAACTAGCAGAAGTGCTCTATGAGCTAGAGCATTCAAAATACTCTTCACTCATTAGTGAAGTTCACCTGGTTGGCAATAGCCTCGGAGGTAATGGAGTACTGCTCATTGAAAAGTCTCTCTATGAAGCGAGCGCTGAAGGGCTTGGCATCTCCTCTCGCCTTTACCCACGCTCACTAACAGCACATTGTCCTGTCATCAATTTAAAAAAAAGTTTTGCCGCCATGTTTAGTACAACACTGGCCGGAATCTTAGGCACCAGGTACCTGCGCTATATTCTCGATGACATTCGCTACGACGTTCCTCTGATTTATAATCTTTTTGGAAATAATGACCTTCGCGACTATGAACGCCCAATACTCCAAGATGTCATGCAAAAGGTAAATGCTGAGAGCTATCGCAAGTTTTACCAGCGTCGATATGGAACTGATGACTTTGACATGGAGAGAGATCTCTACCGCGCCAATGATGTAAGCGACTACGTGACTCAGTTAAAAATTCCTACTTATATCATTCATGCTAAGAACGATCACATCGTTCGCTACAAAGATAACCTTGGTCTGCTTTTACAAAAAAGACGGCACCAACTCCCTAAGCATGTTCAAACCCTGGCCCTTGATCGGGGTGATCACTGTGCTTATGGACACGCCTACAATTGGGGCCACATCACGACTCTTTATAAGACGATTATCTACCGCCACTCGCAGATGAAGCCCAAGCAGTGGTACTACAATATCAAGTCTGATTTTAACCGCACGGCCCGCACCATTTTTGGCAACCCCAGCATCCGCTTTAAACCAGGAGACGCCATCGCCAACTATTATTTTAAAAAATATAAAGAGGGCAAGGGTTATAAGCTCAAGTTCAAAATCTTCCGCGCCGCTCGCGATCAAGGTCACTGCCGCTCTCAAGCCTACTACAATGCTGATAGTGCCTGTTACGATATTGAAAGTGTCTATATCAGGGCCCAAACTTTGCGCCGCAATCCCCCAAGAGATAGTGATGAAGAAAACGCCCTCATCAGAAGGCTCAACTCCCAGGCGATTCTAGTCAATAGTTCCGGTCTGGATGTGCGCGGACGCGCCAGTCTTCCCGTGGAACTCATCGTCGAAAGATAGAATGCCGCAACGCACACCTCTTAATATTCATAAGCCTACTGAGATTTCTCTTGTCATCTCACCCATTTTTTCCTATCTTAAAGCTCCAAATCTGATACCGAATACGGGCTCTTAGCTCAGCTGGGAGAGCGCTACGCTGGCAGTGCAACATTTTTGGATAAACTAATTTGGGGGCGTGTAGCTCACCTGGGAGAGCGTCGCTCTGGCAGAGCGAAGGTAGCAGGTTCAAGTCCTGTCACGTCCACCATTTTTTTTATTCAGTCGACTGACACAGTATCTTAAATCATCTCTCTACTGAAAATTTCTGGCACTATTTTTTTATTAAGTTGACTGAAAACAACACTGAGTAAATGGAAAGAATGTATAAGTTTAAAAATCCTCACATTGTAGATAGAAATAAGGACTTTTTAAAAAGTGCTAAACTTTGCTCATCTAGAAGGGAACTGTTGGACTTAAGAAGACTATATATTAGAAAGCACGAATTAAAAGTTCTCGCTAAAACATCTAATAGGGAAATTAAGCCGAACTTGGCTTTGCCAATTCCAGTATCTTTTTAGGTTTGCTCTCAATTTCACATAACACATTATAAATTTCAGTATATTCTTTACAGTTTGGAGCTATACCTTCTTTTAGAGATGGGTATTTTGCAAATAAGCACTCTTGAACTAGCCAGCCTCTCCAAGTTTTTTCAAGCATTGGGAATTGAATCTCTCCCTCTTCAGTAAAGGGAATATTTTCCTTTATTGGTCTTGCTGTAGATGAGTAGTTTTCATGTAGAATCCTAGCACTCTTGAGACCAGCCTCTCGCATTACTGCTGCCTCTGTTGCACCCTCTAGGTTAAAGCGCATTGTTAAAACAGTGTGACGCAGGTTATATCTCTCTGTTTTTTGCCCTGTCGCTTTAACTGAAACCTCATTTAAAGTATTTTGAATTCCTTCTACTGGGACTTCGTTATAGATATTCTTAATATTAGCAAGCTTAAATAAAGCTTTAATCTCTTTAGACATATTTACAATAACATTAGTTCTTGTTTTTGCAGCATAAAGCAGAAGTGCTTTTGGTGTACTTTGAATAGTAAATACATCATTGGGGCGACAGCCTGTAATTAACTGTAGAAAAATTGCTGATCTTATTACATCCAACTCTTTAGCTTCTTCGTTTGTAATATTTTCTTCACTTCCAATCTTTAAAAGCTCTGGAATCATTTTTCTAATTTCTGACTTTTCGTGATGCCTTCTCTTGGGGGCTGCAATTTTTATCCCCATAGCTTTAAGTTGCTCTCTATTCCAAATATCTACACCTTCAAAAAGCTTATCTGGATTAATCTTTAAGAATCTAGCTATAGCACAGACTGTTTTTTTATATGTTCTTATTGTTGCAGGAGCTAGGTGAGAGTCCTTAGACATCATTTTGTTAAAATATCTTTTAACAACTGTTGCTGTTAGAGTTTTGCTTTCACCTATTTTGGCTGATTCATGTAATGCTTTCGCTACAATGTAATCTCGTTCCTTATGACCTTTAGAGAATGGTTGCTTGGAACTGTGTCTTAAATATCTCTTTAATTTCTTTCCAAGTTGCCCATCGAATTCATACTCAATATTAATCAAATAATCGGGGTTGCTATACTTATTAATAATGGCAATTTGCGTTTTGATAAAATTTTCTCTTGTTTTTGTATCTATCTCGTCTTTACCACTTCCAAAATGCTTTCTGATTAAATCTCTAAAAGTATCCTTGGCAGGTCTATCTGTAGTATTCTTTCTTTTTTTATAACAAAGAACTCTTTCTACTTTCTTATTGCTCCCAATGTAGGAATGAATAAGATACTTAACATAGTCATTCTCTTTACTATTTTCCTTATTCTTTTTAATGGGTTCATCAACCTGAATAAGCTTAAAGCCTCTGTATTTATCTATAACTTTTCTTGCCATGCTAACTTTTCGGGAATTGTTAATATCGCTCAAGATTTAGCACTCTAAAGACTTGTTGTGGACCCTTTTGCCTATTTTTAATGTACTTTTTTCTATTTCTCTTGAAGTGGTAAAATAATTTTTGTTTCAAAGAAGGAGAGAAAGTGAAGTCATGGGAAGATGTAAAGCCAAGGAGAGGGTTCCTTAGAGCGAGACCAAGAACTCTTTTACTTGGTAACGGATTTAATATCTCCCTACTCGGGGCAGAGGGACTGAGCTATTCTAGGCTTAAAGATAATGTGAATCCATCTGAATTTAGAATTGGAGAAAGTGTAAAGGATGCACTCGGTGTAAACGCCAATAGCTTTGAAGTGTTGATTCGAGTACTTGAGCAAAATCATTACGTATCAGGACTATATGGTGCAGATGTTGAAAATATGAGTTTCGATGCTCGGAAACTTAGGACAGAGTTGGCACGTGGTGTCTCAGAGCTTCATCCTGTGCAAAATAAAATAACTGACAATAATGAGTCTGGATACTGTGCAAATCTTATCAAAGAGTTTGATAATCTCTTTACCTTAAATTATGACATATTACTTTACTGGGTTATTTTAAAAGAGAATCTAGAGTCTGTTTTTAAGGATGGTTTTGGTAAGCCTAATTTTCCAGATGGTCCACTGGTGTGGATGGGAAGAGAGTCTCAAAATGTGTTCTATAGTCACGGAGCCTTGCACCTTGAAGAAAGGCATTATTCAAATGTCGAAGACTCATTAAAGTTTGAAGATTCTGTTTATGTGAGAAAAATTGAGAGCTCATGGATGAATATTATTGACCAAGTTGTTGAGAATATCAAAGAGGGGCGAATGCCCTTGACTGTTGTTGAAGGGACAAGCGAACAAAAAATAGAGCGAATAATGTCAAATCCCTATTTAAAAAACTGTCTAATTCAGTTCACTAAACTTAAGGGAGTTGTTTACACTTATGGTTGGGCTGCGGCTGAGCCTGAAGATTCTCACCTTATTACTGCTTTAGGTGAATCCAGTGTGACAAAATGTTTTTTTGGAGTGTTGCCAGGCGAAGACACTGTTCGCATAAGAGAGGCATTTGCCAAGATTAACAGCAGAAGAACAAGCTATAAGAAAAAAAAGATAGAGCTAGAGTTTTACGATGTTACAACAGTACCTATGTGGCGTGATGTTCAGTGTGAATAAGTAGCACCTCTTAGTAAAGTGATATACTGAGCAACAAAAACCACTCAGAATCATCGTAATCTTTTATTTTCAAAAAAGCCTTGTAGTCATCATAACCTGACCTTCCAAAGAGCCTTAACTTAGACCCTTTAAGCTCCTTTACTAGGTCCTTTAGTAAAATATTCCCATCTGTATTAATCATGCTTTTAAATCTCTTCTCAAGTTGTTTATTTTCTGATTTTTTTGTTATAGCCATAACATCTTTTATTTTAATCATCGTCATCCTCACTTGTTTCACAGTTTTTAAAGAATTCCTCTGTTTTGCAACACTTCTTTATCGCATTGCTTATTCCTTTTACTTGAGGACAGTTGTCCGCAATGTTACCAATGCTTTTGTACTCTTCTCCATTTTCAATTACCCAGAATTCATTTTTATGATCTATTCCTATAATTAAATCTTCAGGCAGGTTAATCCCTTTGAGTTTTTCTATTTCTTTGTTTATCTCAGGGATAGGGATATTAATTATTCTCATTTTCTTCCTTTTTCTTTGGTTCTTTAAATAAATACCTCTTTTTTAAAAAAAATAAGATATTTCTTTTAAATGTAATAAAATTTATTACAAAATGTCCTGCGGTGACGACATAATAGAACGTCGTCAACAAAGTGGCTTTTAGCCACTTGCTCACTGGCGCTCGCATTTTCGCAAGATACTGACGTACCTTGCTTTAAATTTCGAGATAAAATAAGCAAGCAGATGTCTAGTTTTTGGATAGAGCCTATACTGTTCTAGTATGTAGTCTTCGATGAAATTAATTATTATTACTTTATTTTTATATTTTTTGGTTATTTTGTTTATTTGCTTAACTGTTTCTAGTGAAAAGGAGTTGAATATTATTACATCGGAGCTTTTCATGGCTCTTTGTTTATAATCTAGTTCTAGATTAATTTTCTGGTTATTCATTATCAGAATTCTTTCATTCAATTTGTCTTCTGTGTTAAAGCTATTTCTTTCGTGGCTAATCTCCTGTGCACTTAGGAGCCTGCTTACTCTTCTTGGGTTCTCGTCTACAATTATTATTTTTTTATCTCTTGAAAATGAGAATATATCCCTCTTGAGTTGTGTCATGTTTCTTTTTGCAAAGGAATGAATTTTAATTTGTATAGCTTTAGAATTAAAAAATAGATGAGTATTCATTACTTGCCTCTTGTTTTTCAAGTCTACTTCACCTAACTCAGTCCTTTTGTCTTCTTTTGTATCTAAGGAAATTGTTAAGTATTTAAGAATTTCGCTCTTTGAGATTCCTTTTTTAAGTGCATTTTCTATAAAGTTATTTGCTTTTTGAGAAAAACTAATTAGGTCATCTCTGTTATATCGAACATCCCTCTTGTTGAAGCTGAACTCTGTCAGTAGGGACTTTTCGCTCTCTTCTTCTGTGAACGTAAGCTGCTTAAAATTGAGGCAGGGTTTCCATCTGTTTTTCTTGTTATCTTTACTGTGCTCAGGCTTAACCTTTATATTTTTACCTGTGTAGAACTCTGTTAAAGTATCCTTACTCACTTGAAAAATATCTTCTCCATTCAGCATTTTTTTGAAAAAATAAATTGAGAACTCTTGTTTTAGCCTAGTCTCCATTCTGACTACGATTCTGTTTGGGAATTTATTTAGATTGTATCTCTTTCTGTAAATCGGCAACTTTACCTTCTTCTCATTTCCTTTCTTAATATTTAAATCTTTCCTATATAGGATTGTTGTTGTTTTGGTGGAGACTGTAATACCCGTTGTATAAATGTCTGAATTGTTCCACTTGTAAGTTTGCCAATCTTTTTTTCTTCTTTCTAGAAAGTCCCAATAGACTGTATTACTAGGAAAAGGGAGTATGTTTTCCAAACCGAAAGAGCTATCATTTTTTTGAAGTATGTCTACGGCTATATCTACTTGTAAAGGTGTACATATAGTCCTGTATCTATGTTGCAGGTATTCAATGAACGCCCTTATTTCATTAAATCTTTTGTGAATGTTAATATTACTGTTATAGCAAAACAGTTCTTCAAAATAGTAGCCATGCAAACAGAACTTAATCTCGTTGCCAGATATCTCTATTCTCGCACTATCGCTATCAATCACTACTTTATTTGAGTAATCTGTTATCTCATTATGCTTCTTCAGGCGTAGGTGTTTTTTGATGTTCTCGTATTCGTTAAGAAAGTTATCCTTTTTACCTGTAAACCTATGCCTGTCTCTAGTTATTTTAAATCTTAACTTGTCGGGCTTGGGTGATAAGATTGTAAGCGAGTTTAGGTCGACAAGACTATTCATCCTTTAGAATGTCTCTTCTTATTTCTTGTACTATCTTTTTACGGGTTTCTATTTCTGTAAAATTATTACCAATTAATACTTCATACCTTTTCCCTTTTGATTCCACAGCGAAAACCTTATGGGTAGCCCGTAAAGATTCTTTACTTGGAGCATTCTTATTAATTATCTTATATTTAATCTTGTAGTTGTCTAAAAAGTCATAAAATTTTTCTGAAAAGGATGCCTTGAACAGAACGTTGTTATAATGATCAGACTGTATTACAAGCCTCCCTTCTTTTAATCCAATACTTTTATTTATCTCTTTCACACCGTATTTGCTTTCAAGTTCGTCGGAGTTCAGGTTACCAAATATGCGGACCTTGAGGTTGGTTACCCTAAATTTCTTTAATTGATCCTTTGCCGCCTCTTGAGACGTAAAAACAGTCACTTGCCCGCTGACTCTGAAGGTATTTTGGATAATTGCTATAGACTCTGCTAGTTCGGATTTATTTTTCTTATCTTCTTCATTGTCTCCAGAAAAGGGGTTTATGTACTGCAAAAGCTCGTCACAAATCAGTAATGTATCTGTCAAAAAAGGAATTGGGGGAAGATTCTCGTTTTCCTCTCTTTCTCTTTCGTATTCCGTGTACAATATTTTGTCAGAGTGTTTTGCGATCAACCTTTTACTTTTGTTGAATTTTTCAATAAGTTCTTTTTTTATATAATGATTAGCCTCTTTGAGTCCTTCTGATGTAGACATATCAAAAAAAACAATTTCGGTTTTCAAGTGAGAGGCGTTGAGCTTTTTTATCAAAACTGTACTATCTAGACCCTTATAGTCTAGAAAAATTATTCTCTTTCTTTTGTTTAAATCTCTTCTTATAAAACTTGAAGTAATATTGGAAACAACAACGGATTTACCTGAGCCTGTTGCAGCAAAAATTCCAATCAAAAAGTCTGCTTTTCTATTTAGCTCGACGTTGTTTTTAAATTGATCTTCTCCGATAATCATTCTTTCCGAATTCGTGTAGATCGGTTCAACAATGTCTTTAAGTTGGTTTTCATAGAGATCGTAGTAAATTTCCTTGATGAAAAAACCCATGTACCCTTTTTTGAAACTTGTTAACTTCCTGTTGAATATATTAGATATAGGCTCAAGATTTTTAGAGATGATATCGTCCGTTGTTTTTGCAGATAAGTTGTAAAGCCTTATCCTGTTCTTATGTATATCAAACTCAGGAGATGAATCCTTGGATTTTGACAGCGCAAGCTCAGAAAGCTTTGACTGAATCTTTTTATACTTTTTTTTATCCAGTTGTTTCTTTATCCAGAATGACAAGGCAATTACAATTGCAAATTGTATCAACTCGATTCTGTATTGGGTAATATGCGGAGCAAGCTTGCCCGTAGTTGTAATTATTAATTCTTTCATTTTTTTTCCATTTTTTTATAAAACCCCCTAGGGCTTGATTAAGATAATTTGCACTTATTACCTAAACCCTAGAGGGAAAATGAATATCCCAAGAAAAGTGATATCTTGGGGAAATTCGTTTTTTTATTTCACTTCTTTTGCTTCGACTATGCTGTAGTAGTGAGCCACTTGCGAGGTTCCTTTTTCAGACATTGTAACCTGCTGAAGGGTCGCCATGTATTTAACCCCCTCTTTAAGTTCTAGCTCTGTTTTGTAGCTAAACTTCAGTTTCAACTCACGTTCTTCACCGTTTTGGAAACTCACAACCTCATCAATTAATCCCTCCACCCTAAATAGGGGCTTGTTTGACTTACTAAGCTCTGGTTCATCCGTGCCATACTTAAGTCTAGGCGTAACTGAGATAACATTAATCTGCTCAATAATTTTTTTCATTTTAGTTCTCCATTTTTTTACAAAAAGCGTGATTGCTTTTCTTCTGTTCTATAAATGGATTTTTACAAGTAAGTTTTTTAAAAAATCTTTGTTTTTTTTGGGCTGTAGCCATATTTTTTCAAATATCAAGAGTCTTTTCTTTGAACTCTGCTCTTGGACATATTGAAAAAGTCGCTATGGCTGTAAAAATAGCCAACAAGGAGATTTTTATGAAAAAAGCTAAAAAAAGTAATTTAGTATTTCTTGAAAGCGATACTTACAAAGTTATTCCATCCAAAAATGGAAAAACGCTGTTGATTATCTTTGAAAATGGCGAATGTGTGACTTTGAGCAAGATTTATCTCAGATCAATGCTTTTGGCAGCAGATAAAAAAGAACACAAACAGCAGAAAGCCTCTTAGATGGGGCTTTTTTTGCTTACAGTTATAATTTCTATGTTTTCTCTGGTTAATGTTAACAGCAGTCTATCTATAGATGTCTCTGCTCCGTCAATGTAGAGCTTGTTATTGCTACAATAAAAAGAAGAGAGATGTGCAATTTCTGAATTGTTATCTGAAAAAAGAATTAGCTTGAAGGATTCGTTCGCAATAACTTCACTTAGCTGTTTATATATATCGCACTTTTCTGTAAGTGTTGTTTTGTATTTACTAGAGTATGTTTCAAAAAGGAAAATATGGTAATCGCTTATAGCAGCAACTTTTTCTTCATTAAGTAAATACTCATTTACAGCTTTAGATATCTCTTTACATCTTTCTGTTGCAGGTCTCGCAATACCTAGGTAAACCTCTAGGTTGTAAAGGGCATAAGTAACACAGCCATACAGACTTTCCTTACTGTTTGTTATTTTGTCAATGTAGCCAGTGTATGCCGTGTCTGTATTTGTAATTATCATTTTTTATCCTTTTTGTTTATCAGGGCGTCCTTTGAGAGTTGTCCATTGTTTACTGCATCTTGAAGCTTCTCTTTAATAGATTTAATTTCTTTATCCATGTCTTTAATTTTTTTATCCCCGAAGACTTCCTTGGTTTTCTCTTTGTCTCTTTTTTCAGGTTCAGGTGTACCGGTTTTAGATTGCCCTTTGGGGAGGTCACTTATTTTTAAGTCTTGCCCAGTAAGAGATGATTTAAGCATTGCGGGTAGTGCGGCAGCAGTTTTGCTATACGCCTTCTCTGTTGCATTTAGAACTTTTGCTTTAACTTCATTTTTTAGAATTGATGTTGGTTTTATTATTCTTTGTTTTTGTTCTGTTACAGGGTTTGTAACAGTGACTCGTTGTGGAGAATTGCTTTTAAAACCCTTTGTAGGTGCAGCTTGGTTGTTTGCGTTGTTTGTCTTGGGTGTTAGCGCCTTTGCTTTTGCTTTTATTGCCGTTGATCCCGTCACAATGCCTCCGGTGACAATTCCTGTCGCAGCACCACTTATAATTCCTAGAAATGAAGATAGTGCTGTGTTTGTAATCGAAGAAATATGATTAATAGATAGATCGAGAAGCTTCCTGCAAAATTCTGGAACACGAACGATACTGATGCATACAAGGAGATTTATAATAATAGTAAATGTGATATTCATGAAAACTAGTGAGCTGATTTTATGTATCAAGAACGAGTCTCCTTGCATTAGTAGAAAATATGATTTCATGCTGGCGTCCGTTAAGGCGTTACTCACTGTGATTAATATGAAGCAAGTTAGGCTATAGACAAGTGGGACCAATGCAAAGGCTAAAAAAGACTTGTAGCACTGTAGAATTTTGCTTCTTATTTCCTTTTTTGCAATTGAGAGAGGGAGTAGGGCAATACTTATTTTGAATAAGCTGTATGATAGAGGCATTAGCATCATGATTAAAAGTGAGAGCAGGCTGAATGCCATAATTCTGAAGAAGGATATTATTTTAACTGCCAAGTTTAAGTAAGTGCTTGGAAGAAGCAGGAGAGAGCTTTTTTGTTTTATTAGGTTTATAAAGTCTATAATTGGTGCAAATACATCAACTGATTTAAAGTCTATATCTAAGCCTAGGAACCCTTTCTTTTGTTGATCTGTTAGCTGCCCTTGCTTTTCAGCCTCCTTGTTTTTAAAGCGATTGTATTCCTCTCTTATGTTAAACTGTGGATTATCTATTCCTCCTCTGAGTAGTCTGAATACATTCCTAGAGCATTCTGCTTTGAATTTAGAGGAGCAATCAGTCATTATATATAGAAGAGAGTCTGTTAAGTTTGAACTTCTAGAAAAGGCTTTATTTAAATCTTTGTCTATATCTGTACTAATTATAAAAGAAGCTTCTTCCGAAACTTTTCTCATGTACTCATAGAAGTCTAAGTCTAAAGTAGGTTTTGTGCCATTTCTAGCATAATCCCTATTTCTCATCTTTTTTTGAGTGTTAGCATCTTTTTTGTAATTAATAAAAGATTTGGAAGAATTTAAATAGGACCCAAAGTTCATGTATCGACGAGGGTTTATTTCTCCAAAACACATTAGCACAATAATTATATATATCGAGAACTCTGCAAAAATGGTTACTTTTGAAAAGTCGTCTTTAAATCGTGAGAAGTTAATTATGTAAAGTAAGCCTATGCCTATACTGATAGCAAATAGAAGTCCAAGAAAGCCTTCGTTGATAGAAAAGAAGGGGTGAGAAAAGAATGCTTTGTTTATCTCTTTATTGAAAGCAGTGTCGAAAACGTATCTAAAGTTGATTAATTCTTCTGTTAAGCTCATAGGTTCTCCATTTTTTTTGATTATTTTTTAAATGGAAAAAACGAGATAAATATTTGATATAAATCGAAAAAGTCGCATATTTTTGACATAATGCGCTATTTAAGTGCTTGAAATCACTGGGTTTTTTCTTGATTTTTGCACTGCGTATGATATCATTGATGCACACGGTCTAACCTGTAACAAAAGGAGTAAAGAAATGACTGATTTTGAGTGCTTTGTAAATGAAATTTATTACAGCAAGAACAGAGCTTTGAAAGAGTCTGGGCAAAAAATGATTGCTGATGGCTTAAGTTCTATTGGGTCACTAGATGTAAATGAAATTAAGAAATTAGAGTTTAATATTAAAGATCTTAAGGAAAGTGATGATCTGGTTATTTGTAGCCTAGATATTCAACTAAAAGGATCAAAAGTAAATCTGTTCCATCGTGCTTACATAACTTCCATTGATGATTTTTTTGACATTGAAAACGAAAATGATGATGACGACTTATTCAAGATATTTACTTTTTTTACAGAATACTTAAAGGAACAAAAGAAAATAAGTTTTTTAAATAATTGTATGTAATTAAATTTAGCTTTAGATTGTAGCTACGAAAGAACAATCCAAGGGGCTTCACCAACCTCTTGAACACCTCATTTTAAACAAAGGAACACATTTAGAGAGTTTTTAAGCCTTTTTTTAAGGCTCTAGGATTCTGTTTGCTTTTTTCTTAACCGGTATTCCTGTACGCCAATTCAGTAGAGAGAAAACAACGCTGGCAGCGTAGAGGTCAGCGGTTCGATCCCGCTAGGGTCCACCAAATTTATAAAAAAAAGCCGAACCTAGTTCGGCTTTTTTTATGCCATTCAAGCTAAGCTCTTAAGTAGAATTATTTCAAAAATCTGGAGGACACATGGCCCTGAGCGAACTTCAAATTAATGATTTAAAAATTGGGACCGGTAAAGAGACGCAAAAGGGAGCATTACTCATAGTTGAATATACGGGAACCCTCAGTGATGGCACTGTGTTTGATTCCTCGAAGAATAAGGGACGCCCTTTTGAGTTTGTCTTTGGGACCGGGCGAGTGATCAAGGGTTGGGATCAAGGTCTGATTGGAATGAAGGCGGGGGGCGTGCGCCAACTTCAAGTCCCCTCACTGCTGGGCTATGGTGAGAGACAGATTGGCGACATTATCCCTGCCCACTCTGACTTATTCTTTGAGATCGAGTTACTCGAAGTTCGCACCCGCGACTAGCGACAAGGCAAGCAATACGGTCAACTAAATTTTACATAAACTTAATATGTTTCCCTTTTTACCCAGTAAGGTCGCTCGGAGAATCCTTGGTACAATGGGGCCATGGGTTTATTTTATAAGAAATTACATTTCTATTTAAATGGAGTGCTAGCTCTTGGAATGAGGGCCTTCACTCCTCATCGACTATTTCTGGCGCCTGGCTCGAAAATTCGCATCGGCAAAGAAGCAAACTTTAGTCTCGGGGGAAACCTGTGGTTTGGCGTGCAGCAAATGGAGTACGATGAATTGCTCTACGGGGCCCCAGCACTTTTGCATCTAGCACCAAGGTCTGAATTTTTAACTTCGCACAATGCGACCATTGGCGCCGGCACCAACATTTGGCTCTATCCAGAAGCAAAACTTAAAATTGGCAAAAGAAGCTATATCAATATGGATTCAAAAATCTTTGTCCGCCAAGAGGTTGAGATAGGTAACGAGTGCGCTATCGGCTTTGATGTCAAAATTTTTGATGATGACTTTCATCCCATTGTTGAACTCGCTCGCGCCCATGAGTACTTTCCCTCAAAACCAGCAAAAATAACCATCGAAGATCATGTCTGGATTGGTGCAGGCTGCACAATTCTTAAAGGCGTAACGATTGGAACGGGCTCTATCATCGCTGCGGGCACAGTAATCACAAAAAATGTTCCTCCAAACTCACTCATCGGCGGAGCTAAAGCAAAAGTTCTAAAAGAGGAGACAACTTGGATTCTCTAACGACTCTCCCCTGCCTCTGCACAGAGGACTCGCACTCTCTGAGCTTTAGTCGAAATTCCCTTTTAAATGGAAGTGAAGGCCCGAGCATCATAAGTTGTCATAAGTGTCGACTCATGAGAACAACCCCAAGGCCACTTGTGCAAAGTTCATCAGAAGATGAACTCTATCAGGATAAAGACTACTTCGCGGGTGCGAGAGAAAATGCTGAGCTCTGGTATGAGATGCAGCTGCCCATCATTAAAGACATCAGAAAGTATAAAAAAGGCGGTACTTGGCTTGATATAGGTTCAGGACTTGGTTTTTTACCTCAAGTGGCCTCTCAGCATGGCTTTAAGGCCCGAGGGATTGATCTCAATCAATCAGTAGTGAATGAAGGTCAAATTTTTTTTCATCATCCCGTAACAGTTCAATCACTGGATGATATTGATCAGCAGAGCTTTGATATAATCTCGATCAATCACGTAATTGAGCACGTCGAACACCCTCGCCTCTTCATTGAAAAAGCCGCGCAGAAACTTAAGGTCGGTGGCATCATGATTATTGGAGTTCCCAACATTAACGGCGGTATTCCAAGACTCATAAGAATTATAAATAGGCTGCCCTTAAAAAAGGGATCCAAGTGGCTGTGGCATGGCTACCAATTAAAACAGCACCTATGGCACTTCAGTCCTGAGAGTATCCTAAAGCAAGTACCAACATCACTGAAAGTCTTAAAGGTAAATCAAAGTGATAATATGTACTATGGCTTTCTTAAAATTAAAAAAATTCGCTATCAAATATTAGCTGTCATTTTCTCTCTCTTTCAATATATCAACATGGGAGACAACTTGAGAGTTATTCTTAAAAAGTCATCCCATGAGTAGTTTAGATGAACTGAAAAAATCATCTCTAAGTGGAATCGTCTCCTTTGCACTAAGAAGTGTGATCATCAATGTATTAAAATTCCTCTCGGTGTACTTACTTGCCATTTGGTTTGTGCCTGAGGAATATGGAACTTTTGGCATTATCCTTAGTTGGTTTGGCGTCTCATGTTTTTTTTGTGATATTGGTCTGGCCAGTGTGCTCGTTCAACAGCAGCAGAATCCATCCAAGAGACAAATGGAGACGACACTCTTCATTCAGCTGCTGCTCTCCTCGACAATCGCCCTCATCTTTATCGTGTTTGCCACAGAGATCACTCAATACAATGGCATGAATGAACGCGCCGTAGATATGATAAGGGCGCTCTTTCTCTCCCTTCCCATACTCGCACTAAGAAACCCCGCCAAAATTGAATTAGAACGATCGTTGGGTTTTAAAGCGATTGCTTCCATCGAGTTAATGGAGTCCCTTGCTCTCTACCTCACTCAATTAATTCTCGCCTGGAGAGGACTAGGCGCCTTTAGTGTGATCTGGGCAAATATCATACGCACCTGTTTTGGTAGCGCCCTTTACTTATTAAAATGCAAAACGCTCTATTTACCTAAGCTTCACTTGAGAACATTTAAAAGCATGGTCCCCATGGGGAGTAAGTATCAACTGAATGCACTTCTTCCTAGTTTAAAGGCGATGATCTTTCCCCTCATTGTAGGGAGAATCTTAGATATATCGACACTAGGACTCGTCTCCTGGACCCTAGGGATAATCGCCCTGCCACAATTTCTTGCACTAAATTACAACTCAATCTTTTTTCCAGTCCTCTCTAAGCTACGCTCAAGCAAAGATGAATTTACAAGTATGAATCTTTGGTCAATTACATTAGTTCTACCAGTTATTAGTATTATTTATGTATTTTTGTCACTCTATGGAGGCGAACTTGCCTCACTAATCTTCAGCTCAAAATGGCAAAGCGCTTTTGCATACTTTGAGACAGCGGCCATTGGATTCTACCTCTTTCTTGTTAGATATCTTTTGGCGCCGATTTTCAATGCCGGTGGTAGACCTCAGACGCGAACCAAGATCGAATCAATAAGCCTCTTTATGGAGCTTATCTTTGTCGCCATAGGAAGTCTTACTTATGGTGCCATCGGGTATCTCAGCGCTCTCATAGTCAGTAATTTAACAAGTCTCTACCTAAGCAGTCGAAAAATAAATTCTGAATTTAGAAAGCTGCTCATCAAGCAGCTTGGCTATTTTGCAATCCTCTATCTCATCTGCAAGCTACCTAAGTACTTTCTGTCATTTCAGCTAGCAATTCCACTCAGCTTGACCTTCGTCATAATAGCTGGCCTGATTCTTTACAATGATTATCGAGAGATTCTAAAAAGAAATATAAGAAAACTAAGAAGCTAATTTGTCACTGGTCTGAGAGGCTTCATCATCACCGTTTTCACTCGTTCGAAATTGATTGAGATGAACAACATTATGTGTGGGTTGATGAAGGGCGCGTCTAAAAATTAAGTGACCAAATCCTTGAGAGACAGGACGAACAGACCAATAATCCCTAGCAATTAAACCCTGTACAATTAAGCAGAAAGACAAACTACATGCCAAACTCAAATAAGAATTTAGATCCAAGAGAAATCGACAAGACGCTCCAATAGAGATTGAGAGGAAGTAGAGAATTCCAATCATATAGGCACTCTTATAAGGAGAATACCCGAATTGAGCAGTAAGGATATGATGAAGATGAAGCTGATCCTTAGCAAAGGGGGAGCGCCCATCGGCAATTCGCCTTGTAAATGAAACAAGAATTTCTGTGCCATAAAAAACAAGTGGGAGTAAAGAGAGAAATATTCCTAGGTTTAAACTGTGATCTATCTTCACCGTCTTAAAGATATTGTAAGAAAGATAGAGATAGGACACAGAAATAACATTGACTCCGGTTTCACCAAGATAAAGAGGATTTAGCCCTCGATTGTAGCGAGAAAAGATAGTTAGAGAGGATATTAGAAATAATGAAACGGCCGACTCAAAAATGAGTCCAAAAGAAAGGGAGATCAAAGAAAAGTAAATTAGTCCAATTTGAGCAAGGCGAGTTGATAGCGTATCAATACCGTCAAGCAGATTCACGCTATTAGTTAAACCTAAAGAGACTACTAAAACACAGAGAGACAAAATAATTCCCTCTCCGCTCATAAGAGGACCACTCACCCAGAAAGCGAGAGCGAGAGTTTGAAGAACGAGCTTCACAAGTGATCTCAACTCGAAGGCATCATCTAAAACACCAATTAATACGAATATAAAGAAAGTTATGCCAGTATTAATCTCATGGCGTGGTGAAAGAAAAACTTGGCCTAGATAGAGAAGACCCATCACAGCAGCGATAGGAATTCCACCAATAACCAGTGCCTTGGAATCAAAACGAGTGACACGTTGAAGGCGTTGGTAAAAGTCATGATTAGAGCTCACTTTACTTGTAAAGAATTGTAAAGCACGGCGAAGCGATAATGTTGAAAAAACAAAAAGTATGACGAGATAAATGATGTTATCGAAGAGCATTTTTCCCCCAATAAAATCCCTATCGTCTATGTTAAATTTTACTTAAGCATGTTAACACCCGAGGCAAACATTGCAAGAGTTTACAAAGCAATTACAAATGCAGCTCTCCAGTGAGGGCTCTTCAAGCGATGAGATTCACCTAGCAGTAATTTCTTGCATTCAAAAACTCCACCCCGAAAAAACGTGGAATTACATAGACATTGGCTGTGGCAATGGAAAGCTTGCAGACAAGCTAAGCAGGTTATATGATTTTAACTCAATCACGGCTATCGATGGAAACTTCTATTCTCAAGTTGAAAATAAGAAGATCAAATTCAAAAAAGTAAACCTAGAGGCCCTCTCGGACTATCAGCTCGGAAACCACGATCTGATTACCTGTACTGAAGTCATTGAGCATTTAGAAAATCCATGGCAATTTGCAAGATCAATCTCCAGGATACTCTCTCCAGGAGGACACCTCTTAATGACAACACCGAATCCAGAGTCATTAAGAAGCCTCATTTGCTTTATTAAAAGAGGATATCATTGCGCCTTTGGGGAGAAAAATCGTCCTGCCCACAAGTTTGCACTAGGAGTATATGATCTGAGCTATCTTTTAAATGAGTCAATCACGGCCGAAAAGATCGACATTCAATATATACCTAATGGCCTCATCCCTGGTCTACCAATCAAATGGACTTCGATTGCTTATGGACTATCGGGTAAACGCTTTAGTGACAATTATCTTATAGTGCTAAAGAAAGAGAATCGGCCAATTCTTGAGAGTTACCGTGACTGAAAGAATACTCTTCATCTCCCCCTACTGTGGAAAAATTGAAAATGCACTCAGTAAGCATAGTAATTTGCTTTTAGAAAAGCTAACCACACATTTCGAGACGGATATTATTACGAGTTTAGAAGCTGACCTAGAATACAAGATTGGGGAAGTTCTGTACCTAAAGAATTGGCAGCGTGAAGAGTTAAAAAAAGCTAGCGAGTTCCTCCTAAAGAAAGAACCTGGCAAGGTTATTTTTCAGTATGTACCCAATATGTATAACCCCAGAGGAGGAATCAACCCTTTCTTTGCTCATTTTATCACTCGTATCCCAGCTAAAATTGAAGTCATTGGATTCTTTCATGAGCTTTATTACCCCCTCTTAAACGAAATTAAATCTTTTATCCTGCACCCAATTCACAAATATCAGCTCAGAAAATATCTTTCTCGATGCAATCAGGTAGTCACTACAACTGAAGAGTTCGCCCAAAATCTCGTACAGATAAATAGTGAGATAAAACCATTCATTCTCCCCGCTTATTCAAACATAGAGCGAACTCAGATTTACCAAAGTACACCGACTGAGAAAATCAAAATTGCTATTATCGGGGGGCTTCATCCCTCAAAAATGATTCCAGAAATATTAAAGCAGCTAATCTCGCAAAAAACACTACATGAGAGCATTGAAATAAATCTTTTTGGCATACAGGCCAAACAACTGCCCTTCATTCATACTTCTCAAGTCAAATTTCATGGCCACCTAAGCGATCGAGAATTCTCTCAAGAGTTAGGAGAATGTGATCTTGTGATTGCCTACTTTAGCGATGGACTCTCAACTCGAAGAGGAAGTGTAATGACGGCAATACAGCATGGAATTCCAGTCATTAGTTCAATGCCAAGATTTAGGAGAGAATACAGTTTTTCATGTGATGGGATTACACTTTTGCCAAGAAATTTTGAGGAGTTTATGAGTAGCTTAACAGAGCAACTGCACAAGTTTAAAAGAGTAGACTCACAAGTAAAGTCTAACCTATCAAGATACTACGAATCAACATTCTCAGCGGACACAATCCTCGAGAGGTTACATAAAAATGTACTTAGAAGCTTATGAAAAATGTCCCCTCTGCTCGGGCCAAACTCACTCCTACCCGCAAAGTGGTCATCAGCTCATGGTCTGTCCCCATTGTGATCACCATTTCCTTCAGATGGCACGATCAGAAAAGCTAGATATCAAGGCCCTCTATGAGCAGGAGAACTACTATAGTGATTGTGGTGGGTCTGGAATGACATCAGAGGGCTATATTCAAAATCGACTTAACGATGGTCTCAGTCGCTTCTATTTCAAAATAAGACTGGCCGAATTAGCAAATTTTATTCCCGCAAATGAAAAAATAAACTACTTGGACTACGGATCTTCTGCCGGTCAAATCGTGGCGATGGCCAGAGATGAGCTCGGTTGGGCTTCAACTGGAATTGACCTTTCACCAACTTCAGTTGAGTGTGCTAATAAACTCGGCATTGATGTGAGACAGGGTGATATTGAACTTCTTATGAGCGAACAACGCCAATATGACGCGATTAGCCTCTATCACTGTCTTGAGCACGTGATTCATCCAGGAGAATTACTTCTCAAAATGCGCACTATTCTAAAGCCAAAGGGGCTGATCGCAATTGAAGTCCCAAATATCTACTCGGCCATAGCAAAATTCAAGGGTAAAAAGTGGAAGGGACTACTTCTGCCTTATCACATTCACCATTTTCATGAATCGACACTAGTGCGACTCCTAGAGAGTTGTGGCTATGAAATCGAAAAATCATGGACACCCTATTATCCACAAGCGACTTCTCAAATATTAAGTCTTTCTAAAATTTATCAAAAAGTGAGAAAGCGAAAAAAATCAAACAAGCGAGAAGTCATGGCCCAGCTTACCAGCGTGCCTAGAACAACTAAAACCTATAGAGAAGGCCAAGACAAAGCGCTTACAGCACTCTATTACCCATTTGATAAGTCGATTGCAATGCTTGGAATGGGAGAGGCACTCTCAGTTATAGCGAGGAAAATAGGTTAATGCTTGGTGTGGCCATTATCACATACAATGAAGAAAAGAATCTCGCTCGAACGTTAGAGGCAATATCCACAATTGCTTCAAAAATTGTCATTATTGATTCCTTTAGCCAAGATGGAACGCAAAAGATAGCTAAAGAATATGGAGCTGAATTTATTCAGCGAAAATGGAGCGGTTTTGCTGAGCAAAAACAATTTGCCATTGAAAACCTCAACACACCATGGATATTAGCTCTTGATGCCGATGAAGTCCTAAGCGCTGAGTGTGCAAGCGAAATTAATAAGATCATCAACTCCACAACTGTTTATGCTGGCTATCAAATACCAAGATATCTGCATTTTATGGGAAAGACTCTTAAATTTGGCAAAGGGGTTGATTCGCCTTTGAGGCTCTTTAGGCAAGGTCTGGGAAAATACGATCGACGACTGATTCACGAGAAAATAGAGGTCTCAGGCCCAGTCAATATCCTAGAGTCAGGGATGATTCATTATAGTGCAGAGACAATTTCGAAGCGATTATCGAAGATAAAAAGAGACAATCAACTGGAGATAGAGCATTACAATGTTGGACAAGGAAGCTTAGCACGCCTACTGTTAAATCCGCCTAAAAATTTTTATTTTAACTTCTTTAAAAGAAGAGGATATAGAGATGGCCTACCAGGTTTTATAAACACACTCCTCTTTGCCTACCAAATTCTAGACCACGAATATCGTTTTTTAAAAAAGAGAGTCAAGTAAAGTGAGAGTGTTATTAGCATGCGATGAAGTTGAGAACTCAGGCGGAATTTACAACTTCGTAACTACTCTAAAAATCAGACTCGAGGCCTTGGGCCACACTGTAGAAATAAAAGAAACACTCAGTCCTAATGATGAATTTGATTTCGTTTGGATACATTCTATAAGTTCTCCTGCGCGAGCGCAGAAGATTATCAATCAGTCACTGAAGGCAGTTGTTGCCTTTCATGTTCATGACTATCGTTTTACATGTTTGACGGCAAGAAAAGCAGTAGGTTCCCAATTGAAATTCTGTCACAAGGCCATGGACGCAAATTGCTTCGGTACCCACTTCATGAATGGTTGTGGTAGAGGAAAGAACCCTTTTAAACTTTTTCTTAGTTATCAAGACAAAAAGCAATGGCAATCCCTGATGAGGGCCCATCAAATCACCGTGCTTTCACATTATTTAAAAGAAGAACTCTGCAATAACAATTTTGAATCGAATCAAATTGAAGTGATCCCAGCAATTTTTAGATGCTTTCCGAAAATCGAGAATCATGAATTAAAAGACCAGAATCTATTATGGGCAGGACGATTGGTTAAGGAAAAAGGCACTCAATTGATTCATGAATTATTAGATATTCATTACCATTGGCCCTCTAAACTCAATTTGCGCATTGTTGGCTCAGGACCAGAGAAAATTGGACTTAATAAAAAAATCAAAGAGTATAAATTAGAAAATAAAGTATCGATTCTAAGCGCCATCCAACCTAATGATATGTCTGAGCATTACCATTGGGCAACCTCACTCCTCTACACATCTCTCTGGCCTGAACCCTTTGGGATGGTGGGACCAGAGGCCATCAGTGCAGGATTACATGTTTTCTACTTCAAGACTAGTAAGTGTGGGGCGACTGAGTGGATTGAGAAGTATTCGCGGCTGTGTCATCCATTTCATTCAGTTAAGACGCTTTTAACTGTGCTTGAGGATCACTCCCTAGAAAAATCAAGTGTCATCCCCACTGAGCAGGAACAGTTGAGTTTACTTAAAGATTATCTTGAAAGACAGTTTTCAAATTCATCAGCGAGGGCGCTGTAGGTGTAGAGCTCTTCAACGTTCGAGCGTCCATTGCGAACAAAACTGTGGTAAAGCTCTGGCCTTTCAATAAGTTGATTGATCTTTTCGGCAAGGTCCTCAGAACTACCCTCAGAGAAGACAAGCCCGTTATTTAAGGAATTGATAACATGAGGGATTTCTCCTGAGTCTGAGCCAATAACTGGCCTGCCAGTAGCTGCTGCCTCGATGATGACTCTTCCAAATTGCTCCTTCCAACTAGATGTCGTACGCGAAGGCAAACAGATCACATCAAAAGATTGATAACCTTTAGGTATCTCCAAGTGCGCAAGCGCAGGACGAAAATTAACACGATCTTGGACGTTTAAATCTCTTGCCAAGCTAAGCCATTTCCCTTCATCCTCACCTCCACCAAGAAAAGTGAGTTCAACATTGATAGATTTCTGTTTTAGTAGACTAATGGCCCGAATGAGGTCAGCTCCACCCTTTGCTTCAATGAATCGACCAATATAGCCCACACTTAATCTCTCATTAAAGGATCGCTCTTTAGGGTCAAAAGAGAAGAGCTTAAGATCAACTGCATGCGGAAAATAACGAATAATTCCTTGGTAGCCCTTTCTTTTTAGGACATCACTACACTCCTCACCGATGCTCAGTAAAATATTACTGCGACGATAGCACCAACGCTCAATCAGATGAAAAGGCCAGGGGTATTTTTTGTAAATGTTTTGTTTGGTATAAGTGATTAATTTAATCTTTTTAAACTTGAGTAGCGTAAATAAGGTTTGAAAAGCGACAAAGGACCAAGGCTCCTCGTCTAAAAAAATAGCATCTGGTGAAATTTTTTTAATAATTTTTGTCAGTGAAACGTTAAGAAAATATAAAGACCCATTGCCTGTAAAAGTTGTGTCGCAAGGGATTACATTAACCTTATCGCTCTTTTGACAGGTATGATTTTTTCCCAATCCACCAGAGCTCCATGTTTTTGGTACAATAACATTTATCTGGTGTCCTCGATTAGTGAGCTCTTCGTATAAGAATTGATTCACTTTGAGAATGGCACTATGTGAAATAACTAGAATCTTCATAACGTTATATTCCTACGAGATAACATCATGGTCAATCTGAGAATATATGTTCACGACTTAAAGAAGACTATCGGTCACTCTCGTGCTCTTATTGAAATAATTAACCACATACCGGCCAAAGAAATTGAATCAATCTCTATAGTTAGCTTTAGCCATGATCCGGTGGAAGAAATCTTTCCTCACATCTGTGAAAAAATTAGTATAACGAAGGTACCAACAAAGAATCTTCGCCCTGCTTTATTAAAGATTATATTTTATCAAATATATTGTCTGTTCGATCTCTTTATTAACGTCAAAGAGAAAACTCAAACGATCAGTATTGGCTTGGCAAACCCATTGGCCTCCATCATTTATATACAATTCATACACTCCCAATGGAAAAAGAGATATCTCAAGGAGCTGGAGACCTCCGGCATCAAGAAACTCTACAAAAAGATCCACTACAATTTTCTCTACCTTGAAGAAAGATTCTTTTATAAAAGTCATAAAAAACAATATATATGTGTCGCAAAATTCATTGCTAAATTCATGCAAGAAAAATTAAGGACACCAAATGAGAATCTTACTCTCATCTACTCCGGAGCTAACTTAAACGAGTTTTCAATGAAAGAAGATTCTCTCGTTGAAGCTCAACAGAGACTACAGACTAATTTTAATTTAGGCCCTAAGCTGACAAGTTCCTCTAAGCCTATTTTCTTATTTGTTGGGGCATTTGAAAGAAAAGGATTACCAGAAGCGATAAAATGGCTAAGTCCTGTTCAAGAAAAAATTGAGTTCATTGTAGTAGGTGCTCCAGAAGCGAATTCAAGCCTATTAACACTTCCAAAGTGGATCACACATATACCAGAGACAAAGGATATTAAGCATTTTTACGCGCTAGCAGATCGCTTCATTTTCCCTACTAAATACGAACCATTCGGACTTGTCCTGCTGGAAGCGTACGCCATGGGTTGTGATGTCCTCACAAACCACATGGAAGTGGGTGCTAGCGAGTTAATAAGCGATAAATCAGGAGTCCATTTCTTTGATCAAAGTACACTAAAAGTTGAAGACTTTCTTGATAAGCTCTCTCCTAGCAGCAAAATAGATACCTCTAGAGAGAGAGTAAAAGAGCTTGAGGACAAAGTTTGGTCTAAAAGAGCGATAGAGTTTAAAGAAGTTATTAAAAAAGACTTTGATAACAAGCTTCTATCTTATCTGTCATAGCCTTAAGAGAGTAGGACTCTTGAACTTTTGTGCGGGCATTCTCTCGAATCATTGCCAGCTGGGATTCATTAAGAGTGCAGATTTCACCTATTCTCAGGGCCAAATCGACAGAGCTCCCGTCAAAGCAAAATGCCGTCTGCCCTTCATCGATGAGTTCTCTGACACCTCCGCGAGCGCTACTAAGTACGAGCAGGTTGCTCGCCATGGCCTCACCTACAACCAGACCAAAGGGTTCGGGAATCGTTGAGGAGTGAATAAGTAAATCCATCTCACGGTAGAATTGATGCATATCAGCTCTAAAGCCATGAAAAGTGACCTTATCTCTAAGCCCAAGTCTCTGAACAGTTTCCTTGAGCTCCTTTTCGTATGACTGATCGTCAGCTGTCATTGATCTACCACAAATGTGAAATTGAAGTTGGGCATAGAGGGCGGAATCACTTCTGCGCAATTCATCAACTGCTTCAATTAAGAGGTGAACACCCTTCCAGGGACAAATTCTTCCAGCATGGCCAATATTCTTTAATTCCCCTTTGCGAGGCAGGGACTCGAAACTCTCCTCTGTCACCGCAAGCGGGATCAGCTCGACACTCCCAAAGCGCTTCCAACTCGTTTCGAGGTGGCTCTCTTTTGTATAATGTGAATTCACTAAGAGACAATCAGTCCAAAAGAGTGAAGCAATCCTATCGAGGGCCCCACCAACAGGCCCATGTTGAAACCAAACCTCCCTTATTTTTAGACCAAAGAGTCTTCTCATGAGTCCAACAATGAGGTGAGAATAAGGCATAGTCGAATGAATCAAGTCTGGTTTAACTTCTTTAATAATATTTTTAATTTCTCTTAAGGCCTTAAAGAAACGAAGCGGAGATCGCATACGAAAGCGAGTTTCTAGCACATAAACTCTAACTCCCATCGAGCGTGCACGTGAGGTCAAGTCACCCTCACAGAATGCAAGCAGAACAGGCACGTAGTCATTTTTAATTAAGTGCCCCTTAAACGCATTTAAGATAAATGCCTCGGCACCACCGATATAACTATTAGGACTTAGATAAAGTACAGTCTTCAGGCCGCCACTCTCCCGGCAAATGTCTCAAATCGGAGCTGAGTTTGATAGAATTCTCTCGATTTTAACGAGAGCTCATGTAAAAGCCCATTCTCCGTCTCAAGTCGCCTGAGACAATTCAGAAGTTGCCCTTCATCTCCAGGCTCAAAAAGGAGACCAGTTTGTTCATGGCGAACAAGATAAGTCACTCCGGTTGGCAAGTTAGAGGCAATAACAGGAGTCCCACATTCAAATGCTTCAGCAATGACCATACCATAAGCTTCAGCATTACTATTAGAGCTTAAAACCATACACGAACATTGGGCCATCAATCTTTTTTTATGCTCTTCGCTCACATTACCAAGTAAAGTTACGTTTGGACCTGCGAGGGCCTGAAGCTCTTGAGCACATGGTCCCTCGCCTATGATTGTCAATTTATATGAAGTCTTGTTAATGGCCTTGATCAGAAAATCAAAGCCCTTATAAGGAACGAGACGCCCGATGGCGAGAATATGTCCATTAAATGCCTCTTTACGTATAAATTCACTTTCACCTAAGGTGCAAAAAGGAATCACTCTAAAGCGCTCTGAATTGACTGAATTTAAAATAGGAGAACTCTTAATAAGATTTGGACTAGAAACAATAATCTCATCATAAAATGACATCTGTCTTTTGATATAAAGATTATAGAGATTTCCTAGCGCCCCTTTTCCCACAACATCGCAGTGAAAGACACACTTTAACTTAATCTTCTTGCCAAAAAAAACTTTTAAGATTTTTGCTATTTCATGCATTAAAGGATTTGGTAGATGAACCAATATCTCATTTATATTCTCACGCCTAATTATGGGTATTAATCTAAATAGCAATGAAAAGTTAAAAGGCGCCTGCATGAAACTGAATGTCTTTTTAATATCAAAAATAGTCTCGGCCCATCTCCCCTGTCGAATCTGATCACTTGCTGCAAAGGCTGCGACGTAAACATGATGACCACTTAGGGAGTACGCCCTACTAATGAGCTCACTGACGAGCTCTACACCACCTTTAAAGGGAGGATAATACTTGCACAATTGTAGTAAGCGTTTATTTTCCATACACTTACTTTATTGTGTTTTAACCGAGTGGTTCTACGGGGCAGATTGATCCAATTGTAAATATTTATAAAGAAGACTACTTTTTAACCTCTCTATAAAGCAACACTGACGACAGAATGGTTGCAAACACCCCGAAAAGAGAGGTGTAGTAGGCCCGATTGCTCTCAAAGGTGTCCTTTGGAATAAAGACGGTATCACCGGGACGTAGTTCAAATTGGAAGGACTTGGCCTCTCCGCCTTTATCTAGGCTGAAGTTATAGCTCTCAAGCTTACCATCATTCTTAGTTCTCGTAACCTTTACCTCAGACAAGTCCGACGACCCCAAAGGCCCCCCCGCCAGCGACAAACCTTTAATAAGATTCGAGTCAGTGGGAATATAATGAAGACCTGAATTCTTAACTTCACCCCAAAAATTAACTGGCATCAATGGCTTATTCTTTGAAGTAGGAGAATAGAAGATCGCCCCAGGGTTTTGCGGTGGCTCTTTAATATCTTTGGGAAGCACAAAGTGATCAAGCGCCACATTACCGGCCGAGGCTTGGGCAAAAAGCTGCGTGCTGAGTAAACTACTAAGGGTTGTGACTACAACGAACTTTCTTAAATATTTCATATCAATAGTCTAGGCATTTGGTGTGGATATGCCAACTGTCACAATTGACATCCAGTACCAAAAAGAAAAAGACTCAGGATTATAGGGAAGTCCGATGGCGCCCCAATTTCCAATTATAAGAACGATAATCGCACTCAAAGCGACTGTCGCCAGATGAATGGAGTCCTTGCTAAGCCTACCTTTTTTGCGCCAAAAATAGGAAAGCCCAACAATTGGTAAGCCTAATAGGATCAATAGATAACCAACTGCAAGGACGCCAAAGTCAGTAAAGAGAGAGAGAAAGAAATTATCATAACTCCAAACATCACCTTCACTAACGAGCTTATTGGCCAAGAATTGGCCCATACCAATTGAGGCCGCAGCACCAGTTAATCCGGGCCCATAACCAAAAGGAGCTTTCGAAATGCGATAAGCTAATAAACCATAGAACTCCTTCGGGTTAAGCCTTTGCCCTCCCTGGGTAATTCGCGCCAGACGAGACTGTGACTCTGAGAGATCAACTTCATCAGAAAATGTAAGCATTTTTCCAGTGAAGTGAGAAAAAACAGGAATACACAAAGCAATCAGCACTACTAGCTGTATAAGAGAGGAGAACTTGATTTGTTTAAAAATGAGCTGCAGTAGAAAGAGAATCACTAAAAATGCAGCAAGTTTAACCATTGCAGAGCGAACTTGGCAGATAAAGAGGGTTGCAAAAATAAAGGGAAGAAGCGCAATGGCGAAACGAATGTATTTTTTTTTGAGAAAAACAAGAGGTGACAGAGCAAACAAGTATGTTGAGATACCACCTGACACAAATGATGTGCCAAAGGGGCGAAAAAGTCTTCCAATAAATTTGCCGTGTCCCATTGCTCGCAAATAATTGGGAGATATTTCCAGCATGAACCTGTGTCCCTGATACATCTGGTAGTAGCTCAGTAAGCATTGGATCACGATCATCACCAATGTATAGCGAATAATTTTATCGAGTAGCTCACCCTCATAGGGAGTTGTGGAGTTAAAAAAAAGAAAGAGCAAAACGGGATAGATATATATCTTGGATGTCGCAAGCGCCTTCAAAGGACCAATTCCCAGAGGATTAAAGAGTTCTAGAATAAAGATAGAAAAATGTAAGCAAATTAGAAACTTTATCCAGACTGGCATTTGCAAGGGGGAAAAAATCTTTTTATTAGCGTAGAATTCTTTAAAAATCGCCCATGCTAGAAGAACGTCGAAAATAATTCGCGCCCAAGCACTATAGCCCCAAAGTACTCTGCCCTGTCCCTCAATCCAGAGATAGAGCACAAATAATATAAATACTTTTCTTGGGGAAAATAAAAGTAATGAAAGAGCAATAAGAGACGGGAATAAGAGGTAGAGATATTTTACAAGCGGACTTCCTAAGAAATTTAGGCTAAAATAAAGCGCAAGCAAACCAACAAAAATTTTTTCAATTTGAGAAAAAAAATTGCTGCTATCGAATTGCCTCAAAGGATGAGTCACCATAAAGAAAGTACTCGGCTACATTTCTAATACAAAGATCTATGGGGTTATTCCTCTAGATATGATAGCTCACTTTTTCGGTGGGATGTTGCTTTTTATTATTCTGTTAAAAGTCACAAAAAATAATTTTAAGCGATCGAGTATCGCTTTACTTATCTTCTGTGTGATTAAAGAGTCCTATGATCTTACCACGCTCAATCCAAGCTACTTTGAGCCATTTAAAGACACTTTTATAACCTTTGCCTATCCTCTTATTCTTTTGGGTGTACGAAAAATAAGACAGAGAGCTAGCCAAGAATAGGCGTCTCTCCAATGATCTCAAGTTCAGAGCCTTCTCCAATGTGAATCTCATCGTCTGAGAAAATGCGATTATCAAAAAAGAAAAATCCCACAACTGTAGACAGCCAGACCGCTATGCCTAACACCAAAGAGAATCCAATCACTAGTGAGCGTCTCATACGATAGAGAACCTGAATGCTCGGATCAGTGGAGTCAATGGCCACATCAGCTTCCACTGTGGCCTCTGCAAGTTTCAATTCGATAAGTCTCTTTTCCAGCGACTGGATATAGTCATAGGAGACTTTGTCTATTCTCACTTTGTCTGATAGCTGAGAGCTCTCTTGTACTAATTCTTGTCTCTCTGTGCGCAACTCTTCAATTTCAGCACTCTTTGCTGCCATCCCTGAGAGAATAACCGCTTTTTTACGATTGTATTGGCCACGATCGCTTGACTCGGCAATTCGTCCTTGACTCCCAAGCCCAAAACGATTGAGGTCTTTACTTTTTTGGCGAAGCTCATGCTTGAGTTTATCTAGAATTGAGCGATCGAGATCACTCAATTTTCCTGAGAGTGTCAACTGCGCAATATTGCGAGAGATACCTTCGATATCGTCCTTAAGAATGTTGTACTGTCTAATCTGAGATTCAGAGAGTTTGGCCGTCTCGCTCACAACTCCATTTAAATCTAAGTCCAAGCGCGTAAGCTCTCCTTTCATCCGACTGAGCTCACTTTCAGCTTTGGCCAACTTTTGGGTTGTATCCTGTAATTTCAAGTCCACTTCTTTGAGCATCCATGATTCTTCTTGTCCGTTTTTAAAAATGTTTCTTTTCTTACTCTCAACAATTTCTTGAAGAGTTTCTTTTTGCTTTTTAAAAGAAGATTTCAACAAGTTTAAACGATACTCGATAAGGGCATTTTCGATGGCAAGTCTTAAGTGATAAGTGGTAGCTTCATCGCGTGTGTAGACCTCAAGATGACCTTTTCCATTGAGATCAGTTTCCTTGATTTTATAAAGACCTGTTAACATAAAATTGAGTTGTTCAATTAAACAGCTGCGCTCGCCTTTACAACTTTGCGATAAAGACTCTCCCGTCACTTTGTACTCTCCTCCTGGCGAAGTTAACACGAGGCTATCAAAGTGATCGTAAGAGAGGACTTTTTGTGACAGTAGGGTTTTAAAGTGCCAAGTACTTACATCTGATTTAAATTCCATTAGAGGAGAATTGTACTGATCCTCAAAGAGTTTAGAATCAAATCCTGTTAGTTGGGAGCTCTTGCTTTTAATAGTTAAAAGTGAGCTTTGAAAGTAAACTTTGTTATTTCTTTTATCCAGCTGGTAATAAGTGAAAGCTGTCACAAGTGGCAGGATAATGACGAGGTAGCGATAGCGCTTTATGAGCGAAAAGAGTTTTTCAAAGTTTAAGATTGTCGTGTCGTGTAGCAGGAGGGCCAATTTATTCACAGACCCTCCACAAGTACGCCCTTTACCGGGACATTATAATTCTGAAAAAATCTTTTGAGATCTCTAAGTCCTTTTTGAGTCGTCTTACCTCTGCGAATAACGATCGAAACATTCTGAACGAAATTTGTTAGGATGAAGAGAAACTTCTTCATATCCTTCAATTGATTGTAATGCGGAAGTGACCAAAATGAGACATCATAGCGAGACACTAAAGCTTTCATAATTTCAAAAAATTCTTTTAAGTTATCTAGCCTCTCATTAACTTCGCCAAGCTCTTCAATTGAAATGGCAGTCATACTTGGCCCATAGTGATAGAGATTAATATCCGCACCACAACCGACAGCTGAGATTCGCTCAACCTGGCATTCGTGATCATAGCTCTCTAGCACTACCCTCGGAGCTAAAATAAAGACACTTAATCCTTCGATCTTGTTTTGGAAGAAGCTTGCCAAGGCAAGAGCATTTAAAGACGGACGCTGATCAGCATGTTCACAAGCAATCGCAAAACTTCGCACACCGCGATTATAGTCTGCTAGATAAGATCTCGCTGTTTTGTAAAACGAATTCAAATTTTTAATTTGATAAAAAAGATTAAGATGATACTTATGGTCTACGCGCGCCTTGTCTACTTTGGCGTCACTGATTGAAGCTTCAGGTTCAACGACATTAAAAAAGTTAAGGATTCCCAACTCCTCCCTTTCGGAGGTGCTCATGAAATCGTCCCCGGCACTAGGAGCATCTATGTCTTGCTCTTTAATGTCGATTGGCGACCAATCCTTCGTTTCCTTTTTCGCACTCACTAATTAATTCTTTTACCTGTTCGATACTTTTCCTGTTCAACATATCGGAATATCTATATCCATTATTTAAGAGCTTGGTCCGAAATGATACGCCCTGCGAAATTTTCCTAAGCACGCCCAAAAGCCCGAGTGTATCGTATGGATAAACTTTCATCGCGTTCTCACCGGCCTCAACAAGTTCACCCGAGCCTCCAAGCCCCGTTGAAATAAGTAACACGCGATGATGAAAAGCCTCTAAAACCACTCTGCCAAAGGGTTCAGGAGCAATACTCGAATGAATGAGCACATCATTTGCTTCGAAAATTTCCGCCGGTGAACGCATACCTTTAAAGCAAAATAAATCTTGGGCGCCTAGTTTACTTACAAGCGCTTTACATTCGGCCAAGTAACCACGGTGATCTCCCACCGTCTGATAAATCTCATCTCCATAGATATTAACTGCCTTAATCCCTAGTGAAAAAAGCTCATCCTTCATTAAGGCCATCGAAACAATCGCCCAGTGAATGCCCTTCCACGGTGCCATCATAGAGGCCAGTGCGATATGAGAGATTCTTTTTTGAGGCTTATCCTCCTTGCTTAGGGCCTTAGAGCGATCCCTAGTGGCGAGGTTGTAGACAACTTTCACCGAGTCTTTGAACTCTGGAAGTCGCTCTCTTAAGCTGCCAGCAACAGACTCACTGTTGGCCACATATATAAATTGATGTCCTCTTAAGGGGCAAATCAAGCTCAAGAGCCGAATAACAATTGCGCTCTCTAAATAATCGCGAAAGTGAAATACATAGCATTTTCTTGAACTCACAAAGATTGAATGCATAAGACTTAGAATCATCACCTTCAAGCCGTTGCAATAAATCAGGTCATACTCACTAAATCTAAACACTTTGGATGTTAAGAGGTGCCAAATCAGCGCTAATCCCCCTCGAAGAAGCTCGAAGACATTCTTTTGCCCGGAGCGCGAGAGATTTGTAAAAGATGTAGGAATTTTAAAATGATGAATATTAAATCTGTTACTTAATTGTTCCTTCACATCATTTTCGTTTGACTCAGAAGCTTCTGGTATAAAGCACTCGATCTCCCATTGCCCCATTAAGTCTAGCTGGCAAATCATACTGCGCTCAGCCCCACCAAGTGCATGAGTGTTAAAGATGATTGCTGCCTTCAAAGGAGTTTTCCTAGAAAACTTTCATAAATACTAAGATCGTGACACTCTCGAGTATGATCATGACAATGCTGGGCCACTTGTTGATAATTTTCTAGCATCACTAACCACAATGCTCTCACTTCATCATAGTGAACTCGCTCAATTAGCCAGCCCGTTTCTCCATCATGGATGCTTTCACTAAGCCCCGCCTGCCTGAGACCAATCGTTGGAGTATAGAACTGCGCAGCCTCAAGAACCACCAGTCCAAAGCCCTCAAAAAAGCCACGGTTTTGTTGATCCAGTGAAAGTAAAAGATTGAGATGGGCGCGACGATAGAGCTCATCGCGAGATGAATCAGACCCATCGATATAGCAAATATCAATCTCTGTAGACTTTCGCCTACAGTCTGGCGCCAACCACAGCTCAACTTGCTTGCCGGCCACCCGGGCAAGTAGCTCGCAAAAGAGCACGACTCCATCAATATTCTTATGGGGGACATCCCTAGCAATACATGACAATACAAGGCGGTCTTCAGTGAGGTCTTTACGTCTTAGTAATGAATCGCCCTCACTCATGGCGATCGCATTAGGAATAATAAGGTCGCGAGAGTAATCAATATTTAGGCCCTGCTTAGCAGCTACCTTCAATGTAAATTCAGAAATAAATATATTAAAAAAACTCTGCTCAAGAAGATTTAGGAAACGATTACGAAAGAGCTTTTTATAGAGTGCTTTTAGAGGATTTGGAGAGGTGAGGCAGATCTCTGAGCCATGAACAAAATTGACGACCCTCCCCTCGGTCTTCTTACTATTATAGAGCGCCATAAAATGAATATTAATAATCAACTGACGCTTCTTTTTTAGCGCCATGAGAAGCTTTTGGTCATTGGGTGAATCAAAGACGACTAGTTCCGCCTGTAGGCCCAGATTCTCTAGTGATTGCAGTATATTAGCAGTAAAAGTCGCTAGCCCGCCTCTTTCTTTTGGAGAATGTGGAGAAGTCACTAAGATACTCAAGTAATACTCTATTTTGCCTTACAATAATAACCATTCTTAACTCAATTATAATTGCACCTTTACGATAAGCTATCAGGCAAAACTATCTGTCGAGAGTGGATGTGAGAAAAGTTTTTTTACCATGTTATCAATGTGAGTACATTGAGACCTATAAGAGATATCTCAATGTAAAAGAGCATGAGATCGTTCCCTATACAATGCTAAACGAGCTATCTGAGCTCATAGACAGTTCAAGTAAAGGATCAAATCTCCTCTTAATCTCTATTCTTGCTGAAAATACAATCACGACAGACATTTACAAAAAATTAACAAAAATTGATATCCCGACTTTGATCATAACACCGCCAGAGCACTACTCTGCCATCGTTAAGTCGATAAAGTACCATCCGCTCATTGAAATCTTTAATTCCTGTTATGGGCCCAATGAACTTAATCACACCCTTGCAAGACTGATCTCGATTATTGAGAGATCACCCGCTGCAGGCATGGAGATGGATGAATTCACCACCGTAAATAAGGCACAAATTTTAAAATTTACCCATTATCCAACAGATATTTACTTAAGACTTTCTCACTCAAAGATTGTAAAGATATTCAATCGGGAGGACGAGGTTGATAGAGAGCTCGTTCATAAGTACGCCGCTTCAAAAGAGGCTTTGCTCCTAGTTAAAACTCTAGATCACAAATCTTTCATTGAAAATATTAGAAATCAACTCAAACTGAGTAGTAAAAAAATTAAATCTCTCGACTTCAACCAAAAGCTACAACTATCAGTCAGCGAATGCCATTTAGTGGCCCAGGTCCTTCCACTGTTCACAGTGGATGAAAACTTTATGGGTGTGATGAACGATCTTCTCAATCACGTTTTTGACGTTGTGAGAGACTCCTCATCACTAACGCAAATCCTTGGTAAGAAAGGCCCTCTTACGAATAAAGAGAAAAAGCTCTCCACTGCGCTAGTTTCTACAATACTTGCTAAAAAGCATATGAAGGCCGATCACAATGAGCTTGGTAAACTCATTATCGCGAGTTTTTTCTGTGACATTAGCCTAGATCAAAATGGAGTTAAGCCCTTGGACTTAGAAGAGGCCAGCTCCTTTACTTACTTAAAGCAAGCAAAGCTTAAGTACCTCAATCATCCCAATGAGTCCGTGGACTTTGTCTCTAGGTTCATCAATATGAATTTGGACGCTAGTGCGATCATTAGAGAACACCATGAACTCCCCGATGGCAGTGGTTACCCCAAACAGCTCAGAGAGATGGACCTACATCCACTTTCACGAATTTTTATCACCGCTTCATATGTAGTAGATTTTATATCAGACAAAAGCGATCAACTTCCAACGCCTGAGGAAGTCATCATTGCTGCAAGAAGAAAATTCGATCCACACTTTAGTGACATTTTGATCTCGCTGAAAGCTGCAATGCTTCCGCAAGCCGAGAATATCACTGCGACAAAGAAAGCTAGCTAACTTTACCTTTCCTTACAAAATACTTTGTTTTTCTCCTTGAGACTTCTACTCTATTTGAGAGAATAGCTAAGTAGATTTTGTAGGAGAGCGTATGAGTAAATTAATCAAGAGGATTAAATTCTATGGGCCACGACCGTGGTTACTTTATTACGCGCTAAAATTTAAGGTCTATCAAAGAAAAAATCCCGATGTCCCCTGGCTTGCCCCGAGTGCCATTGATTTTTGTAAAAATATGCTCCATTCAGAAATGACCGGATTTGAGTGGGGCTCTGGCCGCTCTACCACCTGGTTTTCAAAATACCTAAAGTATTTGTACTCAATTGAGCAAGATTTAAGCTGGCATCAATATGTTCAAAATAAGCTCAAAGAAAGTAATATCTCCAATGTTGAATGTATACATATCGCAGTTGATGGGCATGAAGACAGACTCAATGTCCCACTTCCCTATGTAGATAGAATAGAAGAATTTCCCGACGAATATTTCGACTTTATTGTTGTCGATGGACATTATCGCCAGCAATGCCTAGTTAAGGCACAAAAGAAACTTAAAAGAGGTGGCCATCTTCTTTTAGACAACTCGAACTGGTTGCCAAGGCACCAGTGGAATATTCCTAATCACTGGCCAGTAATTCATGAGGGTAATAACCATGTCACTCAAACAACCATCTGGATGCGACCCACAGACGAGCACTGATTGTAAGCCTGAAAAAATTAAAAAGGAGTTCGTTCCTCCTGAGATTATCTCTGAGTCACTCCTTGCTTTTGGGGCCGTGTGCAATGGAACAACAACGGGTAAAAGAAAGGATACAACGGCCGCTCCGGCATCGTGCAACTCCAGTAGGCTATTTAGCTAATGCAAAACCTCTTTCAAGATAAATACGAAGCTCTCAATCGCTTTACAAAGCTCATAGGGAAGCAAACTTATTGTACTTATCTTCACAATATATCAATCCGAATTGAGACAAATATTGAAAGAGATAAAATTCCTCTCAAACTAGAAGAGGTTTACTCGCCTCAGGATACTGAGCTTACAATCTCACTCGCCGATCAAGCACAATACTTTCATTCAATTCAAAGCTGGGATGAGTTAGTTGATGACCAGGTCTCCATATGGAGGGGACACCACGTTCAGAGAGATTTCATTTATACTCAAGTAGGACCGAATCAATTCAGAGCTTTAATTGACCCAAATAATAGCGATGGAATATATAATCTTTTAAGACACCTCCTACCTGTCTACCTGGCCAAAAAAGATCAGGCCCTCATTCATTCTTCCTGTGTTCAGTGCCATTTTGGAGACGGATTACTATTTCTAGGGCATTCGACCTATGGAAAGTCTACTATCGCAAAACTCTCTTCCCCTCGGGTCACCCTTTCAGATGATATGAATGTGATCTCAGTTAAAAAGGGTGCCCTCTTTGCTTGCCCCTCTCAACTTGGGGCCAGAGTTGAAAGTAAAGAAATCAAAGAGGTTAGACTAAGAGAGATATTCTGGCTCAATAAGGGCGAAGAGCTAAAGAGAGTGAGGCTTCCCTCCTCGCAGGCCCTCCTCTACCTCATGGCGAGTGTTCCCTCCTATTTAGAAATCTCCGGGCAAACGAGCCGGCTACAAAAGCTTCTTGAGCAAGCTTCAAGAACTACACCATTTTCAAAGCTAACTTTTCCCAAAAAAAAGGACATATGGAATGAACTTGACCCAAGTTAAATTTGCTAGAGTCCCATCTATTCCCTATCAATTTATCGATGAGCGGGCCTTAATTTTAACTCCCGACACACAAATGGCCCATGAGCTCAATGAGAGTGCCACTTTGATCTTTAAAATTCTAGAAACACCAATGAACATTGAGGAGATATGCCTTGAACTGGCAAAGACTTATCAACCAGATCAAATTATTGGCAACCTCAACCTCATCGAAAAATCTATTATTGAAATGATAGACAAAAAAATAATTACGAGGCAGTAAGTGGATCTTCTCTCAAAATGGCAAAATCTTAGTTCGGCCAAACATATTCCCTTTCAAGCCTCAATTGAACTCACCAACAAGTGCAATGAGCGCTGTCTTCATTGCTACATAGATGAATTCAAGGATGACCCAAATAAAGTCTTAGGGCTTGAAGAATGGTTTAAAATTCTCACAGAACTCAGATCAGCTGGAACTCTCTACATTATTTTAATGGGAGGAGAGGCCATGCTAAATCCACACTTCTTTCAAATTGCAGCTCAAAGTACAAAACTTGGCTTTCACACAAGTGTTATTACAAATGGACTATTAATAAAATCAATAGAAGACGCCTACAAGCTAAAGGAGCATGGAATAAGACAAGTCACTTTTAGTGTCTATTCTCTGTCTTCGGAGCTTCATGATCAAATCACACAAGTGCGAGGCTCTCTAGACAAAACGCTCAGTGCCCTACATTTTTGCCTAAAAGCAGGGCTAGAAGTAGGAGTGAATTGTCTACTTAACCGAGAGACAATTGCTGACTTTCCGCGGCTCTATCACTACTTCAAAGAGTTAGGAATTAGCGTAAGAGATGACGTGACAATTACCTCAAAGTTCTCAGGAGACTTGTCCCCTACCAAATTGCGAGCGACTAGTGAGCAGCTCATTAGCTACTATAAGTTCAAAAAATCTCTTCTCTCTACTCCAAATGGGAAAGATTCCACCGAGCACCCAACAGACCATGTCTGCAATGTCGCCAAGGGAAAATGCGCCGTCACGGCCTATGGAGATTTACTCGGCTGTATTGAGGTGCGAGAGGCCTTAGGTAATTTATTAGAGAGTGACTTTCATACTCTTTGGAACTCTCATGTGGCGCAAAAGTGGCGTCAGATAAAAAATAATGATCTTAAAGGTTATGAACAAGCGCAAGGTAATTGCAACCACTGCCTAGGTATGGCCCAGAACGAGCTGGGTGACCCGTTTGAGATTCTCCCTTATTCAAAGAGAATCTGGCTGGCAAATAAAGAGGCACTTGGAGGATGATTACCTCCAATACGCTTTCAATCCCTATTTCTGACGCTACAAGTATGTCCCCACTTTTAAAAAAAGGCGATCGAGTACTCGTTGAGTTGGGATCGACATCAAAGCTAATGCCTGGTGAAATTTACCTTTATCATCAGGCCGGAGAATTCGTCGTGCATCGTTTTCACATCTGCTTCTTTAAAGGCGACAATTCACTCTCCCCTGAAGAAGAGATACCACAGAAAATATTTGGCAGGGTCAAAGCGATCAAGAGGGGTCATCAGTGTATCACCCTGACCTCAGCGCGAAGTGGATGGCCCGTTATTAAGCACTATCCAAAGTGGGCGCCGCTTAGAATTCTTCGCTTCATTCTAAAAATCTATTTTCAATTTTCTCTCTTACCCAACGAGCGTTATAGCGAAATGAGCCAACGCCCCCCCTCACATAGTGCTTGAGAATATAATAGCGCCAATTGCGAGTGCGCGTTTTAAAAAGGTCGATTGCGAGCGATTGACGCTCAAAAAGTGGCACCAAAATCTTAGCCTCTTTAGTATTATTTAATAGGATTTTATAAGCTTTTTCCAATTTAAGTTTGATGAGTAAACCTTCAAGTTTATTCCAGTCAAGCTCCTGAGACTGGGCCAAAGTGAGGATATCTAAAAGCCATACAAGCCTGGCCCCGCTGTGCTGTCTCATATAATGATAGATTAAGTAAGCCAGATGTTCCTCAACCGATTGAGGACAGTCTCGAACTTGATCACTTTGATTGTGAAGTTCATAGTAGAGTGAAGTATGAATCTCCAAGCAGACTAGTTCTCCGAGAATGTCTTTATGATACTCAATCTTATTGGCACTTAGTGAGCTTTGCCCCTGAGTTCGTTTAAAACCATGGGCCTCAATGAGAGGACCCCATAGGGCCATCTCCTTTAGTGACAGAAAGATATCGAGATCACTCATCGACCGGGTAAACCCTTTGGGATAAATTTCTCGGTGTAGGTAAATACCTTTCAGCCATGAGAAGGTTACTGCTGACTTTTGTAGTGACAAAGAGAGAGCCTCTGCTTCTTTTAAGTAGAGATAATTGCGATGATTCGTTTTAATCCAATCCTTCTTGTAACATTCTTCATGATTCACTTGGAAAAATGAAGCTGCCAGGGCGTGCTCTCGAATCGCCTGCTCAGGCATTCCCCTCTCATCAATGAGTTTATGATAGAGGTAGGATAGAGGCTTCATCCTTTGAGTTCCTCATATTTTCCACTTTTTATTCTTTTGATCATCTGCGAGGAAGTCAGTGTAAAGAGCATGCTGATAATGAGATAAAAGGCCACAAGTGTTAAAGCATCACTTAGATAAAAACCCACTTTGATCGCTTTAACATAAATGGACAATGGATTGATCCACTCTAAAAGAGCCTGATACTGCCCAAGAAGTTGCAATGGGAAATAGCCGCCGCTAAAGATCGCCAGTAAACCAATTCCTCTTCCAATGAGCATTCTTCCCCAACTGAAAAAAATACTCACCGGTAGGAGGGTGAGTCCTATCAGTAAAAAAAGCGGCATCGTTACGATCTCAATAATAAGGGCCCTAAAAAAAAGTTCGCGACCAATAAACTCATCAAAGATGACGGCGCAGCAACTCAAGGTGAAGAGGCAACGAACGAGGTCAATCAGAGCATAGGAAAAAGATTCAAAAAAGATGACCTTCTTTAGCCCACCCTTAAAGGAAAGCGCGTACTCTAAGGCTCCCGACTCGATCCACGGGCGCATGCGCTCAAAAGGGGTAAAGAGTAGGCTTGTTGGCAGTCTGAGAATAAGCTCCCCAATGAGAAGATAACCAAAAAGAGAATGTTCTGTGGTCTTAGTCTCTGAAAAAGCCTGGGAGGTATGAAAGAGAATAAATATTGAGAGCAAATCTTGCAAAAGATAGATCACTTGCAGCTTAAAGCCTTTAAACTGAGAGCGAACTCTTGAAAATATGAGGTTAAAAAGAAAACCTAACATTTGGTGGCCTCTGAGCGGTAATCCCCCAAGCTCAGCTCCTGGCATTCAAAGCGCGACTGAATGTGCTCGGTATGATCCACAAGTATAAAGCTTGCGTCCTTAAGCCGCTGTGCGATCTTTTGCAGTACCTCTTCACTCGCTCTTTGATCAAGATGCACCAGAGGTTCATCAAGAATATAGTAGTTTGCTGGAAGTAAGAGGGAATAACTCAAAAGAAGCATCTTCTTCATACCGCTAGAGCAATCTTTAAAAGGTCTCGTGAGTGCTTCTAAGTAATTCTCATGTGTAAAAAAATCTTCAAAATCTGGAATCTCTTTAATTCCTTGATAACGAAAGTAAAGATTGAGGTTCTCTCTTCCCGTCAAATGATAGAGCATACCTCGAGTTTGCGCTCCACAGTAGCTAACCCTCCCAGATCCAAGGGAGAAGTCTCTACCTTGAGGAGCATAGTGCCCGCAGAGAGTTTTGAGTAAAGTGCTCTTGCCTACTCCGTTAGGTCCTTTCACAAGTAAGATATCACCATGAGAATTTAAATGAATTGGAATGGACGCAAAATGGTCCCTCCCATGGATATCTAGGTCAATACTTAGAGAAAGGGCCTTCTCAACCAAAACAATACTCCTATTCGAATTGATATAATTATATCAAAACTAAATGAGTAAAAGCAGGTATGGCATTTTAATCACCGACGAGTTCGGTCGGATGATTTAAGAAGATAAGCCCATGCGAAGGACAGACCCTTAGATCTAGTTGACAGAGAGAGCGGAGATTATGCAGGTTTAACGATGGTCTTTATTTTAGAATCCTGCTGACAACTATTAATGCTCTTTAAATTTTGGTATTCGATTCTCAATTTTTCTGCCAGCTCAAACTCATCAAAAAGTTCGTAGAATTCAATCGCCTCTAGCATGGCACGCTCATTATAGATCTTCATAGGTTCCCTCCTATTGTGCGAGAAAAGGCCTCACAAGAGGCCTCACTCAAGATGATATTAATAGCGATTTCTTGGCGCGCTATCTCTACTTCTCTCTTTGGCCATATTGACCTTGAGGCTTCTGCCACGGAAATCTTGCTCATGAAGATTTCTGATGGCCGAATCAGCTTCGTGTTGGCTTTTCATTTCAACAAAGCCAAAGCCCATTGCGCGGCCAGTGTTTTTGTCTTTAACAATAGTCACTGTTGCAACAGTACCACTTCCAGCAAACAAGTCTTCAAGCTCAGAGCTTTCGATATCGTAAGGTAGATTGCCAACGTAAATTTTTGAATTCATTTTTACCTCCTAAGGTAAATCCGTTCTTCCCTTCAAAATGAGAAGAACTCTTCGTATCTAGCGGACAAGATCGTCCACATTTTTAATGGTATAGATTTAAGTTACTGCTTGATTAGAATTCTGAATAAGTCATAGGACTCAACAGCAAGCAATCATCTGCTTAGCGAGGAACGAAAAAATATCTAGGATTATTTATAGTCAGGATGATTGATCAAATTGAAGTATAAAAAAGCGAAGACTCACTCATTCTAGTGCATATCCAAGATAATAGCAAATAAACACTTTTTACCAGTAAATTCAGCTGCTTTAGATCAAAGACCTGCACTCAATGTAGATCAACTCAAGACCTTATGGCCCCCAAGACTGAATTAACTCTTTATAAGGGAAAATGCTCTGCACTTCAGAAAAAGTATTGGGAAAGCCATCGTCATCATTATTATTTGGTAGCGAAGTACAGTTCTTCCCATTTTCATCGCAGCGGTTAAAACGATCACAACCCGCTTTTGGATCACGGTAAGTTGCAAGAGCCGGGTTGCCAGCAATAAGCACTCCCACCACTTCATTTTGTGCATTAAAGACTGGACTACCACTATTGCCGCCAAAGGCATCTAGGTTTGTCAAAAATGATCGCCCCTGATCTTCTTTAAAGACATGAGCATTAAAGGTGTACTTTAGAGGAAGACCCATTGGGTGCCCAAGCATACTTACTCTCGCTCCCATTCTGGCGGGTTTATCAGAAATTTTGAGTGGGGTTCGTCCTTCAACTTTGCGCTCAAGCCTCACCAGTGCAAAGTCATAAGAGTGACCATCCACTTCATCTTGAATAGCGTAGATAATCTCCTTGCATTTATAAATGTCCTTACTGGGGATTTGCTTCACATCACTACTTGCGCGGTAGTCAAAGAGCCAGGTGTAAGCCTCACAGTAATTTTCGCTAGAGTTTCTCACTTCACCAGTATTAGTCGCGCAGTGACCTGCGGTCACGAGCAGATCTTCACCAACTAAAAAGCCGGTACAAGCATAAGAAACACTCGCCTGATTATTAAACCTCTCATCTGAACACATGAAGTCTGAGAGTGGATCGGCCCACAACTCAGAAATCCCACCTCCAAGATCAGTCCAAAGTGAATTAATCACTCCCACCGCAACGGAGCGACCAAGCTCATGCTTAGTGGAATGAGATAAAACATCAATGCGATCATCTCTGCCAAAAATGTCGGCATTTGCGTTTAAGCATATAAGAGAGGCAAGTAGAGTTAGAATTTTCATGAGCTCTAAGTAGCCCAAGAAGCCGCCAATGAATATAAAGTCTGTAGAAATTTCCAGGAGCAGATGTGACAAGTTATCAAGGGCTTGGTACCTCACAAAGAGCAATGTTTATTGTTAGATATATATAAAACATAGAATTTAGTTGGTAGACGGCCATCCCTCATTGTTAGATACTTATCGAACATTAATACTGCTAAGCGAGGTTCTGTTTTGAATATCTTACTTACTCCGATAAAAATTGGAGATCTAAACTTGAAAAACCGAATTATTATGTCCCCCCTCACACGTGCAAGGGCCGGGAAGGATCGTCTTCCTAATGAGTTAATGGCCCAATATTATGCTCAACGCTCAGGCGCGGGCCTGATCATTTCAGAGGCCACCAGTGTTGAGCCCATGGGGGTTGGGTATGCCGACACCCCAGGAATATGGTCCCCAGAGCAAGTTGAGGGCTGGAAGCTCACGACTCAAGCTGTTCATGAGCGAGCTGGGCTCATCTTCTTGCAACTGTGGCATGTGGGCAGAATCTCTGATCCCATCTTTTTGGAAGGCAAAACCCCAGTCGCTCCCTCGGCAATAAAACCTGCTGGACACGTCAGCCTAGTGCGCCCGATGAAAAATTATGTAACTCCAAGGGCGCTTGAGACGGATGAAGTCAAAGCAATCGTGAATGCCTATAAAAAAGGCGCTCAGAATGCAAAAGCAGCCGGCTTTGACGGCGTTGAGATACATGCTGCAAATGGGTATCTAATTGATCAATTTCTTCAAAGCAGCACTAACAAGCGCAACGATATTTACGGTGGATCACTTGAAAACCGCGCACGCTTTCTACTTGAAGTCGTCGACGCCGCGATTGAAGTGTGGGGTGCTGATCGTGTAGGAGTGCACTTGGCCCCTAAATGTGATGCTCACGATATGGGAGACGATAACCCAAAAGAAACTTTTGGGTTTGTGGCAAGGGAGCTTGGCAAGAGAAAGATCGCCTTCATCTTTACCCGCGAATCAACTGATGGTAACTACCTAACATCACACCTCAAAACTGAGTTTGGCGGGGTTGTCATCGGCAATCAAGACTTGAGCTTTAGTAGGGCCCAACAGCTAATAAGTGAAGGCAAGATAGATGCAGCCGCTTGGGGCAAGCTCTATATTGCCAACCCTGATCTCGTCAAGAGAATTGAAACAGGTGCTACCTTAAACGAACCAAAAGTAGAGAGTTTCTACCAGGGTGGACCAGAGGGCTATGTAGACTACCCGGCACTGTCGTGAGTGTGTAAAAACGTAAAACAGTGGGCAAAATCAACTAAAAAGTATAGAAGCTCCTAAATCTCTTTTAGGAGTTTCTCATGACTAGATTCGCACTTTGCCTGACACTTCTCTTTACTCAGCAAGTCTTTGCCGCCAATTATGGAAAATTTAGACTTACTGTCGATGCAGATTATATGGATGCGAGTAAAGTCGAGTTTCTGCTCAACTCTGCCGGTGAGATAGAAACACTAAGTAATGAGGATTACTTTGAAGTCGAAGCACTTCCTTTTTTTGGCGAACTTACGCTGAACTTTAGAAGTGGGGATGAGGACTTAATCCTAGCGAGTTTTAGACTGGTTGCAAATCAAGTACTAAGCGCCTGTTCGGCCTACGTCGATCAACCCAATCAGGTGCAAATGCCCTACCCGCTGGGACACGCCCGCCTTGAGCGCTGGAATAAGGCGAAGAAGAAATACGAGAGTATCACCTCGAGTGAAATAAGAAGTAATGAAGAGCAGTGCTTAGCTGAATTATTAAAAGACTATCAGCACTATGATCAGATCTAGATCACGCCCTAAGGAGTGAGAATTGAGCGCAGGAGCTCAAAGCAACTGCTGCCCTCAGTAAGATGAGGAAAACGAGCGTGCTCAAAGAAGGAGCGATAAAAAGCTTCAACATCTCCACGTCCGGCCTCACCACGAGCAAGCCTTTCGGCCAGGTCGTTTGAGGCTTCGCTTGGACCATCAATGATTGAAGGAGAAAATTGATCGACTTCATCGAGTCCACTTAAATATTCTGGGTTATAACCCCACATTCCCCCTCTGGCCCCTAAAGCAGGGTCACCTTCGCCACTTTCCACATAGTAGTGTCCAAAATCAAAAAGATCTCCTGCCTTTGTCCCTTGAACATTATTGTGAGTGATAATGCCATAGCGTCTAAAAACCTCAGATAAGTCCATGCGCTCCTGGGGATGGGCGATAAATCCATGATCCGTTTGACGATCGTGGGCCTGTCTTAGGAGAATGCCAGCGGGCTTGGTCGCTCCATTGGCAAATTTCACTTGAAAGCCTGGATCGATAATCGCGTAGGAGCCTACGACCCCTCTATCCAGTTCGGCGTCCTTTAAAAGCATCGCCATAAATTTTTCAAAGAGCACTTCTCTCAGTAATTCACCCAGTGTGGCGAGACCATCAGCTTTTGGGCCTACTGTGGCGTTAAGAAAGTGCCCCACACCTTTGGCATCGATAAGTCCAACCTTCTCTCCTTGAATTCTCGCTTCAAAAACTGCTGCTCGGCCATATCTTGGGGGTCGCTGACCAGGAACCTTTTCTCCTGGACTAACAGGAACTTTAGTATTAGCCACTTGTTTCTTAGCATTGGGGGCAGACATTAGAGCGCCAGTTTCGATCAGCCAGCGATCTATTTCGTCCGCACTTGAGCCCGCAAGGTCAGGAAAATCTCTGCGAATGAGGTCGTAATTGGCATAGACGATCTTCGCTCCTTCGATGCGATGAAAAAGCTCACTCTGCGTGCGCGCGTGAACTTGCTCAATTTCACGCTTGGCCGCTGGATAAATTTCATCACTTGAGGCAGGAGTTCGAGTACTTTGATGGCAAGCACACAGACTCAAAAAGGTGAAAAGAAGTAAAAAGAGTAATTTTTTCTTGAGGCTTACCACACTAATCCTATCGGACAAAGCGGCTTTTGGCTTAAGTGAAGCCCACCAAAACGATGTAAAATCAACCCCTTAGCAAATGCCCTTTTCTCACTCCCCCTAAGAGTCCTTTCCCTTAGTTATCTTATATTAACCAAGGAAATTCATACCTCTCTAATAAATAAAGCTTCCCACCCGTACATTAGAAATGAATTTAAAAAGAGAGAGAAAAAGATGAATCAGGCCATCATACAAAAAGGAATTAATCAGATAGAAAGCGCCCTTTCGGATTTCCCTTGGGAAAACTCAGATTGCTATGCCAACTATTTGGCCCAGTCCTACTACTTTGTCTGCCACTCTATTCCTCTACTTTGTGCCAGTGCCGCTAGGATGAGTGAAGAACATCTCACGAGTCGCAATCGCTTTATTAAGCACATGTCAGAAGAGCACAATCACCAACTACTCGCCCTGAGAGACTTGCGCTCTTTGAATCAAGAGATTGGCGACTTCACTGAGCTTCCAGCGACCAAACTGCTCTACGAGAGTATGTACTATAAAGTAGAGCACAAGTCCCCTTACTCACTCTTAGGCTATATTCTCCTACTTGAAATCGCTGCCGCAACAATTGGGCCAACTGTACTTGCCACTCTGTCTCAATATTACCCAGCGAGCGCTACGAGTTTTTTAAGAATTCACGCACAAGAAGATGAAGATCACGTCGAAAAGGCTTTTAAATTAATTTCTTCACTACCTGAGACAGAGCAAGCACTTGTCCTTGAGTGCTTTAATCAAAGTGCTTTTGCCTACTCTCAACTACTGATCACAATTAAAAATATGCACATAAATCTTCAAATCAAAAAGGCCGCTTAACATGATTTCACTCAAAGACATCGATATCTACATCTTAAGTGATGTCGCAAAAGGATTTACAGGCGATGCCCTCACCCTCTACGAAGAGATTCTAGACTGCTATCAGACTTCCTGGAAGGTCTACGCTGACTACAAGGGCATTGCCCAAGAAATCGATTACAAGTATGAGCTCTCCTACGCCAATGAACTGGTCGGGATATTTCATCAAGGGGTCTGTGTGATCATGATCGCCTACGGACATCCTGATTTAAACGTCATCTCCTACCGCGAGGATCGCTTCTTACAGCACTGGGACGAAAAATCGATTCAAACCCTCACTGCTCACGGCAAGAAGGTGCAAACTCTCACGAAGTTAGGGCGTAGACCAGGCCATAAGCTGGTGGATGGAATTAAAGAGTTACCCAAAGTTAAGCGCTGGACCGACCTGCTCTACATCATCACCGCAGGCAGCCTCCAGCGCAAAGGCCTTGATGTCTGCGCCGCTATGATTAATGAAGAGAGTGCCATTCAAGGCTATTACGAAAACTGGCAAACTCCCCCCATTCGCCTGAGCGTGCCCATTAGCTTTTACGACGTCACGGCGAAGGTCCATTTTGGCGCCATTTACGCCTATGAACTCGACGAGTGCTTATGTGATTACAAGCTCTTACAGCCTAGAATTAGCTTTTTTACCGGAAATAAAAAAACTTTTAACGCAGCATAGTCAAAGAGAGTCGCATTTTGTATAAGCCAGAGTGTGAACACTCAAATGATCGCCATTTTACTGCTCTCAATTCTCTTTATCCTGGGCCCTGTCGTCTATGTGCTCATTAGCTATTTACGCCACAAAAAAGAGTACACTAAACTCATAGGCCAGTTCTGGTTCTTTGTGATCCTGCATTTTATCGTCTCTATTTTTGCTGACTCCACGCAGTCTGCTTATTTAATAGGCGCGAGTTTTTCACTCCTCATGATTCCAATCGTGCTCTTTGCAAATATTATTTTCTACACTCATCCACAGCGCACCTTAGCAATTGAGAAATGGCTACTCTATCAACTCGTGGCCACTGCGACCGGATCAATGCTCTATCTCCTTATTCCAGATGATTTGGTGCCAGGGCTGGTTTCAAGTAAGTTTACTTTCCTCACTCTTCCCATAGTTATTGTCCAGACAATCCCGGCGTATTTCATTGCCAAATTTGTCTTTAATAAAGAAACCATGAATATGAAGAGCGAGGAGCTCTATCGCATTTTTATATTTCTCTATATTGCGACCAATGTCCCCAACTCATTTTTCTTTTGCTTTGGTCGACTCGTTCCTGAAATGCAGACTATTGGCTATACCGTGGCCCTGCTCTCCTTTGCCTCGGGAAGCTTGATCGTAGTGGCAATGAACATCATGCTCTCGGCAATGGAAGAGTCTCTAAATTCGGAGCGAATTAAGATTTTACGTAGCTCACTTCTCAACACCATAGCTCATGACTCTCGCGAAGGAATTATTGGCATGGGCGAAGGTGCAGAATATCTCTTAGAAAAAATTGAAAGAAATGAATACCATCCAGCGCTCTTCATTGAGACTCTCAAGCAAATTCAGCATGAGGCTAGACGCGTTTCAAAGACTATGGTTAAGGCACTTGAAAGTGAGCGCAAAATCACCTTTGAGCACGTCCTTGAGCAAGCTCCCGTTGGCGTAGAATATTATATTGCGAAGATTGAATACAAGCTCAGAGGAACCGGTCTTGACCCTGACCTAATTCTCGTCAATGAACTCACACCTGGTAGCGTGATCTACACTGATAAAGATCTCGCCTATGACAGCGTAATTATGAATCTAATCACCAATGCAATTAGACACACTCACAATCTGGCAAGCCTGCAGATCCGCTGGTATGAGCAAGAGGATAGTATTGTCTTTGAAGTGGTAAATGACGGCGAAATTGCTGAGGATACTCTAATTTTGGCCAAGCGAGGTCTCAAGCCTAGTGGGCGCTTAGGTCTCACTAATTTTTTCTTTATGGCTCAAACGCTGGGAGTGAGAAATGAAATCACAACGAGCGAAGGAAAAACCATCGCCCGGGCCTTCTTTAATCGACCAAAAATCTTTCACTCGGAAGTTTCCTTTCAACCCGATATCCTCTTTCGTCACTAACAAACTCTAGATGAGGATTGAGACTGATAATCTTTCTCAAGTCAGAGAGATGATTGTGAAGAGTATTTTCAGGATAGGAATAGTTATCGTAATTTAAACGTGCAAGCAGCTTTTGCGCACAGAGGTCTTCCTCTTCACTTCTAATAATTGTTTCAAAAATTTCACGTGGTTTTTGTTTAGTGATTTCTAATCCAAACTTTCGGTAATAATAATCAGGATTACTTTTATTACGACATACCCATGCATCAATTTCAAACCTGCGCTCTTCCGGGAGAATAAAGCCATCAAATAATTTCTGCAACTCTAATTCTTTTGGAATGGCCGAGATCGCATTTGGTGACAACTTCGAAGCGTGCAGAATCATTTTATTGTCGTAATAGGCGCTACAAATCATAAAATGATAGGGAAAGCTCTGTTCATAGTTGGCAGAGATAAAATCAATTATATTGCCCTCTCCTTCAAACTTATAATCAGCAAAAATTAAATCGGGTATATGCTCAGGATTGCTCAAAGCGCGAGCAAAGGATTGAAGGGAGGAAATGATACGCACATGATACTTAGGAAGAAGAAAGCGCTTTGCAAAGAGCGTAATCCTCTCCTTCTCATCATCTACACACCAAATATACATACCTGATTTTTCTCCTAGCTCAGGGATTCTCATTATATTAGTCGTGAGTCTTGCGAGGGTAAACTAAATTTGAAGAAGAAAAAGAGTTATCAATAGATAAAGTTTTCAAAACCTAGGGTTAGCATAATTTAAACATAGCAATTTCAATAATTTTGTCAACATCGAAAACAGATGTTTGCTTGAATTCAAGTGATGATTAGGCTGGTGAGAAAGAAATATCAAAACCACGAGAGACCTATGAAAGACCTAAGCCCCAGCAAAGTTCACTCCCTCAAAATTGAAAAGCTCTCTTTGCAAACTGGTCTCACATTAAATGATTTAGCTTCATTTTCGCCCTACTATCGCACAGACGATTATCTCTCGCTAGCAATCGGACTAGGTTTTGACCTCGATCGTTTCTTTGATATGGACCCTGAAGAAATTGACTTTAGAGAGATCGCTACGGCTGGGGGCTATCTCTCTGATTTTTTTATCTCCGTCCAAGAATCATACTAAGCTCTGCTAGCTGTCAAAAAGTTAGACAACAAGCACTCATGAGCACGTAGACTTTTCAGAAGACTCCAGCACTTGCCTTTTGGCCGTCATAATGGACCGATGAAAGTAACTCTAGGGCTATTTATTACTCTCCTCACGCTCGCCTCGATTGGGAATTCTTTGGGGGCCCAAGAAGCCACATTAAATGCCTGCGCTCAAAGAACAAATGAATATTCAAAATTTTGGGGGCAGGAGTATACAGGTTCAGACTTAGTTAGAAGCGAGCTCAGTCTCGATATTGAGCGCTACCAATTGCCAAAACCTACTCTTGCTATCTTTGATACCGGCTTTGAACAGGATTATATTCCTCTCACAAGACAGATTGATGTTCCTCCCTACCTGAATGGCCGCAGAAGAATGACCGCCCACCATGGGACGATGGTGGCCAATCTCATCGGTGGGCCCTATCCCATTGGCGCGAGTGAGAACTTTGATCTCGTTTACCTGGGAGCAGTCGCCGTCCCGCTTTATAGTTATCACATTAGAAAGTTCGAACAGAGTAATCAGTTTCCAAAAGTTATTTCAAACTCTGTGGGATGGAGTAATAGTGAGACTGATAAATTAACAGAGATCACACATAAAAAAGGTACTCTTTGGTTTTTAGCCGCTGGTAACGACCATCCTAACCCTGTGGCCACTCATGAAATCAATTCCAAAGCTCTCCTAGTCGGTGCCATTGCTCCAAATGGTCTGCAGAGTCTCTCCTCACAGACCCATTCCGACGTTTTAGTGCTCTCACCTGGCAATGAAGAGCTCGCGAGCATTGATGGCAAAGGTATACCTGCCCTTTTTGGAGGTACAAGTGGCGCAACACCCTTGGTAGCTGCAAACGCACTCAATATTGCAAGCTTCTTTCCCAATATTACAAGAAAACAGTATCAAACGCTGATAGAGCAAACGGCTTGGCCCAGTGTTGAAAATATTTTTGGAGACCTCAGTGCGCCGGGAATTCTCAATGGCTACCTCGCTTACCGCGTGATCAAGAGAATCTTTGAGAGCTGTGAAGCAAGTGATGAGGGTTGTCTAAATCTTCACCTTGAAAGTGTTGAGACTTATCACTTCAACAGCGAAGTCTTTATTACTTGTGAACAATTTATTGCAAGTAATTGCGAAGAACAAAGCGAGATGCTCACCCAAATGCGAAGAGAAACTCTGCTTGGTAATCGCTTACAGGCACTCGAGTTAAGCTGTGCCTACCAATCCTTAGGCCTTACTGAAAATGCCAAATTCTACTCACTCATTGGTAGTCAAAAAGTTGAAGTTGACCAGCTCGAGGCACTGGCGCTAGCAGATCTTGAGCGAGGGAAATACGATTCACCCTATTACCGCTATCAGAGTAAGTACTCAGATCGCTTCAGAGAGGCCGTAAGAGAGAGTGAGCATTTTGATGACTATCAAAAGCGCGAAATTTTAAGCTATGGCCCAGAAAGAGATGATCACGAGCCCTCATAAAGAAGACTCATGACCATCACTTGGGGGTAATCTAAATTATTGGCAATTTGATGTAGATTCGATTTTTGATCTAAAGAAAAGACCAACAGAGACAACAAACTTACAATCAGAGTTCGTGCTCGCAAGGTATGAAGCCTTAAGCGAAAGTGGTGACTGGTCGAGTTCCTCAACGGCCGTGACATCAAGGCCCATATCAGCAGCAAAAAGCTCTGCTTTTGACTCGGCCACTTGGCGTGCCTTAGCAGCTGTCGCTTCAAAGTCGCTATTACTGAATGATGGAAAATCAAAGCTCATGGCCTGAGTGCTAAAAGTAAGGGCCATAAGAGTCATAAGGGCGATAGATTTCATCGTTTTCTCCTAAAGTGTGGTGTAGTGAGAGCTATCTATCTCGCCCTTTCCTGGCGCGCAACAAAAAGATTCATTGTCTAAACCATTTAACAGACATGACCACTTACAGACTGAAAACGGGCGGACATGTCCCTAATATTGGGCCAAGTCACTGTTATCATGATCTATATTGGTAATAGAGTCGGCCGGTACTAAGAGAATGGGCGGAAGAAGCGGCTTTGTGAAACCTAAGACGCCAATAGTATTTTCATTTTTCTCGATATAATTAATGAGCTCTTCCTGGTCCTCAAATTCGCGCGGCGGAATGCCCTTCCCGGAAAACAACTTGCGTCTCCAGTAGGCCGAATATTCACGCGTACTCATTCCAAGCACAGAGATAGTAAAATTAACCATTGCTTCAGACTTAAGATCGACATGAACAAGCTTAATTCGCTGTCCCTTTAGATAGAGCTGATAACCCAAAAAGAGTGATTTTAGCTGTTCTCGACTCAACCCTTCTGGGGCAATGTTCGTCCCATTATTAATCACGACATTAAAGCGAGAATCCGCGAATGCGTGACCCATAAGAATTGTCATGTAGAGGATGCTTAGCAAAAGCTTCATTAAACTAGTCCCCAATGGACAGAGTCCAGGTTACTCATTATTCTAAAGTAAATTCCTGTAAGTTCCTATGCTAGGAAAAAAAAAATAATGAAAAAACTTTCACTTTTCGCTTTATTACTCGCTTCAGTTCATGCGAAGGCCCTTGAGCTTCACGGACATCTCACGGCGGCAATGAGAAAACCCTTAGACATAGAGGGAACAAACTATTCCGACCATATGGACTTTAGAACTCTCAGTAAAGCCGGTATCAATCTGGCGCACAGTCTTAACGATGAATTCTCAGTAAAAATTCAGCTTACATCTAAAGATAATGTCAATGAACACGAACCCTTTATCGACATCGCCCGCGTCTCATACTTACCCAATTCATGGTTTGAGCTAAGTGCGGGAAGGCTTAAGCTTCCAGTTTGGATGCACTCTGAGTACAAAGATGTAGGACATCTTTTTCCTTGGCTTCAACTGCCCGATCAAGTCTATTCCAATAATCCCATCGACTACTTTGATGGTGCCCAGATTGGTCTTAAACTTCGTCCAAGTGATTCACTCGGTCTGGAGTTATACCTCTACACGGGAAATACAAAGCAAACTGTTAAGACCAATCCAAAAAGCTATGTAAGTCCAGGAGTAGTAGCGGAGAAGACTGAATTTAATTTTGATTTAGAAAACTTGGTGGGCACACAATTATTGCTCACGCTTGACTACCTCACATTGAACTTCTCCTACGTGCAAGCTCAAGATGAAAGTTACCTTCAAACGGATATCCAAAGGGATCTAGGTGCTGGGAATCAGCTGGTGCGCCTAAGAACCAACGCCAATCTCGGCCTGGCAAAATTTTGGAATATAGGTGCCAAATTTCAACATTCCGACATCCTCTTCATGGGGGAGTTAATTGGCTTTGAGACTGAGAGTGATTTTTTTCGTCACTACCAAGCCTATTATCTCACTGGTGGCTACACCCTCTTTGAACGTTTTATGCCTCATCTCACTTATGTAAGAAGCACCAAAGTCTCCTCCAATCAATTCTCTGATAAGAGCTCTTCAGTCATTGCCGGACTTAATTTCTTTCATCGAGACAATATTACCTGGAAAATAGAATACACAGCACTCAAATTTCTCAGTCAAAATGCGAACCGAAAAGCGGTGAACCCCGATGATACGGCCGACATTCTCGCTGCTGGAATAGAAGTAGTGTTCTAATGCAAAAGCAAAACTCCTCCGATCAGCTATTCCCAGTTGGACTCACGCTTTTTACAGCTTCAGTCCTACTGCTATACATGATCGGAATGAGTGTATTCTTGCGCTACAACCACAAGCATCTCGAGGCCATCAATAACTACCACTTCCCCTTAGTTGAACGTAACGCCATCAACGTCAGACTTTCTGAAAAGATTGATGATCTACGCGTCGACTTATTGAGTAAAGCGGATCAAGAAATCCTGATCGAAACCTACACCACTCTCACGGAAGCGCTAGAGCAAAACTTGATTCAGGCACAAGAGAGAATCCTAAGATTGCGCCACGATGAAGTCGATCTACTTAAACAACGCGAAGACGAGCGTCAGCTCGAAGAGAGATTTCTCTTTCTCGTGCGCCAGGGTGATCTCGCCGGGGCTAAATCGGTACTTACAAGTGAGGACTTTCAAGTCGCCAAGCAAAAGGGAACCAATGCTCTTTTTGATTACGCTGAGCAATCCAGTTCTGAGCGGGATCATTTCCTAGACCAGCTCAGTAGACTTTCAAATATCGCTATTATTTGTTCCGTTTTAGTTTTAGCGATGGTCACCGCTTTGGGACTAAAAATCTATAATATCTACCTCACCAATATTGGCCGTCGCAATCAATTGCAAAAAGAGCTCGATTTGGAGAGATCGCGCCTTGATCAGCAGTCTCGCTTAGCCGCCATCGGAGAAATGGCCGCAGGAGTGGCCCACGAAATTAACAACCCGCTCACAATTTTCAATCTTCATTTGCGCAGCATGGATAAAGTGTTACAGAGTATGGAAACCCCACCTCCAAAAATTTCTGAGAGTATCGACAAGTGTCGACAAAACGTAGAGAGAATAGCCAAGATCATCAATGGGCTTAAACTTTTCACAAGAGACGGCACCAGCGATCCACTAGAAGAGTGCTCTGTAAAAAGTGTCATTCTTGATGCCCTGGAGATAACTGAGGCCAAACAAAGAAAAAGCGCTGTCGCTGTCACTTATAGCTTCCCTGAGGGGGACTTTATTATTAAATCTCAATGCGTTCAACTCACCCAAGTGCTCACAAACTTAATTGCTAATGGCATTGATGCTGTTGAGAAACTGCAAGAGAAATGGATTAATATTAATGTGACTAAGCAAGGAGAACTCGTTGTGATCAGGGTTATCGATAGTGGCAATGGAATTCCCGATCATATTGCCGAAAAAATTCTTGATCCCTTTTTCACCACCAAAGAAATAAATAAAGGCACGGGCCTTGGGCTCAGCCTCTCATCACAAATGATCAAGCGCCACGGGGGGCGCCTCTACTACAATAAATTCTCAAAGAACACGGAGTTTGTAGTCGAACTTCCTAGCTCCTAACTACTGACAAGAAACTTGGTGGGGCAACATTCCCAGGTAACCCACAAACTGCTTATTCACAAAGTACTGGCAGCTTAAATGAGGAGTCTGGGCCCGCAAAAAGATGCGGCAGCGAAAGGCTTCAACTCCGGCCCCAAAAATAATTGTGTGGGCGTTTTCAAATGAAATGCGAGAGCGAGACTTGAAGTTTCTGCCACGAGAACCAAATTGAGCAATCCTTGCGCTCTTAATTTGATTGCGAGTAAAGCGAAAACTCATGATCCCTACTCGACTCTTATCTTGGTTGAGTACTGCACAAGTGCGATTTCTGCGCGATCGAGCGGTAATCGTAATAAAAGGCGAGTTTCTCGTGCCCGCTGTAAACTGAGCGGGCACCCATCGTTCATCAAGAAGAGAGAAATTGATCGGCATGAGAGGGAAAATTTTCCCGGCAAAGGTTTCATTCTGACAAGAAAGACTATGGGGCTTTGAAAAGTCGCAGGCCCAAAGGCCCTGAGCGCTCATCAGTGCGAAAGCGATAAGCACCTGAACAAGTCTTCCTTTCATCAAAATACTCCTTAATGTATCTCTCAAATCCCGCCTAACAAACAGTGCCCAATAAACACTGCCAAGAAGCTCTTGCCAAGAACGTCTGGCCTCTAGGTCCACACTTCTTGTAAACAGACGAGTGTGTCTTGCCACAAAGCTAAGAATAATTAAAAGATTGTCCGGTGAACGATTCTACCAAACTAAAGATTTACAGAGTTCTCTTTCTGGCCTTATTCATTCTAGGCTTAGTCTTCATTCGCAAACACTTTCAATTAGAAGAACTCATCACCCTCACCTTTGTTCAAGGCTGGTTTGAGGCCAACTTGATCCTTGGGAGCGTCATCTTTATCACTCTGTTCACACTGGGAAATCTCATGCAAATCCCTGGCTTTCTTTTTCTCATCTTGGCCCTCACTCTTTTGGGAAAAATCTATGGCGCAGTGTTGATTATGGTGAGTGCGCTCGTCTCAAGTGCTGTGATCTTTTGCTTCATCGATTTAATTGGCCATAACGTCTTAGCAGAAATTCGCTATCCCTGGGTGCAAAGGCTACTAGGCAAGCTCAAGCAGCGTCCAATTCTCATTGTGGCGCTGCTGCGAATGCTGTTTCAAACGGCGCCCGCTCTCAATTATACTCTCGCCTTGTCTGGGCTCAGCTTTAGAAACTATATGCTGGGCACTCTGATTGGATTACCTCTGCCCATACTCATCTACATCATCTTTTTTGAAACTCTGCTGCGGATAGTGGGCCATCCAATCTAAAGTTGCTCCGCAATAAATCAATAATTTCGATTTCTTTTAAACGCGTTATTTAATTTTCTCAGAAATTACGCTTGTCGCTGCAGAATTTCTCCCTCATTCTTAATCTAATCCTAATAATTTGATCCTTGTCCTCGGATTTTTTGACCTGTTAGAGTATAGGAAACCTCAAAGGGAAGTGAGATTTGAAAACACTATTGGCCATCATCCTACTTTGTTACACTTCATCACTCTACGCGCTGACGAGCTACTACGAACCTCACGAGCGCCAAGAGCTACAAAATGGCCACCTCACCGACTCCTCCCTCCTCTCTCTCATCAAACGGGTCTCCAATAAAAACTTCCGTCCCCTTGGCTACAACAAATCCATGAAAAAAATCCTCTTTGGAACCGTCTATTTAGAACGAGACCAAAAGGGCGATTACATTGAAGACGTTTATTGTGAATTTATCATTAGAGATGGTGAAGGCACGCGAGTGGGCCGTGGCATCATTCCTAAAAATGAAATCATGAACGTTGAGCACACTTGGCCACAGTCGCTCGGATCCAAACGCGAGCCACTACGTGGCGATATGCACCACCTCTTCCCCACTGATTCACGCGCAAACTCAACTCGCGGCAACCATCCCTTCGCTGAAGTGAGAGGCAGAGATGCTAGAGATAATTGTGAAATCGCCCAGGCCGGTGACGCCATTGACCCAGACAACGGACGCACGACGAGAACTCACTCTTTCTCTCCTCCCATCAAGCACCGTGGCAATGTGGCCCGGGCCATGTTCTATATGGCCGCTAAATATGGCATGAATATCTCTGAACTCCAGGAATATTACCTCCGCAAATGGCACCAAGAAGACCCGGTCGATGTCAATGAGCTCAAGCGCAACGAACTCATCCAAGAGGCCCAAGGAAACCGCAACCCCTTTATCGACTTTCCTGAAGCTGTCTCTCGCATCTCAGACTTCTAGTTAAGCCCGGCCCGTGGCACTAAATAAGTGACGGGCCGAAGCGATTCTCCTACACTAGTAAAATGGAATCGCACTCAATTCTACTCTATTTTATTATCGTCCTGGCCGCTGCGGTGGCAATCATTCCAGTATTTAAAAGATTGGGACTCTCCTCAGTTCTGGGCTATCTGTGCGCTGGCGCTCTGATTGGTCCCTTTGGATTTGATCTGCTTGTGCTCAATGACCAGATGAGTACTCTGGCCGAATTTGGCGTCGTCTTTCTACTCTTTATTATCGGTATAGAGCTTAAGCCTTCAAGACTTTGGGTCATGAGAAAAATTATGCTCTCAACCGGTCTGGCGCAGATACTCGCTTGCCTCACACTTTATGCAATCATATTTTTAAGCTTTGGATTGAATTCAAAGGAATCACTGCTTATTGCCTTTGCCTTGTCCCTCTCCTCAACTGCCCTTGTTTTACAGATGCTCTCAGAGCTTGGGCAACTGGGCAGCCAACATGGCAAATATGCTTTTAGCGTCCTGCTCTTTCAAGATATCGCCGTCATTCCAGTCCTGGCACTGCTCCCCTTTCTTGCCGATGACCCTACTCTCTCTCAAGGCACACCAGGAATTTATTCATTTGTTGTACTGGCCCTTTTTATTGTCTTCTTTCAATTTGGATCACGTCCACTCCTGCGCCTGATGGCCAATGTCGGTCTTAGAGAGCTCTTTAGTACCTTTGCACTGCTGATTGTCTTGGGTGTGGCCTACCTCATGCACTCCGTTCATTTGTCGATGGAGCTTGGTGCTTTTATCGCTGGGATTTTGCTGTCAGACTCAGAGTATCGACACCAATTGGAAACTGATATTGAGCCCTTTAAGGGACTACTGCTTGGTATCTTTTTTATCGGAATCGGCATGCAATTTGAGCGAGAAATCTTTGAGACTTCGTGGCAAATGATTGCGCTGGGAACCTTCTCACTGATCGCTTCAAAGCTTATTATCATCACCCTCATTGGAAAAATGACCGGGCTCTCACGTAATAATGCCATTAAACTCGCCCTCTCATTGGCCCAAGGTGGTGAATTTGCCTTCGTTCTTATTGCGCTTGCGATTGGCCTAAAAGTCGTGCGCCCAGAGGTGGCGGCAATCATCGCTCCCATCGTCACGCTCTCAATGCTCATCTCACCACTGCTCTACGCCCTTGCCGAGCACTTGATGGGTCGCTCACATGAAAAAAGTGCTGAGCACGGCGCAGACGAGATCCCAGACTCAGGACCTAAGGTGATCCTTGCTGGTCTTGGGCGCTTTGGGCAAATACCGGCCCGTGTTTTAAAGTCGTGCGATATTGGCTTTACCGCCCTCGAGCACAACCCCGAACAAGTTGAGACCATGAGAAAATTTGGCAACGTGGTCTACTATGGTGATGCCACCAGGCTCGACCTCTTAAGAAGTGCCGGCGCAGCAAGTGCCAAGCTCATCATTATCTCCATGGCCAATGAAGAGGTATCTATCAAGGTGGCCCAGTTAGTCCAAACTCATTTCCCCAATCTTAAAATAATTGCGCGGGCAAAGAATCGCAATCACGCCTTCCTCTTAAAAGAAATCGGCATTAAGCATGTAGTAAGGGAGACTTTTGCCAGTGCCCTTGAGGCCAGTGAAATTGGACTGAGTGAACTTAGCTTTTCTCAATCGCGCTCAAAGGAAATTGTCGAAAAATTCAGACGTCATGATGAAGAGCTTTTAAACGAGCAAGCCCAATACTTTAGGGATGAAGACCGGCTGATTGAAAGCTCAAATAAAGCCTTCGCTCAACTGATCGACACCCTTAGAAAAGATGCCCAAGACTTTTGAGCAAGCTATCTCACCAACCCCTTCAAGCGCTCTATTGAAAAAAGGAGCGCCGGTAGAAAAATCACATCGGTAATCAAAGCCACGATGAGGACAAATGACGAAAGCAGACCAAAGTGAAAATTGGGAACGAAGTCTCCTATAATAAAGAGACCAAAGGCACTCACGAGAATGACTGTCGTCACTAAAAGTGCACTCCCCGTATAAGTAAAGACTCTGGCGATCGACTCAGAAATAGAGTGGCCCTCTTTTCTTAGACGGTAGTAATTCGTCAAAAAGTGAATCGTATCATCTACTGCAATCCCTAAACAGACCGAAGCCACGAGTGCAGAGCCGATATTAAGATCAATCTTGGTAAGGTACATAAAAGCCGCGCCAAAAGTCAGTGGCAAGATATTGGGAAAGAGCGAGAGAACTCCCAACTTAAAGGAGCGCAAGAGTAGCATCATCAATAATGCAATAAGAATCATGGCCATTGTGATTGATTGCAAGAATGTCAGCACCACGTAGTCCATCATACGCTGAAAGAGAAGAAACTTGCCGGTGGCATGGCCTTCAATTCCCAGCTCTTTCATTTTGCTTTCAATCTCATCAACATGCTCAAGCCATCCACGAGTATCAAAGACTGACCATAATACGCTCATGCGCATCGAAGAATTATCTAAAGTCATACGATTATTGAGATCCATCCCCTGTGGCAAGCTCATGGTATAGAGAAAAAGCTCCTGAGCAATCGCCTCTTTCTCGGGAGGAATCTTATAAAACTCAGGATTGCCCGCATTGAGCGCCTGATGTGTTTGCCTAATAATGTCGATGATATCAATCGTCTTATTGATATAGTCCTTTGAATCGAGCCAGTTTTTTAATTTTTCCACACGGGCCAAGAATTCAGGGTCTTTAATCCCATCGGCTTGACCAGATTCAAACACAAACTCTGGACCTGCGTTGCCGCCAAAAACGTCCTTCACAAACTCATTGGCCCGCTTGAGTGGGATGTGATCACTAAAATACTCATAGGGATTCGAGTTCACTTCTACTTTTGAGCCAAAGTAAATCGATAGACCTGAGAGCGAGATAAATAAGAAGACAATAAAAAAACTTCCACGTTGTATAAGTGAAGTGGCCTTGAGCGCCCACGGTCTCGGGGATTGGTCCTTAGTGAATATTCTAAAGTGACCTGAAACTTTGATTGGCGCTAAGATCATGGCCGGCGCAATCATAGTGATGGTGAGAATCCAGGCCACGCCCGTCCCCACACCGGCCAGAAGCCCCATTTCACGAATGGGAACGAGGTCGGTGATCATCAAGCTCCAAAAACCGATCAGCGTACTCACCGAGGTGAGAAAGGTGGGAATGAAGTTCTTTTGAAGAGCGTAGAGGCCAGCGGTTTTGGAGTCGTGACCCATTCCTCGAAATTGTAGATACGTCACAATTAAGTGCACCGAATCGGCAATCGAAATCGCAACTAAAATACCGGGCAAAATAGAGAGAATTTGGTTGTAGTGCATGCCCAAGTAAAAGCACAGCCCAAATGTAATTAAGATTGAGGTTCCAATCAAAGTGAGTGGCAACAAGGTGGCACTCACTGAACGGAAGGTGAAGAGCATGTAGATAATAATGAGCGCAAACATTAAAGGAATGATTTTCTCACTATCAGTCCACGAAACCTCTCTAAAGGCGTCATTAACCGCCGCCTCTCCAATGAGGTGAAACTGCGCTTCGGGGTCTTTTTCCTCTAAGTTTTTAATTAGCTCTCGCGCACGCTCAACAATGAGTTGGTAATTTGGTGAGCCCTGAAGTGTAGGCACCAAACGCGCAAAAACCATGGCCGATTTTCCATCTTTACTGATTAAGTAATCTGGAAGAACTCGGTGCTTGGCCGCGCGCTCTCTCCTCTCATTAAGATAAGAACTATCCCAAGGGCCATCTTTAATAAATGGCTCCACAAAGATCTCATCGCCCTCTGCGAAAGTATCACTGTAATTGGTAAGCGAATCGACTCTGAGAACCTCGGGAATGAGCCACGCCTTATCCGTGAGCTCATAGAGAGTCTTCATACTTTGCTCATCAAATATTCCCGACTCGGAGTACATGGCGATCACGAGGTTTTCGTCATTGCCAAAATGCCGTTCAAAAGCATTGAGCTTTTCAATTTGTGGATCAGTTTCTCGAAACCAGATACGCACATCGTATTTTTCATTGAAGCGTAAAAGACCTGGGATAAAGGCCATGATAAAAAATAGCGAGAAAACTAAGAGCTTTTTTGGATGCTCGACTACGAAAGCACTTATCTTATAAGTGAGACCTGATTTTTTAAAATCCATACTTTCCTCTTCTAAAAGAAGCGACTGAGAGTCAGTTGTAGGTAATTATCGCTATCAAAGAGTTCAAGCCCAACAGGCAGTCCTTGGGGATACTCTTTTGCGGCGTCGAAAATTCTAAGGGCGAGCCTTGCCTTCCAAAAGGCATTGAGGCGTTGAGCGTAGCTCGCCTGAAAAAAGCGCTCGTGGGTGCGCTCAACGTCTAAGATGGCCGAGACAAAAAACTCTCTTCCCATGTCATCGTTTAAGTTGAAGCGGTAGCCTAGAAGAACATCGCGCTGAAAAACGCTGACTGCTGTGCGCTCGACTTCATCAAGCCCAAAAAAAGTATTGCCTTCTAAAATGAAGTAAGACTCCGCCCCACTTTCATGCCCCACAAGATACTCAAACCCGACAGCGACCTCTTGATGATCAGTCGGTGTGAGAAATGAGCTCGCTAAAGCGTTGTAGACCGGCCTAGAAGGCGTCTCAAACTGCCTCCAAGCAAATTCCAACTTGCTAATCAAGGCACCGGTCACATAAGAGAGAGTGCCACCAATTTGAGTGGCCTCAAAGTAGTAGGGAGTCAGCGTCGACTTAGATGGAACAGTAACATTGCTGCCCCCGACATTGAGTGTGGTGTAATTGATGTCACCTAGTAGCGGATAGTTGCGATCAATATGTTTGAGTACGTGAAGGGAGTAGTCGGCATCTCCCCAGACGTTTGAAAAGCGAGCACCAAATTGATGGCGCCAGGCGGAGTCGTCATTTATATCATCGCCTGCAAGCACTCTTGGGCGGTCAAAGTCAAAGCCACTTCCAAGTCTCGACTTTATTCCCGGATAGTGAGGGGCCTCAAAGCGCGGCCAGTAAAAGAGCGAGAAATAGCCTCTTAAGACAGGAATCTCGACTTCAAAAGTGAGCTCACCCATTTTTTCAAAATTTTCAAATTCACTATCAAGGTTGCGACTATTAACGGCGTCGGCCGGATGAAAGGCTTCTGTTGCCGTCCAGTTATACGTTTTGTAGCCCGCAAAAAAAGACCAATCCCCTTCAGGTCCCACTGGAAAGCGCACATAAGCGTCTTCAAAACTCAAAATATTTCGACTCGGCTCACGCTCACTCACCCGCCCATAACCTCTAAAGGCCATGTCCATAATATCGCCGTCAAGCTTTGTATCGACGCGACTAAAGAGCGAAGGAACACTCTCCACTGTATTTGAATTATTGTCACTTTCAAATTGACGAAATTCAAAAGCGACTTCCCCCCCACCTTCCCAATTGGCATCGGCACTGGAAATTAAAGTGAGGGCCGTAAAAATGAAAACTGAGCAGGCAAATTTCATTTACTTAAGAGACCTCTGTTCAAATTCAGACTCAGAAATATTGACTCCCAACTTACGATTGTTCCAAGTAAAGATAGACTTTTTCTTAGTCTGCACATTATCCATGCTGATCGTGCTGGCGCGGTAGAGAGTCTTTCCGCCCACTTCATACTTCTTATAGCCACTAAAAGTGGCGGTCTTTAAAAGCTCGCCGCGACGATCATAGTACTCGACCTTGGCGGGGTTATTAATGGAATCGACCATCCACATGATCTGCTTAGAGTAGCCACTCTTATCTTTGGGAACGCGCTCGATCACATCCACTTCTCGCCCGCCCATTTTTTCAGTGCGAAGCCACTTATAGGTAAACTTCTCGGGTTCTTGGCTTCCCAGGTCTTCGTAGGAAAATTCACTTCCCATAAATGAGCCCGATTTATTTGCAGAGCTGATGCGCTTGACCCTTTTGGCGGCCGGTAAATAGAGCCATTGGTCATCGTCATCTTTTTTATGCGAGTGAGTGAGCATCTTAGTGCCCTTCACATCGAGAGGACTCTTAAAGATTGAAAGCGAGCGATCGCCATCACCTTTAACTTCCAACACCTTGCCTTCGAGCTCTCGAGTCACCTTTTGCCCGTAGGCATCGATTAAGACCAGCTCCATATCAGACTGCTCCCCCACAAAGCCATCATTGGCCTGCTCATATTTCTGCGCCAAACGCTTCCCCTTTTGCTCAGGGGTTTCAGCAGCTCGGCAGAGGGGGCTCCAAAGAGAGCAACTCAGAGTGGCAAGGGCGAACAGCAAGCACGCACGAGAGCGAGCGATGGTCATAATAACCTCCGTAGGGAATGACATATTCACGCGATCCCATATATGATAACGTGAGACAGTTATAGAGAAAACAGGCTCCCACTGTGGACCTAGTGAAGGACAATAGATGAGTGTTTTTATCAATCGAATTTTAAATATGAAAAAGATCAAAGCGATCGGCTTTGATATGGACTATACCCTGGTGCGCTACCATACTGAGAACTTTGAACGCCTCGCCCATCAAGAGGCCCTGAAAAAACTCGTCAGCGTCTACGGCTACCCAAAAGAGATTTCCTCCCTCTCCTTTGACCCTCAGTTGGTTATCCAAGGACTCATTCTCGACAAAAAACAGGGAAATCTACTCAAGATCTCACGCTTTGGAAAAGTGAAGTCGGCCTTCCACGGAACTACTGCACTCGAGTTTAAGGTCCAGCAAGACACCTATTCAAACCGGGTCATTGACCTAAACGATGATAATTTTCAATCGCTCGATACTAACTTCTCCGTCTCACAGGGTGTGCTCTTTGCTCAGCTCGTTGATTTTAAGGATAAAGGGCTGGCCCTGCCCGACTTTACTTCTATTGCCGATGACGTCAAGAACGCTGTAGACCTCGCCCACCGCGATGGCTCACTCAAAGATCAGGTTAAGGCCCGCATCGATGAGTTCATTATTCAAGACCCAGGAGTGGCCAAGCTACTCGAGCGCTTTAAGCGCTATGGGAAAAAGCTTTGGGTAATTACAAACTCTGATTACAACTACAGTAAGTTGCTACTCGATCATACCATTACACCCTACTTAAAAGAGCACCAGGACTGGACAGAAGTTTTTGATATCGTGATCACCTTTTCAAAGAAGCCACGCTTTTTCTATGAAGGCTCAAGCTTTCTTTCAATTGATCCCAAGACCGGTCACATGCACAATTACGACCGCCCAATTGAAAACGGAATTTATCAAGGCGGTAACGCCAAGAAGCTGCAAGAAGATCTAGGTCTAGAAGGCGAAGAAATTCTCTACCTAGGCGATCATATCTATGGCGATGTGGTGACTTTAAAGAAGACCTTTAACTGGCGTACGGCCCTGGTACTCGATCCACTCAAAGAAGAGGTTGAGGGTGTTATTAAAAGTGACAAAACTCAACGCAAGATTGACGACATGATGGTCAAGAAGTCTGAGCTTGAAAAAAAGCTCAACGATCTTGAAATGAGAAAATATGAGCAAGGCGAAAATATCGATAAAGAAGAAATCAATCGCCTCTTTGCTGAAATTGAGCGCGCCAACACTGAGATTGGAAGCCTGCTTGATAGCTACCGCACTTATTTTAATCCCCATTGGGGAGAGATGATGCGCGCAGGCTCTGAAGAATCGCGCTTTGCCGATCAAGTTGAGAAGTATGCCTGTATTTATATGGCCAAGGTCACCGACCTACTCGACTTTTCTCCGCGCACCTACTTTAGGCCGCACCGAAGAATCATGCCTCATGAGATTTTGGAATAGCTCCGCTTTCAATGAGATGTGAGAGAAATTGCAAGGGGATCTCGTAGGCGTGATCCCCATAGCCTCCGGCCAAAAGCCAAAGCTGAGGAATCCCCAGTTCTTTGAAGTGATGATAAATGAACAGGTCGCGCTCTAGCATCTGCTCTTTGGTCAGTCTAAGAGGCGCACTACTGGGTAGCTCATCCTTTTCATAGGGATCTTGCCCAGCGAGAATTACCGCCAGGCCCGGCCGGTGCTTTGAGCGGCGATCAAGTTCTTCAAGGCCCGCTCTCAAGCGCTCGTTGTAGAGTGCTTCTTCACCCTCATCAATCTCAATATCGACAAAACTTGGAATGCGCCAAGGAGAATGACTATCGCCTTCATTAAGTGGCCAGCCATTTTTCATGTGAATCGACAGACACTTAAGACGCTCGAAATCGTCTTTCAAAATCTCTGCTGTTCCATCCCCTTTATGAGCATCCACATCGATAATCCAAGCAGTGCGAATGTGAAAGTCGGCAATCATCTTTTTTAAAGTAATGATGACATCGTTGATTGGGCAAAAACCGCGCCCACCAAAACTCATCGCGTGATGCATGCCACCCCCCAAAAAGAAGCAAAAGTCTTCTTCAAGGGCAATGTAGCCGGCCAGTAAGGTCAATGAGGCGTGATCGATCATCAGATCGCGTAACTCGACGAGATCTCGCTGAGCGTTTTTTGGATTGTAGCGATTATAATTACCTCTTTGATCGACGAGCTCATAGGCAGTCATGAGCGCCTCAGTGGGGTCACCATCCATCAATGCCCTGACGTAATCGCGATCATGAGCATAGCGCAGATCGCGGCGATCAAAGCGCTTAAAAGTTCCACGCTCAACTTTCAAAACAATTTGCTCAGCTATTTCAGGGTAACGCTCAGAAAGCTCGCTCACCACGCGCCCAGAGCGGCTATCTTTGATGGGAATTTCAATACCGAAGCTCGCAAAGCTCGGGTCACAAGCTGGAGAATAAATAATCATCCATTATGGCTACAATCTTTTTAACAGACAGGCGAGCGAAAGTTTTTTAAACTAAGAACGTGGACAATAAAATTATCGTATTTGGCGTACTATTTTCTTTCGCCGTGGGCTTCTACTTCGGCAGCGTCTCAGAGTTTGAGACAGAGCAGGCCATTGAGATGGCCCCAAAAGTCGCCGCTCTGGCCAAAACCTTCAAGCAAATTGACCGCAAAGAAATGAGCGCCTGGGAGAGCATTGAAGATCCCGAAAGAAAGCAGGCCCGGGCCGTGTCCATTCTCGGCAAGGCCACTAAGGCGACGCTTGAAACTTTTAATCTCGGGGTCAAAAATACGGATTGGGCCAGACTCTGGGGTGAAATGGGAAAAGAGTCAGGCACTCCCATTCCAGCCTTGGCCACCACTCCCCTGGCCGATAATTCAAATTTTAGTGAAACCGTGAGCGTCTTTGAAAAAATCGCTCGCACCATGAAAAAGAGCGACTTCTTTAATGAAGATGGAACGCTTAAAGACCCCACTCGCTTTCTTGCCGAGGCCGCGCCCATTGCCAAACACTCACCCATTTTTGATCGTCTCCAGGGAACTTCCAAAGGCGAGATTATTCTCAATGAAGCTGGTGATAAGACCTACTATCTCTCGATTCGCTCTGACTTTGTCTTTGATGGCAAGGAGTTTAAGGGCACAGGTGGAGTTGAGCTCTCAGATGAAAAACGCGGCGTTTTTAGTACTTCTACCAGTGAAAATGCCGGCTCCTATTTCTATGTTCATCCTGAAGATGACCAGGGAATCATTGTCATGACCGGCAAGAGTTCTTTTGTCTATCTCACCCTCAACCGCGTTCGCGGAACTTTTAGTGGCCACTACTTCGAGCGCGACCTACGCTCTAAGTCCTATCGACTTAAAGGACGTATTCCGCGCTTGGCCCGCACAGCTTATTAGTAGAGGCGACACTGGATATTGGCCCAGCCATTTCCAAAGGGTTCCCACTGATTATAGACGTGCAAGTTGTAAAAGCCGCCCGGATAAATCACCACACCATTCATATATGAGTTGAAGATCGTGCCCGAGTAAGCTCCCTGTCCGTAGGCCATGCCCGAACAGATGATCGGTCTTCGATAAGGATTTACAACAGTGGCCGTGACCGCATGAGGGCCAACACTCACATGGGGATTGACCATCACAAAATTGGCCTCGGCATCGTTGTAGAGAAAACTTAAGGCGACAATGGCAAGGGCGCACAGCACGAGCTTCTTCACAGGATCTCCTTCATAAGAGCTTTAAATAAGTCGATTTCTAGGCCTTTGAACCATATCTGGCACTTAATGGCAACGCTCTGTCCTATTTAGCGACTAAAACCCTGTAAGAAGGTAAGACCGTTATTTGACAGGACGCTCCATCAAGGCCAGCGCCTGATTCACCACCACGCTGGGTGCTGGATTCTCACTGGCCGCCAGCGCGCTCTCGAGCTGCTCGCTATTTCGAATCCCGCAGAGAACCATGTCAACTCCGGCCAGGCTTAAATTGTGCCCAATCGCCAGCGACTGTAACGTGTGGGACGTTTCGCGCAAAAGTTCTTGGAATTTCTGAACCCACTCGTAGCGCTCATCTTTTTTAATTGCCTTCCACCAAGGGGCCCAAGAGCGACAATCTGAGGAGTCGAAGTGGCGCTTCTTTGAAACTCGACCAGTGAGGATGCCCTTGTCAAAAGTGCCCCAGCTCATAAAGCTAATGGCCTCTTTTACCAGAACCTCTTCTATAAAAGGCACGCTGGCCCGTGAAAAAATATTGAGCTCATTTTGAATCACGCGGATCTCGGCGATTTCCTGGGCGCGTGAGAGTTCTTCGGGGTTGCTATTACAAAGACCCAGGTACTTGATCTTGCCTTCTTCCTGCGCCCTGGCAAGTGGCTCGAGGGTCGCGCGGATATCTATTTTTTCATCTGGCCAGTGGATCATGTAGAGATCGATATAATCACTGCGCAAGTCTTTCAGTGACTGATGTAGCATTGAGAGGGCAACACTCGGGTCGTTGGTCATGTTGACTCTACGATTCTGGTGCCAGGTCACCCCCGACTTTGAGATAAAAAAAACGCGCTCGCGCTCGCTTGGTCTAAAGGTTTTGCCCAGACGACGCTCACTCTCTCCAAAGCCATAGATAGGGGCAGTGTCAAAGAGCTTTATTCCCCGCTCATAAGCCTGGCGAACCAGTGAGCGGGCATCCTCTTCTGAAATTGCGCCAAAGGAGTAGCCTCCCTCATCGCCACTAATAGCAGCTGCGCCAAAGCCCAAGTTTCCAAGTTTTAAGCTTTTAAAAAGAGATTCAGTCTGCATGATGTCCTCAGGTAAAACTCTTAGCGGGTGACACCGCCTGATTTGCGCACTATAAGGGGCATCATGCAAGACTTCAACTGTGAGACATTACTGGTTTTTGCCCATCGCGCCGAGGCAAGCGCTTTCCTCCCTGGAGCGGGCCCAGTGAATCATCCTTTTGAGGGCCTGCTCAGTCATCCGGACTGCGGGCTGATCCTCATTTGCGGCGAGGGGCTGTGGACTCCCAGAGAGCGCCTGGCCAGTGTGCTCACCCGCTTTAGTGAAATCACTCAAGTGGTAAACCTCGGCGTTTGCGCCGGCGTGCGCGCAGGCCTAAGAACAGGTGACATCTACTCCATTCGCACCAGCTACGCTGAAGATGAATTTAAAAGCTACACTTCTAGTGACCCGAGCGCCGACATTGACTGCCTAAGCGCTAAAGAGCGCGTGCTCACTTCCCAGCGAGCACAAGAGCTTGATAACTTCGCCCCTCTCATTGAGCGTGAACTTTGGTCCATTGCGAGTGTGTGTGAACTTTTCAAAAAAAAGTGGAGTGCCTATAAATTAGTGAGTGATCTGCCTCAAAATGACAGCACCGAAATTTGTGAAGTGGTTAAAGAGAGGGCGATTGAGTGGTCTCGCGCATTAAAGTTATTTTATGAATCAAAAGAGATTTCTAAAAATTCGCTCGCGAGTACTCATGAAAGCGAATCCCTCTTTGCAGACGCCGACCTGCCCTTTTTTCATCTCACCACTTCTACCGAGCGCCAACTCGCTCATCTCAAGCAAAAGCTTGGAACAGCTCGCTTTCACACAATTACAAAAGAGTGTGTCCAAGAAGTATTTGAGCGCCCTAAGGAGCGTACACTCTTTTTAATTGCCGCACTCTCGCGCGCCCTCAATCCCTTTAGGGCAAAGCTAGAAGACGAGATTAATGCCAAGACTCTCACCCTCAGAGAGCAAGGCATTCAGGTGAGCTACCCCTGGCCACTAGAGTCCACCCACTTTAATCTGAAATTTCAAATTCAAAGTGAAAAAGATATCGAGCGACTAAAAAGCGCCATTGAGCAATTCCCTTATGAAGAACTCAAGCGACTCATCGAAGCAGGTGAACTCAATGTTTAGCCGGCTGCTCATTGAACGCGATATTTTTGAAGGCCCGGTTTCAGTGCGCCTGCGCGAGCGCTTTGCTGGCGTCCCGGTAAAGATCATTGAAAATGCCGAGGATATTTTTAACCGCGCTAAAAAGCCCTATCTTCAAAAGCGCGATAATTTACAACTCTTCATTGCTAAAAAGCGCGGGACAATGGTGAAAGAGGCGCCAGATGCTTATGGGCAGGCGGGAGACCCTCACTACTATTATATTCATGCCTATAATTGTATTTACGAGTGTACCTATTGCTATCTACAAGGACATTTTCATTCCCCGGACTTGGTTTTCTTTGTCAATCATGAAGAAATTCTGGCCGAGATTGAAAAAGTAATTACCGCTACAAATGAAGATAAGAGACCCTGGTTTCACGCCGGGGAATTTAGTGATTCACTCGCCCTCTCTCACCTCAGTGGGGAACTCCCGCTCTACTACGAACTCTTTGCAAAGTACCCAAGAGCGCGCTTGGAGCTTAGGACCAAGTCGGCCAATATCAAAGAAATCCTAAAACTCTCACCTCTTAAAAACGTAACCGTAAGCTTTAGCCTCACTCCCCAGCGCGATGTCAAAGAGCACGACCTTAAGACCCCGCCACTTGCGGCCAGGCTGCAGGCCATGCAAACTCTGGCCAGACAATCTCACCGGCTGGGCGTTCACTTTGATCCGATCATCTATAGTGAGGACATGACTGTTCGCTATCAAGAGCTCGTAGACATCCTTGCCAGCGACATCGGTTGGGAGGCCATTGATTATCTCTCCCTGGGTGTTGTTCGCTTCACCAAAGAGGTTTATCACCAAGTTGAAAAGAACTATCCTGAATCTTCCTTTCATCGTAGTGAACTCATTAAAAGCTTTGACAATAAAGTCCGCTACATTAAGGCACAGCGCGCTTGGATGATGGGACAGGTCAAAGAGATGTTAATTAAGAGTGGCCTGAACGAAAATAAAATTTACCTTTGTATGGAAAACTAATAGCGTTGCCCGAGACGCTTAATGAGCTCTAAAAGCTCGCCAGAGATATAGCGATTATTGGCGTAATTCTCGCGGTAGAGCTCGCGCTTGACTGCTTGGCTTCGATCCATTTTGGGCAGCTCGCGCGAGAGATCCTGCGACTCAATCACCTTGTCATAGAGATCATCAAGCTCAGTTTGCAATTCCTTTGGAAGTAGCCCTTGAACAGACAGCCCCAGCAAAAGGTTGAGGGCAAAAGTAATATTCTGTGCGGTAGCGGGATAGAACTCTAGTCGATACTGCAAGTAACCAAGGGTTTGCCCCATTAGCGCTCGGTGCTTGAGAGACGCCCACATTTTCTTAGAAAAAGCTTCAAAGACTGTTTCAACAAAGATGAGCGCCCTTTGTGAGCGACAAATATCAAAGGCCCCTTCCATCTCAATGAGCTTTTCAAGGGGAATACTCTCCACATTTAAGACCGCCTCATTAAAAAGCTCAGTGGCGTGAAGAGCGTTCTCTATCGTCATCACTTCTTGCAGGACATCAGAATACTTGGCGATCACAGCATCGGGATTGTCATAGAAGGGATCTTGGACATCGATCAGTGAGTTATCTGGAAGAACCTGGATCAAAGCGGCGTCACACTTTTTGGCCGAAAGCGCTAGCATCTTAAGTGCCTCCTGCCATTTTTGATCAATCACCGCCCTTTTCTCACGCGCAATTTCGCTCATCTCCACAAGGCCAGGACTTGGACTTGGGGTTGGTATTTGAGTTGCTGCACTTTCAGTCGGTGTCGCAATCGGTGCTTTCATCGACAGTGCACTTTGAGAGCCAAACTTTTGATGAAATGACTCTCTATAACTACGCTCATTCATATAGTAGAGCACGCCCATCACAATGAGGACGATACACAGGCCAAGACTAAAGAAGCGAAACTTATGGTTCAAATGCTCTCCAATAGGGAGTTATTTTAACACAGAAAAATTATTCATAGGAGAGCTCAAACCGACTTAAAAACTCTAAGAGTTCCGCTGCTAAAACTTTATTATCAGCGTACTGCCGCCGGTAGAGGTCTCTTTTAACTTCGTCGCGAGCAACCATTTTGGGAAACCTTTGCATGAACTCCAGCGGCGTGATGGCCTTGCGATTTAGGCGCGCAAAGAGGCTTGATTGCTCGGGCGAAAAATAGCCTGCGCGCAGTAGCCCTAGCATTAGATGAATTGTGGTTGAAAGTTGACGTCCAGTGGCTGGATGATTTTCAAGGCGGTACCTGGCGACAAAAATTGTCGCCTCAAAGGCCATTGTCCTGACCTCGGGGTCAACATCCTGCTTTTCCAACACCTCAAAAGTCATCGTGACTAAGTCAGCAACCTCACTTGAAGAGCAGCGCTCAAAGTCCCGCTCCATATTGAGAATCTGCTCAGGTGTCAGAGAATTGTCTTCACTTAAGATCTGTTCAAACTGATCGACGCTATTTTGAATATTACGAAAGCGCAGCAATCCAGAGGAAACTTCGAGGTAACGCAGAATCACTCGCTCGGGTTCGTCATAAAAAGGATCGGTGAGCTCACTAGGCACCCCATCAGCGATCAAGCTCTTTTGAAGTAGCTGGCACGCCTGTGCCCTCTTAAGAAGCTCACGGTGGGCCCTTCCCCACTGAGGAGGATGAGCGCTGACTCGATGGTGAGTCGAGTCCGTTGCAGTCAAATCAAGTGTGGCCGTCGCAGCGACAGGTACCACCTGCTCAGTTTTTGGCGCCGGTTTTTCTGGCAAAACACGCAAGCCGTGAGAGTGCTTAGGAGAAAAATAGTAGAGGCTCATTCCAACTAGAACGAGCACCAATAAAAAAGTGAGGGGCTTAAAGAACTTCTTAAAGTGTTCCAAATTCAAAGTGGATATTCGACTTCAATGGCGACGCCGAGCTTTTCATGGAAATATCATCTTTAAAGACGGCGTGTCTTCTTGATCTTCTTTGTTCCATGAGGCGATTCTTTCTCATATACTGACGATAGGCGCAGAAGCGATCCTCCCTAGTTTTCTTGGGGTTAACGGCGTAGACTTGACGTCTTAGACCTGAGCTACTGCGATAATTGACCACATGTTGAGTCCACTTGAGCTTGGGGCCATTTTCATAGAAATTGAGTTCTGCTTCTTCACAGGTCTCGTAGATTTCTTTAATGAAGTCGTCTTTTTTATTTTCGAGGTAAGGAAGTAGTCTAAAGCAATAGGCCGAGACTTCATCCTTCGTCATGTCAGGGCGCTTGAGGCCCTTGATCACTGGTTTTTCAAATATTTCCATAAACTGATCAAAGGTTTTGCGCGTGAGGGTCTTAGTGGTTTGCAGCCCTTGATAAACTTCGGCCAGAGAAATGGAGTTACTTTGAGTGGCATAGGAATTTAATAGCGTGCTCACTAAGTCTGAGCGCGTGGCCATTAAAATATCTTCAACGTCGTCAGAGAAGTCACCGGCAGCAAAGCGAGCTTCGAGCTCGTAGGAGACCATGTCGCGCACTTTTGAAAAGTACACGTCATTGCCACGCTCGGCGAGTTTAAGAAGATTGGTGATACAAGAGGTGATAGTAAAGCTCTTATTATCAAGTTCATCGCCTTCAACTTCAATTCCCAGCGTACGCAAAGTCTCAGCAGCAGAGCGACACTCGCGTGGAAGCTTATCATTATCAATGGGTCCTGGCCTAAAGCCTTCTTCAATCAAATCAAGCACGATATTGGTGAGCTCGGCGGTACGGCGAACATTCACAATTTGTGGGTAGTAGCGATGGGTAAAGCCTGGCTCTCCCCCATGACAACCGCGATCAGAGACGCGGCAGCCCACTTCATAGAGGACATCTTCGATCCTCTTAGAGTTATCTAGAACTTTAATGAGGCCCTGAATGGCATTGGCCTCACCTCTAAAGTCGCGATTGGCGCGAACGAGCACCGAATAAGAGTCAACCGAGACCGTTCGTGCACGCTCGAGATTGATGACGTCGAGAGTTTCATTAATCACAGCAACAGCACCATTGACGGCGCGGGCCCAGTCACTGAGATTTAATATCAAGCCTTTTGAGCGCACGTACTCAAGTAAGCTTGAACACGTGGCCTGTCTTTCGGGACAAACAGGAACACTCGTAATCGACTCATCATAGAGCTTAAAAGGTAGGAGTAGCTTGTCGCGCGAGACGAAAATGGGGTTTTCAACAGTGGCAGACGAAGACGTCCACGAACTTAAAGCGACCGGTGTGAGCGAGGGAGTTTCCATGATCGAGACCAAGCTTGAAATGGCAATGGCAATGGCCTCGCTGCGGTCATTGGTGGAGTTGATATTTTCAAAGATGCGCTGGCGAAGAGTGGCAAAGGTTTGAGTATAACGACGAACTTTTTGCAAAAACTCCGCCTGCAGAATCGGCTTTTCTCTATTGACGAGATCCCCTTCAGAAGTGATGGCCGATCCCGCATAGACCTCATTTAGCCAATGACCTAGCTCAGTGAGATGGTAACTAAGCAGCTCTAGCCCCTCAAACTGAGGCTCATTGGCATCAAGATCTTCTCTAAACTGATCGACGACTTCCATGGTTTCGCTCGCTTCACAAAATTGATTGGCGAGCGCCTCACTGACACATGAAATCGCTAAAGGAAGCTTTATATCGTCTAGCTTTGCAATATCCTTGTTAAGCTTAAAGTCGTGGATATATTTTGAAAGGGTTTGCACCACCACGGCCGCACTACTTAGGGCCAGTCTTGTTCCGGGCGCGCTAAAAGCTGCTGCTGACATGAGTGAATTGGAAAGCAGGCTCGCAAGGAGATAACCCTTGCCATCAAAGCACGCCGGATTTGAGGCCCAAGAACCCAGAAAACCTTCCACTCCACTTAACATAGTACTTGCCCCAGTAGCGTAGCGACTTGAAAAAAGTCCAAAACGCTTAATCTCAGCTTCCATATTGATGAGATCGGCCTGGGCCAGCAGGAGTTCGTTGGCGAGAAAAGTGCGCTCATCTATCGTCAGCGAAGGATCTGCAAGCATATTTGTATACTGGGCCATGCGATGTTCAAGAACTGTGCGCGAGCTTGAGTCTGTTTGATAGACTTCATACTCTTGATACAGACGATCATAGCTCGCGACTAAGTTGCCCACACTCGAGGCCCCAAAGCAGTTATTATCGGCTTTAAACTCCTCCACGACACTCGCAAGATTCTGAACACTTAAAAGGGAGCCGCGCACACTTTGAGTGAGCACATTGGGGCATTGAGAAGCGTAAGCACTCAAGAGCGTTTCGGCCGGAGTCTGCTGCGCCCAGAGCGAGTTGGAACAAAAGCTAAGAGTGCCGATAATGGCCAATAGCTGGCCCCAGGTTCTGGTCATATCTTGAATCTCCGAAACGTATGAATGGAGATTTTTTACCACCTACTCTAGACATTAAAAAGGGCCTGGGTATTTTTTTACTTCTTATAAAATCAGGCGTTTAAAAGTCGTACTCTGAGCCTACCCCCAAATTTTCAAAGTCATCGTAGGCGAGAATTTGGGTACTTAAGAGTTCCTGATCAATTTCAAAGACGACCTCGCTCATCAGATCGACCTCACTGGCGTAGCTAAGCTTGGAAGCATTTTCAACGGGTGCAGTAGGAAAATTGCGCAAAATAACGATAGTTAAAAGCGCGCAGAGTGCACTTGCCACGAGGGAAAATTGCAGCCACTGACCGCGTGAAGATTGCTTTTGCAGCTCCCCTTGAATCTGACTCCAAACCCGTTGATCGGCATTGCGAGAAAATTTCGTGCTCATGCTTTGGCGATAGAGTTCTTTATTTCTATTTGAATTCATGACTCTCTCCCTGCCAACTCTTTCACCATTTTGGCGCGCGCTCGGTTAATTAAATTCTTCACGGCCTGAACTGTTTTGCCACTCATCTGGGCCATCTCTTCATAAGTAAAATCCTGCATCCAAAGCAGCAGTGCTTCGCGCTGGCTTAGAGGTAATTGAAGCATTGCCTTTTGCAGTTCCTCCTGTTGGGCGCGTCTTAGCATTATCTCTTCTTGCTCGGAATTTAACTCCCCTTCACCATGAGAGAGCTCACTTATCCCTTCCTCTAGAGTGAGAGGTTGCTCACTTTTTTTACGAAAGTAGTCGATAGCGCAATTGCGAGCAATATTAAAAAGCCAAGTTCTCACTTGGCTTTGATTCGAATCATAGCGAGAAGCTGAGCCGAAGAACTTCAAAAATGCCTCCTGCATAAGCTCCTCACTAATATCTTCCCGTCCGGTTAAGCGATAAAGAAAGAAGTAGAGACCTTGTTTGTGCCGATTGTAGAAAACCTCAAAACACTTGTGGTCCTGCTGCGACATCCCCGCCACGAGTTCCAAGTCGGAAAACGAATCTAGGGGGTTCTTAAATGGGTTGCGCCCCATTGCGAGGGCCCGTGCCAATATTCTCATCACCTCATCATACGCTGAGAGGTCAAAAATAGTTTCACTTTTCAAAAAACTGACAGAAAATTAATAACTTAGGGTTTTGGTGAAACCTTTTCGCTGCCTCTCCCGTAGAAGGGTTATGAACATGATTTAAAGGAGCTAATCATGAAAAGACTGACTTTAAGACCATTCTTCTTTGTTATGAGCGTCTTCGCTCTCCTCGGGGCAAGCGCCTATAGTGAAGAAGGCAGTGCCGCCAATAAGGCCGAACTCTCTAAGCAATTTAAAAGCTTTATTAGTGAAAACCAGGACCTTCGCGCTAAACACGAAGAGGAGACTTACGAGCTCCAAAAGAAATTTCTCGATGAAAATTACCAGCGCCAAAAGCAGCTCCTAAGCAAACTCTCAGAGCTTGAAAACAAACTGGAGTTTGGACAAAAAGATAAAAATAAAGAGATAAGAAGCGAAATCAAAAGTACCTTTAAAGAGTTTAAAAAAGAGAGCCGCGAGCGCAGGAAGGAATTCTTTCGCGAAACGCTCAAAGCTCGGAAAAAGGAATTTCGCACCCTCATGAAAAAGCGCCACCAAGAACTCAAAGATGAGCTCAAGTCCGAAATAGGTCCAATGCCCAAGGGCGAGGGTCGCCGCGGCGAGGGGAAAAGACGCAGGCATCGTGGTGGCGATCAAGGTGATGAAGAAGCTGAGCAATAAGTTCGACGAATTCTATAGGGGGCCATAAAGTGCCCCCTTTTTTTTAGCCCCCATTGCTCTGGGCCCGCCCTCTTGATATATCTTCGCGCTATGACAACAAATCCTCCCCATTCACAACTGCCCATCACAGCGTGGCTTCCAACAACAATGAAAGAGGCTAAAAAGCGCGGCTGGGATGAACTCGATGTCATCCTCATCACCGGGGATGCCTACGTCGATCACCCGGCCTTCGGAACAGCGGTCATGGGAAGAATCCTAGAGTCGATGGGATTAAAAGTTGCGATTATCGCCCAGCCTGACTGGCGCGGTGACCATCGCGATTTTAAAAAATTTGGCACTCCCAAGTACTTCTTTGGCGTCACTAGCGGCAATATGGATTCGATGGTCAATAAGTACACCGCCGGCAAGCGCTTAAGAAGTGATGATGCCTACACTCCTGGTGGAGCGACGGACTACCGCCCTGACTACGCCACGACGACTTATACAAAAATCCTTAAAGAACTCTACCCAGACACTCCCGTGGTCATCGGTGGTATTGAAGCATCGCTCAGAAGAGTGACTCATTATGACTTCTGGGCTGACAAGCTGATGCCCAATATTCTCACCAGCTCAGGGGCAGACCTACTGGTTTACGGCATGGGTGAACAGCCCATTCGCGATATAATAGGGCTGCTACAAAAGGGAGTTCCCTTTAAGTCGCTAAGGACCATTGCCCAAACGGCTTTTCTTCAACCCAGAAAAGAGCCGCTCCCAAAGAATAAAAATTGGAAAACTCGCAGTCTTGCCTCTCACGAAGAGTGCCTCAAATCAAAGAAGCGCTATAGCCGAAACTTCGTCTTTGTAGAAGTTGAATCCAACCGCCAATTTGCGGCCAGACTCACACAAGATGTTGGGGAAAACACACTCGTTATTAATCCCCCCTATCAGACGATGACGTCTAAAGAAATCGACGCCTCCTTTGATCTTCCCTACACCAGACTCCCGCACCCCAAGTATAAAGGGCGCGGTCCCATTAGTGCCTATGAGATGATTAAGTACTCACTTAATACTCACCGTGGCTGTTTTGGTGGCTGTAGCTTTTGCACCATCTCGGCCCATCAAGGCAAGATGATTGCCAGTCGCTCTCAAGAGTCGGTGTTGCGAGAACTCGAGCAAATCACAAACGACCCCGACTTTAAAGGCTATATCTCCGACGTGGGTGGGCCATCGGCCAATATGTACCAAATGAAGGGAATCGACCAAAAGATTTGTGATCGTTGTGCCGCCCCTTCTTGCGTTCACCCCAAGATTTGCTCCAACCTCGACACTTCTCCCAAGGCCATGACCGAACTCTATCGCAAGGTCGCGGCCCATCAGAAAGTGAAAAAAGCATTTGTGAGCTCCGGTCTACGCTATGATTTAATGTTTGATGAAAACTCTTCTCACAAAAAAGATGATAACGAGTATGTCGAACAGCTCATCACTCACCACGTCTCAGGCAGACTTAAAGTCGCCCCCGAACACACTGAAGATCACGTCCTCAATCTCATGAGAAAGCCTAGCTTTAAATTCTTTGAAGCTTTTAAGCAGAAGTTTGAACAGATGAATGCGCGCCACCAGCTACGCCAAGAAATCATCCCCTACTTCATCAGTAGTCACCCAGGATGTAGGCCAGAAGATATGGCCAAGCTCGCGGCTAAAACAAAGAAGCTGGGCTATAAACTAGAGCAAGTTCAGGACTTCACTCCCACGCCCATGACCTTGGCCACTGAGATTTACTACTCAGGCATACACCCCTACACCATGAAGCCAGTCGAGACGGCAATTTCTCTGAATGACAAAACAAAGCAGCGAACATTCTTTTTTTGGTATAAAAAAGAAAATCAAAACTTTATTAAGAGTTATCTCAGAAAATTAGGGCTTGGAAATATCGAGCGCGAACTCTTTAGCTAAATCCAAACCCACTTTCCAGTGATCTGATCAATTTCGTAGAGGCGCTGGAGCTTAACGAGACCATCAGTTCCTCGAATGCGACAGAGCATGCGCGGAGTAAAGCCCTCCCAATCAATGACAATATCGCCAAAGTTGAGATCACAATAAGTATTGGCCTTGCCGTAGTAGTGATTGACCACGGGGACGTAGACGCTTGGCACTGAGTGGGTCATTCCACTCGACATCATCTCGTGGTAGACGATGCCCTGGGAGCCTTCATTTTTATGAAAAAAGCCAGCGAAGTGCTTATCTCCAGATAAAAAGTAGGGAGCGCGCACATCATAGCGCTCGATAATTTCAAAAAAGCGCTTATAGGCCTTTGGATAGTCAGACCAATCCTCAGTGGTTGAGAGATTCGTAGAGATCATAGATGTTGAGCAGCCAAAGAAGTGAATTTGAGCGCTTGAGTTTCGCATCTCCTCTTCAAACCACTCCCACTGCTCTTGTCCCAAAAGATCGGCGCCGGCCTCTTCTTTAGGATCGCGGTTAAAGCGGCAATCAAACATGATGAACTTCACTTGGCGCCCAGGGGGACCCATAGTGCAAGAGTCGTAGATCCCCTGGCGGTTGCGGCGCTCAGAAGTCTTGCCGACGCCAATAAAGTCAAAGAAAGCTTCGCGCGACTCCCAGCGCTTGGCGTAGTGGCGATCGCCATTATTTTTACCAAAGTCGTGGTCGTCCCAAGTGGCGATGATAGGAATATTTTCAACAATTTGGCGGTAGTCGCGCCGAGTGAGTTGCAAGAGATATTTTTCTCGCAATTCATTCATATCTTCAGTGTCGCCGTAGACATTGTCTCCGAGCCAGACAAAGAGATCGGGTCTCGCCCTGGCGATATGGCGCCACAAGGGCTGGTCTTTTTTATGTGAGTTACACGACCCAAAACAAAAACGCTTAAGCTCAGCGTTTGCGTTAAGGTCTTTGCGCTTAAGTGATTCTGAAAAACTCTTAAGCTCGAGTGGAGCACCAACTTCCAGTGCTTTAGCCCCACCCTGATATAAGGCACTACCTGCCAGGATTCCCGTCCATGACGACAGAAACTTCCTCCGTGAAAGTTGCATGTCTATCCCCAAATCAATGTTTTAACGTACTGACTTAAACTTCGGCGCCCGGTCGTCCTTCCTAAGACCGCGCGCTAACGCTTGCTGGCCCCCTGCGGGGCCCTAAAACCTGTGGTTAAAGTATAAGAGAGAAATGCGCACGAGTCTTTCAAGAAAGTGATGGAATTTCGTCAAGATAGAATCTTTAAGAATGTGAGGCTCGGTGCGCAAAATCCGTCTTTTACCCTTGCCGTCGCGTTCCAAACAAGTTATAACCACTCACTCATTATTTGTTAACTATACACAAATTGAATAAGGATCTCGCTATGGCACGCACATGTGATTTGACTGGAAAGCGCCGTTTAGTTGGACATAAAGTCTCACACTCAAACATCAAAACTAAGAAAACTCAGCAGCCAAACCTGCAAACAAAGAGAGTATTCGACCCTGAAACAGGTAAAACTGTGAAGCTTAGACTCTCTACCAGTGCAATTCGCACTCTAGATAAAGTTGGAAGTCTTTCTAAGTTTGTACGCAAGTACAAGCACCTCTTCCAATAAGAATCTAGCTTAGATTTTAATTGAATAAAAAAAGGCCAAGCGATGCTTGGCCTTTTTGCGTTGAATTTCTTTCTCGTCTAATTATTGAACTTCAAATTCAACCACTTCAAATCCCCACTTTGAAACTGAGCGGTCAGATTTAAAAACGACAGTCATCGAATCACCTTCAATATAGTCAGAAGCGTAGTCAGCACCAGTTCCAGAAACCTTCTCAACGACGGCACCATTAGCATCTCTCACTTCAAGGTAATCGTAACGATTTTCAAGATCATACTTCTTCACTTTAAGGCGCATATACTTCGCCCCTGGGTGACTAAATACTCTCACTTCTGAAGCGTTGTCAGCGTATGGGTGAGCGGACTCCCAAACATCATCGAGCGCCACCGCTCTCCAAGCTCCTGGCTTTGGTTCATTGCGGGCCGGGCGCGTATCGGTGAGCAGGTTATAAGCGTTGAGCGAGCCACCGTTGATCGTCTTTCCGCGAAGAGCAGCAGTTGGCTCACTGGTAGCAATAACTCTTTCACGAACCGCTTTAGGATTCATGCGGCCTTCATTCGCGATGAGTAGACCAATAGCGCCAGAGACGTGTGGTGTGGCCATCGAAGTTCCTGAGAACACTTCATATTTTCCATTTGGCGTAGAAGAGAGAATTCTGTGTCCGGGAGCACCGATGTGAACAGTGTTTCGGCCAAAGCAAGAAAAAGACGCCATTCCATTTTGAGCAGTTGTCGCGGCCACAGAGATCACGTTTTCAACTTCATAGTTTGAAGGATAGTGTGGCGAGCTGTCGTTGTTAGAACCACTATTGCCGGCAGCAGCAGTGAAGACAATACCGGCCGCATTGGCGCGCTCAATGGCCTCTTTCAGAGCTTCAGAGCGACCACCACCGCCCCATGAGTTACTCATGAGATCCACATTCATTTTTGTAGCGTAATCAATTGACTTGATCGCCCCTTCAAGTGAGCCTGAACCACTGTCAGTGAGAAACTTAACGGCCACAAAGCTAACGTTATCCATCACACCGGCAACGCCCACACCATTGTTGTGAACAGCGCCGATTGTCCCCGCACAGTGAGTCCCGTGAGCGTTTCCATCCATCGGATCGCCATCGTTGTTAGCAAAGTCGTAACCATGAATATCGTCAATAAAGCCATTGCCATCATCATCCACACCAGGGCGGCCATTGGCCTCTGCCGTGTTAGTCCACATATTGTCTGCGAGATCCGGGTGGTTGTAGTCAATACCAGTATCAATCACAGCAATTTTAACGGAGCGATCCCCAGTAGTGATATCCCAGGCCTTAAGAGCGTCGATGTCGGCGCCGGCCACACCTGCTCCACCGCTTGGCTCGTTATTACCAGTGTTTCTAAGACCCCAGAGTTGACCAAACTTTGGGTCATTAGGAGTGGCGTAAGCAGCTTCAAAGTTCACTGGAGCTAAAATATCAGAGAGCGTTTGTTCTTTAATCGGTTTAACAATTTCGTAGATATAGTTGGGCTCGGCGTATTCAACTGCCGGATCAGCATTAAGAGCGGCGAGGATTTCTTCAGTGTTGGCCTTATCGGCAAAGCTCTTTACTTTATAGAACGATCCAAACTCGACATTGAGGTCACTTTGAACTTCTACGCCCAAAGACTTTAGACTTCCCAATTCCGACTTTGTCACTCCGTTTTTCAATTTAACGATGAACTCACCATTGATGTGAGGAGCAAGTGCAGCACTTGCAACACCACTCAGTGAAAGGCCAGCAAGCGACACCGCTGCCCCGAGGCTTAATCTCTTCCAGTTCATACTCCCTCCTTGGAGTTTAATTATGGTCAGTAACCAAATATGTGCAGACAATCCATTGTCTTAAAAACTGAACTCTAAACTTCTGTGAGTAGAATTAACCCTATTGGCATGATCCGGTGCTCACGAAGATGGAAATATTTTCCAGTATAACGCTAACTCTACAAATCCCTTGAAATGAGAGAAAATGTTAGGGTGATATGATCGGATCTTCCCGGTCTCTTCAAACATGGTTGGCGACCAGGACGGGAGCGCAATGATTTACGGTGGTTCAAACGACCCAGTCTACATTAAGAAAATATCGCTACGGCTCTGGACTCTCAGAGACGAACTCGAAGCAGTCATTGAAAAAAGGCTCGCTCACATGGGCCCAGATGCCGATCGCAAACAAGCAATCTCAGACTTATTAGAAGAATATGCCTCTAAGGGCCCCTCTGCAGCAGTTATTCCCATCTCTGACTCAGGCGGGATGCTCGGCTCAAGTGGCGAAGAGCTCGACGACCTAGGTGCAGCGATGGCCGCCGCCATGGGTGGAGCAGAGGCTAGCGATGATGCTCCGGACCCATTTGAAGCTGCCATGGCCGAAGCTGCAGCTGAAGGTGAAGGCGAAACTGACAATAGCGAAGAAGCGGCACCTGCAGAAGATCCATTTGAAGCGGCAATGGCCACTGCGATGGAAGGAAACGAGGGCGGCGAATCAGCACCCGCCCCTTTAATGGAAAGTGGAACGGTTGTCGATGAGAGCGACAGTAATGTTGTCACTCTCTTTCAGCGCCGCCCGAGCCTGCCGGATCACAAAATCTTTAACGGTAAAACTGTAATGGCCGAAGTGGGCATGGATGAAATCTACTTTTTTTGCCAAACTAAACTTTTGGTCGGTCAGTCAGTGGTCATCGAATTCCAAATTCCCAAACGCTTTAGACTCTGCGCTGAAGTTCGCTACTGTCGTCAATATAATATGAAGAGCAGAATCATCTCTGAGAATGCCCTCCCATATCGCGTTGTAGCAAAGTGGACATATTTGCGCTCAGGAGAGCGAACACTCTTGCGCCAATTTATTGAGAGCATTGAACCTGTGGTCCCAGTCTTCAAGCCAACTGGTCAAATTAAGCCAAAAGAAGACGATGGGGACGAGTTTGATGAACTCGATGACCTCGATCTCTAGTCACTCTTACTTAGATGGGTTTATAATGAACTTCCAGCTCACTTTAGCAGGATGTTTAATTTGCTCCTACGCATGAGATCACATAAATCACATTTTTCAACCTGGCTCGTGGGGCTCTTTTTTCTAGTCTTGATGGCGAGCGCCCTCTTAAGCGAATTTTTTCAGGCCCCTACCGAAACTCTGCACGAACTCGGTGAGTATCAAACGGTGTTGCGCTCAAGCGATCTCGACTCTATTACTCACCTTACAATTAAAAATCGGCTCGGCTCATTTACCTTATCAAAAGATGGGTACGGCATTTGGCAGATGACTTCACCTAGAGAGTACCCGGCGACTGAGTCTACAATTACTCAGATCATCGGCGCTCTTGGAAATTTAAAGATTAGAAAAATCTATGAGAAAGACCTCATTAACACTTCTAACTTTTCCCTCGACCGCCCTCAACTTGAAGTGACTTTTAATTCCAAAGATGGAGGTGAGCACCGGCTCCAAGTTGGCCTAGTCAATCCCATCGATAACTCGACCTACATAACTTTTGAAAAGAAGAAAGCGATTTATCACATTGATGCGATTAACTACCCTTTTGAAAAGCTTGATCTCGGGCAATTTATCGACACCAGAATTTTCTCAGTGGACGTCAACTCTCTTGCCAGCTTCTCCCTCTATCGTGGCAGCATAAGTAAAAATAATCTCCAGCTCGAATTTGATCGCAAGGACAATAACTGGCAGACAAAAGATGGCAAGGTGCTCGAGCCAGGAAAGGTTGAAGAATATCTCAAGGAACTTCTCTCGCTAAAGAGCCAGATCATTCTCGATAAGCAAACTGAGGCACTTAAAGAAAAGATCGATGAGAACTTGGCCTCGCCCTACTACATCATTACAATTACAGATGATAAAAATAGAGAACTCACCTATCAAATCACTTGGCCCCTGGCCTCATTGCCAGATATTAAGATGGAAAAGAGAGAGAACTTTATGATCTCGGCCAGTGACCGAAAGTATCCCTTTCTGATTCACAAAGACCATTTTGGCCTCTTTCAAAAGAGACAAAATCAATTCCGAACGATTTCAATTAAGAAGCTTTTTTATTAACGACTCGTGAGTTTGATGGAAGAGCGTTGTCCTTGACAATTTTTGATGGGTCCACAAAAACCTTGATGAAATTTTCAACGATCATTGAATTAAATTTACTCACGACATCTTGCTGAATAAGAAGAAGTTTAAGTCCATCTACTGGCTGAACTTTTTTCTCAGTTAGAATATGAGAAAATGTATCCGCTAGACCCACAATATTGGCCAGAGTTAAGATCTTACTTCCCTTCTTTTGATAGGGAAATCCGCTCCCATCAAAAGCCTCATGATGCTGTAAAATAATTTGCTTCACAGAATTGTTAAGCATGCGATTACCATCGGCTATCTCAAAACCGAGTTCGGGATGTTTCTTGTACTGCTCTAGCTCTTCTTCACTCATCTCGCTCGTGGGTTTATCGAGCAGCTCGCGAGGAAGTTTTACCTTACCGATGTCATGAAACATACAGGCCATGGCGGCCGATTCAATGGTCGTCTTCGACTCCCATTCAAACTGTTTGATAATCGAACTTGCAAAGAGCGTCACCAAAAAGGCATGGCTAACGGCATTGGGATCAAAGTCTTGGTAGGAGCGAAGAAGCTTATAGAGATCCTTCTCCTTTTCAATCATTTTGTAGACGTTCTCACATACTTCGCGCCCTTGATCGATAATCTGTGGTTTTAGTCCCTGTGTGAAAACCTCTTCCACGTATTTTTCAGAGATATTCTTCATCATGCGAACTTTCGTCTCAGCACCAATAACTTTATTCTCCACTGCTTTACTGGCCATAAAGTTATTAAACTGAATAAATTTGCGCCGATCATTTTTGTGAAAGTATAAAAACTCTACCTTCTTTTCGTTTTTATACTTATCAATTCTCGCCTTCTCAAAAGTATCGCCGGCGTGAAGGATCTTAATATAGCGTTTATTGCTTAGCTTGATGTAGATATCAAAGAGTACCGCTTGAGAAGAGTAGAAGTCATCGATACGAATGGCGGTAAAGTCTTCATCGACTCCTGCCACCTCAACCTCATCAGAGACGCCACTCTTTTTAGGGAGACCTGCAACCAAGTCACCTAAAGATTGGTGACCCTCGAGAGTCTCTTTAAGATCTTTTAACTCGAATGGTCTAAAGAGAACTTCTGTCGCTCCCATCTTGCAATATTTCTCTCTCTCGGCCTTATTTGTGGTGGCCTCATCATCTTGATCTTTCGAGCCAACGATAAAGAGTACGCGCTGATTTGTGCAATTTGACTTAATGAAGCGAAGCACTTGAGTGCCGGTATGATTTTGGGTCTCTTTGGTGAGTAAAACGGCGAAGAATTTGTCATTGTAGAGCGCAACCTGCGCGTCTTTGCCATTGCTCACGGCCGCGACTTCATAGCCGCTCTCCATGAAGAACTCTCTGGCACCTGCCAGCCATTCAGCATCTGGGTCGCATATGAGTATTTTTAAAGCCAAAGCTCGCCTTCCAAGTAACGATCACTACTCTGACTTATCGGTACTCAACTACAGAAAACTGAGTCTGGTTTGGGGGACGTATAGTTATAATTTTAGATATTTAGGCTTTAGAAATAGAAAAAAGAGAAACCTTTTGGTTCCTCTTTTTCATATTGTGTAACGACAGAATAAAAAACAAAATAAATTGAGCAAATAACCCTAGGGCTAACTACTTAATTTCTTTATGAAGTGTATGTCTTCTAAGGAAGGGGTTGTACTTCATAAGTTCGAGACGATCTGGTGTCGTCTTCTTATTTTTAGTGGTCGTATAGCGAGAAGGTGACTTCCCCTCTTTACGGGCCTCTGTACATTCCAACGTGATAATAACTCTAGGTCCCTTGGCCACGATATCCTCCAAATTCTCATTCAAAAAGTACAAACGTACTTGGCAATCTCATTTTAGGCTCCGTAAGATAACCAAAATGAGCCTCTCTTGGCAAGTGCAAAGCTTCGCGAGAAGTGATATTTGCAGGATTTTTAGGAACTTTTACCATGAACACTAGCAAAATATTCGAATCAAATTGGCGGGAGAGCCTGCTGCAAAATGGCCCTTATTTGGCCTACCTCAGCCTAGGTGCCGCTCCCAGCGAAAGCGCTAGCGACGGGGTCGACTGGCTTTACTTTCTGGTTGTGACCGATCGCGACCACCAGGAGATAAGCTCGCGAGAGTTTTGCGACCTGGAAAGTGCTCTCGCGGCCCTCAATAAACAATACGGCCACTGGGAACTCTCCAGTCGCAGTGAACAAAAAAGTGGCGACGGCTGCTCGACCTGTCAGGCCCATTAAGGCGCTCTTGCCGCTTGACATTAACAAGGTCAAATGCGAGACTCGCCAGTCTTATAGCACTCAATTTGGCTTAAATAAGTCCTAGCTGTATATCGAGCAGCAGGCTAAACAAAAGGTATGAATATGAAAAAGGACATCCACCCTAATTACAGAGAAGTGATCTTCCAAGACGTGTCGAGTGACTTCAACATCCTGACTCGTTCAACAATCCAAACTGACCAAACGGCCACTTGGACAGATGGTAAAGAATATCCACTGGTTAAACTTGATATCTCTTCTGCTTCACACCCATTCTATACTGGTAAGCAAAAGATCCTCGATACCGAAGGTCGTATCGAAAAGTTCAAGAAGAAATTTGGTTCAATGTACACCAAGCAAAGAAAGTAATCTTAAAAAGATTTTTCATAGAGAAGGCCACGAAAGTGGCCTTTTTTTATTTAATAATTGCCCGTCTCCTCTTCATCAGAGTCACCTTCTCCACCTTCTCCCATGACACCACAGTTGGGTCCAACCGAGCGCGAAGTCTCGTTGAATTCATGCCACTCAAAGGGTAGGCAATTCAGATTCACCAGCGATTCATTCATGGTGTAGCTCACCTGCATAGACGAGGGAACATTCTCATTAAAGAACTCCAATTGCTGAAACTTACTTAACTCGTGTGCCTTGGCCAGAATCTCAGCGCGGGAGCTCTTTTCGATAAACTCCTTGGATGGCGGCTCAAACTTAGTAAAGAGTTCGCCCAACTTATCTTGATAAGCTTGGCGCTGATCCAAAAAACTTTGGTATTTCTGAGCAGCGAGATTAAGAGCATCGGGAGTGATCTCATCAGTAAAACCGCGCGTCTGCTGCATGAAACTCGCTTGGTAGAGAAACTTGTTATACTCCGAAAGCGCTTGCATGCGCTGGTACTTTTCGAGATCTTCAGGTGTGAGATTTGATAGATCATCTTCTCTACCATAGAGCCCAAACTGTCGTTGATACTTGCTCGCTAGCTCAGTGGCAACTTGCTGATACTCATCTGCCACTGCCTCAAGTTCCTCAGTATAAGTGCGCTCGCTTTTACCGGCGCGTTCTTTAAGAACCTCAATAAGTAACTTTTTGCGATCAGCATATTTTAAAAAACGCTCTTCAAATGAATTCTTGAGATTATTAAAATCTTCAGAAAACTCTTCTAACTGACGCTCAAAAAAATGGGCGTAGTTCTGCTTTACTCCATCAAAAAAGAGTGTAAAGAGTACTTTATCTGGACTGGGATAATTTCGATCTCCCTCAAAGCAGTGACCCTTTTCGCGAAAGAAATTATAGAGACTGCGAAGTTCTGTGCCATGGGTTTGCTTAGGAATTTCCTTTTCTCCGCGGTAGTACGACATGAATCTGTCTCGCATAAGCGGACCTTCACTCTCTTTAATTTTGAGACACTCCTGAGTGACTAAGTCCTGGAGAGACTCTCGCCCCTTGAGTGGGCGAAAATAAAATCCCGACTCATGCTCTGTTCCTGGAGCGCAAAACTTGGGGTGAACATACATCGCTGCTGAGATAGATGTAATATGCTTAATCCCCCCTCTTAAAACCCTTTCAAGCTGGGCCTTATTCTTTGCCTCATTCATCTCCTTTTCTCTGAGTAAAACTCCCTCAATATAGCTATGCCCAGCGGGCTTATCACCTAGAGGGGCTTGTCCTTCATAGCCAGCAATGAGATTGGCATTGGGAAGAATTTGTTTCCAATCAAAAATTTCTTGCTTCACTCCCGTATAGCAACCCAATAGAAGAACTGAGCTCACACTCTCTTGAACCTGTGGGTGATCTTGCATAAGTTCACTAAGCATAACCTTTGAAAAGAAACCATTGCTGCCCCCAAATTGCCCTCCACCGTCGTGGCCTGAGATGACAAAGCTATTTACAGATACATTGGCCCTTTCAAGTGTGCCTAATAGGCGATCAAGTGAGTTGATGTCAAAATTACTGCCCTTCTCAGGCAGCACAATGACAGACTCACCTCGCCTGCAGGCGGCCCTTTTGGTGGATTCAATTTCGCGCGGATTATTATTTAGGTCTAAAAAAATAATTGTTTTGCCCGACTCGCTTCCTTTAGGGCAAGCGGCCAATAGTTCAAAACAAAGGGAAAAAAAAGTCGCGAGAAATAAAAGCTTATTCATACTTTTTAAAGTCGCGCTTAAGCGCCTCTAACTGTTTCTCACTCACCCCTTCATAGAGACGGATGAGGTCACTGCTCTTAATAGAATTTAGTCTTATATAGAATCTATCGTAATCAAGCTGATCCCAGTCCTTAATGACTTGGTAGGGGATATTGGCCTTGACCAATTGATACACTAGTTCTGGATTAGGCATTTTTCTCTGCGGCCTATTATCTTTAATCTCAAGGACGTGCACTCCCTGCATCTCTTTGAATGAACCCATTTCAAAATCATCATCGAGCTGCTGGACGTGAAAGCCAGCCGGTGCATTTGTCGGCAGACTACCAACCTGGGCAAAGAGAGTGAGAGGAAAAAGGATAAGAATTGTAGTTATTTTTTTCATAACTACTTTACGAATAAAAAGCCCGGAATGTTGATTAAAGACTTACTTGGTGGAAATAACTTCCCCGGCAAAATTCGTGAGTCTCACTCTGACGTGGGTTTCAAGTCTCTTAACTACCTGAAAGTTAAAACTCTCTCCCACACTGGCGTGCTGCAATTGTTTGACTACTTTCTTCGGATAATCGCGCTTCATCATCTCAAATTTCTCTAGGTGGAGCTCACCCTTTTCATCTCTTTGGCAAACTTGCCACATGAATGAGAATTTCGTTTCCGTAAGAAAGCGCAAGAAATGAGCTTCACGCTCGCTCCCTAGCGCTCCCCTTTGATAGATATGAGCGATAAAAGGCATGACCTTGCGATCGAGCCCAATCAGTTGGGAGAGGCGCTCAATCTCTGGATCGTGAGTGAGACGAAGCACTTGATGACACCAATCATCTAGCCCTTTAAAGGGGCAAGCAGCTGTAGTCGCGCAAGGATAGAGAGGATGCATTCCTCTGGCGATTAACTCTTCTCGCATAGGTAGCACCTGTGAAAAGCTCTGTTTTGTTCCTGGCTCAATCAGAATCACAAATTCAGGTTCACCTTTATCGATATATTCCAGACCGCGCTTAATACCCATTTCATTGAGGCTATTTCCAAAGAGCATCACCCCGCCCTTGATGCTTGGAAGGCCAGGTGTATAAGTAGCAACTTCTGGTGCCAGGCCCAGGCCCTCGATCAGGGCGCGCGCTTGCTCAAGCATAAGCGCAGACTGATCTATCAAGTGAATAGACTGCGTTTTTTTAAAGTGCGAAAGCCACCCAACTGAGTACGTCCCCGGGCCACAGCCAATATCAATTAAAGGAAGTCCCTCTAACTTAGCTAGGACCTCAGGCTTTAGCTGGCGCAAAAGGAAACTGAGCTTTGGAATATTTGTCGGTAGATAATAGGAGCAATAGGCACTCACCCGCTCACGCTCACTCACATACTCACCAATTCGCTCACGCTCACTGGTAAATCCGCTCGAAATATCTTTTAACAGAGCAATGAGTTCATGCTCTTTAAGAGAGCTCAGCAGAAAGGGTGAAATTTCTGAGAGAGACAGAGTCGTCATTCTAACCTACCAAATAAAAAGGGCCCAAAACTGGGCCCTCTCATCCGCTCTTAAAGAGTGGGCTTAATTAGCGCTTATTCATCGGAGTGTACTCGCGAGTATTTTCTCCGACATAAATTTGGCGTGGACGAGCAATCTTATTGGCCGGATTGTCGCGAAGCTCTTTCCATTGCGAGAACCAGCCAGGAAGACGACCCAGTACGAACATCGCCGTAAACATATTGGTTGGAATCCCTAGGGCCTTATAAATGATGCCCGAGTAGAAATCCACGTTGGGATAGAGGTTGCGCTCGACAAAGTAAGAGTCCTTGAGAGCTTCTTCCTCGAGGCCGCGAGCGATCTCAAGGAGAGGGTCTTCAATTTTCAGCTTGGTCAAAACAGTGTCACAGGCCTTCTTAATGATCTTGGCGCGTGGATCAAAATTCTTGTAAACGCGGTGGCCAAAGCCCATGAGGCGAAACGGATCGCTCTTATCTTTGGCCTTGCCAAGAAATTTCTTATAGTCGCCACCGGCCGCTTGAATTTCTTCTAGCATTTCCAGCACAGCTTGGTTGGCCCCACCGTGAAGTGGTCCCCAAAGAGCGTCCACACCAGCAGAAATACTGGCAAAAATATTGGCGTGACTTGAGCCAACAACTCTCACTGTTGAAGTAGAACAGTTTTGCTCATGATCGGCGTGAAGGATCAAGAGCACATCGAGGGCATGGGCCACTTCATCATCAACTTCTTTTCCAAACATCATGTGCAGGAAGTTTTTAGAATAACTAAGACTTGAATCAGCGGCAACGGGAGCTTCTCCCATGGCCTTTCTATTAAAGCGTCCCATGATCATACTGGTGTGAGACATGAGTAGTGCTAGGGCGCGGTCTTTTTCTTTATCACTGAGATCAGCGCCTAGAAGCTCTGGGTAGAAGCCTGAAAGGGCCACGAGTGTGCTTGAGAGAACGCCCACCGGATGAGCATCTTTAGGAAAGGCATCAATCATCTTTTCAAGTCCCTCAGGAAGCTTGTTAAAAGATGAGATCGCCCCTTTGAGCTCATCAAGCTCGGCTTGACTAGGAAGTTCTCCCTTAAGGAGTAGATGCGCCACTTCGATAAAGTTAGATTGATCAGCTAGCTGTTCAATGGGATACCCACGATACTTAAGAATTCCTTTCTCACCATTTAAGAAAGTGATCGCCGACTCACATGAGCCCGTATTCATAAAACCATTGTCGATCGTGACCACACCAGTGTCTGCTCTCAGCTTTCTGATGTCGATGGCGCGCTCGCCTTCACTGCCTTCAATGATATCTAGTTCATAGGTTTTTCCGTCTAGCTCTAACTTAGCTTTCTGGGACATGCATCCTCCACGTTCTACAGTAAACAACATAAAAATTATGACACTATGGCCTTAATTATCGGCAACATATCAGTTTCGCTAAAGTTTTGTCGAAGGGGGCTGCGTCGCGAAGGGACCAGCGATAAAGTTAATTGAGCCAATGCATTGGGTCGCGTTGCCATACGCGTAGCATCTCACAATCCGCCGCACTCATCTTCCCCTGCTCCTGGGCCACTGCTAATAAATCATCAATCGTCGTCAAACTGTGGAGCTTCACTTTGAGTCTATCTAAGCGATCAATTGCCTTTTTCATTTGATAGTTGACCAAACAAAGAGCGTCGGTAATTTGCAAACCTTCACTGCGGGCCCCTAGCGTCGCCTCTTCCATACTGGAGGCTTGGTTCACTAGGTCTTCCACCAAAAGCGCACGTGCGCCGAGATTATAGGGGCCTTCCACTTGCTTGCCCTTACCGTGACCTTTGGGCTTGCTGCGAATGTAGATCATCGGGCACTTGAGTTTTGTCGCCATCCAAGCGGCGTAAGGAATCCCCGCAGTAGCTAGCCCGGCCACCACCTCGTAATTCAAGTTATTCTTTTGAACGAGCTCAACGAGAGAGTCGACTACTTTCTCTCGACCCTCAACATGGCCCAGCAGTAGACGATTATCACAATAAATAGGCCCTTTTAGGCCCGAGGCGTAGGTAAATGGGTCTTTGACGTTGAGGGCAACGCAGCCCGTCTCAAGCAGTAAAGTGGCCATTTCTTTTGGACTTAACATCTCTCCCTCCCTCTTGGTAATGCCCATTATGCCCACAAGTCTTTAAAATTAAAAGAAAAAGTAGTCTAGTACTTGGGGCAAATCAACTTTGCCCCTATACTAAGAGAGGTAACTCTAGGACCCAATAGGAGTCAATTGAAAGCACTTTATATTTGCGACAATAAGGAAGAATGGCGCCCCATTAGCAATTTCTTCCACACTCATTTTCCCAAGGTCGAGCTGGTGTGCTCCATTAAGGGCAAAGAGGCCTTGGAATATTTAACTTTCGAAGGTCCGTTTGCAGTGGTGATTATTGAAGCGAGCATCAAAAGTGATGACCCCTCCAAACTGTGTTCAGACATCATCGATGTTACCGGCGAGCGTCCGATTGTCTTCATGGGCACTCCCGCCATGATTCGCGATCGCGTCTCGCACGAACTCTACAATGGTCACGAAATCAATGGCATCTTAGAGCGCCCCTTTGAGGTGGAAGAGTTCAACGAGATTATCGGCAAGTCACTCGAGTGGGCCAAAAAAGAGGAATTTGAAGCCGCGATTGAAGAGCTCGACCGAGACCAGTTACTTCCCATGAAGATTAGAAATTTCTATCTTTTTAACTCTATTCCCTATGACGTTTTTCTGGAACTAACTTCAACTAAGTATGTAAGAGTTATCACCGCCGGCAAGGCCTACACTCAGGCCGATATCAATGCGCTGTCCAGGCGCAATATTCGCTTTCTCTACCTTAAAAAAGATGAGTATTTAAAGTTTCTCGAAGACTCCGTGGCCCAACTCCTCTCGAAGTTTTCAAAGAAAATTAAGCCCGCTAGTGATGCACTTCAATTTCAGATTAAAGCGGCCATGGTCATTCAACAGTATCTACGCACCGTTGGAGTTACTGAGTCCGTGGTTGAGCTTTGTACTAAGGTAATTGACTCCATTGGTGAGACCTATGATGGAGTCAGTAAGTTTAAACAGATTCTTCAGCATTTTCCCTTTGAAACTAAAGACTTTGCCGAGCAGGCCGTGCTCACCGCCTACTTTTGTGAGGCCATCTCCGATGGACTCGATTGGAAATCTGATATTGTGAGAAAGAAGTTGGGACTCGCCTCCCTGCTTATGGACTGCACCCTCACTAATGAAGAGCTTGCTAAGATCAGAACTCTTAATGATCCAGACCTTGAGAAATTTAGTGATGAAGAACAGCTGCAGTTTAGAAACCATCCCAAGAAAGCCGCCGAATTAGTGGCCAACTTCCAGGGTTTTCCTGAGACCGATTTTATCATTCTTGAGCATCACGAACTTCCAGACGGTACAGGTTTTCCGCAAAAGCTCAACGCCAGTAGATTAACAGCTATCTCTTCGCTCTTTATTATGGCCGGCAATATCGTCTCCAGACTTACACTGATGGGGATCTCGCCCAGCTCATTGCGCGAGGCCTTGGCCAATATGCGCATGGACTTTAATGTGGGTCACTTTAGAGATTGTCTGGTTGCTATTGAGAAAAAGCTCAAATAAGGGCAGTCGGATTCATTGATTTCGAGAGTCGTTTTTAGCGCATATCAATCGATTCGAGCGTATCAATGATCTTTACGTAGGTGTGGCGACTGAAGCGTTTTTTGAGAGCGCTTAGAATATCGGCAATTGCATAAGAGCCACTCTCATCCACCTGTTTCATCATCTCTTCGACAAAGCCTTCAGCGACAATGATCACTTTTGCCAGTGGTGAAATATCATCTTTGTACTTCACCGCAAAGCCCTCTCCCCCAGTCATTCCATGATGCTGAGTAATGAGAACATCGGCCCCCATTGGACAGCGTGGGAAATCCTGCACCACCTGCCCTGCCAGCTTGGCGTGATTGAGGACAATTTCTTTCTCTTTATCTGAGAGTTTTTCGTTATAGAGCAAGTCCTCTTCATACTTTAATTCAGGATATTTGTTATAGAGAGGAATCAAAAAGATATCGTGAAAGAAAAGAACAAAGCTGATCTTCTCGGCGTGGCTCTCCCCGCCCCAACTTATATTTTTAATGACGTGTGTGCTTACATAAGTGGCCAAAATGGAGTGCGTGTAGGCGTATCTCGTTTTATTAGCGAGCAAACTTGCCAGCAGATTTTTTAAGCGATGATTACTCTCAATAACAGAGCCAATAGAATCAATACAGGCCTTCGAAATGTTGATCACTTCCTCAGTGACCTTCTGATCAGTAAAGAGAGAATCGGCAACAATCTCAATTCCTTGTTCAGTGACTTCAATTTTTTCATCAAGACCCAGGTCTTCAGTTTCAAGTCGGTTGATGATCATTTCACTCGCGGTATTGATAAACTCCAAGCGAAACATTTTATCCACATAGAGAGTGTTCACTCCCTCATCGATATACTTGCGCACACCAGATTCAAGTGAGTCACCCTTGCGTGCAATTTGAATATAGTCACTTTCAGTCTTATTCTTTTTAACCCGGTAGAATACCTGACAGGGAATCTTATTCATGCTGTAAAAGAGCTTCACTGGAATTGGATAGAAGTCTGGCACCACACTTTCGGCCATATCTTTAGCGGTGATTCCCAGCAGTTTTGCGACGGTTCTCACGAGCGCGCGCACATTGTAACTAGCGGGCAAGACACTCACTTCATCTTTAGACACTTCACTTTGCACACCAATGACGATCACCGGCGCTTCCACTCCACTCTTAGCACAGTGTTCATAAACGGCCTTACCGGCATCCTCTCCATCAATAAGAGCGAGGACAATGATGGCATTGAAGTTGGGATTGAGTTCTAAGAGCTTGAGAGATTCTTCGAGATTGGCTTTCACAGTCACGTTGGTTCCAACATAAACCTCGAGGTTCAATGAATAGAGATCATTTAAAACTTCGTTGTTAGAAATCAACAGCGCTTGGGCCATAACTCTTTAAAATCCTTTTAGAATCGATCTCTTTATTCTACCACGACTCCAACTGGCCACACGAGTGCGCTTTAAGTTAAAGTTTTTGCCTATCAATCAATTTTACTAGGCCTAAGAAATACACATGGAATTTAATCAGAAATTGCAAACCGGAAAGATCCTCAATCGCTACAAGCGCTTCTTTGCCGATGTTGAACTCGATAGTGGCGAGATCATCGTCGCCCACACCCCAAATACCGGGAGCATGAAAACCTGCTGGGAACCGGGCTGGAAATGCGCTGTGAGTTTTCACGACGATCCCAAGCGCAAGCTTAAGTATACTTTAGAAATGACCCATAATGAAAAGAGCTGGATCTGTGTCAACACTGCCCTTCCCAATAAGCTGGCGGCCGAGGCGATTTTGGCCGGTCGAATTGGGGAGCTCACTGACTTTGATCACTTAAAGCCCGAAGCCAAAGTGGGCCAGAGCCGCATTGATATTCTCCTCACGAAGGGAGAGGGCAACACTCCCAGTGACATGACCTACGTTGAAATTAAAAATGCCACGATGATCGCTGATGATGGCATGGTCATTTTCCCCGACTCCGTGAGCACCAGAGGACAAAAGCATTTGCGCGAACTCACAGAACTTGCCCAGGCAGGCTACGGGGCCGCCATGCTCTTTGTGGTCAATCGCACTGATGTGGATGTCTTTAGACCCGCCACCGAGATTGACCCCGAGTACGCGCGGCTACTCAAGGTCGCCAAGAGCGCTGGAGTGATGGTTCTCGCCTATCAGTGCCAGCTCGGACTCGATCAGATCACCTTAGAACGCCCTATGTCAGTTGAGCTTTAAGACAATTCGTCCTCGCTGCAGTGCTCTTGGTTGTCAGATTGTTTGGGTTCAGTCAGAATTTCTTTAGTTGACTCAATTACTTAAAAACATCTCCACGAAGGGGCCTTCATGTCGAATAAGAGTATTCATCGCCAAAACTGGATGAAATTTTTAGCACTCTCTACTCTCCTCACGCTAGCGCTGAGTCAGGCAGAGGCTTCAACCTTTGTCTACTGCAGTGAGGGCAGTCCGAGCTCTTTTAACCCACAGCTCACCACAGACGGCACCAGTTCAAATGCCTCGGCCAAAACCGTCTATGATCGCCTGGTCGATTTTAAATATGGCACCACTGAAATCATTCCAGGACTCGCTACTGAGTGGGATATTTCTAAAGATAAAAAAACTTATACCTTCAAACTCAGACAGGGTGTGAAGTTTCACAAGACGCCCTACTTCTCTCCCTCGCGCGACTTCAATGCTGATGACGTGCTTTTTAGCATCAACCGTCAGCGCCTCGATGATCATCCCTACCACAAAGTTGGTGGCGGAAATTATGATTACTTTGAAGGCATGGAGATGGCCTCAATCATTAAAGACGTAGTGAAGGTTGATGACTACACCATTAGAATTGAACTCAACCGCCCAGAGGCTCCATTTCTTGCCAATCTCGCCATGGGCTTTATGAGTATCCTTTCAAAAGAATACGCCGACAGGCTCGCCAAGGAAGATAAGAAAGAGCAAATCGATGTTGAGCCCATTGGAACCGGGCCTTTTGTTTTCACTCGCTATCAAAAAGATAATCTCATTCGCTATAAGAAGTTTGACAACTATTGGGGTGACCCCGCCAAGAGTGAGCGCTTGGTTTTTGTGATCACTCCCGAGCCGTCTGTTCGTTATCAAAAACTTAAAAATGGCGAGTGTCACCTCATCATCGAGCCCTCACCAGCCGATATCGATGCGATGAAAAAAGAAGCGCGCATCAAGCTTCTCAGCGAAGCAGGTCTCAACGTTGGCTACCTCGCCATGAACGTCAAGAAAAAGCCCTTTGATAATCGTCTGGTAAGAGAGGCCATCAACCACGCTCTCAACAAAGAAGCTTACATCAAGGCCATTTATCACGGTCACGCTAAAGTCGCGAAGAATCCACTTCCTCCCACTATCTGGTCATACAATGAAGACATTAAAGGTTATGACTACAACCCTGAAAAAGCGCGTGCTCTCCTTAAGAAAGCCGGCTACCCCAAGGGATTTGAAACTGAGATCTGGACTCTTCCAGTCACTCGCCCTTACAACCCCAACGGCAAGAAGATGGGCGAAATGATGCAAGAAGATCTCGCCAAAGTTGGTATCAAAGTAAAACTCGTTAGCTTTGACTGGCCCACGTATCTAAAAAAATCACGTGAAGGTGAGCACCAGATGATTCAAATGGGCTGGACCGGAGACAATGGTGACCCGGATAACTTTCTTGCCGTCTTGCTCGGTTGTGCCGGTGTGGAAGCGGGCTCAAACTTAGCACGTTGGTGTAATAAAGATTTTGAAAGTCTCATTGAAAAGGCCAAGCTCTCAACGAATGTAGAAGAGCGCACTAAGCTCTACGAGAAGGCCCAAGAGATTTTCCATAAAGACGCTCCTTGGGTTCCTATCGCCCACTCCACCATCTTTAGAGCGATGAGCAGTAATGTTGAGGGTTATAAGATTGACCCGCTTGGACACGACATCTTTAAGACGGCCCACAAGCAATAACAGATGCTCCAAGTCTTTTTTAAAAAATTTATCAGCGCCATTCCAACACTCATTGGCGTGTCGCTGATATCCTTTTTTCTCGTGCGCCTGGTTCCAGGTGATCCCGTCATGCTCTTGCTCGGTGAGCGTGGAGCAAGTCCAGAAGTCTACCAGGAAATGCAGCGCAATCTAGGCCTTGATAAACCACTCATCACTCAATACCTCCTCTATATGAAAGGAGTCTTGAGCGGAGATCTTGGCACTTCTATTGTCTCAAAGCGCGCAGTTGCCGAGGAGTTTATGGCACGCTTTCCGGCGACCCTCGAGCTGGGAATTGTCGCTCTCTTTTGGGCGATACTTCTTGGACTTCCCTTGGGCGTCATTGCCGCCACAAAGCGCGGCAAGTTCTTTGACTACTTCCTCATGGGAGGCTCCCTCCTGGGTTATTCCATGCCCATTTTTTGGTGGGGGCTCCTTTTAATTTTAATTTTTAGCGTCCAGCTTAGACTCACTCCGGTCTCGGGTAGACTCTCTGTTATGTATGATGTCCCCCTGACAAGTGGATTTCTGCTCCTTGATACTCTGACCAATTCTGAGGTTCGCGAGTTTGATGGGTTTGCACCTTTTATAAGCGCTCTTCACCACATCATTCTGCCCAGTATCGTGATGGGGACCATCCCACTAGCGGTGATCGCACGCATGACTAGATCAAGCCTACTTGAAGTCTTGGGTGAAGACTTTATTAGAACCGCGAGGGCCAAAGGTCTCTCCCCATATAAAGTCGTGGTCAAGCACGCACTGAGAAATGCCATGATCCCCATTATAACAGTGGTCGGCTTGATGTTTGGAAGCCTCATCACGGGCGCCATTCTCACTGAAACAATTTTCTCCTGGCCCGGAATTGGTCGCTGGCTAGTCGCCTCGATTAATGCTCGCGACTACCCCGTCATTCAAGGGGGAGTTCTCTGCATTGCCACCATGGTGGTTCTCATCAATGCGAGTGTGGATGTCCTCTATCTCTGGGCCAACCCCAAGATGAGAAGCTCGCTGGGGGAAAAGTAGCATGAAGCTCATTCCAGGCAAGGCCATAAAAGTTCTCTTTCACAACCGCGGGGCCATCATCGGTCTGACAATTGTCCTGTTCTTCGTGGCGTGCGCTCTCCTTGCAGGCCTAATTGCTCCCTATGACCCCACCAGTATGAAGCAAGACGCCCTGACCCTGCCTCCCGGCTCAGCGGGGCATCTGCTAGGCACTGATGACCTGGGCCGCGACATTCTCTCACGCCTACTCTATGGCTCTAGACTCTCGCTCATCATTGGAGCGAGTGTAGTTTTTCTCTCGGCCACAGTGGGTACCCTGCTGGGACTAGTCGCTGGCTACTTTGGGGGCATCGCCGATCGATTGATCATGAGACTCATCGACATCCTCATGAGCCTTCCCTCAATCTTACTCGCGATCGTAGTTGTTAGTGTATTGGGCCCTGGTATCACCAATGCCATTATTGCGGTGGCCGTTGTTTCAATTCCAAGCTTCACACGCATTGTACGCGCTAGCGTGCTGGCCGAAAAATCCAAAGAATACGTCACCGCCTCAGTGAGCTTTGGCGCCTCACCCTGGCGCACTCTCTTTAAAGAAGTCTTTCCCAACTGTGTGGCCCCTCTTATCGTACAAGCGACCCTGGGCTTTTCTGATGGTATTCTCAATGCAGCCGCCTTGGGCTTTCTAGGCCTTGGGGCCGAGCCCCCCACTCCTGAATGGGGAACCATGCTGGCCGACTCGAGGGCCTATATTGAAAGTGCTCCTTGGCTGATGACTCTTCCAGGTCTATGCATTCTCGCTATCGTTTTAGGCTTTAATCTCTTTGGAGATGGCCTTAGAGACGCCCTCGATCCACGCCTTAAGAAATAAAAAAGCGGCCAGGTTTTAGTATATAAATCTTACTCATTTAACCAAGATTCAACGGGTTAAAATGACACCGCCCTATTATTTTTTCCCACCTGGCCCCACTAGCTTTCAAGTTAGGAGTAAATAAGCTCGCACAAAACATGCGGGTCAATAACGTACCTGCCTTAGTCTCAAGGAGAAGATTGATGAAAGCATCACTTCAACTTTTTGTAGCTCTCTTTCTCTTAACTGTTGTTGCTCACAAAGCCTTTGCCCGTGAGATCAACATCGTCACGATCAGTAACGAAGAATCTAAGCACCAGTACCGTCTCATACTCGAAGTAAGTGACAAAACTGGCGATATTATCAGATTCCATAAAGACAAGTTTGATCCCAAAATTAAAGGCTCAACGCTCGGAAGAGAAACTTTCGTCGTTTCAAAGCTTGACCCAGAAGGCTTTGTGGTCGAACAAAAAGATAAATATGAAATTCTCAAACTTAAAAGTGATAACTTTGAAAGTCACAACGGTGGCGACCTAGTGATGGACGTACTTCACAATGGTGTCAATGGCGAGCGCAAAGAATTTGACTTTGAGCTAGTTCGTCTTGGTGATAACTGGGTTCTTGAGCGCAACGGTAAGCGCACTCACCACATTCACTTTCTTTCAAAGAAAGTTTTTGTGTTGGGAACAGTTGGTGTGAAAGACATTGTCGTTAAGTAAGTCCACGCTGTTTTAAGCGAAAAAGAGAAAGCAAAAATAACAAAAAAATAAAAGAGGAGCACTTGCTCCTCTTTTTTATTTAAGCTGCACTTTTAAAAAGTGAATCAGTCTCGTCCCTGGCGGCGTCAAAGAGTGCCAGAAAGAACTTCTTAAAAGACTTCGCGTCTTTTCCCCTAAAGTCCTCGTACCTGAGATAGAGATATTGCTTTTGCAACTGTTTATCGACTTGGTAGTGCACTCGTGCCGAGAGCGTACTTGTGAGCTGCATGCGATCAGAGTGTTGTTTGAGGCTTTGGGAGTAACTCTTTAGCTCTGTGCTACCTGAGAGATTTAAATTCAGCCCCTTGGGAAGAAAGAGGTCAATTGATTCATCTACGACCCCCTTAAAACTCATCAGACGATAGCCAATGGGAAGTTCAAAAAGAAGACCTTTAGCAGTCACTTGGGTAATTCTCATACGATTTACGTCAAGCGGCCTAGCGGCCAATGAGAAATGAACATCCACATCAACGTTTAAGCGAAACTCTCTACTGCCCAATTGACCGCGAATAATTTTGGCGTAAACAAATTGACGATAAAGTCTGGGGTTCATCCACGACAGACCTGCCAGACTCAAAAAAGGGCCGGCCTCAGTACCACTTGAGTAACAATACTGGTCCTCCCCCTCTTGCTTAAAAAGAAGTGGGGCCAGCAAACTATCACTGTAAGCTTGGTAGAGATCGAACATGGTCATTTTCAAAATGCCACGACGATTGCGAAGCCAGACAATTTCTGAGCGAAGCTCTTTAAGTTCCTGATCGATTGGATTTAAAAGGCGTTCATCGCCCTTTTTATAACGCTCTTTAAAGTACTCTCTCAGTTCTAAACAGTTGGTCCAATGAAGCGCGACCGTTCCATCATTAAAGAAGTCAAAGTTTGCATCCAAGCGATCTGCTTCTAAGTACTCTTTGAAGTATTTCTTATTTACTAATTTCAAACAACTCACGCGCTCACTTACCTTTTTTTGGAGCAAACCAAGACTCAGTTTAACAGTGGCCTGATGATTTTCTCGCCAGGTTTCCAGCGCATCAAAAGTTAAAAATAAAAATTTACCTTTTATTGGTTGTTTATGCCCTTTGAGGGACAATAAATGAAATCGAGTGTGGACTTTAGAAGACTTGGGCCGAAATTAAAAAATGCCCAGGATTCTGGTCAGTTTAGAGCGAGGGAGAGACTAGCCCCATATCCTCCTTGCATCTGCGAGCATTCACCTGGAGGCGAAAGCGCTCGCCCTCGGTGGCCGCATCGACAATTAAGCAGCGACCAAGAAAGCTTTTTGGGTCCTGGCGGTAAACCAATTTTTGGGGGCTGGGATAACATTCGCGATCGGCAACCATATGAGAATAAACTCTGGGACCATGTTTGGCGTCAACACGATAACACTTGCCATCGAACTCTTGATCTTGAATCCAGTCGTAGCGAGTTTCCTTTGGTTCACAGCGCTCATCAAGAACTGTGTCGTCGACAACTTCACCAGTGGCTTTCTTAAGTTTCATCACACACTTGCCTTCATAGAGATTGCTCTGACTCGCAACCCAACTTGGTCCGGCCACATAGCTCTCGCAATCGCTTGACTTCGTTCGCGCGGCAAATTTCTGTCCTCTAGTTTCAGTGTCAATTTCCACACATTGACGAATCTCTGGCACATAGAAAGTTACAACTTCACTAGGCCGGCAAAAGCTCAAATCCACTCGCCCCTTGTACTGTTCACCCAAAGTGAGGGAGTCGACTTCATAGCAAATGCCATTATAGCGAGACTTAAATTCAAAGTTGTACTGAGTTTTATCAGGCCTACATTTTTGCAAACTAGTGGGAAGCACTACTTCTTGCCCATCGGGCCCCAGCGATTTTTCTAAGCACTTTCCATCCATAAAAGCATAAGTCGCCGCTTTCTTGTCTAAACACTTAGAGATTGAAGCAGTGTTCAGATAGCCTTCGGGACCGTTCGCGGCATCGACCTCATAACACTTATTTTTACTTTCATCATAGACATAAGTTGTGAGCTTGGGCTTACATCTGGTGAGCTCCACTCTTCTCACATATTCACTGGCGCCGGTTGAATCCTTGCCAATACAAGTTCCCCTCATCATTTTGGGATCAAAAGTAAACTCATAAGTCATCTTTTGAGGGCGACAGTCATCCATAATGGTTTTTGAGAGAAATTCGGTGCCATCTTTCATGATTCCCTTAGCAAAGCATTGTCCATCGGCAAGTAAAAATTCAGCATTCTCAGGAATGCATTCACTAGTACTCACTTTATAAGAAAAGCCTTGGGCCCCGGTCTCGGGATGAACTTCATAGCATTTGCCAGACATCCCGCTTGGATCAGGAATCCACTTGTACCCTGGCTTTTTGGGACGGCAGCGCGAGGTGTAGACCTTGGTATTAAAGCGCTCGCCGCGAGTCTTCTGATCGATCTCATAGCACTGGCCCTTCATAGGTTCAGTGGCATCGGCAAGCCAAACATAAATGGTCAATGATTCATTGGGGTCAATTGTCTCAAAAGCTTGAGAGGTTGGCATGGCCAAGAAAAGAAGTCCGATAAATGACGACAATATTTTTAGTAGGTATCTCACATTCATTATTTTAACACTGATTTGAAGATTTAGAGCAGGGTCGTTAGGAGCTCTTAACAGTATAGCAAAATCCGCCGACCTCCCTTTTCCCACCTCTCCAGGTTAAAATACTTCTGTGATACGAATCAATAATCTTATCAATAATAGCAATCTCGGACTCGATCTGGTTCCCATTTCGCTGCGAGAGCTGCTCTACTTTACCGAAACTCCTTGTGAGCTCTACACGCTCTCGGCGGGAGTTTATAAAACGGCGCTCAAGGCTTACTCCTATATTGGGAAGTCAGTTCTTAAAGAATTTATTCAAAAGGGAATCATTCGTCTTTGGGTAAAGCGCAGTGACCATGCCGCCGTAGTTGAGGCCCATCAAAACCTACTACGCACCAACACGCGATCACTCTCCATTGATGATCCCGTCGAAAAGGGTAAGCGCCAATTTGGCCTACTCACCCTCAACATGGCCCACCTCTACCGCGACCCCACCAACGACACTCAACTTCTATTGCAGCATCAAAGTGTAAAAAACCTCGCTGCCTTTCTCTACGCGAGACCAGAAATTCACGTGCCGCTTTATCGCGACTACATTAAGCAGCGCCATCACTATATCTATGCCCAACCACTGCTCTCCTCACTCTTTCTCTTAGGTGTTCTCAAGCAGTCGCCTCTTTATAGTGAAAAGGAAGTGGAAACTCTTTTTGTGACGAGTTTCTTTAAAGACATCGGCATGTCGGCCATTCCCTCGCACAAGTACGACACTCAGGACCTCTCCCACTCGGACAAACTTCTGCTCGCCAAGCACCCCGAGCACTCAGTGCATATTCTTAAAGGCCGCATTCCCCTGGGCCCTAATCACCTGCGCATCATTGAAAATCACCACTCTTTTTCGTTGCTTGGTAAAGACTTGGTTAAAAAGCCAACCACCGAAGACTCGGTAATGCTCAGTGGTTTTGAGACGATGATTGTCTCCACCATGGATATTATCTCGGCCATGATTGCTGAGCGTCCTTATCGCAGTGCCTGCTCGCTCTTTGATGCGCTTGAGTTAGTAAAAATTCTCATCGCCGATCAGTACCCCCAGGAGTTTCGTATGATGGTGGGCTACTTTAAAAACTTCTTTATTGGTCGGGGTCCCGGCGTTCTTACATAGACTTAGCTCATTAATTCCCGAGTAACATAGTCTAACATATTGAAAAAATTAAATTGGCCCTTTTCAAAGCAAAATCAAAGAGGCTATTCTTACATTTATAAAGTTGCCACAGGAGCGGCAACTTTTGCCCATAGCGCTGCTGTTATTCTAAGGAGGGAAAAGCATGGCCTATTCAGACGTCAGTCCTGTCACCGGAATCATTGAAGAAGACAAAGTATTCGTAGACTTTGGCGAGCACGAAGGTAAATCAGTTCTCGAAGTTGCCGACACGCTGCCAGACTTTTATCAGTACTTAATCGACAAGAAAAACGATGGTAAATGCGCCATTCGTCGCTCAAGAGATAAGCTGTTTCGCCTCTATATCCCCAGTACGCTCAACTAAAAAAATTTAAAATTATTGTGATTGTGTTTGCTCCAAAGAAAGTCTGGTTTCTTTGGAGCAATTTCCATCAAATCATTAAGCCCCGCTAACAAAATCCTAACAAACACTCCCAAACCTCTCTGCTATAAAAGGTGAACAACCCATTTCAGTTACTCATGGAGTCACCTATGTCTAAGCTTTTAATGCTTTGTTTGCTCTTGTGCTCGACGAGCTCATTTGCGCTCACCACTATTAATGGTGCCGGAGCCTCTTTCCCCTACCCAATCTACTCAAAATGGTTTGCTGAATATGAAAAGACGCAATCAGATGTGCGCTTTAACTACCAATCAATCGGTAGTGGCGGCGGTATCCGCCAAGTGCTTAAGGGCACTGTTGACTTTGGCGCCTCAGATGCCCCAATGAAAGATAAAGAGCTTGAAGAGGCCAAGAAAAATGGCGCTCCCATTATGCACGTCCCTACTGTTATTGGTGCCGTGACTGTTGCTTATAATCTTAAAGATGTAAAAAAAGGTCTTAAGCTCGATGGCCCTCTCATCGCTGACATCTTTCGCGGTGTCGTCACCAAGTGGAATGACCCACGCATTACTAAGCTCAACGAAGGGCTAAAGCTGCCGGCCTCAGATATCCTCGTGGTCAGACGTGCCGATGGCTCTGGAACCACTGCTGTATTTTCTGAGTACCTCAGCAAAGTTTCGCCCGAGTGGAAAGAGCAAATCGGAGAAGGCAAAACGCTTCGCTGGCCAGTGGGTATTGGCGCAAAGGGTAACGAAGGGGTGACTAACACACTCACTCAAACAGAGGGAGCTATTGGTTATATCGAGCTTGCCTATGCTGAGCACAACAATGTCCCAACGGCGAGTATCAAAAACCCCGCCGGTCAGTATATTGCCCCGTCTACTGACAGTGCATCAAAGTCGGCCGCTGGACTTAAGGATTTTGACGGCGACTTGCGCGTTTCAATCACCAATTCAGATGCCTCAGGCGCTTACCCCATTGCTGCTTTCACCTACATCCTGCTTCCCATGAAAGAAGGTGACGCAAAGATTAGTGAAATCAAGAAATTTCTGACTTGGGCGATGACTTCTGGTCAATCAATGGCCACGTCGCTAAACTATGCTCCACTACCAGAAAAACTCTCTAAGAAGCTACACGACAAGTTTTCTAAGTAAGTCGCGTACACTTCATACTAGAGGGAAATAGCTAGTGGAAAATGTATTGCAAACAACACAAGTAAAAGACGACGGCCCTGAACCAACCCCTAAGGGCCGCCTCCTTTCTCCGCACCAGCAAGACGTCCTTGCCTATCGCCTATTTAAAGGGATTGCGACCGCAGTTATCATCACCCTCATTCTCCTTGTCATCATCCTCATCAACGCCTCGCTACCGGCCATTAAGGAATTTGGTCTGGAGTTTGTAACGAGTGATTGGTGGAATCCGGTTGAAGATGAGTTTGGTGGACTCGCTTTCATCTATGGCACAGTCGTGAGTAGTTTTTTTGCTTTAGTGCTGGCCACTCCCGTCAGTATTGGCGTGGCCCTATTTATTAATGAAGTACTTCCCGATTGGGTGGGTAAAGTTGTCGGCACTTTTGTTGAACTCATTGCCGCCGTTCCCTCCATCGTTCTAGGCCTGTGGGGGATTTTCTACCTAGGTCCTTTTGTCAAAGACACACTGGCGCCTTTTTTGCGCGAGTGGTTTGGTTTCTTACCCCTCTTTCAAGGCCCAAGCTTTGGCATTGGAATGATCACGGCGGGATTGATTCTCGCTCTTATGATTATCCCCACCATCACTTCTATTTGCCGCGAGGTTTTTAGAAGTGTGCCCGTCCATCAAAAGGAAGCCGCGCTCGCCCTGGGGGCCACTCGTCTAGAGATGTTTAGGATGGCGGTAATTAAGCCTTCTTTTTCCGGCATGATGGGTGGCGTAGTCCTAGGACTTGGCCGCGCCCTGGGTGAGACCATGGCGGTGGCGATGGTGATTGGAAACCAGCCACAAATTAAGGCCTCTCTCTTTGCACCGGCCGCGACCATGGCTAGTGTGATCGCCAACGAATACGCCGAAGCCGATAGTGATCTCCACCTTTCAGCGCTTTGCTTAGTGGGGGTTCTCCTCTTTGTGATCACTCTTGTTGTCAACCTGGCGGCACGCCTCATTGTTCACATGAACGATCGCAAGCAAAGGGGTTAGGCCATGAAAAACTTTGTCAAAAAAGATAATCTCCCCTTTCGCAAATTTAAAAACCACCTCTTCACCGCGCTCCTCTACTTGGCGGCGATTGTGGTCTTGACGCCTCTTTTTCTCGTTATCCAATTTGTCATTTACAAAGGGGCCTCTTCACTCGATCTTAGCTTCTTCACCGAACTTCCAAAGCCTGTGGGCGAGCCTGGTGGCGGGATGAAGCACGCAATCGCAGGAACGCTCTACCTGGTGGGCATTGGCTGTTTAATCGCCATTCCAGTGGGCCTCACTTGTGGCATCTATCTGAGCGAATTTGGCCGCGGAAAGATTGCCGCTGGTCTGCGCTTGGCCATTGACCTTTTGACTGGCGTGCCCTCTATCATCATTGGGATTTTTGCCTATCTTTTAATTGTTGTCCCCATGAAGCACTTTAGCGCCATCGCCGGTGGTATTGCTCTGTCCATTATTATTCTTCCCATCGTCACGAGATCAACCGAAGAAATTTTAAAGCTCGTCCCCGATCACATTCGCGAGGCGGGACTGGCCCTGGGCCTGCCGCGCTGGAAAGTGATCTTCTTTATTGTCGTGAAGGGCTCGCTCTCAAGTCTCATCACCGGCATTATGCTTGCCATCTCGCGCGCGGCCGGAGAAACCGCTCCACTACTCTTTACTGCCTTTGGAAACGTCTACCTCTCAACCAAGCTCACAGAACCCATGGCCTCGCTACCAGTACAAATTTACACCTACGCCATCTCTCCTTTTGAAGACTGGCAAAGACAGGCTTGGGCCGGCGCCCTGGTGCTCATTATTATCGTCCTGGGTCTCAACCTGGGAAGCCGTGCTTTTATTGCACGCAAAAGAATTTTTGAAAAACTAAGAAAGTAGGACCCTATGAACTTGATTCGCAATGACATTGTCCTTGAAGTAAAAAACCTCGAAGCCTGGTTTGGAAATTTTCAAGCCGTCAAAGGCATTAGTGTGAGCTACCCCAAGAATACCGTTAATGCCATCATTGGGCCTTCAGGCTGTGGTAAGTCTACCTATATTCGCTGTCTCAATCGCATTCACGAAGAAGTTCCAGGCGCGCGCGCGACGGGCGAAGTAAATCTGCTGGGCGAGAATGTCCTCGCTCCCAGAGTAGACCCGGTGGATCTTCGCCGCAAAATTGGAATGGTCTTTCAAAAGCCTAATCCCTTTCCCGGCATGACTATCTTTGAAAATACTGTCGTGGGTTTAAAGCTTCAGGGTGTGAAGAAAAAATCAAAACTTCTCGAAGTGGCCGAGCACTGTCTAAAAAAAGCCGCCCTTTGGGATGAAGTCAAAGACAAGCTTAACCGCCCCGGCACCAGCCTCTCAGGTGGTCAGCAACAACGCCTCTGTATTGCGCGCTCACTAGCAGTAAACCCGCCGGTACTCTTGATGGATGAGCCAACCTCGGCCCTCGACCCTATTGCCACGGCCAAAATCGAAGAGCTCATGAATGAACTCAAAAAGGACGTCACTGTGATTGTGGTCACTCACAATATGCAGCAGGCGGCCCGCATCGCCGACTACACCAGCTTCTACGTTTTGGGCGAAATGATCGAACACGGAACTAGCGAACAAATCTTTACTAATCCCCGTGAAAGTAAGACGGAAGACTACGTCACAGGGCGTTTTGGTTAAGATTGTGCTAAGAATAGGCGCCTCGCTAGACGACTAGTGGGGCTTTAGGTTAGAAATGGCCATGGATATTAGCGCAAAAACCCTCAAAAATGATCTCATTCAAATGGCCTCACTGGTTGAGCAGTCCATTAATCTATCCCTCGATTCTTCAAAGAGCGTTGATGATGTGCGCGAGATTGAAAATCAAATCAATCAGTTTCACAAAAAAATTGATCATGCTTGTTTGACCTTTCTCTCGTTAAAGCAACCCCAGGCCAAGGACTTAAGAACCGCTGTGGCGGCGCTTAAAATCAATGGGGAGCTCGAGCGCATGGGTGATCAGGCCATGACGATTAAGCGCTTTGAAAAAGAAGTGCCCTCCATCAACCCCAAAATGTACAGCCTCGGGGAACTCGTGAGTTCGATGGTGAAAAACTGCATTGACTCTCTCGTCTATGGAGACACCACACTGGCCCGGGATGTGATTGGAAATGATCGTGAAATTAACGAACTCTACCAGCACATTATGCAAAATTGTTTTGAGCTCATTAAGACGGGGCAAGAAAACTTTGAAAACGGCCACGCCAATATTCGCATTGCTAAAAATCTCGAGCGAATTGGAGATCACGCCACCAATATAGCAGAGGATGTGATCTTCATTGAGTCGGGAACAGATATCAGACATCCAGAACTGGATAAGAAATAACGGGGGAAGTCACTATGACCGAGGCACATATTGTCTTAGTTGAAGATGAGAAGGATCTTTCAAATATTGTGAGTCTTCACCTGCAAAATGATGGTCACAAAGTCACGATCTTTGGCGACGGCTCAGAGGCCCTCGAATTCATTCAAAATAACCGCGAACCAGTGGATCTCTATATTCTCGATCGCATGTTGCCAGGAAGTAACGGACTAGAGATCTGCAAGTTTCTGCGCCTCTACAAAGAAACCAAGACCATTCCCATTCTCATGCTCACAGCGATGACTCGTCCCGAGCAAATTGTCGAAGGCCTCGACGCCGGCGCAGACGACTACGTCACAAAGCCTTTTGATACTGTCATTCTCATGGCCCGCGTGCGAAGTCTCTTGCGCCGAAATGAGCAGCTCAAGAAAGTCTCGGGCGACAAAAAGGAGGACACCTCCAATCTGAGCCAGGGTCCGCTCAAGGTCGACACCAATCAGTGTAAGGCTTGGTCGAGTGATCGTGAGCTCGACCTCACTCTCTCCGAGTACAAGCTCCTCGTCGCCTTTTTACAGCAGCCAGGCAAGGTTCTCACTAGAAATCAATTGGTGGAATTTATCCAGGAAGGACCAGTACACGTCACTGATAGAACCATCGACACCCATATTTTTGGGCTTCGCAAAAAACTAAAGGAAAACTCTTCGCTCATCGAAACCATTCGTGGTATTGGATATCGAGTCGCAAGCCTTAGCTAAGACTAAATGATCGATAACCACAGGCGCTCGAATGAGAGATTATCTGCAAAAAATCTCGGCCTACCTCGCCACTCTCAGAGGGGATGACGATGCCAAAAAAGGGCGCGGGCAATTGCGCGCCTACATCGACCGACTTCCCTGGCGCTTTTTCAAGCGCCTGGCCCTGGTTCAAGTAATCTTCACCATTGTCGCCATTATCGCCATGGGGAGTGTCGCCCGATGGTACATGCATATCTACATCACCAATCAGACCAAAGAGCAGATGTTTGAATCACTGGTGCTGGTTCGCCACACCCTGACCACGCACCAAATGGATGCAGTGGCCTGGTGCCGCTCATTTAAAAAGTCGTGGAATACGCGCTACACTCTCATCACTTGGGATGGGAAAGTTGTTTGCGACAATTACAAAAATATTGATTTCCTAGACAACCATGCCAACCGTCCAGAGATTGAAGAGGCCAAGCACTTTGGCATGGGCAGCTCACTCAGGCATAGTGATTCGATTAATCAAGAAATGATTTATGGGGCGATCGTCTACGAAGGCCCCGCGCCTTCGCGCACGAAGTATATAATCAGACAGGCCATTCCCTTAAAGCGTGTCAGAGAGCTTCTTTCTGATATGCAGTGGACGATTTTTCTCTTTCTCTCACCGCTCATCATCATTGCTCTTTTTTTAAGTTTCTGGGCCACACTGCAAGTGGCTTCACCCTTGAAGTCGATCCTGAAAAAAGTAGATAAAATGAGAAAGCTCGGGCGCGAGTATAAAGAAGAACAAAACTACTTAATCGCCCCCAATAATGAATGGCTACTAGTGGAAAAAACACTAGAGCGCGCCAAGAAGAATCTCGAAAAGAACTTTAAGGAATTGGGCCGTGAGCACTCAAAGCTCGCCGTGGTGATGGAATCAATCTCAGATGCTATTTTGGCCATTAACCGCCACGAGAGTATTCTCTTTGCCAATGAACACTTTAAAGAACTCTTTATGCCCCGAGAGCACGCCGAGCGCGCCCTCTACGACTTTAAGATTTGGGAGACCCTGCGCAATCATGAGCTCAAGGAGCTTTTTGAAGAGACCCTCAATAAAAGAAAGACAATAAAGCGCAGTAACATCCCCATGCCGGTCAAAAATGGCAGCGACACCTACTTCTTTGATCTCACCGTGGGCCCACTGATTGACCACCGCGGGAAAATTTTTGGCGCTGTCTGCGTTTTTCACGATGTCACCAGTCGCCGTCTGGCAGAACAGATGCGCGAGGACTTTGTCGCCAATGTCTCGCATGAAGTGAGAACACCTCTCACGGCCCTCAAGGGCTACGTTCAGCTTTTAAAGTCGCAGAATAAATTTAGTCCAGAAAATATGCGTGAATACCTCGATCGCATTGAGATCAATAGTGATCGCTTGACTCTACTCTTTAACGATATTTTGAATCTCTCAGTGATCGAGTCACGTCAAAAAATTACCAAAGAGATTCTCGCCACAGAAGAAATAACGGAATCTGTGCTCATCAACGTGCGCCAGGGCTACCCCAATCACAAGACTGAAGTCCACACTAGCTATCAGACCCAAACAGTCTGGGCCAACCCTCAGTTTCTCGAGCAAGTGCTCACCAACCTGATCGACAACGCCTATAAGTACTCAAACCACGACTCCCAGATCTGGGTGACTTGGAGAAGCACTGAGTTCTATGACATTTTAGAAATTCTCGACGATGGTCCTGGAATTCCCAAGGAGCATCACCCTAGACTTTTTGAGCGCTTCTATCGCGTTGATCCTTCGCGCTCGAGTGAAATAAAGGGATCGGGGCTTGGGCTGGCGATTGTGAAGCACATTGTGAGCAAGCACGAGGGTAAGATTAGCGTTGAAAATGGACCTGAGGGCAAGGGCACTCTTTTTAGAGTTCGGCTGCCAAAACATCCTGATTCGATCACCATTGTAGACGTCAAGCAACTCCAAGACTCCCATTAACACGGGCCAGACAACTGATAGATATCATGGTCTGGCACATCGTTATGGCATATACTTTGATTAAGGTTATAACTCTAATGGAGAAAGACTGTGAGCAATGTGAGCAAAAAGTTAAAAATTGGCGATGTGATGACGCAAGCCCCTCACACTATTACCTTTGATCAAAATCTCAAATTTGCGACAGAAAAAATGCAAGAGCTTGGGGTGCGCCACCTTCCGGTTTTAAGGGCCGGACAATTAGTGGGCATTCTCTCTGAGCGCGATATTCGCTTCCTTGAGAGTTTTGATAAAATGGATCCAAAAGAATTAACGGTCGAAGACGCCTGTACAGAGGGACCTTATACGGCCAATATCGATGCCTCCCTCAGTGAAGTTTGCGCCACTATGGCCGATCGAAAGATAGGCTCGGCCCTCGTTCTCGATGGCGGCAAGCTGGTGGGAATCTTCACTTGGGTCGATGCGCTTAAAGTTGTGGCGCGCTCACTTTAACGTCGCAGAAAGTAGAATAAATACTATAGGTTTTCCCGTGATAGGGAGTAAATGCGCTCCATAGCTCGGGAAACTTATAGTTAATGATGGATCTAACCCCTCTCCCCCTCGCAACCACATAGAACTCTTCGCGAAAAGCTCTTTTCACTATCTTTGAAAGGGTCTGCTCTATTTGTGAGGGAAGACCAAAGTCATAGAGAAAATAGACCTTGGCAGGTGCAATCGCGGTCTCTTGCCCATGCGCCTCAGCGGCCAACAGCTGACAGCCCTCAAAAGAGCAATTGGCAAAAATGCGATTTCCCTCTTTCACTCTCTCGCGAGCAATCTCAATGCCGATGAACTCAGAATTGGGAAAGCGCTCACCGATAATCACGCCCACTCGTCCATAGCCAGCACCAAGGTCTACGAGTCTATCACCAGCAGCAAACTGACAATCGCGCAACACCCTTCTAAGTTCATCATAAGGTGTTTGCAGCTGTTCCGGAGCGAGACCTGACCAAATCTCATAACCCTGGTAAGTAGGTCCGTGATCAATTACATTCTCTGTCTCGACAATTTTAAAACCATAGAGCTCATCAATGAGCTTTGAATGATATTGCTGCTCTTGATAGCTAGAGTTGTGAAGACGAAAAAAGTCTTCCTTTTGAGAGATCAGTGCAGATATTTGTTCTTGATCAAGACCCGCGTGCTCAAGAAATTCATAATGCTTTATGTCTGAAAAGTCGTAGAGAAAGTAGCGCACTTAATTATTCTTTCCTTCACTCCAGCGCAGGGCAAACTTAGTGACCACTCGCTCAAGATCGGCACGGCGGATGGGCTTACTCAAAAAGTCTTCCATGCCTACGGCCACACAGGCTTCCTTATCTTCTTCAAACACATTGGCAGTCACAGCAACGACTGGAGGACCATCAAGGAATCGCTCTCTAAGTATTCTCGTCGCGCTCAGACCATCCATTATTGGCATTTGAAGATCCATGAGGACTAATCCAAATTGAGCTCCCTTCTCTAGTGTTTCAATCACCTCTTGTCCATTACTCACCACGGTTACTTGATGGCCTGATTTCTCCAGCAGTTTTTTCATTAACGCCTGGTTAATGGGATTGTCTTCGGCCACCAAAATGGGAATGGATGGAATAATTTTATCGAGAAAGCTCTCTCCCACTTCCATTGAAGCATCGATGGCTTTTTTAAAGGGAAGTCTAACAACAAAAGTCGTTCCCTGCCCGGGCGCAGAGTGGAAGCTCACCTCTCCCCCCATTAAGGTCACTAGATTCTTAACAATCACCAGACCTAAACCGGTCCCCTCAGCACTTCTTGTCATGCCGGAGTCAATTTGCGAGAAGCGCTCAAAAAGTAGATGACGATCTTCCTCGGCAATCCCCACGCCGGTATCGCTCACCTTAATTACAATATCTCCACTCGAAATCTCTTGCACCAGCGAGAAGCTCACCTCGCCTTCGTGGGTAAACTTAAAGGCATTTGAGAGCAGATTAAAAAGAATTTGTCTGAGTCTAACACTATCAAAGAGAAAATCCTGATCAATCTCTGGGTCGCAGTCAAAGCGAAAGTCGATATTTTTCTTTCGCTTAATGCCCTCAAAACTCTGCACGACTTCAAAGGCAACATTTTTTAGGTTATGCCTACCAATAGTGATATCAAAGCGTCCCTCTTCCATCTTGCTGTAGTCGAGAATATCTCCAATAATGCGCAAAAGTGTCTCGCTACAAGATTGGATAGAGCGCAGATACTGCCTGCCCTCTTGGTCACTCACGTGGGCCTCTAAAAGCTCAGACATTCCCACAATGCCGTTAAGAGGAGAGCGAATTTCGTGACTCATATTGGCCAGAAAAACGGTCTTTACGCGAGTCATTCTCTCCGCGCGATCCTTTGCCTCTCGAAGCTCATTTTCAATGGCCGCTTGCCTCGAAAAATCCAAGTGCGTCCCAGTAAAGCGCGTGGGAGTGCCGTCATCGCGACGCTCGATAACCTTACCTTTTGAAAGAACCGGAACCCACGATCCATTTTTATGCTTCATGCGAATAATGACTTCGTAGTCGGGTAGTTCACCGCGCAGAAATTCATCGACCTTCTGAAAGACCATATCGTAATCATCAGGGTGGACAAGAGCACTAAAGCCCGTAATTGATGGGTCAATTTCACTGCGGCTATAACCAAGCATCGAACTCCAACGATCATCAAACGTGACTTCATTGGTCGTAAGGTTCCAATCCCAAAGTCCAAGCTCCCCGCAGTAGAGAGCTAACTCAAGTCGATTGAGCGCCTCATTGACTTCGCGCTCACTGCGCTTTATCTCAGTGATATCGAGCAAGGTTAGAAGGTATCCGCCCTCCCCTTTTTCAGTCGTGGACATGCGAATGAGTTGAGCTGATGTAGTGCGTATTTGACTTTCCTTAGAGTTAATCACCCTTAATTCAAATTTTTGAATATTTGGCCCTTTCACATTTAAGGAATCGAGTCGCGCCTGGATCACCGAAATATCTTCTTCGTAGATAAAGTCCATCCACTTGCGCCCGAGAGTTTCATAACTGTGGGCCCCAGTTAGGCGCGACCACTCTTTATTGACATAACCACACTCCCCGTCTGACTCCAGTGTCATCAGAGAAAGTGGGACGTAGCGCAGAATAGTCGAGAGCGTTTGCTCTTTTCGCATATTCTCGGCCAGCAACTCCCGCGACTCAGTTACGTCCTGAGTCGTTCCAAATGCGGCCACTATCTTTCCATTCTCATCCACAATGGCCTGAGCGTTGGTCTCAAGCCAGACTTCCTTACCACCTAGTCGAATGCGAAAGATGACTCTATAGGGAGAGCCAAACTCAAGTAGATCACTTACCGACTGCTCCCACAACTCATAATCTTCTGGGTGAATAAGGGCCTTATGCTCATCTAAAGTGGGAGGAGAGAGTTCTTTATCGCGACCAAAGATTTTATACATCTCATCTGACCAAGTGACTTGATAGCCTTCAAGCTCCACAAACCAATTGCCAATTTTTGCGGCACTTTGGGCCTCTTCAAATTGATTGAGCAGTGACTCGACTTTTTGGCGAGACAAAGACGAGCTCAAAAGAATAGCCGCCATATCGACAAATGGGCCCAGGGTAGCGAGCTTTTGAGCACTGAGTTTGCTTTTGGACACCTCACACTTGATTGCAACACAACCGATTATCTGTCCTTCATTCTTTAAAAATATTCCAAGATAACCTTTGAGCGCATATTGATCAGTCTTAACAATCTCTGCGCTCTCAAGATTGAGAGTGTACTGATAGGTCTGCTCATGTTTATGGAGTTTAAACTTATAAGGAGTTTGAACGTGTTGAGACTCATCTTTTGAGTATGTGTAAAAGTGCTGATAGAGATACTCACTCTCACTAGCGCCTTTGGGCTTACCATGGGCGATACTATAAAAGTGCCCAGCCTCTCCCTTAAAAACGGCCATAAGTCTTTTGAGAATTTCTTCAAAGGCACCAAAATTTTCGGGATCGTGAAGGTACTTATTTTGGATACTCGCCACGTCTAGTAAGGCTTTTTCACTCTCTTTAATTTTATCGAGTAAAACCTCCTCGTTGGCCCGCACTTGGCCAAAGAGGATATAATGGCTGAGCTGTCCCCCTTCCCCTTGCACAGTTCGAATACTGAGCATGATTGTCTTATACTGATCTTCGCCGTCATCAAGCTCAATGGGACCATCAAATTTCCCAAAGCTCTCAAGCTCTTTTGAAATACTCTCCCACTCAAAGAGCTTGGTTGAAGCGCTAATTTTCTTAAAGAGATCGTTGGCAAAAATAATTTTGCCCTCAACTGAGATCGTCGCCACGAGCAGCGTTGAATCAACGAGTCCTCTGAACTCTTTCACTTCCCTTAAGAGCATGCGAAGCTCTCGCGAACTATCGTATTGGTAGCGGTAGCCAATAAAACTTAGAAGGTAACAAAAGATAAGAAGAACTGGAATTGCGACAAGTGAGGCTTGATCGTTGATTGTGAGATAGTAGACGGCGGCCACGAGGAGTGGCCCAATGACAGAAAAATAAAAATAAACTTTTCTCAATCGTTTTAATTCATTCATATCATTGCAGCGAGGAGAGGACGGCATCGATGGTTCGAATTTCTCTTCTTACCTGATCGAGTTGCTGCTGCAATCGCTTTAGTTCTAGATTGGTCATTTGAATATTAAAGTTTTCTGAACCAGAGGCCCCTGAGGTCGGAGAGCTAGAAACCTCCTGATAAGAACCTCGCGCCGAGGTCGAGTAAAGAGCCCCTTCAAGTCCACTTGCGCGCTCAGAGAGCCTTCTGCGCTCGCCTTTGAGCCAATCAATGAACTCTTCTCTGGGAAGCTCTTTTCTTTTTTGGCTAATCACCAAATCGTAATTGAGTGAATTACTTTGCTGTGCCTTACGACTCTCGCTCGCACAGCTGACAAGCAGAAATGCGCTTAGGAAAAGAAAAACAAACGACTTAAGCATATACTTACCATTCGAGAGCTTGACCGTTAGTGTGCCAAAAAGAGCCGCTCTCTCGCTCAGCGGCCGTTTCTAGAATTTTAAAGAGACCTTGTGCCGAATCTTCTGGCGAAATCTCCCCTTGAAAGTCTGTCATGCGCGTTTTCACATAGCCAGGGTGAAGCGCCAAGGTTTTAATCTTTCGCGACTCAAGGTCGTGAGAGAGACTTTTGACGGCCATGTTAAGAGCGGCTTTACTCATGCGATAACCATAATAGGCCCCGCTTGTGTTATCGGCAATAGAGCCCATGCGCGAGCTGGTAAAGGCAGCGAGGGCCCCAGAATTAAGTTTGGAGTCAAGTGCACTCACCACTTTCAATGGGCCCAAGGTATTCACTTCAAATTGCTGATTGACTAGCACTAAGTCCTTATCACTTAAAGGCCAGTTCTCATTTTTAAAAAGACCCGCATTATTTATTAAGACGTCAATTCCGGGCAGGGCCGCGGTGATGGTCTTCATATGTTCAATACTATCGTTGACGTCAAAACCAGTGAGGACTTCTTTGGCAAGCTCATCGAGTTCAGGTGAACTCTCCCGCACTAGAGCATAGACATCCGCTCCACTCTGAGCATAGAGACGTGCGAGTTCAAGACCGATTCCTCTGTTGCATCCGGTGATAACGACGTTACGCTTCATGAATATCCTCCTGTCTCTAGGTGTCATTTGATCGCTTTGGCGAAGGTAAAAAAACATATTAAGATTAAGGCGATTTTGGCCACTTTAGCAAACCAGGAGCCCCAAAGTGAAAGCATTCATCTGTTTTATCTCACTCTTTGTCTTAGGTCATGCCCATGCACAAGTTCAAGGACGGGAGATCTCTTACGATATTGGTAGTGATGTTTATAAAGGCTACCTGGCAAGTCCTCAAGGAGTAGGTCCATTTCCCGGAGTACTCGTTGTCCATGAGTGGTGGGGCCTAAACGACTATGCTCGCATGAGAGCTGATCAGCTCGCGCGAGCAGGCTATGTTGCGCTCGCGATGGATATGTATGGCGAGGGAAAGACTGCTTCAAATCCCACTGACGCCGGCGCCCTCGCCGGCAAGGCCCTGGCCAATATGGATCAAGTCTTAACCCGCGTTCAAAAGGCGGTGAGCGTTCTTAGAGAGCAGTCTCAGGTGAAAAAGAATCAAATCGCCGCAATAGGTTACTGCTTTGGTGGTGGGGTTTTAGTTAATGCCGCTCGCATGGGACTCGATGTACAGGGAGTGGTGAGCTTTCACGGTAATCTTGCCCCTAAAACCGATAAGCGCGACTATCAAACCAAGCTTTTAATCCTGCATGGAGGCGCCGATCCGCTGGTGAGTAAGGAAGAAATTGCTGGATTTAAAACAGAGATGAAGAAGTTTGACGTTGCCTATGAGTTCGTTGAATACCCAGGTGCGCTACACGCTTTTACCAATCCGGCCGCCACCAAGACGGGCAAAGAATTCAACCTTCCGGTTGCCTACGATCAAGCGGCCGATGTGGCCTCTTGGGAGAAAATGATGAACTTTTTCTCCCAAGTCCTAAAATAAACTAGAGACCTCTTTGATATGAGCACGTCCCATTGGGAAAGCCTGATCTAGGCATATAGGGACTTGCTCGGTGTGAGATTGTGAGGTCTTCACCGTTCCAATCAATCATGGCCAGGACTTCCCAGTCCTCGCATTTTTTAAAGATCTTGCCCTTGCAATAGCGACCCTCGAGTCTGGCCTCAAAATCATCAAAGCTCCCTTTGATTTGGTAGCTCTCTTTCTCACTTAACTTGATCTTTTCCTTCTCACCGTCCTCAACATCTAAACTCTCCACGCCCCCTAGAGCACTAAAAGAGAGACTCTCCTCAGTGACTTGAGTGACGCGAACGCGCTCAGGGCACTCACCCTTAGCACTATCAAATGTAAGTTTATAAACGCCGGTCACTTCATTATAGGCTTCAATCTCGCTGGCCTGTGACAAATTGGCCGCTAGACTGAGCGAGATAAATGATAAGAACAAAAGTGAATATTTCATAATCGGCCCCTTGATAGATGAATTTGGGGGCGATCTTGTCATCTCAAATACAGATCCTCAACCGCGTGAAGGGGTGTATGAAATATATACTTACTTAGACAGAACCTTTCCAGGTGCCCGAGAGCCATTAAATGCTGGATTACTGGTGTCGCCGTCCTTTCCACCCGCGCGAGGGCCGTCATAAATTTCGGCCTCCCCTTGGGGAATTGAGCCCGCCACAGCTCGACCGGCCAGGGCGCCCAGCGGGCAAGTGGCCTTAAACTCGTAGGAATTGTCATCGCACCAGAGCTTGCCAGCGCGCAAAGCAATCTCCGAGCAGCCAAAGCGCTCACGGTCAATTTGGAGGGCCGTTTTACCCTCCACATAGCAGGAGTTGTCCGCTCCAAAGCTAAAGCCCACAGCACATCCCAAATAGCTGGTCTCAAATTGATGAGAGGCCAAATCACGGCGAAGCCTCGCTTGCTCGTAACTCAGAAACTTATCTTTATCCTGCGCACTCCAAAAGCGAGTGAAAGAATCGAGCACGCGCTCGCGCTCGGTGATGCGATCTTCTTCGATATAGAGTCCGGTCTTGGGGCTCACTCCTGCCCCACGCAATGAGGCGAGTTCCATCTTAATGTAGTAGACATCTTCAAAGATCGCCGCCTCGGCCTGGGAGAGATCAACCTCAGGTCCCCGGTCACAAAGAACCATCTTCTCATCTAAAATCTCTCGCTCGCGAGGACCGATGAGGGCCTCCAAACGATAATTCAGATGGAGCATATTAGGGCGATGCCCGTACTCAGACGTGAGCTGACAACCGATAGAATCACTATAGAAGAAAACTTCAGCGCAGCCAGAGAGTCCATCAATGAGAATTTCTCCACTACTGGCCGAACGAGAGAGTTCAATTTTCTTATCTTTTACATGGATCGCCATGAATTGCTGATCACCTAAGAGGTCACTGGCCCTGATAGGTTCGACATCGTCGCCAAATTGAGGTCGATCTTTAATGCTCAAAACGCCTAGATCAAAGAGAATGGGTCGCACTTCGATTTCATCTGCCCTCACTCTCTTTGAGAGAAAAAGACAGCAACCCACAATAAATAACATAACCCAATTCTTCATAGTCTCTTTATCGGGTGATTGAGGCATGTTTTTAACTTTACTTAAGAGAGCCCTTCAAGATGTCCAAGAGTTCCTGAATCTTTTGATCAGACTCTTCTTTACTCGCCTTAAAAGCGTGCGCAATACAGTGGGCCGCGTGATCTTCAAGAATTAAGAGCTCAAGATTCTTGGCCGCTTTTGAAATCGCCCGCAGCTGAGTGAGGATGTCTACGCAGTAGTCACCACGCTCAATCATCTTACCCACTCCCCGCACTTGCCCTTCAAGTCTGCGCACGCGGTTTAACTTCGCCCGGTGATCGGCATGAGCGCTATGAGATTGAGATTCTTCACTCACTTTTATACTCCTAAATTCTTTTAATTCTCAGGGAATTCACAACCACACTAATTGAGGAAAGCCCCATTGCCAGTCCGGCAAATGCGGGCGGTATACTAAAACCCCAGTAAGCAAAGGCGCCCGCCGCCAGCGGAATGCCAATGATGTTATAGATAAACGAAAAGAAGAGGTTTTCGCGAATCACTCGATGCGTTTTTCTTGAGAGCAAAATAAAATCATCAATTTTTGAGAGATCATTTTGAACAATTGTCACATCGGCCGCTTGCATCGCGGCTTCCGTTCCTGAGCCCATGGCAAAGGAGAGGTTTGCTTCAACTAGAGCTGCCGCATCGTTCATCCCATCTCCGACCATGGCCACATGCTGGTAGCGTTTTCTCAATTCTTTAAGAAGCTGCGCCTTGCCCATCGGATCCATCTCGGCATAAACCTCACTGACTCCTAATTCATCACCCACAGCGCGGGCCACACTCTGGCGGTCCCCGGAGGCCATAATCACCTGAACGTTGCGAGTCTTTAGCCCAGCAATAACTTGGGCCATATTTTCTCTAGGAAGATCTTTGAGTCCAAAGGTAGCAACGTGAGTTAAATCCTTGGCAACAAAAACCGCGGTTGCTTCACTTTCAAGACCTGAAGAATCAAACTGAATCCCTAAGCGTTTCATCAGACCTTCAGAGCCTATCATCCACTCTGAACCTTGATACTCGCCCTTTACTCCCTCTCCAATCAAAACCTCAAAGCTCTCAGGATCAGACAGTTCAATACCTTGCTTGCTTGCAAAATTAACGATGGCCACAGACAGCGGATGCTCAGAGTACGACTCTAGCGACGCAACAGCAGTGAGGATCTCATTTTGAGAGTTCTCATTATTTTGAGACTTGCTAAGCTTAAATGAACTCACTTCCGGTCTGCCATAAGTGAGCGTCCCCGTCTTATCCACCACCACGGCCCCAATCTGCGCCCCTTCTTCTAAGACTTGGGCACTTCGAACGAGTAGCCCTTTTGAAAGCGCCTGGCTTAGACCCACGACCACTGCAGTTGGGGTGGCGAGCCCAAGAGCACAGGGACAGGCAATCACTAAGACCGCGGCCATATGGGCCACTGCGACTCCCCACTTGGGTTCAGCTGGCAAGATCATCCACAGAGCAAAGACAATGAGAGAGAAAACGAGAACCACGGGCACAAAGATACTACTAATTTTGTCAGCGAGTTTTTGAATATGCGGTTTAGCCGCTTGGGCATTCTCCACATATCTTAGTAGCTCTGAAAGATAGGTCTCACTGCCTACTTTACTGGCGCGAATAAAGAGTGCGCCCTCGCCATTGAGAGTTCCCGCAAAAACCTCACTGCCCTTTTCCTTAAAAACAGGTAGTGACTCTCCACTAAGCATTGATTCATCAATACTACTTTTCCCCTCAATCACTTTGCCATCGACCGGGACTTTACTGCCTGGTTTTAGCTTTAATTGATCACCCACTTCAACTTCGGCCACGGGAACTTCAATATAGTCGTCACCTCTTTTAACTAAAGCACTCTTAGCTCCTCTTGAAAAAAGATCTTCGAGTCCACTGCGCGCCTTTCTTTTAATTTTATCTTCGAGATGCTTGCCCAGAATGACAAAACTAATAATAAAACCGATAGACTCAAAGTAGAGTACATACTGAAGGCCCAGCGACTCTGATTTTTCTGGGCCTAGAACAAAAACCAAGAGACTATAAAGATAAGCCGCGAGGGTCCCAAAGCCGATTAAGGTATTCATGGTTGATGAGCCGCTCTTAAAAAAGTGCCACAGCGAGCGCAGAAAGCTTCTTCCCACGTAGAAAAAAACCGGTGACATCAAAAGCAGTTGGAGCATGCCATTGAGTCCAGTAGGAAGCCTCATCCCCCAGGGAGTCATGGCCAGTATAAAGACCAAAATAGAAGCGACGAAAGAATAGATGAGTTCAATCGTCTGACCAGTTGTAAGCTTTGCTGACTTTTGATTGGAATCTGTTTCGGCCACTACGTCATAGCCCAGAGGAACGAGGGCCTCATGGGCCGCCCGATAGACCTGATCCTGATCCAAGCCTTCAGGGACTTCAAAGCTCACCTTCTCACTTGCAAAGTTCACACTGACTTGAGAGAACTGGCTTTGCGCTCCAAGTGCTTTCTCAATAGCAGCAGCACAACTGGCGCAGCTCATTCCGGTGACTTTAAAACTCTGTAGCGACATAGAGAATCCTATACTTGTTCAAAAGAAAGAACTTTAAAGGCACCAAGTTCTTCAATCGCCTTTTTCACTTCAAGGGTGCGCACTCCCGCTACGGGGACTAACTCGACGCGGCCACCTTCGTGATCAACTACGATCTCATCTTGGGCAAGATCTGCGAGTCCCGCTGTGATTTTTTTGGCACATCCACCGCACTTCATTCCTTCAACCTTAAGCACTAATTTCTTCATTTAAAATCTCCTAATCGGTCTGCTTGCAATATACCCCCAGGGGGTATATGAGTCAAGTCCCCCGGCCATGACAATAGCCGATCTGCGCACTGTTCTATTGCCTAATGTAGCGGGCCTCGGGCACAATAAGGGTTCAATTTTCTAGAATTACCAGGGAGATGGTTCATGCGACTATGGGAATATATCGAGCAAGGCGGCTCAATTATGTACATTCTGCTCGTTCTCAATATCGTCGGTTTTGCCGTTATTTTATCCAAAATATTTGTTTATAAAAGAGAGCGTCAGGTCACTGATGACACTGCTGGTTCTCTGGCCTCTAAAGTTGGCTCAAAAGAGGGCAAAGATCCAAGCGCCATCATCGAGCTCGCGCGCCAAGAGATCGCTCTCTATATTAGCGAGATTGAAAAAGGCCTCGCCTCGATTAAGATCATCGCCACCGTGGCCCCCCTACTCGGGCTACTGGGAACCGTCATTGGTATCTTCATGTCTTTCAAGGTCATGAGTGAGACTGGAGGTCTCGGCAATCCCGGTCAACTAGTTGAGGGGATTTCACTGGCCCTCATCACCACGATTGGCGGTCTCATCGTTGCGATCCCTCATTTTGTGGCCCATAGCTACCTCATCGGAATGCTCGACTCACTCGAGGCCATTCTAGAAAAGAAAGTCCTAGCTAAACTCTTGGCCTAAACCCACTGCGAGGAGATCACATGAAAAAGCGCAGCCGAGAAAGCTCTGGCATTGACTTGACCCCACTTATTGACGTGGTTTTTACCTTGCTGGCCTTCTTTATGGTGTCGACAGTATTTAGAAAGGACGAGCTTGCCCTGCTACTGAGTCTGCCAAAAACAACAACGGGCGAAAGTAAGCAAGAACAAAGAGAGAGTGTCACTATTGAGTTAGGTGTTGAAAAAGTCGCCTACAATGGCCAGGAGACCACCCTTGAGGCACTTTCAGAGAGCCTCAAAACGATTAAGAATAAACTCACACCCATCGAACTTCGCATTGATAAAGAAGTGCGCTACGAGCGTGTGATCAATCTACTCGATGAGCTTAAAACCTACGAGCTCACCAATATCAATCTCATCACTGAAAAGTAATTCTACTTCATGACTTGCCCATAGATCTCTGCCAACCTAGCAGAGGTCTGGGAATCGTGAAAACGCTGGGCATACTGATACCCGCGCTCGGCCATTTTCTCTCTCAGCTCTCTACTATGAGCGACCATTTTCATGGCATGCGCGAGCTCATCTAAACTCTCAGAGTCGACAAACAAACTATCGGGGCCCGCGCTCTCAGGAAAGCAGCTGCCTTTGGAGGTAATGACTGGCGTATGCCCAAAGAGCGCTTCAACAATGGGAATTCCAAAGCCTTCAAAGTGCGAAGGAAAGCACAGGCACGTGGCCCCTTGATAGAGCGCTGGCAAATCGGCATAGCTCGCGCCCCCAAGCATGTGAACGCGGCTTTGAAGTCCAAACTTGGCAATGGTCGCTCTCACTTCTTCTTCATAACTCTTGCCCTTACCCACGATCACCAGGTCCTGATCAACTTCTTTTGCAATGGCCGCAAAGGAGCGCACGAGCATCACCGCATTCTTTCTGGGCTCAAGTGCTCCGACGTAGAAGAAATAGGGCCTCTCAATTTGATAACGCCGGAGGCATTCAGAAACTTTCTCACTTGAAAGTGCTCGGTAGAATTGCTCACCTACCGTCTGATAGGCGATCTCAATTTTGCCTGCTGGCGTGTGAAAAAAATCAACCAGATCGCGCTTAGTCTGATCACATATGGCCACAATTTTAGTAGCGCGCTCACAAGCCGCACGAAATTTGCGGTCATAAACCAGGCGATCAATCTTGGGAAAATACTCTGGATAGCGCAAATAAATGAGATCATGAATGGTCACGACCTGAGGTGCACTCAAACCAAAAGGCGGAAGCTCATGACTGAGTCCGTGAAAGAGATCGAGTTGATAATGCTGGGCCACCCGGCCAAGCCATAAACTTCTCCAGGCGCTTGGAAAAAGAGACCAAGCCCCTTTGGGATAGACCACCTTCAGTTCAGGATGAGAGGCAAGCCAGTCCAATGCCCGCTGATCCTTGGGCATCGGAGAGAAGAGAATATATTCATTATTTGGAAAATACTTAAGCAGCCCTTCAATGACAGAGCGTGAATAATTTCCTAAACCACGAAAGTTATGTAGGGCCCGCTTGGCATCAAAGCCAATTCTTTTATTTTCCACCGCTCTACTTTCTACCCTTCGGTGGGAATTTTCAACTTTTGATTGGGATAAATCTGTCCATTTCTGAGCGAGTTCACGGCCATGAGCTGACCCAGTGTGGTCTGAAAGCGTCTGGCAATTTGCGTGAGGGTATCGCCTCTTTTTACAGTGTAGACACGAAGGTTGTACTTAGTTGGAACCTTCAAGCGCTGACCGACAAAAACGCGACTGGAGCGAAGTGAATTGAGTCGCTTGATAGCGTGATAGCTGGTCCCAAACTTGGCGGCGATGCTACTGAGGTTGTCACCCTTTTTCACTTTATAACTAATCACACCACTTTTATCACTACTGCGACTGGCCACCTGGCGTGATGAGGCTGAATGAGAGAGCCTGATTTTTTGCCCCACAAAGAGCGTGTCCCCTTTGAGGCGATTGTACTTTTTAAGACTCGCCACTGAGGTTCCATAGCGTCTGGCGATGAGGGTGAGGTTCTCACCTCTTCTGACTTTGTGAATGCGAGCTGGGCTGCTGCTTCTTTCGCTCTTTGCGTAGCGAATTTTAAACTCTTTGCCGCTATCAAATTTTGTCATCAACTGATGGGGTAAAACGATGCGATGACCTCTGCGACCCGTATTAATATAATTGTGACGAAGATCTGGGTTTAACAGTTTAAAGTCAGAGACCTTCATTCCAAGATCTCTTGCGAGCTTGGCAACTTGAAACCTCCCCTTCACGGTTCGCAGGATTGTCTCTTTATAAAAGCGTCCATCTTTCTTTGTCACGTTGATGCCGTAGTGCTCGCGGCGTTTTGAGAGTTCACGGGCGGCGGCCACCTTAGGGATGTAATAGACTGTTTCTTTAGGGATAAGTTTTTTGGCCACCAATTCGCGGTAGTCTCTCGTTCCTCCCTTTCTAATGGCGCGAATAATGCGATACTCACCGGCATTATAAGCACACAGGGCAAGCTCCCAACTCCCAAAGATATTGTAGAGATCTCTAAAGTACTTGGCCGCAGCGATGGTCGCTTTATAAATATTATATCTCTCATCAACGGCATTATCGACGCGAAGACCATACTGACGGGCGGTGCCCTTCATGAATTGCCATGGCCCTGTGGCGGAGGCATGGCTTTTAATTCTAAGATTATACCCACTCTCAATTAGGCCCACGTAGAAAAGATCCGCAGGCAGGCCTTCCTCTTTGAGTACGGCGCGAATGATCTCACGATACTCTTCACCATTTTTAAGATGTCTAATGAAGCGCTCTTTATCGCGCTTTGTGAAATAATTGAGCCAGAATTTATAGTGATCTTCTTTGTAGCTAAGCTCAAGATCAAGGGCCGTCGTCTCGGTAGAGGGATCTAATTGTGCACTTAGATTTTCGAGTTCACTCTCCTCTTCCAAATGCTCAGCCCCCTCAGAGACCAGAGTGGTTTCTTCAACGACTTCGATTTCATTTTCATTGGCACTCACCTCTGCGAGTTTTTTCACAGGAGAGAGCAATGCTTCAGTAAAGGTCATCTTCGCCGGCGCTGCTGGAGTACCCTGCTCAACTTCAACGACTTTTAGATCTCTAGACTCACTCTTTTTTTGGACCGCCAAAGGTCTAAGACCGGCGCAACTTGAGAGAAGGAAAAGACAGGCAAGCGCTGTCACTTTATGGGGATTGAAACGATGCATATCTGACCTCAACTGAATTTCAGTGTGCAAGTTTCATGTTACCAAATTGCGATGATTTACCGGCGAAGCGGAAAAAGTGTGCGCCTTAAAATGGAAGTAAGACTAAAAAGGTGGATTAATATTGATGCGAAAGTTGATCTTGCCCTTCACTTTCAATTTCCCCTCCGGGACTGCCCCCAGCAGAATCTTGGTGTGAACTTTAAAAACTCCAAAGCGCGGCAGGTAGACTGAAAGGTCGCGTCCAAGCGGTCGCAAATTGAGGCAGCCACCATCACAGCCGACATCATCGACCTTGGCATCATACTCGAGCACTCTTACCGCCTCACTTGAGAGATTCTCAAGTGTTTGGTTGCCCCAGCGGGTATTGAGCTCACTGGAAGTAAGTAGTCGATCGCTAAAATCAAGTTCCTCGACGGCTTCGAGGTAGACTTCTATCTTTGAGATAAAATCCAAATTATCTTCAAGCAAGTGAGAGGCCCCACTGAGCCCCAGTGTGCTTTGTCTAATATTCTGGGCCTCGCGCCTTACTTCACTAGGAATCTCAATCTTCACGCTCTCAATGACAACGCTCTCAATAAAGCGCGTATCCACATTGCGAAGTTCTGGAAGCTCAACCACCTGGGGTGAAAGCTCAAGAGTTAGACCCTCACGTCGCTCGATGGTGGCGTTGGCCAGTGCCTGCACGAGATTCCCAGCGATTCCCCCAATCACAGGAATGCGCTCAACCGCAGTTGTCGTCCCCTCCACCTCTTCTTCTAAACCCATAGAGAAGTTCAGGTGATCAACCCCCTGATCTTTAAGAGATCTAGGCTCAAAGCTAGGGGTGATGGCGTCTTTTTTGGCGCAACTACTTGATAGTATGAAGCAAATAGCAAGTAGCAAGAGCGCTGAGAGTTTTCTCATTTTCATAGGTCGCCCTTTTACCATGGCCTATAAAAGCCGCAGCTATAAATGAAAAAACTTCATAGTGTCAGCATCAGGCGCAACAATATAATCATTACTCACGCGCTGGGGCGGGATTACTTTCTCATTCATAATAGCGCCATGAGATTTATTTGGTTCTCCCCCATTGCCGTTTCAGTGCTGTGCCTAGGTGCCCAGGCGGCGATCTACGACACGCTCCCAAAAGGAGTGAGAACGCTCGTGATTAAACAGGTGAGTACCAATAATGTGACTTCAAACTTTACTCAGGGAAGCTCCGAAGAAAAGCTTGGGGCGATTGTGCCCCTTGATGCCAGGACCCTAGAAAATGCCGAGACTTTCACCAAGAGCTACTTTGAGGCACTGAAAGCCGCCTCACCTGAAGCCTATGAAGAGTTTAGCTTTGGTGAATTTAAAATCGACGGTAGTGCTCGGGCCAATGTCACTGGAGGCGGCTTTGGAATCGGTCTTACTGATCGCCTCACTGTCTATGCCTCAGCTTCTTGGTACCGCGCGCACGTGAAGATGCAAGTCACCCAGAGCGCCGTTAATAATCACGCCGCCGTTCAAAAGGCCGTTAATAATTCAAATGCCGATCAATGGGTTAAAGAAGTGACCAATCAGCTCTTTGACGTTAACGGAGAGCTTCTTCAATCGGTCATCGTGAACTATTACAACTACAAGCCCATTGGTGATTGGGAGGGAGCAGGTCTAGGTGACATTGACCTCGGAGCGCTCTATCGCTTGAGCGATCTGCCCGATCGCGGTCTGACGATGGGGCTTGGAATTACCCTTCCCACTGGCCGCGTAGACGACCCAGACAATCTTCAGGACTTTGCTTTTGGAGACGGGCAGACCGACATTTTCATTGAGGCCATGGCCGGTATTACTCCTTGGATGGGGGACTATAGCTTTGACACAAAATTTCGCTACACCTATCAATTTGCGAGTACCAAAACACTCAGAGTATCTGAAACTAGAGAAGTCCCCATTGGTCGCAGAAATGGTGAGTTTCGCGAAAAGCTTGGAAATATTTATGAGCTGGCGGGCTTTGCCACTTGGCACAGACTTGATTGGCTCAGTGTGAGCACAGGCTATCAGGTAAGTTTCACTGAGCGCGCAAGCTACGAGTCTGACTATAGTGGCGCCAATGAAATTTTGGCCGCAGGCTCAGAGAAGATTGCCCATGTGGCCCGTGCCTCGCTTGATTTTTCAACAACTAAGCTCTACCAAAAGGGCACATTTGCTGTGCCCTTTGATATTGGAGTTTCCTACCAGCACCGCTTTATGGGCAAGAACACTCCCAAATACGACAGAATTGATCTCGACCTTCGCTTCTACTTTTAAGCTGCTCTCTTATGAGAGTGAGTGCCATGGTGAGCGTGCTCAGCATACTTAGAGTCGATTCCCATAATATGGGTAAAGAGCCAGTTGCGTAGAAAGCTCGCTAGCATTGGGCGATCGAGAGTTCGATCCTCAACTTGAGGTACAAAACTTAAAAGCTTATTGACTAGGTTTTCATGGGTCTTCTTATGAGAGGCGAGCGAAGGATAGCCAATACTTTCCATATAAGCTTCTTCATCGGCAAAGTGATCAAGCGTGGTCACTTTGAGTGACTCAAAAGCGGAAGTGATCTGAGCGTAGTCACCCGCGTTCATGGCGCGGATGAGCCCATTGATGCCGTCGAGAATTTGCTTGTGCTCGCGATCGATCAAATCAATTCCAAGTGCGTAGCGCTCTTCCCAAGGGATTTCATCGATACTCACTTCAGAGACAATTCCCTGACTCATTTTGAAGTTATCAATAATTTTATCAAAGTGCTTCATCTCCTCATTAAGAACAGTGGCAAGCTTGCCAGTCTGAGCGACGACTAAGGTATTTTTCTGGAGTGACTCATTGACTTGGTGAATGGCATCTCGAAGCTCACTCACTCCTCGCGATTGTTCCTCCGAGGCGACACGAAGATCGTCGACTTCTCTGGCAATCGTATTAGTCCCCTCTTTTACCAGAGAAAAGTTGCCCTTAAATTCACTCATAATCTGATCTGTCTGCAGACCTTGCTCTTGGATTTTAGAAGAGATTTGCTCACTACTCTTTTTAATACGCTCAATAATTTGAGTCACCTTAGACTCAGTTTGCTCAAGCGTCTGATTAATCGCCTTTGCGCTTTGCCCACTCATTTGGGCCAGACTCCCGATCTCTTCGGCCACCACGGCAAAGCCCTTGCCATGCTCACCCGCACGGGCGGCTTCAACTGAAGCATTAAATGAGAGCAGCTTGGTTTGAAAGACGATGTCGTTGATAACAGCGGTTTTACTGACAACCTCAGCAAAGGAGCTTGTGAGCTCCTTTAAGAGATTCACAGTGCTTGACATCATTTCAATCACATTTTGATTTGCCTCTTGAGTGGCAAGAAAATTATCTTCAAGCATGCGAGCGTTGCGACTACTGAGCTCAATCGTATCGTTAATGGTCGCTACAGAGCTTCCCACCTGCTTGACGTTGAGTTCTGCGCGAGCAAGCATTGCACTAATTTCATCACTGGCCGAGCTCGATTGAATGATGGCACTCGATTGAGCATTGGTTGAATCATCGAGCAAGGTACAACTTGAGTAGATCTGCTCATTGGTCCCAGAAATGGTGTTTCTGACCTTCTCCATCGATTCGGCCAGAGCATCGAGTTCTCGGTGAGCTCGTCTCATCTTAAAGTGAACGAGCCCTACGATCACCGCCCCAGCGGCGAGGTAAAGTCCTGGGTGACCTTCGAGAGCGTAGATCGCCGCAAAGCTAATAACTAAAAATAACTCAACACCAATTTTCTTTAACATGGATAAGATCTCCTTAAGAAGTCTATCGCCATAATTCAAACATTCATTAACAGGTGGAAACATGACCCTGATCACCTTTTCCTGTTCAATAATCCTCGTTCATCAATGAAGATCGTTTTTTATAATCTTCCCATTCTCTTCAAAGGCCAGATTAAATGGATCTTCTTTGAGAAAGAGAAAGCCATCTAGATCAATGAAGTCCGCGTTTTTACAGAGCCTCATGGCAGCGCTAATACCAAGACTGGTCTCAACCATACAGCCGATCATGACCTTAAGACCTAAGGCCCGCGCCTCGCGAATTTGTGCCATTGCTTTAAGATATCCACCGGCCTTCATTAATTTGACATTGATCCCGTGGCCTTGCTCGGCAATAATTTGAGTCACTCGCGTGTCCGTCAAAGATTCGTCTAGAATAACCGGCACCGGCGATGAGCTTCTGAGTAGCTTATATTCTTCTACTTTTGAGGCGGCCATGGGTTGCTCAATAAATTCGACTCGCTCTACGGGGAGCTGATCGAGAAGTTCAAGTACATTGCGCGAATACTCAAAGCCCTCGTTCGCATCCAATCTCACCTTTTGTCCCCCAAGCGAGAGCACTTCTTTGATTCGGGCCAAATCGGCGCCATCTCCAGCGAGCTTGATCTTGATTGAGTCAAAGCGAGAAAGTTTGTACTCATTAAAAAATGGCGCTATTTTTCCCACCTCTAAAACGGGAATAGAGAATGATGTCTTAACCGACTGAATCACTTGGAGACCTAAGAGCTTTTCAATACTCTCATCACTCATCTGCGAGAGTAGATCTACGAAGGCCATCTCTAGACCACAGCGCAGACTGCTTGAGAGATCGAGCTCCTGCATAAAATTATTTAAATCTGACAGTGTGTCGAGTTCACCTGAAAGCGATTCAGTGAAGCGCTTAAACTCGAGTAAAATGCTCTCCTTCGTTTCACCGTAGCGAATATTGAAGGCCACTTCTCCACGCCCGATAATGCCATCTCGATTGACTCTGACGAGAAAATTGTTCTTCTCACTTGTCGCTCCTCTAGAGAGCGCCCAATTAAACTTCAACGGCAGCTTTAACTCTTCAATTTCCCAGATCAATTTTTTCTCCTCACAAGTAGTTCGAAACTGGCATAATGGAGGTATGACTCTTGATAATCTCCTCTCACTGCTCACTTCTGGACTTGTACTTATTCTGGTCGGAATCTTTCTAGCACCTATTATCAGAGATTGGAGTTCTCACCGGCAGCGGCAAGAAAGTCACACTCCGCTAGAAGATTTAGTGAAAAAAAGAGAGCGCTGGATTCAAGTTCAAGGACTCGCAGGCCCCAACCAGGCCCAAGCTTGGAAAGAGTGCTTTCCTAATGAAAGTTCTCTTATTGAGGGCTTTCTCATCTGGGGCGACCCTAAGCTTTTAGATCAGGTTAATGAAGGACTTGAAAATAAAATTGGGCCAGAGGATCTGCGGGCCCGCTTGGCCGAGGCTCCCCCTCACTCGGGTGAAATGACCTTGATCGAGGCACTTTCACTACCCACTCTCCCCACTCCAGATAAAAGTGAAAAGAATGACCAATCAGATTCCTAGCGCTTAAAGTTCGGCTATAATAGAACAAAGCGAGGAAATAAAATGTCACCACAGCGAACTGAACTTAAAAGTGAACTTTTTAAGCACTTAATTTTTATTGTTAGTGAAACTAATGGCGTCTCTCTGTCTGATACTCTAGAACTCATGCTCTACGGGCCAAGAGTAAAAGAGCAGCCAGTGCTAGAAAAATGCATTCAAGAATTTCACCGCCTACTTGCGGCTTTTCAACAGGATCAAGTTGATATTGAAACCCTGCTTGGTCACCCCATGAGTGAGGCCTTCTTTAAACTCTTTAAGTCCTTTCCGCTGCACTACCATGAGGAACATATTCATCTCACGGGATCACTTGATGCTGACTTCATCTATCCACGTTTGATGAAATTACTCAGTGGGCCTCATAAAGATATTTACGAGCGAAAAATTAAAGAGGTTTACGGAGAGGACGCTATCCCTATTAAGACAGTTGAAGATGTTGATCGCCTGATTCGCCTTAAAGACGGGGAGCAGTTTGGGACCTACCTGCGAATTCTCTATCTTCCGAAACTGATTTTGACTGACAGGCAGGCCCACAAGGAAGCAGCCTACCACATGGCCAAGACACTCTATGATCAATACAACGTGGGCAATATCCGCTTAAAATTTACGCTCAGCCGAGCGACCAGTATTGAAAGTGAGCAAATTCCAGGAATTGAAAATATCACTGAGGAAGATGTCGTTCTTGGACTCTACGAGGGGTTCAAAGAATTTCAGCGCGAATACCCGGCCTTCGGATTTATTCTGAGTCCTTGCTTTAGAAAAGAGGCGAATTTCTTTGATAAAGATAATTATGCCTCTAAAAAAGAGCACTTTGAACATCAGGTCGATCGCATTCTAGAAATTATTGATCGCTATCCGGAGCTTGCTCAGCACATGTCTGAAATAGATACGGTTGGTGATGAGCGCTCACTCTTTAGAAAGAAGCACTTTGAAGAACTGCGTGCGGGATTTAGAAAACTGCAGTACCACGGTTTTTCTATTCGCTCTCACCATGGTGAGACTTGGACAAATTTGCGCCGCGGAATTCAGAGTGTAGATAATGCGATGAATATTTGGCAAATCGACACTCTTGAGCACGGTCTCTCACTCGGGATTAACCCCAACTTTTACTACCACCGCCTCTATCAAAGAGTCATTGAACTCAACCAGCAAAAGGTGGCGATCAAGAAGGGTTCAAAGGAAGAAGAAGAATTAATCGACATGAACATGTCGCCAGAGATTCTCAAAAAACTACTTGAGGGAACTCCCCTTGATCAAAAAGAGGAAACCCTTTTTCTAAAGAGTAAATTTCATAATGCCCGTGAGATCGAGCACTACCAACACGATGTGCTCAATCGCATGATCCAAAAACAGGTTAACCTCGTGGCCCTGCCCTCTTCAAATCTAAAACTCACAGGGGCTTTTCCCGACTATAAGGACCACCCCTTTTCTTGGTGGGAGAAAAAGGGAGTGCGCCTCGGAGTTGGAACAGACAACTACGTCACACTGAGTACTAACTTCATTCAAGAGATGATGATTCTGCTCTATTCTGATCCAGAGAATTTAAAGATTACAAAACTTTTGATGGTCGCCACAAAAGAGAGCAGAAGGCCTTATATCTCGCACCTGCTATGGGGCATGAGAAAAGAGATGACCTAATTACAAAGAGAGCTTCTCTTGTAATTTGGCCGCAACCGACTCGGGCGTAAGATCGACCATGCATTTTTGATAAACATCTTGAATACACTTGCCGCGCCCATCTTTAGTGCAGGGACGGCAAGGAAGATCCACCGCTAGAATTTCCACCTGAGAGTTACTGGGAAAGCCAAAGGCGGTGGGCCCAATTAATGCGAGAGCCTTCACACCTAAGAGATCGGCCACATGTAAAAGCCCAGTGTCAGCTGAGACCACACACTCTGATCGTGTGACAATATAACAGCTCTCGGCCAGCGAGAGGGCCCCGGCCAAATTGAGGACGCGCTCACCACCGGCCGCCTGAATCCTCGCCAGAAAGTGATCACTTGGGCCTCCCAGTAAGACAAAGCTCACACCAGGCAAGGCGCGGATTAAGCGCATCCAGTGATCTTCGGGCCACCTCTTCATGGGCCAGGCGGCAGAGGGCACAAGTGTGACAAAGGGACCAATATTTCCCAAGAGCTCCTCACACTTACTCACTTGCTCGGGAGTAAACTGCCAAGAGTCTAAGAGTGAATCCTTCTCACTCACTCCCCACTGAGCTAGCGGCTTCACAAAGCTGTGCATGCCCCGATAAGGCCAAGGGAATTTATTCACTCTCATTTGAAAGAGCATAAAGCGCTTCCAACGCTCTTTAGAGCGCCTGACAAAATGAGCAGGATTCAAAAAGAGACTCACAATGCGCGAGCGCAAATTAGAGTGAGCATCATAGACGTGAGTGTAATTTTGAGCTCGAAGTTCTAAGGCGAGTTGAACGAGACCCCAGAGACCCTGCTTGCGATCAAAGGACCAGATCTTTGAAACCTGAGTAGAACAGGGAAGAATCGAGACATTATCGCTTCGCACAAGCCAATCGATTTGCGCCGTGGGAAAGCGTGCGTGCAAAGGGGCCAGCACCGACATGGCCTGGACGATATCGCCAAAGCTTGAAAGACGAATAATGAGGACTTTGGGGGGAGCTACATTTGCATTCACAAGCCTTATTCTACCCTCCCCATTTGAGAAAGTCCCGTTTAAGATAGTTCCATGAAAAGAATTGCGCTATTACTTGCCCTCACACTGCCGCTCACTCAATCATGGTCTCAGTCCAAGGGTGAACTCATTCTCTCTGAGTTAAGAGCGCAATTAGGTCCAAGTCCGCGGCCGGCACCAACGCCTTCACCGATTCCGACTCCCACACCTGGCCAAGCCCCCAAGGAATTGTCCCAGGGCGAGCGTAAGGTTCAAGAGATGCTACAAAAAAATCGCGAGCGCCTGAAGGCCATGCGTGAAAATAAAAGTACGCCAGCACCAAGCGCTGAGCGCGCCAGCGAACTGCGCGCTCGCTATGAGGGGCGCGCCGAGGCCAGAAGAAAAGCCTTCAACGAGCGTGCCACCGAAATCCGCGATCGCTGGACCAAGAAACGAAAAGAATTTCTAAAAAATGTCGATCAATATAAAGCACAGACCTACTCTCTGGAAGAGCTCGTGAATGTTGGCAGCGCCACCAGAGCTCCGGAGTACAAGGGAAAAAGTCTCCTGATAAAAGGGGCTTCCTATTCACTTAGTGGCCCAGAGACAGTGCTCAAAGGCTCGCTTGACCTACCAGTTCGCAATCAAGGAAAGCGCCCCACTTGCGCTGCCTTTGCCGCAGTGAGGGCCTTTGAAATTCTCGATCTTAAATCAAGAGCAAAGGCCCCTAGAGAATTCTCGGAGCAGTTTTTCTATTATGCCAGTAAACCCAAGTGCCAGCAGAGCCCCTGTGAGGCCCGCGGCTCATGGGTCACACAAGGTTTAGAATATCTAAAGACTAATCCCATGCCCACGGCCTCCCAATGCCCCTATTCTGAAAATGCCCTGGCAGACAACCAAACCCAAATTCCCCTTGCCCAAAATTGTTTTGAAGGTGAGCGCCTCAATGTCAAATACCGCAATCTCACCTCTTTTGACCAAGTCCCAGGAGAGATTTTTAAACAGTCTCCGGTGATTGTGGGCGTGAGACTCACTCCGAACTTCTATCAAACAGAGGGTCTGGTTCTTCACTCTCAGCTCTCGCAATCGGGACCAATGGATGAACACGCCCAAGGACACGCCCTAGTCATTGTAGGGATGCTCCCATTGCCAGAAGATGTTAAGATAAAAGAAGGAAACTATTGTTATATTGTGGCCAATAGCTGGGGTGAAGGTTGGGGAGTTGGCGGCCACGCTTGCCTTTCTAGAAAGTGGTTAGAGCACCAACTCGTTGCCCGTGCTCTAGTAGCAATTGAACAGATCTAAGGATGGATTATGGCCTTTACACTAAAAAATCTTACCAGTCTGGCGCAGGTGGCGGTACAAAACCGCGCTAGTGACATTCACTTAAGAACTGATGAAGCCCCATGCCTGCGCATTAATGGCGAAATGATTCCAGTTCAAACAAAGAGCTTTAGTCTGGAAGACATGGGCGATATTGCACGGATTCTCTTGGGTGAAGATAGGCTCGCTGCAAAGCTCGACGAAATCAATGAGATAGACGGGGGCTTTGCCATCGAAGGGCTTTGTCGCATTCGCTACAACCTCTTTCGCTACAATCAAAAACTTGGAATTATTCTGCGAATCGTAAATACTCAAATTCCAACGATTGAAAGCCTTGGCCTCGCGCCGGTACTTAAAAAAATCGCGGGCCAAAGAAGAGGACTGATATTACTCACCGGTGCAACCGGCAGCGGTAAGTCAACCACTCTTGCAGCGATGATTAATGAGATTAATGAGAGTCGCCCCTGTCATATCGTGACAATCGAAGACCCGATAGAATACCTTCATACGCAAAAGAAAGCTCGCATCTCTCAGCGCGAAGTGGGAAAGGATACAGATAACTTTACCTCTGCCCTGCGCTCGGCCCTGCGCCAGGACCCTGATGTCATCTTAATTGGCGAGATGAGAGATCCCGAAACTATCTCTACCGCTTTAAAAGCGGCCGAAACTGGCCACGTGGTTTTCTCAACCATCCACACCACTAATGCCGTCACATCTATTGGGCGCATTATCTCGATGTTTCCACCTGAAGAACAAGAAGATGTGAGAAAGCGTCTTTCAGAAAATCTCTATGCCACCATTTCTCAAAGGATGCTGAAGAAAAAAGGTGAAAAGGGAGTGGTCATTGCCCAAGAAATTATGGTCAGCTCTCCAGGGATTAAAGAATGTATTTTGGGAGAAGAGCCCCTCGCGCGCATCACCACGGTACTTGAAGATAATCGCGGGGCCGGTGGCAATGGCTCTCAAAGCTTTGATCAGCACATTATGGAACTCTACCAAAGCGGTCAAATATCCAAAGAAACTGCCCTTAGCGCTGTCTCCTCAGAAAGTGACTTCATTCAACAGCTCACTGTCGAATAGTGCCAGATGACTTTTGGGACACGGAGTGTCCCAAAAGTCATCTGGCACGCTTTACAACGATAGTGCTTGATAAAAAGTCGTGGAGTGCACGCCGGTCTTTATTAAAGAGTGGCATGACAAAATCAATGAGTAGGAGCATAGAAAAAGGTTTAAAAAGAAACTCTCTGGCAATTGCCGCCTTAAAATTAAGGTCGACATAGTGGTAGCCCCGCACGCGAAGGCCTACCAGCGCTTTTCCAATGGTGGCGCGAAAGAGTACCACAGTTAAAACGTTCACAAAGAAGTAAACAAAGAGTGCACTTGCCACAATCGTATAAGTATCAATATTGAGTGGAACCTCTAAACCTAGTGTTTCATAGATGGATGTCGTGAAGCTCGTGAGCGTCTCTCCAAGGAAAATGGCCCCTGCCCCCCCGGCCGCAAAAAGCGTGAGGTCAAAAAGAAAGGCAAAGCCACGCTTAAAAAGATTGGCCGGAACTTTATCGTCTGGGGCCTGTTTTTTGGTCGGTCCCTGCTCCCGTGCGAGTGCCGTGCGACTTTTGCGAACGACATTAGTTTGGTCGTCCAGCTTGAGTCTCGTTGGTCTTACTTTTTTCTTCTCACTTGAAACTTCAAGAGACGCGCGCTCTTTTTTTTGAACCGGCTCTTCAATTTTAAAATCCCACTCATCAGAGTTGGACTCATTTTCTTGTGATTTCTTATTAATCTTTACACTGCCCACTCGAACTCCTTTCTCACCGGCATTTAAAGACTTAAAATTTTATTCACAATCCCTTCTACTTCCTTTGCCGCTTTATCACACTCACTCTTCCACTGAGAGTGATCCAGGCTTGGGTCGAGATTGCGTATAAGTAGTCCTAATTGACTGGTTTTTTCGTTAAATTCAGCTAGAAGCTTAACAGCGAGGGCCTCATCCTCAAGGCCCTCCAACTTTTCCATTACTTTGGTCATTTCCGATGTATCGAGCATTAGTTACCGGCCATTCCTAGTTTTTGACCTTTGAGCGAGTTCACAATGTCGTGAGCAATATACATTGTCTCTTCAATGCTCGGGTCAAGCTGTAAGCCTTTGATCCAATCATCACGTCTTTGAACAAAGTCTTCTTGCCACTGCTTTTCATCACCCTTAGTGACTTTTTCATGGGCTCGAAGAGAGGCTTCATAATTGGTGACCACAAGATTTTCAGACTTCTTAGTAATCTTTAAGCGCTCAGAAGTTTCTTTATTGTCCTTGTCTTGCTTTCTCACTTCATCAATATTGAGACTTACAAGTGTGTCTTTTCTTCTCTCTGTGAGATAGTCCACACTCTCAATGATTTTAGCAAAACGCGGATCTTTCTTCACGCGAGACTCACTCTTTTTCTTAAGTGTCTTAATGTCATAGTCAAACTTCTTCCATGGCTCATACTTTTCAGCGTCAACGGTATCAAAGGGCAGAGCGTAGTCGAGGTCCTGCTCTCTTGATTCAGAGTAGCCATAGAGGTCTGGAAGAATGATGTCTGGAGTAATTCCTTTAAATTGAGTTGAAACCCCAGTGACACGATAGAATTTTTGAATAGTGATCTTAAGAGCACCAAGGTCAGGGCCCAGGGCCGCCAAGAATTTACTGCCACCCATAAGTGAAGTCACCGTCTGCACAGTTCCTTTACCATGGCTGTACTCACCACCAACGATCACTGCTCTGCCGTAATCTTGAAGCGCTCCGGCCAAAATCTCTGAAGCCGAGGCACTAAAGCGATTGGTCATCACAATGAGAGGTCCACCGTAAGTAATGCTTGGATCTTCATCGGCAAGCACGGCCGAGTCACCACGGTAGTTTTTAATCTTAACAACTGGTCCTTCTTTAACAAAAAGGCCAGTCATCTGGCGCGCGTCTTCAAGCGCCCCGCCCCCATTATTTCTGAGGTCTAGAACAATGGCGTCCACATTCTGCTTTTTCAAGCGTTCAAGCTCCATGCGGATGTCATCTGTACAATTGCGGTTACTCTCTCCATCAAAGTCGCGATAGAACTTGGGAAGATGAATATAACCAACTTTGAAGTTTTTAAGATTCTTTAATTCAAGTACTGAAGACTTGGCGTAAGAAGCGTCAATTTGAACCACATCTCTCACAATCGGGATGACCTTGCGAGTTCCGTCAGACTTCTTCACTGTAAGGCGCACCTCTGTGCCCTTCTTACCACGGATATACCTAACGGCGTCGTCCACTCTCATGTCTACTAAGTCAACGGGCTCACCATCGCCTTGAGCGACATAGAGAATCACATCGTCCACTTCGAGCTCTTTTTGTCTCCAGGCCGCTCCACCGGGAACGATTTTTACCACTTTAATATATTGACCGTCCTCTTGAAGAACGGCGCCAATACCTTCAAGTTGCCCAGAAATATCGATATCAAAGTCTTCTTTCTTTTTGGGTGGAAAGTAATTGGTGTGGGGATCATAAACAGCGGCAATAGAGTTTAAGAAGCGCTCAAGATAATCATCATGATCTTCCTTACTCATACGAGCAAAGTACTTAGTGTACTTCTCATTGATCTTATCATGAGCTTTCTGGCGCATCTCCTTGTCTGTCATCTTAGGAGCCTTGGCCTTCTTATCTTTTTTGTCTTCTTTCTTATCCTCTTCTCCAGCTTCGGCCTTTTCAATCTCGGCGTCCGTCTCGCCATCTAGATAACTGATGTAGCGGTCGAGAACTTGCTGTTTGAGAATTTTGCGCCAAAGTTCTGCTCGCTCTTTCTCATTTTTAGGAAATGAGCGCTTCTTAGCATCAACTTCGAGGTTTTCTTTAATATTAAAGTCAAAGGGCTTCTTAAAGATTTCTTCGCGTAGCTTATCAACTTCAGTGATGCGCTTTTTCATTAGATCTTCAACTTCATAGAGAAGTTTGAAGTCACCCTGCTCAAGCTCATCATCAATTTTTTTCTTATAAGTACTTAATCTATCTACGTCTGACTTAAGAAGAAATTGCTTTCCGTAATCAATTCTCTTGAGGTATTCATCAAAAGCTTTCTTTGAGACTTCATCATCAATTCTCATGCGACGAAAGTGATAACCCTCTAACGAAGCTTTAAAGTTTCTACCGATCAGCTTGTCCCGATCAACTGATGCACTCTCTCTTTTAAACGCCTGCGAATTATCTTCACGAGCCTGTCCCAAGGGCGACAAGAGCATAAGAGCGGCAGACAAGGTGGCCGTCAGGGCAAAACTTCGAGCGTAAATGGTCATAGATTCTCCAATTAGACGTATCATTTAATGATAAACCCACTCCTGCAGGCACGCAAAGAGTGACATTTATAACCTCTATCATCATGACAAAAAGTGTCTATTTACATGTGAACTGAACGTCAGAAAGTCGTTAATTGTTAAACTTAGGGACTGACAAAAATTTTACTAGGTAAAAGTGTCAATTATATGGGCAAGCCCCAGTTTCTGGGCACTGGGGCATTTAAAAGAGTAAAACAGGCGGCTACTGAGCGCCGACACAGCCCTCTTTATTGGTCATTTTATCAAGCGGAGAGCAGTAGTCCTCTCTTTTCTGAACTTTTTTATCAATCTTTTTGAGCTTCTTCTCCGCCTTTTCCACTCTCTTTTCATCACTACTTTGCTCATCCTTGCAATGCTTCGCACCCGTCATTCTATCAAGCGGCGAGCAATAACCTTTTCGCTTGGTTACTTTTTTCGAAACTTCCTTGACGTCAGTTTCCACTTTTTCACCATCCGCACGCGCGAAGCTGCTATTAAGAAGCAGGCCTGTCAGGGCAATCCAGCCTAGTATTTTCATTTATCCTCCAAAAAAAAGGCCCTCTATAAAAATAGAGGGCCCTTTTATTCTACTTAATTATCTCACTTGAGCCTATTCGTCCTTTAAACGTCTAAGAACATATTGAAGAATCCCACCATTTTTAAAGTAGTTAACTTCATCAAATGTATCGAGACGCGATGGAACCTCAAGAGTTTCTTTCTCTCCATTTTTGCGCTCAATCGTCATCGTAAAAGTCATACGCGCTTTGAGTTCGCTATTGGGAGTAAGTGAAATTAACTCTGTCCCATCAAGGCCCAGAGTTTTACGTGTGACCCCTTTTGGAAATTGGAGTGGAAGCACGCCCATCCCCACGAGGTTAGAGCGGTGAATACGCTCAAAGCTCTCAACAAGAACGGCCTTCACACCTTGGAGGAACGTCCCCTTGGCGGCCCAGTCGCGAGATGAACCCGTTCCGTACTCTTTGCCACCGATGATCACGAGCTCGCGCCCTTCATCTTTATACTTCATGGCGGCATCGTAGATTGAAAGTTGCTCGCCATCTGGAAGATGCTTAGTGTAGCCGCCCTCAACTCCGGGAACCATTTCGTTTTTAATACGAATATTGGCAAAGGTCCCTCTCATCATCACTTCGTGGTTACCACGGCGTGAGCCATAAGAGTTCCAATCCTTCTTCTCCACCCCATTTTTTTCGAGGTAAATTGCTGCCGGAGACCCTTTAGCAATTGAGCCCGCAGGAGAAATGTGGTCAGTCGTCACAGAGTCACCAAGCAGAGCGAGCACGCGTGCGTCTTCAACTTTGTAAGACTCAATAGCGCCTTTTTCAATTTCTTCAAAGAAAGTTGGGTTTCTAATGTAGGTTGAACTCTCTTCCCAATCAAAATTAACGCCTTTAGGAGCGTCAACTGCTTGCCAGCGAGAGTCGCCCTCAAAGACGTTGGCGTAGCGCTTGCGATACATTTCACTTGAGAGATGCTTATGCATCACTTCAGCAATCTCAGCGTTTGTTGGCCAGAGGTCTTTGAGCTTAACATCATTGCCATCTTTATCTTTTCCAATCACCCCTGAAGCCACGTCAACAAGAGCGCTACCAGCAAGAGCATAGGCGACAACAAGTGGAGGAGAGGCAAGATAGTTAGCTTTCACGTCTGGACTAATACGCCCTTCAAAGTTTCTATTACCAGAGAGTACTGAAACAGCGAGGAGATCATTATCGTTAATACACTTACTGATCGCTGGCGGAAGAGGTCCAGTGTTACCAATACAAGTCGTGCACCCGTAACCTACCAGGTTGAATCCGAGAGCATCAAGGTGCTCTTGAAGACCAGACTCCACCAAGTAATCAGTCACCACTTGTGAGCCGGGAGCAAGAGAAGTCTTCACCCATGGTTTCACCTTCATGCCCTTCTCGTGAGCTTTCTTGGCCACCAGTCCGGCAGCGATAAGCACACTAGGGTTAGAAGTGTTAGTACATGAAGTAATGGCGGCAACGGTCACATGACCATTTTTCATTTTGAAGTCTTCGCCTTCTACGTCGTACTCAGTTTCAAAGCTAGAAGCATCTTTGTAGTTAAAAGTTTCATTGGCCGCTTTCTCAAAAACTGGAACCATGTCACTGAGCAGAACGCGGTCTTGAGGACGCTTAGGACCTGAGAGACAGGGTTCAACTGTCGAGAGGTCGAGGTCGAGACTTGAGGTAAAGACCGGGTCTGGATCACCTTTACTTGCCCAAAGCCCTTGCTCTTTGGCGTAGGCTTCAACGAGAGCAATCGTCTCATCATCGCGCCCAGAAAACTTCATATATTCGAGAGTCTTGTCATCAACTGGGAAGAACCCACAAGTCGCCCCATACTCAGGGGCCATATTGGCAAGTGTCGCGCGATCGGCAAGCGAGAGTTCATTCATCCCGTCGCCATAGAACTCAACAAACTTCTCAACGACTCCATGAGCGCGCAGCATTTGAGTCACGGTGAGCACGAGGTCAGTCGCGGTCACGCCTTCTTTGAGCTTGCCTTCAAGCTTAAAGCCCACCACTTCAGGAATAAGCATCGTCACTGGCTGACCAAGCATGGCCGCTTCAGCTTCAATACCGCCAACACCCCACCCAAGCACGGATAGGCCGTTAATCATGGTGGTGTGAGAGTCTGTTCCCACACATGTATCGGGATAGGCCACTTCTTCACCTTGCTTGTTCTTAGCAGTCCAAACAACCTTGGCAAGGTACTCAAGGTTCACTTGGTGAATGATACCAGTGCCTGGAGGAACAACGCGGAAGTTTTTAAAAGCACCTTGTCCCCACTTGAGGAAGCGATAGCGCTCCATATTTCTTTCGTACTCAATCTCAACGTTCTTTTCAAAAGCTTCTTTATTGCCAAAGTGCTCAACCATCACCGAGTGGTCAATCACGAGATCAACCGGAGTGAGTGGGTTAATTTGTTCCGGCTTGCCACCGATTTTAACAATGGCCTCTCTCATGGCCGCGAGATCTACAACTGCTGGAACGCCAGTGAAGTCTTGCATCACAACGCGCGCCGGGTGATAGGCCACTTCGCGGTCACTGGTTTTAGATTTAACCCAGTCATTTACCGCAGTGATGTCATCCCAATTAACGGTCGTGCCGTTTTCATGGCGTAGTAGGTTCTCAAGAAGTACCTTCAAACTTTTGGGAAGTTTATCAATGTCGACAAGTCCTTGGGCTTTTGCAGCTGAGAGCGAATAGTAAGCATAGGATTTGTCGCCGACTTTTAGAGTCTTTTTGACTTTACTCATGAAATCTCCATAGGGTTTCGCGTTAAATTTTAAGGAATTGACGGTATTCTATGTCATCAATGACCTAGTGTCACTGCCCATCACGAGAATGAAAAGTTTGCAGCGCTTAGGCTTTATCAGTGGAAGGCCAAAGTCTAATAGCGATCTGACATCAATGACCAGCGACCCCCTCCATCGGAGCGGATCAAAAAGCCATAGCCGTGGAGCTTGCGACGTAAGTTGTAGAGGTGCACATCGACAGTCTTGGGATGAACCGTTGTGTCACCCCACACCTTTTCTAAAATGTCTTGGCGCGAAATACTGCGGTCATCACTCTTTAAGAAGAGATTGAGCAGCTGAATTTGCTTGCTCGTCAAATTGGTGATCTGCACCCCGCCGATATCAATAGATTTACTCGCTCCCTCGACGACCTTAGGTTTATTAGTGCCACTGAGAACATTTTCGATCTTGACCAAGAGTTCATTTTTCTTAAAGGGCTTAGTCAGATAATCGAGCGCTCCTTCTCTAAAGCAAAACCGAAGGGCATCAATGTCATCAATCGAAGACACCACAATAAAGGGCATGGTGATGAGCTTCGTATTTTCAGAGTTCGTGAGAAAATTCAGAAAATTCCCATCCGAGAGCATGAGATCGGCAATAATGAGCGCAGGGCCTGAACTCGAATCGCGCGAGACTTCCTCGAGCGCTTTAGAAAAACTATCCAGAGTCTCAAAGTAGCGAGTCACATAGCGGTGATCTAGCGTTTGCTCATAGACAAAGAGACACCCCTTGTCGTCTTCTAAAACCCAAATTTCTTTATCTGACAAAACACCCATTACTTACCTATTAGAAAATGTTAACCCGTCTGCGCTCTTATGCGTCTTAACGGGAAGAGCTCCCTTTAAGGACTCACAAAGTAAGCGAGAGCCCCAGGCAAAGCGCTTTTCACGCTCTCCCATAAAAAGATTCTCGTCTTCAAAGCTACCAAGCAAAGCGGGATCTTTTACTTTAAAATGAACCACCCACTTTGCATTATCTTCTGGCGCCATTTCAATGATAAATTTCACCGCCTCAGAGTTGCCATTCTTAATTGAAAGCTGAACTCTGGCCATTAGGCTTGGAGCGATCATAAACCAAAAGAGTTGCTCCCACGTGCTCACTTTGACATTCTTAGGCCCAATGATTTGGCTTTCAACTGCGGGATATGATTTTGCAGCGTGCACGTAATAGTGTCCACAGGCAAGTTCAATAATATCTCCCAGCGCCAGTGAATCGTGAACTTCACCTTGGGGCAAGGAGGAGTCTCTAAAAACTCGCCTTGCCTGTTCAGTTAGTCGAATGAGCTCTTCTAAACTCTGACCAATGCGCTCGATAAAGCGGCGGGTCTGCTCATCGAGTGGACGCGTGGCGAGCTCGTCCAAACAAAATTGGATCACATGATACTGACCGGAGAGGTCATGCCCCAGTAGGCTCCCCGTTTCAATCAAGGCATTGTAATTGTCTTTCAGTAGCTCTCGACTCATAAGCCGCCATTATAGCGCGATACTGAAGTAAATATCCAGTGTCACAGCTTTAAAAGAGTGTGCACCCACGCCAACTGACACTGCGCCAGGCCCATCATCCTATTGCCTTTCGTTAGACGACTCTGTCTTGCCAAGGGAAGTCGCGCCTATTACACTGCGCCCAATAATGATCATTTGAGAAGACAAAGACCGTTCAATTGAGGCGTAGACGTGGATAAGAAGAATCCTTACCTAGACAAACAAAATACCGACCGACTCTTTAGAAGTGAAGTGATGAGCTCTTTTAAGTTCGATGGCGCCGTGGCGGCAGTGTTTGACGATATGGTTTCACGCTCGGTGCCCATCTACGCTGAAATTCACCAGGTCATTGTCGATCTCGTCTCAAAGCGAAAGTGGAGCGCTACTGATAAAGTGGTCGATATCGGCTGTTCAACGGGCACCACACTTTTTATGCTCGAGCATTTCTTTAAGCGAGAATGTGCTGAAATGCCCCAGCTCACGGGCCTTGATCCTTCGGCCGACATGCTCGCGCGCGCGCGCGCCAAGGCTGCGCAGTACACTGACAGCACTATTAATTTCTTGCACGCTGGGGCCAGTGAGCTTGATGAGAGCGATATCGACGTCGCCCTGATGAATTACACTTTGCAGTTTATTCCCCTCGAAGAGCGCGTCGAAGTCTTAAAGCGCATTTACCAAAGTCTAAAGCCCGGAGGGCTTTTTATTCTGGCCGAAAAGATCATGTCTCCCATCACTGAGATCCAAGAAGTCATCACCGACTTGTACTACGACTTTAAAAGGCGCAATGGCTATGATGAGCTCGAAATCTCGCGCAAGCGTGAGGCGCTTGAAAATGTTCTGATCCCTCTCTCGCAAGAACAGCAAGTAGCGATGCTGCGAGAAAGTGGCTTTACTAAGAGTGAGATGATTTTTCGCTGGTACAACTTTGCTTGCTACGTTGGAGTGAAGTCATGAGTTTCATCTTTCCTCAGAACCTGCAAGACCTACTCAAAGAGCGCTCACTTTGGCGTGAGCAAAGGGGTCAGCAAGACTTGCGCGAACTAGAGCGTCGCATTGAGGCCCTCACTCTTCCCGAAAATCGTCACATGTCAGTTCAAAAGGGCGTTGTGTGCTTTGAGGCACCTGAAGCTCTAGCAGCAGCTGTCGCCCAGGAAGTCGAAGCGATTGCCAGAGAGCTCATCCCTTGGCGCAAAGGCCCCTTTAATTTTTTTGGCCTTGAAGTAGATGCTGAATGGAGATCTGATTTTAAGTGGGAGCGCTTTTCGAAGTATCTTCCCGCCCCCGCGGAACTCGCACGTAAAAGAGTGCTCGATGTTGGCTGCAACAACGGCTACTTTATGTTTCAGCTTAAGGCCAGTGGAGCAGACCACGTCCTAGGCATAGACCCCGTCGCCTTTAACGAAGTTCAATTCAAGTTTTTGCAAAAACTCGCCGGTCAGAACAATCTGCAATTTGAAATGCTGGGTGTGGAGCACCTGAGTGATCTTCCCGCTGAATTTGACCTCATCCTCAGTATGGGCGTGCTCTACCATCATCGCCACCCCATTGAACAACTCCAGATGCTTAAAGCGGCGCTCAAACCTGGGGGGGAACTCATCCTTGAATCGATCGTCATTCCAAGTCAAGAAAGCGTCGCCCTCTTCCCAGAGGATCGCTATGCCAAGATGAGAAACGTCTGGTTTGTTCCCTCGGTGAGTTGCCTCGAAAATATGCTCAAGCGCTGTAATTTTAAAGAGGTCGAACTGCTGCACTTTGGTAAAACGACCACTGATGAACAGCGCCTCACCAAGTGGTGCCCACCCCCAAAACAGTCCCTGGCTGATTTTCTTGACCCGCAAAATGATGAACTTACAATAGAGGGACACCCGGCCCCCTACCGCGCCATTTTTAAAGCGAGAATTGGTTAAGAGATGATCTTTAAGCACCCAAAGAATGCTCTGTTTATTGCCTTAGGTTTTCTATGCCTGGTTTTAGGAGTACTCGGTGCCTTTTTGCCAATTCTGCCGACCACGCCTTTTGCCCTACTAGCGGCTTTTTGTTTTTCAAAGGGCTCTCCCAAGCTTCACAATTGGTTGCTCTCAACCAAGCTCTTTGGTCCACTCATTTATAATTGGGAACAACACGGGGTGGTCGGAGTGCGCGCCAAAGTGTTGGCCACGGTGATGATCGTTCTTCTTTTTAGCTACACGCTCATCTTTGTTAAAGTTGCTTTGTGGATTAAAGTGATTGTCACACTCTCAGGACTTGGGGTCCTGCTCTTTTTGTGGACCCGGCCTAGTCGACCAAAGCAAATTCAATGATGAGTTAGCCCTAGGGGTGGCCTTCCCTTTGAAAGGATAAAATCAAACTTTTCTTTCTCAGACTTTCCCATCAGTGCTTTGCCACTATTGATCACCACTCGCCGGCCAGCGATAAATCCAATTGTGCGGCCACAAAAAGTCATATCTCCGCCATCACATATAATGCCGGCACCATCGGGACAGGCAAAAAGAGGTGTTTCAATTTTTTTTGAAAAAGCGGCAAGCTCTCGATCATAGCGCTTACTTGAGCGGTAATGGGGAAAGAAGTGAAAGCCTGCAAGGGCCATACTCTTTAGATTGCGCAGTCCCTCTTCATTGACGTCGCAGTCAAAGCTTGGAAAAGAAGCGGTCTCAATAGTTGGGGTCATCACAATCGCCCCAGCGGAGAGACCCGTGAGAACCCCTCCCTCTTTTACGAAATTTTTTAGCTTAGAGAGAAATTTTGATCGCCTCAGGTGCTTGAGAAAGTAGAACGTATTTCCGCCGCCCATGTGAATGAGCTGACTCTTTAAAACCGCGGCAGAGATCACGGGGTCAAAGGGGACATCGAGGGGAAAATAAAGAAAGCGGCGCACGCCAAAGGGAGTGTAACTGGCCACAAACTCCTCAAACTCAACTTCTCCATCAACACTTGAGTTGGGAATAAAAGTGAGCAAGGGATCTGGATGGTCAGTCAGTCTTAGAGAGTGCTGTAAGAGAGCTAGATTTTCCTCGTTGTGGCCACCGCTAAAAAAAATGAGCTTCACAGACCCTCGCGATAATCACGAACAATTTTAACGAGTCCTTTGACGAATTTTTCTTTTTTAATTTCTCGATTGGCACTCTTTCGTTCGCGGCGTGGTCCATCGGGGTTGAGGTCTTGATAGTCTATAAAGTCGCGTAAAAGCTCATAAACTTCATTGGGCTTAAAGCGCGGTTTATGGGCCATAATCTTTTCAACAATGATTCCAATCGAGTCGCCGGTTACGCGGTCGTACTTATTAATCACACTCGATCTCATGGTCATCTGTAGAAGAATAGTCGTCAGAGCACATTGGTGAAATTGTGCCACCTTCCCAGCAAGATCGAGATAGAGACTTTGAAACTCTTCGATTTTTTTCTTGCGATAGCTTGTGAGTTCTAAGTCTTCAGGGACAGCATATGAACTTTTAATGACTTCAATAAAATCTTGAGGCGCTAAGCGCTCTACTCCCGAGAGGAAAAGCTGGGGCAATTCACGCAAAATATCGCGCATGCAAAAGATAGCATTCCAATTAATTCCATCTTCTACATCATGAAGCCCCTCGATGGACTTGGCCGCTTCGAAATAATGAAAAACCGCCCTAAACTTCTCAATCGTCTTGGTATGATTTTCTAATAAATAATTTTGATTCTCTTCATTAAAGCCAAGCTTATAAAGAAGATTGCGATTTTTTTGCTCTCTAAAATAGCGCTCAAAAGACTTGAGCGTCTTGGCATTTCGAAAATATTTAATCGACTTGCGCTTTTTAGTCACGAGGAAGTCGACAACTTGAGCAAAGGTCTGAATAGTATAGCGGGCCTTGTCCTTTTGCTCTTTAATAGAAGTCGAGTATCGTTCAACATCATCATAGCGATACTCACTATGATAAAGGCCAAATTGTCTAATCGAGCCATAGTCGATCACGCCGGCATCCATCAGCACGTTGTCTCCGTCCCAATCAAACCAGCAGAAAATATAATCGTCTTCAAATCGAGCCGCCTGCTTAGCAAAGGCTTGGCAAACTTTATCTAGAAAGTAATGATACTTTGCCTTCGGAGCGCTTGGAACATCCACCCACTCCCCGTTGAGTGTTTGGCGCTCGACATAGTAGTCCACCACATTCTTAAGCGCCTCATAATTTCCTTGCTTCAAATGAGCAAAAATATGGCTTGGCCGAATGAGGTTCTGATGGGCCCTGACAGTAATTGAGATACCTCTTTCAAATTCGATAATAGCGAGCACGCGCTCAGTGCTAATACAGTTGCGATTAAAGACCTCGCTAAAAAAGAGAGTGCCAAAGCCTTCATCTGTCTCAGCATACCCACAACCGTAACTAATCGATGGGTCACCCGTCTGAAAAAATTTATTATAAATATGCGTGGCCGGGCTCAAGCAGGTGGCACCAGTTCCGCAGCTAGATATGTCCCAAGTGACGCCTTTGTGGGTCACATGTCCATTCCACACACTACGCCCATCACCACTGGTCTTACCTTGCTTATTGGGGTGCTGGAGCTGTAGATAGCGCGTGGCCATATACTCTCCAGGAAGAATATCCTCGGGATCAAATTCGATTTTATTCATTTGATCGTACTCATTGATAATCACCAATGAGAAGGTCTTTAGTATCTCAGTCTCAAGCTCTGGATTTAGCTCTCCAGGATGCCCTTTGGGTATGAGCCCCATACTTGCCGCTAGATCAAAATTAAAGAAGACTACTTTACCGCCATGACGTCTTCGCGCGCGGTACTTCACCACACTATCTGGCGCAGCTTTTTGAAAAGGATGGGAGCCGTCAATCTTTCGAAATTTGGCATAATCCTTTGGATGGTCCAGGTTGGAGTGACGATTGGTCTTTTTCAGGGCGTTGTGGGCAAGCTTTGTCATGTAAATAATTATAAACAAGTCCTAAATCGGCACGGGGATTGGAGGAGATTTTTTCCCAATTCTAAGATAGGATGCCCCCATCGGGAGAAGAACATGTCCAAGCAAATGTGGGGCGACCATGAAACCCAGTATTTCTACGAATTAGGACCTGAGCAGGTGCTCAGCGCCCTTGATAAGCTCGGCCTACCCACCACTGGTCGCTGTCTCACCCTCAACTCCATGGAAAATAGAGTCTATGAAATAGAGCTCGAGGGATTTCCGAGCGTTGTCGTCAAGTTTTATCGCCCCGGTCGCTGGAGCCAAGAGCAAATTAAAGAAGAGCATCTATTTCTGCTCGATCTCGAAGCGGCCGAAATCGGCGTGATCGCACCCAATCTCTATGAAAATGAAAGTCTCTTTTTTGATGAGCACACCAAATTGTGGTTTGCCGTCTTTCCCAAACGAGGCGGACGACACCCGGATGAAATGAATGAAGAGCAGCTACTCATTGCCGGCAGACTGTTAGGCCGTCTTCACAGTGTGGGCGCCCAAAGAAAGTTTTCTCACCGCCTCACTCTCACGCCTAAAAGCTACGGGCAAGGAAGTCTGGAGCTTATCGAGAAAATCGATCTGATCCCCAGCTACCTCAAAGAAAATTTTCACCAACGGGCCATGGTCTTAATCGACTTAATCACTCCTCTTTTTAAAGACGTCAATCAGATAAGAATACACGGCGACTGTCACTGGGGAAATATCATTTGGCGCGAAGGCGAAGGGCCCTTTCTACTCGACTTTGACGACACCTTAATGGGACCGGCCGTGCAAGACATATGGCTATGTCTGCCAGGGCGCGATGAGGAGACCACTGCCAAAAGACTTATCCTATTGGAGGGCTATGAAGAGTTTAGAAGCTTTTCTTACTATGAACTAAAGCTCATCGAGCCACTGCGCTCTCTGCGATTTCTCCACTTTGCCGCCTGGCTCTCAAAACGCCGCGACGACCCGGCCTTTATCCATGCCTTTCCCTACTTTAGAGAAAATGGCTACTGGGAAACGCTGCTGTCTGACCTCAATCAGCAAGAGTCTATTATTCGCCGTTCACTCGAGGCCGACTCATACGACTACTAAGACTCAAAGCGAGAGAGATAATCCTCATAGACCTCTCGCATGGGAAGAGCGCTCTGATTCATCACCACATCTTCCAGATCAATCAGGGAATCTCTGCCCCAGAAGAGCTCTCCCTCATACACAAAGCTTGGAACTCCAAAAACCCCCAGCTCTAGTGCTCGCGCGTGATTATTCTTTAAAAGTCTTCGCACGTCTTTGGTCCCACTCTCTCTAAAAGCCTCTTGGGCATCGAACTCACCACGCTCAAGCACTTCACGAAGAACATCTAAATCAGAAATGTCGCGGCCCTCGGCCCAGGCAGCATAAAAAAGCGCCTCAACCAAGTGAGAGATATCTTTAGCCTGGGCAGAAAAGTACAGGCAAATTCTTAGGGCCTCGCTTGAATTAAAAGGTAGGACTTTAGGCACCGCAATCGGGGTGCGAGTACGTGCGCAGTAGCGCAAGATCTGGCGAAAGAGATAGTCGCGTTTAGACTCAATTTCAGCGGGTCCCTTGGTTTCATAGGCATGGATGAGGTTTGCCATTAAAACTGGGCGCCAGCTAATCTCAATATCCTCACAAGATATCTTATTTTGTAGTAGACTAAACTCCTTAATAGCTAAGTAGCTAAAGGGAGAGAGGAAATCGAAAAAAATTTCTAACTTTTTCAGAAGAGCTCCTTCAGTCATAATAGGTACAACAACCATAGTAAACTTGACTGAAAAAGTCATGCCAAGCGGCTAGGAGAAGCAGTGACCTCACTCTACTGCCCCATTAGAATACGAACAGTTAAGCCCGGAAGAGATCTCACCTTTGATCTTTATATCTTTTTTAAGGAACATTACCTCCTCTACATTGAAAATGGCGCGGCCATTAATGAAGAGAAATTCGGCAAACTTAAAAAACAGAAAATCGCTAAATTCTACATTCCTGTTAATCAAGAAGTAGAATACCAGGCTTTCCTCGACGGATTGTTAAAGGAAGTGGTGAGCGACCCCAATGCCAGTGTTGATGAGAAGGTTTCAGTGGTTGAAGCCGCCGGCGAGACGGCCATTGAAAATATGCACCGCGATCCCGAAAGTGAACGCAGCTTTAAGGCAACCCAAAAGGCAGCCAAGTCACTGCGCCAAGTAATCTTTGAAAACCCCTCGGCCCTTAAAAAGATCTTTGGGAAAAAAGCGGCAAAAGATGATGAGATTATCAAACACTCGCTCAACGTCGCCGTGCTCAGTGTGAAGTTTGCCCAAAAACTCAAATGCACAGAAGAAGAAATAGACGATCTTGGAACGGCGGCCCTCGTCCACGATGTTGGACTCACAAAGCTTAACGATGAGGAAAGATTCATTTTTAAAAAGCCTAAGAAAAATTTCACCCCCGATGATAAAAGACTCTACGGGCTCCACACTAAGGATGCACTGCAAATTCTCACCGACAAGCCCTATGTGAATAAGAATGTTCGTGAGCTAGTCATTAATCATGAGGAGGTTTTAAGCGGGGATGGCCCACAGAAAAAATCAAAGCTCTCTAAATGTGAGCAAATCCTCTCAATGGTCAATTGCTATGATAAAAAAATTATCACAGAAGGAGTGACTCCCGCTGAGGCCATCAAGAACATGATGATTGATGATCTTGGAAATTATGACCTGGCAATGCTCGACAAGTTTAAAAAATTTCTAAAAGAAGAGGGAATTCTAGAGGGAGTGCAAGATGAATAGTCGCACTTTGATTCTCCTACTCCTCACTCTAAGCCTATTTTCATGCACCAAGAAGGTCTATGATAGTAAGACTTGCAACGAGCTCTCTATGCTCGCTTACAAGGGCTACCCCAATCAATCGCGTGAATTCAAAGATAATTGCGCCGGCATTGAAATCAAATACACCAAGGAGCTCTGCCAAAAGGCCCTATCGGAAATGATGGCAGGCACCCCTCTAGCGCAGCTCAAGCAAAGCTACGGCGCGGAAATTGAAGGCTGCTTTACTGAAAACGATCTCAAAAACTTTAATCGCTAAACAATCAGTCTTAAAGCGTCGAGACCGAGCGTGATATTATTAAGCGCTACTTGTACGCGCTGATAATGATCTTTCATCCACTCCGTCTCATAAGAGAGATCCTCCCCTACTAACTCCTCAAGATTTTTAATCCTCGTGAGCTCACTTTCAAAGTGATTGCGGGCTTTCTCTTTGGCCTCTGTTGTGGCCTGTAGCAGCTTAGCACTGGCACTGGCCTTAGCGGCTTCTAGATAGGGCATTAAGGCATCTCGAGATAACTTCATCAGCGAGGCGAGCACTTCCCGAGAAGCTTCTTCAATGCGCGAATTAAGAGTATCGGCGTCCCATTTTTCTGAAAGATCATTGCCCTCTTTATCAACTAACACACGTAGAGGAAGAGGAGCAAAGAAGCGCTCGAGTTCGAGTTCGCGCTCACCAATCACTTCGGCCATGAAGTAAGCTTCAAGAAAAGTTGTCTTCTTCCCAGCACTCTTTCTCGTGGCCACGGTAGCGTTGCCAAGCTCACCATTGCTGATGAGATCTAAAATTCCCATGACCATCGGATGATCCCACGTCATAAGGGTCACATCCTCTCTGGAGAGCGCAGTTGAGCGATCAAAGGTGATGCGAATTCCGTCAGTAGGAAGTTCAGGAAAAGAAGGTAGGTACATATTATCGCCAGGACGGACATAGAAGACGGTGCCATCGAGGTCCTCGACATCAACACCAAGTTCACTAAAAACCTGATCCATAAAAGTGCGCAGCTTCATTGACTCATCTTCAGCGCGAATAGCTTTTTGAATCACACTGGCCTTCGAGCGGTTAAATGAGTTCCATTCGATCAGGTGATCGCGCCCCTTTTCAAGCTGAGCATCGAGTTCTTTTTTGCGGGCAATAGTTTTACTTAAGAGCTCCTCAGAAAGTGGAGCATTGGCTTCGAGCAGTGCCCGGAGTTCTTCTTTAAACTCACCAAAGAGAAAGTTCCCACTACCTTGGGGAGCACTAAAGAGATCGAGTCCTTGGTCATACCAGTTGAGCAAGGTCTCTTCCCAAGTATTCTTAATAAAAGGCACGTGGATATTCACATCAAACTTCTGTCCAATACGGTCAAGTCGACCAATTCGCTGCTCCAGTAGGTCTGGTTTTAAAGGAAGATCAAAAAGGATTAAGTGCGAAGCAAATTCAAAGTTACGCCCCTCGGAGCCGATCTCTGTACACAGCAGCACCTGCGCTCCTTTAGGATCGGCAAAGTAAGCGGCTTGGCGATCGCGCGCCATGAGACCAAGGTCACTGTGAAAGACACCCACCCCTATGCCAACGCCGTTTTCTTTAAGGTACTTTTCAAGAAAGAGGACGCGATTCTTTGAGCGCGTTATCAGCAAGACCTTGCGATCGGGGTTTGAGCTTAGAAAGTCGAGCACCCAAGCCGCTTTATACTCGAGCCCCTTGCCCACCCCCTCATCGTCATCGGCACCTTCAACCGTGGTTTCCAGATCAATGGGATAGCGGTGCAGGACGCGCTTGGGAAAAAAGCCGTAGTCGGCGTCCATTTTCTTTCTGGCATTGCGGTAGTACATGCGCCCAGTCCCATAGAGGTCAACCAGTAAACGTAGCGCCTCTTCGCGCAAACTCTCCTCAATCAATCCCCCCTCACTCACCAGTGGGGCAAGTGCCGGGTAATTTTGGGACCAATCACTGGGCAGGGGCTTTCCAGAGAGAATGAGTTCACCGAGTTCACTCGTTTTTTCAAATTGACGCTGCAATTTAAGAAAAGAATCAAATGAAGGAAATTTGTCTGGGTCAAGCAGGTGTAGTCTGGCAAAGTGGCCCTCACTGCCTCGCTGCTCGGGAGTCGCGGTGAGAAGTAACAGTCCAGGAATATCTTGCGAGAGCTTATAGAGAATTTCAAACTCCAAGCTCTGCTCTTTTTGTGACCACTTAATATGGTGGGCCTCATCGACAATCAATAAATCAAACTCTGCTTGGGCCAGTAGATCGCGTGCGACTTTCGAGCCCTTAAGAAGTCCTAGTCCTAAGAGGACCAGTTCATTATCTTTAAAAGGATTAGTCCCCTCCTCTAAGCGCATCTCTTGGTTGACCACGGCAAAGGAGAGATTAAAGCGGCGGAGCATTTCCACAAACCATTGATAGACTAGAGAGTCGGGCACGATAATAAGCACTCTTGAGACGCGAGACCTAAGTAAAAGGTTGTGCAGAATTAGCCCTGCCTCCACGGTTTTTCCAAGTCCAACCTCATCGGCCAACAGCACTCGCGGAAAAGGTCTACTACAAACACTACTGGCCACATAGAGCTGGTGGGGAATGAGCGCCATGCGCGCCCCTTGCAATCCGCGATAGGGATTGAGGGCCACATGTCTTTTGATTTCAAGTGCGTGGGTGCGCAGGTTATAAAGTCGCTCAGTGTCTACTGTGCCAGAGAAAATGCGCTCTTCCGGGCGATGAAAAGCAGTGCGATCGTCTAGTTCGGCTTCACAGAGCTCGGCCCCATCGCTGGCCTGATAAAAGTAGAGGCCGTCGCGTTCCTCGATATCAGCAACCTCAATGCTCACTCCTTCGTGAGAAGTGATGGTGTCGCCAATTCTAAAGAGCATGCGCTTGAGCGGTGCTGTTTTAATGCCATAATTTCTCGCCTCTCCCGAAGCGGGAAAAGAGAGTTGCACCATCTTGGGATTTTCCGCAGGTGTGAGTTCTATAACAATACCTAGACCAAGCTCGGGCTCTGCCTCGCTCAGCCATCTTTGACCGGGTTGATACATGAATGATCCCTTAGAGGCCTATCAGGCCAAAAAATTATGAATAGGCAGCGATAATGACAGCTGCGCCCAGAAGTGCCATCACGATAATGATGCTGGCCATGACTTTACCCTTATGGAGTTTTTCTCTCTCCACTGCTGGGGCCTGCGAGCTTTGCCTTGCTTTTTGAATGCGTTGCTTTTTTTCTTCGCGCTTGAGTTTTTTACGTTGCTTGTTGCTCATCTGACTCATATCAATAGCTCACATTTAATTAATTTAATTCACTTGGGCGAAAGACGTCTTTGATAAAGGACATAAATCCCTTCTTAATGGCCACCCGCTGCCCCCAAGCGCCATCTCCTGTGGGAGCACTAAAGGCCATCTCGCGCTCGGCAAGCTCGCGCGCCAGAACTTCTCTCACTTGATCATCCACGAAGCCCTGGCGCAACTCTTCGGCCATTTGATCATTGCGCTTGGCAATCTCTCGCGCCCGCGAGATGGCCAGTTCAGATTTCTTCACTCGCCTCACGTCATCGCGCTGTTCAAGACCTTGCCAGGGGCGAAGAGTGACACTTCCAAGACCAGGCTTCACTTCCTGTCTTTTCTTATGATTCTTCTCGACGTCACCTAATCTTAGCGCCACGTGGGAGCCTCCTCAAATGGATGGTTTTGCTGAACTTTTGGACGTACTTGGCATAACCTGTGATGCACCTCTTTGAAAAGGGCCATCATCTCTAAACTCATCGCGTTATAAGGGTCGTGTTCAAGTACGGAGCGATGCATCGCGACCGCCTCTTCTCCCAGCAAGGCCTCTTTAACCCCCACAGAGGTACAGCCTTCGATATTTTGCTGGTACCAATCGCGAATATCCAAGCTCAGCTTGCGATTGAGACTATAACGCGTAGGCACAAAGATAGTTTCAAAATCTATGCGCATATCGCGCTTAAATTCCGAGAGGAAGCCGCGAAAGACTTTGAAGTTTCTAAAGTTATTAATTTTGCACTCAAGCGGTGAAATCAAGGCGTCACAGGCCACTAAGGCGTTGGTTGTTAAGCGATTCCAATTGGGTGAACAATCCATGATCACTAAATCATAGTAGCGCTTAAGAGGGTCAACCACATGCTCTTTGAGCCAGTACTCGCGGCGATTGAGATTCATTAAGGTGTCATTGAGCGCCGCCAGTTCAGGCGTCTCGGGAATCAGCTGTAGATTGCTCATATCTGTTGGAACGAGCAATTGCTCCAGCTTTACTTGACGAGTAAAGAGCTCAGAAAGACCCTTGGTTTGGCCTAGTCTAGCAAGCACTCCTTGAAGATCATCACTCTCATCAACATCGGACTCAAATCCTAGAGCATTTGTGATGTCGCCTTGGATATCGAGACCAACCACACAGACCTTCAGGCCGTGAAGAGCGGCGGTTCTGGCGAGGTTGAGCGCCAGCGTAGACTTCAAAACTCCACCCTTAGTGGTGAAAACGCAAACAGACATAGGTGCAGCGAAGCTTTTAAAAAAACCTACTTGAGAACCAATAGCCGCGAGGTCTTCGTGCTTCCACGAACGTCCAAAGAGAGCGCCCATCGGCGTTCGAGTGCTTTTGGGGATCTCACCTCTTTCTTCCAGGTTTAAAATTTGTTCTTTGATTGCGGCGGCATCCTTGCCACCAAAGAGTTGCGCAACTTTTTTTAGCGCAAAATATTCTTGTCCCACGATAGACACCTCATCCTTGAAATCTCATCTTTTCTCTATTTTAGTGAGGGAGATGAGCAAGTGTCAAAGATGATGGTGTCTCCCTAGTGAAATGAATTCTAATTATATTTTACAGAGCAGCCGTAGGGCTTGGTTTTTGCCACACTCACTTTTTTATTGGCCAGCACCTCACTCAAGGCCTGATCGACATAGTTCGTGGACTTGGCAATATCACTCTGATCGGCCGAGGGGGTGGAGTCAATAGCACCTTCATAGACCAAGGTTCCCTGGGGATCGATAATGTACATATGAGGGGTTGTCACAGCATCGTAGAGCCTACCCACCTTACCTTCAGGATCAAGTAAAAATGCACTCGCACTCATCTGCTCACGATCGTAATCTTCTTTGCCACTTTTTTGATCTGCATGGCCTTGTTTGCCCTCGGCACTAGAAACCACTGTCAACCAGACGACATCTTGGGCGACATACTTTTTTTGCAGATTCTGCATATTTTTTGAGTCGTAGTGCTTTCTCACAAAAGGGCACCCGCGGTTATACCACTCGAGCACGACGGTCTTGCCTTTGAAATTTGAAAGCTCATACTCTTTGCCATCAATACCGGGAAGCTTAAAATTTGGGGCGATTTCTCCCGGTGCCAAGGCATAGGCACTAAGATTCAGACCTAGTCCAAGTAAGACTGATGCGACAATGGCTTTAAAGTTCACCCTCATGTTGAAACTCCTCGACGGTAATAAAGTTTTGATGCGATCATTATCTCGTAAAAGCAGCTTTTTGCTATACTAGACAATTATAGAACGGCCTCTAAATAAACGAATTAGCCCATGACTGCAGACTCTAAAGGAAGCTCCCCCGCTCATAGCTCAAAAGTAGTTCTTCGAGACGGCACCCATGCGTTCATTCGACCAATTGTTCCCAGTGATAAGGAATTAATTGAAGCCGCTTGGCATAAGCTCTCACAAGATACGATTCGTCGTCGTTTTTTGGGCGCTAAAAAAGGTTTTACCCCTGACGAGCTTGAGCACCTCACCAATATTGATCACGATCTTCACTGCGCCTATGGGGTGACGATCATGAGAAATGGCGCCATGGAGGGTATCGCCGTCGCCCGTTTTGTCAGAGATCCGGCCAATCCCACAGTTGCTGAATTTGCCATTGTGGTGGTGGATGAATTTCAAGGAAAAGGAGTCGGTAAGCTCCTTATGGCCGAGCTCATTAAAGAAGCCCGCGCTAAAGGAGTGTTGCAATTAACTGGAAAAATGAATGCCACCAACGACGCAATGATGGCCCTGTTAAAAAAGTGGCCCTACTTCTCCTTCTCACTGGACTCTCCTGGAGTTCTCTCTGTATTGGGAGTGCTCAGTTAAAAAATTGTAGGGATCATTTTATCTCACCCATTAGTAAAGCAGACCGCCCCCGAATTATTCAGTCACACTTTGGACGCTTCTCCCACTCTGGTGCGCTTGAAGCCTACGCTCTTGATCTGGTGGCCCGCCCTGGAGCTCTGGTCAGAGCGATGGGCCCAGGTAGAATTGTGAAGGTGGAGAAAAGCTTCTCGCGAGGAGCTCCTGAGAGAGAATATCTCAAGCAGGCAAATTATATTGTGATTGAGCACCCCCAAGGTGTTCACACGCTCTACTCTCACCTGGAGCGTGAGGGTCTGCTCGTGAATGTCGGAGATCGAGTCCAGCAGGGGCAAGTGATCGCCAGGGTCGGCTGTAGTGGCTATTGTCAGTCAGAACACTTACATATCGAGGGTTTTATGCGAGACAAAAATCTTAGACGCAGCTTTCCCATCGCCATCATCAATCGACAGGGACAAGCAAAGAGGTATTTTAAAGTTGGTGAAGAGCTCTTTAGTAGGTGCGAAAACTAAAGGAAAAAGCCCACGGGCACGAGAATGGCCAGAGCAACCGAGAGAATAATAGCGCTGCCGACCAACAAGATTGCAAATCCTTTAAACGCCAGAAAGCTGCCATTTTTTAATTCACTCACAAATCTCTCCCAATCTTAAAGACTAATTAGACTCACTCTCTTTTAATATTAACATAATATTGCGAGCGCCGGCCAAAACTTTGAATTGGCGAGCTTCGGCTACTTTTTTCCCATTATCTTGGACAAGCTTGGCCACCAGCTTAAATTCGCCTTCAAAGGGAATACCGGGAGTCACCGCATTCTTTGGCCCTATTAAAAAGGCTTGAGGAAAGCGCGGTCTCAAAATTGCCGTCTGAGCAAAGAGTTTGTCATTTTCATAGAGCTCGAGCACAACCTTGCCATCAAATTGAGCGCCCGGCTTCATCTTAATATAGGAGATCGTTCCAGCAATTTTGGGATCTGTCCCGGTGAGCGGACCACCCATCACACTTTGAGTCGCAAGCGACAGTACAAAAATAAGACAATAAAATAATACACTTAAAATTTTCATCTTTCGCAACTACCTTGCTAAGCTAAGCCCTGGTGCGCAACCTTTTCAATCTTGGGCACTCATATTGACTACCAGTATCACTTGAGAAAAGGCCGTGCAAGCCAATCAAGACTATCACAAAGGTGACCAGATGAAATCTAAGATTTTAATTCTTGGCGCGGGTCATCTGACGACTCCACTCATCCCCGAACTCGCTCAAGCTTACCAGCTACTCGCAACGAGAAGTACCGCCAGTAAACTAGCCGAGCTTAAAGACCTGGGTGCATGCCCCATCCGCTACACCTTGGGAGATGGCCCCGAAGCTCTTCCGAGTGCCACTGATATTCTTCTCATTTCCACTCCCCCAAGAGAGGGACTTTTAGAAGTGATGGATCATATCAGCGCTAGGCAAATTATCTTTATCAGCTCAACTTCTGTTTACGGTGAGCAGGGCCCGTGTGATGAAAACTCAGAGCTCTGCCCAACCACTCCCAACGGACAACTGCTGGCCAGCTACGAGTCGGAGCTTCGTAAAAAATATCAACAAGGACTAACTATTATAAGACCGGGTGGATTGATTGATCGCGACCGACACCCGGGCAAATTTCTAAGTGCCAAAATGATCAAAGACCCGTGGGAGCGAGTGCATCTGATTCATGAAAATGATGTGCGCTGGGTGATTAAAAAGCTCATTGAAAAGGGTCCCAAGGAAAGTCCGCCGATTCTCAATTTAGTTCACCCTGAGCGCGCCTATAAGTTTGATTTTTATAGCGATTACTGTCGTCATCAGGGGATTGCCCTGCCAGAGAAAAATCCGCAACAAAAAGAGAGGCCCGAGTCGGCAAGCTTTAAGCGAGATATCACTTCAATTGAGAGTGATCGCTTTCTTAGGAATCTTCCTCTTTATCCAATTGATGGACGTCAATCATGACATTGACATCAGAATAGTCGACAAAGCTCACTTCTTTTTTGGCGAGAGAGTCGATCTTTTTAACTAGGTCGCGAATGCGATCGAGTGTGTTTTGCATTTTTTCAAACGCCGATTGATCACCATTTTTTAGCTTAGCAAGAGCACTGTATCCCACCATAAGCGGGTTATTTATCTCATGGTTATAAGTGACGATCATGGCCGTGACGGCCTCAAGTTGCTTTCTTTTTACCCCTTCAGAGTGAAGCGCACCGAGCTTTAATTGCGTCTCAATTCTAGCGACGGCAACCTCCATCGTCACAGGCTTAGTGATATAGTCATTTGCCCCACTTCCCAGCGCGCGCACCACCATCTCCGTATCATCGTGAGAAGTTACCATGATGACAGGAAGCTCAAACGAAGTGAGTATTTTACGAATGTCTTCAAGCACCTCAAGACCGTTCTTGCCGGGCATCTCGACATCGAGTAACAAAATAGCTGGGTTATGCTCTTGGATAAAATTAAGCGCGTTGAGAGGATCGCTCTCAAGGACAACTTCAAAATCACGTCCTCGAAGCCTGGCCGCGAGTAGATTTGAAACCATAGGTTCATCATCAATAATCGCAACCTTAACCATTAGTGGCTTCCTAGAAAGTGATCGGCAAGCCATCGGCTTAGAAGTTCAAGCTCGCGTGCCAAAGCTTCAAAGCGCGCGGTAATGCCAGGGTTAATACCTTCTCGGCGTGCGTCTTTTTCAATCTCGCTGGCCTTGGCCGTTAAGTCTGAAAGATAGAGTTGTGAGAGAGAGCCCTTAATAGAGTGGATGTGGCGAATAAACTCCTGGGCCTCACCCTTTTCATAAGCTGTTCGACCTTCGCAGACGAGCTTCATCGAATGATCGACAAAGACCTCGACAAAGGCCATCAGCACATCAACTTCACCTTCATAGGCACTTAAGAGCTTGTGGCGAAATTCTTCTGCATGAGCCTCTGATGCAAAATAGCTCACGACTTCTTTCCTAGTACACTCATACCACCGAGATATTGTGACAGGGCCTTTGGAACCTTAACGCTACCATCTTCTTGCTGATGACATTCAAGGAAAGGCACGAGCACTCTTGGAGTGGCAATGGCGGTATTATTGAGGGTGTGGACGTGCTTTACATTCCCCTCGCTATCACGATAGCGAGTGTTTGTTCTTCTGGCCTGCCAGTCGTGAAGGGCCGAGCAACTGTGGGTTTCACGGTAGCGATTCTCTGAAGGCACCCAGCACTCCACATCGTACATGCGCACTTTGCCCGTTCCCATATCACCCGTGCAGCACTCGACCACGCGGTAAGGCAGCTCAAGTAGGTTCACAATTTCTTCAGAAGTTTCTAGTAGCATCTTGTGCCACTTATCACTTTCGGCCGGATCATTTTTACAAAGAATATACTGCTCAACTTTCATAAACTGATGAACGCGCATGAGCCCTCTCACATCGCGACCATACGAGCCCGCTTCACGGCGAAAGCATGGTGAATAGCCGGCGTAGAGAATAGGAAGGTCGCTCTCAGAGAGAATATCTCCCGCGTGAAGCGAGTTGATTTGCACTTCGGCCGTTCCAGAGAGATAGAGATCGTCTTCGGGAAGAAAATAAACTTGATCGCGCCCGCCGGGAAAGTGGCCGGTGCCAATCAGTGCTGACTCTCTGGCAAAGGCAGGAACTGAGGCGAGATTAAAACCTTTTTTCATGAGCACATCCATCGCCAGGCGATGAATCGCCAGCTCAGTGATGACCATTTCATTTCGAAGTGAGTATGAGCGCGAGCCACAAACTTGTCCAATGCGCTCAAAATCGGCCCAACCGTGGCGCTCGAGAATTTCAACGTGATCGAGAGGCTTAAAAGAAAAGTCTGGTACTTTTCCACCTTTTTTCACTTCAACGTTGCCATTCTCATCATCACCCACGGGAGCATCGGGGTGCGGTAGTTGGGGAAGTCTCAAGAGCATTGACTGCAGATTATTTTCTAGCTCCGTGAGCTTAGGTTTCATCGCGTCGAGCTCAGCGCCAATCTCTTTTCCTTCAGCGATTAAGGCCGGACGCTCTTCAGGGGTGGCCGCGGGGATTTTTTTGGAGTGAGCGTTTCTCTTGGTTTGTAACTCTTGAACTTGATTTTTGAGAGTCAAAACTTCTTGGTCAAGTTTGAGAACTTCATCTAAGTTAATTTTCTCGCGCTTGAGTTCGATGGCCTTACGAACTGCGTCTTCATTGTCTCTTACAAACTTCATGTCGAGCATGACTTCTCCTTTTGCTCCCGCTTCAAATTTACCTAGAGTCTAACCCATAACTTCATCCCTTGAGAAGCGCGGGGGCAAAGTTGATGTAGCTCGCTTAGCGCCATTCAATTATACTAAGCACTGCATGAAAGAATTCCACTACGTCATAGGCGACATTCACGGCTGCGATCACGAGCTTGGAAAGCTCATTGAGAGCATTGAGCGTCACGCAAAAAAACATGGCGCCACTATCGTATTGGTGAGCGTGGGAGATCTCATTGACCGCGGCCCCGAGTCAGCAAAGATTGTCGAGCAACTACTCATCTCCCCCAAGCATCGAACGATTACAGTGATGGGCAATCACGAGTCAATCATGCTTGAGATTCTGCTCGAATTTGCCCCCGACAATTTTAAAGAACATCCCTTCCCCGACACCCTTGAAACTATGCGTGAGCACTTTGAGCGCACCTACCCTGACGGCGACGAAGAAGAGTTTGCCCTCTACCGCGAGCAGTGCCTACTGTTGTGGCTGCAGCAAGGTGGGGATATGGCGCTTAAGTCCTATGGGCTCGACCCCAAGAGCCCTAGCTCCTGGAGACTCCCCAGCGATCACATCAGAGAACTCACGGACCTGCCTTTGATGTTTGAAAATAACACTGAGGAGAATCCCTTCTTAGTCACGCACGCTCTGGCAACTAAAAGTGATATTGACAAAGTACTTGATGAAAACGCTAGTGATGCCACTTACTTCGAGGCTGCGTCTAACCTGATGTGGAACCGCGATGAACGCTCCCTCACTCCCGCTCATAAAGTTCTGCATATCTCTGGGCACACGCCACTAAACGGGATAAAATGGCGGCTCGGAAAACGCGTCCTCCAACTAGATACTGGCTGTTATCTGGGAAATATGATGAGCGCGTATTGTGTGGAAACCAAAAGCTTTTTGCGGGCCCATGCCCTCAAACGCTACTATTAAAGGAAAGAGTCTATGGCCCGTTGCAAATTCTGTGGAAAAAATATTTCTTGGCTCAAAGACGGTCGCAAATTCATTCCGCTTGAAGACGACGGCACAACTCACGATTGTGAGGAAAAGAAAAACTCGATGAATAGTATTAAAAGCATGAGTAGCAGCTCCCTCACTCCCGAAGAAATCGCCGCCTATGAGGCCGGCATTAATCAAGCGAATCAAAAGAAAAAGAAGTAGTTTTAATTACTTACAAGTTAATTGTAAAATAGTTTGATTGGTCAAACTTTCGTGTTACCATAGAGACTTCTAGTGGGGTCTAAACTCGCCTAGACACTAGCTAAGGACACGAAACAATGAATCGCCTGATTGACCGGCTCTTTGATGAACTTCAATACCTAGAAACACTCGCTCATAAAGAACAAGGGCCTCACGATTGCGAGGCCCTCTTAGAAAAATTAATTGATAAAAAAATGGTGAGTTTACTGACGAATGAGTAGCTCTTTGGGCACGCCTTTGGGAATCGCGCTTAGAAGCTTCTTCGTGTAATCTTCTTTCGGACTCTTGTAGATATCTTCAGCACTCGCAAACTCAACAATCTTCCCCTTATTCATCACGCCGATCTCATCAGAGATATACTTTACGACTGAGAGGTCGTGAGAAATAAAGATATAAGTAAGTCCAAATTCTTCTTGAAGATCTTGCAATAGATTGAGCACCTGGGCCTGAACCGAAACATCGAGGGCCGAGACTGATTCGTCACAAATAATAAACTCAGGTCTGAGACCGAGAGCGCGGGCAATACAGATACGTTGTCTTTGACCACCAGAGAATTCATGCGGGTAGCGACTCAAGTGATCACCAGAGAGGCCCACTTTCTCTAGGAGCCAAGCGGCTTGGTCATAGCGCTCTTTTTTATTGGCCCCGATACCGTGAATGACCATAGGCTCAGTGATGATATCACCGATAGTCATTCTAGGGTTAAGCGATGAGTAGGGATCTTGAAAGATAATTTGCATCTTTCTTCTCATCGCACGCATTTCACTCGGACCTAAATCAGTGACATTAGTTCCGTCATAGATAACTGTCCCCTCGGTCGGTTCAATGAGTCTAAGAATTGAGCGACCCAGCGTGGTCTTGCCACAGCCAGACTCACCCACTAGACCAAGGGTTCTACCGCGACGAACCACAAAGCTGACATCATCAACGGCCTTAAAGTTGTCGATCGTGCGACCAAAGAGGCCACCTTTAATCGGAAAGAATTTCTTAAGATTTTTTACTTCAAGGAGCACCGGATGCTTTGACTCTTCAATTGCTCTTGGAGTCTTAACTTGCTTTTGAAGTTCAATGGTCTTCTCATCACTCTTTTCACTGGATTCCAAGAAGTCGGCCACAGTGAGAAGACGCTTTGGGTTTTCTTCAAGGCTTGGACGACAAGCGAGCAGACCCTTGGTGTAAGAGTGCTCAGGGTTAGTGAAGAGCTCTTTTGAAGACTTACTTTCAACCAAGTCCCCGCGATACATCACCGCCACGTGATCGGCGATGTCGGCAATCACAGCGAGGTCGTGGGTAATAAAGAGCATCGACATGCCGTGCTTTCTTTGCAGATTGAACATGAGCTCAAGCACTTGCTTTTGAATGGTCACATCGAGTGCCGTAGTTGGTTCGTCACAGATCAAAAGATCCGGCTCACAGGCCATCGCCATGGCAATCATCACACGCTGCTTTTGACCACCAGACATTTGGTGTGGATAAGCATTCACTTTTTCACTTGGGCTAGGAATGCCCACTTCAGTGAGAAGCTCAATCGTGCGTGCGCGTGCTGTTTTCTTATTCATTCCTTGATGGAGCATCAGAGCTTCATCGATTTGATTTCCGACAGTGTAGACAGGGTTCAATGAGGTCATCGGCTCTTGGAAAATCATTGAGATTTTATTGCCGCGAATTTTTCTCATTTCCTCTTGTGAAAGCTTGGTCAGGTCCACTCCATTAAAGAGAATCTCACCGCTCGTAATTTTTCCTGGAGGATTGGGAATCAAACCCATAATGGCCAGTGACGTTACCGACTTACCAGAACCCGATTCACCCACCAGACCAACCGTCTGACCTTTGGGGATTTCGAGATTGAGACTTTTGACCGCACGTACGGTGCCTTCGTCAGTTTTAAACTCAATAGTTAAGTTGCGAATAGATAAGAGAGATTCGGCCATTAGTCCTTCCCAAAAAAAATTGAAAAACCTTTTTACTCAAAAATAGATGGTACCTCAAGGGCGGAGGGTCTATCTAGTGATTTATTAAAGATTAATTGTTTCATGAAAGCGAAACTGGTGCCAGAGCGGCACCGCTTTTGCCCCCATCAGGGGTGAAAGTTGGCGGTTGCCCGCCAACCAGGTGCATCATTTTGAAATGGATGGTCCAAAGAGAAAGTCGCTAATCGAAGAATCGTGTTCGATCACCTCGTCCTCAGAGTCTTCTTTAGACGAGCGACTACCATTATTGACCTCACGCTGCTCAATTTGGGCCAGGCGACGAGCGCCGATTTCTTCGCCCACATAAGTGAGGATAGTCTGCACATCATTAATGACTTCTCTATCTTTTTCGTCTTCTACTTTAATACAAGTGATTTGCTTATAGAGCTTAACCACATGAGCATCAGCATCAGAGCCATCGTAATTGTCGATAGAGATTTTCTTCTTCACCGACAGAAAGCTGCTGTGGTCAGAGACGACCATTGACTTATTTCTCATACTCCCCTCACTGTGGAGGGTATTGCTAATCTGGGCGCTCTCAGCTTTAGAAAAGCCCAAATATGAACAGAGATCTCCTGGCCTAGTGAGATCTTCCGTCTCTACCAACTGCCCGTTCATGTGAAAAAGTCGCTGTGCCACAATAGGAAGTCCAAAGCCCGCGTCTTTTAAATCTTCTTCAGAAAAAGTCTGGCGCGTGATTTTGCCCTCGTTAATGCGCAAGCGCTGAAGTTCTTCGGCCACGGCCTGTGAGCATTTTGAATCTCCGGTGTTTGCCGACTGTCTGGCGCGGCAGTTTCTAAGATTCTCCGCACTTGACCTGACCTCACCCCACTCGAGCTGATCACAGAGGTTCATTGCCAACTTCTTATCTTTACAAAATTGTATGGGGTTAATGGAATTGGACGCGAAGACCGGCCCAGTAAGCATGAATACGGCCACTAATAAGGTTGATCTCATCTCTCTCTCCTATGTCGGTAAAAGCAAATCTCTCAGTCTCTATATGACGCTTTGTAGTACAATACCGGTGCCAAGACTCTACTTGTCCTTTCAAGTACTTGAGAAAGAGTTGGGGTGTAAATATGTGCACACTCGCAAAAAGTGTCAAAAGTTTACGCATCGCCCATTCCGAACTCATGACTCGCCTACCCTTTCATTGCTAGACTAGGCGAACAATAATTGTTCTTTAAGAAGGACAAATACGTTCGTAGAACAATGGATTGAGCTATGCAAAAAACAGAGCCTGGTGTTCAGAAGAATGCCATTAAGCGATTAAGTCTTAAGAATATCAACGAGCCCGGTTGTCAGTTCGACAACGTGCCCCATTTACTCAAACTCATCCGCAATAGCTTTTTGCGCAAAGCAACCTTTGAGAGCAGTGATCTCAATAAAGCGACTATTCGCGACAGCAATCTCACCAAGAGCAATTTTAAAAAGGCGCGCATGTCGGGCGCTAAGATCTCCCACAGCAACATGAAAGGGGCCAACCTTGAATACGCCGATGTGGCCGGTGGTGACTTCTTTCGCGTTAACCTCAATGAGACCAATCTCCAGTGTGCCAGTCTTAAGAACGTAAGTGCCAAAGAGTGCATTTTAAGAAATGCCGATCTGAGCTTCGCCAATCTCTCTCGCACTCACTTTCTACGTTGCGACTTTGAGGGGGCAAATCTCATCGGTGCCAACCTTGGGCATGCTAGCTTTGAAGAATCAAATCTGAGCGGCGCAACTTTCAACCGCAATACGCGCTTGCCCTTTTCTTATGAGACTGCTGAAAAGTTGGGGATGATCTACGACAATTCAGTCTGAAGCGGCCGAATATTTCCATCGAGCAGATCGCGGTAACGATTATAGTAGAAACGAATCCCCTCTTCCACGGGACCGTCAAAGATAATCTTGCGATCTGCAAGCACTGCCACTCTGTTACACGCCAAGCGAATTTGGTCTGGGGCATGACTAACGAATAGAACAGCTCCAGACTCCTCAATCAGATTCAAAATACGCTTAGAAATTTTCTTTTGAAAAAAAGCGTCGGCCCCATCGAATACTTCATCGAGAATTAAAAGATCGCAGGGTCTTGCTGAGATAATCGACAGACACAAGCGCACTTGCATCCCCTTACTATATTTAAGGAAGGCGACGTCGAGAAAGTCCCCGAGCTCACTAAATTCAAGAGCGTCAGCGAGCACAATTGCACGCTCCTCTTTAGTTAGGTGAGGATAGATCAAGTCGCATAAAAGCTCCGCATTCTCTCGCCCAGTGAGCTCTGGTATGACCCCGACAGTGGTGTCAAACACAGAGCGAACTGTACCATTCACGGTAATCTTCCCGGCCGTTCCTTGATACATCCCAGCGATCGCGCGACAAAGTGTGGTCTTACCAGCTCCATTTAGCCCTAGAATTCCAACCTTCTCGCCACGCTTCACTTTGAGGTTGAGACCACTAATGACCTTAAGCTGCTTGGGTGGCTCAAAGATTTTTTTGATGGGAGATTTAATAAAAGAAATAAAAGAGTCGCGCAAGGCCGTGCTTCCATGAATATCCACATGAAAACAAACATCTAGTTGCTCAACATTCAGAATTGTTGAATTGTCTCCAGTCATACTAGAGGAAGAGATAGAACTCATTGCGCTTGTACTTCCAATATAAATAAGTCATCCCAATGAGCCCCACTGAAAGAGCGCTCGATTTAACAAGATGATCTAAGAAATTATAAAACGAATAATCGTAAACAACACTTCTAAAAACTTGAATCAATACATAGATGGGATTCCAGTCAACCGCCCATTGAAAATTTGTGGGCACGAGCTCTCGCGGATAAAAAATGGGAGTGAGAAAAAAGAGAATACTAGTGAGAAAGGGAATCACAAATCTGGTGTCTCTGTAAAAGACCTGCAAGATGGCCCCCATAGAAGTGAGGGCGATGGTCCCACTCACCAAGATGACCAGAGACAGTGGTAAGAGAAAAAGGCCAGGGGTTTTAGTGTGCCCAAAAATGATTAAGGGAATGAGAATCAGAAAAAAGGCCGCCAAGAAATTAATCGTATTATCCAAAATTTGCGAGCAAATAAGAACGAAAGGATTCACGTCAAATGATTTTAAGATGCGCGACTGACTCTGAAAGAGCGACGTACCCGAGTTCAAGCACGAGACGATAAACGTCCAAGGTAAAAGTCCACCCAGTAAAAAAAGCATATAATTATCTAAATTAATACGTAAGAAGTGCTTAAAGACTAATCCTTGAGCTCCGTACATCAAGAGGGGGTTGATAACCACCCATATAAAGCCTGCGTAGGTCTTACGATACCTGGCCTTTAAACTAAAAAGAGTGAGTCTCCAAATAAGACGCAAATCTGATCGCATACCCCATGATAAAGAACACTGGTACTAAAAGCCAGATTAAACAGATGTTTTTTCAATCTCTTGCAGAATCTTTTTATCAAAGGAGCTTGAGTCGCGAACACGCTTAAATATCTCGGTGAGAGTTGTCTTGAGCTTAAGACCCTTGCGTTGCAACATAAGATTCTCAGATTGAGTCATCTCATCGACTACCTTCTTCGCCACTTCTAGCTCTCCAGCTCTAATGAGCTGGGCCGCAAAGGCAGGCTTTATCACCTCATCAGGAACATCTTTAAAGCGTCCATCTCTCACAACAGAGATGAGTGTTTCACAAGGTAAATTCACATCTTCACAGGGCTTAAAAATCCTCTCCAAAATCAATGATCTATTTACAGAGTCGAGGCTTGAGTTCGTTAGGAAAGCAGTGACAAGCTCCGTGTACTGAGTGAGAAAGTCAAATTTGGGGTCAATACGATAGAGCGACTCAAAGTACATATACACATAAGGATTCATCGGGTTTTGTTTACGGGCTTCTACAAGTAAAGAATAAGCATTTGAATATTGCTTCTTATCAATAGCATCCTTGGCCTTGGTAAGAAGCTCATTGGCCTTAGTCACTCCAAGCTGATTGCGTCTGCGCTCGAGTTCAGGCATGACATCCGAATTAATTTTAATACAAAAATCCGCCTCAATTATGGCACACACACGCTTAGCTTCTAGCTTTGCCTCTTCAAAACCTCTGAGTCTTCCGAGGGCATCAATATAGTGAACAGCACTGTAACCACTCGAAGTTGCAAGCCAAGCTTCATTCTCTCTATAGAACTTGACCAAAGCTTCGTACTCACCTGAAACATAAAGTGCTTCAGCGACAATGGCGCCACTACGATCCACGGACTTCTCATTACTCTCTAGCTGTGAAGTACAAGTTAGGTATTCTTGAAATTTAGTGGAGGAGTCATTGAGATTATATCTACGGCTCAAATAATACTCGATAGCTATTTTAATACAGGAGCCATCTTTAAGCTCAGCAATCAAGCCCCTTGCCTCATCATTACTGAGCTTCGGGTTATTGCGAATCTGCTCCATGATTGCCATTGCTTTACTTTGATTATTATCGAAAGCTTTAAACTCACGAGCGGCCTTAACTCCCCTTACTATTTGTGGGAGCTTTTTCTTAATTCGAGCATCAATTACAACTTTGGAATAATCGGGAAATTGCTCAAGCTGTTCGCGGGTAATTTTGCTAAAGAGAAAGTTTTCAAAGGATTCGAAGCTCCCATAATATTCTTGAACTTTATCAACATCTCCTCGGAGAATTAGACCATTGGAAAAAAGCACTAAGTAGAGCTCTAACTTTGCATAGGCTCTAAATGGAGTGGGAAATAAATTGGCAATTTCGTTGATCAATTGATCTAGCTCTTCATCTGTATATTTTTTATTTTCTTGAAGAGCAATGCGATGAAAGTAATTCCAAGGCTTCCAAATTGAAAAATCAATTTCTTTTTTAGCGAGAACCGTATTGAGAATCTCCTCCACATACGAGTTGTCTTTCATGAGAGAGAGCAATTTTTCTCGGTACCAATTGGCCCCAAAGTTAACTAGCACAAACTCATCAAGGGTGCCCTGACTCAAGATGGGTTGCGGGTTATCTTCAATCTTGGCCAGGAGAACCAGGACAGCTCTGGGCGAAACATTCAACAGTCGCTTGACTTGCTCTCGACTCTTTTGCTTTAAGGCCAAAGTCATTAAGGAGCGGTGATATTGAACTAGCAATGCATCGGCGATATTATTGATGCGGCTACTAATGCGTTTTGCACTCGCACGCAGGACGAGATTATCTCCCTCTTCCACTTCTTGATATTGTTTGAAGGCCGCTGGATAATTTAATTCGAGCATTAGGCCGTAACCTAGAATCATTCTTGAGACTGGCTCTGTTAACTGGAACTTGTTGCGAAACTCAGAGAAGGTATCGGCCACGGCATCTTCATTTTGACCAAATTTCGAAGCAATGAGATATTTGGCCAGTAGTGCGTGAAGCGGGAGAAACCCCATCTTGCTAATATTGACCAAGGTTGTCTGGGCCAAATCATAATTTCCAGAGACGGCATAAAAAGTAGCGAGAATTCCTAGGGCCACGCGCGAATCGGTGACTTTAGAGGCATTATTTAAGATCCCCTCGGCCGCATTCGCAGTTCCGCCAAGAAACATACACCAACTACTTAGCACCAAGACCTCAGGGTCAGAGCTCATCCCAGATTGACTTATTTTTTGATAGGCTTGATTTGTCTCCCCTAAAAAAAGGTCTATCAGGACCAATCCTATTAGCCCTAACTTTGAGCCTCCACTCATCATCGATAGCTGAGTGAAAGTACTCTTGGCGCCATCGACATCGCCCTTGAGAAGCTTGAGTTGTCCAAGCTCAAAGTGATAATTGACATTATTTGGCTCTTCTACGAGCTTTTGGACAATTTGCTCTTCTGCGTAAAGGCTACTTTGAGAGACTGCCTCAACTTCAACCGGACGAGGACTCTCGCTCTTTTGCTCTGTCGACACCGGTGTTGGCTTCGGAGATTTTTTGACCTCAATCTTTTCTGGCGCTTTCTCTTCATCGACTTTGAAGAAGCTTTTTATTGTATCTGTGAATGAGTTTGAGTAGGCAGGACTAGCTACTGCACTGGCAATAATCACACCGGCAAGCGCTGCACTAGAATAGATGACCGTTTTGATCTTTTTCATAACCATTCTCTCAAAGAGTTTTAAGCTCATCATAGCACTGCTCGTTAACTCATCTAAGTAGAAGGAAATAAAAGCCTATTAAAGAAGCTAAGATTTCTTTAATCAATTTTTTGGGCCAATATAGAAACATAGATTCTAAAAATGGAACTCGAGTATGAAAGTCAACCACTCCGCCCTGACTAACGTAGGACGAAAGCGCAAGCATAATGAAGATGCCTATGCTTTAGCACCTGATATTCATCTCTATGTCGTGTGCGATGGTATGGGTGGAGCTGAGGCCGGAGAAGTTGCAAGCCAAGTGACCTCTAATTTTATCGTCGAGTACCTGACTGATAAATCTGCCCTGCTGGAAGAGTATAAAACCTCCCCAAATAGCGAGAATAAAAACAAAATCATCAACCTTATCAAAACCGCCGTGGCCAGTGCTTCTAAGAAAGTTTGGGACATGGCCATCGAAGATCCTTCAAAACGTGGGATGGGTACTACATTGGTGCTGAGTTTATTCTGTGGCCCCGACGCTTTTGTGGCTCACGTGGGCGACAGCCGGGTCTATCTGTGGCGTGGTGGCGAAGTTCATCAACTCACTGAAGATCACTCCCTACTCAACGAATTAGTGAAGGCCGGCCAGCTCACCCCTGAAGAGGCGGCCAAAGATCCAAGGGGTAATGTCATCACCAGAGCGATTGGCCCAAATGATTATGTCGAAGCCGATGTTCTCACCATGGAAATCATGGCCGGCGATACCTTCTTGCTGTGTTCAGATGGACTTTGTGGCTATTTTGATGGCGTGGATATTAAAAAGTTTTTTAAGAAAACAGATCTTAAAGAGCTCACTACGAGTTTCATTGCCTTTGCAAATTTAAAAGGGGGCAAAGACAATATCACCTCCGTCGTCGCAAGAATTGAGGAGCTAGCCAGAGACACTAGTGAAAATTCAAGAGTAGATAAGAAAATTGCGATCCTTTTAAAGATCCCTCTTTTTAAACGCCTCACCTATCTTCAAGTGGTGCAGATGCTTGAGATTATCAAGGTGAAGGAGTACGCACCCAAACAAGTCATTGTGAAACAAAACGAATTAGGCCAAGAGATGTTTATTCTGCTCACCGGTGAGGTAGTCGTCCTCAAGGAAGGTAAGGCCATCACCAAGCTCGTTCGCGGCCAGTTTTTTGGAGAGATGAGTCTACTTGATCAAGCCCCTCGCTCTGCGACGATTACCGCCAGTGCTCCTACGATGTGCATGATTATTAAGCGCTCCTCGCTCTTTGATCTCTTTGCCAGAGAGCCTCGTATCGCTATTAAAATTTTGTGGGCCTTTCTACAGAACTTTAACAGGCGGCTGCGCACCATCGATAGTAAGAACTTTGAATCACTCACTCTTCCTCCCTTGCCTAGTGAAGATGACCTCCCTTTTTTAAAGGGTTAACCCCCAGCGTCAATAGGCCAGACGGCCCTCCCTCAACCTGCTATGATGACCTCGCAAGAAGCGGAGGCACCATGACGTACTCGTATTTAGATCTGGCCAAAAGAATCTCAAATCAAAGCAGTCCAAAACTTGGAACCTATGAACTTGTAGAAGTCCTAGTCGATCACCAGCTCAAACCAGTGGCCCTCAGTGAAAAAGCAGGAGTCAGAGAGTACGCTCTTTTTACTGAGCTCGATCGCAAGCTTCCTTTAGGCAACGGACAGAGTTACCTGACTTTTATGTTGGGAGACCTGGTTCGCACCATCGCCGACGACAAAAAACCCCAAGTGATCTTAGTCAATCCCAAGGGTGATCTCACAGCAGATGAAGTGCTCTTTGCTCCTTGCTTTGATCCTCTCACTCAAAAATATATGATGACTGATCCGGAAGATGGCGTTGCCCTGCTGGCCATTCGCCCTGAAGACCAAAGTCGCTATGGAATTGAGATGATCTTTCACGTGCTCAATCACAAAACGTTGATAGAAGAGCGCGAACAGCGCGAAGCTCTCCTACAAAGAAAGATTAGAGAACTTAGCTTCTTTGTGCCTCGAGTGCCCATTAAAAAAGGTTCGGGCTCTTTTTACTGCGTCCTTCTCAACTTAGAGAACTCAATGGAAGAGACTGCTTTCATTAGACAGTATAAAACTTTCGATGATTACAGTGATGTCATTTTTGTGACTTCGGAACTCAAAATATTAACTGGCGAACTCGACTCCATCACTTATGATGGCGACCAAATCGACACCATCTTCACCCCAGTTATCGGTTGGCAGCAAGGCACGGTGAAAACTCAAAGTGCCGCTCTTAGTCTAGCAGAATTTCATTAAAGAGCCGCTCGTCGCGATCAAGGGATCTAAAGAGCTTACTCTTGAAGTTTCCTTTACTGCCAACTAGACGACAGGCCATTTGATCAATGGCCAAAACCGACAACACGGTTTCAATAAAGCCTTCAATGAGATCGTCGATGCCTATCCCCAGCGCATTGAAATCCTTGCGATCCATTAACATCAGTCGTGAAGTTTCAGAGTCCCACTGATTCTTACCCGTTTTGACAGAAAGATTAGTGCCTAAGACATCCCACGACTCTCCTTGAAGAGTTTCTTCTAAGGGGGTGCGCGCTTTCCTGGCATAGATGGCAATTGGCTTGAAGCCATTGGGAGTATTGCAAACCATCATGCGCACATCGGCGACGTAGATATTTCCTTTCTTATTGGGAATCGTCCCAATGTGATAAAGCCTGCCCTCACTCGTCTGGGAGCTCCAACGAAAATGCCCAATCAGTGCTTGCACAATAAACTGATCATAGGGAAAATCCTGGGACATAAACGCATCTAGTTCTGCCTGATTGGTGACTGTATAAACACCCTGACCAGCATTACTATAAGGGACTTTAATCACCGCTCGGCCACCAAAGCGCTCAACCCATAATGGGATCTCCGGCTTATTGATATCGCGTACCGTTTCAGGATAAAAAATCTTCAGACCATGAGCGGAAATTTCGGCATTGAATATCTCATAAGCTTTTGAGGCCAGTAGTTTATTGCGACCTCCAGACAAGCAAACCAACGTAGAGTTAAAAATAAAAGTCTTTGTCTGAACCGGGATTCGGTTCCATGGCTTCTGGGTGACGTAGCGAAAGGCTGCGCGAATGGGATGCTCAATCCCCTCTTCATCGGTGTAGATCATCACCCCATCTTCAAAACGAACAAAATGCTCTTCGCCGTCAAAGTGTGGAATGAGAAAAACTTCTTCTCCTGTGAGCTCAGCAATGGTTGCCGCATAACCAGAGGTCTCCATGAGATTTTTATCATAGATGACGGCCAGGGCACCCTCTGGCAATTTCCTACGCTTTACTTCAGGTAAAAAGCTTTCACTAATCAGCCGGTGGTATCCACGGTGCTCATCAGCATCATGACTTGAGGGCATAGACTTTTGTCCCGATGGACAAGAATTAGTCTCAAGTACCACCATTTTACGGTTGCCCTTATCGGTAGTGACATAAAAAAGGTCGGCGCCCCCCCAAAAGAAATGCGAAGTTCGGGAGTGAAGAATCTTAGAGAGAATCTCAGGGTCGACCATTGGGTTCAAGTGCACATAGCGATTGACGATGCGATCAATGGAGAGGTTAAAAAAATGCTCCACCAAGGGATGAATCGTTGAATTGAGCGCCTTCGGGTAGAAGTGTTGCTCAGCTTCAAAGGAATGCGGTTTAACAATTCGAACGCGCGGATTTTGACTCATGCCTGGGTGTCCCTAAAAATGTTTCTTACACCAGCATAAAGGCAGTTAGGAGGATGACAAGCCTAAAAATAGATCCTTTATTTGTGTCAAACCACGGGCCTTAAACGCAAGCTGTGCTTTGGGCCTTTTTTGAATTTTTAACAGCCCTAAGAGCTCCTGGGCATTAAAGTGCTCAGGATTCAATGCCTCACACCATCCCTGTCTTTGAAAATTGAGGGCGCGGATTCGCTGCTCCATGCGTGGGCGCACTCTTCCCAGCACATAGGGGTGTCCTCCTTCTGCGATAATTTCACAGAGGGTATTGTATCCACCCATACAAAAGATCTGATCGCACTTAGAAAAGAGCACCCGAGGCTCGGCCATAAAGTGAAGAACCTGAACATGACTAACCTCTTCCCCCAAGGCCCAGGCCCGCTTGGCCAGGTCACCGCGCATGAAAGGTCCGGTGAGCAAAATGAAATTGCGCTCTAATTGAGGACCTGATTCAAGTAGTTCCACAAAGGGCGCCATGAGCTCTTGCCCATCGGCCCCACCACCGGCCGTCACCAAAGTCACTGGCCAGTCATTCTTAAAGTCTGGCAAGAAAGTGCGATGTTCATGAGAGAGTTGCCCACTACCCGGGTCAATGTAGCCCACATAGCGAGTTTTTACTTTAAGCGACTCCGGTAGCTGATAGTGATCGACAAATGAATAAACCTCGCCCTCGCCATAAATAAGTAGCCCCTCGAAGTAGCGCTCGAGAATATGAATCGTGTCTCGCTCTTTCCACTCGAGAGATAAGGCCATTGGATCATCGAGAATATCTCTAAAGCCAGCGTAGATTTTGCAATCCTTAAGCGTTCGATGAGCAAAGTCCAGAGCTGAGAGCAGTTCTCCGCCCACCCCCAGTGGCTCCTTATCTATGAGAATGATATCGGGGTTAAAGCTTTTGATGGATGAAAGCAAAATATCTGAACGCAAATTTACGAGCTCTTCTAGACCTAGGTCCAAATCGCGTGGGAGGTAACTTCCATCGGCTTGTTTGATGATTCCCGGAAGATTAATAAAGTCGATGCCTTCATGAGAAAAAAAGCTACCGGCCTTAGCGCTGGCACAGGCCACGAGAATGCTCGCCCGCCCCGTGCCGGCCAACTCATTGGCGATCTTTAAGGTCCGACGAATATGACCTAACCCAAAAGTATCGTGTGAATAAAGAAAGATGCGCTGTTTGCGAGCACCTTTGGTGAGTTGTGACTCCATCGCCTTAGACTACGCTAAAGCACAAAAGATGTCGCCCCTGATTCTTGATAACCCCTTAAAATATCGATCAGCTTGTGACCTAGACCAGAAAGAACTCCCCATCCAGTCGGGCTTTCAGAGGATGTGCTATACTAAGATGGGGAACCGGTAGAGAGGGCCATGAACATGGAGGCCCCTATGACCAAGCAATTTGCGTTCGGTATTTTGGCAATACTCATCTTGAGTGGCCCCTGGCAACTAAAGGCCGGGCAAAGGTCTTACTCGGACTCCTGCGTCGAAACACTCTCAGGAAATCTACTCAAACTGCTCAGTGAAACAATGGATCACGCTCCGACAGGTGCAAGCATCTCTCCCGAGCTAAAGAGGTCTTTGCATAACTTCTGCTCTTGCCGTGAGCGGCTCTCGCAAGAAGCTCCGAAGCTCAACTGGATTGAAGTCAGCTTTAAGGATCCTCGAGATTTTTTTGATCAAGACGATCAGTGCGCGCTTGATACGCTCTCTCAAGCAGACTATCACCTCCTCTTTCTATCCCAACTCAAAACACGCATGGTTCCTTTAGTGCAGAGTCGCTTGCACGAGCGCTACCGAGGCCTGGCTTCACATGTGGCGACAACGGCGAGCTATAACACTCATCTGAGATGCCTCACTGACAAAATGCTCATTCAATGTTCGCGCTCGCTCTCACTGGCCACGACCTATCTGTGTGTGAATAATTATCTCTCGAAGGCCGGCAAAATCGACTACTTGGAGGCGAGTTGCCCTCGCCTCACAACCGAAGAAGGCACTGCTGGCCGCGACGAGGAGCTCTTTTTGGGGCCAAGAATCTAAATCTTCTTTGACGAGGCCAGTGAGGGCACCCTAAACTTGAGGAAAACTACTTTTGGAGTCCCCTCATGCTTAGAGCCCTCGCCCTTTTGTGTCTCACAAGTCTGCTATGCCTAAATACACACGCGAAATGGAGTGAGGTTAAAAATAAGAAAACCATCCGGATCGCAACTGAAGGTGCCTTTGCTCCCTTTAATTTTTTTAAGGGAAAAGAACTCACTGGCTTTGAGGTTGAACTTGGCAATGAAATCGCCAAGACTTTGGGTCTGAAAGTAGAATGGGTCACCTTGCCATTTGAGTCACTCCTCATAGGATTAGATCAAGGGCGCTTTGACCTCGTCATTGCCTCTCATGGCATCACTGAAAAAAGGGCCATGAGTGTCGACTTCACAAAGCCACACTATTGCACGGGAGGAATCATACTCACACGCGAGGCAGGACCAACTAAGAAAAGTGAGTTGGCGGGGAAAAAGCTTGGTGCCCAAGTCGGCTCTTCTTACTTTGAAGAACTTCAAAAGCTAGGAAAGAACTTAGAACCAAATCCGCAAATTCAATCTTTTCCTAAGGACACAGATGTTCTCACCGCCTTGATGCTCGGGCGTCTTGATGCCATGGTGACAGACCGCTTTGTCGCTCAATCAGCGATGGAAAAGCATAAGAATAAAAATTTTCAACTAGGTGAGATGCTCTTTGTTGAAAAAGTAGGCATGGCGGCCCCTAAGGGTGATAACGAAGCTGTCAGTGCTGTCAATCAAGCACTCAGTGAAATTCTAAAGAACGGCACTTATAAAAAATTAAGTATGAAATACTTCAATCAAGATGTGCGCTGCCCAGAGAACGATGAGACTAGCGCCTAGTGAGAAGCCTGCCGCTCACCCTTAAGCTCATTGGGCTTTCGCTAAGTCTCGCCTTAACTCTCTGGGGACTTCATACCCTGGCAACCAAGTTGATGCCCGGACTTCCCTATCCCATTGGCGAGCGCTCAGAGGTCTTACTCGAAGGAGTTCAGACCACCATCTGGCTAACAGTGTGGGGCAGTCTCATCGGCATAGTCTCCGGGGCCATCTTGGCGGCCGCAAGCAAAGGCCCATTTTACTTTTACTATCCCGCCTCCCTCATTGTTGGGCTTTTGCGAGGTACTCCCTTGCTCGTTCAAATTCTCTTTTGTTACTTCGCTCTGCCAGTCTTATTACCGGAGCTTGGGCTGGATGAATTTAAATCGGCTTGTTTGGCCCTCGGTCTCAATATGGGGGCCTACAACAGTGAGGTCTTTCGCGCCGGACTCGACACCATCGCCAAGGGTCAGTGGGAAGCGAGTTGGAGCTTGGGTCTAACAAATATTCAAACCCTCTATTTGGTCGTTCTGCCCCAAACTTTCAAAGTCGTTTTGCCACCTCTGCTCAATAACTTAATTGCCCTGCTAAAAGACAGCTCCCTGGCTTCGGCCATCGGACTGCTAGAGTTATCCATGGCGGGTCAGCGTATCTCCAGTGAAAGCTTTGAGCCTGTGAGTACCCTGACCACTGTGGCCACCATGTACCTCACTCTCACCTTTTGTCTGACCATTCTCATCAAGATCTTCCGCCTTGAAGATCGCACGGGGCGCCTCGCCTAACACCAAAGCCCATTTTGAGTTAGCCTTATAAGGCCAACTCTATACAAATGGATGATCACATGAACTACTACAGCGACGAAACTGAATGGAAATGGCTCTTTAGAAACGCCATTAACTGGGACAAAATTCTTCCCCTTTATTATCCGAGCTACCCAACTGAAGATGGACTTAATAATAAAGAAGAGGTCATTGATTTTCTTGAAGAACTTGAGAGTAATGTAGGCTCTTGGTGTGGAACTTCTGTTGCTGAAATGGCCGAGGCCTTCGACCGTGAAGGCGCCGGTCACGTAGATGAGCAAGGCCGCACTATTCCCAATGAAATTTTGCAAAAACTCTACCGAGAAGCCGCCGAACTCGGAGTCACGGCCCTCAATCTCCCTCGTGAATGGGGTGGAATGGAGACGCCAAACTCACTCCACATTATCAACTTGGGCTTTCTCTCGCGCGCGTATATTGGAGCTTGTGCTCAGCTCTCTTTCTTTAACGCCATTGCCGACATGATCTATCGCTATTGCACTGATGATTTTAAGGCCAAGTATATTCCCAAAATTATGGCAGCTGAATCAAGTGGCGCCATGGTGATGACGGAGCCTGGAGCAGGCTCAGACCTGGCCTCAATGAGAGCGAGCGCAAAGAAAAATGCCGACGGCACTTATACGCTCAACGGTACAAAGATGTTTATCACCAATGCCGGTGGAGGCGTGGCCTTTGTGCTCGCGCGCACTGGCAGCCAAGAGTCAGGCTTGGCCGGACTTTCGATGTTTTTTGTCGAACATATTCTCGATGACGGCAAAGTAAACTTTAGAGTTTCTAAAAATGAAGACAAGATGGGACTTCACGGCTCTTTTACTTGTGAAGTGCTCTTTGAAAATTCAATTGCTCACCTGGTAGGAAGTGAGGGCGACGGCTTTAAGTATATGCTTGAGCTCATGAACGAAGCCAGGATTTGCACCGGTGTGCAGGCCTTAGGTGGCATTGAAGCTTCACTTGCCTACGCAAAACAATACGCCAGTGAACGTCAACAGTTTGGCAAACCGGTCGCCGAGCTTCCCCTGATGAAGCGCAATCTCAGTGACTTTGAGACAGAGCGAGACGCCCTACGCGCCATGATCGTGGACACTATTTCTCACTATGATATTTATCATCGCCTACTGACCAAGCAAAAGATGGTGGGCGAGCTCAGCAAAGAGGAAGAAGAGCTCTATAAAGAAGCTAAAATGTGGACCCGAAAGCGCACGCCTTTAGTGAAGTACTACGCCACCGAAGCCTATGTAGACCTTTCAAAGAAAGCGATTCAGGTTCTTGGGGGCTATGGCTTTATGAGAGAGTATCCGGTCGAGCGACTTCACCGCGACAGCTTTGGGCCAATTCTCTATGAAGGAACGTCACAGATTCAAGCCTTGATGGCCATGAAAGATTTTCTTAAGTACACCATGAAAAACCCACAGGCTTTTTTTGCGAGCATTCTCTCAAAGCACCCCACTCGCAATCTTATGAGTTCCGCCCCAGCAAGTGAGAAGGAGTTTCACGGAACTCACTACGAATTTAAAAAGAATACGCTCAAACTTCTGGTGAAATGTATGCGCCCAGATGCCGCCGAGCTCTTCGATATTAAAAAGTGGCAATCGGAAGAGAATGTCGAAAAGCTCATGATTCATGCTGAGACACTCTGCCAAGGTCTCTCTTACATGGAAACCCTTCGCGTGCTGGCCACTCATGCTGCCAAAGATGAGAGCCGCTATGATCTCTTTAACCGCTATCACAATCTCATCCGTCCCAGACTAGAGGGGATCTATGCCGATTGGAGCATTCGCTCTTAATTGAGGGAGAAAGATATGAGTGACACTGGATTTATTCAAGCTGGCCCCACCCTCTCAAATGCCTATGAGCGCGATCCTCTACTGCGCGCTTATCTGGCCTATCAATTGGATGAGGATGAATTTAAGCGCGTCGATGCCGATCTGACTCAATTCTCCCAGCGCATTGACCATGAAATTCGCGCTCTTGGTGAAGAGGCCGAAGCAAATCCCCCCACTCATATTCCCTACTCTGCCTGGGGAGAGCGCATTGACGAGATTCAAACCTCAAAGGCGTGGCAAAAGCTCGATGCTATTTCTGCCGAGGAAGGGCTCATCGCTCTTGGCTATCAAAGAGACGGCAAGAGCACCCATCGCCTGCATCAATTTGCCAAGCTCTATCTCTTTCACCCGGCAAGCGCCTTCTATACTTGCCCGCTCGCCATGACTGATGGTGCTGCTAAGCTTATTGAGACCTATAATTTTAAAGAAGTGAAAGATGGCTTTGATCACATCACCAGCCGCGACCCCGAGAAGTTCTGGACTTCTGGCCAATGGATGACGGAGCGAACGGGTGGCTCTGATGTGGCAAGAACTGAAACCACAGCCAAATTTGAGGACGGTCAGTGGCGCCTCTATGGCGTGAAGTGGTTCACCTCGGCCACGACTTCGCAAATGACCATGACTTTGGCAAGAATTGTCGACCAAAAGGGGGAGGCCATCAGTGGGAGTCGTGGGTTATCTCTCTTTTGTGTCAGGTTACGCGATGAAGCGGGCAAACTCAATAACATCAAAGTTCTACGCTTAAAAGATAAGCTGGGAACAAAGGCGCTTCCCACTGCAGAGTTAGAACTCACCGGCACACCAGCGACCTTGCTCGGAAATAAAAATGAGGGGGTCAAAACGATCGCCACTCTCTTTAATGTGACAAGAATCTACAACGCATGCACGACCATTGCCTCTTTTAGAAATATTCTGAATCTCCAGCGCGACTACTCTCAAAAAAGGGAAGCTTTTAAGCATAAGATCATTGACTGGCCTTTGCATGCACGCATGCTGGCGCGAGCAGAGGTTGAGCTCACGGGGCTATTCATGCTGACTTTCTTTACCGCGCAATTGCTGGGAAAATCTGAATCCAGCTCCCTCTCACCCGGCCAAAAGCAACAGGCATCTGCCCTTCTTAGATTGCTCACTCCGATTTCGAAACTCATGACTGCCAAGCGCAATATGATCTGGACCAGCGAATTAGTAGAGGGCTTTGGGGGTGCGGGCTATATCGAAGACACGGGAATTCCGCGCATTCTTCGCGACGCTCAAGTCTTCTCTATCTGGGAAGGTACGACAAATGTCTTGAGCCTCGATACGCTCCGTGCACTAGGTGAAAACACGCCAATGCAAGAGTACAACTCGCATATTAATCATCTTGTTCAAAATCTTCCCACTGACCAAGCTCAGCTTCTCACCAATCGCCTGCAAACTTTAAATGAAACTCTAAGCTCTCTAAGTGCCGAAGGAAGAGAGGCGCTAGAGCGCAATGCCAGAGAGCTTGCCTTTTGGATGGGAGAAACCATGGCCTTTGCCCTTGTGGCCGATTTTGGTGCCAGAGCGGGCGCAAGTGAGCGCGATCAGTTATTAGTAAGAAAGTATCAGGAACTGATGAGCGAAAAAATGAATATTATGAATGAGAGCGAGCAACGAGAAGATCACAAAATTCTCAGCTAGTATTTAAGATAGGCGCGAATTTTCTCGACTGGACTCTGGAACTTCTGGGACTTACTTCCGGCGGCATCGGCGCCCGCTAAGAGCGAAACGAAGAGAATAAGTAAAAGGATGGGCATCAGAAATTCTTTCAACAGGCTATCTCCCTTAAGCCCATTCTTTTTATCACAAAAGAACTGATTGCGCGCTGCACATGTAATCTTTTCGAGCGGTGAAGATTAGATTAAGATACCCCCACAAAGACATTATATTTGGGGACTCATTGAAAATCAGTACGTTAATTGAAACTGTCTTCTCTGCGCGAGACCTGCAACTTCCTGAAGAGAAGCTGCGCTCGCGCACGATCTGTGTAATTATTTCAATTTACTGTTTGATTCTCCTACTCACGCTCCCGACGACTCTCATGCTGCCAAGTAAGAGTTCTCATCAAATTATTTTTTCCTTCACCACCATACTCTGGATCCTCTGCTCACTCTACGCACTCTACCTGGGAAATAGTAAGCATTACCGCCAAGCTGCAGGACTCTTTGGCTTCATTTGCACTTTCTCAGTTATGGTCACAGTATTCATCGATCAAAGTCCGGCGGTTTTCATCTCCACCACTCCCATGTTCATCATCCCTCTTCTGGTGAGCTACCTCTACGGAAATTTGAGGTCGAGCATTATTCTCTCACTCCTTATTCTAAGCTTTACTCTCGCCTTCCCACTGATAAGTAGCAGCGTTCGGTTTGAATTTATCATTGGCCCGCTCGTCTATCTCACAATGAGCTTTGGCATTTTGGTGGTCGCCCATTTTCAGCGCAAAGTCGAAAAGAAGCTTCTCACCGGTGAGCGCGAGCGATCGATTCACGATATGAGATTGCGCTCAATGGGAGAGCTCACCGCCAATATCGCTCACCAAATGGGGACTCCTCTGACCGTGATTGAGATGGCCATTGAAAATGCGAGGGAGAACTTTAAAGCGGGACAAGTCGATCAGGCCATTAAGCAATTGCAGATTTCGGAAGACACAATTTTTCGCTCCAAGCGCTTTATTGAGACTCTAAAGAGTCTCTATCAGCCTCAACAAGTGGGACATGGAAGCTGCACTCTAAGCTGGCTCATCTCTCAAGTGAGACTATTCTATGGGTCAAGACTCGCTCAAGGTAAAGTGGTACTCACTGGTCCTAGTGAATACCTACACGAACCCATTCCAATTCCGGGCGAAGATCTTCTTCAATGCATCCTCAACTTGGTTGACAATGGTCTGCATGCCCTCAAAGGACAGGCAAACGCCTCAATCAAGCTCAACCTAAAAAAGGAAGGGGGGGAGCTCACTCTTATTTACAGCGACAATGGACCAGGCATTAAGCCAGAGCATAAAGACAAAATCTTTGACCCCTTCTTCACCACCAAAGATCAAGGAGAGGGAACCGGGCTTGGTCTGGCAATCACTCAGGCTATTTTACGGCGCCACCAAGCAGAGATTGGTCATATGCCTGACTCAGGCGTCGGGGCGACCTTTAAAATTGAATTCTCGAGAAAATAATGATTAAGACTCAAAAGCTTTGTAAGAATTTTCGCTCCTATAAAAAAGAGCCCGGTATTACTGGATCAATCAAGGGTCTTTTTAAGCGCCAATACAACGTTAAAAATGCCGTTGTAGATTTTGATCTAGATATTAAAAAAGGTGAGATTGTAGGCCTTTTAGGTCCCAATGGCGCAGGAAAGACAACGCTCATGAAAATGCTCACTGGTATTGTGGTTCCAAGCTCTGGAGAGCTCCTGGTCGCGGGCCACACCCCCAGTAAAAGAGAGAAAGCCTTTCGCCAAAAAATTGCCCTGGTCATGGGACAAAAATCTCAGCTTTGGTGGGATATTCCGGCCATGGATTCTTTTGAACTCCTCCAGCGCTTCTATGAGATTCCAACTAAGGATTTTAAAAAGCGTATTGATCACATGTCTTCAATGCTCGCAGTTGAAGACTTACTACAAGTCCAAATCAGAAAGCTCTCACTCGGTGAGCGCATGAAGATGGAATTAATGGCAAGCCTTCTTCACTCTCCAGAAGTGATCTTCTTAGATGAGCCCACTATTGGACTAGACCTCTTAGCACAAGAGAGTATTCGCGACTTCGTCCTAGACTATCACCGCAGTAGTGAAGCAACCATTATCATCACCTCTCACTATATGGCCGACGTTCAAGCCTTATGCGACCGTCTGGTCCTAATCATGAAGGGAGAGAAAACCTTTGATGGCCCACTTCGCAAATTTGAGCGCATTTTAGGCAATGAGAAATGTGTGAGCTTTCAGTTTGCCTCGCCTCAACCGCCAGAGGCGAGTATCTGGCAGCAGTACGATGGCAAATGGAATGAAGACTTCACTCAGGTAGAACTTCGTATCCCCGAAGAATCACTGCGAGATGTCTCTTTAGAAGTTTTGAAATTTGCCCCAGTCACAGAGTTTCAAACAGAGAAAATGCCGATTGAGCGCGTGATGAAAACGCTCATGGAAAATCCAGAAATCATGCAGGGAAATAATTTGTGACCCCTTACCTGATGAAGTGGCTGCAGACTATAAAGGTTTGTTGGACCAAATACACCACCTATCGCCTAAACTTCTTGCTCCAAGTCTTGGGACCAGCGCTGGTTTTTTTCTTTATCAAGTATCAACTCTGGAGCGCGATCTTTGAGACCCCCCAAGCCGGCGGCTCAAGCTCAGCAGTAACGATTGGCGCCTACGACCTCTCGGGGATGATTACCTATCATGGTTTTGCATTGGTGGTAGGCCTTCTCACTCAAGGCCATGCCGCTATGAACTTGGCCGAAGACATTCGCATGGGAAGAATCTCCACTTATCTTATCTACCCTTTTAATTTTTGGGAGTTTCACACCGCTAATTTCATCGCTTTTGAATTACTTCAAATTCTAGTCACTGGCGTTACACTTTTTTGCTTCTCGCTAACCGGACTAGTGCCGCTTCCCCCATGGGAAATTATCTTAAGTGGTTATCTCTTTTGCTTAGTGGTGAGTTGTTTTTGGTTTTCCCTCCAATTTTTCACCGGCCTGCTAGGTTTTTGGCTCGAGGAGACTTGGATTTTAAGAGTTATGCTCCAACTGCTCTCAACTTTTCTCTCTGGCGCTATTATTCCCATCGATCTCTTTCCCGAGTGGGCACAGAAGATTCTTGACTTCACTCCCTTTCCCTATCTCACCTACTATCCGATCAAGCTCTTTACCACTGGGGACATTTCAATCGCTAATGGGCTGGCGATGATCATTGGATGGACGTTGATCTTCGTCTTTATTAATCGCAAGATCTGGCAGCGTGGGATCAAACTCTATACCGCGGCGGGGATGTAGATGAAAAAGCAAGTTCTCCACTACCTTCGAACCTATTGGGGATTTGTCAGCACTTCGACCACCATGGCGATGTCCTTTAGGGCCAGTTTTATTTTATTGATCGTCATGGATCTCACCTTCTACTTTTCGGCGATCTCCAGTGTGGAGATTATCTATAATCACGTGGCCATGATTGGCCCATGGAATCGGGAGCAACTGCTCTTTTTTATCACCTTCATGCTGGCCATTGATCATCTCCACATGACTTTTTTATCTGAATCATTTTGGGAGCTCTCCCTCCAGCTGAGAACGGGGCAGCTAGACTTCGTACTTCTAAGGCCGATTCACTCCCTCTTTGGCGTTTTCTTTCGCTATTTCAGACCAAGTTCGCTACTCAATATATTTGTAATCTGGGGCGCACTCATTTACTACGGCAGACAGGTGCCACTTCTGTGGTGGCAATGGCCGCTGCTTCCCGTACTTATCTTGCTGGGTTTTTGCCTTTTGGCCTTAATTGAAATTCTCGTCTCAACTCTAATGTTTTGGACTCAAGAGGGGCTTGGTATCAACTTTCTGCGCATGCAGATGCAGACCTTGAGCCGCTGGCCAGATTTTGTCTACGGCGGACTCTCAAGAAAAGTTCTCACCCTCGCCATTCCCCTACTTTTAATTGGCTCACCCGCAGTACACTTTCTCTATGATCCAAGCGCCTGGCCTTGGCTCTTAGTCGTCGCGCTGGCCATAGTCATTCTTTTTGGGCTACTAGTGTGGGTGTGGAACTTGGCCCTTAAAAACTACGAATCGGCCAGCAGTTAGTAACTATGGAACAAACAACACTCATTTATCTCGTCTACGGGCTTTGCCTTCTTCTAGGCGTTGCGGCTTGGTTTGCGTGGAAGCGCTACCAAAACTTAATCAACCCAATGATCACAATCAAAGAGAGCGTGCCTGAGAGTATGGAGATCATTGCTAGCGCCTATCTTCAAGGACAAGTTGAAAGTGCAGAAGCCTGTCTGCGAATCTACAAGTTATTAGAAATCTACTGGCCAATTGGAGAACTCAGACCAGAGTCGCTGCATGTCTTTCATTTGATGTACGCAGAGATTAAAGACTTTGACACTCTCGAAAAAAGAAATGCGCTCTCCTTACAAGAAGTGACCAGACAAGATCGCCTAAGATTTGCCATTGAAGATCGCTATCAAAAACGTTTGGAAGTTGGTTGCCAGGAGCTCCTCACCCATTTGCGCGAGTCGCCCTGGCCATTAAAGAGAAGAACGAGACTTTAGCGATTTTTAAATTCAGGAGCGCGTTTTTCGATAAAAGCGCGCACGCCTTCTTTCATGTCTTCAGTTCCAAAGCACCACGCAAAGCCCGTACGTTCGATGTCCAGACCACTTTCGATACTCTCAAACTCTCCGGCCCCAATGACATCTTTGCATTTGGAAACAATGAGCGCCGACTTACTTCCAATGAGTGCGAGAGCTTCTCTCGCAGCATTGATCATTTCTTCTTTTGAGCTAAAGAGTCTTTGAGCGAGACCAATTTTATAAGCTTCTTCGGCCTTTACATTTCTTCCAGTGTAGATCAATTCCTTAGCGCGCGGGGCCCCAACAAAACGCACGAGGCGCTGAGTACCACCAAAGCCTGGAATTAAACCGAGATTTACTTCAGGCTGACCAAAGATAGAATTCTCTGTGGCGTAGATGAAATCACAGCTCATTGCCATCTCACACCCTCCGCCCAGAGCAAAACCATTCACACACGCAATCACTGGAATCGGCAGTTTTTCAAATAGCAGTGAGACATCTTGACCGAGCTTGCAAAAAGCGTCGGCCGTGCTCGCGTCCATATCTTCCATGGCCTTGATATCGGCCCCTGCTATAAAGGCGCGCTCACCTTCTCCGGTGAGAATGACTCCCCTGTATTCAAAGTCTGTGTTGTTTAATGAAGTGAGGACTTCTTTGAGTTCACTGAGCACTTGCTGGCTAAGAGCATTGAGTGCCTTTGGTCTATTGACAGTGATGGTGACAATCTTCTCATTCAAATCAATGCTTAGAGTTTCGTAGTTTGTTTTCATTTTTTTATCCTATTTTAACAGTTCATCAATTTGCTTTTTATAATCCTCAGTTAGCTCACACCACTGCGGATTCTTGTCTTTATCCACTAAGAGTGCACGCACCCCCTCCTTAAAGTCTGGTGCGCGGTAGAGCCAATGGGCAATTTTTAAGTCCAATTCAAAGGCAGCCGTTGGTGTAGGGGAAGGCTTGCGCTCAAAGAGCTTAAGGGCCATATATTTTGAAAGGTCACTCCCCTCAGAGAAAGTTTTCATCGTTTGCGCTAGCCAACTTTTCTCATTCTTGGCGCCATACTCTAGTGCCCAATGATTCATTTTCTCGAGCGTGCCAAGATTTAAAAATTCCTTAATTTCACTGCCATAGGCGTGAATATTATTATCCAGACACTTATAGAGCGCCTGCTCTTTAAACTCCGAGTGCATCTGATCGAGCTCGAGCAAGAGTTCTGGTGCCTCTCTCATTTTCTCAAGTGCACGGCCATGAACAAAATGAGTCGCCAATTGAAGCTCGATCATCTCGCGGGCATTGAGTCGCGCTCCAGTGAGCGCCATGAATTTGGCCACTTCATCACCAGTGTAGAGTCTTAAAAAATAGTGGCTGGCAACATCGGGAAAAAAACCAATCGTCACTTCCGGCATGGCGGCAACGGTGGTTTCCGTCACCACTCGCACTTTGCCAGCACTAAAGAGTCCCAGACCTCCGCCCATGACAATTCCATGCCCAAAAGTTGTCAGTCGCTCGCGCACTTGCCAAAGTGAGAGATCGGCGGCGTATTCAGCTTGAAAGAATGTAGGGTCGACCTTGGGGTCCCCGCTAACCACGGCGGCGACATCTCCGCCAGCGCAAAAGGCGCGCTCACTGTCGCCGTAGAGAATAATCGGGCCAGTCGGATGAGCTTCAACACTCTGTTTGAGCCCAAGCACCATCTCTTCATTGAGAGCATTCAACTTATTTGCTCTTTTAAGAGCAATCAGTGTGTGCCCATTTTTAGTTTCTGTCTCAATTGTTTTCATGGGGGAAGATTATCGTGATTTCACCCCTTTGTCCCATGCGGTGTGTGAAATGGTAGACGCGGGGCCTGGGCCGTATATAATAGTCAAAGGAAAACATTGAGGCTGCGTCATTCTGGCTTGGCGCAGCTCTGTAGCGATTGGAAATATTATGAAGCATCTCATGCGAATTCTCTCCCTCCTGTGTCTGCTCCCTCTCACCTTCAACTTGGGCCACGCCCAAGACGATGTGATGGATGAGGCCGACTATTATGAGCCAGAAGCTCGCCCGGACGAGAGTCAATATGAAGCCCCGCCGTCCGACGAATATTATGACGAAACGGCCCCTGCTGATTCGGGGGAGTATATCCCCCCATCAAGTGATGCTCCAGTCTACGACGACGCCGGTCCAAGCACTCCCACTGAGGCGATCAAAGACTTCAACAGCGCACAAGAAGATCGTCTTGATCAACTCGACGCCTACGAAGAAGACTACTAAGACCTACTTAGCAAGCGCACTTAGTTGAGTGAGGATGCCCTTACCGGAGTCTTGATTAAGTGCCTTTTGAAAAGTGGTGAGGATTGTTCTAGGAAGAACGATGGCGCCCAAGTGCTGTAACTGTGAGCGCATGGCCTCAAGTACTTTAGTGCCGCCGCCACCCGAGTGCGTTCCCACCACCGTAAATTTGCCATTAAAGGCAGCTCTCCAATCTTCACTGCTACGGCTCACCCATGCAATGGCATTATTCATTATTGGCGCCATGGTCCCGTTGTACTCTGGAGAGAGCCAAACTACTGCGCGGGCACTGCTGAGTTCGCGCGCCAAATTGAGAGCCTCAGTGGGAACGCCTTGGCCTTCCGCGGCCGGCGTATAGAGCGGGAGCGGATAATCTTCAAGTGAGATCACTTTTGCTGCCACCGAGAGCTCATCGCACAAAACTTTAAGCGACTCGGCCAATTTATAATTATTGCCTTTTGTTGCACTGACCAAAAGGATAGAGCTCATAAAAATCTCCAGGATAAATTCAACAAAGGACCATTGTAGCGACTTGCTCCACTGCGTAGCAAGGGGTTCCTTACATTAGTTGTCTTTGAGTTAGAGAGCGAGTGCTGCGGTTGACGGATACCCGAGCCTTTTAAGAAGATTAGAGGAAATTTGTTTTCATTATCAAGGATGTTTTACATGAAAATGCTTGCTCTCTTTGCCCTTATTCTATGCTCTAGTGCCATGGCCAATAGTGCGCGCATTGGCGATCAGGCGAGTCTGGTTGGAACAATGAGTGGACAACAAATGAATCTCATCACTGAGATCACAAGTTACGATGGCAGTGCTGATTCATACAATCTGCGCGCAACTTATACGATCCCAGGACAGGGAACTTTTAATCAAGAATCACAAATCACGGGAGAAGAGCTTATGACTCCCGAAAAAGCGGAACTCATGCTGCTCATGTGCTCACAAATGGGTGGAGTTGTCGAAGAGCTCTCCCTTTCCATGGGGCGCTTCACTGCTTGTAAGCTAGCGGTTCAAGATGCTGCAGCTGCGGGCTTAGTAGAAGAAGTTGGACTCTTCACAGAAATCATGGGCGACGATCAAATTCTCAAGGGTGAACTGTGGCTTGGTAAATTTCCCATCCACGGCATCGGCCGCATGGTCACACCTGAGCAAACAATGACTCTTGAAAGCTTTCGTTGGGGTAAATAACCTAAGACGCTGGCCAGGCTTAGACCTGGCCTTTTTTTTTCGCCCTGCAAATGGCGACAGCTCATCCTGGCCATGCTAAAACTTCGGCACAGCTTTAGACATTGAGGAGAGCTCCATGGTTTCAGATATTTTTGATCCGAGTGCTTGGGAAGAGGTTCCTGGTTTTGATTTTGGAGACATCACTTATCACCGCGCTCGCGAGACCGGCACTGTTCGCATCGCCATCAATCGCCCAGAAGTGCGCAATGCCTTTCGCCCCCAAACAGTAGATGAACTCTACCGTGCGCTTGATCACGCTCGTATGTGGAGTGATGTGGGTTCAGTTATCCTCACTGGCAATGGCCCTTCACCCAAAGATGGAGGCCATGCTTTTTGCTCTGGCGGTGATCAAAGAATTCGCGGTAAAGATGGTTATCAATATCAAGGAACTGAGGGCGCCATTGACCCGGCAAAGCTTGGTCGCCTTCACATTCTCGAAGTTCAGCGACTCATTCGCTTTATGCCTAAGATCGTCATGGCCGTGGTCAATGGCTGGGCCGTGGGTGGCGGGCATAGCTTACACGTCGTGTGCGATCTCACCTTGGCCTCAAAAGAACATGCAATCTTTAAGCAAACGGACCCCGATGTAGCGAGCTTTGACTCGGGTTATGGCTCGGCCTATCTCGCACGCATGATTGGCCAAAAACGCGCGCGTGAAATTTTCTTTCTTGGACTAGATTACAGCGCCGACGAAGCTTTCCAAATGGGCATGGTCAACAAGGTTATTCCCCACGCTGAGCTTGAAAAAGTTGCCCTTGAGTGGGGTAAAATCATGAACTCTAAATCTCCGACTGCCATGAGAATGCTCAAGTTTGGCTTTAACCTCCCCGACGATGGACTCGTCGGTCAGCAGCTCTTTGCCGGAGAGGCCACTAGGCTTGCTTACGGAACTGAAGAGGCGCGCGAGGGACGCGATGCTTTTCTGGAAAAGAGAAAACAAGACTACTCTCGCTTTCCATGGCACTACTAAGCCCACCACCTAACCCCACTGATGAGTCGGCGTGGCTAAATTATTTTGCGCTTTCTCACGAGCAAATTGAAAGCGAGATCTCCCAAGCGCATCTCAAAAATGAAGAGAGTTACGTCGGTCATGGACTGAGCGCCGAGGCGCTCTACACCAGCTTTGCCGACTACTATCAAATGCTCACTCACCCATTAATAAGGCCCGGCGACACCTTCGTTGATGTCGGTGCAGGAATTTGTAAAGGTAGCCTCATTGCCAAAGCACTCGATCTCAAGATCGATGTTCTCTCGCTAGAATTGGTGCAAGAGCGTGTAGAGGCGGCAACTCAGGCACTCATAAAAAAAGACCTCTCGACTTCAGGTCTTCATGTCTGCGACCTCTTGAGCGAATCTCTTCCCCGGGCCAAGCACTATTTCATTTATCTGCCCACCGGAGTCTTACTTTCAAAGCTACTCTTAGAGCTCAGACAATATTGCCAGGACTCAGACTTTTACGTCTGGTGCATTGAAAGTCACGGTGATCTGGTGCCCACTCTCAAGCATCTGGCCCCTTGGCTCGAACTTGTCAGTGACCAGGAAAAACTCCATTCAATTCGCCATGATCAGGCCCTTTATATTTTCAAAAGCTCTAAGCGGCAAGAATATGAAAGCGAAATATTTCCCAAGCAAAATGAGTTGTGCCATCTCTTAAAGCCCCAACATGACCAAGCGGCCCTTATCATTCGCGATCGCGATCTTGGTTCTCAGAGCGATTACCTTTGGCTGGCCGATCTCAAAGGACTCTCAATGGGGGTGCGGCCCCAATTTCTTCAGGCGCACTTTCCCGACCGGGAATTTGCCTGGGATAAAATTGAACACATTCTCCCCGCCCCACCCGAGCAATTTCTCGCTTGGTTTAAGGCCCGCAGAGAGGAAAAGTACTTTGCAAAACTTGGCTACGTTAGGAAAATAATTATCTCCCCTGACCCAATCATTGAGTTCTCAAGCGCAGGAAGAATTCCTCTTATTGAGGCGAGTAAATGGATAAGCTAGACTTGCAGGCAAAAATCTTTGCACATCTAAAAGCCCATCAAATTGATTTTGATTACCTTGAACACTCTCCCACTCCCACTTGTGAAGAATCCGCCCAAGCGCGCGCTCTCCCTCAGCGCTTTGGCGGAAAAACTCTGCTCTTTAAAGATAAGCACTCCTTCAAGCTCTTTACTCTAAGTTCCATCAAAGAGGCCGATTCAAAAAAAATTCGCCAAATCACTCAGAGTCAAAAGCTTCGCTTTGCTACTAGTGAGGAATTGTGGGAACTCGCCGGCACTAAGAAAGGTGCTCTCCCACCATTTGGAAGACCGATTTTAAATTTTGATCACTTCATCGACGACTCAATCTATGAAAATGAAATCATCGCCTTTAACCCCGGTATTCTCACCGCCAGCATCATCATGAAAGTAGAAGATTATCTCAAGCTCGTGCCCCATTCGGAGCGCTCTCATTTCTCGCGCTAAGAAAGAGACCAATCGATAGCCTCGCGCCCCTGCGAAGTCAGGTAATCATTTGCGCGGGAAAAAGGCTTGGTTCCAAAGAATCCCCGATGGGCGGCCAGCGGAGAGGGGTGAACAGATTTAATAATGTGGTGGCGCTGAGAATCCACTCTTGCCGCTTTCTTTTGGGCCGGCGATCCCCATAATATAAAAACGAGCCCATCCTTTTTTTCATTTAAAAGATCGATCACTCGGTCGGTGAATTGCTCCCAGCCCTTCTTCTGATGACTGCCGGCACTGGCCGCCTCAACCGTTAGCACACTATTGAGAAGCAGCACTCCTTGCTGGGCCCAATCTAGTAAATGGCCATGATCCGGGGCCTTGATACCAAGATCACTTTCTAATTCTTTATAGATATTCTTAAGCGAGGGGGGAGGCCTCACTCCTTTTTTTACTGAGAAGCACATCCCATGGGCCTGCCCTGGGCCGTGGTAGGGATCCTGGCCAATGATGACCACCCGCACGCGATCAAAAGGAGTGGCCCTAAAAGCGCTGAAGACCTCCTCTTTGTCGGGATAAATGATTTTTCCCGCCGCGAGTTCGCGCTCGATGAAGGACATGAGATCTCTCATATAGTCCTTTTCAAGTTCGCTCTCTAAATGCGCTTGCCAGCTTGGTGCTAATTCAATCATCTTTTAAAAGTTATCTAAATTCATCAGCTTATCCAAGCCTAAAGGACACTTTTAACTTGACCCTTTTGTGCAGAGCAATTAGATTTCAGCTTCCATCAAAATACTCTGAGGAATTAGGATAGCTATGAGCGAAGGCCACTATATTATTACTTTTAAAGGCGCTGATAAAAACGCTCCCGAGCGCACCACTTCTCTCAAAGCGCGCACCATCACCGACTCCAATTTAGGTCTTGGCTTTATTCGAGTGAGCGACTTTATTTTCAATTCAAGTAGCGGCATTGTTCTAGACCCGACTGGCGACGCTCTTCGCGCTCGCTACGAGCACACCAAGAGCTTGCACCTAGGCCTGCACCAAATTCTGTGCGTAGAAGAAGTGGGTCATGAGCATCCAGGTCTTGAGTTGAGCTCAGATCGCAGCAACCTTTTAAATCTTCCCCCTCGTCATGAACACTAGAGTTCATCACAAGTTGAAGGTTGGGCCAAGTGACCCAACTGTCTTAGTTGATTTTTTAGCGCTTAGAAGTGGAATCTCAAAGTCGCGCCTCAAAGTTGTCCTCACGAGAGGCGGCGTTTGGATTGTGGGCAAGAAAAAAAGGCGCATCCGCCGTGCCACCCAAATGATTCAACCTGGCGAAGTTTATGAAGTCTACGATGACCCTAAACTTGAGAGCGCTGACACCAGCGGAGTCTTCGCGCTTGAGAACGGGAAAGAGTTTAGCGTTTGGTACAAACCGGCCGGAGTCTTTTCTCAAGGCACTCCCTATGGAGACGAGGGTTCCCTGCTTCGTTTACTTGAAAAAGAAAAAAAGGAAGTCTTCCTGATCCATCGCCTCGATCGTGAAACCGCCGGTCTCATGGTCTTTGGGCACAATAAAAAAGCTGCCGCCCTACTTGGAAAGCAGTTTGCCGCCAATCAAATCACCAAAATCTATCAAGCCGAAGTCAAAGGTCATGTCGCGCAGAGTGTGGGCATTATTGATCGCCCCCTTGATGGAAAGGAAGCCGTGACTCACTATCAAGTTCATCAAAAACTTGAGTCGAGCACTCTTTTGCAAATTGAACTTGAAACAGGTCGCCTCCATCAAATTCGCCGCCACCTCGAAGCGATAGGACACCCAGTTCTTGGTGACCCAAAGTACGGCCGCGCAAATAAAGATCCGCGGGGCTTACGTCTTATCGCCAGCGAACTTCACCTGCCCTGGAATTTTAAAGAGCCAAGGATTTATCAAATCCCCAAGGAATTAAGATTCTTTTGAGTGCAGGGTTTCTAGTACTTCGTAGTAAGCGCTCGTGCCCCCAAGGTGAGAGCGATAGAGATGAAAGTGGGAAACTTCAAAAGGCTTGGTTCTAAGCAGAGAGTATTGGGCCACAAATGGTCCGACCTGATCATAGGGAGTCCCCTTAAGTCTGGCCAACGTCACATGAGGCTTGAACCTTCTCTCCTCGACTTCAATTCCCAGCTCCTTAGCAATGCGATGGACTTTGTGCTGAAGCGAATGAAGTTCGTCTGATTCAGAGACTCCAGCGTAGAGAACTCTAGGTGTCTTACTCGAACCAAAGTAGCCCACACTTTGCAGGGCTATTTTAAAAGAGCTCCAGTCTAAGTTTCTAAAGTTATCATAGAGCTCTTGGAGGTCTCGCTTAGAGACATCGCCAAAAAAATCAAGGGTCAAATGATATTGGCCATCCTCAACCCAGTTAGCGTTGTCCATGGGAGAAAAGACCATGGCCAGTTCGGCATGGACAAAATCAGGAAGGGGGATGGCCGCAAATAAACGCATCAATAAATTCTGAATAGATTATTCAGCAGATTCCTCAGCAGCTGGCTCAGCAGCTTTCTTTGGGCTTACCTTAATAAGACCTTCTTTTGAAAGAATGGCCGTCTTGTCGGCAGCATTAACCCACTTACCAGCGGCGTTCTTGACACCAAAGCGTCCGTTTCTCTTCTTAAAAATACTATAGTCAGCAGTTTTCTTTGTGAGTTCCATCGTTCCTCCAACTTTAATTGAGTAAAGGATTACTATAGCGGGCCCAGGCCCTCTCTGGCAAAACAAAATGCGTCTTTACGCAAAGCTCCCTCTCATGTCCGACATATTATACTCTGGCTTGCCCCCCGCCCTAGATGATGAGTAAAATAGGAGCACATGAAGAAGATTTTTAAGTACATAAGTGATTTCATTAGGATCCAATCACTGGGTCGCGCCCTGCTGATTCGTGTACTTGTCTTCAGTTCCGTCATCACTCTCTTACTGACAATTTTTCAAATCCTCATGGAGTACCGCGACGGCACGAGAGTGATCGAGAGCCAAATAGATCAGGTGCTTGGGACCGTTGAGGATTCCCTGGCCAATAGTATTTGGATGATTAACGAAGAGCAAATTAAGTTGCACTTAAAGGGCCTGTCTCAGTATCCGGCGGTTTCTTCTGTTTACCTACTCACTGACTCAGGTGACGAATTCTTACTTGAGGGAAATTATATTCCCTCGCACCCCATGATAAAAAATGAAGACCTTCATTATGCCGACGGCGACAAGTTAAGAAAGCTTGGAGACCTCACAATTACACTCTCTTTGGAGCCCCTCTACTCAACTCTTAGAAGCCGAGTCGCAATTATTCTTCTAAGTAATGCTCTCAAAACTTTTCTGGTCTCACTCTTTATTCTGAGTCTCTATCGCAGTTTAATTGGAAAGCATCTTGAATCCATTGCAGGCTACACCAGTGCTCTAGATGCTGAACACCTCGATAGCCCGCTGGTACTTGATCGAATTCCCTATGATCAAGATGAGATCTACAGTATCACTTCGGCCATTAACAAAATGCGCGAGCAGCTCAAAGAGGACTTTCAAATTTTAGAAGACGAGCGCCGCGCGCTGCTTGAGTCAGAGTCTAGAATTGAGACCGTCTCTTCAAACTTGCCAGGATTTATCTTTCAGCTACGTGGTAATTGGAAACACGTAAATATTACCTTTTTAAGCGAAGGCCTCTATCGCTACTTTGGAATTGACCCAGTCGCGCACCGACAAGACTTAAATGCGGCCTCAAATTATTTTGAGAAGGGACAATGGAAGATGATTCTTGAGGACTCAAAAAAACAACTCATGGCCCAGGGTCGCTATATAGAGGACACCCCTGTTCTCATCGATACCGATCAACGCAAGTGGATTAGAATAATTATCAATTGCGACAAAACCACTGTTGGAGATTATATCTTCAACGGTCTCGTCATCGATATTACGGCCCAAAAAGAGCTCGAGCTCCATCGCCTGGCAATGGAGCAGAGAATGGCCAATCAGCAAAAGATGGAGGCCCTTGGTACTCTTAGTAGTGGTATTGCCCACAACTTTAACAATATTATCCAAGGCATCTCGAATACTCTCTTTCTGCTAAAAAAAGATCGCTCTCCCGAGCAAAGGGCGACCATACTTGAGCGCGGTGAAAGTTTCCTCTCCCAAGGTAAATCCCTCGTCGAAAATATTCTCACCTATGGCAGAACTCAGGAAAATAAGGCCGAAGCCTATGACATCATTGCGGTGATCAAAGAAACGGTCGAGCTCTTTAAAAGTTCAATCTCTAGCCAACATGAAATCAAAATCAATCTCACTGATACCGTCATTGATGTAAAGGGAGATCGCGGACTCTTTGCCCAGGCGATTCTCAACCTTCTCATTAACGCTGATCACGCCATCGAAAAAGGAAATGGTGAAATTTTGATTGAAGCGGCATTAGAGGATGATGATAAGGTCAAAGTCACAGTCAAAGATAATGGTCAGGGCATTAATAGCACCCACCTTCCACGTATTTTTGATCCCTTTTTTACAACTAAGCCCCTGGGAGTCGGCACCGGTCTCGGTCTGTACTTTGTCTACAACGTTGTCTCTGAGCACCATGGAAAAATTAATGTCTCCTCCAAAGTTGATAATGGAACGAGCTTTGAGATTTTGATCCCTAAAATGGGAAGTGAGAAAGTCTTGCTCGATGAGAAAGCCTTCAAAGAGAAGCGTAAGATCTGTCTCGTTGATGATCATGAGGCCCTCACTGAAATGCTCAAAGAGGCACTCGAGCGTAAGAACTGTGAGGTCCTCTCCTTTAACGACCCCAACCTGGCCCTTAAAAGTATTAAGGCCGAGCGCTACGATTTTGTGATCAGTGATCAAAATATGCCCGGCATGCTCGGTAATGACTTTGCTTGGAAAGTAAAAGACTCGGGTTTCACCGGACATTTTGTCCTTATCAGTGGCAACCCCACCGTGCGCGAGCACGAAGGAAACGTGATTCACGCCACTTTGAGAAAGCCTTTCAAGCTGCAAGAGCTCATCGATGTGCTCGACTCTTTTAATAAGGTTTAGCGCAATATTTCTTGCCTTTACAAGCGTTCAAATTCCACTAGGCTATTACCTATACCGTTTTCTAACCAAGGATATGACATGAAGTTATTTCTAAGGACGGCATTGACGCTGACCCTTGCCCTTCCTTTTATTTCAGAGGCCTCACTCTTTAGAGTCTCTTGTTCTGGCTCAAATTGTAGTAACTCTAACGTTCAAGCTGCGATCGCTGAGCTCGAAGCCGCAGTCAATAGAGACCTTCCTGACGCAGATGCTGGAACTTACCTAAAAGGGATGGCCAACTCTTCAGTCATGGCCAATAAGTCTAACGGTGTTGACTATGCCAACGACATTGATCTCTTTGTCGTGGGTGTAGGCGCTTCTCTAGGGGCCGACGTTGGAAGTAACTCATTTGGGGACCTCATCGGTGGAGATGTGGACGCCAATCAACTGCGTGGTGTGGGTATTCAGCCTGCCCTAATGGTTGGTCTAGACATGGGTATGTTTGGCATTGGTGAAGTGGGCTTTATGAATTTTGACAAGCTCAAGCTCTTTGCCAACTTTTTCACCTATGAGCTTGATCAAAGCGACATCAAAGGCGATATTTTTAACTTCGGTATTCACGGTCGCTATAAGTACATTGACCCCATCGCCGTTTTGCCTGGCAGAATGGTGTACTGGACAGGTGTAGACATCACTTCGGGCTTTGAATATTCAAGTCTTGATGTAAGCTACACCACAACTCAGTCTGGTTCATACACCTCAGGTGCGGTCACTGCGACAGTAGATGGTACCGTCAAGGCCGGTGCCAAAGTCAGCACAGTTTCTATCCCCGTTGAAGTTTCAACCGGTGTTCAGCTCGGATATGTATTTTCAACTTACGCGGGTCTTGGTGTTGACCTTAACTTCGGTAGCGCTGAAGGAAACGCCAATGTGAATGCCACGATTAACGACAACATTGCCAATACAGACCTAACTGGGACCATGAACCTAGGTCAAGAAGATAGCCCGGACACCATCACTCCCCGTGGTTTTGCCGGTATTCAATTTAACGTTCCCTTTGTGCGTATCTATGCTCAAATTGATCGTCAAATTGGAAACGACGTTTGGGGTGCAGGCGCCGGTGTGCGCGTGACTTGGTAATCAATAAAAATCTACGCCTCTGCTTCCTCGGCAGAGGCGCTCTTTCTCTCCCTTTTAAATACCACTTCTTCACTTCTGAGCTTTTCTAAAATCGAATTCAGCTCACTTGGAAGTTCACTGCGAAATTTTAAAAGACCTTCGCCAAAAGGATTTTTCAAGGTGAGTTCGAGGTGATGCAAAAAGATGCGCTCAAAATTAAAGTGCTCTCTAAAGAAATAGTTCACATCTCCCTTGCCATGAACCGTATCCCCCACAACTGGAGTCACGCGGCGAGAGAAGTGTCTTCTAATTTGATGTTTGCGACCCGTTGAGATTTGGACCTTGACGAGGACCAAGTCAGTAAAGCGCTCAAGCGCCCAATACTTAGTCTCACACTCTTTTTTAACCCCATTCTCATCTGACAGAGCGAAGTCCATAACTCCCTCATCATCGAGATCCCCCCTGACTAGAGCGATATATTCTTTGACCGTCTCTTCATGGTGCCACATCTCTTGGATTGGTTTGACGTACTCACTCTCCAAGGCCATGACCACCACACCTGAGACCGCGCGATCAAGGCGGTGAACTGGATAGACGTACTTTCCAACTTTATTGCGTGCAAGCGACATCAGCGTATAGCGATCGTGGGTGTGCTTTTTAAAGGGATGAACGAGTAGTCCTGCTTGCTTAGCAAGCACCAAAAGTCTTTCATCCTGATGGATAATTGAAAGCTCGGGAACTATGTCAGTCTCATGAATGAGTTTAACCACCAATTGAATCAACTTAATTTGCTCAGAAGTTTTATCGCGAACCAGACCAAGTTGCCTTTTAAATTGGATCAAAGACTTTCGATCGCTCACGAGTGGCAACTCAAATGAGGATAGTAACTCCTCACAATCTCCCGCAGATTGCGCGCGCTCCTCGAGGGCCAAACGTTGCTCGCCATTTAGATGGGCATAACGAGCGTCCTCAATGGGCCCACCGGCCGGCCAAAAGTCGCGTAGGACTCGTAGACATTGCACTCTTAACTCTTCAATTTGAGCGGGGCTCAGCCAAGTTTCGAGCTGTGAATTGACGTGAAATACTGGAATTTTGTTCATTTGCGCATATTTACCAGAGTGTATTGACTCACGCCACAACTTTTCAAAGAGAACCCTATCTGCTATTGATGATCTATGGGAAAACACGATCACTCACACCATCACGACCACGGGCCAACGAGGAGTCCCGAGGAAATCATTAAAGACGCTCATATGTCTGTGACAAAGCCTCGCCTCGAGATTCTTACGGTCTTTCTCGAAGGCCACGGGCCATTTAGTGCCGATGATGTGAGTCAGAAGCTACCTGATGGCTTTTGCGATCAGGCCACGATTTTTCGCACTCTCAAGCAATTTAAAGAAAAGGGCATCTTAAAGCTCATTCAATTTCAAGAAGACTTCGCTCGCTATGAGCTCAATCAAAAAGGTCACCACCATCACCATATTGTCTGCGAAAAATGTGGCAAGATTGAGATCCTTGAAAATTGCCCTCTCGATGAGCTCTTAGTGGAAGCTAAAAACAAAGGCTTTAAAGTCAAAGATCACGCCCTTGAACTCTTTGGACTCTGTCGCAAGTGTGCAAAGTAAGCCCTCATGAGCCTAGAAAATTTTCCCCTTAGAGAAGTTAATCTTCCCCTCACTCTTGCACCGATGGTGGGGCTTAGTCATGTGGTGCTTAGAGAAATTGTTCACTCCTATTTGCCAGCTGGAGCAAAGACTCTCTGGCCGACCGAGATGCTTAGCTCTCGTCGCCTTATGGTCCAGCGCCCGGGAAGCACTCCCGAGACCCTCACCCACGAGCGCGAGGAACTCCTAGTTCCACAAATCCTCGCCAACGAAGAGCGCTTTATCATCGCCGCCATGGAAAAACTCGAAAAATGGGGTGTGAGTGGGGTGGATATTAACATGGGGTGCCCAGTGAGAAAGGCCTTGCGCCACAATTACGGTGTAGCGCTCATGGGTGACCCCGAGTACGCCTGTGAAGTTGTTCGCATTGCCTGTAAAAGTACCAAGCTTCCAGTCTCAGTTAAATTTCGCGCAGGACAGCAGAACGACCGTGAAGTGCTAATGAGATTTGCCGGCGGTATTGAGCAGGCCGGAGCCTCTTGGGTTACCCTTCATCCGCGCACGGCAGAGCAAAAACGCAAGGGCAACGCCGACTGGGCACAAATCAAAATGCTCAAACAAAACCTCTGCATTCCAGTCATTGGCAACGGAGATATTCAAGTTGTAGAGGACGCTCTACGCATGCTTGATGAAACAGGTTGTGACTTAGTGATGGTTGGCCGCGCGCTCACCGTAAGGCCATGGATGCTGTGGCAACTTGGTGAGAAACTGGGCTTTCCTCCTCCCATTGGACGCTTAGGATGTGCCCCCCACGATACTGAGAGCGAAGCTTATGAGTACGGCAAGGTCGTGCTTGAGTTTATTCGCCTTTCTTTTAAGTACTTTGATCAAAGTGCCGCGCTAAAGCGCTTGCGCTTTTTCATTAGAGTTTCTCACCCTTGGCTCAACTTTGGTCATCAACTCGTCAAAATTGTGCACAAGAATGATCAGCAGGAAGTTTTACAAGAAGAACTTAGTAAGTTTTTTTCAAAGCCAGGACTTATTCTCTCGAAGCACACCGAGCTCAGTTATTAATCTGTCTGAGCTCTTTGCCCTTTTTCTTCCAAAGTAATTTATAGCCGCCATTTTCAATTTCAAGCAAGGCCATACCACCTTTCTTAAAATAACAGTCTTCTAATTCTAAAGGTGTTATCAAAGACAATAACAAACATAGTTCTGGCTCATGACCAACAAAGGCCACGACACCTTCGCGCTTCTTCATCGCACGTTCGATAAACTTTTCAATTTCTCGAGGAAGATTGCCATGATTGAGTCCAGCATCTTTGATGATCTCTAGCGAGTAGGCATCGGCCAAGAGTTGCGCCGTTTGAAGGGCGCGAAGCAGGCCACTAGAATAGACCGCCGAAATATCAGGGCAGAGTTTTTTAAGTCCAGGAAGTGAGCGAGAGAACTTTTCGATCCCCTTCTCAGTTAAAGGGCGATCAAAGTCATGTCCGGCCCATTCATCTCGATCAAGGGCGATGGCATGTCTGACAAGTAGTATTTGTTTCATGGCTGACTCACTTTCTAGATATTAGAGATAGAATTCAACTCCACCACTCCAATCAATATCGTCTACATTCTCAGTATTCACTTCATAGCGACTGGGATCGCGCTCGTCTGGATTATTGGCAGTAGTTAAAGTTTCGACTTTTGCTCCCCAACTGTTAAGCTTTTCGCCACTCGCAAGCTTATTCATCATCTCCTGACATAGACTGGGGTCACCTTTTAAGTAACAAACGACGTGATTGCGATCAAGAGGATCATTAGAAGCTGCGGCGTAGAGCCCGCGCTTGATTGCTCCCCTCATTAAAGTTTGCCTGAACATGACTTTTTGAACTTTGCCATAAACATCAAAATGAAAGTGCTTCATTGTCACAACCTCTCAATCATCGAGATATAAAGTGGCCCATGACCAGATTGATCGGGAAGAACAATCTTTCCAAATTCAGTCTGCTCACCTAATTCAAGCTCAATCGGAACAACTTTTAGATGATCTGGATATTTTTGGACGAGCTTTCTTACGACCTCATCATTCTCATAGGGAGAAATCGAACACGTCGAATAGACCAAACGCCCACCAGGCTTCAGGACCAGATAGGCTGAGCTTAACAACTTCCACTGCTCGCGTGCAAGCCGCTTCGTTCTCCCAGGGGCCCAATCTTTAAGATGCACAGGTTTTTGCAAGAGATGGCGCTCTGATGAACAAGGAGCGTCTAACAAAACCGCATCGAATGCCTCTTTTTCATAAAGACACCAGCGCCCAGCATCGTGACCTGTCACCTTGACCCGCTCGCGAGTTGAGCTCGGCAGATACTCTTCAACAACACTTCTAAGCCTCTCTCTTCTCTTTTGAGAGAGTTCATTGCAAATGAGCGAACTCCCTTCACTCATTAGGCCTGCCAGAATGAGACCCTTTCCACCCGGAGCACTACAGAGATCGAGATAGCGCAGATCTCGAGTGGGATTAGCAAGTAGCCTAGCACAAATATAAGATGCGTAATCAAGCAGGTAATAGTTTTTTAACTCTTCTCCCTCTACATCAACAACTTCAGGGCGAGGCCACACCCCCTCTTTTTTAAAAACGTGATCGTGCACTTCAGTAGCACTTGCGAGAGCTGTAACGGAACTTTTGGCGACAAAGGGGCCCTTATAGGCGACAGCACTGTGAGGCGCCAGCAAGGATTCTTTGAGCGCCGTCCAACGCTCTCCATAGATTTCGCTATAGAAGTTTTCAAATTGCAAAGGACCAGGAATTTTGCGCGCCAAAACTCACCTACTCGATTTCATAGGTAACTTGAACACCTGAAGTGATCTCTAACTCTCCACTTTGAATCGGTGTAGAGGCCAGAGCACTCATTTCCATTTTGGCCCTCATCCCACCATCAAACATTGGTGTCGGGGGATTATAGTTCGCACCAGCTTCAACGATGTGAAGGACTTTTCCTAAGTCCCGATTTGCTTGCTTGGCCAGCATCAAAGCTTTCTCTTTAGCATCGGCAACTGAGAGTTTAAGAGCTTCTTTGACCAGCTCATCGTACTTATTATGGGTAAATGAAATAGAATTAATCATATTCACACCATTGGTAGTGAGATAGTCGAGAAGCTCTCCTAGCTTTTTAGAATCAGCAAGCTTTACCTGAACGACATTATTAACCACATATCCTTCAAACACCCTGGTGTTATTTCGATACTCATAATTGGAATGGACTCTAAACGAAGTAGTCACAATGTCTTTATTATCCAATTTAAATTTTTTACGAACTCCCTGAATGACCTTGTCAGCAATTTTGGCATTCTCTCTTTGAGCAACAACCGCTTCTTTGCTTTTGGTCTCAATGCCAAACTCACAGATGGCCATGTTTGGAGTGACATTAATCTTGCCCTCTCCTCTGACCACAACCACATCTGCAGCGCTTGTGACTTGAGTAATTGCGAAGGCCAAAAATAAAATTTTCAACATATTCATCTCCAGGAAAATAAGGCGGGATTTGCTTTTCAAGTAGTGTCGATGAAGTCAGAACCCTGGTCAACTTTTCTTTGACACTGCTCCTTCTTGGTGAATTCTTCGCCGATTGTGGTAAAAGTTTATTATTACAGTTTAGTTTTTCTTTGCTCGCAAACGATAGTTTTTGTGATCGCCCCTGTGCGCCAATATTGATAACCGAGCGCGACAATTGTGAACTTTTTTACTGCTGCCTCTCGTCAGTTGTAGGCCCAATGTCAACTTTTGAACTTAACGCGACTTTTCACGTTTAAAGTTTTTTTGTCTCAAACCAACCCTTGTTCCCTTCAATCTACTAAAGCTGCTTCAAACCCGCTCTAGAAGCCAGTTTGCAACAGTTTGACATTTAATTGACTTGAATCGACCCCCTCGAGGCCTTAGCTTTATACAAAACGAAATCCGGTCGGAATGGGCCGTTAAAAATAGGATTTCTTAAGGAAGGGATTATGGAATACTCAATTCAAGTTGTTGCGAAAATGTGCGGTCTATCAGCTCACACGATTAGAGCGTGGGAGAGAAGACACTCCGCAGTAGTTCCTGCGCGAGACGAGGCCGGAAGAAGACTCTACAGCAAGGAACACGTTAAGCGCCTCCAGACATTGAGTCGCTTGTGTCAAACAGGCTTTACCATTTCTAAATTAGCTCCTATGGATGACACCTCTCTAGAAGACCTTCTTGAGAGCGTTGACGTGACGCCAGTAGGGATTTCTGGAACATTGAGTGCACTTTCACTCAAAGATGGTCACTCTCATCATCACAATCACCACGAAGAAAAAAACCACATGTCTAATTCAGAGCTAGAGAGTTCTCTGACGGGAATGATCCTCGCTCTTAGACACTACCAACTCTCTATTCTCGGACACGAGTTTGAGAAAATTATCCAGGGTGTGGGTCCAAGAGATCTGGTTCATAAGGTTATGACTCCTCTTCTCGAAGAAGTGTGGAGACTCCATGAGGCAGGCTCTTTGAGTAAATCTCAAAAGCAAACAATTACAACTCTTATGAAGTTCTATGTGGGCCCGGTGGCCTTCGGTGCGGGCAAGCCTTTCCAAGAAGGGCGTCCAACCATGCTGATTGCCTCACCAGAGGGTGACCCGTATGAACTTCACATCATTCAATCTGCACTTCTTGCCAGAGAATGGGATTACAACGTTTTCTTCCTCGGAAGTAATGTTCCCCTTTCGACGTTGCAAGATACGCTCATGGCGATGAAGATTGATAGTATCTGTTTGGGAATTAGCCCACTTATCAATAAGACGCTCAACGACCAGCTTTCAAACTATCTTAGAGAACTCGTGAGCTTTATCCCTCACCATGTAAAACTAATGGTGGGTGGACCAAGACTCTCACTTCAAGGGAAAATTCCTTGGGGACAAGTCTTCTCTTATCGCTCAGCTGAAGACCTTGATGCCCTCATGTCAGATTTTCAATCAGGCATTGAGCGCGTAAGTCTGAGCGCGAGCACAATCGCCTAAAAAGCTAAAAAAGTTGGCCCGATTCTTAAAGATCGGGCCAACTCTACAAAATGTTACTATCTGTTACACTCTAGATAAGACTTGCAGATTTTTGCCATCGCCACATGAGAAGAATTGAAGGCCGATATGATCGAGCCACCACTTCTTCCCGCTGAGAGATCACCCACTAAGAAAAGTCCCGGTACTGATGTCTCTAGTCCTTCGGTGAGTCTAGGCTTTCCTCCCTCAAATTCAATTCCAAGCAGCGACATAAAATTTTCAGGCGTGCTTCCACCCAGTGCATAGATGATAAAATCATAGGAGCGATTGAGATCAGACCGATCTTTAAATGTCACAAAGACCTTCTCTCGATTGGCAGTGAGCTTTTCAATATTGGTCTCAAGAAAGAGCTCAACCCTTCCTTGCTTTCCAAGCTCCATCAGACTCTCGCGGTTAATAGGATTCATTCGTTTAAACTCGGCCCCGCGGTAACTAAAATCCACCCAGGCGCCTTTTTGAACCAAGTATTGGGCATACTCACTGGCAGAGTCACCACCGCCGACCACCAAGACTGAACTTCCTTCAAGTTGAGGCGAGGAGATATCAAAAAAGATTTTGGATTTAATTTCTGAAGGAATCTCATAGTCTGGCTTATTGGGTCTTCCCATCACGCCGACAGCAACGACGACAACTCGAGATTCGTAGGTCCCTTTATTGGTACTCAAGATGAAATGATCAGACTCTTTCTTTAAAGCCTGCACTTCCTCTTGATAATTCACTTGCAGACCAAAGTCTCTAATCGTTTGATCTAAGAGTGAAAGAGTTTCTTTTTTACTAGAGTCACTCAAGCAAAGCACACCACTGCACACAGCATCTCTGCCTTTATAATTTGCAGTGACGAGCTTTTCTTCGGGATAATACTTGCGAATAATCCAAGAGTGCTCCTGCGCTTTTTCAATGATGAGCACTTTCTCTTTACTAATCCCACCTGAGACTGCTTCTGCGGCCATACTAATTCCCGCCGGACCAGCCCCAATTACAATAAGGTCGTATGTTTTCATGGAAAAATTATGGCCACGTCTGACCTGAAAAATAAAGGGCCACTGCTAAGCGCAGCTTTGTTTGCCACGTTCAAGTCTGGCCAGTAAACGTGCCGCACTTAAGGGAAGTCCTAGGTAGTCGACAATCAGGGCCTGTTGAAAATAGGACTGCATGCACTCAAGATCACTCGCTGGGCCAAAGAGAATGACCTCAGAGTGAGTGGCGAGCTGATCTCTTAAAAGCGGCAGCCACAGTCTTGTCTGTCTAGAGTCAAAGTCATAGAGCAAACATATTTGGGGATGGAGCACCTCGCTGGTGGCCACGAGCTCTGCGATGATCGTCTCCCAGCTGGGAAAAAAGCTTAACTCAAAGCTTGCCAGTGACTCTGAACACAGCCGCTGTTGGGCCTGATCGCCCACTACAATCCAAATTTTATTCTTCTCAATCTTCATTTTTCGCATCTTCGCGCGCTCCACACCAAGACCCAACCTAAGAAATCACGACGCCACTTAACTAACTGAAATCACTAACCATTAGTATAAATAAATTTTGCATCATTACTACATTTTTCTGATCTAAATCACTGATTTTTCGATCACCTGGCAGCTCATTTTTACTCTCCCTGCTCAATATCAACTTTTCGATCAGAAGCGTCTGTAGTTAACCTAGGAACATGAAACTTCACTTTGAACTTGAAAATGAAAAGGGTGAGCGCTGCCCATTTACCTACGAGCTGCACTCAACTCCAAGTGCTCTTAAATTTGCCCAGGTCACTAAGGAATGCCTGGAGTTCGCAGATAATTATCCCCATGGCTTTTCATTTGGATTTCGCCCCACTCCCTCCGATCTTGAGCATAGAGTTGAGCGCATGAATGAGCTCATCACCCTCATCAATCGCGAAGCCTTGGTGAGCATTGAAGGAGAGCTCGTCCCTGCTGGCGAACTCTCTCAGGAGCGCCTGAACTTTCTGCACTTAAAGTTTCATCAATTTATGGAAGAGCTCACCGGGCCGCATAAAGATAACCCCACCACTAAAGCGCTAAAAGAGCTCAACATTCTGATTCATCAGATAGAGCAAAATAAAGCGGCGCTAGAGGCTCCAGTTTTTACTCAGTACCTCATCTTTTTACTTAGAAAGACCAAAGATATCCCTATGAGTGAGGAGGATCATCTGGCCAAAACCCTTGAACTCCATCACGGTGATCTCATGCTCGGCTATTGCACCATCGGCAAGAGCCTTTTTCACTGCTACAAGGACAATGATCTGGCACTGGTTCGCTCAAAAATGGTCAGAGAGCAGACAATTATTCGCAGCGAGGTTGTTTGCGCCTTTCCAGAAATTGACGACGGTCCTGTGCGCGCCCAAAGAGAAACAGAGAATTTTTATCAGTGGTGTGCTGATCATAAAATTGATGAACTGGGCTACAAATATAAAAGTCCAATGCATAGACCTGGCAATGTTCCCCTAGGGGGGCTGCTTCAAAAGTATAGTTATGAGGAGATCTCTCGCCTTTTTCGCGAGTACCAGAGGATGCCAGTTTTCGAGCTGAGATAAGCCTTGGTCAACTGCCTTGCCAATTGACGGCCCTCTATAAGTTTTTCAAAATGAGGCTTTCGGTACTCAGGACTGGGTATAATTGGGCGGTATGAGAAAAAACACTTTAATAACAGCTATTTACATAGTCTTCTGGGCACTCACACTGGGTGGCACCGCAAATGCTGCGAGCCTAGTCTGTGAGGGCCCCAACCTAAGTGCCATCGTCTACGACCACAAAGGTGCCACCAAGCTTATCTTTAAAAAGGGCAACGCCCTACCAGTGAGCGCTGTTTGCCAGGGTATTCCAGAGACCAAAGAGCTTTCTTGCCGAGAGGATCTCACCGGCGAAACGGTGTATTTCAAATTTAATAAAAGCACTCGCCAAGCGCGAATCGATATCGGGCAAATTAAGATCTACGGACTTAAATGTCCTCTCCCCCAAAAGAAGATTGATCAGTAGGATCAGAGCGAAACTCCTGCCGATAGCCAAATTTAACATCATCGCCGACCACAGTTTTAGGATAGACGATGGCCCCGGGAGCGATCATTGCGTTCTCACCGATGGTCACTCCACCAAAGATGCTGGCCTTGAGGCCCACCATTGAGCGCGCACCAATGACGAGCTTATCAATCACTAAGTATCCATCCATTCCATAGTGGGCCATGAGCGTGGCAGAGCCACCAATCGTAACATGATCTCCTAACTCAATTAAACAAGGATCAGAGATATTGGAGGTGTTAATCATGACGTTGCGTCCGATCTTCATGCCCATCATCTTAAAAAAGAGCACGTTTAGTGGAGAAGGCGTGATCAGATCTAAAACAGTGTAGCGCACGAGGTAGGTCAGGGAATTATGAACATACCACCCAATCGTAGGCAGTGCGTACCAAGGACCGCGGTAGGCCTTAACAGGAAGCGGAAGAAGCTTATTAAAGAGTGGCACGATAAAGATGAGACAGATCGTAAAGAGCGGAAAGGAAAAGCCCAGCGCAAGGGCACAACAAAAGGCCGTATAAAGGGGTGCCAGATGACTGGTGTACTCGTAGACACTCATGACCAGTAAAACCGCCGGAGTGAGGGAGAGCCCCAAAATACAAGAGAAGGCGGCCAGGATAACAAAACCGATCACCAACGCGGCAAGGGTTCGCGAGCGGCGAATGAGGTTTTCTATAAAGCCTAAGTGGCCTTTTAGCTTAGAACTTTGCTCGTTGACATCTTTGCGGCGCTCTCTCTTCATGAAAACTCATCCCAAAAATGGAAGGGCCCCCTAAAAATAGGAGGCCCTTCTTTTATGCAGCATAGGTGCTCTCTAAAACCGATCCTTGGTCAAAATAGCATCCCCCTGGTGCCATCCTTAGCGTCCAGCACACATCTGATTTATCTTTGTTATTTCTTCTAAATTGTCACAGCCAAATCGCCCCACTCGCTGACAGGTATAGTCCACACACTCAAAGTTATAAACACCCTTACAACTCTCTAGGAGCACTACCATGTCTTCAAGGCGATCAACCTCAAAACGTCCTAAGTATTTCTTGGCCGTGAGCACGCACTCTCCGCCCCAATTCCCGCGACAGGCCTTGGAGATGCGGGCCAGCTCATCAGTTTCGTCGCACTCAAAGCGCCCAACATTTGAGCAGGCTACTTTGACACAATCATTATTGGGGCGACAGTTTGGGTCGCGCGGATAAGTCTTAAGAAATTGTTCAAATTTAAAATAGTCTTCCACGGCCTCTCTAGCAGTGGGGTATTGAGCAGGAGAATCAACACTCGCTTGGAGTGAAGATGAAATTGAAAAAATGGCAAAGCAGAGCACTAACACGCGATTAAGCTGTATCATAAAACCCCCTCCTCATAAGTCTTGACTTGATATCAGGATAGAGTGTCACAAATCACTTTGCCAAGAGATCAAGTCGTAAAAAAGTGGAATCGTTCTACGACAATCGCTAGGACTCAGTGATGGTCAGGTACTTCGAGTTTTGATGTTAGAAAATGTCATATTGAAGAGCGACGAGACCAACTTAATCCCAACGTCATTATCTTCTCAAGTAAATCCGTGTAACTCTTTCCCGCTGCCTCTGCAGACAATGCAAATTCATCGTCAAAGGAAATATCGGGATTGGGATTTGCTTCGAGAATCATCACTTCTTGCTGATCGGTGTAGCGCAGGTCAATTCGCGCATAACCGCTTAAGCCTAAACATTTATAGGTGCGCTTACAAATATTTTGAATGCGAGTGGCTTCTTCCTCGGTGAGTTTTGCAAGTCCCGTGGTTATGCCTTTGCGCTTGCGATAGTCCTCATTAAATTTGGCGTTGGCCGAATAGATTTCCTTTTCTGGCTCTTGCACATTTTTAAATTGCAACTCCCACACCGGAAGAGCACTCGGGCGATCATTTCCGTAAATGCCAACATAGAGTTCACGACCTTCAACAAATTGCTCCACTAAGGCATCAGTGTCTAATGTTTCGTGAATATATTTTATGCGCTCTAAAAGCTTTGCCTCAGTGGAGACCACACTTCCCTTTGCAATGCCATAGCTGGCCTCTTCCCAAAGGCACTTTACAATTAAAGGAAACTCCATACTCTTTTTTAGTTTAGGCTTTTTATTCTTAGGATAAACCCAAAACTTAGGAGTCTTGAGCCGATGATAGCTCATGATTTTTTTGGCCAGCGCCTTATCGCGCGCAAGCATAAGCCCTCTGGGATTTGATCCAGTATAGGGAATCTTCATGAGCTCTAGAAAGCTCACGACGTGAGAATCAAAAAGAGTATTGCCATTAAATTCTTCAAGTAAATTAAAAACCAGGTTGGGCTTAAACTCTTCCAGGCATTTTTTTAAAACCGCGAGCTCATCATAAACGCCAAGACAAATCACTTCATGACCACTTTTTCTAAGAGTCGTGACTACGTCATACTCGGTTTTAAACTGGCACTTCTCTCTTTGTGCGCGAGTGAGCTTAACCCCTTCGGGTGGCACTAGTGCCTCGTGCATGAGGACTGCGATTTTCTTAGATTTCAAGCGCGCCTACATAATGATGCGGTTTCTCTCTTCTTTTAAATACTGAGAGGTCTTCTGGGCCAAAAAGTCCAAAAGGACTTTATTAGTATAGCTGGCCTCGGAGCTAAAACCAAGTCGCCCCTGTTGCAGTGAGCGGTCAAATTCTCGCACCACTTTTTCGGCCACACTCACTGGTGACTTTGCCTTGGCGGCCAAGTCAAAGTGCAGGCCTTTGTAAAGAAGCCGCGTATAGGCACGAGCTGGACTCACTCCGCTTAAGCCGCGTAATTCTTCAAACTCAAAGAGCGCGCGATGCTCGACGTGAAGCTTTCGCTTTTTTTGATAATATTCTTTGAGTGTAAGGTCTATTTGGTGAACTGGATCACACTTCCAGCGCTCTGTGACCCTGGGTCTTTGCCCCACTAAAGACTTCATCAGACGATCGACGTAATCAAGCTTCTTGTGCGCCTTGGTTCCCCCATAGCGCTTTTTTAACTTTGAAAAATGAGTAGTCCCCAGCCAAAGGGCGAAGGTTTCGGCCCAATCTTCATCGGGATGGGCCTGAGCATAGCCATCGCCTAAATGGGTGACAAAGTCTGTTGAATCGAGGTCAGGAACGTAGCTCTTTGGGTAAGGTGTTTTGCTGCGGCCAAAAAGCGCTTGGCGCTCTCTTTTGCGTCTGAGCCCAAAGGCATTATCAATTGCGTGTCCACACTCATGGCGCATGAGTTTCATCAACTCGCGCTCACTGGCCCCTTCACAACGTCCCATCATCTTTCGCTCAAGCCGCGCAAGCCCCTCTTCAAAGAGAAAGAAAGGAACGGCAAAACCGGGCGCCCCATCGGGACAGAACCAATCGTCAGAAATCCAAATATAGGGGCGAAAGTTTAGACCTTTATGGGCCAGCTCATGAAGCAGTTGGGCGTGAGCGCGCTCTATGCGAGAACCAGCAAGAGTAAGCTTGAGATTGCGAATTTTCGTGGTCAGATCAACTCTTGCCACAGCCGTTCACCCCTTAGGAAAAGCAATAGGAAATCTTACTGCGAAGGGACAGCGCAGACAAGAGAGCTTAAAAAAATGACAGGAGAACTTAGGCTTTTGGACCTTGCTCTTGCTCGCGAGATACTGGAGCTTCGCCGTCTTTGATTGAGCGAAACATCATCCAAGTGAAGCCAATGAAGCACACTGGAAAGCAAATATACATCCAAATTGATAGAGGAATATCCATACCTTATCCTGAGTAATGAAGTTCCTTCTCATTATGCCGCTTGGAGGCCGATTTGAAAAGCTCTGCCGCCCCTTTGGGCTCCACGGCGAGCTCGGCCGCAAAATTGACTAGCCCACTCATGAGGCGATCGCTGAGAAAGCGCATCGCCAGGGGGCGTAATTTTTCTTTTCGCGCCAGTAGCAGCGCCAACTTGGTCAAATAAATATTGTGTCGAATCAATTTTGCCGAACGAGTCTGATACTCGCCGAGATCGCCCTTAGTCAGGGCCCAAGCTAAGGATCGCGCCAGAGCAAAGCCCAAGCTCAGGCCCTCTCCGGTGATGCCATCAAAGAAATAAGCGGCATCTCCAATCAAGGCCCAGTTGCGCGCGCAAAGAGTCTGGGACTTAGAGGCAAAGCCACCTTGGGCCTGAAAGGAGCTGAGGCGCTCACAGTGATGATAGCGCTCTTTAAGTGCCGGAAAATGGCTCCAGAGCCACTCTTCAAGATCACTTGCCACTCCGGTGTACTTCTCTTTAAACCACAAGAAGGCGATTTCAAGTGAATTACTAGAATTGGGGGTGAGGTACGCTTCAACTCCATCGGCCCAGAAAACTTCAACCTCTGTGGGCACCATTGAAGTTCGCAGGTGAAGCCGCGCCCCAAGGCGCACATGAGGTGAGAGCGACACGCTCTTTACTCCCAAGAGCTTGCGAGTCTTAGAGTGAACGCCGTCAGCACCGATAATAAAGTCACCACACCAGCTCTGAATCTCCCCTCTAAACTGCGCCGTGACCGGAGCCCCACCTAAATTCCCCAACCCAGACAGTGTCGTGTTTGGATGGAGTCTGATTGTGCTAAATTCCTTGGCGCGCTCAAAGAGGGCCAGGCTCAGTTGCGTCCGGCGCACCCCAAGCCCAATTCCGTGCTTAAAATAGCCACAAGAGCTACGCTCACCATCTAGGTAGCGAACTCCGCGAAAGGGAGCGAGGGACTCCACGCTGAGGTGCTTTAAGACCCCGACTTGATCTAGCAGGGCCACACCTCCGGGCATAATCCCCTCCCCGCAAACCTTGTCTCTAGGCCAATCTTTAGCCTCAACTAGATCTACCTGATGGCCCGCTTGCGCCAATTCAATCGCTTGATAGAGACCCACTGGGCCGCCGCCAATGATGAGAATCCTTTTCATAAATAGCGTACTCCCAGTTGCTTGAGATGACCGGCAATCGAGAGCAGACCAAACCTCACAACCCCTCCAAGCTCACTGGGGACAAGTTTATTCTCTCTCCAAGCAGATAAAACCATAGAACGCTGAATTTTTCCTGAAGATGTACGAGGGAGAGAACCTGGTCTCAGGAGTAAAACGTCAAAAGGCCTCACTCCAACTTCTTTTAAGATCTGAGAATTAATGGTGCGCTTGAGTTCAGTGAGTTCATCACTATGAAGTTCTCTATCTTGAGCGAGCTCAGCAAAGAGATAAAAACCCTCCTGGGCCGAATCCTGATCAAGCCCCGCGCAGGCTGCGACCCGTCCTGCTCGAATTCCAGCGACATCTCTCAAGGCTATTTCAATATGACAGGGGTCGAGATTTCGGCCTTTGTGAATAATCACCTCTTTTTTTCGGCCGTAGAGGTAGAGTTCACCTTTATACATAAAGCCTAGGTCTCCCGTTCTTAGCTCTCCTCCATGAAAGACCTCATTTGTTCGCTTTGAATCGTTGTAATATTCACGCATCATAGAGGGCGACTCAAGTACAATCTCCCCCAGCTCACCCTCGGCGCAAAGCTCTTGTTTTTCATTGATGATTGAGACGACTACTCCTGGCAAAGGCCTGCCGACACTGGCCAGTTCAAGGTAATCTTCAGAACTAGTTGTCTCTAGCGCCTTTGAGTCACAGGCCAAATCTTTAGCGCTAAAACGCTTCCAAGTTGGCGGGCAATCTATTGAACTGAATGTTGCTGCCAGCGCAACTTCGGCCATCCCGTAAACAGGTGTCAGGGCATTGGCACTAAAGCCCACTTGCGAAAATTTTTGAGCAAAGAAATCCAAAGTTTCAGCATGAACTGTTTCTGCACCACAAAGGGCAATTTTCCAATGAGACAGATTAAGTCCACTCAAATCCTTTACTCTCTTTGAGCATAGACCAAAAGCAAAATTGGGGGCCACTGAAACCGAGGCACGTGTTTGAGTGAGCACTTCGAGCCAGAGTCTAGGCCTTGCAAGAAAGTGATCTGGGCGCATCAGTGCCAAAGGTCTTGCGACGTAGAGAGTTGAAAGCAAAGCACCTACTAGTCCCATATCATGATAGAGCGGAAGCCAACTGGCGCAAGAATGATTGGTAGGATCAAAGGTCGAAGTGATCATTCTAATATTTTCAATAACAGCTTTATGGGTAAGGGCCACCGCTTTTGATTTACCAGTAGTTCCCGAACTAAATTGTAAGAAGGCGAGTTCATTCTCATCGACTGGTGGCAAGTCAGCCTGAAGCGCTGGCCGTTCAAAATATTTTTTTCCATGAACTTCAATTCCCGCCAATGCAGCTGCATGAGCGACAAGCCCAGTGATAATATCTTCTGAGACCACGAGCTTAGCCTCTACATGCTGCCAGTTTTCAGCTGTTCGCTGGGCCCAAGTTTTTAGGTCACCAAGTTTCATCGGCGGATAGCTGCAAACTGGAATCGCGCCAATCTTTTGGCAACCAAAGAAGGCTTCAATAAAAAAAGGTCCTGAGAAGAGGCAAAGGGCAACGACATCACCTTTTTGAATATTCATTTGCTTCAAATGATGAGCAAAAAGATGAGCACGTTCATCCAGATCGCGATAAGTGTGAAGCTCACCTCGTCCTTTTAAATCATAGAAGGTAATACCAAATTCTGTCTTGGCGGCCCGTTCAAGTAGACTAGAGAGAGTCTTCATCACCGACCTCCACTTTTTCATGCTCAATTAAAGTGATCAAATCCCCCACAGACAGAGGGGGATTTTCAAAGTTATAGCTAAGAACTCGCTCCAAGCGATTTTCAAGTTCAGCACTGAGGGCAAGCATTCCCATACTATCGAGGGCCAGGTCTTCAATAAATCGCGTCTCAAAAGTGATCTCGATATCCTCACCAACGTCACAGGCATTTTGAAGAATATCAATAATTAAATTGAGAGTCGTATTATTTGGCATGATGGTGCCCCTTAGTTGGAATAAATCTATTGTGGTCTCTAAAGTAAGTACGATAGCGATTGGCTTCATCAAGCGCTCTTTCCTCGCGTGCAATTCTGACTCTTAAGAGCCAAGCATTGAGAAGACTAAAGATAAGAGCACTTACCCAACCTCCATAAATAAGCGGAAGACTAAAAATCTCTAGCACAACACCTAGGTAATTGGGGTGGCGCAGATAGCGGAAAATACCTTTTGTCACTGGAGTAGCCCCAGGTAAAACTAAGATTTTGACCGTCCATCTTTCACCAAGAGTTGTGATCGCCACGAGACGCAGAGCTTGGCCTACTAAAAAAATGAATCCAAATAAAATCATCATAGAGTAATGAGGAGGAGTCTCTCTTAGCGTGGCCTCAATCAGGCAGGCAATAGGCCAGAGAGTGTGAAGAGCTTTCATATAAAGAAAGTGTGAGTGACCGACTTCAATAGCTCCTTGCGCCTTAAGTGCCTTTTCATTTCTGGTACTGATAACGAGTTCCCCCAGTCGTTGAAGCGCCGTTAAAAAGACAAGAGCGAAGTAAACTTTCAACTCGATGGCCATTACTCCTCCCCTGCCCATTCATAAAGACCAAGTTCAGCACAAAAGGCCGGCCCCATCGCGGCCATAAGACCGAGACTCCCTTTTGGACGTGCTGATTTGAGCGTTTCTTTAGTAATGAAGAGAACTGACGTGGAGCTCATATTGCCATAGCGCTGGAGTGAATCCCAACTAAGTTCAAGAGCTCCTTTATGAAGTCCAAGCGCCGCTTCCATTGCTTCTAGAACCTTTGGTCCTCCAGGATGGGCCATATAAAAGCTGAGATCACTCATTGTGGCCTGAAATTGACCGAGCAGGTCCTGAGTCATACCAGGAAGTTCGCGCGAAGTGATGTCGGGCACATTTTTATCAAGAACAATTTTAAAGCCAGTATCCACAATATCCCAACCCATCACCCGCTCTGTCTCTGGGAAAAAACGTGAAAGACCTCCGCGCCATTTTAACTTAGCTTGACTTCGCAGTGGATGCTCTCGTCCAACTAATAACGCCACCGCTCCTCCATCCCCAAAAAGTCCTGTTGAAACAAGATTGGCGACAGAGAAATCATCTGGTTGAATCGTTAGACTACAAAGTTCCACAGAGATAAATAGCGCAGCTTCAGTAGGATGACCCTCGAGGTAGTCAAAGACTCGATTAAGCCCTGCAGCTCCCGCGAGACAACCCAGGCCAAAAAGTGGAACACGCTTGGTCGTGTTTTTAAAAGGGAGGTGATTCATTAATCTCGCTTCAAGACTTGGTACTGCAATACCTGTGACTGTAGTACTGGAGATCAACGAGATGTCCTGCGCCGATATATTAAAACGTTTAAGAATTTTATCAGTGGCTTCAAAGGCCAGGTCAGTGGCCACTTCAATCCAAGCATCATTTTTTTCTTTTAAACTTCTTAATTCGCTATAGCGCTCTAGTGGTAGAGCGAGATGTCGACCTCCGACCAAGACATTGCGATGAAATTGCTCAATGCGATCGGGATTAAAAAATTTTGTCTCCCAAAGTTTTTTTAGTGAAGCAATGAGCTCATCTTGCTCGTAGTAGTTTTTGGGGAAGGCGGTTTCAATGTCGATGAGGTATGACATATTCCTATCCTATTTTGAATTTAGTTTTAATTTAAAAAAGATATTGATCTTATCTTCAAGTTTGGCCACGGCAATTGAAGGGTCGGGAATCTCAAGTTTGGACACACTCAAAACCGCTTCGCCACTAGCAACTAACTCATCAGCAATTTTTTCGACTTTGAGCTCAACATTGATAGGCTTTTTCTCCCCCCTAATTTTGATTTGTGCCGTCTTAACGGCTTTTTGTCCCAACTCAATTGATTCATCAATCTCAACAATGATCTCGGGGTACTTCTCAACTTCCAGACAATAGCTGTGAAGTTTTTCGTCGCGACTCTCCCCGTCTGTATTAAGAGATGCAGCTTTAAGATTAAGTTTCATCTCACTCACCAGAGATTCATTAAGTTGCGCGCTGGCAGTGCCCTTGAGTACATAGCCCGGAACTCGAGACGTAAAAATGCCAACCTTGGTTGAAAAAACTTCAAAGCGAATATATTCACTGTGATTCTTAGCAGCACTAAAATTCTCGCGCTCAAATGAACTTGTCCACTCCGAAGCAAAGAGGGAGCAGGAAAATGCTAAAATAAAAAGGACCAGTATTTTCTTCATTCTTACTAACCTCGCGAAAAAATCGATTTAAAAGGTTTCTTAGGAAACAAGGGATAGGGAGGTACTTGACTTGCATATTGTGCGTATCGAGTATTGCGCAAGAGCTTTTCCTCCTTTCTAAGAGTGCCATAAACGAGATAAGCACTCCAGTAGACAGCAATCACCAACCTTCCGATGCTCATCTGTGGCACTAACCAAATCATCAAGAAGAAGGCCAAAAATATGGGGTGTCGGCACTGACGGTAGGCCTTGTCATAGGGTACCTCGTGCCGGGTTGTTCTTCCCTTAAGGTAATTAAACCACTGCTCGACACCATTGTGTTTTAAAGCCCCTGTAGAATAGAGCGCATAGCCCATGTATAGCCAGGAGAGCGCGTTCAGCGCGACACCCAAATCTCGTGCCACTCCCTCTAAGCGAAAAATCTCGCCCCCTAGGGGCTGCCACAGCCAAAAAAGGAGAATGAGAGAAATGCTGGCATGAAGGCTATAAAGCGTAATAAATATTTGAGATGGGACAATTCTCTGGGCCTTCAAGCGCCACTTTGAGTCCAGCAGAAATGAATGGGGAAGACTCATTGCACTCAATAGTAAGATGTCCAAAAAAACACGTCCAGCAAGTCCAAGACCCAGATCAAGCACCACTCTCTCTTCAAAGAGAAAGAAGTAGAGCCAAGTGATAGCGACCATAAATACAGAGAGGTTTAGCACTCCAAAAAGGATCAGAGCAGTCTGTCCTTCAATGAGTGGCCTTGGCATGGATTTTTGTTCACTAAGAGAAGTCACATCTAACTCCAGAATGTTTCCTAAAGTTATTTTCGCTCCACAAGATGAATTTGGGCCGAGTTTTAAATGAAGAAATAATGAAGATTAGCCGTAGAACATCGTTTTGGAGTAAGATGCCCATTATTGGTAGTTAAGGATACTTTCATGAATATTCTAATCGTCGAAGATGAGGTCGGAATTACCCGATTTCTTAACAAAGGGCTAACAGAAGAGGGATTTTTAACCTCTTGTGCGGCCAATGGCGCCGAAGCACTAGAATTAATTGAGAGCAAGGGTAAGACCCATTTTGATATCGCCATAGTCGATTATATGATGCCAGTCATGGATGGTCGCGCACTCGTCAAAGAGCTGCGGCGGCAAAAGAGTCCGATCCCCATTATCATGCTCACCGCTAAGGATGAGGTCAAAGACAAAATTGATCTTTTAGAGCTTGGCTGTGATGACTATCTCACTAAGCCCTTCTCCTTTGGAGAGCTAGTAGCGAGAATCAAGGCCATCACGAAGAGAGGCGGCCAAAATTCCGAAAGTCCAGATCAGCTCTCGGAAATAATTCATTTCAAAGACCTGCAAATCGATCTCAGGTCTTTCAAAGTCTTCAATCAAGACGAAGAGTTAAATCTCACAAAAACCGAAATTGAACTACTCACCTACTTAATTAAAAATAAGGATCGAGTCGTCTCTAGGACGCAAATTCTAGAAAATGTCCGTGGCTATACCTTTGACCCCAATACAAATATCGTCGATGTTCATATCAAGTCTTTAAGAAAGAAAATTGGAAATTTTGATTTGATTAAAACAGTTCGCGGTGTTGGCTATATGATCGAATCTTAGGACTCTTATGAATCTGGCCGGAAAAATACTAACAGCTCTCATCATCTCAGTCATCCTCGCGGGAAGTTGGCTCATCTCTCTTTCCAACGAGGAGTTTCTCCTTAAAGAATTTCTAAATGTCCATCGCTCAAAGCTTGAAATTGAAAGTGATCAAGTCGGATCAATCTTTGATCAGCTCTACACCAACATGCGCGCCATGGCCTTTACAACGGAGCTAAGAACTCTGGCAAACAAGAGCGCCCTCACCACTAAAGATAAAGCTCAACTTCAACTCTTCTTTGACGCCATTGCTGATGAGGTGGAACTCTCAGAAATTTACATTGCGCCCAGGACGACTCAGTTTCAAGGACTGGCCCCAACCGAGCTTCCCAGTGAACTCATCGCGCTCGAACCTAAGGAAAAACGTACAAGTCGTGAAGACGAAGAAGATGAGCTCGGAGTAGAGACCTATGAACTCAGAGAAATTGCTGCTCATATGCAGTACTTTACTGATCAATACCCAACGCTGAGTGAAGTTAATGGCGTGAGGCTTCCTGCAACGACTGGAATGGAAGTGATTGTTTGCGACAACCGGGACCTGGGGGCAGCAGATAGTAACAAAGGCTTTGTGTACTCCATGCCCTTTTACGACAAAGCGGGAAAATTTGCAGGCGTCATTTCAGCGATGATTAAAACCCATGTGCTCACTCAACGCTTTAAAGACCCTTTCTATCAGCTCAAGCGAGAAATCAACCCTGTCGTCTTAAGAGGTGAACTCAAAAACCACAATTTAGAAGACCGAAAGACACCCTTTATTCTCACCAAAAAACTCGACATCATCGATCGCTTTCCCTGGGTGATGGAAATGCAAATTCCTCCAGATATCTATGAACACAATAAAGTCATTATGGAAATTCGCGATCAAAAACTCACCATTAGAGGGCTCGGCCTTATTCTATCGATCTTAGTCCTCATTCTTGGGGTTCTTAAATCTAATAATCTCATCGTCAGAAAGCTTAACGATGAATTAAAGGACGAGATCGAAAAACGCCAAAAAAGTGAAGCCAAGCTCAGTCAATTTACAAGTGATGCTGGTCATGAGCTGCGCTCACCCTTGGCCATTATCAAAGGAGAAGTTGAAGTGGCGCTCCTAAAGGAGCGCAGTAGTAGTGAGTATCAAGAAACACTAGGTCACATTCTAAACTCTGTGAACCGACTTCACAAACTTGTGAGCGATCTTCTCTATATTGGTCGAAGTGCGAGCGAGGAATTGGAGCTTAACCTGAGCGCCACACCTATCTCAGAGTTGATCGAAGAAGAATTTGCAAGAGAAATGGAGAAGGCATCAACGACTAAATCTGTAGCGCTTATCAACGATATAGATAATAGCTCTACCCTCTATATAGATGCCGACAAGATGCGAATTGCTCTTTCTAATATCATTTCAAATTCCCTCAAACATATCTCAAGTGAGGGAAAAATCTGGGCAAAACTAATCAGCGATGAAAATAAGGATGCTCTCATCCTTATTGATTCTGGCCCCGGAATATCACCTGAGGAGGTTGAGAAAATTTTTGATCGCTTTTATCGCAGTGAAAAAGCACGCACTATTGGCACAGGCGGACTTGGACTAGGACTAAGTATCGTTTCAAAAATTGTTGAGCTTCATCATGGGCACATAAGAGCTTACAACGCTCCAGGTGAGGGCTTGGCCATTGAAATCACTCTACCCAAATCAAGTAGACACTCATGAAGCGTTTTTTATCGGCATTCCTGGCCACTACTTGTTTAGTCGCACTTCTTTATGCCCGGGACTTGACTCAAAAAAATCATGAACGTCTTTTTATGGAACGGGCCGATTATGAAGCCCACCTACATTTTATAGAAAAGCTCTCCGCGCCAAACGTCCTGCTACTCGCCTCAAAGAAACAAGAAATTTTTGAGCAAGTAAGTGATCTTTTTGAAGACCAGCTGCAGGATTCAGATCGAGTCATAGGCCCACTCAACTTCAAAAGTGACGAGCACTCTTTCATCAAGCTATCGGGCCCTGAAGGTCAAGCCGCTTTAGTAATTTTACCCGATAATGAAGAACTCACAAAAAATCTCATTAAAGAAGCTATCCCTGCCGCCAGGAGCCTCGATAGTCAATTCGCTTTCTCTGGCGTCTCCTATATTAATTTTGAACTCGACCAAGCTTCAAGAATCATTCAAAACTTTCTCTTTCCTTTGACCTTCTTTCTTTGTTTTTTAGGCCTGCTCGTAACTTTTAGAAGCTTCTCACTTTCATTGCTCATCTTTACCCCCTCACTCCTAGTCACGGGTCTTTCATTGGCCCTTATTAAATTAACTCTCAGTCATCTAGACATGGTGACCTCAACCATTCCCTTGATGTCTTTTATTCTCAATCTCACCATGGGATTGCACTTATGCCTTACTCGGATTGAGGCCAAGAGTTTCAAGGAAGTACTAAAGGAAAAAAGTAGACCAATTCTGCTGATGGTAGCGACAACGGCCATCGGCTTTGGCTCACTAGCTGTTTCAGAAATACCAGTTATACGCTCGTTTGCTTTTCTAAGCGCCGTTCTCATTCTTTTCACTCACCTGATTCACGTATTAATTATCGCGCCTTTTTATGATGTCTTTTTTCCTACGAATTACAAAATCCCTCCTCTCTCGCTCAAGTTCACAAGTCTTATCTATCACTCGATTAGGTCGATCAAAACTTTTATCGCCGTAGCTTTTGTGTTATTTGCTGTTGGTATTTACCTCGCTACTCGGATTGAAATTCATACCCAAGCGGCCAATTATTTTCCAAGCGACAGTGTCATCACAAAAGGACAAGAATTTATCCACCAAAACTTTTTAGGAAATCCCAATCTAGAAGTTCTTCTTGATGTCGGTGAACTCACTTATGATAAGGCCCGCGCTCTCAATGAAATTGAAAAGTCATTACAAGAAAAAATCGGTGGGCAAATTATCTCAAGTGGCACCATGGTCAGAGAGGCCAACCGGCTCTATACCAAAGAGAATGTCTTCCCACCCAATTCCTTTGCCTGGTCTGCTCTCTTAGGACAACTACCCGAAAAACTGCGCTCTGGCCTTAGCAACGAACGCTATTACCGCATCTCAATTCTTGGGCCACTTCTGTCTGCCTCAGAATACCAAAAATTATTAGACAATGTTCAACTCACTCTTAGTCAATTTAAATATGATTTTGAGTTTGGAGGTCTTTACTACACTCTCATTAAGTCGCAACACAATCTTATACGGACGCTAGCGGTGAGCTTTTCGACCTCCCTACTAGTCATGGCAATTATCGCTTTTGTCTTCTACCCCATTCCCAAAGTGTTGGCGGCCTTTCTCTTCGTTAATATCATTCCACTGGGGCTCTCCTTGATTGCTTTTAAAGTGATAGGCCTTTCTTTTAACGTCGCTACGATTATGACTTTCTCAATCTCTCTGGGCATGATTGTCGACGGCAGCTTTCATATTATTCACTCCCTTCTTCAAAGGGCCCCCACTCCTCGCTTACTGGGCTCTACCCTCGCTCCAATCTTTATTTCGAGTACGATCCTCGGTTTTTGCTTTTTGTCCTTTGCTCCGATTGGATTTTTACCCATTCGCGAGTTTGGACTGGCCTTGTCGATTAATGCCTTTATTGGGCTATTCTTTGACCTAGCCGTTCTCCCCAAAATTCTCACGCTGGTTATAGGGGAAGACTCGACTCATTGATTGCGTCGTGTTAATAAAATCCTATGACTGAACTAAGCCAAGATTACCTAATGAGATTTGCCGGAGTCGCCAGACTCTACGGGATCAGTGGTCTCAATAAACTCGCCAGCTCCCACGTTTGCGTGGTGGGCCTTGGAGGCGTCGGGTCCTGGGTGGCGGAAGCCCTTGCTAGGTCTGGTGTCGGTACGCTCACGCTCATCGATCTCGATGAGGTTTGTCTCTCAAACACCAATCGCCAGTTGCCGGCCCTTACCTCGACTGTGGGACAGGCCAAGATTGAGGTTTTGGCAGAGCGAATGAGAGATATTAATCCCGAGATTAAAATCAATCTCGTCCACGATTTCTTGACTTCAGAAAATCTCAAAGAACTCATTACTAAAGATCTCTCCTATGTGGTCGATGCCATTGATGGGCTTAGTAATAAGTGCGCTCTCATTGCTCATAGTTTTAATGAGCAGATCCCCATTATCACTTGCGCCGGTGCCGGTGGAAAAAAAGACCCATCTCAAATCAAAGTAGTGGACCTCGCTAAGACCTACAACGACCCGCTAGTTTTTAGAGCGCGAAAAAAGTTGCGCTCCCAGTATGGTTTTCCCAACAAAAAAAACTGGGGAATTCCATGTGTCTTTAGTGCAGAAGAGCTCACCTACCCTTCACCTGATGGCGAGACCTGTAGCACGCCTGTTCAAAATGAAAACTTGAAGCTCGATTGCAGCAATGGCTTTGGAACCACTTCCTTTATCACTGGAACCTTCGCCTTTCTCGCTAGCTCTGTTGTAGTGGGAGAGATTGCGGGTAAAGAGTGAGCTCTCCACTCTTTAATGCCCACTCTCACCACCCCGACAAGGACAAAGAGAGCCTCACCCTAAGAAGTTTTTCCTATCCAAAAGAGACGCCTATTGAAAGTGAGCTCTTCACCTTTGGGGCCCACCCCTGGCATGCGGATCAATTTAACTGCGAAGACTTTAAGTCCCGCCTCAAGAGCGTCATGGACTCGGAAAACTTTCTCGCTCTTGGTGAATGTGGTCTTGATAGGGCCCGTGAAACTTCTTGGCAAGATCAGCTTGAGAGCTTCCAAGCGCAACTCAATATTGCGCGCGACCTAGAGATCCCAGTGGTGATCATTCATTGTGTGCGCGCCTACAGTGAGGTCTTGGCGCAAGTTAAAGCAAGTGGCTTTAATGGCCGTCTTCTTTTTCATGACTTCAACGCTTCAAAAGAAGAAGCACAAAAGCTCATCTCTCTAGGACACTACCTAAGCTTAGGTAAAACTCTAGATCGCGAAAACTCGAAAGTGAGAAAGTACCTCACTAAAGAGATGCTCTCACACCTGCTCGTCGAAACAGATGATGAAGAAGATATAAAAATTCAAGAGCGCTATCAGCAACTCGGCTCTATCCTGGCAATGGATCAGGAAACTCTAAGAGATCAAATCTGGAAGAACGCCATTCAATTATTCGGCGAGCGCCTAGAGTCCAAACTTTAAAAGTTCGCGCTCACCCTGCTCACTTGAAATATGCATCCAAGTGCGCGAGCGCAGAACGTTCTTGGCCTCGTGGCCAAAATCTTCAGGCTCAATAATCTTAGAGGCATGAACTGGCACTAACAGGCCAAAGCCACTGCGGATGAAAACATTCTCAGCGTCAATCTCATGGACTTTATAGGGTCTAAGCTTCTCAATGCCGAGGCGATCAAGAGCAAAGCTTGGCTTTAAGAAATCACCAATTTTTATTTTAGATAGATTTGAACTCATGCCTTAGCTTACAAACTTTATGAGCTAACGCCAAGGCATGACTGGCACAGTAGAGATGGCATTTTTGGGAGATCCCTCAATGACACGGTCGCTATAAACCAGATAAATGAGGGTATTGCGCTTTTTATCGTAAAAGCGAACCACCTGCATGCTCTTAAAAATAAGACTAGTCTTCTTTGTAAAAACCTCTTCACCGGCAACGAGCTCTGTTTTAAATGAAATTGGCCCCACCTGACGACAAGCAATAGATGCGTCAGAAGTGTCTTCCGCAAGCCCCAGGCTTCCCTTGATCCCACCGGTCTTGGCGCGGCTTAAATGGCAAGTCACCCCGTCGACCTTGGGGTCATCAAAGGCTTCGACCACAATTCGATGGTTGGCACCCAGAATTTTAAAGGCAGTATCCACACTGCCGATTTCTTCGGAGCGAGCCAGAAAAGGAGACAAAGTTAGAATTAGCAGAGCTAGCTTTTTCATCATCTCTTAAGATTACTCTACTTGCTCAAGCTCAACAACACTTTTGCATCCTGAACAAAGTGAGAGTTCAACCTTTGTCACCTGAAAGCGTGAGTTGGTGGGAAAGAGAACCTCTTCTTCAGTTGGATACTGAGAGATCATCCCAATGAAGTGGGCCTTCTTGGCCTTAATAAGAAGCTTCGTATTTCCACTCCACTTAAAGTTGGGCTTCTTTGAACTGGAGGTAAAGGCCTTAAAAACCTTAACCGCCCCTACTTTGAGTCTCTTAAGCGAAGTTTCAGACCAAGAGACCCAGCGAATTACATCACCTTTATAGATTGGAAGCTTTGATAGACCTGATTTCATCAGATTAATGATTGGAGTGTAGCGCTCACGCTCCTGCGCACTCACGCCTCGTCCACGAAGAACTTTATTAATGCCTTTGTAGTAGGCGTTCTCCGTGTAGGCATGAATCGCCAAAACCTCTTCAAGATAGAGTTTCTTATAGGAAGAATTGTCGTACTTCTCTAAGCGCTCACACACACTATCTTTTTGATAGTAGAAGCTGTCCCCTGTGACATCGAGAAGAGAGCCCAGCGCAGCTTGATTTTCTTTGTAGCAAGCATTAGCAGCTTGAAAGCTCGCCAAACCAAGAATAAGAGTGAGAGTAAAAATGAGATTTCTCATACCGGCCCCAAAAATTTTTTTGGGCCACCATACTCTCTTTGGCCTTACCTTCAAATAAAGCGAGTAATTATTTCAAAAGGTCATCTGAGACTTCTGAAACCTCGATCTGCCAGTCTAGGTCATCGTAATTTGAAGGCACTTGCCCAAGGCTTGGAACCACCATTTGCTTGAGCTTCTTAATCGAGAGCATATTCTCTTGAGATTTATTCCAAATGGCATAGAGCACTACCTGAAGCGGCTCTCCGACCTGAAACTTCTTAAGATCATCATACTCCTCAAGCGGATTTTCTGCGGTGTACATCACACAACGTCCGCGCTTGCAGAGCTTTTTCACAAACTCCAGATGATCCGAATAGATCACCTCTTTGGGATATACATCGTACTTTCTTAGATAATCTTCAATTGCTTTATTAAGACCTGAGTCCCAAGAGCTCTGGGCCAATGGGATATTGCGAATAATATCGCGAGGATCGATAAATTTTTCGTAGAGCTCCTTGGCACAACAAAAGACCAAACTAAAAGAGCCAATCTCCGCATAGTCTAGACCCTTGCGACGAGGGGGCTTAATTGAGATCCCCCAATCAAGGCGACCTTCAATAATGCTATCGACGAGTAGATTGTGCTCAAGTTCACGACTGGTGTTGACTGTGCCAAAAGGAGTGAAGAAATCCCAATACTGAGAAGTAAATTCGGTGGCGACGTCGTATGAAATAGTCTCTTCAATTCCCACCGTCACCGGATAGCCGCCCACATCAGCTTCAGAGAAATTATCTAAGAGCTTACTGCCCGCTTCAAATACTTCCCTTGCATGCTCAAAGAGCTTGGTCCCATCAGTCGTTAGGATCAGACCTTTGGAGGATCGACTAAAGAGCTTTGTCCCCACCGCCTCTTCTAGCTTTTTGATCTGCTCACTAGCCGTTGAGGGGGCCACTCCCAAAATTTTGGCCGCAGTCTTCAAGGACTGCGCGCGCCCCACTTCATAGAAGCAATAGAGATGGTTCCAATTGATATCTTTTAACTTCTTCAATGAGATGCCCCCGCGAGGATGTCATCAGTTAGGTATAACCCAATATACTCACAGAATACCAGCTGGCCAGCCCCATAAGATATCAAACACTTACGCATGTATAATTTCGTCATTTCCGAAGTTCCTGAGACATTTCTGGGCTAGAGGTGAGCAATTTTAGATAATAAGGTAATTGTTAACGCAAAAAGGAGAATTCATGTCTATGAATGAGTTACAAATTGATCGTGCCCAGCAGAGTGATATGCCGCAGATAGCAAAGCTGATTCGCTCCAGTGCTGAATGGTACAAGCCTTTTGTGGCCCCCCAGGATATGAGTGAGCACTATGCCGATGAGAATTGGCAGAAAGAAAATTTTAAAAAGCGCGACTTCTATCTCGGCAAAAAAGATGACGAACCAGTAGGGACCATCTCACTCCAATATTTTAAAGAGACAACCTATCTCGGTTATATCTACCTCAGTACTAAGCATGTTGGTCAAGGAATTGGTAGAAGACTCATTGACTTTGCCAAGAATAAATCAAAGGCCCGTGGACAAAAAGAGATGGTGCTCATTGCCCATCCAGAAGCGACTTGGGCCATTCGTGCCTACGAGAAGTATGGCTTCAAAAAGAAATTTACTGACAAAGAAAAGATTCTTTCTTGGAAAAATGGATTGATGAAGCCCTACTACGAAGAAGGCTTTCATCTCTACGAATACGCTCTCTAAATATTTGAGAATAGATGTCGATAAGAGGCCATGAGTTTAAGTCTGTCACTGGCCTCTTACACGATTGCGATCACAATTGTCGTCGCTACACTCCTGGGTGTGATTCACTTTGCAATCACTCGTGCGGAGAAGTCCAGGCTCAAAACTCTTGAAGCGAGAAATAAGTTTGAGGCCGTCTCTACAGAGACGCCGCTAGAAGATCCCACCCTCTACGCCCTAGAGAAGGGAACGCAGAATATTGAGACGCGCTTTGCTTACATGAAGCGCTTCATCTACCCGTTCTTACTGACCATCTGGATATTACTGATAGCGGGCCCACATCTCGGAACGATTCCAAGTGTCTACACCTCACTAGTTGTAGGCGCGATCTCCTTGATGTTTGGTATTGCGGCCAGGCCTTATGTGGAAAATATTTTTGCAGGCATGACCATCTCATTTTCAAAGACAGTGAGAATTGGCGATACGGTCTTAATTGATGAGCAATACGGCACGATTGAGGAGATCAATCTCACGCATACAATTGTGAAAGTCTGGGATTGGCGTCGCTACGTTATTCCCAATGCAAAGATCATTCAGAAAGAGTTCTTAAACTACTCCCTCTATGATCGCTATATCTGGTCGTCAATTGAGTTCTTTGTCTCACCTGAGAGCAATCTCGATGAAGTGGAAAAGGTTGCGATCGAGGCCTTAAGCGCTTCGACCTACTTTGATGAAAAGCGCTTTGAGCGACCAGTTTTTTGGGTGATGGATATGCAAAAAGAGGCCATTAAGTGTTGGGTGGCCGGCTGGGCAGCGAGTCCCTCACTCTCGTGGAATTTAAAGCATGATGTGAGAAAGCGCCTTAATCGGGCCTTTAAGGAGCATCAGATTAGTACCCACGCCTATCACCTCCTGCGCTCTGAGAAGTAGTACTGGAGTTGTTCGGTTTCGCCGAAGCGGTCTTATCTAATTCCACTTGGACTCCGACAAAGATTAAAATACCAGAACTTACCAAAACAAACTGAAAAGGACATGAAATGATCAAGGTTGAAAACCTCATCAAATGCTATGGAGGCAGCACAAACGCCGTCGATAGCATTAGCTTTGAAATTGCCACTGGTTCGATTGGTTGCCTCATCGGCACCAGCGGCTGCGGCAAAACGACTACCCTAAAAATGATTAACCGCCTAGTTGAGCCCACAAGTGGATCAGTGTGGGTCAATAATAGTGAATGCCATGAAGTAGGAGTCATTGAGTGGCGCCGAAAAATTGGCTACGTTATTCAAAAAGCAGGGCTTCTGCCCCACCTGACGGTGAGGGAAAATATCGAGCTCCTCTCACACATTCTGGGAAAAGATAAGAAGGCAAGAAATAAGAGAAGTGATGAACTGATGGAGGTTGTTGGCCTCGCACCAAACATCTATGCCAAGCGCTACCCTGCTGAACTCAGTGGTGGTCAACAGCAGCGTGTAGGAATCGCCCGAGCACTTATGGAGGATCCCCCAGTGATGTTAATGGATGAGCCTTTTGGCGCACTTGATCCAATCACTCGAAACTCTCTACATGACGAGTTTCTTAATCTCAACAAACATCTCGGAAAGACTATTCTCATTGTCACTCACGACATGGACGAAGCATTCAAGCTTGGTAACGATGTCATTTTAATGAACAAAGGCAAGATCGTTCAAATTGGCGATCGCGATGCCTTTATCAATAATCCTGAAAATGACTTTGTGAAAGATTTTGTAACCGGACAACTTGAGGCCCATTCATGATTAAGTATACTGCATTCTTTTTAACACTTCTCTTAAGCCTAAGTGCCCAGGCCCAGCGCCCGATCATTATTGGCTCTAAGGAATTTACCGAAAACTACCTCTTGGGTGAAATGGCGGCCGTCTTACTCAAAGAAAAATACAAAGTCCCGGTGGAAAAAAAGCTGGGTTTGGGTGGCACGAAAGTAGCCTTTGACGCCCTTGAAAGCGACACTATTGATCTCTACCCCGACTACACAGGAACCGGATACATTTACTTTCTGGGCCGCAATGACAACGAAAGAGACCCTGATAAAATCTATAACGTCGTCAAAAAGGAATTCCGAGAAAAATACGGCATGGTGTGGTCGCAACCTTTTGGCTTTAATAATACCTATGCCCTCGCTGTCCGCGCCAATGACGAGAGACTCTCCGACATTGCAACAGTCAGCGAAATCGTGGGTTCTGAGAGCGAGTTCACAATGGCCGCTCCCCACGAGTTCATGGAAAGAAACGACGGGCTCCCAAACTTTCAAAAAGCTTATGGGCTTAACTTTCCCAATTCCAACCTCATTGGCATGGAAGCAGGTCTCACTTACTCGGCCATTCGCGATGAAAAAGTCGATATGATCATGTCCTATAGTACCGATGGTAGAATTGCCGCTTACAATCTGCGCCTGATTGAAGACGACTTAAACTTCTTCCCACCCTACTACGCCGCCTGGCTGACCAAGCAAAAAACGATAGAAGAGTTCCCTGTTCTAAAAGACCTCTTTGAAGATTTCGATAATCTCATTAGCGAAAAAGAAATGATGGCACTGAACAATCAAGTGGATTCAAAGAAGCTTGAACCAGAGGTTGTGGCCAGAAACTTCCTTGTAAAAAAGGGACTAATTGAAGGAGAATACAAAGAATTTAAAAAGGTCAAGAAGACGGGTCTTGCGGGCTACTTTTATAAAAAGCGCAAGTACTTACTAAAAATCACCAAAGAGCACTTGATCCTCTCATTTGGATCCCTCTTCTTGGCCCTGCTAATCTCGCTGCCTACGGGAATTGCGCTAACCAGGTTTCCCATGATTAGCACTCCTGTCTTTACAGTGGTCAACACCATTCAAACAGTGCCTTCACTTGCCCTTCTGGGCTTTCTCATCCCCTTAATGGGCATCGGTAAACTCCCAGGTATTGTGGCGCTCTTTCTCTACTCTCTCCTACCTCTGGTTAGAAATACCTACACCGGCATTGAGGCGGTCGATAAGAAGTTTATTGAAGCCTCGAGAGGGATTGGTCTCACCAACTGGCAAATCCTGTGGCGAGTTGAAATCCCCCTCGCGATGCCCGTCATTCTCGCCGGTATTAGAACCGCGAGTGTGATCGTGATTGGTACCGCCACCCTCGCGGCCCTCGTAGGCGCCGGTGGTCTTGGGGATCCCATCTTTCGCGGGGTCGCTACAGTTAATAATGACTTGATCTTTTTAGGAGCGATCCCCTCAGCGCTTCTGGCCATCATCACCGACAAGCTCCTAGGTCTGGCCGAAATTAAGCTTGTTTCTAAAGGGCTTCGACTCGATCGTTAATTAAATCTTTTACAATTCCCTACACGTAGTTCGTACTGCGTGTAGGGAATTAAAAAAGAACTTAGTATGCACTCTGATACTGATAGCTCCCCCCAACCTCTTGCGCTAAATCCTGGTTCACTTTTGCGGTGGCCAGTGAGAGCGCCTCGCTAATTTGCGCTCTCACTTCGGGAGCAACAGCGCTTTGACTTCCAGAGGCCAGGATCAACTCCACTTTTCCCGTCCCAACTTTAGTTGGCATGCGTACGCCAATGGCCAAGTCCTGCATGACTTCAGGAGCAATCTTACCTTGTCCAAAGCCCGTGAGCATAGCGCGCACTTCTTTTTCGATTAACTCGCCGTGGACGGCGAGATTGGTGCGATCTTTGGCGGCAATTCCTGGCGGGATAAAGGAGAGGCGATAGCCGTCGGGGTTTCCTGATTTTGCGATTCGACTTAAGATTTGTTCTTGCTGAGCGTGACTGAGTGCTTGTGCCGGTAGGCTCACACAATCGTCACCACTACACTTGTTGGTAACTTGCACACCCATCGCCTTAAGTTCTCTAGCAATGAGCTCTTGATAAGAAGATTTGGCGCGATCAAAGCCCGCTGTCACCTTGGCCTCACCTTGGCGCAAAAGATCGACAGTCTCAGAAAGAGACTTACCCGGAGTCGCTAGATCAATTGCGACTTGTTGGATATTCTTTGCACCCATACCCTTAAAGTCAGCGGAGAAGCCTCCCATTTCGGCCTCGTCAAGATTGGCCAGCACTCGCTCTTCAATCCAAAGGCCGGGTGAGAATTGGTCGACTTCGCTGGTATATTTTGAAAGGGTCGCGACTTCTGCCTCACTAAGATCCACATTAAAGCGCTTTTTAAAAAGTTCTTGCAGTTCAGCACTACTCTTGCCTCGGGCCTTTCTCATCACCTCAAATACTTCAAGCGAGGGAACGCTCACTCCCTCTGATGTAGTGGTCAGGAGCTTGGCTTTACTTCCCGCTGAAAAACTTTGCACAAGTGAATTGCGAGCGCTCTCAATCTGCGATTTAGTTCCTTCAAGTATTCCACTCACCTCATCAAAGCTTCTCACTCCTGGATTGTGACGAATAGCATTTCTGGCCTGCCGACTCGCAAGCCCTGCCGCATCAGCGCTCGGCCCCACTCCAGCACTAAACCACAAGTGCGGCACCTCTCCATCCAGTGAGATTCCTGGCATTTTTGAAACCGCGTCATCAAAGTCTTTTGCGACTTTTTTTAAGACCTCATCAAGCTCTGCTTGAAAGCCCGCTGGAACTTTTCCGTCTCGAAAAGTAAAAGCAAAGCGCGAAGACTTAAAATCCGAGTAGCGCTCGATCTTGACCCCAGGGTACTTTGCAAGCAGCTCATCCACCTCGCTAAAGAGCAAGTGCTTGTGCATATTCGTCACGGCCGTCACTAAATTTTTATCACCTAAGCTATCATTGAGTCGCTTGAGGGCGGCGTTCTCCACATCAAAGTAGATATTGGCATTTGAGCTGCGGGCCACGCGAATCCAAGAGCGATTTTGCAGCGGACTTGTGGCAACGTAGTGGAGCCAGTGGCCCATATCTCTGAGTGCCACTCGAGAAAGATGTCTTTTCGCAAAACTAGAAGCAGCCCCTTCAAGCTTATCAAATTTCATGAATGACAGTGGCGCCATAGCAAGCGAAAAATTGCGCGCGCTTTCAAGTTCGTCTAAGTAATTATCTGAAATAAGACCGGCCTGAAAGAGCGAAACTCCCTCATCAAGCTTTACTTGATCGCGACCGATGAAGACACCCTCTGAGCCTACAGCGACCAACACTGCGCAGGCCATCCCAGAAGTTAAAAGACAGGCACCCCCACCAATAATCGCGGCACTGGCAAGTCCTAGATCGGTTGCGAGATCATACCAGCCACCGGCACCATACTTATCGTGGAGCTGCTGTAGCCCTTCACAGCTCACCTGATCGGCCCCACGATCGGCCAGATAGGAATTAATAATCTCGGGATATCTCATTAAGAAGTGAGTATCTTCCACCGGAGTATTTCTTAGCTTCTCGTACTCATCCAAACCTTGATTGAGTAGGTCATCAATCGCATGAGACATCTTGAGATTAAAAACGTTTTCGTTACCGGGGATCTCGGCCATGGTCATAAAGGCAAAGTGAGGGTGATCACCTAAGATGCGCTTGTAATGATCTTCGTGATTTTTTGTATGAGTTTGCCGAGTGGAGGAAATATAATCATTGATCATAATCCGATGCAACTGAGGACAGCGATCATTGGCAAAATCATAAAGCCCGTCACTCTTTTTAATCACACAGCCCTTATCCTGATGCCGCTCAAACCATTCTTGACGATAGGTCCGGGTCTCTTCATCAAACTGAGCTTGAATTGCCGGTACTTCTGCCTCTGAAATCGGCTCTAGCCCCTTGGCCCCCCGCTCGTGAGCGAGATAGCGCTCATACTCAAACTTGGGCTCCTCACCTACAGATAAGGTCGCAATAGGCTTTTTGAGGGCCATGTGCAGACGCATTTGTGGGTAGAGCTCACGCGCCTGATCCTTCATTGTCTGCGCGGTATTATGACACCATTCAGATAGGCCTGTGTGCCTCGCCGCTAGGAGTGAGAAACAATTGCGAATATCTCGTTGGTGGGTCAATTTGCGCTCAAGATTTTTGAGCACAAAATTTCTCATATCCTCTAAAAGAAAACTTTTGTGAAGCTCTGTCGCAACTTTTTGCCCATTGCGAACGAGTTGCTTAGCACTACTTTGCTCACTTGAGTAATTGGCAATGCTGCAAGCAATGTCAAAGCTCTCTTCACTAGTAGTCGCATAGGCCGCGCATGCTGGAAAATCATACTCTTGTCTGGTTTCATAACTAGTTTCTTCTGAGCTTCCAAATGGCCATGGCCAGGCGGCCTGAACCGATGTGTTCAAAAGAAGAGTAAAGCTTAGAAAAAGTAAAATGAACTTCAAGGCACGACCTATATTCAAAACGAAACTCTCCCTATTATAACCCCTTGCGCCATTTCTCTATAGTAGGAAGATTAAGGGCTTAGCCAAGTTAATGAAGGTAGTTTTGCAATTGACTTGCATATATAAGCAGGAGTATGTTGGGGCAAATAACGGAGGAATTATGAGAAAATCAATACTTTTACTTACTCTCTTCGCTCTTAACCCATTGACCTCACAAGCGAGTTTTCTACAAGATGCTGTTCGCGCAGCAGGTATCGAGGCAAGTTACGAGGTGGATGCGGGCAGTATTTGGGCCATCGAAGCGATTGCCAGTCATGATGGGGAGGCCACAGTTTCACTTCTCTCTCACGACACAAGTGAAGTTTTAAAATACGATTGTCATCTTCATGGAAGCGCCATGGCCTGCCACGAATTTGGGCATCACCATAAAATGATGAAGGAACTCAGCGAACTAGAAGCAGTTGAAGGCATCGCTCTAGCAAGACTTGAGAGAGTCCTCAACAGAAGAGGTCAATCCCTCGAGGATCTTGATTCATACAAAGTATGGATGCTTGAAGAGAGTAAATCTTCTGGTGATCATGACCATCACGGACATGAGGATTTCTGGATTATAGCAAGTATTGGCGCCCAAAATATTTACCAGCAATGCCATATTCACGAAGGTGACACTGAATACAGCTGTCATTATAAAAGTGAAGCTGACGTAGAAGGTGAACCCCAATTTTAATGAGCGAGTCTCGACATGAAGCGAATTCTATTAATCAGTTTCTTCTTCTTTCTCTTCCAATCCTGTGGAGAGCTCACCGGTGAAAGCACAGGTGCAAGAAACCTAACACCTGGGGTCTTCAATAATCTCATCGGAGGACTTGAAGGAATTGAGGTCGGAACTGATAAATTTCTTTTAAGCGGTGTCGCCAGTAATGGCGGCAATGCTTCTCACAACTTTGAGCTTCAGTTTGATCTTGCTCAAAATGAAGACCTGACCTTTTACTTTTTTGCCAATGCCTCTCTAACAAATGGGATCATGGCATCTTTCAAAAATACTGATCAAGGACTAAGAGTTCACTTTAAACTCGGTGAACTTCAGCATGAATACTTACTGGCAAATACAGCAGGACTCGAGTCATTTCACCTTGATCTTGATATCCACAACGATCACACCGACGTGCACTTTCTTCTTTGGGATCACAATGGTCCCCATGAAGACCAAGACGAATGTACCTTTGAAGCAGGTTGTCTCTACAACAGCGAGGATTTCGCTCTCGATTTTTGGCTAGGAGTGGGTCGCGCGCCCGGCACCTACTGGGGCTTTAAGGGCCAGAAGAAAAACATCATTAAGCTCACAGGTCCAGGGAGAGCTCTATCAAACGTCTAAGTTTACTCTTTCTTTTAGTATCCTCTCCCCTTTTCGCCGTCGATATTCCCGTGAATCTCTCACTGGCCGGTGATATGGTCTATGACATGGGAATCAACGAAGGCTCCAGTGCCGAGGACAAGCTAACGATGCGCTCGGCGGAGTTAATGTTCTACGCACCCGTAGACCACCTCTTTGAGGCCAATCTCAGTGCTGCTGCCCACGACGAAGCGGGCGAGAGTGTTTTTGAACTCCACGAGCTCTCACTCTCATCAAATAAGCTCATTCCAGGCGTCAGAACTAAAGTTGGCCAATTTTTTTTAAACGTCGGAAAGCTCAACCCAACTCATCAGCACGACTGGTACTTTACTAAGGTCCCTATGGTTCAGGAATCTTTCTTTGCTGATGAAGGGGTGCTCGATACTGGTCTTGAACTCTCGGCACTCATGCCCCTGCCTTTTTACTTAGACCTCACTCTAGGTGTGACAAGTGGTCACAAATATGGACACTCTCACACTGCGGGTGCTAAGCCCAAGGCCCCCACTCACTACACCAGAGCAAGCTTTTTCTACGAGTTCTCTAGTAGCGCTGGCCTTGAATACGCGCTTAACTATTTAGGCCGGAAAGATAACTCCGGCACAGAGCTCTCTATCACTGGCCTAGACCTTACCTTTAAGAAACAAAGCCAGAAAACGCTAGAATATCTCATTCAAAGTGAACTCTGGTATAAAAGTGAGCGTCCTCGCGCGGCCAATAAAAATGAATTTTTTGGGAGCTTTCTCTATTTTCAAAAAGGTTTCACCAGCATTCTTAGCTCTGGTCTCCAAACGGGTCTTTTAAAAGAGCTCAGTAAAAGGGACGCTCTTACTAAAAGAAAGCTCAATAATATTAGCTATGAAATTGCTCCCAATCTCACTTACAAGGCAAGTGAATTCTCAACGATAAGACTAACAGCGAGTCACCAATTTACCAGAGAAGAGGGAGTCACAAGCACTAAAGACACTCAGCTCATGATGCAATTTGTTTTCATTCTAGGATCACACCCCGCCCACAATTTTTAGGTTAATCATGAAAGTCACTCAACTCCTGTTCATACTCACATTTATTTCAAGCACGCCCGCACTGGCAACGATCAGGGCCCTCACAACCATTACGGACCTGGCCTGGGCCTTGAAGCAAGTGGGAGGAGATAAAGTTGAAGTGCAATCGCTCTTAAGTGCTAATGAAGACCCCCACTTTGCCATGGCCCTGCCCAGTTTTATTTTTAAGGCCCGTAAGGCAGACCTCATCTGTTATGTTGGTCTAGAGCTTGAAATAGGCTGGCTTCCAAAAATTGTTGAAAAAAGCGCCAACTCAAAAATCTTAAAAGGTGCAGCAGGAGATTGCGACACTTCTCGTGCGATCAAGGCCTTAGAAGCTCATCAAGGGCACATCGATCGTTCAATGGGTGACGTTCACGCGGGGGGAAATCCCCACTATACGCTCTCTCCCTTTCGAATGAAAAAAGTCATTTCCTACTACCTACAAAAACTCACCGAACTAGCACCTAGTGATGCAGTATACTTTGAGACCAATGCCGCGAAGACTCTGTCCAAGCTCGACGAGCTGATTGAAAAAACTCAGGCAAGTGTGAAACAGGCCAAGCTAGGTCCACTGATGGAGTATCACAAAGAGTTTACATATTTTATCAATGACTACTCTCTTAAGTCTGCAGGATCAGTAGAGAGTGTGCCCGGTGTTCCACCATCTGCAGCAGAAGTTCTTGGGGTCACAAAAAATATTCAAAAAAAAGGCGTTACGCTGATTTTAGCGGGCCTAGCCGCTAATGAGAATGTTCTCAAAAAAATCAAAGAGAATTCCAAAGCCGACTACCTCATTTACCCCGCCATTATGAATTCACAGGACTACTTCGAACATATAAATTCCTTAGTCGCTAAAGTCATTGAAAGAGCTCAGGTCAATCAATGATCAAAGTTAAGAATCTCACTTTTGGCCATAAAGGGGCCCTTACCTCACCTCTAAGCTTTGAGCTTGGCCCAGGTGAAGTCATTCTCATCAACGGTAAAAATGGCAGCGGAAAAACGACACTGGCAAAAACAATTAATGGTGACATCGCCCTTCTATCCGGCTCAATTGAGCGTACTTTAAAAACGAGCTATCTCCCTCAGTACTACACTCCAAGTCTGAATCTCGCTCTTACCATTGGAGAGCTCGCTTCGCTCTATGGAGTGAGCGACAAAGTAAACTCTTTCTTACTGAGTGACATTCCAGCAAGCTTGCACTGGAGTGAACTCAGTGGAGGAATGAAACAGAGAATGATGCTTGCGTTGAGTCTCGCCAGAGGGGCCGAAGTACTCATTTTGGACGAGCCGGCCAATCACCTCGATCAAAAGGGGATTGAAGACCTGTGTTTTCTCCTCACTGTCTTACTTAAAGAAGATCTCATTAAGGCTTTAATCGTCATTAGCCACATCCCCTTATTTGAAAATGCACCGGCAGATCTACCTATTAAGAGGGTCTCGCTATGATGGATGTTCTTGTTCTCTTTGGTCCTAGCACGCTTATGGCGATCATGATTAGTATTCCACTGGTTCTAAGTGGTCCTCACCTATGTGCTCGAGGTCAGTACCTAGAGCTCCTTCCCTTGGCGCAGCTCGCTCACTTTTTAATTCATCTCATCTCTTTACTAACCCACGACTTTGCCATTGCTGCATTGCCACTTTTTTTCATTCAGATAGGAATCTCTCTCGTTGCGATGAAATATGCGAGAAACATAATTGGTGGCAGCGAGCTTAAGATTTTAGCAAGCTACTTAATCCTCATGACCTCTGATCACGCACTTCTGACTCTCTTTCCCAATATTGATGGCCACCTGTCTTCTCACCTCTTTGGGGATATTGTCACAATTGGAGGAGTCCTGGGTATTACTTCAAGCCTAATTGCTCTGTGCTTGAGCCTCGTTTTAACTATAAAGCAAAAAACGTACCTCAAAGAAACGATCGAATACTGTCTCTTTAACAAAAATCCTGCTGGTCTTTTTGAATGGCTGGGCCTGCTCTCGCTTTCTTTGTGCCTCTATAGTTTAGGGCCGGTGCATACGCTGTCGATTCTCATCCTGCCAAGTCTGTTTTTAACCAAGCGAGTACGCGGACATGTCACGATGATTTCCATCTCCCTCATCTCACTGGTACTCTCTTGTACGTTAGGAATGATAACTTCGAGTTTTATTGAAAGAGTGCCGAGTGTAACGATCGTCACCCTCGGCTTTGTGATTTTCTTGACGATTTTTGGTGGTCTTCCAAAGAGAATGCCTAAGAGCGTCTAATAACCAGAGAAAAGGGCTTTCTCACTTTAATCTCATTTTTATTACCAGCGGGATAGGCCAGTGAATGAAGCACGGAGCTCATACAGCTCAGTAAATCGCGATTGGGAAGTGCCTCTGGGTTTTCAATTCCGAGGTGAGAGAGAGCTCCATTTTTATTAATTGTAAGTTGAGCATAAACCACACTAAAGTCTCTTCCTCTATTTGGGGCATAGCGATTGAGGCAATCCCCTAATAAATCCGAATTGGCCGCGATCACACTATCCACACCAGCGACAAAGTCTCTTTCATTAAATGAAGTGACTTCTGGTTCATGACTAATCATCCCCAAATCTTGCGTCGGCATCATCATTTCCATGGGAGCTTGATTCTGAGGAGCTTCTTCACGGCGAGATTTTTTTTTGGGCTTTAAAAATTTAGCACAGCTTTTAGGATTTTTAGACATGCAATCAGCTTGCTTGTTGTAATCATCGATAGCGACTTCCCAATCAATGCGATTTTCCATGTACTCAAGGTGCTGCTCTTTGAGTTGATCGGCTTCTTCGGCCATCTTTGCTAGGGTCTTAGACTTTAACTTAAAGGACTTATTAAGATTTTTGACGTTTTGAAGTTCGTTCTTAAAAAACTTCAGCTCATCATCCTCAACGGGAATCTTGTTAACTGGGCTGGACGCAGAATTCTCTTTGGCCTGTCCATCAATATAGATATCCTTTGATTTAACCACCACGTTAGATGGAGCATCGCTTGCCATCACAGTGCTTGAAAGTCCCCCTATTAATGCCCACACTAGCATTCTCACTCTTGCCTCCTTAGTCTCAAAATCAATTTAGGACCAAAATAGCTAGTGGCGATTGAAGGTGTCAACAAAACACAATATTGTATACATTGGATAATTTTGAATACGCTACAATTCCAAGCTCTTAGAGATAAGGCTCAGACATTGGCGCTTAAATTGCTCGTACTCTTTGAGCTTCTTTTTAAACTCTAGGCGCATGCCTTCAATTTGGGTTTTAAAGCTCGATTCACTCTGAAAATAGGTGTTGCTTTCAAGGTCGGCAAGAATCCTGGCCGCCTTTTGTAGCTTCACATGCTCACAAATCATCTCTGAGAGTAACTCAAAAGGGGCCTGATTTTGCTCGAGTAACCCTAGAAACTCTCTTAGGCTCCAGTCAACTTCGCTCAAGTCATTAGTCCCCATAAGTCCCGCTTGTAGGGAGTGCAAGAACTCCTCTTGGGACTCCTTGAGTCGAACTGAATGAACGGCCGAGGGGCCTTTAGAGGTCGTCATGGAATTATCTTAATCAAGTTAAATGAATGTTTACAGATTTTAGTAAAGTTTACATTCGCCCCAAAAGCTTCATAAAAGCTTGCTTGAGTTCAAAGAAGCGCTTGGCATAGAGCTCCTCAATAAAGTGCTCATGGTGATCTTCACTACGCCGTCTCACAGACCAAATGCCAAAGCCGATTAACCCCAGCGTACTCACAGCGGCCGCGTATGAGATCCATTTAAAGAGGGAGCTGACCACTACTGTGTCTCGCGCCCAAGTTGCAGGCTTAACGGGAAGATACTCTAAGTACGAGGTCGCCATTCGTGCCGATTGCGCCTCTGGTGCCGGGGCGCGGAAGTTTCTCTGACTGATCGTCTTTTGATACTTGGCCACCTGTTTTGGATCTTTATTGAGTGAAGCCGTGGCCCAGAGGCTAAGCGCTATAAAAAGAATGGCAAAAAGGACAGTCATTCCTTTTAACCACAGGGGCGCTTTTGTTTCGTGAAATTCTGACATGTCTCTCTCTTTACCAGGTGGGTAAGATTGAAACTTAGAAAAGTTAGTTGAGGCAGTCAAGCGCCACAGCCGCAGTGGGGGCTGCGCTCTGCAGCGCTTGGAACCTTATTGGAGGACGACTTTAAAGTCGACTTCAACTTGATCATGAATCATCTTGTCCCCGAGACCTTTAAAGAAAGATCCAGAGCCGTAGGTGATGTCATACTTAGTGCGATCAAACTGTAGCTTACCAGCGTAAGTCTTACCCGATTGCTTGGCCTTGAAGGTTACTGGGTTTGTCTTGCCCTTAACCGTCAAATCACCTTTAAAAGTGTCTCCCTCGACGGACTTGATCACAAGCTTGGCCTCAGGGTATTTGTTTACAACGAAAAAGTCGTCGGTCTTTACGTGGTTAAGGAACTTATCCGCCCACTCACCTTGAAGGTCTGTTACCGTAATTGAAGTCATATCAATAACAAACTCACCGCCAGTAAGCTTGCCGCCCTTATCTTCAACTTTGGCACTCTTGAGCTTAACTTCGCCAACGTGCTCGCCGGTCACCTTAGTGCCCTTCCAGGTGAACTTTGAAGCATTGAGGTCAACCTCAGCAGCGAATGCTGCGCTACTTAAGGCGAAAGACGTTACTAATACACTGAAAATATTGAATAATTTCATTAAATCCTCCTTTTGGATTTCATTTATGAGACAAGCTTATGCCGAGTGGTGATCTAAAAAAAGCATAAACTTTGGCTCAAATCGATCATAATAATCGATCAACCTATCCTTTTTACAGCACAATGCACAATATACCTAAGTCATGATAATTTCTCGGCATGAAAAAATGGACATCCACCCTCAAGACACTTCTCTTCACCCTTCTTGCGCTCATGGGACTCACCAATACCTATGGGGCAAGTAAGCTTCCTCTGACCAATGCGATTGGACTCGCTATTACGCCTAAAGGGCAGGAGTACTTCAAAAACAATCTCCCGGCCCTTTTAAAGTCCAACAATATTGAAATTGGAAATATCTACTTTCCAGGCACGGAGGTTATTGGCGAAGACACCAAAACCGAAGACTTAGTAGATGACCCGGAGCTGAGAGAAGTCATTATCAAGGCCAAAGAGGTGCTCAATCGCTTCTTTGAAGGGCTCGAAGTCGACAGCCACCGATTAAAACTGGGCATTGAGGATGTTCTCTTTAAGGCCGAATGGGAGGAAGTTGCCTTTGACGTCCTACCTCCGACCACAAGCGAGCTCAAAAGCAATTACACCGCCATTTTTAGTCTTCGACTTGCGGCCAAAAACATTCAAGTGAATGTGAGCAAGATCAGAGGGAGCGATCTCAATAATCTATGGCTTGGAGAACTTGGCATCGACCAATTTGAGATCTCTTCAAAAGAAGAATCTCGCCCCCTAGAGATTGAACTCAATCTCGGTTTCTACCAAGAGGCACGCGGTAAATTTCGCATTGATGTCCTCACACCAAATACAAACCTTGATGAATTAATTCTCGGTTATGAATTCTCCTCACCACTTATCCTTCCCAAAGTTGAAGTGCAAATAAATGAGAGAAAGCTGCGACTAAGAAATGAAGAAATTGAAAAGCTCCTACTAGAAGAGCAAGATAATATTCTCTCCAGAGTAAAGACTCTACTTCAAGAGAAAATGGAGACAGAACTGCCTCAAACTCTCGGGACCATTATCAATGAAACACTTGATAAGGGCTTTAAAGAAGTTAACCAAATGAATCCTCCAGGAAGCCCCAGTGAGAGTGAGCCCAAATTTGTCTGGGCCTTGGGTCTTCAAGAAGTGAAGTACCAGCAAGGTAATCTCCTGCTAGACTTTGATGCTCGCTTTGATGACACCATTCGAGGTACAGGACGCGCTCTACCTGAAACTCATATGGCCCAAGCTCCGGCCAACCTCATTGACTCAAGAAGCGCTTCTAGTGACTTTGTCTTTAGCCTCAATCAAGGAGTTCTCAATCGCGTCATTCAGCTCTCTAGTGAGCGCGGCTACTTTAACGAGATTGCCCTTGATTCGGGTGAGGCGATTAAGCTCGTAAAAACGCCCTATATCAGTATGAAAGGCTCAAAAGGAACAAAAATGGGTCTAGAGATTGAATACAAGGTAACCGGCTTTGCAGCAGTCTTCGTTAAAAACCCTATTCACATCAACTTTGACCTCAATCTCGCCTTTCCCATTTCTAACGATGGTAAGGTGAAGATGGTTGTCGACTCAATTGACCTTGATAGCGCCAGAGTCGAAGACAAGTACATTCGCCTCTTTGCTTCTAAAGTGAGAGCGGCCGTGCGAGAAAAACTCGCCGAGGTCAATGGCGATATGAAGGGATATATGCTAACTGATGACATCCCGATTCCAGATGACCTTGGGGGTATTTCGCTTAAGAAAACAGCGACCCAGGTTGATCGCAACGGACACTTAAAGATTTATTCTGAAATTCAAAAATAACTAAGATAGAATTGGTATGGAGATAATTATGACAACAGCAAAGAAATCACTCATCTACTGGTTTTTCGCCCTCTTTCTCACTCTTGCAAATGCGCAGGCCAGGGACTTCATCGTTCGCCCTTTTAGTGTAGAGGGCCTTGGGAAATACTCAAATTCTAACGTTACGCTTTACTTGGTTTCAGCTTCAAAGGTCTTTGGCTCTGAGTTTACAGTGAGCAAAGTTTTTAAAGTGCTAAGCACTGTTTCAGTCAATGGCCGCAGCTCTATCGATTTTGGAGAGATGAAGATTAAGCAAAATTGGTCAAGCTTTCGCAATCCCAATGCCATCGTAGCGGTTGTACACGATCAGTCCCAGCACGCTCTTAATAAGCACGGTGTCGTCGACGGCACACCCACTGTTTTTGCCGAGCCTGAGTACCAAAATGAGGGCGAGAAAGTTCCTGCAACGGATGCAACAATTAAATTACGTCAAAGAGAAGCGGCTACTTTCACAGAACTGCTTCAGAACCCAAGTATCAGAATGTAATTTAAGAGGCTTTGGAGTTGGAGTCGTGCCACTTTTTGTAGCTCTCCAACTCTCCTTGAAACTTAGCAAAAACCCACACCAACAAAGTTAAATCATCGGTTAGCCCAATTGGCATCAAGAAATCTGGGATTAAATCAAGCGGATTGAGAAAGTAGAGAAAAGCGGCAATAAAAATGACGAGAGAGTCATTGGATAGGCCCTTATACTCGCCCTTCACTGTTTGCTTGATCATCTTTAAAGCAAGCGCCAGATCGGCCCTAATCCCCTTGAGACGCGCTGAAGATTTAAAGGCCTTATTCTCGACATTGTAGAGAATTTCAGAAACGCTTGAAGGCCCACCGGCCAAGATATCCATGGCCTTCTCAAATTTTAAGCTCTTAAGTATTCGCGATAACTTTGGCATTTTAATTTCCCAATTCGACAGAAGAGTAAGCCTCGGGGGCACCTTCTGTTTCATCCTGAGCATAACGATGCTCAACCCTTTTGCGATCTACATTCATGATAATCACGATCGTCACAAACATCAACGCAATGGAGAGAAGTCCAACGTGATCAAAACCGACTAACTCACCTGAGTTTCCCTCAGAAATCATCAAACCGGCCAAAAAGGTGGCCGAGGCCGAGCCAATCGAGCGAATTGAATTGGTCAGACTCATAAAACTTCCTCGCTCGCGGTCTTCGGGCACCATAGAAATCAAGGTCATACAGGGAATCATTCGCCCAGAGACAATCATCATGAAAAAGGCCGACAAAGTCAGATAGAGAGTAAAAGAAACTGGGCCTGCATGACTGTAGAGATAAACTGGAATGGCCGAGGCAAGCGCCAAGAAAATATAGAGTTTGAGCGCTCCCAGGCGATCGGTAAGCTTGCCAATGAGCCGGGCTGAAATAATGGTGCAAGCGCCACCGATTAAGTACATATACTTAAGATCTGTGGCGGCTACCCCCATATTCTTCACGGAATAAGGTGAGAGAAAGGGAATCAAAAGAAACATCGACATCGCAACCACAAAAATAAGGACATAAGAGCTTAGGTAGCGTCTATGACAAAGCATTAAGCCAAAGCGCTTGAGCGTCGCAAGCGCACTCTCGGCTTCTTCCTTTGAGGGCATCTTGGGAAAGACAAAGATCGCGGCAACATAAATAAATACTGAAAAGAATGCGATAAAATAAAAGGTGTAATGCCAAGAGAAGGTATCAGCAATCCACAGACCTATGGGCACCCCTAATACTGAGGCAATGGAAAAGGATGCCATGATCAGTCCCATGGCATTACCCCTTCTTTTTGCGGGGACCAGGTCGCTAGCGATTGTGAAAACCAAGGCATTGAGAACGCCACCAAAAATACCCGTTAGCACTCGCGCCGCTAGGAGGTAGGTAAAGGTGCCTGCCAGGCCACATAAAATAGTACCAATAATAAAGCCGGCCAAACAAAAAACGAGCATGCGCTTGCGATCAAATTTATCGGCAACCGTGGCAAAGAGAAATCCCGCCACACCAGCGCTAAAATTATAAGAAGAAACGAGTGAAGCAAACTGTACCGGAGTGATCCCAAGAGACTCCATCAGTGTTGGGCCAAGAGGCATCAAGACAACGAAATCAACGATATGAGAAAACTGAATACAGGCCAGTAATCGGACGTAGAGAGTTTCGCGAGATTGGGCCTTATTTTTCATGACCCAAGGCTAGTCCTCAGGCGCTGCGCTGGCAACTTAAGTATTGAGAAATGCCCCATAGCTAAGAAAAATCATCTGAAAATATTTCAATTCTCCCCAACCAAAAGGCTTTAGCAGCTATGCTCCACGCCTCACGGGGGTCCTATGAAAATAAAATTGCTTGCGAAAGTTCTCACTCTTTGTGCTGCTAGTGCCTTGAGCGCTCAAGCCGCTACGACCGAAATGCCAATCAACCTAACAAAGATAATTAACGAAGCTCAGGCGAAGTACCAAAAAGCGATTAAGGACTACCCCATTCTCATCTTTAACCAAGATGAGATTGATGCTCGCTTTCTTGCCGCCAAGGCTTTTGGTGATTCAAAAGAAAAGAAGGCCCTTCGCCTTAAAGTCATCCAAGAATATATCTTTGATAAGATTGGTCTTGAAGTAAGTGAGCGCGAAGCTGATCAATACGAGCCCTATCTCACTGTTCTAAAAGGTTCGGCGGTGGCACTGCCACTGCTTCAAGGTGGCTTTGGAAAGTATCAGTATAAAATGTGCGGAGTCTTTCACGCTTCACCAAACAGTAATCAGCGCCTCGAACTCGAGCGTATCCTGGGTCTAAGAACGAAAGATGTTTATGAAAACAAAGCGGCCGAGAGTATTTTGCCAAAACTTCCTTATGAAACGTTAGCTAAATTTTCCATCTATCATGAAATTGGCCATTGTCTGGATCAAACGTTTCTTCCCAGCACCTATAACTCTGGCGGAGAAAGTCCACACTCGGTTCATGAGAGTGAGTCCTTTGCCGAGGTGATGGGCCTTTTTATTCTCACTCAAGAAGGTCATAAAAATATTGCTCGCAATAGAGGGATGCTCAGAACTATCTACTCACGCAAGATGGGAAGCTTTTTTGCAAAAAATCCTAGCCTAGGCTTTGGCAATCCCTTCTTCATCGCCGGTGGTGTGATTTATTATCTAGATCCAGTTCTTAAAGCTGCTGATGTTAAAATTCGCGAGCTGCGCGGTGACTTTAAGAAATTAGATTTGCCTGAACTTATGAATCTGGCCCGTGAGGTGGTAGAAAAGAATGCGCTCAACTCGAGAAGTTTTCACGCCATCCTCACCTTTTTGCAAGCCGATCGTCCAGAAGACGCACTCGATCGCTACCGTGAATATAGCTACAGCTCTCCCGAGCTCTTCTATGAGTCCTACAGAGACCTCCTCACCTACACTGATTTTACAAGTTTCTTAATGGGTAAGGTATTTGATTTAGAGGCGGTTGAATCGGAAGGCCAAGATCAGCTCTCAGAGATTGATACTCGCGAGCTCTGTACCTTGGTAGTCACCCAACAGAACGAAGCCTTAAGACTTCGCCTGGATGATTATCGCAGCGAACTTCAAACAGAACTGGGCTCACCAGAAGAACAACGCACACAGGCCAAGCGCCTTAACGAAATATTCGAAAAAGAGCTAAGCCAGTGTGAGAGCTTGCAGTAGGACTAGAATTTTACTGCTAATGTCACCGATCCAGCATTAAGGTGATAATCGCCAAAGATGCGGCCAAATGATCCCTTAATGCTGGCGTGATTTGTGAGTTGATGAGTAATCACGCCATCCAAGGCCCAGAGGTCAGCATCTTTTCGGGTGGCATTTTGATAGAGGTTAAAAACTCCTCCGGCCACTGAGAAGGTCCAGTCTTCATCATGCAGGTAACTTGCTCTAGCACTGTAGAGAAATTCATCTTGATTTTTTCCGCCAGTAAAAGTTCCAAAACCACCGATGCGAGCCGCTTGAATCTGCGACTGATTATGATCTGGGTTACTGTTGACCATTGAGAGATAGGTATCATAGCCCGTTGACATGTATCCGCCATTAATAACGGCCAGGGCTTGTGCTTCAATTTTAAACTTTGAGACCAGCATTGTTTCACCACTGACAGCGTAAACGTGATGTTGTCCACTAAACCAAGAAGTCTTTTCGCCCCAGCCAATATAATTGGCGAGAACATTGAATTTAAATCTTCCCAGAGTAAAGCGCAGGTAAGGAGAAATATTCCAAGCCCCTCCTAGAACATAAGAGCCATCCACATTATTCCAGTAAGCCGTGAGAAAACCCGCTTCATAATTGGCGCCATACTTTAAAAAGAGAATGGCATACATATCGCCATCATCTGTATCGCGATCAATTGTCCCCTCTACACGCTTATCATAAACCAAAGCGGTAAAGACGCCGCCAAAGTTAGTGAGCACTAAAGCGCGGTCGCGACGGTCATCACAGGTAGTCAGGCAATGGGCCCAGTTAGCAATCTGTCTACCGGCACTGAAGGTCCAGTTATTTTTCTTGTACTCAATTAGTCCATAATCAAGTCTGACGTCGTTGCCGCCGCCACCATTATCAGAGCTGCCAGTCACACTGGTATTTGTATTAGGCGTGTCCCCATCCCACTTATCTCCAGAGAGAATCGTGCGCGTTTTAACGGCCAGGCCCTCAGTGTGATGAAACTCTACCTTGACGCGAAGAAGCTGGGAGAAGCCCTGGTCTTTATTTTGACGAGTCGTGACAGTCTTCTCTTTTGTGAATCCCCTCACATAACCATCAACGCCGTAATCGACGCTCACATCATTGGCACCGGCCACACCATAAGTAAGAAAAGCGGTAATTGCTACCAGATAACAAGATCTTAGCCACATATTTTGAACTCCAGTATAAAAACAGGCTACTTGATAGCAGCGGAGTTCTCAAAAGACATGACACGCCTATTCACACATGCTCTGCCAGCCGGGAACCTGGGCCAGCGGACCGCGACTCATTTCCCGGGGACAGAGGTTTCCAGAGTAGCCGTAAAAGAGCGAACCATTTGAAATTTTATCCATCACTGGGCCGCCCCTTCCCGGCAGAAAAGCCGGACAACCATAACTGCGACCCATCTTAGCAGGCCTGCCACTCATCGCATCTTGGTTATAGTAAGCCTCGTGCATCACCACGCCAGCGCCCAAAGCTTCGGAGTTCGTCGAACTAAGACCCACCATTCTCATGCCGTTTACGCGCGGGCCCGAGCTCACAGCTAAATTTGGCCAGCCCTTGCGTCCTTTCTTTGCGCGATCGTGGCTGGTTGAAAAATAAAAGTTTGAGGTTCGAAAAAATCCGACCCGAGTCATATTGGTGCGAGTGCCATTTCTTTGAGTGCAGCGATCGATCATTCCATCATGAGCGGCATCTCCTCGATTAACTCCTTCACTGCGAGAATATCCCGAACCGTGCGAGACATGCTCTTTTGTCACCGAGCCATTTGAGAGATCGAGCAAGTAAAAACGCTTATTACCTGAGTGTTGGGAGTAATCGGCAATTGAGAGATAGCGCTGATTTGAAAATGAGCTCTTATTACTTTGGTAATAGGTCAATGCCTGCTTGAGCGCGTCTCTTGGGACACCTTGATTGACCCAAGAATTAAAATAGCGGCACACACCACTGCCACTTGGAGCTCGATGAGTGTCGACACAAGTAGCGCAATCAGCACCATCAGTCATGGGAGGATCGACGGCCCGATTGATCGCCTCACTCACCTCACCTCGGTCAACGCTACGATTGATATCCCTTGCCTTTGGCGCTGGCATCGAGCGAGTAAAGTCATTGACGACGGGACGCTGGGAGAGCCTATTTCCACCACTCCAGGGAAGCTCACACGAGTATAGAGTTGCGAGCAAGATAAATAGATAAATTCTTAAACAATTCTTCATCTCTCTAGGAGTATCGGAACAAATCACTTAAGATGTAAATCTTCCTTGTAGAAAACCAAATAAATTCGTCTAGTACTTATCCGAGTCTATGAAACGATAGGAGTTTACATGAAGTTTCTTCACACCATGCTCAGAGTAAAGGATCTCGAGCGCGCACTCGACTTTTATATTAACAAGCTAGGGCTACAAGAAATTCGGCGCAAAGATAGTGAGGCGGGCAAGTTTAGCCTCATCTTTCTGGCCACCGCTCCCGGAGAGGCCGAAATTGAATTAACCTACAATTGGGGTCAAGAAGAAGAATATTCTGTTGGACGAAATTTTGGGCACCTGGCCTTTGCTGTCGATAATATTTACCAAAAATGTGAAGAGCTAGAGGCCAAAGGGGTTACGATCAACAGACCACCTCGCGATGGTTATATGGCCTTTATTCGCTCACCAGACAATCACTCAATTGAGCTCCTTCAAAAGGGCGAGCCGCTGCCCCCGGACCCCAAGTGGAGTACGCGCGAGAATATCGGTACCTGGTAAAAGCTGCTCGAAGACGCCAATTTGCTCCTGGGGTAGACTTTTAAATAAGTCTTATCTCAGGGGATATCATGAAAACAACATTCGCACTCTCTCTACTGCTCCTAGCGCAGCCAAGTTATGCTTTATTTAATTTTGATAAGGAACCCAAAGAGCTTGAAAAATTAAAGGAGCAAAACCACAGTGTCGCGCCCTACACAAGCTTGAATGAAATTGCTCCGGTCACTCCACTACCGGCGAAGTTTCGCTTTAAAATTGGCACGCTTTTAAGAATGGCGCTCTTTAAAAAGCAAGTTCTTCCCTACGATATTGTTGAACCTAAGGACTACTCCAGTCTTGAGAGAAATATTCACGAATTCTTTAAGCACCCGGGTGGCCAAACCTCGCTCAAGCTACTGTCTTATGCGCGACAAATTAATGCCAATCATCCCTACCGAGTGAACTCATTTCTACCTTATTTTACAATTCGCTCGGAAAATGAGTTGGTGGGAAATGAAAAAGTGGGTCCAGCAGCGGTCGTTCATGAGCTTTTTGATCTAAGAAGCAAATACGAAGGTGAACTCAAGTACATGACTCCAAGAGGAGAGCTTCGCAGTGCTGAAGTAAAGTACAAAGAAAAATCACTTCCGCGCTCTGGAAATATGTTTCTCTTTGATCACGATATTTTCTCTTTAAAAGAGCTCATCGATAATCCTGAGCAGAATATTCTTCAGGACGTAATTCTTCATGAGTTCACACACATTTGGCACAACGAACTCCTTTCAAAATCTGTTCGAAACAAAAGCACTGTGGCCTCAAATATGACCGAAAATGGTCACGACACCATGATTGTCTCTAACCCTAGCCTCGCCTTTAGCGAGGGCCTTGCCGAAGGCTTTGAGGCGCTCTATGGAACTGCGGCTTCCAAAATTCTTAATATGAGTAAGCGAGAGAGGGAGCGCTTTTTTGGCAACTATAACGCCCGTCTTTCAAAAGGAATGCAATTTCTGGCCAACAGACAAACTTTTGTTAGAAGAAATAGCTATGTCTACAACCTCTATGATGTGGGTAACTGCTCTCTTAGAAATATTAAAGGGATTGATGCTTCACAAATCGGCTTGAGCGAAAGTTTTAGTGCAGAGGAATTTGTCGCTCGCATTTTAAGAGGAGAAGATGTCAAAGTAGATGACTTTTTAAAAGTCATGAATTGGGAGGATTTTTCAGATCGATTCTACAGCGATGGGGGTCTGGCCTCCACTACTGACTTGGCCAAGAACTGTGAGATTGATTCTCCGGCCAGACTTGAATCTAAAGAAGGCTTCATCGCAACTTTGATTTACAACCTCGTTGCCAGTGGAGCAATGATCCCGACCAAGCTACTACAAGACATGGATCTCGCGTGGAGTAAGCAGCAAAATCAAAAGACTCAGTGGAAACACTTTCAAACTCAAAGTGCCAAGTGGCAAGAATGGATGGAAGCAAGCTCTCGCGCCCCGGCTTCTGAACGCGCCCTTGAAGCACAAAAAGTATTTCTGCTAAGTTTTAGAAGTTTAGTTGAGGCCATTAAAGCTTCTCAAGCAACCACAATTACAGATCTTCTGCGCCATCTCATCAACAACCCGCAGGATGCAGACGGCGATAAGCAGATGAGAGTGGCCTATCAACTTCTTAAAGTTTCAAAGGGCTCCCTTCTTCCTAATGAATCGAGCTACAATGAACTTCGCGCTCTCTTTAAATCTCCCAGCACAATTGCCCGTGGAAGTGATGCCATTTCTGATTCTCTTCGCGAGTTACTAGCAAGGGGCGAGCTTGCCAAAACCTATAGTAAGTTTACAAAAGTACCTGAGGTTTATGTGAGCTACGCAAGTAAGCTCTCAGGTGGCTCTAAAAAGCGCATTAACTTAAACCTGGCCCACCATATTGATCTAATCGATTTCTTTGGTGAGAACTCAAAAGAGATTTCGGGCTTGGCCGCCAAATTGGCCAAAGGCGCAGTCTTTAGTGACGAGGCACACGCCATCAAGTTTGCCGCCTCAATTGGTAAGCAAAGCACAGTCCAAACGGCGATTCGAGCAGCTCAAGAAGAGCTCAAGGAAGTGAGAAAGCTCGAGGATATGGGTCAGCAAATCATGAGTCACTTTTAGATTTATAGGATAATTCATGCAGGTATTAGTAAAGTCTCTCGTCGCCATCATTGCCCTTCAGCACATTTTCTTTTGCATCTTGGAGATGTTTCTCTGGAGAAGCGACTTTGGCCGCAAGGTCTTTAGAACCGACGTGGACTTTGCTAATCGCTCAAGCGCCCTTGCCGCCAATCAAGGGCTCTACAATCTCTTTTTGGCAGGTGGACTCCTCTTCTCGCTCATAAGTTCAAATGAAGCGGTCTCCACCACCTTTCAATTCTACTTCCTGGCCTGTGTCGCCTTGGCCGGACTCTACGGCGCCTATAGCGTCTCTAAGAATATCTTGTGGGTACAGGCGATACCCGCGCTCATCACTCTCATTCTCGCTTACATTTTTTAGACAGCGTATTATTATTGAGACTGTTAATGACAGTAGTGACAGAATATATTATGGCAAAAATAATTTTTCTTTTCTTACTCACGTCAATTTTAGTGAGCTGCGGCTCTTCACGGGACTGGAAAACAGCTTCGCGCGATAGCACCGGCATAGCCCCCAAAGCTAGTGAACTCAAAGAATCAATTGTTCAAGTCTACACCGCGAGGGCCTTTAGTTGGCGCGGCAACTTTGCGATCCATCCATGGATTAGCTTTAAGCGCGCTAGCGACAAAGAGTATACAGTGACTCACGTTGTAGGCTGGCTTTTGAGAAGATCCAAAAGTGCAGTGAGCACCCAACACGACCTCCCCGATCGGCGCTGGTTTGATGCCGAGCCTGAAATTATTTTTGAGGCCAGAGGAGAGCGCGCTGATCGGATCATTGCTCAACTTGAAGAACTCATTCCCAAGTATCCATTTGCAGGTGAGTACCGCATTTGGCCCGGTCCCAACAGTAATACCTATGTCGCCTATCTCATTCGCAACATTCCTGAACTCGATGTAGAACTCCCCCCTCATGCCGTTGGTAAGGACTGGATTGAAGGCCCGCTCCCTTTTGCTAAAACTGCTTCAGGGACAGGTTTTCAATTTAACCTATTTGGAGCACTGGGATTTTCTCTGGGTGTGGCCGAAGGTGTGGAGGTCAATATTCTGGGCCTCAACTTTGGGGTCGACTTCTGGACGCCGGCACTCAAACTGCCATTTATAGGCAGAGTTGGAATGAAGGATAAAGGTCTCTAGCCTAGACTCTAGCGCGAGCAAAAACGAGTCAGCACATCAGCACCACTCAGTGGACAGTTTTCAGGGTCCTTTTTAACCGCTCCGCTGGCAATCGGTGTTCTAAAAACGCGCAGGACTTCAAGCTTTTCTAAATCCTTGAGTGCCGCGAGGCTCGATACCGGATTAGATGAGAGATTTATATCCCTTAAGTGAGTAAGTCCTCTAAAAACACTAAGATCAGATATTTCATTAAAAGTGAGCATCACCTCTTCTAGCGAACTCATAAAAACAATCTCAGAGAGATTAGAATCATGAAGATTTGAGCTAGAAAAATCAAGCCGGCGAAGTTTAGCGAGATTTCCAAACTTCAGCTTTTGAAAACTGATCTTACTGAGCGAGAGCCTTTCAAGCTCCGTCATCAAAGAGAAGTCGACTTCTCCAAAACTCGCATTACTCAACGTCAATTCACGTAGATTCACTAACTCCATAAGGATTTGAAAATCGCGAATGCCGCTATTTCCTAAATCTAGTTGAGTCAGACCAGTTAGCTCACGAAGAAAGCTATAATCTCCAAGTTCTGTGGAGGCCAGGGAGATACCTTGAAGTTTTCTAAGCGAACTCAAGACATCAACATTTTTAAGCGGGTTACTATTTAAATTGATCACTTCAACTTCGTTGGCGGCACTTAGCCCCTCAAGACTTTCAAGCTCCGTTTTAGCAAGATCTAATTTTCTGATCTGCACACTCGAATCTAGAAACTTTAAATCAGTGAGTTTAGTTTGGTAGATGACGAGCTCATCTAACGTTAAATTTCTTAGCGAAGAGAGATCAATGAGTTGATTCTTAATTTGAGAAATAAAAATACTCTTAAGCTTGGGAAGTAAGCTTAAGTTACCAAGTCCGTAGTGAGCGTCGAGTAACTTCTCGCCATCAAATCGAATTGACTCAAGCTCAGAGAGGTAAGAGACAATCTTGTCGCAACTGAGATAGAAATCTCTAGCCTCTTTTGGCGCCAGAGTGTCCACCTTTTGATCGAGTAGCATTTTCAAAGTATTCCAATCAGGACTAGCAAGACTTGCCTGCTCACACCACTCTCTTAAGCTCCTGACCTGGGCTTGAGAGTCCCAGTTGCGCTCTTTAAAAGCCTCGCTTTTATAGAGCTCAATTCCAGAACTCTTTTCAATCCAATCTCCATGCCCTCCAATAAAGGTATAGAGGTTCTCATTTTGAGAGCAGTCGACGTGATAAGGAAAGTCAGGGTCCCCTGTCCGGCTCATTGATCCAGGTGTTAGAACCAAGTCGAAACCATTCGTGACTCCAATTAAAAACCACTCAAGCTCCCCTTTTTCATTGGAAAGCTCAACATAAGCAGGGCCCCCACTATCGCCATGACAGGCCCCTTGTCCGGGTTTTCCCTTAAAGACCATCACGTCTCTAAAGCGTGCGTTTAGTTCATAACTATGAAGACTGGTGTAAGAGAAGAATTTCTCGCCGGCCTCAATCTGCCCATTGGCATTCTTATTACCGTGGCCTGCAAGCACATAGACTTCTCCAAGCGGCAGTTGGCGATGATCACTGAGCACTCGCAAGGGGCGAGCAAAGCTTGGGAGTTCGTCATCAATTTCAACCCAAGCAATATCGCCACTTGGAAAACTCATCTCCCAATCTGTTGGGTAGCGCACCTGAAAGCGCTTCACCTCAAGAATGACTCCATTATCCAAATCAAGCGTCGACTGACCGATAAAAATCTTAAAGTCACCGAGTTTCTTATCGGCCAGGCAATGCTTTGCGGTGATGATAAGGTTTTCACTGGCAATCGATCCCGTACAAAATACCTTATTATCAGCACTCTTAATCAAAGCAACAGTATTGTAATACGCAGGGTGATCACGACCAGGAACTTCTCCTGCGATAATTTTTCTGCCAGCATGGGCACCTGAGCAAAGTAAGAGAGTCATGAGTAAAGAGAGCTTAAAGAGTGGCTTCATAGTTCACCTTTTTTAATTGCTGGGCCTTGCGATCAAAGCGCGAGATGAAGGTACAATGCTGGCAAAACTTCTCTTCACGACAACCGCGATCAAAGCCCATACGAATGGCCTGGGCGCGTGGGCTTGAGAGCACTTCTTCTAGAGACGTCTCAAGCGCGTTTCCAAGGGGCATCACGCCTTCTTTATCAAGACAACACGGCACAACCGTTCCATCCGTTAAAATACCCATATGATTTTTAAGGGCGTAACAGTAGCCAAGCTCCCCTTGATAGGGGTTTTCAAAACTTGGCCAGTCAAAACGGCTATCAAAATGTAGGTAGCTACGCCCGGAGATCTTCACACCCTTCTTAGCGCGAACATCTACCGAGCGTGGAAGTGTGCAATCATACTTTGCTTCCAACGCGCGAAAGATCTCCTCATTCTGAGGATCAAACGCTCCGAGGTTCCAGAGTCGATAGTTGATGTAAACGTCAGGCCTTTGTTCTTCGATAAAGCTGGTCGCAGCTAAGACCGAGCGCAAATAGACTTGAGGATCGCGTTGGGGGAAATTGTCACCGTGAATCTGTAAAGATAGATTCACCTGGGCCACGCTTTGTTCACTTGCGATTTCACGCGCCCACTTTTTTAGCAAAAGACCATTGGTGACGATATTAAACTTCGATCCAAGTCGTGAGCCAATTTTTAAAATTTGATCAAACTGGGGATGAGTTAGGGGCTCTCCCATTAGGTGGAGGCAAATACGCTCAGTCAAAGGAGTCGCTGCCCGACACAAGACCTCAAAGTCGGCCAAGCCCATCACGCCCTTTTCGCGCTCGACTTCTGGACAGAAGGAGCACTGCAAATTGCAGATGTTGGTTATCTCAATATGGACGCGCTTAAACTGTGTCAAAATTCCTCACTTTATGGAGGATTTTCATACCATAAGAGTGAGAAGCGTAAAGGCCCTATTGAAAGAATGGCCGAGTAGGCGCGAGCGTGCTACAAACCCCCATTCAGTTGGACGCAATGAGGAAGAAATGAAAGATTTTAGTGAGTTAGAGACTTGGACCCCAAAGAAGCTCAGAACGCTTCGAAACAATATCAACAATCGCCTGGAGTCCTATAAAAATAGTGGGGGCGATCCTAAAGACCTCTCCCCCAGTCACAGCTTGGCGGGCCTGGAATATGAAGACCTCATCGACTTGCAAAAGCGAGTGAAGAAGCTCTTGAAAGATAATAGTTAGGAACTGATCCAATTCACAATGCGATCCCTGATAAGGGGATCGCGCACCATACGAAAGTGCCCAAGTCCCTGGGTCGAAAAGAGTTCAGAGTTTGGAATCAGTCGCTCTAGTTCAAGCGAGTTTTGATACAGAGTCGCCTCATCGTCTTCATCGTGAATTAATAAGACATCTGAGCGAATACCACTTCCCACTTCATTGAGATTAATTTGAGAGAAGTCCAGCTGATAGCGACCTTGAAGCCAATCAACGAGGGATCGCACCATCTGATCAGTGAGTCCACGACTGGTGATCCAACCCATCATCTCACGCTCTAAATTGGCATGAGGGGCCATTAGTGCCACCTTATCTATCCAGGGAAACCACTGAAGATTGGCACTAATAGCAGAGCAGCCCATCGAGTGCCCCACTAGTCCAGCGATCTCTCTTTCGTGTTCAATCACTCTTTTGAGCGAAAAGACAAATTTAAAAATATTACTTGCTCTAAGCCCCGACTCTCCATGAGCAGGTTGGTCGTAGACAACCACACTAAAACCGCGCTCGGTGAGTGGTAGAACTAAGTCAGAGAGCTGCATTCCACGGGCGGCCCAACCGTGAACTAAAATAACTGCCGGACCACGACCAAAGCGATAGGTCGCCACATGTCCACCTGTCTCTGGGACTAAGAGATTTTCTCTCTTGGCCTCTTTTAAAAGCGTGGCCCACCTCTCTTTAAGAGGCATAGGTCTTGGTGCAAAGAGAATATCGTGACAGAGGTGATAGAAAGCTTCCGGACGGTAATCCCAAAGTTTTTGTAAAGAATAGGACACCAGACCTTGGCTTGCCTGCTCGACTTTCTCTGGCGCCACTGTTTTGGCGATATTCACAAGTGTTTGGGTATTCATAACTTCCTCCCATGGCGAGAAAAGAGTTCTTCACATGAAGCTTCAAAGCGCTCGCGCGCCTTGGGATCTTTAAGTAAGCGGGAAAATAAATGATAGCCCATCATAAGTGAGTACAACTCTCTAGCGAGGGCCTCACTGTCTGTGTCGGCCTGAAAGTGCCCTTCACTCACAGCGAGTTCACAAGCGCCAACCAAGAAATCAATTTTCTGTTGATACCAAAAGCGCACGCGATCAAGCACCACTCCTGGCCTATCATCAAACTCAATAGCCGCAGCAATTAAGGGACAGCCTCCCACAAGTTCGTGATCCACCCAGTGTATCCAGTTGCGAGTGAGCGCTCTTAAGCGCGGCAACCCCCGCGGCTCTTTAAGGACGGGCGCCACCACCGCGCGGGTGTAATTTTCAGCGGCAAAGTCGAGCACCATACACTGAAGTTTTTCTTTTGATTGAATATGACCAAAGAGCCCCGACTTAGAGAGCCCCACGTTTTGAGCGAGCTTGCCAATGCTGAGGGCCTCAAAGCCAAATTGCCCGGCAAAGTCGAAAGCTGCTTTTAAGATAGATTCTTTGGTGGCGATTCCCTTTGTTTTCATAAAGCCATTATAGCACGATCGTTCGTTTTTTAAAGTCTTACAAATATCAATAATTCCGGAGTTTTAACATCTTGGCCAAAAATGGAGTATCCTAAAATCATGAAAAAGTTCACCCTCCTTTTTAGCCTTCTTATCCTCTGCTCTTGCTCGAGCTCACCTGTGCTCTACCCCAATTCAAAGTATGAAAGTGTGGGTAAAGAGGTCGCTGAAGCTGACATCAAGGCGTGCACAGAAAAGGCGGAACAATTTCTCGCCAGCTCAAAGGGTAAGCAAATTCTTAAAGGAGCTGGCGGAGGTGCCGCAGTGGGATCGGCCGTTGGCGCCGTGACTGGTCTTTTTACGGGAGACTTTTTAAGAGGACTCACTCAAGGCGCGGCAACGGGCGCCGCCGCTGGTGGCACAGTGGGTGCTATTTCACCTGATCAACTCAAGCGCCGCTTCATCGAGCAGTGTCTCTCGCGAGCGGGCTATCAAGTTATTGGCTGGGATTAATGCAGTCCCAGGTAATCGTCGTAAGAAGTGTAGCGATCGTCTTCTAGCTTGCCGTTAATCACAATAATTCTATTGGCCACTGTTTGGACGAACTCATGATCGTGTGAGGTAAACATCACAGTGCCCTTAAAACGAATGAGACCATCGTTCACGGCAGTAATACTCTCAAGGTCCAAGTGGTTTGTTGGCCCATCAAGTAACAACACATTCGCTCCAGAGAGCATCATGCGAGAGAGCATACAGCGCACTTTCTCTCCCCCAGATAGAACACTAGGCTTTTTAAGAACTTCCTCTCCAGTAAAGAGCATGCGTCCCAGAAAGCCACGGATAAAAGATTCGGTTTGATCTTCAGAGTACTGACGAAGCCAGTCGACCAAATTGGCCGAACCACCTTGAAAGTACTTAGTGTTGTCGCTAGGAAAGTAAGAATGGGTAGTGGTCACGCCCCAAGTGAACTCTCCCGAGTCGGGCTTAACTTCCCCTTCAAGAATTTGGAAAAGTGTCGTCACGGCCAGATCGTTATCACTCAAGAAAACGACCTTATCACCTTTATTGAGAGTAAAGCTCACATTATCGAGCACCTTTACTCCATCAATCGTCTTAGTAAGTCCTTCTACGCGAAGAATATCTTTTCCGGCCTCGCGTGCTTGATCAAATTGCACGTAGGGATACTTGCGCGTAGAAATGGGAAGGTCATCGATGTTGAGTCTTTCAAGTTGCTTTTGGCGCGAGGTTGCTTGCTTAGATTTAGAGGCGTTGGCACTAAAGCGTTGAATAAATTCTTTAAGCTCCTTTGCCTTGTCTTCGGCCTTTTTGCGCTCGTTACTGCGCAGGCGCTGGGCCAGCTCGCTAGAAGTTCTCCAAAAGTCGTAGTTCCCGGCGTAGCTGGTGATCTTGCCAAAGTCGATATCGGCAATGTGAGTACAGACCTTATTGAGAAAGTGGCGATCGTGGGAAACGACGATCACGGTATTTTTAAAATCCATCAAAAAGTTTTCTAGCCACTGAATGGCCTTGATATCGAGGTGGTTGGTGGGCTCGTCCAGTAAGAGCACATCGGGGTTGCCAAAAAGAGCTTGAGCGAGCAACACCTTTACTTTCTCTTCAGACTTGAGATCTTTCATCATCACTTGGTGCTGATCAGTTTTAATACCGAGCCCATCCAGTAAGATCGCGGCTTCACTCTCAGCTTCCCAACCATTCATTTCAGCAAATTCCGCCTCGAGCTCACTAGCGCGAATGCCATCTTCATCTGAAAAGTCTTCTTTCATATAGATGGCGTCTTTTTCTTTCATCACTTCAAACAGACGCTGATTTCCCATCAACACAGTTTCAAGCACTGGGTGCTCATCATAGGCAAAGTGATCTTGTTTAAGAATAGAGAGGCGATGCCCGGGAGTAATGTGCACATTGCCCGACTGGGCCTCTACTTCGCCAGAGAGAATCTTAATAAAGGTCGACTTTCCCGCCCCGTTAGCCCCGATGAGCCCGTAACAGTTTCCGGGAGTAAACTTGATATTTACATCCTCGAATAACTTCTTACCGCCATAGGCAAGTGCAATATTTTCGGTACTAATCATGGACGCGTCCTTTGAATGGGCAAAAAAATGTATCAATAAGTATGACACCCATATAACATGTTTGGGTGACATGCGACAAGGACACGACGTCATGAGTAATAAATCTATTCTCAAAGTTGGCTTTCAAGGAAAGAAAGGCGCGTACTCGGAAGAGGCGCTTTTTAAAACCATGAAGTCCCGTGGCATTCACAACTATGTCTCTCAGGGATTTAACGACAGCGAAGATGTTTGTGAGGCGCTAGAAAAAAAGAAAATTGATTGGGCAATTTTACCCGTTGAAAATAGTATCGCAGGGCTGGTGAGTCTCAACCTCGATTTGCTCTTTGCCAGAAAATTCTTCGCGACCACCGAAACCTATCTGGAGATTAATCATCATCTTCTAGCAAAGAAAGGCGCTCAAATTTCTGATATCGAAAGTGTGCGCTCCCACCCTATTGCCCTTGCCCAGTGCCACGGCTATCTCAAGGCCAAGGGGCTTAAGCCCGAGCCTATCTTTGACACCGCCGGGGCCGCCGAGGAAATAGCTAATGAGCATCACCCGCGCCATGCCGCCATCGCCGGCAAGTGGTGTGCAGCAGTCTATGGTCTGGATATTCTCGACTCAAATATTCAGGATCAAAAGCGCAATATCACGCGCTTTCTCACTTTTAAGATTGATGATGGAGCTGGGCCCGAGGAGCATCATAAAATTAGCCTCGCCTTTCAAGTGGGCCACCACCCGGGGGCACTCGCGGGCTCGCTCGAGGCCTTTCATAAATATGGTCTCAACCTAACTAAAATCGAGTCCAGACCCATTCCCTCAAACCCCTTTGCCTATGTCTTCTTCGTCGATTTTATGGGCAATCTAGAGCTTGAGAGCGTGAAGCAGTGCTTGACGCATCTAAGCGAACACACGCTTTCATGGAAGATTCTAGGGGCTTACAATACGGTAGAGGTTTAGAACGGGCCTTGTGACTTGATAGAAGCCCTTAGTTGATGATACTAAAACGGCTACCATTAAATAAAATAACGCAAGACAAATATATATTGCCACGCACACAATAAGGAACCAATGGATACACAAGTAGCGTTCACAGAATTCGGATTATCAACACCTCTTATCGAATCTCTTCAAAACATCGGCTTCAAACAAGCCTCGGCCGTTCAAGAAATCACCATCACTCCCATCCTCGAAGGAAAAGATATCTTTGCCCAGGCCGAAACCGGCAGTGGTAAGACTGGCTCATTTGCCATTCCTATTATCGAGCAAATCATTAGAAGTCGCGCCGAAGGGGCAGAGGACACTCTTTATATCATCCTCTCACCCACCAGAGAGCTCGCTCAACAAACCGACAAAGTCTTCACACAAATCGGCAGTCCACTGGGGATACACTCCGTCTGTTTGATTGGCGGAGAGAATATTGAAAAACAGCGCGAGCTACTAAAGAAAAAGCCCACTATCTTGGTCGCCACTCCAGGTAGACTTTGTGACTTAACTAAGCAAAAAGACATCGACATTAAAAACACCAAGGCCATCGTCTTTGATGAAGCCGACCGTCTTTTTGATATGGGCTTTAAAAAAGAAATTGAATATATCCTCTCGCGCGTAAATGATCAGCGCCAGCTCATCATGGTTTCGGCCACAAGTAATATGGACGTCTTGCGCACGGCCTATAAGTTCCGCTCGCATCCAGTTGAACTCAAGCTCAACGAAGACTCACTCCTGGTCGATCATATTGATCATTCAATTGCGATGGTCGATGCCAAAGAGAAAATGCCTCTTCTGGTCAAAATTCTTCGCGATCACGAAAATGCCTATGCGCTTATTTTTTGTAATACGCAAATGCAAACTCACATGGTCGCAGAATGGCTCATCATTATGGGCTTTAAGGCCAAGCCAATCTCGGGTCGATTGCCACAAAATAAGCGCACCCGCTTAATGGAAGAATTCAGAAACAAAGACGTGACGATTCTCGTCTGTACTGATGTCGCCGCTCGCGGCTTGGATATTAAAGATGTGAATCTCGTCATCAACTATGAAATGCCCATCGAAGCTGCCAACTACGTTCATCGCATTGGTAGAACCGGCCGCGCAGGTAAAGAGGGTCGCGCAGTGAGCTTTTGTGCCCATGAAGACTGCCAACACCTCGACGCCATCTATGAGCTTATCGGCAGTCAAATTCCAAAGCTTCGTCTCAAAGACGATGACTTTGCCACTGACATTGCCCCAAGACCTTATATTGATGCAAAGACACTCAGTGTAGTTGAGCGCAAAGACCGCTCAGAGCGCTCAAGGCACGAAGATAAACGCGATCGCAAAGAGCGCCCAGAGAGAAAGCCCAGAGAAAAGTCAGCTACAGCCAAGCCAGAGCGCGAGTTACTCCCAGCTTACACACCAAAATCCAAACTTCCTTTTGTGGCCAGTGAGCAAACGGGCGACCAACGCCTCTTCTTCATCACCACGACTAAAAAAGAAGATGCCGACAAAGCGGCCCTTGGTTATTTCCAAGTTCTTGATGACTCTCTACTTGAAGCTGAGATTGTGAAGCAATCTGCTCGCAAGTTCTTCTTCTTTGGCCCCAGAAATACAACTTACAAGTACACTCTTAAGCCAATTTACAAAAAGCTCATCACACCCTACGTGAGTGACATCCTCGCCATGGCAAGGCTTGAACTTAATGTGAACGTCTCTTTTAATTCACCTAATATTCAGGTGAACTTCTCTGGCCACGACGAACGCCTCATGGCGCGAAATGGCTTTGAATTACTGCGCGCTTTTGAGCAGATTATTAAAGTCTTTCTCACGCAAAAAATTCAGCTCCCAGGCAACGTGAAGCTACACGTGAATCTCGACTCTAAAATGAAGAGCTCTGATGACTCACGAGCTCCTAGAAAAAACACTCGCGCTGAACGACCAGAGCGCGGTGATCGTGGAAGTAGAGACAAAAATCAAAACAGAGAACGCGCTCCCAGGGGCGATCGTCCAAATCGCCGCCGCGAGATGGACCCGAAGGAAGAAAAGGCCCTCATTGATATGACAATCAAGGCTAAAGAAGAAGTCATCTCTGGAAAGAGCCCCATTCTTTTGCGCCCACTGAAAGCCTATGAGCGCCGAATTGTTCACAAGCAACTTGAAGGCGATGAAGTTGTGAAATCGACTTCAATCGGCGATGGTCGCGAAAAACAAATCGAAATTAGCCTGCGCTAAATCCATTAGCCTACTGGGGACCTTATTCCCCAGTAGGTTTTCATCAAAACTCTGTCTAACCTCCTCGCCCCTAAAGCAGCTCTAAACCTTGACACTCACCCGTTTGCTATCACCTTATAGGTGTAAGGGAAGTAATAAAGTATAGCTTTCCAAGGAGGTACTTATGAGAAACTCTTTAATTTCTAGAAATATGGCCCGCAATCCCTTTTCGTTCATTGAAGATTTTGAAAACGATCTCGTGCGCATCTTTGGTAATGCGCCTGTGAGTAGAGATTTTGGGATGATGCCTGCTCTTGATATGGCCGAGAGAGACTCCCACTACGTCCTGAGTGTTGATCTACCGGGCGTGAATAAAGAAGACGTCAATGTAGAAGTCCAGGATAATATTCTCAGAATCAAAGGCGAGAGAAAGGCCGAAGTTGAAAACGCCGACTACTCAGAGCGAACCTACGGCATCTTTGAGCGCGCTATCAAACTTCCAAGAGAAGTAAAGATCGAAGATATTGAGGCGCGATTTGAAAAGGGTGTGCTTCAGCTAGCGATTCCCAAGACGGTGCAAGAATCGGTCAAGAAGATCGAGATTAAGGACACTTCAAAGTCAGGCTTTTGGAATAAGCTCTTGAGCAAAAATAGCGATGAGCTAGCCTCCTAAGCCTTCTGACGCTCCTGTTTTTTGCATGCTCCCCCATATCTCGCGGGGGGCATGCTTATCACATTGAGAGCGGATCGAAATCAATTTCATACTTTTTGGCCATTTCTTTGGTGAAGCTGAAGTAGTCATTTTTGAGCACTCCAGAATCAATCAACTTTTTCAAACCTTCAGAGAACTCCTGTACATACTTCTTGCCTCGATTATCATTGCGAAAGGCGATGGAGACGGGAAAAGAAGAGATCTCTTTGGGGTGAATCTTAATATCGCTAAACCCTAGCCGCTCGAGCGTGATAATCCCTGTCACAAGCTCGCACACATGGGCATCGACCCTCTTGGCATTGAGCATTTTAAAGCAACTTGCATCTGATTCTGCATAATTGATCTGATATCTCGCATCTGAGAGCAAATCAGAGCGATAAGGATATCCCCTCGTCAGACAAAGCTTCAATTTTTTATCAGTGTGATGATTCAGAAAGTCGGGTTTATACGAGGAGTGATAAAAGAAAAAATCCTTCTTATAATAAAAAGGAATAGTCTCCAGCACTCCAATCCCTCTAAAGTCGCGAACAGAAGGAAAAAAGCCGTCAATATCCCCTTCTTGAAACTTTTGAATCAAACGTTTTGCTGGATAAATCTTTTTTTCGATCTCAATATTTTGCATCTTGATCACTTCATTCATAATCCGAATGAAGACCCCCTGAGTTTCACTTTCAAGATAGTGGGGCACATAAAAAAGACCCAGCTTTAAGGGCCGCTCTTTTGTGGCCGAGACGCACAGAAGACAACAAAATAGAAGGGCTACGAGACGCATCGTCATCTAGGTTTTATACCATGCCGTTCGCAGCACTGTCCCAGGATTTTTATTTAAGAAATCTAGAAGAGCATACTCGCTTTATTTGAGGAAAATAGTCGCTCTATCTCCTCAATAAAGACCTTCACGTTGGCGTTCATCTCCCGGCGATAAGGGGTCACCACCCAGATATCTTTGGCCGCAGGGGTAAATTGAGAAAGCAAACTAACTAATTCACCATTTTGAATATATGAAGAAACGTAGGATCCCGGCAGGCGCACGATGCCGGCCCCAGCAAGAGCAGCTTCGAGAATCGTGCGAGGGTTATTGCTTTTGTAGTTACCATTCACATTCACAGCGAGCTTCTTGCCCTCCTCCTGAAAGATCCACTCTCTAGCTCCAACACACAAGCAGTTGTGAAGGCTCAATTCCCTAGGGTGATTGGGAAAGCCGGCAAATGCCAAATACTCTTTTGAAGCGCAAACAAACTCCATGCGCGAGGCAATTTTTCGTGCATACAATGAGGAATCTTCAAGCTCCCCAAAGCGAATAGCGACATCATAATTCTCTGCGATCAAGTCAACCATCCGACTCTCAAAGTTGAGCTCAATCTCAAGCTTTGGATACTTCTTGGACAACTCAATGGTCAGCGGAGCAATGTAGCGCTCTCCAAAAATTCCGGCCACACTAATGCGCAGAGGTCCCTGAACGTGACCTGATAGATCGTGAGCGCTGCGCTTCGTATGCTCGAGCATTCCCAGCGATGAGCTACAACGAGCGAGCAGATCGCGCCCTATGGCGGTAGGAGTCACCTTGCGAGTTGAGCGTGAGAGCAGTTGAGCTCCCATAGATTCTTCTAGCTCACGCACCACTTTGCTGGCGTAGGACTTGGAAATGCCCAGCTCAAGTGCCGCCAGAGAGTAACTCTCAAGAAGAGCGACTTTATTGAAAACCGTAACGCTCTGAATCCATTTAATTGTTTCCATGAGTAAACAGTGTTTTTCCATTTTACAGCGTAGTCAAGGGTCAAGGCGGCCAATTAAAATAGTATTATATTGCCCATTAATAGCTTAAGGAGGTCTCAAATGAGTGAAACGATGAAAGTAAAAGCAGCGGTGGCCTGGGGGCCAGGTGAACCCTTAAAAATTGAGACTGTTGACTTAGAAGGACCCAAGAAAGGGGAAGTCCTCGTTAAAATTCACGCGACCGGTGTTTGCCACACGGACGCCTACACTCTTTCAGGGGTCGACCCCGAGGGAATATTTCCGGCCATTCTCGGCCACGAAGGTGGTGGTGTTGTAGTTAAAGTTGGCGAGGGTGTGACAAGCCTTAAAGAAGGTGACCATGTGATCCCTCTCTACACTCCAGAATGTGGCACTTGTAAATTCTGTACTTCTGGTAAAACAAACCTCTGTCAGCGCATCCGCGAAACACAAGGCAAGGGGCTGATGCCAGATGGAACTACCAGATTTTCTAAAGACGGCAAGCCGATCTATCATTACATGGGAACGTCGACTTTTGCCGAGTACACGGTAGTGCCCGAAATTGCTCTGGCAAAAATTAACCCGCAAGCTCCCCTTGATAAAGTCTGTCTTCTTGGATGTGGGGTGACTACAGGTATTGGCGCCGTATTAAAGACCGCCAAGGTCGAAGCCGGCGCCACAGTTGGTGTCTTTGGTCTGGGAGGCATTGGTCTATCTGTTATTCAAGGAGCAAAAATGGCGGGAGCTGCTCGTATTTTTGCCATCGATATCAACCCTGATAAATTTGAGATGGCCAAGAAATTTGGTGCCACAGACTTTGTAAATCCCAAAGAAGTTGACGGTGATCTCGTCGCCCATCTGGTAGCGCTTACTGACGGGGGCTTTGACTATACATTCGAGTGTGTGGGCAATGTGAAACTTATGAGACAGGCACTTGAGTCTTGTCATAAAGGCTGGGGAGAATCAGTCATCATTGGTGTCGCAGGTGCTGGCGAAGAAATAAGCACTCGCCCCTTCCAACTAGTCACTGGCCGAGTATGGAGAGGTTCTGCTTTTGGTGGAGTTAAGGGTCGTAGTGAACTTCCAGACTTTGTTGATAAATACATGACTGGTGATATTAATCTAGATGACCTGGTCACTTTCACAATGCCACTCGAAGATATCAATAAGGCCTTCACGTTGATGAAGGAAGGAAAGAGTATCCGAAGTGTCATTAAATTTGATTAAAGACTAAGAGGTTTTAAATGAATATCAATCTCGTTAAAACTCACAAAACCTACCAAGGTAAGACTCAGTTTTGGTCACATCAATCAGATGTGACTAAGACTCAAATGAATTTTTCAACCTATATCCCAGATGGCAAAATTGAAGCCTGTATCATTTGGCTTTCGGGATTAACCTGCACAGAAGAAAATTTCATCACCAAATCTGGAATTGGAGCTCATCTCACAGGTACCCAAACCATGATTATTTGTCCCGATACTTCGCCCAGAAACCTAGATCTCCCAGGCGAACACTTAAGTTACGACTTTGGTTCAGGAGCTGGCTTCTATGTCGACGCCACAACTGAGCACTACAAAGATCACTACCAAATGTTCTCCTACGTCGACAGCGAACTTACCACCTTAATCAAAGAGCATTTTGGATTAAGTAATCTCTCTATCATGGGGCATTCAATGGGAGGCCATGGCGCGCTCGTGATTGGTCTTAGAGGTGGTGATAAGTATAAAGCGATTTCCGCCTTCTCACCTATTTGTCACCCTAGTGATTGTCCTTGGGGAGAAAAGGCTTTGAGTGGTTACCTCGGAGAAGATCGCATTAAATGGAAGAGCTATGATAGCTATGAATTAATCGCGGCAGGCTACAAGCACCAAGCCCCTATCTTGGTGGAGCAAGGTGGAAGCGATGAATTTTTGGAATCCCAACTCAAGTGCGATCAACTCAAGAGCATTTGTCAGGAAAAAGATCAGCAGCTAGAGCTCAATCTCAGAGAGGGATATGATCATAGCTACTACTTTATTTCTACTTTTTTGGGCAATCACATCAAACACCACCAAAAGTTCCTTTTTAAAAGGTAATTTTTTCACTATTTCCCCCCAAAATTCATGGCCCAGGTATTGTCTTGGCCATGAATTTTAAGTCCTTTACTGCACTATTTATTTTGCTCGCAAGCTCAGTCGCAAGTGCGATCCCATTGCCAGCTGAGCATTTTCTGGCCCCACGAGACCTCGAGGTGATGTGGATGACGGGTATTGAAACACCGGCCAGTGCACGCACGCTTGCGCGACAATTTGAGTCCTGCCAAAAGAGCAAGAGTTTTAATAGTTGTGAATGGTTTGATCGCTTCTCACAGTTCACAAGCTCAGAACTGGCCTCTCATGATTTCACGAGCTATGCCCAAGTCACCTTCTTTGGAGAGCGACATATCGATAAGCTCAACCAAATCTCCATGGCGCAGATAATTGAGCGCGGCCAAAACCTCGATGTGCTCGCGCTAGAGATGTTTAACTCGAGAGATCAATTGGTGCTAGATCAATATTTAAAGGATGAAGTAGACCTTGGCGAAGTAAAGAGAGTCTTAAATCGAAGTTGGAATTATTCAGACGAGGGGTACCTCGAGATGATAAAAGCAGCAAAACGAAAAGGGCTAAAAATACTGGCCATTGATAACCGCACAGAGTTTGATGGACTGCCCTTTTCAGATAATCTCTATCAGCGCGATCAGCACATGGCCCAGATTCTCGCTCAGCATCTCAGGAAAAACCCTAAAGACAATATTTTTGTCTACACCGGAAAGATGCATTCATTCAAAAGCCTAAGTCTTAAGGGCAAAATTCTGAGTGTGACAGAAATGCTTAAAGAACATATTTCAGAGCTTCAGATAAAGAATTACTTTCTCTTTGCAAAAAAAGAAAATGCCCTTCCACTTCATTCCATGAGAATTGTCAGCTCAATCAAAGATCAGGTTGTGGTCGAATCCGAAGCACTTAGGCCATACGTCGATGGTGCTGTTTTCTTGAGTTTGTGAGCCTTTTGCACTAACTCTGAAAGGAAAATCTCTTCCCTTAAAAAGAAATAAAGCCCCACTCCCGTAATAATCGTGACAGTAGCAAAGGTGATAATCAGCTCTAGATTCATCACCCCATTCGCAAAGGCAATGACCCCCTCTCTGAGTAACATCAAAAAGGAGAGCGAACTCAGTGTCACTAAGAACAGAACAACTAAAAGTCTCAAAATTAGAGTGCGGTAGAATAACAATAATTCCGCCTCGCCTTTGAGTTTTTTAGCCGCTAAAAATTCGCTGGCACTCTCTCTGTAAGATGAACTCAAGAAATCCTCCCTCAGTTTAGATATTAATTTGGGGGCCAACAAGCGGCCCCCAAAAAATATCAATTTTCTCAGCGAGAAGATGAGGCGTGATTGTCAAATGTTCGCGCCAGAGCAGCTCCGACGATCCCACCAACGACTGCGGTGCCAATCATAAATGGATAAGGGTTCTTTCTAATAGAACCATCCACTTGATGGGCCACTTCACTCGCCTTCTCTGTAGCAAATTGCTTAGCCGTGTCTAGAGCATCGATGGCCGCGCTTGAGTAATCCTCAAGTGCATGCTCTATTCTAGGCACAGTCTCAGTCATGGTGCGTTTAAAACTTTTGTAATCAGAACGCAACATTCTCTCTAAGTCCTCTGAGGACTCTTTGGCCACAGAATCGAGAACCTTCAGTGCGTCTCTTACTTTTTGTGATTTTACATCTGCGCTCATAAAAACCTCCTTGGTTTTGCGACTTGAATCTTTGCCTTAAGAGTCAGTTCGCTTCTTTTCTTCTATATTGATTTTGGCATTAATCGATGAATGAAAGAGATAGAGTAACGTTGCGATAAAACCCAATAGCCCGATGTAGAAGCCAAATTGAAGCTTTTCTAAGTAACTCGGATATCCCTGATTAAATGTGATGGCTGCACAAATTACAGTAAAAATAAATAGTATTAGGCACAGCCCAGTGATGAGTACCTTCATGCTTAAGTAATTTGCAATTGGCGTGCCGGCACTTCTTCAAAAGAGTTTCAGGTGTTTAGCAGTGTATTCTCTTTCATTTCTTAATTTTTACAATCAACCTTAAATAACTTAATAAAAGGAACAACTATTTAAATTTATCCTGAATCTCCATCAAACTCTCGTAATAGCGCTCGCGTCCAAGGCCATAGCGCTGTTCCCAGATTCTAACTAATCGATCAACATCGCCTTCAGCTTTCTCAAAATCTTCCTCCGTCATGAGTTCCCATTTATTTTGAAAAAAACCTCTGAATGTAGGCCAATTGGCCGCAAAAGCCGTTTTATCAAAATTGGTCATAAATCCTCCCTAGAGCGCGATATAGACGATCGCTCTTACTATTGAGTAGATGCAGCTTTGACTCCACAAAGATGACAGGAGGCAAAAAAATCCTAAAGTCAGTGATTTACAACACTAACATATAGAAATCTTCATCTTAGATTTTGCTCAAAGATAAGAAAGATTAATTTATTCAAGCGTTATCTAACGGACGGATTACACTTTTTGCATCAAGTAATTCATAATGGATCATCAGGCACGGCTTTAATGGCCTGCGGTGTCTTTACTCACTAGGAGTAAAGGATATGTTGCGAGTACAGCAAGCATTGCCCTGTGGCACTTAGCCAGTTAATTTTTTACACATGCACTAGAGTAGGTATGAGCGCCAGTTCCGAAATTCGCGACAAGTTACCAAGTATCAAGGTTCAGTCGCTAAAATATTTAACCTTTCTTGTTTTCTCTATTGCAGTGATCTTCAGTCTCATTTTTGCGGCGTTTACTGTTCGTTTTTTTCATTTTGAAGGGCAAATCTACAAAAAGCAGGAATTCTCCACCAATCTTCAAAAGATTCGCGAGCTCACAGTTGAACTTGATCAGTTGCGACTGAATCGATCCCCCCGACAATTGCAAAAAGAATTACTAGATGAACTCATCGCTCGCTCCACTGAGCTCGAACAAGAAACCAGAAGTCGCAGCGAACAAAACCTTTTGGTGGCGATCACTAATATTATCAAAAATGATGAAAGTCTCTCCGACAATCAAACTCCGACTCCGCTGCAGACAACGATCTTTCCCTACCTCAAGCGGCTTGAGCGCGTTTCTGCCGATGCCCACATAAAAAGCACTCAAGAATACCTCACCCAGCAAAACCAGTTTATTTGGTTTTCGATCATTACTTTCTTTATCAGTACGTTGCTGCTCACGCTGATTGCCCGCAAATGGTTTGAGCGTCTTTCAATTCCGTTGATTGATATCTCTCAAGTTCTCAACTTGAAACCAAGTCTGGATAGTAGTTTGGCGCTCCCATCCCCACTCTACCGCGAGCATTACGACCTCAATCACTCACTCTCGCAGCTTTGGACTGAACTTCAAGAATCAGACTTTGATAAGCTCAAGCGCATCAGAGTTCGCAATCAGCAATTTAAAGATATTATCAACTCTATTGGTGATATTGTTTTTGTAATTGATGAAACAGGAAAACTCACTCATGCCAATAACGAGTTTTATGAATTTTTCAATATCGATCCGACCGAACGTGGAGAACAGCTTGAGCACCTGCAAGAGAGCTGCTCACATGCCTTTAATATTCTCGCTCCCATTATCAATGCTCCCGACGTGAGCGAGAAAGAAATTCACTTGAAAGAAGATCAAAAGAGCTTTCTCGCTCGCAAGCGCAGTATTATTGACCAAGAAGATGAGAGCTATTATGGAGAGATCTACATGCTTGAAGATATCTCTGAAGAGGTCATGCAACAAAAGCTACAAAAAGAATTTGTCGCCGTTCTCTCCCATGAATTGAAAACGCCACTGCAATCACTGACGACGGCCACCGAACTCCTTGGAGATTTTGATGAAGTTAAATCTTCCCCGGAGTGCTCTGCCCTCTCAAGCACGATTGCCGAAGATGTCATTAAAATCCGTGCCATTGCCAATGATTTTGTTCGTTTTAGCCGCTCCGAGCTCTCAAGTCTTAATATCAATGAAAAAGACGTCAACCTCTATAATGAACTTATCAATATCCTAGAGCCCATTCGCGTTATCCTCTCCGATAAGAACATCAAGCTCAAGCTCATCAATGATGAAGAGGGACGTGAGTGTCATGTAAAGATTGATTCTATTAAGTTCGCCTGGGCCATTAGCAATATTGTCTTGAACGCCCATCGAGTTTCTCCAGAAAACTCCACCATTGAAATCAAACTGGAAAATCTGGGTAACTCGGCGGTCCTCCACGTAAGCGATGAGGGTCCTGGAGTGAGTAAAGAAGAAGAGGCCATGATCTTTAAACCCTTTTTCCAAGGAAAGAAAAAGGGCTCTTTGGGCCTTGGACTCGCCATTGCTAGCGAGGTGATGCGCGCTCACTCTGGAAAAATCACCTACCAGCGCCGTGAAAACGGTGGCTCTATTTTTAGCATTCACCTACCAATGACCGGAGAAGACCAAAAATGGTTGAATTAAAAATCCTACTTGTCGACGATGACAAAAATATTCGAACCACACTTGGGATTAGCCTATCAAAGCTAGGCCACAAAGTTCAAACCGCTTCAAGTGTTCCAGAAGCGCTCGAATTACTTGATGTTGAACTTTTTGATTTAATTCTCACCGACTATAAGATGGAAGAGGCTACAGGAATCGATCTCATCAATGAGGTTCAAAAACGCAAGTACGACACACTCTGCGCTATGATGACCGCCTATGCTTCATTTGATCACGCCGTACAAGTTATTAAAGAAGGTGCTTTTGACTACCTTCCAAAGCCCTTTTCCAAAGAGCAACTCGAATATCTCCTCAAAAAAGTCACCAGAGTTGTTGAGCTCAAGCGTGAGAATAGAAAGCTCCGCCAAGAAAATAATCGCCCCACCTATTTTGAAAGCTTTTCCTCACACTCAATGAAGCATCTTGAAGACTTTGTACGCAGAGTCGCCGCAACTGATGCGACCGTATTGATCTCTGGTGAAAGTGGAACTGGTAAGTCTGCCCTGGCCAAGGTCATCCACAATTTTTCAAGTCGAGCTGAGGGCCCATTTATGGAGGTTCACTGCACCAATCTTCCTCAAGACCTCATTGAGTCAGAGCTCTTTGGTCACGAGAAGGGCTCTTTTACTGGAGCTCATAAAGATAAGACAGGAAAAATCCTTGAGGCCAAGGGTGGCACTCTCTTTCTAGATGAAATTGGTGAGTTGCCCCCTGCTGGGCAGGCTAAACTCCTGCGCTTCATTCAAGAAAAAGTGATCGAGCCCGTCGGCTCAAATAAGCCCATTGAAGTGGATACTCGAATCATCGCAGCGACCAATAAGAATCTCGCGGAAATGGTTCAAGAGGGAAGCTTTAGAGAAGATCTCTACTACCGCCTTAATATGTTTGAATGTCTGGTGCCCCCGCTTCGCAATCGCAGAGAGGATATTCCAGTTCTTATTAAGCGTTTTTTACAAGAGACGAGATCAAAGATGAACCGAGATGAAGACTTCATCATGGATAACTCTCTCAATGAAAAGCTTCTCAGTTATAATTTTCCTGGCAACGTCAGAGAGCTTAAGAATTTGATTGAGAGGCTCTGCTTTCTCTCTAATGGTCCCAACCTCAGCGAAAAAGATCTCCCAGAGAGCTTTATTAATAATTATAAAGCAGCGAGTACTACTACCGCACTTCATCCGCCCCCGGGGGAACAGTCCACTCAAAAGGATGGGACTGCTTTAATGGAGCGCCGGCTCATTAGCCTAGAAGAACTCGAGAAAGAGCACATTAAATATGTGCTCTCTCAGGAGTCTAACTACGACAAAGCCGCAGAAATTCTAGGCATCACTAGTGTGACGCTATGGCGAAAGCGCAAGCAATACAACTTGCCTTAAACTCCGCTCTTTCGATCGACTCTTTGGGCCAGATGCAAAATCATTGAGACGATAAAGGCCACAATGAAGATAAAGAAAAGAATCTGTGCAATTCCGGCCGAAGCGCTGGCAATCCCGCCAAACCCAAAGAGCGCTGCAACTAATGAGATGATAAAAAAGATTAAGCTAAGATAGAGCATTATTCCTCCTTGGTATTTACTCTTTTCACTCATAAATAGGAGCAGGCCCGATGCCGGCCGGCATTCCCAACTTGCTGGCACATGCCTCGGCAAAAAGCTTACAAAATGAAGGAACCTTTCATTCTTTACGACTGTATTGAGTCAATTCACTGTGGATAAGTCGACTAAGTTACTTAAAATTAAAGTCACCTCAATATAACTTAAGTCCTTGATTTTTATGATAAAACAAGAACTTTTTGGCACAAATGATGCATTCATCACAAGCAGCGCTCCCGCAATAGACCTAAGGAGAGACTATGACTCGCGCACAGTTAATGAATTTTTTGGGTTTTCGACTTATTAAGAGTGCTCACTATAAGATTCGTCATGAGACTAACCTCAAACGTGGCGCAGGTTGTCCGCTGATGATTCAAATGCTGCTAGGTCGTCTCTAATAAACTATCAAGAATCAGGATTGAAAATAAAGTAAGGCTGCATCTATACTCATAAGATGACCTCAAATGAAGACAGCTCCTCAAAAAAATATCCATCGCATCTTAGCCATGGTCACCATCCCGAGCAAATCAAGGCCCGCCTCGAGTCAGGGCAGTCCCACAGTTATCTAAGAGACTTTGTCTATGGAGGGATTGATGGCACAGTCACTACTTTTGCCGTTGTCTCTGGAGTCATAGGCGCTAGTCTCGAAAATAAAACGATACTCATACTAGGTATGGCCAACCTCATTGCCGATGGCTTTTCCATGGCCGCAAGTAACTACTTAGGCACTCGCACCGAGATAGAAGAGAGAACACTCATTCAAGAATTTGAATACCAGCAAATTAAAGAAAATCCCCGCGGTGAGAAAGAAGAAGTAAAACAGATTTTAGCTGCCAAGGGTTTCAAAGGCGATCTCTTAGAAAGATCCGTTAATTTATTTATCGAGGATAAAGACCGTTGGGTCGACTTCATGCTCACTGAAGAATACGGTCTCTCAAGTGCAACTCGCTCCGCTGTTAAAGCAGGTCTCACGACGTTTATCGCTTTTTCTATATTTGGTTTAATTCCACTGCTTCCCTACATCGGAATTATCCCACCAAGCTTTCTCGTCTCTTGTATTTTAACTGGAGTCGCTTTCTTTTTAATTGGCTCTATGAAGAGCCGTTGGACTTCCGAGTCCTATCTGGCCTCAGGGTTTAAAACTTTTGCAATCGGTGCTATCGCCGCCGCCCTTGCTTACTTTGTAGGCACCCTCTTTAAATAATTACCCTTCTTTAATGATCAGAATACTTTGAGCGCTGGCATCTAAAGTGCAGCTAAAGATTACTAGATAGTAACCCTTACAAGGAGGAAGCAGTGAAGGTTACAAAAAAAATTCTATCTGGTACTGCTGCCCTATGCACGATCGCTTGTTTATCCGCACCAGTCTTTACAGTGAATGCCGGTCCAGGTTCTGCCAACACAAATAGCGACTATAGTCGGGACAATATCTATCCCAATAGATCTGACCGCTCGGTGATGGATCAGAAGCGCAAAATGAATAAGGACATGACTCACAAAAAAGACATGATGAAGAGCAAGTTGAGTCAGTCTAAGGTACGCGAAGTACAAGAAGCCCTCGATAGTAGAGGTTATGCCGTTGGTGAGATAGATGGGAAATGGGGACCACGCACTTCAGGTGCCCTCAAGGACTTTCAATCCAATCAAGGTATTGATGCCACTGGAAGAGTGAATACTGAAACATTCGATGCACTAGGTATTCAATCAGAAGGGGCCATCTACTCAGAGTGAGCGCTTCGACTTGCACTCTCCCCAGTGGGCACAGTCGCCCACTCGGGAGAGATGTAGGCAAGACTATCATGAGAAATGGTGGTGAGTTCTCCAAAAATTTTATCCCACCAATTGAGATGATTGGGTAGATTTTCTGACTCTTCTCTTGGAGAAATTCCCTCAAAAGTAAAAGAGAGAGTTCCATACTTTTGAAACCAATAGTCTTTTAGAGTTCCTCTGGTCTTATAACCAAACATTTCTTTGGTAACCCCTGTGCGATAGCTCTCATTGACCTCAGCTTTCATAAGTTCGGCCATTTTAGCAAAGGACTGCTCATAGAAGACTTTTTTAACACTTGGGCCCTCAGGAGAAATTTCGGGGTAGATAAGAGAGCCGTTACAGCAATGATAGTCCATGGCCATGACAAGCTTTAGCTTTTGCTGGTCAGCTTCGCGTTCAAACCATTTTGAAAGTTGGGCCGACTCACGTTTCTCAGACAGATACTCTTTGAGAAAGGTGCGATTGAGGTCCAAGCCTTCCCCATTTGCTCTGGCCCCATCCATCACGCCGTCTGGGTTGATTTTAGGAACAAAGTAGACCACGCCCCCCATGGCCAAAAATGTTTTTACGGTCTGCATCTTCGCAAACTCATGGGGAAACTGGGCGACCAGGCCCATGTACTCATTTCCGTGTACACCGCCGGTAATCATCACGGCCAAACGAGAATCCGTCTTTGGTGCACTCAATTTGTAGGCAATAAGGTCGCGCCCACCCAAAGAAGTTCCATAGTGGATTTCTTTGACACTGTAGCCGCTTGCCAAAACTTTACTTGAAAGACAAAGAAAAAATAACTTGGCGATAATCGTCAATTTCTTCAATGGTAACATCCTTATCACACATTGCGAGTCGTCGTTCCTAACTTCATTGCTCTTATTCTAACACTCACTTTGTAAGATAAGAAAGCACACATCATGATTTTCCTTACAAAATGAAAGACACATCACGACAGTAATCTTTCAACATTTGATCAAGTATAGAGATTCACCATAAAAGTTGCTGTGAATTTTGGCATTCATTTCGCAAAGTCAGCTCTGCCTTTACAAGCAAGCCAAAAATCCAAAGGGGAAAAATCATGTATTCACTACGAACACTCTGCCGTCTTTTACTTCCGATTGCTTTACTCGCCATCTTCACTCACACTGCTCAGGCCGAAAACAGAGCGTATACCTGCTATCTTGAAGGAAACGCCAAAGGTCTCTCAATTAGTATCGGCTTTGGAGCTCAAATTATTCGCGGCAACGGAATTGTACGTTGTCAAAGTGGCAGTCGTGTTATTACAAGACCTGTAAAAATACGCTTTTATAGTGCCGGAATTGGCTTTGAACTCGCCTACATCAAGTCGATGCGTATTCGCAGTTCCAAAATTCGCATCTACGATGGCCCAGAGGGACTCATCGGTGAGTATGATATTGGCGCTACAGCAGGAGTCACGCTTCTTAATCAAGGAATCGACTTTGATGCCGCCATTGAAGTGACTTCAAGTGACGGATTTGGCTTTGAAGTGGCCATGATTGGTAAAGACGTCTACGGACTAGGGGCCAAGCTGCATGGGATGATCTTCGCCATCAAAGCAAGATAGTCCTTTAAAAAAAACATTGCTAGAATCCTCTTTAGCTCATAACTAAAGAGGATTCTTTGATCACACGTCTCATTTTCTTCACAATTGCCCTGCTGTGCTTGATGAGTTGTCAGAGCGAGCGCAAAATCGCTCCGCTTTCGCAAATTGAGGTCACCAAGCAGCCTAGCTGGGTCCAGGAAGATTTTTACACTAAGAAAGTTCAACCGATATTTGATGCCAAATGCATCGCCTGCCACTCTTGTTACAATTCACCCTGCCAACTTAACCTGACGAGCTATGAAGGCCTTACTCGAGGGGCGAGCAAGGTCAACCCCTACGACTTTCCACTGACCAAACCAAATGATCCCACGCGCCTCGGGATAGATGCTCAAAGCACAAGCGAGTGGCGAGAAAAAGGCTTCTACGACATCATCGGTGAGAAGGATAATTCTCTACTCTTAAATCTAGTCAATATGAAGCGACACTCAGGCTTTGAGAGCTATCACTTTGAAGCAGAGTCCAGTCGCACTTGCCTAAAGCCAGGTTCCATTCCCGCTATTATCATGCAGGTTAAGCATGAGCTCTCAATGCCCTATGGCCTGCCAACACTCACCAGCGCTGAGAAAGAAGTGCTCGAAAAATGGGTGAAAAATGGAGCGCAGGGGCCCAGTGATGCTGTAAAAGGTTACTTTCTTGAGTCGCACTCTAAGCGCATTAACGGGCGAATCAAGGAGTGGGAAGCTCTACTCAATAAAGATGATCCAAAGAGTATCTTAGCGGCGAGATACTTTTACGAACACCTCTTTATTGCCCACATTAATTTCTATGCCGACTCTAGGGAGTTCTTTCGTTTAGTGAGGGCCGAGAATTTAGAGGGGCCAGCAAGAGTGATTGCAACAAGAAGACCATTTGATGCAATTAAGGGCAAATTTTACTATCGCTTCAAAGTAATCAATCAAAGTCTTGTGGCGAAAAACCACACCGTGTTTCTCCTCGGGGAGCGCGAAGCGAAGCGCTTTAAGAATGAGTTTGTGGGCGGAAACTGGAATATTCAGCGCTCGGAACTTCCTTCATATGGAGCAAGTGGCGCCAATGCCTTTGCGACTTTTAAGGCCATTCCAAGAAAGAGTCGCTACCGCTTCTTCTTAGAAAATGCTCGCTATTTCGTGATGACATTTATGAAGGGCCCAGTCTGTCGCGGCCAAACTGCTCTCAATGTCATCAATGATCATTTCTGGCTTGTCTTTGTCGATCCAGATTTCGATTTGTCGGCCAATTTAGACACCGAATTTAACAGCTTTTCAAATCTCCTCTCGCCTCCAGCTGTGAAGAAAGATCATATTGGAATTTTTAATGATCTAAGAAAAAAGCGATGGCAGGCCCATAGCTTAAAAATGTCACTCTATGAACGCATGAACCGCCCCTTTAGCTTAGAGACTATTTGGGATGGAGAAGGTGTGAACCCCAACTCACTGCTGACGATCTATCGCCATTTTGATAGCTCCGACGTGGTCTTCGGGGCAAGAGGCGATCTGCCCAAGACCATCTGGCTGATGGATTACCAAATTTTTGAGGATATTTATTATAACCTGGTTGCCGGCTATGATCTCTTTGGCGCCATTCCCCACCAGCTCAACACCAGGCTTTATATGGAGCTTTCGCGTATCTCTTCAGAAGATATGTTCATCACCCTGCTGCCCAAACAATTGCGCCTGCGAGCGCGAGAGAGTTGGAGTATGGATTCACCAAAAATGGATAAAACGGTGATTGGGGAGTTCATCAAACTCACAGGCCTCACCGTCACCCAAAAGATGGAGCGCTCCTTCACTTATCAAGGCAATAAAATTGAAACGAAGCTCAATTATGCCAATCAAAGCAATTACCGCGAGGCCCAGGTACACGCTATGGCCCAAATTATGAAAGATCGTCTCCCCGAAATAAGTAAACTTCAATTTGATTGGGATCAGGACTTCTTTAAGAGTGAAGCTGAGAGTGATAAGGTCATCAAGAGCAACTTTGCCACCCTACTAGAGAGCCGAGGTCCCTTCCCCAAGGATTTTCCTGATACTGCCCTTATTCGAGTGAAGACAGGTGACAAGAGCGACTCCTATGCCCTGAGCTTGCTTCTTAACCGTGGTCACTATAACGTAAACATGCTCTTTGTCGAAGATAAGCGCCTCTGGCCTGAAACCGATACTCTGAATTTGCTGCCTTCAATCGCCACGAGTTACCCCAATCTTTATTTCGATATTGATGAAACCGAGCTACAAAACGCCATGAATATGCTGGCCCAGGCTATTAATAGTCCTAAGAAAAAGGAACTCTATGAAGCCTTCCTTCAGCGCTACGCCGTCTCGCGCTTTCATGAAAATTTCTGGGAAATTCATAATTGGTTCAACCAGTACTACACACAGCAGCGTCCGATTGAAGCTGGTGCGCTAGACCTCAACCGTTACTACTCAAGATAACTTTACCTAACGACTGAAATGCGAGATTCTATGGAGGCACAGTGTTCCTGGAATCTCGCATGAATCAATCAAAAAAATTCTTCATCCCTTTAATCGCACTCATTGTGGTCATTCTCATCGGCCTCATCTTTTATCTCAATAAGTCACATTTCGAGGAAGTCTCTCCCAAGCGCGCCGATGTAATCGAAGCCGTTTTTGGCATGGGTAAGGTCAAAGCGCGCGATAAATTTGATGTAAAAATTGGCATTCTCACCAAAGTTCTTCGCGTCTATGTTCGTGAGGGCGACAGTGTTGAACGTGGAGAGACCTTAATAAGTTTTGAAACTGGTGCCCCCTACAAGTCTCCCATCAATGGCCATGTTACTTTGGTTAATATCAATGCAGGAGAAACTGCTCTACCTCAGGTACCACTGATTAAAGTTGAAAATCTAGAGAACCTCTATATCGAAGTTTCACTTGAACAAAGTAGTGCTCTCAAAGTTAAGCGCGATCAAGTAGCAAAGATCACTTTCCACGACTCAAACTTTGGAGTGATTCAAGGCAGAGTTGAATCAATTTACCCCAGAGAAGAGGAGTTTTTAGTGGTCATCAACACGGCCACGCTCCCACAGGCAGTTCTTCCTGGCATGAGTGCCGACGTCTCAATTATCGTCGGCACCCATCAAGACTCACTTCTTATTCCTGCTCGCGCCCTCGAAAACGATCGCGTCGAGCGGATAAGAGATGGTCAAAGCTCAACGATCAAAGTGAAAGTTGGGACATCACAAGGAGTTTGGCTTCAAATTCTGGAAGGGGATTTAAAAGAGAGCGATAAGCTCAAGGTTTTGCACAAGGATTAAGGAATGCTCTTTATTGCCATTAGGCAAATGCTCGCCAAGAAAAAGCAGACGACACTCATTTTTCTCGGCATCTCCTTTGCTTCCATGATTTATGTGGTCATTGCAGGCGTGCAACTTGGCATGCGTGAGTATCTCTCAGAGCAACTCTTAAATAACACCGCCCACGTGATCATTAGTGGAAAAGAAGACTACGTCGTTCAAAGTGAAGTAGAAAAAAAGCTCTTTAGTGAAAAAGAAGAAGTAATTTGGTTTCGCCCTCCAGCAGGCAAGAGAGAGGAGTCTAAACTCGATAATCCGGCCGGCTGGTACGAGCTGCTTGAAAATGATTCTCGAGTCTACTCTTATGCCCCTAGACTTAATGTAAATGGAATTATTCGCTTCAAAGAGTTCTCTGAACCCATTAATCTCTCAGGCATTATTCCAGAGAAGCAACTTAAAATCACGAGTCTTGAAGATTATATGAAAGAGGGAAGTCTGCTCGACTTAAGAGGCGCGGGAAAGCGAATCATCTTGGGGTCCAAACTGATGTACAACCTGGGCGTAATAGTGGGCGACACGGTACAAGTTCAGGTCGGCGCCAATAGCGCAACTCCCTTTAGAATTGCGGGTAAAATTCATCTTGGTAACGAAGGGATTGATAAGGCACTCGCAATCGCTCATATTAAAGATGTTCAGCAGATTCAAAAAACTCCCAACAGAGTGAATGAAATTGCCGTCGCTCTTTATGATATTAATCTTTCTAACGAACTCGCCGCCCAATGGGACTTCTTAGGTCGCGACACTGTGAAGAGCTGGATTCAGGCCAATGAGTCCTTTAAGCAAATTATCACCATTCAAGATCTCGTTCGCTATGTCATCACGGGAGCGATTCTCATGGTCTCGGCCTTCGGCATTTATAACGTCTTAAGTATTATGATTGCGCAAAAGAATCGCGAAATCGCAATCCTAAGAAGTATTGGTTATCCACCAAAAAAGATTCTGATCCTTTTTATGATCCAAGGACTTTTACTTGGAATGACGGGAGCGACGATCGGTCTACTCTTTGGACATGCCCTTAACCTTTTAATTGAAAGTATTGATATTGGAATCGACATTGGAAAAGGCAACCACCTGATTGTCTCCTTTGATCCCAGTATTTATATCACCGCCTTTGTGGCATCGCAGGTTGCAGCTTTCTTTGCGAGTTTACTTCCAGCGCGCCAAGCCTCAAAGCTCACTCCAATTGATGTCATTAGGAGGGCCTCATAATGCCCCTCTATGCAAAAAATATCGTTAAAAGATTTGGCAAGACAGAAATCCTTCACGGTATTGACGTCGATATCGCCGATGGCGAATTCCTCTCAATTTCTGGTCGTAGTGGCTCGGGGAAGTCGACCCTACTCTATATTCTCTCGACCCTCGATTTCGCAACTTCAGGAAGTGTTGAAATAGATGGTCACGATATTTCAGAACTCTCAGTTGATACCCTACACAACTACCGTGGTCGAAATATTGGTTTTATCTTTCAATTTCACTATCTTCTGCCTGAACTCACTTCACTAGAAAATGTACTATTGCCCGCTCGCAATTTTAACGAGCACAAGCAACAAAGAAAGCGCGCCCTGGAACTTCTTGAAGAATTAGAAATCGCCGATCAGGCCCATAAATTTCCCGATCAACTCTCAGGTGGTCAGCAACAGCGTGTCGCCATCGCGCGAGGACTTCTTCTGCGTCCGCGCTACATCTTTGCCGATGAACCCACAGGAAATTTGGATTCGCAGACAGCACTGAAAGTCATGGATATCTTAAAAAGAGTGAATCAAGAGGATAAAACGACGATCGTCTTAGTGACTCATGAGCAGGACTACGCTCGCATGGCCAGCCGTGAGATTTTTCTCACAGATGGCCGCGTAAGTCGTGAAGAAGAGCTTAGTACTTAGTTAGCAGGCAGACTTTCCCATACTCTGGGCTAAACCAAAGAAAATCTCCATCTCTGGCAATTCTATACTCTGACTTCTTAGCAAATCCAGGAACTCCCTCAGTCAACGTGACAACTGAGCGCTCAATGTCTTCGCTCGTCTCCCATTTAACGGTCCTTACAAAAGGCACTGGAATTGGACTTCCACCAAATCCACGCTCAGTTTTTTTGCCAGACTCATAGTAAAAAGGATAGTCCACTTCAGTTTCAAACTGAGCTGGCCCCATTAATACCGGCACAATTAAGGTGACGCCCTTATCGTTAGAAATGATTTGAGCAGGTGCTCCTGACCACTCTAATCCGCAGTCAGAACCCTTAACTTCATAGGCCCCACTTAATTCATCAAGAAAACTCGCATGGGCCAAGCCAGAGAACATCACGCAAAGAAAAATGAGTGATTTCATTTAATACCCCCAAAAATTTGATTAAGTCGTGAGGCTATAGAGTTCAAAAGAGAGTCACAACAAGAGCGGTAAAAATTTCATGCAAGTATCTGGAGAATCATAGGAAATCTAAGTAAAACTTAAGCTTGGAATTGTCGTCAGAAGAAGGAGAATCTAGAGAGGGCAAGAAAAATCCTCACCCCAAGATTAGGGGTGAGGAGATAAAAAACTAGTGCTGGTGGCCGCCTTCACCGTGAACGTGACCGTGATCAAGTTCTTCGTCTGTAGCAGCTCTCACGCCGACAACTTCAACATCAAAGTTAAGCGTCACGCCGGCAAGTGGATGGTTGCCATCAAGAACAACCTCAGTATCTTTCACTTCTACAACAGTAAGAAGCATTGGCCCTTGGGGACCTTGAGTTTCAAATTGCATTCCCACTTGAACATCATCTGTTCCTTGGATTTGCTCTTTACCAACAGCTTGAATAAGAGCATCGTTGCGCTCCCCATAAGCGTCAGCAGGTTGAATAGTCACTTTGTCTTTGTGGCCAACGGCCTTACCTTCAAGCGCCTTTTCGAGGCCTGGAATTAACTGACCAATTCCCTGGATATAAGCAAGTGGTGAGCGACCTTCACTTGAGTCAAGAGTCTCACCATCATTGTTTGTAAGCTTGTAATGAATTGATACAACAGAGTTTTTTGCGATGTTCATAAGTTTTCCTTTGTCGTTTGCAATTTTGTCACCCTATCACACCCGCTAGCTTATGCAAAAAAACTTTTATGCAAAGGGCAAGGAAACCAGAGTTTTCTTATTGAGCATAGCGATAGATGGGGGCTAAAAGCTGCGATGCTAGATGTTCAATCTGGACTTGACTCGCATCAAAGTAAAATGTTGCTAAGTGCTGATTTAACCCAAGGTCAAAGTCCATCACAAAGTTTTCACTAAGCTCATAACCTCTCGCTAGCTGATTTTGAGCAAACTCTTGAAGAGTGATCATGAGCCTATCTCTCAAGATCCTCTTTTTATATGACTGAACGGCTTGAGGAGATTCAAAACTAATCAAGTAAAGTAGATGGTTGCGCGCTAGCAACTGGTCCAAAGCCTTTAAGATACTCCAATTAAGGTGTAAGTTATATGTATCATTAATATTTCCGATATAGTCGACAAAACGTGATATCTCATCATTTGTAAGCATAATACTCTTCCAGTGTGCTAAGAGATTTTCTCTGGCCTCTGAAGGACTTAAATTAATGACTTTCTTAACTAGACCTTCTCCACTATCAGAAACATACTGAAGGCGAAATAGTAGTTCTTTTAACTCCAGAGATGCTGTAATCTGATCATCTCGTACTACAGAAAAATTTTGGAGTGAAGTGAGATCAACACTGCCGAATTTTGAGAAAAAATCACTCTCTAACTCTTTCATATTAACGTTTCCAATTCCAATAAACAGATCAACTTCTTGCTGAAATCTGTCACTAATTGTTCCATCTCTATATTCAGATAAGCGATTCATAAATTTAATGTATTTTTTCTGAATAAGGTATCGCTGGTAAATACTCTGATGAAAAAGAACTCTACTGGCAGACCCTGAGTCAATTTCTTCAATTGATTTCTCTAAGAAAGTTAAATTAGACTCTAAATCCTGTAAGTTATTTGCTGTAAAACTCTCAACTTGCTCGCGCAGAGAGTAATCCATACGCTTTAGCTTTCCTAGAGAATCACTCCTACTCTTTACTCTCCCCCAAGGTAATTCAGGGCGTGGAGCATTGTCTGCAAAGAGTTCAGGGATCGAGACTCCATCTCTGGTCGTAGGACAGACATCGTACTTAAATTCATTTTTCTTAGTACTGCCACCAACGAATTGTCTAAAATGATACTCAAAGCGTGCAGTGTTAGGTTGTCCAGCTTTTCCCCCAAAAAATGCTTTTGTTTTTGGGGCATCAACTCCTTGCTTAGCTTGAATTGATGAGACTATTTGAGCAGTTAAAGAAACTGGACTTAAGAACGAGCCACGGCGCCCCCCTCTCCCCGGTCTAGTTGGAGAAACGGCATCAGTCCCACTCGTTGGACAAATTGCATGACCGCTAGTTCTAACTCTCATTGCACATTCAACTTCATAATTATCAATATTAGAGGGGCATATATGTTCGTCATATTTTGAAAATACAATATTCCCTCTAAGAACGGATACACTTTTGCCACTTACTCCGTTGCTTCCACCTGTACTAGGAACGCCATTTCCTCCGTTTAAAATAAATCGGATTGAGGGAATGCCAATTTCTTTTAGCTCAGAGAAGTCATAATAAATCTCCCCGCCATCTTGTCCCTCTTCTCCTGATACATCAAAATAAGCACCTTCTTTAAAAACAATCTCTTCACCAACGATTTCAATGAGGCCCTGAGGAACCTTAATTGGAGAACTTACTTTCAAGTTGTCTACATGAATATAAAGTTCAATATGGCCTGTTGAACTCAATTCTTGGACTTTCTGTGAAAAGGCTTTATCAACCTCAAACTCTCTTCCATAAATATAAATAGTAAGCCCATCTTTCTTTTCTATAATATCCATTTCAAAAGAATGCCGTTCACTGGCCTTTGCCCCCAAGAGCTCGCGCGAGATACGCGAGTTTTCAATCGCACTATCGAGCGCTTCGCGCTCGTCTTGAGTCTGCTGTGGTGTGGGAGTAGCTCTTTGGCCACCAGTTTGGTTCTTTCCGCCACAGCTCGCTAGTGTTGTTGCTAGGATGAGGGCGATGAGAGTGTGTGTGAGATAGGAAGTTTTCATTTTGACCCCTGGTTAGTGTTGGCAGAGATTTACCAGGGGTGGTCAAAAATCGAGAGCAAAGTTCAATTTTTGCTCTCGTGATATTCATTTTTGAAACGAGCTAATTAATGAGCTGAATAATTACATAGGGTTGCACGATGATGAAATGGGCAAATTCCTCACCGCCTTGCTGTGCCCACTGGGCCACATCCTCGTCACTGGGGCGCTTGAGTTCTGAGCTCTCGAGCCATGCCGCCACGGTACTGGCCTGGTCCTTGGCAATGGCCTCACCCACCGCCCTCAGTTCTAGCGTGCTTGCCGCTAGAAAAAGCGCCCCGCGAGCAAAGTGAGGCGCCAGCATGTCCCAGCTACCCTTATTGATATCAAGTCCAAATGCTTCTTCCATTACGACCTCTTTATCCATCTTAAACATATCTCTAGATGATCTCTCATCCACGGTAATAGCAAGCTAAGCGCCTCTTGTGAAGAAAGCCATTGATAGCGAAAGAGAATCCCTTGATCTTCACCGCCTCCGCTGACCACATGATCCCAGCCGGCCTCACTCTGCGTCCCCAGCTCAAGTAGATAGACGTGCTCGCGCTGGGGCTTTTTTGTTACAGGATGAATAATGACCTCAGTGTGAATGAGCTCCCACTTCCCTTCAAATTCTCGGCCCGACTCCTCAAAGAGCTCACGCTTAAGCGCCGCTAAAAATTCCTCGCCCCTATCGACTGTCCCACCTGGAACTTGATAGGCCGCTTCGGGAAACTCGGGCTCATGAAAAACGAGCACTTTTTCTCTTTGAAAAATATAGGCGCGAACTTTATTGGCAATCACAGATACCCCATCTTGGCGGCCACTTCACTCTCAACTCGCTCTGCCGGCAATTCGTTTTTAAGGTGGTCGTACCAGATTGCCTGGAGAAACTGAAAAGAATGCTCCGGATGTGTGTTCATGTCGCTTAAAAGATAATCGACGCGCTCTTTCAGACCGTGGGTCATCAGTTCTTCAAAATAGCCTTCCTCATAAAGAGACAATAAGCGCTGATTCAGGGCCAACTGCTCAGAGTGATAAAAATCAAAAAACTGCACAGCGTGCTCGAGATCATGCACAAAAAAGTGTAGCGCATTTTCCTTAGTGAGCTTGGGGCCACTCCAACACGAGCGATCAGGGTAGAGAGTCACACAACGAGCGCCACCAGCTTGGAGTTTTAATACTTCATAAACACTAGGCACATGAAGCAGCAGCTCAAGCTGCCACTTTCCGGCCAGCCACATTGAAAGGGCCCGTGAGACCTTTTCTTTAATTCGCTTATATTTTCCCATCGCCACTAATTGAGAAAGCTCACTCAGATCTTTTGTCATGAGCTCTTCAAAACTCAAGCGCAGTCTTGGATCTCCAATAAAGCTCTTGCCATGAAAGTGCTCGCCCAGGCCGTAAAAAGCAATGAGACCCATACGAGGGGCTTCGATACGATTTTCTCTATAGAGCGTGAGTGCTGTTTCAAACATAAGTATTTCTTATTTAAGCTAACAAAGACTTGATAATATTAGACTTCGTGCCTATTTCCAAATTCCAATGACCGCGTTATAAACAATTCCCCACAAAACTTGGAGCCCAAAGTGAGAGCTGCCCTGAAAACGCGAATATTATTGTGTTTAACCCTGTGCTGTACCCTACTTCCTCAAGTCCACGCCCGCCTCTCTCACAATCAGCTCAACCAACTCTCCCATCTCAACCTCAAAACCCTCAAATCCGAACTACACCATATTATCTCTGAAAATCACGACTCTCTTGGATATGACCGCGCCAAAGAAGTTATCTTTGAAAAGCTCGACAACCACAATGGCGAAGTCTGCTGTGTGTACTCAGAAGATAATTGCCTCAAAACCTCTCGCGTTCCCAACCACAGAGTGATGAATGTCGAACATACTTGGCCGCAATCCCACGGAGCTCGCGGGACCGCAAAGAGCGATCTTCACCACCTCTTTCCTACCACTAGCTCCATTAATTCCACGCGCTCAAACTTCCCTTTTTGCGAAGTCGCCGACATAAAATGGCAAGGCGAAGGCAGTAAGATGGGTAGAGATAGTAAAGGCGTGACTTGCTTTGAACCACCTGAACACCACAAGGGTGATGTTGCTCGGGCCATGTTCTATTTTGCCATTCGCTACAATTACGATATTGACGAAAATCAAGAAAATGTCCTGAGAAAATGGCACCATCAAGACCCAGTCGATAAGGATGAGTTGGCCCGCCACAAACGCATCGTGGACTTCCAACACAATATCAACGTCTTTATTGAAAACCCCGAACTCGTCGACGATATAGCTGACTTTTAAGCGGGTATAAATTACTGGATGGGCGCAATCAGCGCCCCTATTTCCCTCGGGCGTGATAAGAGCCCATCATGCACAAAATAATCTTATTTCTCGTCCTTTTTACGACTCAAACCTTTGCCCTCACAAAAAAGGGAATCGTCACTCACATTCACGATGGCGATACCCTGACCATCTCCTTTGGAGCGGATCACAAGCCCAAGCCAGTGAGGTTTCTCGGAGTGGACACTCCCGAGGTCGACTTCAATGGCTTCACTCAAGGTGACATTGCTTTTGCCGCTAGAGATTACCTGCGCTCGCTCATTCCGCTAGGGGCCGAAATTGAAATTGAAGTTGATGGCGAATGGATGCTTGAGCGCAGACGAATCATTGCCACTATTTTCTATCAAGGTGAGGACATCAACCTTAAGATGGTGCGCTCAGGTCACGCAGCCGCCTATTTTATTGCTCCCATGAATGAAGAGATGATCGAGGCTTACTCACAAGCAGCAAAAGAAGCCTATGAAAGTAAGCAGGGATTCTATTCAGTAAGCGAAATCATGCCCTATGAATTTCGCATGCAAGTGCAAAATCGAGAGGGCACAAATTACGTCGCAGACTTAGAGACAAAAATCCTCTATCTCCCCACGGAAACTTCACTCGTGCCTCCCTACCGTCGCTACTTTATTAAAAATCCAGAGCGGGCATTGAGCTTGGGCTTTCGCTTAAGAGAATAAAAATGCCAAAGGCCGCAAACGAAAGGGCGGCCACGATGCGAATCACTTTAAGGGGCAGGTAGCGAAAAATCTTCTCACCCATAAAAACTGCTGGGATATTGGCCGCGAGCATACCTAGGGTGGTTCCCAACGTCACTTCCCAGACTCCTTGATACTTGGCCCCAAGTGCAACGCTAGCAAGCTGAGTTTTATCACCCATTTCGGCCAAGAAGAAGGTCATAATCGTGGCGCCTAGAGCACCAAAATGGCCCTTAGTACTCAAGCCCTCTTCTTTATCGGGTACCAAAACCCAAAAAGCAAAAGCAAAGAAAATTCCCGCCAAAACATAACGCGCAATATGGGGGGGAATAAGGGAGCCTCCGACCTTACCGACCCAAACTGCCAGAGCGTGGTTGACAACCGTAGCAATAAATATTCCCAGCAGGATTGTCCAAGGCTTCTTAAATCGAGTGGCAAGTAAAAGGGAGAGCAGCTGTGTTTTGTCCCCAATTTCAGCAAAGGTCACTAGTAAAAAAGAATTGATCAATGAATCCACGAAAATTCCTCACAAGTTTGGGGACTTTAAAACTAGAATAGACGTGAGTGGGGGTTAATCAGGGCACACGACTACACAGCATAAAAGTCCAAGCTTTTATCACTATGCTAGTCTCGCCCACGAGAAATATCGTTTGATGAACCGGGGAAAAGTCCCAGTATGTCGACCCATCAATTTCGGGCTACTCCCTAACTGAGAATAATCTAGCGGCCGAAACGCGAAAATAAAAGCCTCATGAATCAAAGAGCTCTAGATTCTTTGTTTCGGCCTGGTCAATCGCCTCTTTAACTTGGAACCAAACCTGCGGGGCCAAATACTCAAGCATCTGAGGAGTTCCCTGGTTGTCGGGACGATGCAGACAAATAGCAAGTGTACCTTGATAGCTGTCGAGATACTCTCTCCAGGCACTTAGCCTTTGCTGATCACTTTCAACATTTTCATCACTAAGAAATCTAACGACGTTAAATTTACCCGGAAAACTGGTGTGAAATAGATCAGGTCTCGCCGGAGCATCGGTCATAGTCATCGAAAAGCCATTTGCTTGCAAATAATCTTCTAGTTTGCAATAGAGCTTACCACCTTCAAACCAACTCGAATGACGAAGCTCTAGTGTGAGCGGAAAATTTTTGGGAATTTGTACCAGGAAATAATAAAGCTCGCGGTGGAAATCGCGGCTAAAATTCGGTGGTAGCTGCACAATTGAAGTGCCAAGTTTTTCACCAAAAAGCTCTAGTTGACGCAGAAAATCCTTAATCTCTCCCTGCTGACCTTGTAAGCAACTCTGGTGCGTGATGAGTTTGGGCCATTTGGGGAGAAACTTAAAACCCTCACCTACTTGTTCACACCAGCCATGAATCTTATCATCGGCGAGCTTGGTGTAGAAAGTAGAGGAAAGTTCAACGCAGTTAAGTAATTGTGAGTAATAGTTAAGATAGTCTCTAGTGGCCAAACTTGAGGGATAGAATGAGTCTCTCCATTCGCGCACGCCCCATTGGGGCAAACCGACGTAAATTTCCCTGATCCCTGTATTTTTAGGACCTTCCGCTAAAAGTCGATAGCGATCGTCCGATGCTTCAAAGCGACCTGCACCAAATTCCATTTTTTCTCCCTATAAATGCGTAGCATAAGGAGCGACAAAGATCAAAAAATGTCATAATACTGCTCTATGACTAAGAGTTATGAGTACGACAAAGAAAAAGAACGCGTGCTGGAAAAGAAAAAGCGTGCTGTGGCCACCTTGAAAACTCAGCGCGAGCGCGAACCCAAACCCGAATGGTTTAAGGTGAGGCTTCCCAGTGGCGACAATTATGTCGAAACTAAAAAGGCTTTGCGGGAAAAGAAACTTTGGACGGTTTGCGAAGAGGCTTCTTGTCCCAATATTGGTGAGTGTTGGTCAGCCAAGACCGCCACGATTATGATTTTGGGCGGCACCTGCACTCGCGCCTGTAAATTCTGTCACGTAGACACGGGCAACCCAGGTGGTCGCGTCGACGCAAATGAAATTACCAATGCCGTTTCGATGGTTGAGACCATGGGGCTTAAGTATATCGTCATCACCTCTGTTGATCGCGATGACCTACCCGACTATGGAGCTTCCCACTTTGCCAATGTGGTCAGTGCGATCAAGGAGAATCATCGTGATACGTTAATTGAAGTTCTCATTCCAGACTTCAATGGAGATCGCGAGGCGATGAACACCCTGGCCAAAAGTTCTCCCTTTGTGATCGCTCAGAATATTGAGACGGTTAAGAGACTCACTCACCCGGTGAGAGACCGCCGTGCGGGATATGAGCAGACACTTTTCTGCCTCGACTATTACAAGAAAAATTTCCCCCATATAAGTACTAAGACTTCCCTCATGGTAGGTCTTGGAGAAACGTGGGATGAGATTATCGAGTGCTTGCGCGATCTACGCGAGCGCGATGTTGATATTGTAACCTTTGGTCAGTACCTTCGTCCCACTCCCAGACATCTTCCAGTGGAGCGCTACTATCGCCCAGAGGAATTTGAGGAACTCAAGCGCGTCTCTTATGAGATGGGGTTTCAATTTGTCGCCTCAGGTCCTCTTGTTCGCAGTAGCTACAAGGCCCGCGATTATCTGGATCACCTTCGCGCCAGAGGTCACGATATATGAAAGTCCTTGAGGGCCTCGACTTAAAGGCATTTTCTCTTGAGCCTCATGATCTGGTTCTTGAAGAAGCTACTCTCATTGTGAGTAAAAAAGACTGGCCCTATCCCCTTGCCCTCGCCTTTCAAGAAGAGATGTGTGAACGCGTAAGGCACCACCCCACTGAGCGCGTTTTTATTTTCTGCTCTCACCCTCATTGCCTTACCCTGGGCACCGGCTTGCAGCGAAATAAAGCGGTCGCAAGTGAGCTAGTTGATTTTGATCCAATCCTAGAGAGTAAGCTCGAACTCCCCCTCTATCGCATTAAGCGCGGCGGAGGACTCACCTTCCACTATCCCGGTCAGCTAATCTTCTATCCCATTATTTCATTGGAAAAACATCAAACGCGCATCTTTGATCTCCTAATGGGTGTACTGCACTCGGTGAAGAAAAGTTTGAGCGAGCTCTATGCTCTGAACTCACTTGATTGCGAGCGCGACCTTTTAGGACTGTGGCACTATCATTTTAAACTGGCCTCAATTGGAGTAAGTGCACGTCGCTTTGTCTCCATGCACGGGATGGCGCTCAACCTGTGGCGCGATCCCCTGATGGCAAAGACTCTCTCTTTCGTTCATCCATGCGGCCTCTCAGGCTCCACCTATACCTATCTAGAAGACTTGGTGGAAAGTCTCGATGGCAGCAGTTTTGAAGCGATTCAGAAAAAGATGCTCGAACACCTTCCCCTAAAGTGTGCGACTAATAAAGCGATCGAAAGCATCGATATGCTTTCTTAAAAATTCTTTTGTTTTCTTATCTTCTAATCCCGCCGAAGAAAATTTATCCATGCAATTTGAAACCATAATCTCAGGACCATTCATAAACTGAATATCGAGATAAACGCCTGTCTGTCTGAGGTGGTACTGCATGCGAGCGGTGCCTTGATTAGAAGGCGAACACCCCATAAGGCTGGCAGGCTTTTGCTTAAAAGGTTGGGCCTCTAGGCGTGAGAGCCAATCAATGGCATTTTTGAGAGCGCCCGGAATCGAGTAATTATACTCAGGAGAAACGAAAAGAACTCCCGCAGATTCTTCAATTTTCTTTCCCGCCTTAATAACTTGCGCCGGCATCTCGTTATCTTGAAGATCTTGGTTGTAGAAGGGAAAGTCGTGAAAGTCGATTTCAGTGAAATGAAACTTTCCCTCACTCATTTCGCGATAAGCATTGAAGAGCATCCGATTAAAAGACTCTTCCCTCAAACTTCCAATTAAAACCGCTATATTTTTCATCACGACTCCTAATGATTATTGATTAAGGTGAACATGACGGTGTTCATTGATGCGTACACCTTCAAGCGTCGTTCCTGTAATGAAGCGATCGAAGGCGGCTTGTAATCTATTGGTGTCTTCATCCCAATACTCGGCGCTGTGAACATCAACAACAATCATTCTTAGACTAGGGTCATCCTTGCCCTTGGGTAGCCAGCGCAACAATTTATTATCCCAGAATTTATCAATCAGTGACTCATCATCAGTAATGAGAGCGGCTCCGCAAAGACTGACATAAATGCGTTGGGAGGGATTAGAAAAGATCACCCCAAGAACGGCGTGATGCTCCTTCATCTCCTGAATCAGAGTGCATGAATCATTGGCGATGAAGTAGAGACGTCCGTCTTCAAAATCATCTTGAATGAGATACATCGGCGCAGAAAACCATCTTTCATTATGAAAGAGAGTAATGATCCCAACCTTTACTTTTTTAATTAAAGACCAAAGATGGCCGAGCTCCTGTTGATGTTTTTCATGGAAAGATTCGACTTCTTCAGGGTCTTGCATAACTCACTCCTTGCCTAAGATTCACCTACCCACAGAACGATGCAATTCAAAAACCAGGCAAAAGAAGTCGCCTTCTTCCAATGAGATTTATTTCAAATTCCAGCACTTAAGGCCTGACAAGGCCTAGTCATAGTGTCCTGACACACAATGATGGCCTAATGCTCTTGACTCAGAGGGGGAGGTGTCATTGAATAAGAAGGTGGAAAGTTTTTATTTTCCAAACATGGAGGTCATTTTGAAGAATATTGGACAAAAGATTATGACGGCACTTGCCGCCCTTTTCCCAGTACACCTAGGCCCCGCTTGGGCCCTACAGCACGCTTATGTCCGCGTACGTGCAAACAACAAATAATAACCAAAAAAGTTAGTTACTTTTTTCTAACAAAAGGCACCCAGTAGGGTGCCTTTTTTTATGCAGCAGGATGAGAGCGTTGCTCTCTTCGCGCAGCGAGATTGCGTCTCGCGATTTGATCCTTTGGCATCACGAGCTTGACCTTGGCATAGAGATCACCACCATCGATCCCCTTTCCACTTAAGCGCAGCTTGGTGCCACTATCTGTAAAAGGCTTGAGCTTTAACATAAAGCGACCAAGCGGACAGATAAAGAGATGCTCACCCCCATCAATGGCCACATCCACAGGAACATCCCAGTCGACAATAATATCGCTTCCTTCACGAGTCGCGTTTGGATCAGCTTGGACATGAACCTTTAGCTGAAGATCTCCCGGAACACCTGAAAAGCGCTCTCCCAAGTTTTTAAGACGAATCTTTGCTCCGTCCTTTACTCCCGGGGGAATCTTGACTGAGAAGGTACCACCCTCAGAAAAATTAAGGACTTTCTCGGCGCCTTTAACGGCATCCCAGAAGCCAATTTCAATTTCACTTGTCACATCTTGTCTGGAATGAGGCTGTTCAAAATGAAAGGGGTTTCCTCTTGGCCTTGATCCTCTTCTTTCACCAGCGCCACCAAACGAGCGAAAGATCTCTTCAAAGATTGAAGGATCAATGTCTTGACTGGAAAAGTTTTGGTAGAAGTCATGGGGACCTTCGCGATAGGGGCCATGGCCCCCAAAGCGCCCAGCGGCTTCATATTCGGCGCGGGCCTCCTTGGATTTAATCTTCTCAAAGGCTTCCCCTACTTCTTTGAATTTCGCTTCTTGGGATTTATCGCCTTTATTTTTATCAGGGTGATAAATCTTGGCGAGCTTTTTATACGCTTTCTTGATTTCTTCATCAGAAGCGCCCTTAGAAACCCCTAATATTTCATATGGATCTTTCATAACACCTCCACTAATAAGATGGGGGCAAACTCATTCATGTCAAGGATATGTTATTAAGGCTATGAACGACGCCGAAGCATTTTACGATATTCGCCAAAGACAACACCAGCAATGATGAGAGAAAGACCTCCTAAGGCACTTGGGATTGAATGCACACGTCCAAGGATGAGATCAATGACTGTCCCCATCAACATTTGCCCACTCACTAATAAAATAGTGGCCTTCATCACACCAGCACGTGGAATAACCCAGCTGGCAATGGCCACAAAGAGCGCTCCAATAATTCCACCACAATAAGCAAAGATCGGAGCCGCTTTTAAAAGAGTCAGATTAATGGTTGTTCCTGCGCTGGAACATAAAATCACAATGAAGATAAAAATAGCGCCGCCAATATGATTTACCACCGATGCACCAGCCGGCCCAATGCTCATGCCTAGTGTTCCAAGTAGTGAGCGATTAATCCCAAGTGAAACACCTCCGGCCAAGGCCCATAAAATGACAACAAGTAATTCAGCCATAAATGAGCACACTCACACCTGCTAACACAAAGAGTGCTTGCACAAGATCAATCGCTGTTGGCAGTCGCTTCTTCTGACCAAACCAGCCAAAGGCATCGCTGACCCATCCATAGAGAACTTGTCCCAAAACCATGAGACCTACAGTGGCGGCCACCCCAAGTGGACTATTGACACAAATTCCGACAATGGCCACAGCAATGCCACCAAACATACCAGTGAGATAAGTCCACCAGGGAACGGTAAGTCGCTTTGCTGGTGGTTTCCAAATAAAGGCGAGAATAATTGCGGCAAAAAAACCGATGAGGTGAACCACAAAGCTCGCCTCTAGTGGGTTAATATACTTAGCTAAAGTTCCATTAAAAAAGACCATCAGTCCTAGGAGCAATCCACTAAGAAGAGCGAAAAACGGGACGGTATAATTGACCATGGCCCAAGCTAAACTCCCTCAATTCGCTTGTCCACAAAAAGTTAGCTCACTTATATAGTGAATATTTTATAGGTTCTCTTGTAAGTCACTCCTACCAAGGGGATAACTCTTCAACCATTCTTTATTTAGGCTCATTATGAAAGAACTCTTCTTAATTTCGGTACTACTCATCGCTTCACTAGCAAGCGCCAAGAGTAAAATCATCCGTACCAAGGAATATGGCGAAGTCTTTCAAAGCATCGCTGAGAAGGGAAGAATATTTGGCGCCTCGAATGTGCTAGTAGTCTTTGACATCGACGACACCCTCTTAGTCACTCCCGATTGCCGCAGATCTGATGGCTCTTGGGCCCGCGGTAATTCAAAACTTTTTGTCTGTCCTACACTGCACACTGAAATGGATATTTCACATCGCTTAGACCAGATCCAAAAGGCCGGCTATTCTACGATCTCACTCACGGCCAGAGGAAACGTTCTCATCGAATCAACTCAAAGGGAGCTCGCAAGATGGCATGAGAATGCTCTTCCTCTAACCTTCAAAGGCTACCCGTTTCATGAAGAGATTCTGAGTATCCCTGTGCCAAAAACAAAGAGATGCAAAAAAAGCGAAACTCCTCCTTGTCTCACTGGCCAATATTCAGACCGCCCTAAGTTTATAGATGGGGTTATGTATGCCAATGCGACAAATAAAGGTCTCGCCCTAAAAGCCCTGTTAAAGGATCTTGCACGAGATTATCAGGCGATTATCTTTATCGATGACAATAGTAAGAACGCTGAGAATATTCATGCCGTTTATAAATACGTTGATTCTCCACTAATGGAAGTTTTTCTCTATCTTCGTCATCGGAGTGAATAATTATTTCTAACAACAGGCGCTCACAATGCGTGAACACTTGTTGATAAGACTGTCATACCTTTCCTAATTTCAATGAAGCCCAACTTCAACCTTTTAATGGGCGATATTGAAGTAGGTAATGCAAAAAAGTTTCGGGGGGACCTATGATTTTACTGCGCTCAATCGTCATCGTGACATTTCTTATTTCTTCACTCAATATTTTGGCCCGTGAAGATAGCCAGCAGACTGTGGAGCGATTTAAGGCCCGGACTCAAGCAAAGTGTGGCGATCTCCAGGTGGGAAATGTTGTCGACTGGATCCGGGGCGAAGCAGAAGACAATCTCATTAATGAGAAGATTGGGGAGCCCAGAAGTCAGGGCGATGTGGGTTGGTGCTATGCTTATGCGGCCAGAGACCTCATTCACTACCACAAAGGGATTGCTCCTGATCTTGGTTATATCGTAAAGGGTTACTACTCAACTCTCATAGGTGGACTTTTCAACTTCTTTAGCTCTAATAAAGGTGAAGGAGGTTTCACCTCAACGACACTTAAAGCGAGTATGAAAAATGGTATTTGTCCGGAGTATTCATCTAGCCATGAGAGCCCAAACCCAGATAACTACCGGGATGTAACCTGCCTAGACCCCAAAATTCGCTACTCTAAGAGCGATAAGCTTATCATACGTCGATCTACACATGGTGGCAGAGGTCATCCCCTCTTCTACAATCTCGATCAAGCACTCAATAAAGGGAAAATGGTCGGCGTCTCATATAATGCCAATGGCCTATACTATGAAGAGTATCGCCGCTCAAACTTCTTTACTAAGACTCTGGCCAATCATGCCTCAACAATCGTGGGAAGATTTTTTCATGAAGCGACACAGACTTGTCGCTACATTATCAGAAACTCTTGGGGAACAAGATATAACAGTGCAATTATGACTCCTCAGCGAGAGGGATATCATACGATTTCAGAGGAGGATCTCTCTGCGAGTATTTCTGAGATAGTATACTTTAAGTAAGGAAGGTTCAGGGGCGCTGTTAATAATAGCTTAAGCGTCCCTTAGGTCCTTTATATTCAATAAAATTTTCGCCGCTTTCATTGATATTAATTGAATCTATTTCAACAGAGTCCTTATAGATTTTAAATCTGCCAGCGTCATCATCACCTACACAAAGAAAGTGGTCTGACTTTTTCATGCAATAAAAGACAGAGAGATCATATTCCTTGGCCTTGCCTTTAATTTTGACCTGGGCATGAGAATTCTTTTGATCATCATAAGTAATAATGACCCTTTCATGGCCCACAGGATTTGCTGGCAAGCGAACTTCTATTCTTCTCTCACTGGCAAGACATAAAAATGGAAATACAAGAAGTACTAGAGCTTTCATTCGTCTTCACACTTGTCAAAGGATTCCATTTCACCCTCTTTGTAACCAACGACAACAGAGGGTCCCTCACTGGCCAACTTATCGACCATCCAACCGTTTTTCGGATCAATCGATGGGCAACCAGCACTGGTATAAGCACCAACATGAAGATACTTATAATCAATTGATGAGCGATTGTTCGTATTTTGAAGTCCAAAGAGTGAAACTGAGGGAACTCTACCGCCCATATTTTTACGAATAGTATTATAGGCATTATCTTGCTTACCAAAAGCAAAAGCCTCGCTATTCGTTACGGAAAAACCAAGCAGGGTCGTTCCCTGATTTGTTTGATTGAGAAAGCCTCTGTTATTTTTGCAGGTTCCATACCCCACATAACTATAGCTTTTAGTTACCTTGGGCTCACTTTGGCATAAATCAATGTAGTACATTCGCGTCTGACATTTAAAAGCGCCACCATGAGTGGTGATGCGATCATCATAATCATTAATCATCATGGTACATTTATTCTTAATCCCATCATTCAAATTCGAGACGAAATCTTCTTTATTATTGAGCCCAGGCGTTGAGAAGTGGGAAAAGACATTGTTAAACCCTGAAGCCTTATCAAAGCATCCATTGGTCTTAAAGCTTGTAGCGTTGAGCTTGAGCCCATCGAGGGCAAAGAGAAGTGCATTGGTAGGGACTTCTCCACTGGCCAAAAGGGCCTGACAATTCTTCTGCGCTTCCTCACTCATACCCTCAATTGAGCAAGCCGCCTCGAAGTCAGGCTCAAGCGGAGCGGCCCATTTTTCAGAGACCACTTTAGGCGGAGTATCAAGTACACTCAATAAGTTCTTAAAATTGTCTGTATCAATCACCGGATCTAGAATTTGACCACAAAGCCTCCCATCACCTTCTGCTGCGATTTGATCGAGAGTGCTCTTTACTTGGCGAGCCAAGTGGTAGCAATTCACACTCCCTTGCTCTGCTTGGCAGTAATTCATCACTTCATCTAAGAGCTCAGCATATTTGTCGCGAGTTAATTCGTCATTTTTAAGTAGTTCTAGATGCTCAGGTTGTAACTCGCGACTCTCCAGCGCACATCTTTGAGTCAGCGTACTCGTTGGGGCTATTTGAATACACTTGCCCCCTTCAGTAGTGCTCGCTCCAAAGAGCAAGGGATTACAGCGCATGAGAGCACTCGCACCGCAACTGACCTCCGATGTATAAAGGTGCCCAGCGAATTCGTTGGCAAAAGATCCACTTCTTTTAGCAATCCATGGTGGTTGGCACTCTCCTCCCACCTCAATACTCGCCCAACCTCCATAGAAGCAGCGCTTACCATCTTCGGCGTGAGCCTTGTCCATTACAAAATTCCAAAGATATTGAATAGAAGAGTAAGAAGCTGATCGCTTATCATTGGAAGCGTCGATTTCAATCATCATTCGAATAAAGTTCTGATGAATCTCTCTTAGATCTGAGATTTGTGTACGCTCAAGTAGTTTAGAAGTTTGGGAAAATGCAGAGACACTCACCACCAAAGCGAGCATCACACCAAACCTATAAGAGCCTAAAATACAATTAAAGAGCAACAGCTCCTCCTAATGATCACACTTCTTAACCTTTCCTATCGGCTAGAATAACAACCAACCCAACTTTTATTGACAAAAAGGTCGAGGGAGAAACTAAGTATTTGAAATCTCTATAAGAAAAGACATTCACCAGCCGAAGCTCACGCCTCAATTAGTAGTCAATTAGGTGTATAGGAGAAGAGATATAGCGGGTGACCACTTGGATGTGACCACCCGAGAGAAATTATTTTGAAGTGGAACTAGCGGTTACATTATTAATAAGAGATCCGGTCGTATGAACAGTCTTCTTCCAAAGATTTCCCAGATACTTTCTTGAATCGTTCACAACACTACCGTCGAGATTCTGGGCATATTTCTCATCGTCAATTTCAACTTCTCTCTCAATGGCCACAGAGCTACAAGAATCAAAAAGTTCCCCATTTCTAGTTTGTGAAATTCCAAATCCTTCTCTAACATCTGTAATCTCAGCACTTTTATTGACAACTTTATTGACGACCGAGTTAAGAGAATTAAGCACTCTGTTGTCAGACTCGAGCTCAATGCTCTTTACACTAGGCTCAGCGACTAGCTTGCCATCCGCTTGAGTTCGAATCGTATAATGAAGGGGGATCTTCACTTCGCTTCTCATATTTGGGCCATAGGATTCTTGAATGGTGAGCTTTTTGCCAAAATCTAACTGCTTTTCATTCTTAGCTTGATAATCAAAGAGTAAGTTCATTTTATCGGCATATTTATCAACACATTCTTTAGATTCTCTTACGATTGAGGCAGTGATGCGCTTTTTAAGTGCTGGAAGCTCAAAACTCTCAATCGTTCTCACTTGACCATCATAGGTTTGAACTTGGGCATTTTTAACTTTCAGACCATAGCACTTCTGATCTCTGTAAGACTCCATTTCTTCAGAAGTCATCACTGAGCTAAGAGCAAAGTGACATGGAGTTTCGACACTCACGACCTCTTCACCACCAAGAAGCTTTACTTCTTCCCCATCTACCAGAGCGCGCATCTGCTCATTTGCAAAAGAGTATTGAGCGCTAAGAGCGAGGGCAAAAACGAGAGTAAGTGACTTCTTCATATTTAACTCCAAGTTTTCAGATAAAACTTCTGAGCCTTTTTATAAGCATGAATGAGGCCAAGATTTCAGATGAAGATTCAACAACCTAGGCTCCCCCAAGTATGTAATTAGTTTACACTGTCAAAGACTTAGACGATTTTTTGAAAGTTAGCTTAAGGTACTTCCCAAGCTCGCGAGCGCAATCGCCACGATGGCCAGTAATTGGATCACGCCCAGAGTCTCTCCAAGATAGAGAAAGCCAAAGAGAGTCGCAAAAGCTGGCTCCAGACTCATCAGAATGCCAAAGGACTTGGCCGGAATTTTTTTAAGAGCAAACATCTCTAGTGTGTAGGGAATAGCACTTGATAACAAAGCAACTGCCAAAGCAGCAGGAAGAATACTTGGGTTAAAGAGTCCGGCCCCCTCAGTAAAGATGCCAAATGGAATGACCACTAAAGCCGCAATGGACATTCCTATGGCCGAGGCTATTTTGGGACTCACTACTGCGCCGACTTTGGCCCCGGCAAGTATATAAAAGCCCCAACAAACTCCAGCTGCTAAGGCCAGTAAGACGCCAGGCCAGTCGAGATTTTCTGAAAAGGCGTGTATGGGAAGTAAAAGAGCAAAGCCGGTACAAGCCAAGAAGCCCCAGAGAAAATCAATAGGCTTGCGAGAGAGAATGAGGGCAACGCCCAGAGGGCCTACAAACTCTAAGGCCACGGCCACCCCAAGAGGAATGCGGGCCAGGGCGAGATAAAAAAGTAAATTCATCGATCCCAGACATAGACCATAGAGTGCGCAGGCTTTCAAAACTTCAGAACTGAGTTTTTGCTTCCAGGGTCGAAAGACGGCCAGGAGAATTAAGGCGGCAAAGAAAAGCCTAAGTGCGGCTATGCCCTCTGCACTCAAAACCCCAAAGAGCCCCTTAGCAAGCGCGGCCCCAAATTGAATAGAGGCGATTGAGATTATCACTAGCCCCAGCGAGCTATATCTATTCATCGCTATTTCTTTCTTTAAAAGGAGAGGCACTCATTAGATACTTGATCGTCTCTTCAACTTCTCGCGCCTCATGAACCACGAAATCGGCCACAGCGCGCTCAAGTCCCGGATGTTCAATATGGTGAGAACTATGAATCAATGTGGGTAGAAATCCGCGGGCTATCTTATGTTCTCCCTGTGCCCCCGCCTCAAAGCGAGCGAGGTTATGTCTGATAGCATACTCAATTCCTTGATAGTAACAAAGTTCAAAGTGTAAGTACTCACGTGAAATGAGAGGGGCCCAGTAGCGCCCAAAGAGTGCCTTCTCACTTTTAAAAAAGAGCGACATCGCTAGCAGCTTATCTGCCGAATGAGCAAAGGCCACCTGAACATTCTCGCCCATCTGAGTAAAAGCCTCGCCAAAGAATTGCTCGGTGAGATAGGCCAGGGCGCCCTTAGCAGAAATGGTATTGAGATAGCCTTGATAAAAAAGCTTTGCATCAGTGAGAGTGAGCTCTTTGCCGCTCTTCCAAGAGAAGTGAAGATCCGCTAGTGCACGCCGCTCTTTGCGAATGGCCTTAGATTTTCGCGCTTTTAATCGTGAGAGAAAGTCTGCAAAATCAGCATAGTTCTCATTGCGCCAGTGGTACTGAAAGCTCGCTCGATTCAATAAGCCCGCCCGCTTTAACAATTCCTGCTCCCAAGAAGATGTAAAGAGAAAGTGAAGTGAACTCGCACCCAGATGGCGCTGAAGCTCAAGGGCCTGGTGGATAAGTTCCAGGGAGAGATCTTCTCTTTGATTTTCATCAAGGCCCTTTGAGAGCAGTATTTTCGCGCATGAACTTGGTGTAAAGGGCGTGTAGCTCACTAGCTTTGGATAATAAGCAACCCCCGCGCGTTCACTAGCATTGGCCCAAGACCAATCAAAAATATACTCACCGTAGCTGTGACTCTTTAAATAAAGTGGTAAGGCGGCTTGAAGCTCGAGCATAGATTCAGACCACAAAGTGAGGATGAAGGGGCGTTGCCCGCGCTCCTGTCCCAAAATTCCACTTTTTTCCATTGCCAGCAAAAATTGATAGTCGGCAAAGGGAGAGGACGGATCTTCGACTCGCGCCCACTGCTCGCTAGGAATATCACGAAACTGATGATAGATTTGAAAGCGATGAGCACTCATAAGACAAAAGATATCACTGACCAAACTATCAGTCATTATACTGAAAATGCGCAAAACTTTTTTGAAGGCACCATTGATCACGATGTCTCTCAAAATATCAATGCGCTCTTAGAGGCCCTCAGCGAGCACTTTACAGCCCCTTATCAAATTTTAGACTTTGGCTGTGGCCCGGGCAGAGACCTTAGAGCTTTGAGCGAACGAGGTCATCACCCCATCGGTCTTGATGGCTGCCCAGCTTTTTGTGAGATGGCGCGCAAGTTTGCAGGCGTGAAGGTGTGGCATCAAAACTTCACCGAGCTCGATCTCCCAATGGATCACTTTCATGGCATATTTGCCAATGCCTCTCTCTTTCACGTGCCTAAAATTGAGCTGCCGCAAGTCATGGATAAACTTGCTGCCTCACTGAAAGTTCACGGCGTGCTCTTTTGCTCTAACCCCCGTGGCTCGGGCGAGACGATCTATGGTAAGCGCTATGGCCACTATATGGAGCTAGAGACCTTTACCCCCTATCTCGAAGCGGCAGGGCTCTCCCTGATTCATCACTACTATCGCCCCACCGGCGAGCCCAGAGAAAATCAGCCCTGGCTGGCCACACTCGCGCGTAAAAAATAGATTTGATTGAAAAATTCTTCGCCAAATGACTCTATGCTCATGCAGCTGTTAGGAGTTTTTTGCTTTCATCGCGCCTTTAAAACGCTACACTGGGGGGCAAGATGAGAGACAAGAAATTAAAGAAAATCCTAAAGAAGACTTTTGGATACGATAGCTTTCGCCTGCGCCAAAAAGAGATTATCGATTCAGTCTTAGAAGGGCGTGACACCCTGGCCATTATGCCTACGGGTGGTGGTAAATCGCTGTGCTACCAAGTGCCGGCCCTCTACTGTAGTGGCGTCACCCTGGTGATCTCCCCTCTTATTTCTCTCATGCAAGATCAGGTCATGAATCTTGAAGAGTATGACGTGCCAGCCGTCTATCTCAACTCTTCTCAAAGCTTTAATGAATTCCTGGCCACTAAAGATCGCATTCGCGCCGGTGAGATTAAAATGATCTATCTCTCACCTGAGGGCGTGCTCTCACCAGCGATGCTGAGCTTTTTGGGTGAGCTCGATATTTCTCTTATCGCCATAGATGAGGCCCACTGTGTGTCTCAATGGGGGCATGAATTTCGTCGCGATTACACCCGCCTGGGTGAGCTTAAAGAATATTTTAAGGATGTTCCTACCCTCGCTCTAACCGCCACGGCCGATGAGCGCACGCGCGCCGACATTGCCAGACAGCTAAGACTTAATGACCCCGCTCTTTTTCTCAGTTCTTTTGATCGCCCCAATATTCGCTATATGATTTTAGAGCGCAAAGACGAACTCGCTCAACTTGAAGAATTCATTCGCACCAACCACAAAGATGAGACGGGTATTGTCTATTGCCTGTCGCGGGCCAAAGTTGAGCGCGTGGCCAGCGAGCTTCAAAGCCGCGGGCTGCCGGCCCTTGCCTATCACGCCGGAATGTCGCCAGCTGATCGCCTACGGGTGAGTGAGCGCTTTAATAAAGAAAATCATCTCATCGTAGTCGCCACCATCGCCTTTGGCATGGGGATTGATCGCCCAGACGTGCGCTTTGTGGCCCACCTTGATTTGCCAAAAAGTATTGAGAGCTATTATCAAGAAACTGGACGCGCCGGGCGCGATGGCCTGCCCTCTAACGCATGGATGATGTACGGCCTGCAAGACGTCGTAAAACTTTCTCAGATGCTGGAGAACACCGAAGCCGGTGAAGCCTATAAGAAAGTTGCACGCGGTAAGCTCGATTCAATGCTGGGACTGTGCGAGAGTGCCAAATGTCGGCGCGATTACCTGCTCAATTATTTTGGAGAAACCCTAGGTGGGGCTTGTGGCAATTGCGACAGCTGCTTAGAACCTCCCACTCTTTGGGACGCCACTGTTGACGCTCAAAAACTCCTCTCGACAATCTATCGCACCGGTCAGACTTTTGGGCCCACCCACGTGATTGATGTCCTGCGCGGTAGTAAATCAAATAAAGTTACCGAAAAGGGTCACCAAGATCTCTCTGTCTATGGCATTGGTAAAGATAAACCAAAGGATCACTGGAATAGTATCTTGCGCCAGCTCTTAAGCCTCGATTACGTCTTTATTAAAAACTGGGACTATCGCTCCCTCGCTCTCACTGAGCGGGCGCGTGAGATTCTCACTGGCAAAGTAAAGCTTGAACTTCGTCGCCGCGAAATCATTGCAAGCGAGAAATTTGCCCGCGATAAAAATTCAACTGACGTCAGTGAAATGCATCAACACCCCGAGCTCTTTGAACGCCTGCGTGCCCTTCGCGCCGAGATTGCCAAAGACAAGAGCGTGCCTCCCTACGTCGTCTTTAGCGATAAATCACTGCACGATATGTGCGCCCTACTTCCGCGCACAGAAGAAGAGTTCTTACTCGTTCACGGCGTGGGCCAGAGTAAACTTCAAAACTATGGGCGAGACTTCATGGGTGAGATTCGCTCTTTTATTTAAGCGTGTTCTTAAGCCCCTTAATACTGCCATCAATTTGGTGAGTGACTTCAAGTCCGAGAATCTTTGCGATGAGCGGATAGACGTCTACATTATGCGCACTAGGGTAAGTGCGCCCTGATTTAAAAGCAGGCCCTTTGGCGTAGAAAATACTGTGCATATCTTTTGAACCTTGAGTGTCATAACCATGATTGCCGGGAATGAGGCGGTCCCCTTTCATTCCCATAAAGACCCCCATCGAGCTCACTGCAAAGACATCTCCCATGCGTGAATTGCCAGAGAGGTGCCAACGCGAGTGCGCCTTACTAGGTTTATAGGCCCGCACTTTACTACTCGAGCGATTCAGTAAGCGCAGGAGACGATCGAGAGAGTGTGCTTTTTGATCCTCTCTACCCTCGTAGTAAAAGTGTACGACGGGGCCACTGCCGAGGACTCTAAACTCAGAGAGAAGTTTTTTGTCTTCTTCTTTTATAAAAGCATTATCGAGTAAAACTGAGCGCTCCCTTTTAATCTCAGTCATACCGTGATCAGAGACAATAATCACATTCACCGGAAAGCTGAGCTTTTCAATCTCACCATAGAGTTTTTCCAGCGAGTCATCGACTTTCTCAATGGCCTCTTTGACTTCGGCCGAGTCTGGCCCATAACGATGACCAGCGGAATCCACATCACTAAAGTAGAGCGTCAGAAAGTGAGGACGTGTTTTCTCTGGAAGTTTCAACCATGACATGACCTTCTCAACTCTTCGCTCATGAGGCGCTCCGTGATCGTAAACTTCCCAGTAGCTTGGGTACATATTTCCAATGGGTGCCTCTGAACCTGGCCAAAAATATGTTGCACTCATCATCCCTTGCTCCTGAGTGAGATTCCACATAGGAACGCCTTGGTAAAATTTAGGATTCCTAACGGCATCGCGATCACTCAGTTTATACTCAAGCCCTAAATCTGGAGCATAGAAGTGATTGGCGACAATACCGTGGTTACCTGGATAGAGACCGGTCACAAGCGAGTAGTGGTTGGGAAAAGTCTTGGTCGGAAAAGAAGGAATGAGAGAGCGCAAGGCAACACCCTCTTTAGCAAAACTTGTGAGAAATTTTGGGTTATATTTTTTGGTGTAGTCGTGGCGATAGCCATCTATAGAAATGAGTAAAACGTAGGGTGCCTTCATGGCACTTTCGGAGTTTTCACTGAGCCCTTGATACTCCTTCATCCCTTTTTGAGAGGATGAACAGGCCACTAAAAAGAAAACGATAAAAATAGACCATAGCGATTGAGTCTTCAAAGGTGTGCTCCGAATTAGATTTAACTTATTGTAGCCCTGCCCGCTGTTTTTTTCATCCTCTCAAGTTCGCTGCAAAATTGTTCAGCCTCTTGATGAGAGCGCAGGCGATAAAATTTTATGTGAGCAAACTCGGGGTCCTTCATGAGCGCTAAATACTGAGAACGGTTTTTTGAATGAGTTTTGATCATCCACAAAAGAATAGAGTCTTTACTAAAGAAAAGCTTCCACAAGCTTTCTTTGTTGCCAGTTCCAGGCCATAGCTCGCGCCGAAAAATTCCGCGCAAAAGACCGCGGCGCAAAGACTGTAGAAAATTGCGAGTAAAGGAGAGATCAAGCCAGACGACGGCGTCCACCTCACGCCACTTAAGAGCAATGGTGCGCGTGTAATTGCCATCGATCACATGCCCGCGCTCGCGGGCCCGCTCCATCGCTTGCTCTAAGCTCGCAAAAAACTCGCGATCACTTGCCTCTTGCCAGTGTGGGCGCCAAAAAAGAGCATCGAGCTCAATATATTCGAGATCAAGTATCTGAGCAATTCGCTTAGAAAGAGTCGACTTTCCACTACCACTGGTTCCGACGACATTAATTCGCTTCATCCCTGATCCCTTTTGGATTATCTTACCGCCTATCGAGTTAGGTCCTCACTAAATTATACTATAAAAGTATGTTATCTGAGCGAATGACTCTCACTCTTATTCTTCTACTTTTGGCCAGCGTGAGCGCCTGCACCAGTGGTCTGCGCCGGCCGGCCAATATCTTCGATCGCGATGACCGCGAGATCATCCCCAAAGACGGCAAACTCCCCATCGGCACTATTCATAGAAGCAAGGAGAGAGTCGGTGATTGGGGCACTGGGTTTCAAATCGATGCATGCCATATTGTCACAAACTATCATGTGATTGATAACTCAGGCAAAGAACACCAAAAAGACTATCGAGTTCTCTATAGCGACCGCGCCGGAAGTTTCGTCAAAGCGAGGCTCGTCCTCTCAGGTAGGCCCGACCTGCTGAGTGATCAGCGAGTCTCTGCCACCAACCCACTAGACTGGGCCCTCTTAGAGTTAGAAGAATGCCAGGTGAAAGATTTTTATTTCAATCTCACTTCCTTAAAGAACTTCGAGCTCCCCCTCAAAGGCCTGCAGATGCTGGGCTTTCCCGACGACATTGGCCACAGAAGTATTGCTCTTGATCCAGAGTGCGAGATTAAACACTCAGAAGCAAGAAAGCTCTATCACGTCTGTGCCAGTCGTCCCGGCTCCTCGGGTTCCCCAATCTTCTACGAGGATGACGGCGAGTGGCACGTGGTGGCGATCAACGTCTCCCAGCGATCAAATTTTAGCGAAGTTATCCGTGGCTATAGCAACTGGATTGCCAATGTCGCCATTGACCCAGCAAGCTATCTAGCTCCAATTAAGGCCTACTTAAAAGAACAAGAGTTGACTGCTCCCCTCCCCTAAAGCATTCTAAACCACTAGCTAAAAATGGGAGAAAATCAATGACGGCACCTAGTTCTAGCCTTGCCGGCAAAAAAACTCAGCAACTCACTCGCAAAGAGTTAAAGCATGTCCTCGCCGTGGCTCGCGGTGAAACTCCCAGTGATATTCTGATTAAAAATGTCAAAATCCTCGACCTCGTCAATGGAGATATTCACGACTCCGCCATCGCTATCGCCGGTCGCGTGATTGCGGGGATTGGTAAAGAATACGAAGACCAGGGGGCCGCTCGAGTGATCGATGCGCAAGGAAAGTTTGCCACGCCGGGCTTCATCGATGGCCACCTTCACATTGAATCTTCAATGATGCATCCCTTTGAGTTTGAAAAACTCACACTTCCCCTGGGAACCACGACGGCAATTTGTGACCCGCACGAAATTACTAACGTCATGGGCGACACGGGCTTTAGCTGGTTTCTTCGCTGTGCCGATCGGATGAATCAAAATCTCTTTGTCCAAGTGAGCTCTTGCGTTCCAGCGCTTCCAGGCTTTGAAACCAACGGCGGCCAGTTCGATCTGATCAATATGAAAAAGTATCACGACAATCCCCACGTTCTGGGACTTGCCGAAATGATGAATTTTCCCGGCGTCATTAATGGCGATGAAGAGGTCTTAGATAAAATTGAAGAATTTAGTGATCTCAACCTCGATGGCCACAGCCCCCTCTTGCAAGGCAAAGAGCTCAACGCCTATATCGCCGCCGGCATTCAAAATTGTCACGAAACCGTAACTGCTGATGAAGGGCGAGAGAAGCTTCAAAAGGGAATGTCTCTCATTATTCGCGAGGGCTCAGTGGCCAAGAACCTTGGCACCCTCGCCCCCTTAGTTTCTGACTTTAATTCCTGTCAGTGCTTGCTCTGTACAGATGATCGCAACCCCTATGAAATCTTTAATGAGGGCCATATCAACTACCTCATTAAAAGGATGATTAAAGAATTAAAAACTCCCGTGCACCAAGCCTATCGTCTGGCCTCTTTTTCAGCGGCAAAACACTTTGGTCTCAAACGTCAGGGGCTCATAGCACCAGGGAAAATGGCCGACATCGTGCTATTAAGTAATCTTGAAGAAGTTGCTATTGAAGAGGTGTTCATTGGAGGCCAGCTCGTGAGCGAGCTTGGTTTGCCAGAAAAGGTCGCGCGCAAGCTCGAGCAGTCTAAGCCGCCCAGACAAAATACAATGAATCGATCCGCTGTTAAAAAGGGTGAAATTCACTACGACCTAAAGCCGGGGGTCTATAATGTGATTGGAATCGTCAAAGACGAGATCATCACTGAGCATCTGAAAGTTCGCTACGATGGGACAAATTTTGAACGTGAAGATATCGCCAAAATTTGTGTTCTTGAGCGCTACGGACAAGGGCAACCCCCAGCACTTGGGTTAGTTCACGGCAGCTCTATTAAAACTGGGGCCATCGCCTCAAGTGTCGCCCACGACTCTCACAATATTATCACCATTGGAACCAACGAATCTGACATGGAGCTCGCGGCTAACACATTAATCGAGCTCGGTGGTGGGTTTTGTGTCACTGAGGGGGGCAAGGTACTGGCAAGCTTGGCCCTGCCCATAGCGGGTCTTTTAAGCCTTGCCGACGCCCGTGAAATCAATGAAGGTATTATTGCCCTCAAAGCCGCCTGCCGCCAGGTGGGAGTGGATCTTCCCGAGCCCTTTATCCAAATGGCCTTCCTTGCCCTACCAGTTATTCCGAGCCTCAAGATCACCGATCGCGGGCTGGTGGATGTCAAAAAATTTTCTTTCACAGAACTTTATGCCTCCCCCTAGGAAGAGTGTTTTCGGGCCATTTCGTTTAAGTTATAATGTGACTTGAAACTTCGCGAGTGAGGGAGCCTTATGTCACTTAAAGATGCACTACTTAAAGCTGGATTCAAATCAACTAAAATAGAGAATGAGCGCAAGCACGTTCCAACTCATCTTAAAAAGAAGGTTGAAAGGCACCAAGAGCAGCGCAATTTCTGTGAGATCTGCGAACTCATTCACCCCGACGTTGAGCGCTTCAAGCATCGCCTGCCCCATATTGATGCCGAGTGGATTTGCCTCAACTGTGCCGATAAAGAGCAAGTTCCTGATCAATTTCGTGTCACAACTCAAAGCGATGCCTCGAAGGGCCATCGCTACCGTCGCGCCTTTGGCGCCACTAAGGATTTCTCGGCCGACAGAGCTGGCGGTTCTCACCATGATCGCAAGAAAAAATCTGGCCCTCCTTTTCCAAAGAAGCACCCACATTCTCAGAATCCAAGACCTAAGAGAAAGAATTTAGAAGATTTTGATGTGGATGAGGATGGCGATATTAACTTTAATCGCTAGCGTGAATGTCAGAGGCTTCAATAATATGTGAAGCCTCTCTCACTGCCTTTGATTCATTTAACATGTGATGAGCGAGAACCCTCGCTTGAGTGCAGTAGCGACGAATAAACTTATTTGGCAAAAAGCGACGCAACCCTTTAGCAACTCCAATGGCGATGGCTTCGGCCGGCCGAAATTCATCACGTTCACCCAATAACAGGCCTGGCCTAAAAATCACCAGGTGATTTAGCTTTAATGCCATGAGGGCATTTTCCATCTCCCCTTTTACTTGGTTGTAGAAAATCTTTGATTTAGAATCGGCGCCCATCGCAGAGATCACCACAAAGCTCTTGGCGTAATGAGATTTTGCAATCTCGGCAAAATCAATAACGGCATTATAGTCGACTGCGCGAAACCTATCGTGGGAGCCGGCCTTTTTAATAGTAGTACCCAGGCAACAAAAATAGCACTCGCCAGCGAGTTCTCTCTCTTTTAACTTAAGATCGGCAATATCTGAAAAGAGAATGGTCTTAATCTTGGGGTGGGCAAAGTCTAATTTTCGGCGAGTCGCAACCACGATTTGTTCAAAAGAATCGTCGGCGCAAAGAAGTTTTAATAGCTCAGAACCAACTAGGCCTGTGGCCCCGATAAGTACAGCAATCAAAAATCCCCCTAAGCTCCAGCATTTAACTGTTGGTAATGATGTCTTATGGTACCAACTAGTTTAGTGACGTCAATTGGCTTAGTTAAGTAATCATCACATCCCGCCTGCATATTCATTTTGCGCTCTTCAATCATCGCATGAGCAGTGAGGGCAATAATAGGATTTTGATAGCCCGACTCGCGCAACTTTTTGGTCGCTTCTCGGCCATCAAGTTCCGGCATCTGAATATCCATCAAGATAATGTCATAGATTTCTTTCTGAGCGCATTCATAAGCTTCTCGACCATTGGAGGTCACATCGACTTGCGCCCCTCTTTGTCCGAGAATTTCTTTAATTAGAAATTGATTCTGCTTCACATCTTCGGCCAAGAGCACGCGAATGCCCTCGAGATCTTCAGACTCTTTTCGCTCGGGAATCTCAGGAATTTGTAACTGATCGCCATCCATTGCATGAGCATTAAAGACAAACCTGAAAACAGATCCTGCTTGTGGGGTACTTTGAATGATCTTAACGTCCCCATCAAGAGCATGGGCAATTCTCTTGGAGAGCGCAAGCCCAAGACCAGTCCCTCCAAACTTTCTCGAAGTACTAGTGTCGGCTTGCGAAAAGGGTTTAAAGAGCACTCGCACTTGCTCAGAAGTGAGACCAATTCCCGTATCTTTGATATCGATGGCCGTTTGAAACCGACCACTCTCCAGACGTGAGACATTCACCTTCACATTCACTGAGCCGTGATCGGTGAACTTAATCGCATTGCCAATCAGATTAATGAGAACCTGCTTGATACGCGCCACATCCGAACAAAGCTGCATGGGTAGAAGATCTCCTTTATCAATGGAGAATTCTAAGTTCTTTGCTTTGGCGACATCTTTAAAAGTTTGATGAACATCATCTAGGCACTTACTAAGAGAGAAAGGCCGCGACTCAAGCTCAAGACGGCCAGCTTCAACCTTTGAGAGATCTAAAATATCGTCGATGATTCGCGTGAGATCGCGGCAGCTACTTGAGATCGTCCGATAATATTGCTCACACTCACTTTGAGCGGGTTTGGTCATTTGCAACAGCTCTGTGTAACCAAGAATTACTCCAATCGGTGTTCGAATTTCGTGACTCATATTGGCCAGAAAACGACTCTTGGCTTCACTGGCCTGATCGGCAGCTTCTTTGGCCTTGCGAAGCGCGAGGTTATTCATTTTCTTTGGCGTAATATCAAGGGTCGCCCCTACAAGCTTGATTGGTTTGTGATCAATATCGCGGTGAACTTCTCCATGACACTCTATCCAGCGCACATCCCCCTTCGGTGTGACAATGCGAAACTCGATGCCATAGCGCTCTTCGAATTTAAGAGCATTGCTCATGGCCTCTTTTAAGGGAGCATAATCATCTGGATGAATGCGTTTAATGACTTCCTTAATCTCCCCTTCAAATTGACCCGGCTCAAAGTCAAACATTTCTTGAAGTTTCTCATTCCAGGTAAGACGCCCATCCAAAATGTCTGCTTCCCAAAACCCAAGGCCCGCAGTGTTAATGGCGAGACTTAATCTTTCAGCAAGACACTTTTGGCGGTGAATATCCACATTCGTTCCATACCAGCGAACGGCCTTCCCTTCAGAGTCAAGAATGGGAAGAGCACGGCAAAGATGCCAACGATACTCTCCATCATGACGTCTCAAGCGATACTCCACCTGATAGGTCTTTCCCGTCTCAACCGCTTTGCTCCAAGCTTTAACGGTGCGATCAAGATCATCGGGGTGATGAATAGGAAGCTCTTTCCAATTCCACCCACACAGATCATCTCCTCTACCTATGTAGTCATAAAATTTCTGATTGTTATAAATAATATTGCCCTCGCCATCGGCGATGAAGGGCATCTGAGGAGACATCTCGGCCAGGAGCCTAAACTCTTCTTCATTGGCATTTACACGCTTAAGAAGACTCAAGCGCTCTTCGCGCTCGCGCCCTATTAAAAGACTCAGAGGCTTCATGATTGTGCTGAAAACGTGATTCATGCGCTCAACATTAATGGGCTCAGCTTCATTCGTGCCGTAGAAAGTGAGTACCCCCACAAGTTCTCCCAAGCCAGAACGAATGGGCGTCGTCCATGAAGAGTAGACGCCCTCCTTAAGCGCAATCTCTTTGAATTCATCACCAAAGTCTGAGTCAGAGATTTTCTCAAGTACAATAGACTCTTTAATACGAGTGCAAAGATGACAAGGCCCGGCCACACTTGCCAGCGGCATTGAACGGTAAGCGCGCTGAAAGTCGCGCGACAGTCCAGGCGCAGCTGCAAAAACCAAACTTTTAGAATTGCGATCGGCCAAGCACAGAGAGCTCTTCACTCCCACCACTGTATCAATACGCCCTAGGAGTTCTTCTACAACTTGATTGAAGGGCTCTCCCTCAAGTGTCCGCTCTAAGGCCCGCAAGCTCGACTGTAAGATAATTGTCAGATACTGCGATTTCATTTTCAGACCACCTAAGTAAAAATACCGGTCAGTTCTTGGAAAGCTATACCAATGGAGTCCAGTGCTTGCTACTTATAAATTTGTTTAGTTAAACAAGGCTTTTACTTTTAATGAACGAAAAGAAAGATGTCTTACATATGGCAATTGGGCTTGTCTGAAACTTGATTGTAAACGGCCATCGCCTCGGGCATCTTGGCATTGAGCTGTTCGATGCGAGTCTCTGGAACTGGGTGAGTCGAGAGAAATTCGGGTCCGTGTGAGCCACCTTTGGCCATCTTTTGCCACAAGCTCACACTCCCCTTGGGATTAAAACCCGCCTTGGACATATAGCGCAGACCAATCATATCGGCTTCACTTTCATGTTTGCGACTATAGGGAAGCATAATTCCAAATTGAGCTCCAAGACCTAGACCGGCCATTATGAGCTGACCATTTTCATTTCCCTGCGTGGCCAAAGCAATGTTGGCCGCGGCCAGACCACCTTGAAGAAGTATATTTTGCGAAACTCTTTCATTGCCATGATCAGCATCTACGTGAGCTATCTCGTGACCAATCACGGCCGCGAGTTCGGCCTGATCAGTCGCTACGTCCAACATGCCAGTGTAGACGCCAATATTTTTTCCCGGCAAAGCAAAGGCATTAACCGCCTTATCCTCAAAAACCACAACTTCCCATTCACTGGGATTGCGGCCTTCACTGATTAAAATTCGATTTGAAACACACTTCACATAAGCATTCTTTTTTGGGTCTTTGGAAATTTTGAGATTTTTCTTCATCTCTTCAAAGGACTGTTCTCCCATGGAACTCATACGGGATTCACTCATGAGCTTGAGTTGGTTGCGCCCAGTGGGTGTACTGGAACATGCTACAAGTACAAGACAAAGTGAGAGAGACAATCCTTTCATAAACATTTCAAACTCCATAGTTTTGCTCAAACCATTTTATGCGGAGTTTTCCCGGCCCTCAACTAATGTCTTAGAAAACTTTGAACCTGGCGCTCAAGCCGATACATAGACAAGGAAGTGATACTTTTTTCTAATTGGTATTTGATGACCTCAGCGCCTAGGCGCCCGGCGGCTTCCTCGGTCGCTGCAGAGCAACAGCGATGATCGGTGCTCGCCCCACGCTCATCAGGACAGAGAAAAATTGATGTGTCATGGCAGTAATTAATTAAGAAATAAGTCAAGCCTACTTCATACTGACTCAGCCCGTACATTGGATAATTTAAATTAATAACTTCCGGCTGATGATGGACGTTAAGATAATCAAGCCCGCCACAGATGCTGTCGTGCATACTACCAGCGGTGACGTAGAGCAGACGGGTGTCGATCGAGCTCTCACTCAAGCGCTCAATCAACTTAGCACACCCTCTAATCTCATCGAGAGGATGGGTGATGACAATTGTCACTTTAGAGGACTTACCTCTCAAACCAGCACTTAACGGGGGAAATTTCACTTCATTTGACGAGTCACAGCTTACATCTTCCATTGATATTTTTTGTGCTAACATATCATTCCACTCCTGATGATCTTTAAAACTCGTCAAACCTAAGTACAATAACGGTGCCAATGCCCTAACGCACCACTCTTAGCAAGGGATAGGCATTTGCTTTACGAATCCTAGGCAGAGGCAATTCAAATTGAAATTTGAACTACAAAAAGAAGGCCCTGTGACCTAAGCTAAACTGAACTTAGCTGATCGCCTTAAGGACGGTCTCAGGCTTTATCGTGTGGACTTTAGAAAAACTGATATTCTCCGCCAACGAGTACTATGACGCTCTCTCGCAATCGATGCGCGAGGCGAAGGAGTCAATTGCGCTAGAGAGTTATATTTTCCTTCCCGATGAAAAAGGCCTGGGTCTTCTAGAACTGATGGCCAAGAAAGCAAAAGAAGGAGTGAAAGTCCGTCTAATCATTGATGGAGTCGGATCGAGACTTTGGCCGCGAGAGGTTCTTAAGTATTGGCGGCTGCAAGGAATAGATATTCGCATCTTTCATCCCATTATGTGGAGCTTCTCACCCAAGATGATCTACTATCTCTTCTCGCGCATTAATCATCGCGATCACCGAAAGGTTTGCGTCGTTGATGGACAATGTGCATTTGTCAGCAGCTTCAACGTCATGAAAAAATCTTTTGATTGGCAAGAAATGGGCGTAAAGATCGAAGGAGAAGAGGTGGACGTTCTCCTTAAAACATTTGAAGTCATGTGGAAGAAGTCCTATCCGCGCAAAAATCCCCTAGTGCGTTTTCGCCCGATTAAGGGAATTGATCGCCTCTCAACCAAATGGGTACAATTTAATTTCACCCAGGCCCTTCGTAAGAAGCTCAATAAAGAAACCTATGACCGCATTGCACAAGCGAAATCGAGAGTTTGGATTATTACACCCTACTTTGTGCCTCCGCTGGCCCTTATCAAGAGTCTCAAAGATGCAGTTGCCAATGGTGCGGACGTTCGCATTATCTTACCAACTAAAAGTGACGTCGCTTTTATGCCATGGATTGCCCTCTACTTTACTAAAATACTCTTAGCCGCGGGCATTGGTGTTTATCGATACACTCCTAAAATGCTTCATGCTAAATTTCTCCTCATCGATGACTGGCTGAGTATTGGCTCGATGAACTTAAACCATAGAAGCTTTTATCTCGATGTTGAGACCAATGTTGTTTTAAAAAAAGAAAGTACAATTGAAGAAGCCAGCAAGAAGTTCAAGGCTCTACTGGCCGAGAGTCAGCCGATCACCGAGGGGGAGACGAATATACGCAATCCTCTACTTGACCTGTGGGTCCACTTCGTTCTTCTGTTGAAAGGGTGGTTATGAATAATTTTACGATTCTAAGTTTTAATATTCATAAAGGCTTTCACTTCTTCCTGCGCAAGTATCACTTAGGAAAGCTTAGAAATGTCATCACGGCCAGCGGCGCTGACATGGTCTTTTTGCAAGAAGTTATGGGCTTTCACCCTGAAAAATATAAAGATCAACACCAAATGGAAAATCAATTTGAGTATCTGGCCGACGAAACTTGGTCTCACTTTGTCTATGGCAAGAACGCCATTTATGCCTCGGGTGATCATGGTAATGCTATTCTCTCAAAATACCCCTTTGTTTTTTTTCAAAACAATGATCTTTCAACGAATCAATTTGAAAAGCGCGGTATTCTCCATGGACGCATTGAAGTTGCCCATCGCTCAGTGAACCTACTATGCGTTCATCTAAATCTCACAGAAAAAGGACGACAAAAGCAGATTCGCGAGATTGTAAATTATATTAATGAAAATATAGCTGAAGAGGAGCCCCTGATTCTTGCCGGTGACTTTAACGATTGGCAACTCAAAGGAGAAAAACTCTTAAGTGAACTCAGTGATCTCAAAGCGGCTCACTACAATGAAGACGGAAAAATCCTGAAAACCTACCCCGCACATCTACCGCTTCTAGGGCTTGATCGAGTGTACTACCGCGGCCTCAATTGGCATGGATCAGAAATTCTGCCCATCCCCTCGCGAGAACTCTCCTCTGATCATCTCCCAATCAGGGCCACATTTTCTCTGGAGCCCTAATGCCAAACCTAGAGGTCATTTTAAAGTTTATCGAAGATCACTGGATTGCTCTTAGTCTCATCAATCTCTCTCTCTTTATTGGCTTTATCATTATAGTCATCTACGCTTTCAGCTCTCTCCCCAACGATTACTGGTTAGAAAAAGATGATGGGCACTTTAGCTCGCCGTTAGTAAAAGTAGTCAGAAACCTGATAGCTCTGCCGGTACTATTAATGGGCATTCTGATGCTTTTTTTACCCGGACAAGGACTCCTGACGGTCTTACTGGCTCTTCTTATTTCAGACTTTGAATACAAAAGAGAGTTAGTTCAAAAGATTATCGCTCAAAAAAAAGTGCGCGACTCCCTTGATTCGCTTCGAACGAAAATGGGCAAGGACACTTTTCACTGGCCTGCCAACTCAAAGTCCGATAATTAAAATGTAGTGACATTTTTTAGGAGATTTCAATGGTAGAGAGCCTCGACCAGGCACTAGCCTATTTCATCAATAATTCCCATTTTATCCGCGACTCAAGCGCACTCATTGTTTTTCTAAGTGCGCTTGCACTGGGAATCGCTGGCCACTACATTCTTAAGTTTCTGATCAATAAGTATGTAAAATATTTTTCTAGCCGAACCAAGACGACTCTTGATGATCATCTCTTTAGTGAACGCGTTTTTGATCGCCTCGCGGGTCTATTTCCGGCAGTTGTCCTCTATACTTTTAGCCCTTTTATTTTCAAGGAAAATAGCGCTTTAATTGAAATTTCGCGCAAGCTCATCCAGCTCTACTTTATCTATCTCACAACTCGTACGCTGGTTGCCTTTTTCAATGCTCTTGAGCTTACTTATAGAGAGCTTCCAAGTGCACGCAATCGTCCCATTAAGAGCTACATTCAAATGGTCAAATTGCTCCTAATTTTGACCGCAACAATTGTCGCCATTTCAGTGATCATCGACCGCTCCCCCGTCGTCTTGCTCTCAGGGCTTGGTGCGATTACGGCCATTCTTATCTTGGTTTTCAAAGATGCTATCCTGGGCTTGGTGGCCAGTATTCAACTAGCCGCCAACGACATGGTCAGAATTGGCGACTGGATTGAAATGCCCAAGCACAATACTGATGGCGAAGTCGTCGACATTAACCTCACAACTATCAAAATTAAAAACTGGGACAATACTCTTAGCATGCTTCCCTCTCACCTCTTTATTTCTGACTCATTTAAGAATTGGCGCGGGATGAGCGACTCAGGGGGAAGAAGGATTAAGCGCGCTCTGCCCATCGACATGAGTAGTGTTCGCTTTTGTGATCAAGCAATGCTCGAGCGCTTTAAAAAGATGACTCTCTTGGTGCCTTACCTAGACGCCAAGATCAAAGAAATTGAAGAATATAATAAAACTCATGAAGTGAACTTAGATGAAGTGGTCAATGGCCGCCGCCTCACGAACCTGGGAACTTTCCGCGCTTACATTATGGCCTATCTTCGCAATCACAAAAAAATTAGACAGGACATGACTTTTTTAGTGCGCCAATTGGAGCCAGGTCCAGATGGGGCAAAGCTAGAAGTTTACGTCTTTAGCGCCGACACCGCATGGGCCATCTATGAGGGCATTCAATCTGATATTTTTGATCACCTCTACGCCGTGGCCCCCGAGTTTGGGCTGCGCCTCGCTCAGAGGCCTTTAGGCGGAGATATTAGGGCCGCCCTAAGTGGGAGCCAATCCCTATCGTGATCCGCCAAAGACACCGCGAATACTTAAACCGCCAAAGATTCCCTTAAAAGGATTTTTTGGAGCAGTCTCTCTGCTTTCTGAACCTGAGCTAGCATCACTAAAGCATTGAACTTGATAATCATCAAAGGCAGCAATGCCCATAGACTTAAATGATCGATTCATCATATTTTTGCGATGGCCTTTTGAGTTGTACCAATCGATCACAACTTCCCTCGCCGCTTCGTCTAAAGTGGCAAAGCGAGCGATCTCGCGGTGATGAATATTCTCGGCCAAGTGGCGGCCGGGAACATGAAAGCTATTCATGCGCTCAGGAAAGCTTTTGTATCCGCGTATTTCATGGGCATAAACTCAACTTTCGGCCATACTATTGACGTGATAAACCGCTGCTTCCTGGCATTCTTCTAAGAGTTCCAACTGCCCTAGTCCATGTGCCAATCGAGTTCGATTTGTTTCTTGATAGATTTTGCACTCGAGCTCATTGAGGCTATCGCCACAAGGAAGTAACTCCCCACTGGCATAAGTTGAGAAGCTTAAAAGTAGTGCGAAAAGTGAACAGGTCATTTTCATGGGTAAATCCTCCTGCACAAGTTAGTGCAAGAGGTGGCGCCATGAATGGAGACTTAAAATCGGGATTTTACAAAATAATTTAGGCAGGGTTTTTGCCACCTCACTTTTTTGTGGGCAACTTCCACCGCTTTGTAAACACCACCCCCTCAGGTGTGATGCCATCATGATAGGAGTACTCTAAGACAATATCCTTATCTTTATTTGGCAACTTCCCTTCAGTGAGAAGGACCTGCACTGGGCCCGCTCTGAGGGCCTCACAATGGGACTTGCCATGACTGCCCTCTTTCATGCTAACTCTCTTCACTTTAACCACAAAATGGGTCTCATCAGTGCGTGAGAGCACCTCGGCCCAGACGCGACAGCTCTCAAAGTAAGAGGCTTGTGCGCTAGAGAGTGAAAAGAGAATGAGAGCGAGGGTAAAATATTTTAATATCATCCCTCCATTATGAGGGAGCTCACAGGGAAAACTCAAGTTTCTTCGAAATTCCAGCGACTTGGTGGATCTTCATCCCATTCCACATGACTCTCCCACTTCTCGGCCGCCCGGTACTTGCGTCGATTGATAAAATAAACCACTAGACCCGAGAGCACTCCGAGCATAAAGCCCACGGAGTGAGAGAGGTAACTCACATTCTCGCGCAGACTTACGGGAAAAAATAATATCATCGATACCCCAACGACTTTAATTAGTCTGCGCTTACCACTGTCGGCACGCTCAATAAAAAAAGAGAGCGTCACCCAAAAAGCGCCCATCCAATAAACAACTCCGGAGACACCTACCAGGTCGACATGTTCAGGCATCGTATGAAGAACAATAATATTGGTCACTCCCCCCATCACAAAGGCAAGTAGGGGAAAGACCCAAAAGCTAAAGTGCGCCACTAAAAAGTAGCAAAAAGGGGTAAACATAAAGAGATTGCCAAGGATGTGGCCAAAATCTCCATGAGCTAGGAGCGTACTCCACAAACGCCAGTACTCACCATTTTTGAAAACATCTACATAAGATGCTGCCATCCACTCTTGCGAACCGGAGTAGTTTCCGATGTAGAGCATCGCTCCCACAAAGAGAATCGTAATCAATAATAAGGTTTCTAGCTTTGCTCGTGGAGGAGCTTTACGACTAAACCAGGTTTCTTTGAGTGTTGTGTAGACTTCCATCTACGTAATATGGGGGCACTATCTCCAGATGCAAGGGTGCCCCTAAACAGGGCTTAGACGGCCTTTAATCAATGGTGAGAGTGAGCCCCGTTTCCCCCTGGGTGCAATCATAGGTGCCCTTCCACTCACCGCTAATAGGTGAACCATTGCCTTTTTTTACTCGCGAGAGCGTAAATTTCTTACAACCTTGAAATTCAATACGGCCCACGAATGTTTCTAGATTTGGATTGATCTCCCCAGAGAGCGGGACCATATCATAATTGGTGGGTCGCTCAAGCCAACTCACGCCTCCTAACTGAAGGCGGCCAGTCTTCATATCGTAACTGCCCTGCATGAGGTAAGTGCCAGTGGGAAGACCAGGGTTGCTGGGAGTGGCATAAAAATTAAACTTCGCTTGAAGTGAGTAGTAAGTTGGAGTCGAGACCACGGTCGGTCTTACTTCTGGAGTGGCCTGTACAACTGGGGTCGGCACAGGCGTTGGCGCCTGGGCCTGCTCGCTGGTGGCCGATTTTTGCTGCATCAAAGAGACAAAGATCATCACAAAGAGCAGATCTAAAAGCGAAGTGAGTTGAACGGTGGATTTCTTTAGTCGCTTATACATGAGGCCCAGTCTAGTTAAAGTTGATATTCGAGATAATGCGCTTGTAGTCCATGCTCTCGTTTATCACGCGCTCAATTTTTGGTTGTAGCGTACTTTCAATCACCATGAAGATAATGGAAAAACTAATTCCCAGAATTGTCGTATCCATCGCCAGCACAAAGGCATTTGAGAGCGAGCTCACATCAATATTGCCCCCACTTTGAAAAGCAGTCTGAGCGATCGCGAGGATAGTTCCCAAAATTCCAAGTAAAGGAAAGACTTGTACCAGAGTAGACATCACGCTAGCAAAGATCTCCATTTTATAGTGACGATTATAAATGGGACGCTGAGAAACCTTACTTGCGTTTTGAATGAAGTTTTTTCTGAATTCCAAATTAGTTCCGATCTTGTGCTGAATGTAATCCAGAGTGGCGCGAATGCGCTCATTATTGGTTTGGGAAGAGTCCTTGTCAGGAGCATCACTAAACCCTTTAAGGAGGTTATCCGAAACATCGAGCAGCAGTTGCTCGTGGCGCTTCATCATAAAGAAAACCGCAATGACGAGATACACTTCCACCGCCGCAAAGAGATAGATAATGAGAAAGATATTTTGAGTGATGAAGTTAAAGAGATTTTGAATGAGTGAAGAGTCCACCTTTGCTCCCTGAGATGAGTCTTAAAAACCGATTAAAAGCGTTTGTTTTAGCGGCAAATTGAAACTTATTCTAAGAGTTTACGGCGTGATCGGATTGGCGTCCAGACGAGGAAGTCTCTATCGCTCATTAAATACCTCTGCCACTAGTGTCTCTAACTTCGTCGTTAGATCGGTTGGAGAGATTGAGAGCTTCTGTGTGATCCAGGCCTTAAAATCCTCTGGGAGAGAACACATATAGGTCCGACGACTGCCCCGATAGGAAATGTTGAGTGCCAGGGCGTGCAGAGCGTGGCGCGGAAGCTCCATCAGATCACAGTCTTCTGGAGTTGAGTAACCATCTTTAAAGCGCTGAAACATTTCATAAGAGCCAAGGTAAAGCTTGTCACCAAGCAGGGGAAAGCCATGCTCTTTAGCGTGCACGCGAATCTGATGCTGTCTACCCGTTTTAGGCCTGGCAACGCCCACCAGATAATTGCCCTCACGATGCACGCAGTGAAAAGTCGTGTGGGCACTCTTTCCCTCCTCAGAGTCGCTAGGCCAAGTGCGCATGTAGACGCGATCCTTGCCTTTAGAGACAGATCCCATGCGCTCGCGGGCCACCAGTTCTTCGAAAGCTTCAAAGTCAGGGGCCACTTTGGAAATAAAGAGGTAGCACTTAAGCACCCGGCGCTCTTCAAACTCAGTGGTCAGCTCTCCGGCAACTTTTGAGGTTTTCCCTAGCAACTGAATGCCAGAGGTCTCGCGGTCAATGCGATGAATGGAGTGAATTGTTTTTTGATGGATATTGCTAAAGTAAACAGTTGCACAGTTAAAGAGGTGTCTTCCGGTTGGGTGCGTGGTCATAAAGGGCGGCTTGTTAGCGACAATCAGACCATCGTCCTCATAAACAACCTCTGGATCGAGGTCGAGCTCAAGCTTTTCTCCTCGCCAATACTCATCTTCCATCACTCCGCGATGAGTGGTGAGCAGAACTCTCTCTCCGTAGTGCAAAATGGTACTAGGCCTATGAGTACCGGGGCGCCCCTCAATTTTAATCTCCCCGCGCTTAATCTTGGCCTTAATTTTCTCACGACTATATTTGCCCAGATAAATCTTTAAAAACTGGTCTAGTCGCTGCCCCTCATGAACTTCTTCCACGAGATAGACGGCAGTAAACTTATCTGATTCAAAGCTCTTATCAATTATCGGCATGCCCTTAAATAACAGGGCACGACCGAGCACGTCAACGTGTTTAAGGTGCCAGATGACTTTTGGGACTCACAGAGTCCCAAAAGTCATCTGGCACCAAGCTCAGGTTCTTCGAATTTGGACTTTGCACGGTGAATTTCTTGACCATTTAAAACCACGCGATACTCAATCTCACAGGTCTTACTGATCATGTAATTGACCCCACAATACTTGGTCATAGAGGAATCCACGGCCTTGACAACCTTTGCTCCACCCAGCTCCCCAGTGAGTTCATAGGTCATCAGCGCACTCTCAAAGTGAGTGGGATGCACCGTTGTTTTCTGCGCTTCAATATTCATTTTAAAAGTCCCAATCACCTGTCTCATCTTCTTTAGAATCGACACCACATCCATGGCAGTACAGCCCATCATGGCATTGAGTACCAATTCCTTTGGATTGGGAGCACTATCTTCTCCTCCATGTTCTGGAGTGGCATCAATTTGAGTGATAATACCGTGATTGTCACAGCGAAATTGCATTCCTTGAATCCAGTCGAGAGTCGCTTTCATTATTTTTTCCTTCGCTAAGAGGTTATCAGAGACATTAACAGTGCCGTCAAATAGACGTAACGACGATTGGCGGCAGTAACCGAGTATTTTCGGCGGAGAACGCACAGGTCTATTTCTGCTTGGGTAACAAGCCCAAGGCAATTGAGATAAAATAAATCTTATCAACTACAAAATAAGTGAGAAATGATGAGCACTCTAAAATTGGCCTTACTCTTGGCCTTAACACTCGCTTCAACTAGCTATGCCAGCTCCCTTTTCTACACCAAGGGCGAAGTTAAAGTTGATGGTCAAGTAGCGCAAAAAGGGGCTGAGGTCAAAGTTGGTCAGGTCATTGAGACCGGCGCCGCTTCCCTGGCCATTGTCGATATGGAAGGTGGCTCAAAACTTAAAGTTGAACCCAATAGCCAAGTCAAACTCACTCTTCTCAATCATGAGAAAAAAGGAAGCCTCATTGGCCTCATTAAAGGCAAGATTATTACCAAAGCAAGAAAGCTCGAAACAGGAAAAGACCGTTTGCAAATTGATGCACGCAAAGCTTCTTTTGCAGTAAGAGGAACGCTCTTTTTTGTCGGAATCGATACTAGCAAAAAACAAGACGACGTTTGGATGTGTGTTGAGCACGGTGAGGTAATCGTGCGCGGAGCTGATGAAGAAAATGTGACAAGTGTAAAAGCAGGTGAAGGAGTGGTGGTAAAGAATGCTCAGAAAACCTCAGCTCCTGCCTACTTTCCCTGGACTAGTAAAATTAACTGGGAAGTCGAGGAGACATCGCAGATTAAAGATAACGAAGATGTTATCGAAAAGGCCTATGCTAACCCACTAAGAAGAAGTTATGACTAAGATTCTCAATATAATATTATTGCTAGCCACTCTGCTTGCACTTCCCCTGGTCCGTGCCGCGAACTCTCCCGGAAGTGCGCAGGGACAGCGAGACTATCAATTTGATCTGCGCCTTATTAAGGAACTAAATAAGTTTGACTTGATGGCAGAGTATGAGGCCATCGACACCGCCTACAATGAAAATTACCGCCATTATCAATTGGGGGGACGCTACCTTCTTACAAACGGGCTCAAGCTGGGACTTCATCTACGCTACCTCAGTGGAAAGAGACACGACGATGACTGGATCCCTGTTGGTGCTGGGGTATGGCGCTGGCGAAACACTAGAGAGCGCAATGAATTGGAATTGATCCCAGAGATCGACTATAAGAAATGGCTTTTTAACTCTCCTGTGGCGGCGGCATTTAGACTGCGCTATATCTATAACGAGCACAACTCTTTTCAATCAGCTCTGATGCGCATTGGAGTTTTGCGATTTTGGGAGAAATTCGCACTCTCGGCCCAGCTTGAAGGAAATTTTCCTCTGAATTATAGTTCTTATACTCTTGATGAGTATTGGTTTTACTTAGGAGCGATGCTCCCTATCACCAAAAATTTTACCTTGGGTCACACGGTTGGCTTTGGACAATGGCGTTGGAGCGAGCCCGAAAATTATCCAGGCACTTTTCGAGCTCGCTATAAATCAACCAGATTCAATCTCTTTGTGAATCTCTACTTTTAATGAGTGATTTGAATCTTACGATGCTTACTCTTACCTTTTTGGCTTTTGTTCACGGTGACCCTTAACACCCCATCTTTCATCTTGGCACTCACCTTCTCATCATCAACTTCTTGATCAAAGGGAATGGCGCGATAAAATTTTCCATAGCTAATTTCGGAGAAATAACCGCGATCACCTTCTTCTTTGTATTCACTCTTTCTCTCCCCTGAAATTTCAAGGGTGTTATTAGCGAGCTCTAGGTGCAGATCTTTTTCGTCGACGCCTGGAATTTCCGCAGTCACTTTATACTCATTCTCTTCTTCCTTTACTTCTATCGAAGGCCAATTTCTCCCTCCAACATTAAATGAAAGCGGTGTTTCACCACCGAAGAATTGATCAAATAGAGTATTCATCTCATTTTGAAGACTCCAGATAGGATTACGATTTGTAGTTCTTGGTAGATTTTGAGAGCGATTTGTTAAATTCATAGGTACTCCTAAGTGTCATAATTACTAATGATCTGATTTAAACTCACCTATCCATCTCTCTCACTACACATGCTTACACATTCATTAAACGAGTAAAAAAATACGGCCTCATAAAACTTCGTATTTCCTTGACCGCAATTGGTCCAATCGAGTTAAAATAAACTTATGAGCACTATTTACGATATTTTAAAACAGCATATCGCAACAAAGAGCCCCGTTGAGTACAAGCGCGGTGAGATCATCTATCATGAAGGGGAAACTCCAGAGCATGTCTGGCTCTTGGAAGAAGGTCTTGTCGGACTCTTTCACATCACTCCTAGCGGCAGAGAGACTTTCCTACGCGTCTTTGGAGAAGGATATATCTTGGGTCATCGCTCAACGATTGCAGGAGAGCCCTTTCACGCCAACGCAGTTGCTCTGACCTCTAGTAAGCTCTACAAAATCAGTGCTGCTGATTTTATCGCCACCGCCTGTAAAGAAGGTGAGCTGCTATTTAAGATTTCAAAAGTTCTCGCGAGAGATCTTCGCCAAGCCGAAGAAAAGCTTGCAGGCATTACTGACAAGACAGCTCCTCAGCGCATTGTAGAAGCCCTACTGTACTTGCGTTTTCGTCACCCTGATCAAGCTTGGACACGCAAAGAAATTGCGGAATTCTCCTCTTCGACTATGGAGACCGTCACTCGCGTGATGGCGCAACTTGAAAACGAAGGTCTCCTAATTAAAGAGAAGCGCCGCTTTGATATTCCCAATCCCCAGAAGGTTGTTGATTGGGCCCATACAAATTAATAATTCCCAGCTCATGTGGGAGGCTTGAGTTAAATTAAGGCAAAGTTTTTCGCCAGCACAAATCCCCCGACGACAAAGAGCATAGAGGCAAATGACTTTTTAAGACTGGCCACCGGCATTCGCTCAGATATTTTGACTCCGATTAAAATCCCCACCGCTACCAAAAGAGCAAAGAGCAGTGTAAAGCCCCATGGGATGTCGGCGACTCCCAAATAACCAAGAAATCCGGCCAAAGAGTTTAGAGCAATTACGACTAAAGAGGTGCCGATGGCGTAGCGAATATTCATTCCTGCAAAGAAAACTAGGGCAGGTACAATCATAAACCCACCGCCGACACCAATCACTCCCGTCAAAAGCCCTACACCAAAAGCACTTATGGCCAGAGATAACGGCTTAATTTCGGCAGGTGCTTCACGTTCGGGAGCGGGTCTCACCATCGCCGCGGCAGCAAAAACAGTCATCGCACCAAAGGTAATCATCTGAGTCAATGAACTTAAGTGAGCAGCAACCTTGGCCCCTAACCAGGCACCAACCATGGCACTGGGAAGAAAATAGAGTGCAGGCTTAATTTGGACGTTGCCACTGCGATAATGGCGAAGTGCCCCTGTTAAAGCTCCAAGTCCGACGATGATCAAACTAATGGGAATCGCCCGCTTTGGTTCAAGTCCGACTAAATAAACCAAAATGGGCACGGTAAGAATAGAGCCGCCCCCACCTAGCAATCCCAAGCTGATTCCAACTAAAATAGCTGCGAAATATCCCAATGTGACCATATAGACCTCTTAATGGTATTATAGACTGATTTAAGATGCAGGAAATTGACTGGGATCAATATTAAAGGAATTCAATGAGTTTTACGCAAAGAGAATTCAAGCTCTATCAAAATGAAATTGCGAAGTATCAAGCCGCTTATAAAGCGAAAGCCTACCTACAGGCCAAGGAGCATTTGGGCAGGGCCCATATCATTTCTCAAAAGTCTCCAATGAGACATCTTCAAACACATTGCTTTATGTTAGCCTTTGCCCTGAGTCCCCTAGACAGGAGAGAACTTCTCGCTCAGCTCATTCGCATAGCTCTTACTCTCCCAGCGCATTTGATCGGAAAAATTCCAATTGGCAATACTGGCTGGGCAGATGTACCACTCACTAAACCAATGCCACTTCCCAGTGACCTTAAAGATCTTTTTTAACGTTTTATAGATAAAGGAAAAGTAATGAGTGTAGATAAGAAGAAAATTTTAGATGAACTTAAGGCCCTGGTTCAAAAGGACTTAGACCTGGCCAAGGTTGCATTCAAGACTACTAAGCACCATGCCACAGAACAGGAAATGAAGTCCGAAGGCAAATATGACACTCGCTCCATTGAAGCTGGCTATCTGGCCGGCGCTCAAAAAAAGAGGGTCGATGAGTTGGAACTCGAAGTTGGCCTACTTGATGAAATCTCACTCGATCATCACCCAGACGAAGTCTCCGTGGGTTCACTGGTAGAGATAGAACTCTCAGGAGTTAAGCGCCTGTACTTTATTAGCTCTACCTCCGGTGGAACATTGCTCAATATTGATAATCAACCTATTCTAGTCGTCAGTGCCTTCTCCCCTATTGGGTCTGCCGCAATTAGACTCTCGGTTGGAGATGAGTTTGAAGTAGAGAGTGCTTCGCAGACCAGAGAGTATAAAGTCAGTTCAATTTTCTGATTGTTCAGGCAATCGATGCTCTTCCATCGTATCAATTGCAAATTGAATCGGAGCACCGGCGATGGCCGGTGTGTAGATTACCCCTGATAAAGCAGTCACTCCAAATTGAAGGCGAACTAAATTTGTTCCCTTCGCAAATGCCTCTATCTTTGCTGCACGTTGGGCCTCGCTAATCTTGTCTCCCACCTGAGTCACAGCTCCCATGTCCTTGCCTGCTTCGTCAACTAGCCCCTTGTAGAGAGCTTGCATACTTGGAACTGGACTTTGCCCAAGATCAACTCCTGCAGCTTTCATTGACTCACAAGCAGTCCGGGTACAAGCAATAGAGATACTTCCTTTTTTATCATCAATATAGTCCATGAGCTTTTGAAATTTCTCTGGACTCACATCGATACTAAAGTGTTCTCCTTTAGCAAGAGCTGACTTAGTTCGAACTCGATGAGTACCAATTCCCTGTCTGCGTTGGCGGCCATTGACTAGGTGGTAAAAAGGAGAGCCATCAAAAATTTTGGCGTTTCCTTCTTTATCGAAGTAGCGCACGCTGTAGTGCCCTTTATCATCGACCTCGACAATAAAGCGGCTGTCTCTTTTATGGGCAGGAATTAACTCACCTAAGCGCTTTCTACTCCCCTGGGCAAGACCTGAACGGGGAGCCTTCTTAGCTTTAATAAACTTACTTGAAACAGATTTAATCTTCGTCGCCAGGGCAAGCTTAGAGTACCCAGCAGTGAGCACGCCTGCGAGCACATCACCTCCTAGATAGCCAGCAATATGACAGGAAAAACCCACCTTGCCTTTATCATTAAGACACTCCCACTCATCAGATTTACCCTGAAAAAAATTGGCCACCGCACTTGGAATCGCCTTAATTGAATCTATAAATGAGCGTGCAAATTCGCCGGCATCATTTGAGGCTTCCATAAACCAATAGGAAAGGTTTCCAGTAAAAGCCGCCTTAAAAAAGTCATAGAGTGCCCAGACCGATTTATTTATGGTCTTTGCAAATGCTTTCACCAAATCCCAAAGCGCACCCAATAAATCTGTTGCTGACTCCTTAAGCCCCTTAAAAAATGATTTCAAGCACTCTAGTGGATGATCATAGAGGGCCTTGGGCATTCCATGATCAAGGACCATGGGGTCGACAATCTTATCTTGGCTCAGCCCAAAGCGCTCTTGGCATTCATTGACGTAATTTATGACAGGCGCACTCCCCTCAAATAAAAAGGCAAGTTCAGGAGCAACCTCAACTTTTTCTTCACAATTCACAACCTCCTGAGCATTGAGTGAGATTGATAGTAGGAAAAGGAAAATGGACCAGATGATTTTTCTCACAGCTTTAAAACCTGCTTTAAAACTTTAGTCCTATTGAGCTCGAGTTCCCTGACAGGGCCCGGGATAATTAAGCTCGCCTGTGAGTAGCGCTCTCTTTCAAAGAGTTGCCACTCATGAAATGCAACAGATTCCTTCTTTCTTTGATAAGTTCCTCTGACTTTGACCAGAATTCCCCCACTCCCCGTTCGCTCATAGGAGTAGTCGCTTATTTCCCAATCAGTAATACCGGCCACGCGCAGGCCAGATGCTCTTAGCTCTTTAAGGTATTTGGGGTAATCAGAAAAAGGAAATTGCTCCAACTCAAAGGGGCGATATTGATCGCGGGCCAAATACGTCACTTGAACCTTGGGGGCAGCTTTGAGCTTCCAAGCTTCATTAACTCCAAAAAAAAGCGATTGGCGTTGCCAACGACTCCCCAGTCGCTCAGCAGGAGGCGCTGGGGTATTAGCGCCTGCGAGTAGACTTACTAAGCCTAAAAAAAGTGTAAAAAAAAGTGCTTTCTTCATAAACCTCAAAGGTAAATATCAATACCTTATCGGTCATGAAGCGAGCGGTGTTAGAAGCCGAGCCAAATGCTCGGCCTCTAATTATTGACAGTCTTTAATACGGAATTTCTTACGCTTAACGAATCGGTCGTTGTTGTAAAAGTCGAAAACGCGTTGTGGATTTTGGACATAGGGAAGCTCTTGCCACTCGAGACATTGAGAATCCGTATCTCGTTTACATATTCTGCGAGTGCTCACCATTGGTTGTACGGCTTCTACCACTTCATAGCGCTCACAGCGTCTCTCATCTCCACCAGAATATTTAGCACACTTCTTAATTTTGGCGTGAAAGTCCTCGCCATCAAAACAAAGAGTCTTACTATAGACGGGGTGAATCCAAGTACTCTCACGTTGAAAGTGAACATGTCCACCTGAAATACCACCGATACCGGCCTGGGCGCTTCCAAGTCCCATAAGTGCAATAAGCATTAAGCTCTTCATTTCGATTCCCTTTGAATTGTATCAGTGGCAGTGAAAGTAAAGACCGGGGTCTTGCCTTTGAACTGCGGATTTTTTGCAATTTTCAACTTTTTATAAAAGGCTTCGGTATCCACCGCGAGCCATTCTTTTAATCCCTCTTCATTTAGCCCTTCAGCGTAAAAAGAGATCGTATTTTCACTCATTAAATCACTTGGCTTTGAAAACCGGTGAATAAAATATTCCCCTAAAAACTTGAGAGCGTGTCCATCAAAGTTGGGAAGCTTTGAGGATACTGAGTAAGTATCCTTAGTCACCTTAATTAAGACTTCGGCTTTCTCAAGTCGCTCCAAAACTTCTAGTCCGTATTGCCCATAACGAAAGCCTATCGCACTCATGTGGAGGGGCCCCGTTCCAGCTAATACCAAAAGCTCTGCAAAGAGCGGCTCCTTTCGAAGCAGTTCGAGCAGTTGGTTATTTTGCTCCGTCGAACTTGCAGCCTCAATTGGAGTGTAATCCTTGATGTACTCTCTCACGACGTCAGGGCACTTTCCAAGAAGCGCCTCGTATTCATTCTCTTCAAAGAAGATAGAGTAGAGTTTAAAAATAGTTTGGTAGGTCGGTTTGTTTTCGCTCTTAAGAAGCCGTTTGATGGTCTTCTCACTTAACCCGCATTCTTTGGCGAGCACCCTTACAGCGAAGCTTTTATTTGGAAAACGGCCTAAGTACTCAGCTAGATCGAGTGCCACTTGATCCACGAGGGAGAGCAGCACCGGAGCGCCTTGGGCAGTTCCAGTATGGGTGTTTATTGTTTCCATCATGTGAACATAGTACAACTGGGAAAAGAATCAATTTTTGTTGTAAAATCTTCATGAGGGAGAGAGGTTTCCCTCCCTCATGAGGATATCTAACTAACTGTAATTACTGACAGTTTGGAATAACAACTTTTTGAGTTCTGATTGGCGTACCAGAATCGTTGTCTCTGTAGAAAGTAACAGTGCGAACACGCTTTTGAACGTAAGGAACAACTTTGTACTCAACACAGTTAGAGTCGTCACGACCTGTCCAACGAGCACAAACTTTACGAGTTGAGTGCATTGGTTGGAAAGCCTTAGCTTTTACGCTTCTTGTACAGATTCTGTCGCCGTCACCAGCATTTCTGTACTCAACACACTTGTTAACGAGAGCTTCATAAGTGTCACCGTTAAGACAAAGTGACTTGCTGTAAACAGCAGAAACCCAAGTAGAGATTGATTGAAAGTGAATCTTGTCACCAGAAACACCAGCAGAAGCAGCAGCAGAAGCCATAAGAGCAACAGCAAGAATAAGTCCTTTCATAATATCCTCCAAAAAAAATTATCTGCGTTTAAGCAGCAGATGTATTTGTTGTTGAAGGGGTTTTACTCGGACGATTTCAATAGGACAAAAAAATCACTTTTTGTGAGACATTTTCAAAGACATGTCTGAATTATGATTTTAGGCCTGCGGACATGTCTGGTATTAACGACCTAAACGACTGAAATCAGAATAAATCTTAACGCCTATTAACCTTTGCGGGAGGATTGGCAAAGAAAGAGAGGACCAGAATTAAAAGCGGAAAGAGCATACTGAGGTAGATCACTTGATGGTAAGTGCCACTCAATGATTTTCCCACGCTATAGAGATAGGGACCAACCGCACTGCCACCTACCATCCAGGCCGTTGTAACTCCCATGATAGAGCCAAGATGAGTCCTTCCAAAAAGCTTTGGCCACGCAGCACTCATTAAAAGAGAGAACATTCCACCAGAGATTCCAAGACCAGTGGCCATCGACCAAAATCCATAGCTGTGTTCTATATGGTTTAAACCAAAAAGCCCAAGGCAAAGTCCACATTGCATGATTGAAAGTAAGTACTTCATGGAAATGCGATCACTCAAATGACCGCTAAGAAGTTCAGTCACTGTGGCAATCACACTCACGGGAAGAAATACAGAGAAAACCTTAACTGCATCCATTTCGGCCAGCCTACCAATATCTCCTAAATGAAAGGTGAGTGCCGTCACTAAAAGAGCTTGGGCAACCATTCCTAAATTGAATATCCAAAACGTGAGTGTGCTCTTTGCTTCCTTGGCGGTGATGGCGAGATCATAGCTGAGGTTATTAATGGATGAGTTTGACTCATCCTCTATGAGCAGCCCGCCATCAACAGCAAGCCCACAAGACTCAGGGGAACTTCTAAAAAAGAAAAGCGCCACCAGGGCCATGGCAAGCGCCATCAGTGAGAGAACGATGAGCGAGCGCTGCCACTCAAAATGAGCAATGAGCCCAGTTAGAAAAACCGGTGCCCCACCAAATCCAAAAGCAACGAACGTTCCACTAAGCCCAAGCATCAAGCCGCGCTTCTTTTCAAACCAGCGGCCCATCATGGTTCGTGAAGCCATGGTCAGCTGGCCCTGACCGAAGTGCCTAATACCTAGAAAGCATAGATAACAAGTAAAGAGAGCAATATAGCGCGACTCAATCCCTGAAACTTGAGTGAGCTTACTCACAATCAAAGGTGAAAGCGAGAGAGAGGTTAAAGAGAGGGCAAGACCCGCACACGCAAGCACGCCTAGAAAGCGCGCTCCTAACTGATCGAGTAAGCGTCCGGCAAAGGGCAGAATAAAAGCAGAGCTTAATGTGCCAAACATATACATCATACTGAGGTTGACGCGATTCACTCCAAGCGCGCCAATAAGATGGTCAGTATAGACACTCACTCCCATCGTTTGACCGGGCACACTCATCACTACGCCAAGAGTGCCCACAATCAGAACGAGATATCCGTAATAGAAGCCTTTATGGTGGAGCTTTAAAGGGAGATTTTGCGAAATTTGTTTCATGAGAAGTTATAGCACAATCTTTATATTTCTAGAGATTGGTATTTTTATTCAACGGAAATCATTGAAAAAATAAAGAGTACCCATTTAAAAGCCAGAGCGATTAACTCAAGTGAAACAATTCGCATAGATAAATGGTACAGTGTGTATGCACACACAGCCCCTTATTCACTAGAATAAGAACGAAACAAGGGGCGATGTCACACAAATGGAAAATGGAATCTTTGTTAAATATGGAAAACCTGGTCAAGGTACCTCCCTTTTTTGCGAGTACAAGGGGCTTGAACTCTTGCGCAAGCATCAGGATATTCATCAATTTAGAATTCCAAAAGTCCTAAGTGTTACCAGAGATTATATTGAGCTTGAGCATATCGATATCGTCCGCCCGACAAGTACCGACTGGGTCGAGTGCGCAAGAAAGCTCCTTAAACTCCATTCCATTGAGTCTAAAACTTTCGGCCTTGATCACGACAACTTCATTGGTCTCTCTCCCCAAGTAAATACTCAATTAAGTCAGTGGGGCGAATTCTTCTACGAACATCGACTGATGAACCAAGCATCAAAAGTTAAAGATAAAGAAACCAAACAAGAACTGGTGGAGTACTTAGAAATCCACAAATACGTAATTATCGATTTTCTAAATGCACACGGGGCCAGAGCGAGCCTAGTTCACGGCGATCTTTGGCGAGGCAACGTTGTCTTTGATCGCAACGGGCCCTGGCTCATCGACCCTGCTATTTACTTTGGAGATCGTGAAGTTGATCTTGCGATGACAAGAATGTTTGGAGACTTTCCAGTTGAATTCTACCAATCCTACTTCACCGACTATCTCGTGGCCCCCAATTTTGATATTCGCTCTCGCATCTACAATCTCTACCACTATCTTAATCACTTCAATATTTTTGGTGATAACTACTGGAGTGGTATTGAAGATGGCCTAGCGGCTATCGACTCCCTTTAAGAAAAGCTAAGAACGATCTTTCCCATATGTTCGCTTGAGCGCATGAGCTTTAACGCTTCATTGGCTTTAGCAAATGGAAACACTTGAAAAACACTAGGTTTGATTAAGCCTCTTTCATAAAGGGGCCAAACCTTCTCATTAATCTCACTAGCTAGCATCCCCTTAAATTCATCACTTCGAGCGCGCAGAGTACTTCCAGTGAGCGTGAGTCGCTGCTGCATCATGCGCAGAATATCAAGCTGAGCATATCTCCCCCCCATGGCATTGATGTAGACCAGGCGCCCTTCAAAATTGAGTAACCTCAGATTTTTTTCCAAATACTCGCCCCCAACCATATCTAAGATCACATCAAAGCCAACTGACTTGAGTTCACTTTCAAAGTCATTCTCTTTGTAGATGACAGCAGTATCGGCCCCCAGCTCAAGACAGTACTTAGCTTTTGCCTCAGAACCCACCGTCACACTTACATGGGCGCCGAAAGCGGTGGCGAGCAAAATAGCATGAGCGCCTATCCCACTGGAGCCACCGTGGATAAGCAACTTCTCCCCTGCTCTAAGATGACCTAACTCAAAAACGTTAAGCCAAACGGTAAAGAGCGCCTCAGGCAATGAGGCGGCATCAGTAAATGAGAGGCACTCTGGTATTTTGAGACAGCACTTCTCGCTCACAACCACTTCTTCAGCAAATCCTCCGCCAGCAAGAAGAGCGCATACACGCTCTCCCACATTCAATCTTTTCACGCGAGCGCCAATGGCAATGACTTCACCGGCAACTTCAAGTCCGGGAATATCTGCTGCGACGCCTGGAGGGGCGGGATATCGTCCCTGGCATTGCATGAGATCAGCGCGATTTAAGCCTGCGGCATGAACACGAATTAAGACTTGCTCTTCACTGGGAATAGGCCTGTCTCTCTCACTAATGGTCAAATGCTGATCATGCGAGTCTTGGTCAGTTATCGATAATACCTTCATCTAGACTTCTTAGTAATTAGTATCTTTAGAACCGCAATTAGGCATACTAGAAGCATAGGGGTTTTGTACATCATCGACCTTAGAAGAATCTTGGATCCATTTCTTCTTTACCATCGGACATGAATAAACGTTCCACTTCCCTCCAACGTTGTACTTATTAATGATATTGCCTAGGCCCAGAGAGACGATGTAGAAATTCTCTTTATTGGTCTCTTCACTCTTACTTTGCCCAATTAGCTCAAGTTTTTCTTTAGTCACTTTGAGTAATTTTGAGAGTTCAGGATCTTTCAGCTCCTCAATTTTTTGGGCCACTTCCTTGGCGGCTTTTTCCACAGCTGTTGCATCATATTCAAAAAACGAAGCATGAAGCTTATCATTTGCCGAAAGAATGGATTGAACTTTCTGTTGAACTTCAGGCTTTAATTCACTGCGGGCCCAAGAGCTAAAGCTCGCAACGAACATTGCGCACAAAACAATTTTCTTAAACATTTTCATCTCCTTTATTTAAATTTCTCTCTTCAAAAAGAGTGTAGATTACGGGAACGACAAACAGGGTAATAAGTTCTATCGTCATGCCCCCTAAAACTGGAATGGCCATCGGTCTCATGATTTCTGATCCTGTACCAGTGGACCACATCACAGGTAAAAGGGCACAAAGAGTGGTTGCAGTCGTCATCAGTAAGGGGCGGATACGACGACTACAAGCGTTTTCAACCACGTCAAAAAGCTCCGTGAGATTTTTAGGTTTTAACTTACGCCGCTCTGACTGAATGTAGCTCATTAGAACAACTCCATCATCAACGGCGATCCCAAAGAGTGCGATGAAGCCAACCCAAACAGCAACAGAAGTATTTGTTGAAGTCAGAAAGAGAAGCATCATCCCGCCCGCGGCGGCAACCGGAATAGCAGTGAAGACAATCGCTGCATCTCTAAGTTTGCCAAGACCTAAGTAAATGAGAATGAGATTGATAAAGAGCGAGAGAGGAACAAGCCAAAGAAGTCGCTCATTGGCACGAACCTGGTTCTCCCATTGACCGGCCCAGGAGATCGAGTATCCCGGAGGGAGCACTACTTCCTTTGCCACTTTTTCCATGCCCTCGTTGACTAATCCAATCACATCACGATCTCGTACATTCAATAGCACCGTTGAGCGCAACAACCCATTTTCCGATTGAATCATCGAAGGTCCCGTTACAATTTTAACATCGGCTAAACTTCCAAGTGGGACGTGAAGACCCAGAGGGCTGGGAACCAAAACCCTCTTTAACTCTTCAATGTCATTGCGAAACTCTTTTTTATAGCGAAGCCTAATGGGAAATCGTTCACGGCCATCGTAGAACTGGCCGATGGCCATGCCCCCAACGGCGGTTTGAATAATGCGACCGACATCTCCCGTGTTAATCCCGTAGCGTGAAGCTGCAAGGCGATCGACGTGAAACTCGACATAGGGCTTTCCTGCAATTTGCTCAGCATAAACACCGTAGGCCCCCTCAACTCCTTCCATTACTTTAGCGATCTTAGCGCCAAGCTCTTCGAGTACCTCTAGTTTAGGACCAAATATTTTTATGCCAACAGGAGTTTTAATTCCGGTAGAAATCATCGCCACTCTATTTTCAATTGGAAATAGCCAAGCGTTGACGAGTCCAGGAACCTGCAAGCTCTCATCCAGCTCCTGCATAATCTTGTAGATATCTGTGCCATCGGGCCATTGGTCTTCAGGAATCAAATTCACCACCGTCTCAATCATTGAGATCGGTGCTGGATCAAGCGCACTCTGGGCGCGGCCGAGCTTACCAACGACGCTATCGACAAGTGGGTGCTTCGCTATCACCTCATCGGTGTAGGCTAAAAGCTCACGGGCCTTACTCATGGAGACCGCAGGTGTCGTCACGGGCATGTAGAGAATTGTCCCTTCATTAAGAGAAGGCATAAATTCCTTACCAAGCTGAAAAAAACTAGCCGCCCCAAGAACAACGATAAAAAATGGAAGCAGGAGAAAGACTTTGCGATACTTTAAAATCATTCTTAAAGCTGGTTGATAATTCTTAAGGATTTCACGAGAAACTCGATTACTCTCAATGGGTCTCAGCTCGCCTTTTAGGAAGTAGACGCTCAGAACTGGGACGAGCAAGATCGAAACAACCACAGCACCAAACATTGCCAGCGTTTTGGCCCACGCCAGAGGACCAAAGAGCTTACCCTCCGCTCCTTCGAGGGCAAATACAGGAATAAAGGTAATAATAGTTGTCAAAACTGCGGTGAGTATAGGACCCGCGACTTCACGGGCCGACTCCACAATAACTTCGATTCGCTCCTTTGAATCTTTTGGCTTTTGAGTAGCGAGGGCACTATAGATATTTTCAGTAATAATGATGCCCATATCAACCATAGTTCCAATGGCAATCACTAGTCCTGAGAGACTCATAATATTTGAGTCTACTTCAAAGAACTTCATTAGGATAAAGCTGATTCCCACACCAAAAGGAAGTGTGAGCGAGATAAGAATTGAAGAGCGAAAGTGAAGTAAAAAAAGCATCACAACAGCGATGGTGATGACAATTTCCTGAGCAAGCGCACTATAAACTGTTCCCAAAGTCTTTTGGATAAGTTCGGTGCGGTCGTAAAAAGGGACGATTTTCACTCCCTCAGGTAGACCACTTTCTAGATCAGCAATTTTCTTCTTTACGGCATCAATAACTTCTTGAGGATTGGCTCCATAGCGCATGGTCACCACCCCCCCCACACTCTCCTGACCGGATTTGTCTAATGAGCCACGACGAAAACTGGGACCGTTGCCAACGCTTGCAAGATCTTGAACTCGAACAGGAGTTCCCTCTTTAATTCCCACGACGACATTTTCAATATCTCTAAGGCTGCGAAAAAATCCTACACCGCGCACCACCATCTCGCGCTCACCGTCCTCAATGACCTCGGCTCCCACATCGAGGTTACTATTTTCGATGGCCTTGATAATTCCAGTGAAGTGAATGTCGTAGGCAAGTAACTTTCGTGGATCAACGTCGATTTGATATTCTTTGACAAATCCACCTACACTTGCGACTTCACTTACTCCTGGTGCGGCTTGAAGATGTAACTTTACATAGAAATCTTGCAGGCTTCGCAGCTCATCCAAGCTGAGCTTTCGCTCGCTCCCGGGAGAATTTTCCAAAGTATACATGAAGACCTGACCCAGTCCGGTTGAGTCAGGGCCAAGTGAAGGAGTTACACCACTTGGTAGAATAGGACCAAGGGATGAGAGCTTTTCTAACACCCGCGAGCGCGACCAATAAAAATCAATATCATCATTAAAAATAATGGAAATTGACGAAAAGCCAAATGCAGAAGTTCCCCGAATTCCTTTAATGCCAGGTAAGCCTTGTAAGGCACTGGCAAGAGGATAAGTTAATTGCTCCTCGACATCTTTTGGAGAACGTCCAGGCCACTGCGAAAAAACAATTTGCTGATTTTCGCCTATATCAGGAATGGCATCGACTCGAATATTTTGAAATGAGAAGATGCAAGCGAAAGAGACCAAAATAAAACAGAGAACGACAAAGACTCTACGGCGAATCGCCCCTTCTACAAGATTTTGGATGAGTTGGTTCACATAGCCCTCTACTTCGTAGGTCCAAAGAGTTCAGCTTGGGCATCAAGAAGAAAGTTCCCCTTCTCAACCACCAAGTCACCTAGGCTTAGTCCACTTAGAACTTCGACATAGTCACCGGCCACTACGCCTAGCTTTAAAAGCCGAGACTCATAGCCCCTCTTTGAAGTTTTTACCCAGGCCACCTGTCTCTTACCTGTATCAAGCACAGCAGTGCGAGGAATGACCAAGCGATTCCCTTCGAAAGAGACTTCTAGGCGAGCGTCAACAATCATTCCAAGCTTAAGTTCACCTTCAGAGTTCTCGATCGTGGATCTCACTTTAAGAGTGCGAGTCTTGGGGTCTATCACTGGAGAGACAAAATCGAGTTCACTCGTCTTGACTAACCCTGGCATGGCAGAAAAGCGCATTTCAATTTTTTGTCCCTGCTCCACTAAGGCCGAATCAAGCTCATAGACATCCAATTCAACCCAAACAGTCGAGAGGTCAACTAAATCAAAAAGGCTTTGACCCTCTTTAAAATATTTGCCACTCACGGCATACCGCTTGGTCACGATCCCACTGGTTGGGGCAAAGATGGTGATTGATTGATCCACTTCTCCAGCGGCAACCCAGCGCTCTCTTTGCTCCTCATTCACCCCCCAATTACTCAGGCGCTCTTGGGATTGACGTAAGAGGTCTTTAAAATCCTTATTACCCGGATTTTTCTTCAGGCCTTTGTGGGCAATGATGTATTCCTCTCCAGCACTGATCAGTGTAGGAGAATAAATTTCAACGACCGCCTGTCCGCGGCGGACAAACTCACCTTCAGAATTAATGAAGACCTTTTCAACCCGGCCATCGATCCGAAGGGGAATATTGCTCTCCTTTTGCTGCGCTTGAACGACTTGACCTAGAAGTCTAATTTCTTTCACCATCTTCATGTGCTGAGCTTCAAAGAGTCTGGCATCAAAGTGATCCACTTGGTTTTGACTCAAGCTAAGGGTCACCGATGGACTCTTCTCGATCATCGGTTCACCATCTAGCGGACAAACTGTTGGTGACTCAGAAGTAATGGTAGGGTCGTCCTTACACTGCCAAAGACTTGAGACATCTTCTTCAAGCTCGGTGCTTCCTTTCTCAATACTCACTTTAGTGAGATTCATATGACAGATGGGACATTTACCAGGCTTCTCTTCGCGTACCTGTGGGTGCATGGAACAGGTATAATAGCTTTCTTGCGAGTGATCATGAATCACTTCTTTCATCGCTGATTCTTTAGGGGAGCAACCGACATAAAAGAGTGAAAGGAAAAATATTAATAAAACTTTCAATTAATTCTCCATCTCAACGAGAACATCACTATAAATTAGTTTTTCTTCTAAGTAGTTAAGAGCGATCTTGGCTTCAAATTCATTGGCTTGAAACTCTAATTCCTGCTGTCTGAGCTCCGCCTGGAGTAAGTCAAAATAGGAAAGCGCTCCCAATCGATAAGATTTTGCTGAAGTTTCCCGCGCAGTTCTTGCAAAACGCAGAGAGCTTAGGGTCAAACGTTCTTGCTCGAGAAGTGAATCTCTCTTTTGCTTTAGTGCTCTTAGTTTAGAGGCGCGCTCCTGGTGATAGCTTCGTAACTCACTTTGAGCTGCCAACCACTCTTGGTTGGCCGAAGCTTCACTGGCCCCTCGCGAACTTCCAAAGGCGAGAGGAAAGCTAATCATGATGGAAGCAAAATCGCCTTTTGAATCAATATTTTCTCGCTTGATATAGTTAAGTCCTAAGGTTACTTCTGGTATTCGGGCCCACTTGGCAGCAGAGCGCTCCAGCTCGGTCGACTGGACCATATATTCAAGTGACTTCACCTTTAAGTCCTCTCCCTGAGGTTTATTTCTCAGCGCCGTCCAGGGAACGCTCTTTAACTGAACCCAATCATTCTCACCTAATAGAAATGACTGCTCTGCGCGCAAAGCACTTAACTCAGCAACCTTTTGGCTTTTTTGCGACTTCACTTGATTGTGGCGAATTTGAATATCAAGCAAAGCCTGCTGAGAAATTTTTCCATTGGAGTAGAGCTTCTTTGAGACCTTGACCATAGATTCGATCCAGCGCTCATTTTCGCGCAAGTACTGCAGGTCACCCTGAGTTCGTCGAGTTGAAATGAGATTGATCCAAAGCCTCGCTGCAATTTGTTCAAGTAACAACTCACTCTCAACCTTTGTGCGCTCGGCCTTCTTCTTCGTTGCAGCTCTTTTTTGCGAAAGCCTAGGACCCAGCGGAAACTTTTGGGCCACTCCAAAAACAATACCACTCATAGGAGTGACATCTCTTTTGAATTGATGCTCGATGGGCAAATTATTGGCGCCAATTGAAAACATTGGATCCCCCCAAGCACCATCAATCTCAGCTCGCTGTGCGAGCGCCTGCGAGCGGTGCTCAAGTGAAGAGACAAGCTCATGCCCTTTTAGCCTGGCCTGGGCCTCTTCAAAGCTTATCTCGGCCCCCTTAACTTCTTGATGCCAAAGGAGCACTCCAAAAATGATGAGCGCAAAACGAATTGAGTACATGGTCACTTCAACTGTTGATTTTTAATGGAATACGTACAGAACGCCACTTTTGTGACATAAATGGGATAAATACCTGAAATAAAGGGACTTTAAAAGGCGCGACAGCTCAATTTTTTAAGTCTTGTATGGTATATCCTGGGTGTGAGAGCAGACCAAAGGCGAAGAGAACTCCACTGACCACTCCCAAACTTATACGTCGTTTTCTCGTGGGTACTACTCACCGTCTCAGCTTCACCCGTGGGATTTTGCTCGCTCGCTCCAGGAAGACCCATTTGCTTGCAGAGAGTATCGGCAATTTCTTTTCCTCCCACTTCTTGGCAAACATCATATCCAAAAATATTTTTCTTTGAGCGAACACAATTACTATCCATATAGTCGATGACTTTCCCATTAAGCCTAGGGTCAATAAATTCAACCACTCCACTTCCAAGAATAATTTCCTTGGCCTTAAATTTAAGTCTTTTTCCTTGAACATCCTTCATTTCAAACTTTACAAAGAGATGGTGGAGCAGCTCTTGAACATCTACAGGGTCTTTAAAGGAATCTAGTTCTGCCGTACAAACGGCCAGATCCTCAGTCGCGCTGAGTGCGGGCGGTAAGAAAAAAAGGATCGAAAGTAAAAAAGTTAGAGAGCGCAAATCAAACACCTCTAAAGCCTGTAGGAATATTCTATCTTCTCGTGAACAGGCTTTGACTGCAACTGCGCAAAAAAGACTAAGCGCTCAGATAACTGAGCGCTTTAGTTTATTTCTAGTGAATTTCGTCTAGGAAGTTATTGATTGATGTGTCGTCGACGATATAGGCCGTAAATGTCCCAGAAGAGCTACTTTTAATCCAGCTTTGGGTAATTTTCGTATCCGTGCCGCGAAAGACATCAATATGGTTTTGCTTAATAAGCCCGCCAGTGTCAACGGCGTAGTAGTAGCCATCATGAACAAAGCTTTTTCCGTTTGGAAGTTTGAGCACGTTACCCTTAGCAGAGGGAATATACACAACACTCCCGTAAGGAATCACATTGGGATCAACGGCAATACTACGGTGAGGGACGAGCTCATAATTTCTTACGCCATCACCAAACTCACCATTGGCCTCTCTAAACTTAACTTTATGACTCGGAGAATGATTGTAGTAAGCGCTACAGTCTACTTGGTATGAAGAACTAGTCCCCGCGTAGTTATAAGTTACCAAATGCCCATCTTCATAGCGAATTTGAATCGAGCCTTCCATCGCAGCATCACACCATTCACGTCTGGTCACGGTGGCACCGAGTGAGTTGCCACTTAAATCTCTGAGGGCAAAGCCTGAGTCCTTATTATCAACTTGTGGTAGCCAATAACTTGTCGCCCATAGATTCATTTTCCTGGCACCAGTGAGATTCGGGGCAGAGAGATTAAATTGAAAGCGTTTATCTTCTGAGGGGTTTGTCACTACTCCCCCATCCACTGGGCGTCTGACAACCTGATAAAAGAGCGTTTTCTTTCCAACGACATTGCCGTTAGCATCGAGTGCGTGAAAAGTAAGATCTCCCATCGCAGCGTCATAGAAAGTCAAACTCATGTTAAATTTCTTTGAGCTTACCGTTGAAACTTTCTCTACTCGGCCATCAATAGTCACTTGAACTTCTTTGGCTGCAGTAGAGCTAACTGTGCCTGAAACGACTTGTGTTTCATCGGCATAGAAGCCATAAGCATTTTTATTAAAAGTAAGCTGGACACTGTAGCTCACTTGCTCTTGATCTTCTGGTGTCTCTTCACCAATGACCTCATCAGCTCCAGGGTCTTCTGGAAGGGAGGGATCGATCTTTACTTCTTCCTGCTCTTGCTCAGTTTGATCGGGGGTTTCATCCAGGCTTGGGTCCTGTGGATTACAAGCCGCTACAAAAAAGGACAGTAATAAAACAATATACAGAGGATTGTTTTTTCTCATCTTCCTGAATCTCCTCTCGCGAGTTGGTTGCGAAAAAAATTACACTTAAGCTCTAAGTATAGGCGGAAGCAATTTTTTGATTCCAGCTCGATAAGAGAGACGAGAATTGACGGAATTAATTTAGAACTCAAAAGTCAATGAACGCTATTCAATAACAGACCGTTTAAGAGAATTTAGTAAAGGTCTTATCTTATTAAAAGAAGGGCTACCCAAGTAGTACGCTACGAATTAAGGAAAATTAAATTCATTGAAACGGTTCACTCTTTTGAGACCAGTGTAACGAAAGAGAATGCGGCAAATTTTTCCGCTTCATAAAGATGTGAGACGAAATAACTGACACTCTTAGAATCAATGTCCAACTAAATCAAATGCACCTAGACAGTGGTAGCTCACTTCTTTAACAGTTTAATTCACTTTCACTAATCTCTTAATTAATCACAACTAACGGTGACTTCTTCTCTCCTAGTTTCTATTCCTTTAAGTATGGAAACACTCAAAAGAGGAGAAATTTAATGAAGACAAAGAAACTATTCCTAAGCACACTGGCCTTCGCTCCCCTATGCACTTTTGGGGCAAGCTATGAACTTACGATTACTAATGGCTCAAACATGCATCTCTCCCCCTTTGCCGTTTATGTTAGAGTTGGTCCTCAAGCAGCAACCCAAATTGGTCAAAGCGCAACACCGGGATTGATTCAACTGTGTCAAAGCGGAACCCCCTCCTTGCGTGAGAGTGAACTTAAAGCAGACAACACCGTAATAAGTACAATGACGACTTCAGGTCTTCTTAATCCAGGAGAAAAGAAAGTGATTGAAGTAGAGATCACCGATCCCATGAATCAGGGAGTCCACTTTGAAACGATGTACGGGGCGACGAAAGACGCCTGCGCACTTGGAAGCTTCGGCCCTTACCAAGTTGAAATGCTAGAAGACGAAAATGACTTCATCCAAGGTAAAGATACCGCTGTCACTACGGGTGCCTTTACAATTCCTGCATTACCTACTCTCACTCCAGGACAACCAGTCGAAGCCTGCCAAGGAAAAGATGCCATTGGCTGCGTCAGGGCACTATCTGTCCAAAGGCAAGATCCGGGCACAGTTCAATTTCTTACGCCCTACTTGCCAAGTTTAATCACTTACATTGAAAAGGAGTATGGTGCTCGAGAGGCGATTCACTTAATTCTTCCTTCAGGTGGAGCGGTGAACTTTTCACTTAAAAAAATGAGCGAGTAGCGATCGCTTGCGCCACCTGGTAGGCCGTTGCAAAACAGCCTTGCAGTAAATAGCCGCCAGTTGGCGCTTCAAAGTCGAGCATTTCACCGATCATAAAAATATCTTGATATGACTTTAACTCGAGCTCTCGGCTCAAGTCTTCAAATGAAATCCCACCAGCGGTAGAGATCGCCTCATCAATCGGTCTGGCAGCAGTGAAATGAATGGGAAATGCCTTAAGCCGAGCAGCCACAATTGAGGAATCCGCTAGATCGCTCTCATCAAGCACCTCACGCAAGAGCGTATAAGCGACAGGTCCGAGCTTCAAAGAGGATTTCAAAAGGCTTGAGAGACTTTTGCCAGCTTTAAGACCCTTATCAATCCTGGAGTTTATCTGACTTAAATTTAGGTCTGGCTTTAAGTCGAGATAAACTGTCGCCTGGTGATCATTCTCAATAGTACTTCTTATTTCTGACGAGAGAGCATAGATAGCCCCCCCTTCAATGCCAAAAGGAGTGATCATCAGCTCGCCACGAACACTCTTTTCCTTATGAGTCAAAGCGATATTTTTAATCTCTTTGCGATCTATCTTCTTCTTAAAAAAATCCGACCATTCACACTCAAAGCCACAATTCATCGGTTTAAAAGGTAGTGGGTCAACAGGTAAATCCTCAAAGAGATCAACCCACTTTCCATCAGAGCCAGTTCGCTTCCAACTGGCACCGCCAAGGGCGAGCACGATATAATCAGACTTGGTAGTTATGATTTCATTCTCCGCTTCAAAGCCAAGTTCTTTTTGATCAAAGTCGACTCTAATCAGTCTATGTTTGAGATGAAGACTGAAGTTCGGGTGAGATTTCAGGGAACTTAGCCAGCGTTTTAAGATATCGGCCGCTTTAAAAGTCTTGGGAAAAACTCGCCCACTGGTTCCCACAAAGGTCTCCACGCCCAGATCATCGCACCACGATCTTAGGTCATCTGGAGAAAACTGCTCTAAGAGTTCTTTAAAAAAATCTTCATGCTCACCATATTTTTGGCAGAAATATTCTAAATCCTCAGAATGAGTCAGATTAAGTCCACCGTTTCCGGCAACTAAGAATTTCTTTCCCGGACCACTTTGCTGATCATAGAGAGCAACTTTAAAGCCGCGCTTTAAGAGCTCAAAAGAGCAAAAAAGACCCGCAGGACCGGCCCCAACGATAATAATAGACTTTAATGGATTCATGAGACTCCATATTACACGAAATGTGTCGACTTGCATTTTGCATGGCCACTATTTGCAAACACCGGCGACCTTAATTTTGGGTAAGCTTTATAAAAGAACTCCAACAGCTGCGAATTTTTGGTAGCTTGCGCCCCAATCAACATGAGAAATTGGGGTATTCGATGACTATTTTTTTTAGATTAGTCGCTATTATAGCGCTTTGTTTGAGTCTCAAGACGCAGGCCTACACAGTATTTACTACCGGGTCGTCTTTCAACTGGAATCAAGAGACAGATGTCTTTGTGATCGGCTACGGCACGGGAAGTGGCGGACTTTTTGTTTACACCGCCTTGGCACGAGCGAGAAAGCAAGTCCAAATGAATCCAGGGCGCCAGATACTGATGATTTGGGCCAGAGAAGATGGGCAAAGTAAAGATGTCGCCTTTATTAAAAGACTTGGTCACACTGTGCTCGGGGCCAACGATTCAAAGCTAAGCATGAATAGCACCATTCACTTTCTTGAGAAGGTAAGGAGGATCACCTCTCTACACTTTGTAGGCCACTCGAGCGCATCCTATGGCTTTGGATTACAGCCAGGCATGCGCTTTCAAGAAAGCAAAAGCAAACTCAACTCTCTAAAGAAAAACTTTGCAGATGGTGCTTTTATTTTCCTTCATGGCTGCAATACAGGGTTTATCTCGGCGCCTGAGCTTTCAGAAATTTTTGAACTTCCGGTCTTGGGCTCGCTCACAAGCACAGACTTTCAGCAGCTCCATAATGATGGAAAATGGTATTGGAATAATAAAGGACAGTACCCTGAAGGCGGTTGGGATAAAGGCGCTTGTCAGGGAGGGAGTTGCTATCGCCTCAAGGCCAACAATCACCCCTACACAGGCTCATGGGGCAAGTACCAGACCGGTCTGTCTTTTCACAAGGCCTTCTGTAATTTCGATCTTGGGCGCACAGGACTTTTCTCAAGGAAGAAAGGAATTGAGGTTTGTTACCAAGGTCTTTGGAATGCCATTAAGACTTGGCCCTCAGTTGAGAGTATTCAACCTTGGAGCGACTACGGTACATACAAAGAAGTTATTGCTGACTATCTCTGCCCCAACCTTGACGGTCATAGCGTGGATAAAAATTGTAGAGCGGTACTAGATGAAGCCGAACGAGGTGTTGTCTCAAACAAAAAGTTTTTCTGGGGCAACCAACCCGAGTGCAATTTGAGAGGATGTAACTGGGGAACAAATATTCAAAATGTAAGTGGCCTAGGGCGAGTCCAAGGCTTCATTGGACCAGATGCAGGTAATAAGACAATCGCTGAAGAATACCAGCTCTACCTCAAGCTCTATCAAATTTACTCAAGATAGAAGATTGGCAGTGGGAGACTTGCCCACTGCCCTTTTACTCTTAGATATCAAACGTTGGAAGAGTTAGCTCACAAACTTCTGGGGCGGCAGAGAGTTCACAAGCTGCACTTTCAATCTCTTTTAGATAGGCTGGATCTTTTGAGCAAAGCTGAGCATCGATTTTTGTGGCATGTCCATTGATCTTACTACCATAGTTGGCCACTCCACCACCATTGTAGCGAGAAAGCGCCCCTGGTTGCGAACTGGCAGCATTGTAGTAGAAGCCAGAAATAGCATAGTAGAACTTTAAGTAAATGGCGGTGGCCAGAAGATCGACCGAAATATTCTTTCCAGAGCGTAGATTAGTTCGAATATCTTCGTTACTTTGAGAGAAGAGTTCAACAAGACTATTCTCATTCACGTAGCTGCTTCCAGGAGCGCAACGTGAAACGAGTTCTTCAATAGTTTTCTTCATCAAAGGCGAGCCATTTTCTTTGCGCCCAGGTAATCTCAGTTGATTTTTGAAAAAGCCAATCGCTGCTCCCGTAAACTGGCCACAACCGGAGTCACCGCCGCCTTTATTATGCATCAAGCTGCAATAGGCAGATTCAACTTTGATAACAGCAGCAAGCATTGAAAAATCATGCCCCGTGCATTCTGCTGCCCACTGAATCTTTGAAGCAAGAGAGCTCGCACTCACATAAGGTCCATTACTTAGTCTACGGGCCTTGTACATGGACTGAATGCTCGCGTGGAGGCGATCATAGACCTCGCCGTCTGAGAGACCTTTGTGACTTGGAAGAGTGGCGTCCTCTAAAAATCGACGCGAATTACTTTGACTGAGACCCCATGCTGCTTTTTCAAACATATTCGTATCACAGCTTCCCACATCCTGTGCTTTGAGGTGAGTTGAACCAAGGGTAAGCGCCATAAGTGAAGCAACGATGAATGATTTCATGAACGAGTCTCCTAATAGATTGATCTCATTCATTCTATGATTAATCTTTAGCTAAATGGGAAAGGCCTTACCTTTTTACGCCTGTGCCTTAATTTTAGACACTTGTTGACAAGCTATCTACATATCTAATCAAGACTATAGCGCTCAATAATGTCTCTATGCTCTGGAAAGAGCGCTAAGAGCCTGGTTTTTTGGGCCATCTCAAAGTCCTCAAAATCAAAACCGGGAGAGACCGTACAGCCCACAAAGGAGAAGTCACCAAAAGAGGTGCTTGCGAACCAGTGTCCGGCCGGTATGTGGTGCTGTAACTTTTCTCCATTTTCAAAATCCGCACCGAGCGCCGTGATAAGAAGTTCTCCGCTCGGGGTGATCTCTATAATTTGGAGAGGGGCCCCAAAATGAAAGTGCCAACCCTCATCAGAAGTGAGCCTGTGAAAATGGCTAATAGAATCCTTAGTGATGAGAAAGTGGATAGAGGTGGAAGCGCTTCTTTGACCGCGATCAGTTTCAAAAGTGAGTTCACTTCGATAAGTCTCGCGAAAGTATCCTCCTTCTGGGTGAGGCTGCAATTTAAAATGGGAAATGATATCTTCAATTCTCTTTTTCACTCTCACTGCCTTAGCTTTTTGAGCTCTCTGAATTAAGATTCTCATAGGCTTTAATCAGAGAGCTCTTAATAGCCTCGAAGCTAATCGGTTTTGCAATAAAATCATTCATTCCAGAGTCAAAACTCATTTGTTTATACTGTTCATTGGGAGAAGCCGTACAGGCTATAATCCAACATCCCTCAGAGAGTTCACGCTCACTTCGTATCAGCCTGGTTGCATAAAACCCATCATAGGTTGGCATCTGGCAATCCATAAAGATGACATCAAAATGATATTCTCTTTGAAGTTCAACCGCTTCAAGTCCACCAGCGGCCATACTTGCTTGATAACCAAGCTTAGAGAGAAAGTTCACGCCAAGTCTGCGATTAATTTGATTGTCGTCAACGACCAGGATCGAAAGAGGATGGTTCTTAGCAAAATTAGGATCACTTTGTTTGACAGAGAAGCTTTCATCGCGCTCAGGCTTATTCGCTTTTAAAACCTTAAATGAAAAACTAAAGGTTGCGCCTCGATCTGGGTTATTCTTGGCCCAAACGTCCCCACCCATTCCGCGAGCGAGCGCACGAGAGATTGTTAGGCCTAAACCGCTTCCGCCAAACTCGCGAGTATTTGTGCTCTCTCCCTGCTCAAAGATTTCAAAGAGTCGCTCTTTTCTTGCATCAGGAATTCCAACTCCAGTGTCTCGCACCTGAACTGTCACAAGATACCCACCGTCATCAAGCGTTTGATAACTTGGAATAATAGTCACTGTTCCATTTGGCGTAAATTTAACGGCATTACTCAGCAGATTGGCGAGAATCTGCTTCACTCGCGTTACATCTCCCAAAACCCACTCTAGGTCTCCAAGTCCCTTGTCGAGATAAAGAAGTTCTAGCCCTTTTACTTTGGCGTTGGTCTCAAAAAGATAAATAGTGCTAGTTAAGGCTTGTTTGAGATCAAATGCCTCACTCTCAATACTCATTTTTCCCGACTCCATTTTGACGAGTTCAAGAGTATCGTGAATTAAAGCCTTTAGGTGCTCACCACTTGCTTTGATCACATCAAGGTGTTCACGAATGACCGGTTCCACTTTTTCTTCCAAAAGCAATTGAGTAGTTCCTAGTATGCCATTGAGAGGTGTGCGGATTTCATGGCCTACCATTGCTAAAAACTGAGATTTAGCTAGCCCTGCTTCGATTGCCTTATCCTTTGCATGGATGAGGTCATCAATCACATTATGAAGAGTTCTCTCAAGGGGCATAAAAATAAGTCTCATTTGCAATAAAAGAATCAGTAGAGTTAAAAATAAAACTCCAACTTCAATCAAGCTAAATTTCATCACAGATTGAGCACTCTCCTGCTCAACAATCAAGACGGCTTGATCGAGTTTGCTGAGGAGGTTTTCACGAAATTGACGTGTCAGTTCTGGAGATATCTCATTTTGTAAAAGGGATTGCCGCACCAAAGAAATATAGCGAGATATGTCGCGATCTAGACCTGACTGTGAGTAAAACTTTATCAGCTTCTCGCTAATTTCATATTGTCGACCATTTTGGAAGGTACCTTCGATTATATTCTTGTGACTCTGTTCAAAGAGCTCAAGCGAATCATTGAGCTCCCGCCTTACATCTTCAATAATTATTTCCTTATTGGTCACATGCAAGGTTGTCAATTTAAGCATGATCCTTTGCGAGAGCATGCGCTGTCGTCCCATCACGTTGATAAGACTTCCATATTTCTCTTGGGACTGAAGTAAGCTCTGAGCAGTTAAAAAGAAAAAGATGGCCAGACAAGCTAGAGCGCTTAAAGCAAAGCGATATTTCGACCGGTAAAGATTTACTGTTTTATGCATGAGCATCTTCATTCACTTTCCACTCCCTAGAAGAGTGAGATCACGCTTCATTCAGGTGGTAGACCTGAAAGACTAGTTTCTAAGTTCCTCTGAAAATATCTTTTCAGTTATCTTCCAGAATTTACCTTGTTTTCGCGCAATAACAAATTTAGGTTTTCTTAAATAACCAGAATTATCAAGAACATCATCGATACTCTTAATAGCCCCACTTAATTCCGGTTTTTTCAAGTGTGAACGCAAGAAATTAATATTGAACTTTTTTAAGCTCGTCTCATTATTGAGATAATGGATCTCGGTAAAATAGTTGGAATCATAGTCATAATAGCGCACATCTAAATATACGTTGCCGTTGCGATCGACTCTCTCTTCGAGATCCACAGAGTCAGGAGTCAAAACGTGAAGATTCTTAGAAAGCTTGGCCTCCTTTAATTTACTATCAGCATCAATGAGCACCGCCTCACAGGCATGACAGTCTCTGGCGGTAATGTCGTTTTCATCTCCACACGCATGGCAGATTTTAAAACGAAAGCGGTAGCCGCAGGGGATAATCTCACCACTTTGGTAGTCTTGGGTGGCCCCTTTACATTTGCGACCAAAATGCTCAAGAACTTCACCCTCAGGTCCCACGACGCCCCAAAAGTCATTTTCAAAGCCGCAGCTTGGACAAGGAACCTTAACGGCTTCACTCTCTTTACTCGGCTTGCGCTCACCAATCTCTGGTGTGTAGATATCGTGACCCATGCCGGTGTAATCAAGAATAAAACAATCCTCTTTGCCTTCACTGAGTCTTAGACCACGCCCAATAATTTGTTGGTAGAGGCTAACTGAATCAGTGGGGCGCAAGATGGCGATCACATCAACATGGGGGGCATCAAAGCCCGTCGTGAGCACAGAGACGTTTACCAGGTACTTAAACTCTTTATTTTTAAAGCGCTCGATTATCTCATCGCGCGCTTCATTTTCAGTGTCGCCCAAAACAATTTCGGCCTGACCTTCTGGGAGATAAGAGAGAATCTCTTCCGCGTGTCTCACGGTACTACTAAAGATCATTACACCCTGGCGCTGATAGCTCTCAGCAATATCAATAATATTTTTGATAATCAGTGGTGTCAGTCGTTTCTGCTTTTTAAGGAGCTCTTCAACTTCAGCTGTGGTGTAGAGGCGATCTTTTTGCGTCAGTTCTGAAAAGTCGTAGCTGGTAACTGGGATATCAATCTTTATAGGACGAGTAAGAAATTTATTCTTAATCATATAATCAAGGGGAAGTTCAAAAATACATTCTTTAAAAAAGCGCTCTTCTTGAGTTTGAAGCACTCCCTTGGCCGCGTACTCGTAGATCCAGCCCATTCCCAATCGATAAGGTGTGGCGGTGAGGCCCAAGATACAAAGTCCGGTGTTGTGCTCGCGAAGCTTGCGAATGACGTCACCATATTGAGTGTCACCTTGCGCGTCTACGCGGTGACATTCATCGATAATAAGTAAGGAAAAATCTTTAAAAAAATGATCGCTCGCCCTGGCCACAGATTGAATACTGCCAAAAATAACTTTTTGATTAGATTCTTTTCGCCCTAGCCCGGCAGAATAAATCCCGGCCTCGAGGTCATAGGAAGTGTACTTGGCGTGATTTTGTTCCACTAACTCCTTCACATGGGCAAGTACGAGCACTCTACCGCGTGCGATTCGTGCCAGCTCGGCGATGACTAAACTTTTCCCAGCACCTGTAGGCAAAACAACAAGTGCTGGCTCTCGCGAGCGACGAAAATAGGCCAAAGTGCTATCAACGGCCTGTTGCTGGTAGGGACGAAGTTTGTACATAGAAGAATTCTAATGCTCTGAATGGATTCAGTCACTGAGAAATCGAAAGGCAATTATTATGGTGCGAGTCGAAATATTTTTTTAATTACGGCTAGATAGCAAGCGAGACATATTGCATTAAAAGTGCCCTCAATCTGAGGGCACTACGTTTTGTTTAAGATTCAGCAAAACTAATCAATCGCTTCATCGATCTTGCTTTCAATATTGTCAGCGAGATCTTCAATCTGATCTTTTGCTGAAGCCCACTTGTCTTCACTGGTATCGGCTGCATCCTCTAATTTGTCTTTTAGATCATCTTTCATTTCAGCGAGATTATCATAGCCTTTTTGCAAGTCTTGCTTAGCCTCACCAGACATATTGGCAATTTTATCAGAGAGCTTTTCCATCTTCTGATCAATAACCCTCATTTGCTTCTCTGTTTCGGCCTTCAATTCGCGATATTCCTGCTTCATATTCACCGCTGCAAAAGCAGTCAGTGAGACAAACAGAAAGGCCACAACCGTTAACAACTTTGTTTTCATCAAATTCTCCTTCAGAGTTTATGTTTTTAAAAATTCACTTATGACTGACTCCGCGAGTGAAATGAACCACTAGCGAGATGACGAGACCTACTAGAAAGACAAAAAATAAGATTTGTGCGATCCCGGCACTTGCTGAGGCAACTCCACCAAAACCAAAAACGGCGGCGACGAGTGCTACTATGAAAAATACGACTGCCCAATAAAGCATAAATCCTCCCTTGCTTAATGAACACGTGACCATTTTAAGAATTACTCTTCGCTTGATCCTTTAGGTTTGGTTAAAAGAATGTGTAAGAATCTAAACATTCATTAAGTTTGTGAACATAATGAAAACTTTATTTAGACTGCACTTAGACTCTGACCTTTAAGTTCAAGGTAGCTTGAAATCACTTTGATTAAAATCTGCGAACGCTGTACTTCTCCACGAGTGCAACAGTCTTCAAGTTCGGCCCCTAATTTGGCCAGCGTTTGAAATCCATAGGGAGCACTATAGCCCTTCCAGCGATGAGAAATCTGTCTAATGGCTTCGAGATCAGGCTTCTTAATAAGTAAACCCATTAGCTCGATTTCCCTTAGACGATCGCGGTAAAATTCAGGCACAAAACTCTCTAGCCCAGGACTCACTGCTTCGTGGTTAATTAAATGCTGCACATTCCACCTCGCAAAATCATAAAGTTTCCCATCCATTCCCAAAGAATGCTAAAAATTAAAGTGTTCTTCAAGTTGTGCGTTGGATATTGCGCAGACTTACCAAACAACAAGGTTTTATGGGCCAACTCGTATTACTCGTAGAAGATAGCAAAGAAATTTACCACATGGTGTCTCAGTCCATCGGATGTGGGCTGATCGAACTCGCTTGGGCAAAAACAGTGGCCGAGACCCAAGAAATTTTAAAATCTCAAACACCGGATTTAGTCCTACTCGACATTGAACTTCCCGATGGAAATGGAGTTGAGCTTTGTTCTCGCCTACAAATCAATCACCCAGAACTTCCGGTCTTTTTTCTCACCGGACATTGTGAGCTCTCAGAGAAAATTATGGGCTTTTCCGCCGGGGCAGATGACTATATTACGAAGCCTTTTAACTCTCTAGAACTCAAGGCCAGAATTGAGGCAAAATTAAAAAAGCTTGAAATACTTAAGCAATCAAGTGATGTCTACCGCTGGCAAGAGATAGAAATTGATAAGGCCCGACAGCAAGTATCAATCCTCAAAGAAAATAACTATGAATCCATCGAGCTCACAGCACTGGAGTTTAAAATACTGATGTATTTTGCTAATCGCCCTGGTGTTGTTATTGAGCGCGATTCAATCTTAAATGATATCTGGGGTGAGGATGTGCATGTGTACTCCCGCTCCGTTGATACCCATGTGAGTAAGCTGCGAAAAAAATTAGGCCACCTTTCTCATCTCATAGAATCAGTACACGGAGCGGGGTACAAGTTCTGCCCAACATCCCATCTCTAATCGAGATGAGACTTGAGCATCCAGCTCTCCTTTTCATGCTTTTCAAGTAACTCAGTTAGAAAATCTTCTGTTCCCGGGTCACTAGCAAAGAGCCCCTCTTTTTCAAGAGTTTCATGTATCAGGTTCTGCACTTTTTGATGATCGCCTAGGAGGGTTCGAATCATTTCATTGGCCGAAAGATCGCGTCCACTCTTTTCATTTAAATCCATATGATCCATCATTTCTCTCACGGTGCTACAAGGAGTTTCCCCCAAGATTCGCACGCGCTCAGCGATTTCATCCATTGATTTTAAAAGGGACTGATACTCACCCTCTAGAAACTTATGCAAGCTATGGAACCTTGACCCGGTGACATTCCAGTGGAAGTTCAGTGTCTTAGTAAAAAGAGCGTACTCATTGGCAAGAATATGATTTAGATCTTCAGTAATCTCTTTCAACTTTCTCTCATTCATATGGGTAACAGGTCTTTTTGAAAGTTGCTCGGCACTTTTCATTGATTACTCCTTCGCTTTAAATTGAACCCAGCTCAGGGTTAAAGTGAGAATATCATAGCGAGGAGTTGAACCAACTTCATGGCGAAGATTTATTGAAAATGTGTAATTTACTACACAATTTGACTAGTCGCGATCTCTTTCATTTCGAGACCAACAGCGTGTGGGAAAGTTCACATTCTCCCCCATGCTTTTCATGACTTCTGTGCAAGAGAGAGGAAGACTCCTCTTAGTCGCGGCTTCCCAATGGAGCATGCGATAGACGGTCGAAGAATGTTGCCAATTAGGGTTTCCGACACTTTGATAATTGAGCTGAACCTGAGTGAGAGCACCTAAGTCTTGACTTGAGGGCGCTCCATCCTTGGTGAGCGAGCAACCTAAATTGGACGCCGCTGGCTTTACTTGAGCAGCAAAGGAATCTGCGAAATCTTCTTCAGAAAAAACAGTGGGCCCACTCGCAAAAAGTTTTTCAAAAAATCCTCCACTCACATGACCACGCCGCAGACATCTCGTGACATCCCTTCTCGTCATACGCGATTCATGCGAGCCCTTCCCACTTCCTAAATGAATCGAGACCGCGTGCCCAATCTCATGGGCCATCACAGGGGCGCCGACTGCTTCAAAATCATGAATGGCAGAGCTATCGAGATAAACAAAATCGTGGTTATGACCATGATCGTAGTAATAGGCCATATTGGTGTCATACTTCGCTTCCGAAAAACAGTCTGCACCTCTAGTCATAGCGAGGGCACCATAGACCTTATCCTTTGAACCTACAACGTTTGAAAAGTTTTTAAGATTTCCAAAGAGCGCCCCCAGAGAGTTGGCATAGTCTCGTTTTGAGGCAGGCAAACGAATTTCAACATTTTGAATAAGCTTAGTCAGGGCTTGAGTCGATTGAAGCGAGAAGAGTTGTTTGCGCTTCATCTCAGAGATGATCTCAGATTTATTTTGATACACCTTCACTCTCATCGCTTCGATATCCTGATCAGTTGGCAGTGAGGCCAGATTTTTTTGCAAGCTGGCGGCACAAGCTTGCCTAGTCTCCGCGAGGCGCTCACTCAATTTCTGAAGTGGATCTGGGAGCTCTCTCTCACTGGCCTTATACTGGGCAAGGATTGAGGCATTTATCTCTTTTAATTCAGCTTCACTCTTTGCGAGCTCTCGCGCCGTGGCGAGACTAATGAAGTTTTCTAAAAGCAAAATATCTTCATTACCACTCATATGTCCGCCACGAGAGTCAATTGGCACTTGGTTACTCGTTTGCGCCATTTGGGTCATCAACTGCATGCGCTCAATCCCCAGAGTATCGGGCAATCTCCAGGCGGCATCGGCAATACGCTCTCGCTTAATGGTGTTTAATACTTGCTCGCGATCAAGACCGTCTAGGGTAGCGTTTCCCTCGGCCATCGCAAGCCCCAAGAGTGCGCGCTTTCTCTCAAAAGCATTCACTAGCTCTTGGGGATAGAGGGCGCTCATTGCTTGAACGGCCTCTTGCTCAAAATAAGGCAGTGCCTGAATCGGTGCACCTGATAGAGAGAAGGCCTCAATGAGTGATTCGGTGAGGTTTTGCACATATTCAGTAAAAAGGGCGTCAACTTGCATTTGCGCTGTGACTTCAGCTTTGTCAGCGTCAGAGAGTTGGCTTAATGCTTCCTTGGCATTCTTTTCAACGGTATCAAAAACGTCATTGAGCCCATGGGACAACATCTCATTAAAAACTTGCTCTGATTGCGGCTTCGTTCTTTCGACATAGCGCTCATTTGCACTAAAAAGAGTCGAGGCATTCTCTCCACATATATCGCGGATACATTGAGCGTAAGGGTTTGGAGCAATCGGCTCCCCTAGATCAACCTCTCCCACAAAGCAGGCAACTTTGGGTGCGAGCATTTTCTCGGCCTCAGTGAGAACATCAAGTGGTGAGCTATAGACTTGGGCCCTAAGTGCAATACTCCATGAAAATAGAAGCGAACATAGGAGAAAAATTATTTTTCTTTGGAGCATTTCGCCTCCAAAGCCGCAAGGTGGGAATCGACGCTTGCAGGCATGCGGGCCCAAGTGCTGTCGATTCTTTTGTTGAGATAGATTGGTAGAACGCGCTCACCAATGATGATCTGAGCGTTATCTTCAACTTCCTTAGCTGAATTTTCACGCAGCCATTGGGCAAATTGAGGCAGGAGCGCTCGCACGATTTGACGGGCCTCTTTATGTCCACACTTATTAAGCTTAAGTGTCTTCATCAAGCCATTATTTTTAAACTCAAGCGTCTTGTCTGAGACCACAAGTTGGAAGTCTAGGTGGTGAGATTTTAAGCCTAGCGACTTAACCTCTGCTTGCAATGGAGTTGCTTGTATGAGCGCAACTGTAAAAAATAGTGATTTGAGAATGTGCATGGCTTAGGCCCTAACAAGTTAAAAGTCCTCAACTTATCGGCGCCTGAAAGGAGAAATTAAACAAGCTTGAGTACTCTACTCAGACAACTCTGGTGCCCACCAACAACGCGGGCGCTCCTCGCCTAAAGCGCCGGCCAGATAGGTATCGAGACGACATTGGGCGCTTGGATAGAATGAGTCTTCGCGCGAGACCTCACTGACCACCGTTGGGTCGGGAATAAAGTAGGAGGTTCTCGCCTCTTCGTGAATGAAGAAGTACTCCCTTTGTACGTCAATGGCCGAGAGCTTGCGCAAGCAGGACTCATCTTGGCAGAATTCTTTGGCCGGATGATTAAGCTCGCTGTGCAAAAGGGGGCGCTCCCACTTAGCAAAGAAAAGATCGAGACACTCTCCGGTGGCAAAATAGTCTGACTGACCTTCAGTAGTAGAGCCATTCATTTTATAAGGGGGTCCACCCAGGCCATGGCCAATTTCATGGCAAATGATGAGGGCCGCCCCATCAACAGTCATAAAGTCAGCACGAATCAGACCCCCAAAGACCCAAATATATTGATTGTCTCCACTGCGGTGATAGGCTGCGCGATAAATATTATAATCGAGCCAATTGATAGTGCCATTATTTGTGTCATTAAAGAGAAATTGATCTTCATAGATCCGGTCAAAAACTGCAAAAATGCGCTGTAGCTCCGCTGGTGACACTGCCCCACGGGCCGGAACTTGCCATACCAAAAGGAGGAACAAAAAAGAGATAAAGCACTTCATTAAAGGCTCAATACCCAAAAGAGCGCCACTCCGCCAACCTCGTAGTCTTTACTGTGTACTCTTTACTTAGAGCAATCGCGAGAGCATCAAAAGCCCCATAAAGACCATCATCAAGTTTTCAGTCAGTGAAATGAACCCTAACGGGACCTTGCTATTTCCTCCGACACAGGCGCAGCGAAGCTCACGCTTCTCCACGTACACGGCCTTAATCACAGAGAGGGCACCAATAGTCCCAATAAAGAGGGCAATCACGGCAAAGAGCGCTGGCCAAAATCCAGCGAGCATACCTATGCCGGCCAAGGCTTCAGCAAAAGGGTAAATATAGGCGTAACGAATAAAGCGTCTGGCCAGAATATCATAGGTGATAAATTGGTTTGAAAAAGAGTAGAGATCCCTAAGCTTTAGGATGGCAAGTACACACATACTCAAAGCGATAAAGACTTCGAGAGTATAGATTCCCATGGCCGCCGGGACAGACCAACTAAGGGCGAGGGCCATCAAGGCCGTGGTGGCAAAGACGGCGATGACGGGTTGGTAAGTCGTCCCCTCTTGTTTCAGAGTCGATTTGCCAAAATACTCTACTAAATCTTCATAGCCCCCAACGCGCTTGCCATCAATAAAAGTCTGGGGAGTCGTGTCGACGTGAAACTCTTGCTTAAATTTTTGAGTTTCTTCTTTTGACTTAAGTGGGTGATCGACAATTTCTAAATGTTCATGCTCGAGTAAATCTTTTGACTTAAGTCCAAAGGGACAAATGTGATCAGGTGTTTCCATGCGATAGATTTCAGCCTTCACTCGTACCTCCATACACGCAAATGCTTTCATCATTCACTTAAAAAATCGAGTATATGCCTGAACATAAGTGAGAAGAAAGGTAGACTCTTAGTTAACTGGAGCCTCAACAACTCCTTGGTAAAAGGGCTCACAGCTCCCAATGAGCCTCTGAGCACGTTTAAAGATATCTCCCACTGTTGAGAGCACATCACCAGCAGCGCTTGTAAGTACACCGATACGAGGATTTTGCAGCGTCCCCTCGAGCTCTTGGACAAAGAGGCTGCAGCCTCTCTCATCAACAGGTGAAATTTTAAGATCTTTAAATTGATAGTCGGGAATAAGACGAATTCCACCCTTGGCGGCTACTCGGTAACGCTTAGTCCTCATGGCCGCATCTTCTAGCTTAAGTAGTGCTTCATCAATGCTCGACTTAATATAGAGCCTTCCAATGTGACTCTCCCCAGAGATTATACCCTTCAGTCCAGCCTCTGAGAGACTTAATCCTTTTGAGACGAGTAGCCCAATTGGACCCAGACTAAGAAAGCCAGCGGCATCAATCAGACCAAGGCGTTGACTATCAATATAAGAACTCAAAATGGCATCAATGTCTCGCCCCTTCCATCTCAGATCTTGGGCATCCAGGATCAGCTCTCCTTTTAGAGTCTCTCGCGGATTTGAAAAAGAGAACTCCCCTTCAGAGTTAAGGCTCGCTTGTCCAATGACATCTAGACCTTGAATATTAAAATAGGCTAGCGTGCGAGCAATATCAGCACGCTCGGTTCGAAGGTCAAACTTGAGGCTTTTACCGATTTCCCCAGTAATGGGCCCAGTGACAGTGAACATATCATCCCCTAATTTTAGAGTCGGACGACTGTCGAGCTTCTTTGTCTTAATTGAGTAAAAAGTATTAGAACCAGAAAGTGAGAGTTGCGAGAATTTAATGTCTTTAGTGCGTAAATAGGCCAACTTCACCTGAGCGTTCATCACTAAAACATCACGCACATTTAAAAATGGACTCGTTTTTTGAGCATTACTGGGAGAGCGCTCACTCTCCTTCTCGCTAATAACTAACTTTTCTGCATCTATAAAGAGATTATCAAGTACGAGCTTTTGATCCCACAGGGGACCTAGCACAAGATCAATTTGCAGTTCTCTTAGATCAATTGAGACATTTCGATAATTAATGCGTGCTTGACCTACCTCCAAGAAATCTGGACGAATCAACCGATAATTGATTTTACCTTGAATCTCGACATGTAGACCTTTGACTTTATTAATCTCTTCTAACAGTAGGTTCTGAAAAAGTGAAAATGGTAACAGTAGCACCGCCGCCATAAGAATCCCAAAGGCACTAAGAAGAATTATAAAAATTTTAAGCATACGAGCATTTCACCTAAGAATTTAATGTTGAGTGTTCCTCTCTAACGCTTGCCCATCCTCATTCGGCAACATCTCTTTAAGCTTTTCACCCCCTTTAATGCCAAAGTCCAAAGTACGAATGGGAAAAGGAATAGTGATTGCATTTTCGTCGAAGGCGGCCTTAATCGCTTTTATTGCTTCATGCCGTGATTTTGCATAGACGCGATTGCGCTTATAATCGAGCCAAACACGCGCCTCGAGATTAATGGAGCTATCGCCAAACTCTTTATAGAAGACATCAATAGAGCGATCGGGAAGTCTATCTTCCAGCGATTCTAGGGCCTCTTTAATAATCTTCTCTACTAGTTCTAAATCATCACCGTAAGAAACTCCGACTGTTAAATCAAGTCTACGATCTGGAGACTTTGTGTAATTGATAAAGGGCTTAGTAAACATATCCTTATTGGGAATCACGACCTCTAAACCTTGAAATGTTAGAATGCTTGTTGTTCTTAAGGAAATCTTAGAGACTTCACCAAAGTAGGAATCGATTTTGACGATATCACCAATCTGATAGGGCTCTTGAAAGGCAATAAAAATCCCTGAAACAAAATTCGATGCAATTTCCTGAAAGGCAAATCCCAAGGCGAGACCTATAACTCCGGCCCCGGCCAAGATAGAGGTCACAGTCTTTTCGAGCTGGAGCACCCCTAAAGAAACAAAAAGACCTATCGCTAAGATGAGAACAAAACTAATGGTTCTTAATAAGTTAATGACCGCTTTATTTCTTGTCACTCTGGGAAGTACGCGGCTGACGGCTTGCTTGGCAATCTTGGCAAAGATGATAAAAGCAAGCATCACCAAGATCGCGACTAAGATATTTGGAATCGCCTTAACAGCAGCTTCGTACCAATTTGCGAGCTTTTCAGTAAGAAGAGAGAGAGCTTCGTTGAGATTGAAATTCATAAAAATTCCTCTTCGGCTTTATCTCAATCAATGATCTTACTTGTGTAATGCACTTACATCATCAAGCTAAGTATTAAGAAATGTGTAAATCCCTACACAAATCCTCCAATGAAAAATGCTCAAAACCCGCTCTAGACCGAGCGAAGGCCTTTTTTGCCCACTAACATGTGAGTTCTCTTTTTTTGTAGCATCAAAAATACAAGGCCTTTGTGAAGAGAGAAAAATGAGAGAGACAAGACGTCTCTCCCTCAAATCAGGATCAGGATGAGACAGACAATTCAATTAAGCGTACTTTTATTTACAATATCCCTACTATCAGTCTCTTGTATGGAACAAGTACAAGAGGAAGCTTGCCAGTCAAGTGATTCACAACTCTCCAGTACTTGTGAGACAGGAGAAACCGAAACCCAAGAACCAACCAAACCTGAGGAACCTACAACTCCTACAAAGCCAGAGGTTCCAACCACTCCGACTGAGCCGGAAGAACCGGAGGAGCCCGAAGTTCCTAGTAAGCCTTCTGAGCCAGAAACGACAGACAAGGCTTCATTCTACAGCCCTTGGAATAAGAGCGATTCCACCATCGTAATCGATGCCTACGAAGGAAACTCAATCAACTGGGATCAAATGGGCACAGACAGAAAAGTGGCAGGGGTTATTCACCGCTCAAGTATTGGACTTAGAGTGGATACTCTCTACAAGTCGAGAAAGAATACTGCGAAGTCGCGTGGCTACCTTTGGGGGGCTTACCACCTAGGCAGAAGAGGAGATACTAAGGCCCAAGCAGATCTATTCCTCTCACTCATTAATGGGGAAGATGATACACTAATGGTTCTCGACCTAGAGGATACAAGCTCAACGAGCTTTATGAGTATCAATGAGGCGATTATCTTCATGGAGTATGTCTACGAAAAAACTGGTCGAATCCCAGTAGTGTACGCCAACCATTCGACCACCAGAACTCTTAATTCGAAAGTGAGCGCTCACCCACTCTTTCAACAGTCTAAACTCTGGTATGCACGCTTTAAGTCAACAGTAACAGACTACCCAGCAGGCATTTGGCCAAACTACTTTCTGTGGCAATTCTCAAGTGAGATTAATTGCTCAAAAACGGGCTCATGCCTCTATAACGTGCCTGGAACCAAGTACGACATGGATGTCAACGTCTTCTACGGCTCGAGATCTGAGCTAGAAAGTAAATGGAATAACGACTAATTAATATCGCCTACTTTCTAAAAAAGTAGGCGATTAAACTTAAGATCCCACTTATGAGTAAGCAGCTTGTAAGTGGGATATACAACCGAGTGTTTCCGCTTCCGATACGTATATCACCAGGCAATCTCCCAAGAGGAATCTTGCCACCACTAAAGTGCCACACCAGTCCACAAATAATTAGGATGACCCCGATCATGATCAGGGACTTAGCGACATTATCCATCTCTTCATTATAGCCAACAAAAGATAAAAGAATAGTTTCTATTGATTAAGTTTCTGCTTAAAAGAGCTCAGGTATTCACCCACCTCTTTAAGCAGACGATCGCGCTCAGTGCGACTGGGCTTAAAGCTCTTATGAATATAGGGAGAGACGACCTCGCGGTCGAAGTAGAATGCCCCATCTTTAATTGAATCTTGAGTGAGTGCAAGCCAGACCATTGTGTCGGCCCCTTGCTCAGGAGAGCGCAAGTTTGAAGAGATGAATTTATAAAAGCCAGGAAGTGCCTCTTCAAGACCTTTAGTTCGAACCCAGCCCGGATGCATTGACACATGCGTGACATCTCTCCACTTTTCACTACTGGCCAACTCCTCGACCAATGTTACTTGCGCCCGTTTTACGTTGGCGTAAGTTGCAACCTTATCGTAATCATTAGGATTAAAAAGGTTATCGAGATCTAATTTCTTGAGATACATACCACCCGAACTCATCCAGATGATTCGAGCATCTGCCTTGAGCTTTTTGTGCTCGCGAAGCAGTTCAACCAGGAGAAGATGACCTAAGAGCTGCGAGGCACATTGAAGCTCAATCCCCTCATCAGTCATTACTTTCTTCTCGGGCATCCCACCGGCATTTAAAACAACGACATCAAAATCGGGACATTCTTTACAAAAGGAGTTTATATTTTCAAGGTTGGCCAGATCGAGCTCATGAAAGCGATTTCCACCTAATTGAGCGATAAGAGATTTAGCTTTGCCTTCATCTCTTCCAGTGAAGTGAATCTCACAGCCAAGCTTTGAAAAGGTTTTAACTCCCCCTTCGCCAATTCCTGAAGTTCCACCGGTTAACAAAACTCTGGTTTTTCCAAGGCGATCATAATTGTAGTTATCTTTAAAACTCTTTTGATGTCTCTTAAAACCATGTAAATCAAAGTTGTAAATAATGGAGTAATCAAGAACCTTATTCCAAAACTTCTCGCTATGTACAAACTTCATACTAAGGGGAAAGAATATCGCCCAATTGATGACATTAAATCCGATAAGCCCAGCCTCTCCCATTTCACCGAGCTCAATCGAGCCAAGTTTATAAGCGCTATAATAAGCCAGACTGCCACCAACGGCGCCCAAGAGGCCGAGAATAAAAATATTTAAGCCCTTTAGTTTACTGAATATATCGTTGTAGTACATTATAAAAATCGACCATAAGAAGATATAGGTAAAGTCATAGCTCTTCTCATCAATCGCTCCTAATTTAACCTGCAGTTGATCTGTCATTAGGCCATAGAGAGTAAAGAAGATTGCAAAGAAAATATAGCGCCTAATCGAATAAGATGGCTCGTAGATGAGATAGTTTAGAACAAGCAGAAAGATACTCGTTACACTAATACACAGAATTCCCAATTCGCGGCCATGCAATACAATGAGAAACCATAGGGCCTGTAATGTGAGAATTTTAAGGAAAAGCAATTGGCTACTCCTTTTTGAGCATGACGAGAGTAACTTCTCCGACATCGAATCCAAATTTAGTCATGTAACTCCTCGCTAATAAGGTCTTCTCATCAAGCAAGTACATCCAATCTTCAAATGTAACAGCGTAAGTAGTGCCATCCACTTCTATGTCTAAGACATACTCGAAATAAAAAGTATTCCCCACGACCTCTCCGTGGGCTTCGCCCACAACATCAGAAGCTGTGCCAATATACTTGTTATTTGGCTTTTCTCTTAAGGTCCAGACCCGAGTACTTTCCTTGCCATCGGCGTAACTAAATTTTTCATCCAAGGTGGCCACCGGGCCATTCCAAGAGGCTTTGATATCTGCTCTGAATCTTTGCAGAACCTTTCCTCCTCTATTTTGCACGATTCCGTGCGCGACTAAATCACCGTCAAAGAATTGGTGAAGATCTAATTTAGGAGACTCGTTGCGATATGAATCAAGCTTTTGACCAGAGCATGAGGAAAGTAGCAAAAGCCCTGTCATCCATAAAATTAAAGCTTTCATTATCCCCTCCCACCTAGTAGTTGCTCACGTTCACCTGGAGCACTCGTCTTTGGGCCTAGCCAAATGTTTAAAAAGGCCTTGGCAAAATCAAGGTTCGTCACTGAACCTACATTTTTCTCTTGGTTATAATAGAAAGTAATCCCCTCCTCTGGCTTAAAATCTGCCATCAGAGAATCCCCGCTCGTGATGTTTGGGAAAATACTTCTCAGAGAGTCCGACCATTTTTCAGCCTTTTCTTCATCAATTCCCGCTTTGACGAGTTCCTTTATAGTCTGCTGGACAATCTGTTCACTGGTAAAGTCTCTCTTATATGTTAGCAACAGACCAACGCGACCTTCATAGATATTCTCAGCTTTCTCAGTCCATAGTTTTGCTTCATAAATTGAAAAAAAGAAAAAACCATAGTCAGCGACACCGCGCAAAGGAAGCTTTGTCACTTCAAGGGCGAATGTGTTTGAGATGAGCAGGGCCAAGAGAATTAGAATTTTTGTTAGAATTGATTTCATAATCCCTCCTTCACAAGTTTGAACTGAGATACACTAATTTTTCGCGCTTCAAATCCTCCCTGACAATACTTCAGGTAGAAGTGCCAAGTGCGAATAAATTTCTCGTCAAATCCCTGTGATTTTACCTGGGGAAGAACGGACATAAATTTTTTGTCCCACCTTGCAAGAGTTTGGGCATAGTCAATTCCAAATTCTTTTTGCTTAGCAAGTAAGAAACCATTTCGAAACGAATGATTTAGGAACTTACCCACACTCGGTAGCATGCCGCCAGGAAAGATATAATTTTGAATAAAGTCAGATCCCTTGCGATAACTTTGAAAATCTTGATCCCGAATTGTGATAGTCTGAATTACAGCATTACCGCGAGGTTTGAGAGCGCGATTGACCATCTTAAAGTACATATTCCAATAGCTCTCACCCAGAGCTTCAAACATCTCAATAGAAACAACGTGATCATATTGATCTTGAACATGGCGATAATCGAGTAACTTCACTTCGACGAGATCTCCGTAGGGTTTAACTCGCGCCTTGGCATATTCGTACTGTTCTTTGGAAATCGTTATTCCCGTGATGCGCGCCCCTCGCTTGGCAGCAAACTCTAAAAATCCTCCCCACCCACAGCCTATCTCAAGAATCGTCTCGCCTGGCAGGTAGTTGAGCTCATTAAAAAGGCTCGCATACTTTCTCTCTTGAGCTTCTTGCAAGGATTCATCCTCATTAGCAAAAATGGCACTTGAATAGGTCATCGTCGAATCGAGCCAAAGCTTGTAGAAATCATTGCCAAGATCGTAGTGAGCCTCGATATTGCGACGGCTTCCTTTGACGGTATTGCGATTAATAATATTGTGCTTAATACGCGAGACGAGAATCTTAAATATTGATCCCTTAATTACGTTTTTGAAAGCGTCGTAGTTATCAATGCCCAGGGCAATCAACTCGTTGATTTGATCGCACTCCCAGTCTCCTTCGATATAACTTTCTCCATGTCCAATATCGCCTCTCATGAATAACTTTCGAGCCATATCCCAGCGTTGAAGTTTGAGCGTGACGCTGCGACCTGGTTTGCTTCCTCTAAAAGGTAGCCTGTCTCCCTCTGGAGTTATTAAGAGAAGTTCACCATACTCAATTTTCTTTAGAACTCTGAGTAAAAGCAGTGACCAACTTGAATAATTTTCAATGGCGAGACCATGATTCTTCGTGGCGGTAGTCATAAGTTAAATCCTTCTCTAGTTTTTTTGGCAAAGAGTAGAAAGTGGCCCGCTTCAACCAGAGCTTCAGGGCCTGAAAGTGAATAAGTAAAACGACTGACATTGTATAAAATGGATAGCGAACAAAGAGTTTTAAAAAACTTGTTGTCGACCACAAGATCTCTTCGCCTTTAATGGATGTAGTGAGTAAGAGTTCTTTATTTTTTAAGTAATTTATAGTGACGAGATTTGATTGCTTAAAGTTAAATTGGTAGTGTCCTGACACATCAAAAAATGGGGACACATGAAACTCTTTTGGCAGTTCTCCCGCAAATCCTCTAATGAGATAGTTATGCGATTCTCCGAAAGTATTATTTACTTCGCACAGTACTGCCTCTAATTCATTACCCCGATAGCAATACCAAAAGCTCACAGGGTTAAAAACGTATCCTAAAACTCTTGGAAAGGTCTGTAGCTCAAAGTGATCGCAGCCTTGAATTCCTGCTTGGACCAACTGATCTTCAATCCATGATTTTAGTGAACGCTTATCTCGATAACCGTGATCGCGATCATAAAATGAAAATAAGTTAAAGCGATTGACTCCAAAAAGCGCTCCAGCGAGGTCTTCAGCTTTGGCGAGATCAAAGCGAATATAGAAGCCTGAGTAAGTAAACTCATTCACTCTAGGTGAACTTCTTCGATGATGAATTTTGGCCTTATATAGGGCCTTCATAAAAGCCTCATTTCGTCAGGGTTCATCTTACACTCATGAAGCAATGAGCGAATCGCTTGCTTGGCCGACCAGATTCCATCTTCGTGAAATCCATAGCGCATCCAAGCTCCTGCAAAGAAAAGTCCAGAGCGCCCCTGAAGCTGGGTCACCCTGCTTTGGGCGCGAATAGCATTCGAGTCAAATAGAGGATGCTCATACTCAATCTCTCTTAAAATTTTCTCTCGTTTAATAGGCGATAATGAATTGAGCGTCACAATGACTGGCTCTTTTGTGGGAAGAGGCTGTAATTTATTAATCAGGTAACTCACCGAAACAGCCTCTTGCCCATCACTTTGCTTATCAGAGAGATAATTCCAAGCGGCCCAGGCACTTTTTTGCTTGGGTAGTATTGAGCGATCAGTGTGCACAGTGGCCGAGTTTGGCTGATACTTAAAATTACTTAGAACATCGCTGAGTTCATCACTCACACCTTCAATCATTTTGAGTGTTTCAGGGGGATGAGAGCAAATGAAGGCGTAATCAAACTCCTGTTGCCCGCGAGCTGTTTGCACCAAGACTCTCCCCTGATCGGGAGTGAGCTTTAAAACGGGAAGATTCAAGTTCTTTTTAGGGATCTTCTCCAGTGCTTTTTCAACATAGACTCTACACCCCCCCACGATGGTCTTCCACTTGGGATGATCAAAAACCTGCAGCAGGCCATGGTTCATGCAAAAAACAAGAAATGTATAGGCCGGAAACTTTAGCATCCCTTGCGTGGGCGTCGACCAAATACAACCGCCCATGGGAAGCAGATACCAATGGCGAAAGTCTTCTGAGTAATGATGTCGATCGAGCAGTTCACCAAGTGATAAATCATAATCACCGGCACAAGCTTTCAAATAGGCCGTTGAGTTTTTATTAAAACGCAGGACTTCTTTTAAAAAGCGGTAGAATCGCGGGTTAAAAAGATTTCTCTTTTGCGCAAAAATTGTAAAAAGATTTGTCCCACACCATGTGAGATCATCTCTTTTTTGCACAACACTAAAGCTCATCTCACTGGGGTGAGTCTCTATCCCGAGCTCGTCAAAGAAATTAATTAGATTTGGATATGTCCGATCATTATGGACAAGAAAGCCCGTATCAATGGGGAAGCGCTCACCATCGACGCTCACATCAATGGTATGAGTGTGACCACCAAAATAATTGCCGGCCTCAAAGACTTCCACATCAAAGCCCAGTTTATTTAGGTAGTGGGCACTGGCCACACCTGAGATACCAGATCCAATTACAGCAATGCGCTTCATAAGTGATCCTTTGCGGGGTTCCCTTATCTTTTCAAGCACTTAGAGCTCATTGATAGGACCATCCCCCCTTGCTCTCAGAATATGACGACATAGTAGGCGCTACTAGGAAGGACCCATCTGTCTGGATATTGTCTAGGTTTCTAGGAAGAGTTCTCCCCCTGCAATTATCTGTAATTTTTTGAGTTAAAATTGAGAATATAACTATAACTTAGGTGAATGAATGAAGTGCGCAACTCTCCTCGTTAGTTTATTTTTATCAACTAGTCTTTACGCCCAGTCTATGAACGCCCAGGTAGAACTGAGTCCCGTGGGCTCTTTTGAAGTCACGACTAAGACCATTCGAGGAGCTGTTCACAAAAAAGGCGATAAGCTCTATGCCAAAAATATTCGAATTCCGATCAGGAATTTAACATCTGCAAACGAAACGCGAGATGAACACTTAAAAGAAAAACTTGAATACAAAAAAAATCCAAACGTCGTGGTGGAAAAGGCCATTGGCGCCGCGGGCAAAGGAAACGCTCTTATTCGCCTAAGAAGTGTCACAAAAAAAGTTCCATTTTCTTATACTGAGTCAGGAGGTAAGGTAGATGTGCAGTTTAAGTTAAACCTCAAAGACTATGGAATTAGTGGCATTAACTACATGGGTGTTGGTGTTCAAGATTTAGTCTCAATTTCAGCGAGCTTGCCCCTTAAATGATTAGAGTTGTCCTCTCCCTCATTCTGCTCTTTGGCTGCGGCCAAGATTTTAACTCGAGTTCAGGCGACTTTGCGCTCAGTGCAGACAATGGAATTGACACCTCAACAGCGGCCGGCCAGAGACTGAGTGCCGCCTACAATGTCATCAAAAATAACTGCATAAGTTGTCATAGTGGCTACCACAATTCATGGGCCAGCTACAAAACTGATGCTGCTTGGATTAGTAAGGGTCTTGCCGTTAGAGGGGATACGACCTCATCTCAAGTTTATGACCGGCTCAAAAATGTCGGCGGAGATATGCCCTTGGCGGCCCCACAGATTAGTGACAGCGACAGACAAATCCTCGAAGACTGGATTTTAGGCCTCTAGAAGTGGTAGGCAAGACCAAAGTTGGTCACACTTGAAGGCATTCCCAAAACCTTACCCATTCTGAGCTGAAATTCCACCACAGATATTTTCCACTTGAGAACTGCAAAGACACCGGCACTTAAAAGACTTGTGTCTTCAAGAGTGGCCGCGCCCGGTGGATCTTCATAGTCGCCAAGGCGATAAATTGCTGCGAGATCTGCTCCCAGGGCGACACCTGAAGCTTGCGGCCGATAGTAGGCACCTGCTCCAAATTGGGCCAGTTTGGTTGAGACTCCACTTTGAAAGTAATTCACGTTTGGGTTGTCGTTACCGACAGTGGCATCGGCCAAGGCAAGAGCTCCAAAGATGGTGTACTCTCTTCTCGCATTGGCCCAGCGCTTTCCAACAAGAGCTCCAAGACCGGAGTTTGTTGAGCGAACTTTAAATTCTGCTCCAGAAGCGCTTTTTAAAGTCACTTCATCTCGCCAAGTAAAGTAGTGCAAGCCGACATAGTAGTTTTCAGCAAATAAGCTATCTCGGTATTCTTTTTCAATTTTATTGACGGATGTGAGCAATTTATCGGCATAGTCTTCTTTGTAGGCGCTAGCAAAAGAGAGCTCTGCTGAAGTTTTAATAAAGTTGAAATAGCGCTCGAGTTGCTCGTGGGTAAATTGATCGAGCTGATGAGTTAACTGAGCGTTAAAGATGGTGGACTTTAAAAGATAAAGTAAGACAAGGCCCTGCGGAATTTCGTCATCAAGCGCCGACACACCACTGGGGGTGAAGTTGCGCTGAAGAATCATATCCTGGCGCTGAAACTGTCTCTCCACAATGGAGTCAATGAACCTGAGCGCGCGCTCATATTGTCCATTTTTTTGGTAGATGGCCGCCGCCAAGAAGAGAAAATTATCGGGGACTCTGCGAGTTTGGTTAGAATTTAAAACGCTATCGAGTTCATTGAGCGCCCGCTCGTACTCTCCTTGTTCATAGAGGGAGTAAGCACGCTTGTATATAGTCGCATGAGTTCTCCTGCCTTTTACTGGAGCGGCAAAGCTAACAGAGCCGAAAAGAAATAGCAGGAGCAGTGCTCTTAAAACCATAAGTGCACCTGTCCAGTGAGGTCCCAAGTATCTTCAGAAACCAAGGCATCGCTAAAAATTCTAGTATTGTAGACATCCATGCGCAGTTCCACTCTGGGGACCGGAAAATACTGAAGTCCAGGGCCAAAGCGCATCACATAGCTATCGAGCTCTACATTGTATTTAAAGTATTCAAGTGTAGCGATTCCAAAAAAGCCCCGCGCTACATTGAGGTATCCTTGAGTAAGTGTGTAGCGACTCTTGGTCTCTGAGTCAGTGCTAATTTGCGTTTTACTCACCTCACCGACTTCTACAAGGACCGCCGAGCCTTTGCCCACACCTACCTTGGCATGGAAGGCATTGATATAGTTTTTAAGAAACTGATTCTTTGAACTTAAAACCGAGGCTCCAACTTTGACCTTACTAAATATCTCGTACTCGGCCTTGAGGCTGGCCCCCTTTTGTCTCAGCGCCTCTTCTTGGACCAAGTTACCAATAAAAAAATTGCCTCCAAGCTCCCAATTTCCAGGCGCCCAGTGCAAGGCCACACCGTGACTCTGATCATTCATCGTTAGCCCTGTGATCGAGCGAGAAAAAGCGATGTGATCAGGAATGCGAATGCCAAAAACCCGGTCCATCAGCCCCGCATAAACTCCCAGCTTAGGAGTGAAGCGATAGCCAATATAGTGTTCACGAGTTCGATAATTAGGTTCATCTTCAAGCCCACTTCTTCCACGCGGAGTAGGAGCGTAGCCAAAATTAAAAACTCCTATCAACTTATCGTTTTCAAGAAATTTCGCGACCAATGTCACGTTGGCGTCCATGTGAATGACTTCGGCCTTTGAATTATCATTGTCGATATCGCGCTTATACCAAAGACCGCGATAATCAACATTGGGGCGTATCCAAGATTTAGTGGGCTTATCAAAAGTAAAAGAAGAGTGCTCCCCCAGCGCTTCATCCGTGATGTCATCGGGGATAAACAGGCGATCGGCGATCATGGTCGAACCCAGCGCGCGTCCATAATCAGTTAGTGGGCCACCACCAAACGGGTTGTAGTGGCAGTTCAAGCATGAGGTATACCCAAATCCTACAAACTGCGGATAAGCTTGCGCCTTAGTGGCACAGAAAAGCGCCACCAAAATAGTGATGAGAAGTATCCTAAAATGCATAATCAAAATTTTAATTGGAGTTAAAGCAGTGTGGCCAGAGCTTTTATGAGTCTCGCAGCTGCTCTTGAAGCTTTCTGGCGATATGTTCGAGCTCTTTAAAGTGATCTCTGTCTCTGAGCTTAAATTCACGAAGTTTTCCCTGTGTCAAATCTTCTACAAACAAGGCAAAGGCGTGAACCGGGCCGGCGCTACGGTGAGAGACGTAAATTCCAAAAACAAAGGAACAAAGACATACGATGAGGGCAATAAAGATATAGGCCTGCATAAAGTTAAAAAGAATGGATGAGCGCTCCTGAGAAAGGGCCTCGTGACCTAGCAGCACATTAATGAAGGTAATACTAAAAATTCCAAGAATCACAGAGGTCGAAAAAGTAATTAAAAGTAGCTTCATGCTAAAGAGAAATTGCTCATGAGGTAAAATGAGATACTGACCACGTTGATTTTCGGGATGCCATATCTCAGAACCCCTGGTTACGATCTGGATAAAAATAAGAGCAGCTCCGATCCATTGAAAGACATCGGCGACGTTAAAGGAGACGGCCATAAAGGGCGCAGGGATAAAGTCGACTGTTTGACCAGTTAACATGCGATCAATTACATTTCCAAGCACACCCCCAATCAGCAGAGTCATTCCAATTTTTAAGTAGCGCAACTTGCGCGGTATAAAAAAAAGTAGGGCGCAGTAGAGGGCGAGTAAAAAACCGCCAAAAGAGCATAAAGTGATGATTCTGAGATTGGCCGAGACATCGGAAAAAAGACCAAAGATGATCCCTTGATTGAAATGAATGGTTCCAGCATTTGCCCAAATACCTTTACTGACTTGATCGGCCAGGATGACGGCAATCAAGAGAATGAATGGCCAGATATAATTCCTCATACTAAGGCCTGTATTCAATCTCTGAGAACTCAAAGGAAACTTGATCCACCTCTTCTCCTCTATCTTTGAGAATAATCATACTCGAGCTAGAGAGGCCCCCATCGCTGGGGGTGACCATTTTGTCGACCAAGGTATAAGTTGAGTGTTGAGCGTTCCAAGAGCCATTAATGAGAGGCTTGAGGCTTTTGACTTTGAGCGATCCTCTGGGAAGCACAATCCTAGGGCGTGAGAGCTTGTAGCTATAGGAATCATAGATTGAGATATCCACTTTAAGCTGCGCCCCAGACCCCGGAGCAAGGGCATCGAGATTAAAACTTAGAGTCGCCACATCTCCGCCACTAATTTCTGAGGCTTCTTTTGAGAGATCACTGGTGATGTAGAGATAAGTGATTTTCGCACCATCTTCGCGCTCGCGAACTTCGATTTGTTGATTTCCACTCGTAAGATTGAAAGTTGTGGCCGCACGACCACTTCCGCGAGTGACTTCAACCCACTGAAATCCACTTGTGCCTCCTGTATGCCACTCGGTAAAAGGGTTCGCCCCCACTCGCAAGTGAAAAGAGTCGTCGTTTCCATTCGGGCCATCGACAAAACCAAAAATTTTATATTGTGTTGTTTGCGCCAAGTTTACCTGACTGTAAGCGCGACCGGCCACACCACTTGTACTCGATTGAGTATTGCCGTGAGTCCCTGGTGGAACCCAGAGATAGAAGCTCTCGCCAGAATTCACCTTTACCATAGGCGACTGAAGCATTGCTGACTCTAAGTTAATGAGATAGCTCCCCGAGTCTCTAAGTTGATTGGGGTCAAGTGCCTCGGCAATGGTCACACTCTCAGAAGTCACGAGCCCATCATTCTGGGTCGGGGCGTCTTCGCTCTCAGGCACCTTCATAAGATCAACCCAATAATTAATTGAGTCGAGCATCTCTCCAGCGTTACTAGCGCAATTGCCCCAGCAATTGTGACCGGCCTGTAACTTTAACACGAGCCGAGATTGCGCAGGATTGGAGAGATTAACTTTAGCTCCTAGAATAACGGCGTCATGAGCTATTGCGGCCGAAGCGTTGGCGTGAAAAGGCTGCTGCAAACTATCGTGGCAAAGGGCGCAGTTTTTCTTCGTAATTAAGTGAGTGGTTTGTGCAAATGCTTCAACTGAGCTCAGTCCTTGTGGAGCTGGGGAGTCCGGAGTTGTGCCAGAGTCATTAGCTTCAAATCCACCCGAGTTGCTATTAAAACCAGTGCTGGTTGCAGTGGTGTCTTTAAACTTAAGATTAGATTTTTTCTTACCATTCGTTGGCACACACTGAGTATAGACCACTAGGATCGCAACGAGCGGGATAACTGTTAAATACTTGTAATAATTCTTCATACTCAGTTCCTAAAAAAACTTCTCAAAAAAGAGATAGTCATCAAGAGAATTTCCAAATGGATTATCTCCCACCACCTCTACAAGTCTTGATTCATTTCCATGAATGGCCAGATAATTGGCCACAAAAGCCTTGTTCAGATTCACAACAGAATTGGCCGTGCTCGCTGCAAAGAGATCGACGGAGCCTCCCTTTTTAAAGCCTCCAATTTGTCTCGTTCCATTTCTAAGCTTAGAGCGACCAGCAGGGTTGAAGGTGAGAAGCATTGCTGAAGAGCGCTGAGAACTATCTCCACCCCAAATATACTTACCTCTTCCATTTGCAGAGGTATCAATTGTATTTCTGGCAGAGACGCCTCCGTCAGTGAAGACATAAATGAGTACACTTTTATTTTTTAGTGAAGCCAGCTTGATCACGCGACCAATAAGTTCCCCGGCCTCAAAGTCTCTGGTCTCACCAGTTTGACGAGTGCCGTTGTGATAATCATATCCGCCCTTAGTAATCGTGCCTGCCCCGATATGGCCATCAAGTACAAGCTTAGCGATCGTCGCCGTTTTCTTTTGATCACCATTTCCAAGATTGTCAAAAGCTTGATTTACAAGCGCGTCCTGGGCGGGATCAATTTGAGTCGATGAGTAGCGCCCAACTAAGTCTTTTGATTGTAAGTAGCCACACTCAACTAACGTCTTAATTTGATCTGAAAGAGTAAGCTGGTCATAACGTCTCAACTGTCTCTCACTCATTCTCTCGACGGCGCGAAGTACACTCTGGACCTTATCCTCTGAAAGAAGAGTGGAAAGTCTGCCAGCTGTGACCAAATTAATTGCATCTCGCGGATCATTTAGGGCCACAGGTTGAATATTAGGGTTTACAGAAGACTTAGGGGCAGCAGAGCGGCCACCCGACTGAGAGTTACTAGTTCCAGCAATTTTTGCAAGATCTCCCTCTGCTCCGGCCTTAGCAAGCCAGTACATGGGGTTGTGAGGATTATTGCCTGTATCATCAGCAGATGAGGCACAAAAGATTCCCCCTTCCACTCGAGAGCGCATTTGTGAAGTTGTTTGAGAGAGAATTCCTCTGAGAAAACCAGAATCAGAATGAAACTTGAGCCCTAGTTCAGAATTAATTTGGCCTGCTTTATCAGGAGTCATATCAGGCGGAAGACCGAGTGAGGCATAATCGGCTTCGGGCAGGAAGTTTTCCTGAGCCCCGGCCGATCCCACAATCACGTTTGAGCCAGCAATGTTGGCGCCGCCAGCAAGATCGAAGATGATGACTGGTATGCTTTGATTGAGGATCGGTACTCCCCCACAATCAGAAATATCGGCGCCAAAGACCTGAGAAAAGAAACTTCTCTTAGCTATAAGATCCAGCATATTGGGAGCTAGCGCCCAAGCCGTTCCCGCGAGAAACCCTTTGGCCAAAAAGTCTCGCCTTGAAACCGGCTTATGGTTTTCAATCTTAATGGGTCCGTTTAGTTCTTCATCTGATAATTTTTTTACTTTCTTTGTCATATAAAACTCACAAAAGAATAACGTGGGCACTTGAGAGGGCCGCGCTACAGACGCCTTTAATCGTTGTTTGGGTTGTGGTTGAGCTTGGGCTTGAGCCCGCTAAGAGCTCATCCATTAACAAATTGAACTCATTGCGCTCGATATTGTAGAGATACATCTCATCAGAAGGCACACTCCAAAAATTTTGCATGAGTTGATCGATAATGTAGTCTCTCTTGTCCTCACTAAAGGCGGTGCTCGATGATTCATTAAAGTTCACGTTCGGCCATATTTGAGAGCGATATCCAGAATTTCGAACAAGCTCGTGACAATACTCACCAGCTAGCTTGAGAATTGAAACCTGATTCGCGCTCACAAAAGTCTTAATATCATTATCAGTCGGCAATAAAACTTTGATGTCATTGTAGACTCCTCTAATGGAGTTCACAGTATGAGGCACGCCAGAGAGCACACTCATTGTCAGGTAAATTTCTTCAAAGTTCTTCACGCCCACTTTGACTTCTTCTTTGACGACTTCACTTGTCGACTCAGTGGTATCACCACCTGGGTCAGGCTCAACAACATCAACAAAGTCTCCGCTTATCTCGCCGGTGCTATTATTAGAACTCATTTCAGGCGCAGGCTTTTTCTTATTTACCTTGGTCTGAACCACACAGTGATTAAAACTGACAAGGATGATGACCAAGGATAGTGAAGAGAGAACGATCGCCAGATTATTTGACTTCTTCATTATTCCTCCACCACACAGCCAACTGCGGTTTGAGCGATGAGCTCTTTCATGTTGTAGGACATCGAGGTCATAAACTCAGTCCCTAGATCTTTGACTCGGGCCTTTTCCTCTTCGCTTAAGGGTGATCGCGTGCAGGTCAATTCAAACGCCCGCTGCGCCATGCATTCACCAAATGCTTCAGACTCCACAATCATTTGGCCAAAACTCTTAGCACCATTCCCACTTGTCGTAGTTCCCCAGCCAAGAGAGCTATTCTGGCCGGTTGTCCACAGGTTCACCCAAGCATCATCGGCAACAACATGTCCTTCGGGGTAGAAAACATTTTTATTAATTTTTGAGCGCACATTACCTGGTGAGTACACTACTTTTCGTCCATCGTAATCGTAATAGGCCCAAGCGCCACCCAAAGCATCTTGACCGGCATGACATCCGACACACTGATTTTTAAATGTTCGAGAATCTCCACCTGGGTTTCTCTCGACGTCTCTGCGAACGTAGATATCTGGAATAGTAATGTCGTGAAGGGCCTCAAAGTCGCGGCAAAGAAAATTGATAAAAAGAAAGCGAGTCATGCGCCTGTTGGTGCCAGCACTAAAGAAGGCCTCACCAGAAGCTCGAGTAGTGATAATTCCTGCAGTATCACTGATTTGATTAAATTCGGATTGATTCCTGCGCACGAGAACATCTTTTAAGTCATAGCTTCTCTCTTCAAGATCTTTATAGTGTTCGTTATTTTCTCTATTGTAGGCATCCACATTCGCAAGACCATCGCGGCCCACATAGAGAATATCAGACGTTAAAACTTGATTGAAGGGAACATCATCGCGAATCATACCAAGTACGGTCGCGACATAGTCGTTAAAAATGACTCGATTCGATCTCGATTCATTGGTCCAAGTCTTAATCCAGTTTTTTGCCTTCAGGTTATAAAAGAAAGGACTATCCATCGCAATCTCAGCGGCTTCTCTTGCCCTCCCCTGGGCAATTAAGCTCGACATCTGTTGCTTTACTTGCGGAGTTGGAGGCACACCAGTCAGTCGATTATGCAACTTCACCGCAAGAGAGCGAGAATCGGCAAGAGCAGTATTCATCAGAATAAAGGTAAGAAAGTAAGCAAATTTCATATGATCTTGTCTCCCAAGAGCGCTTTTCTTAGGTTTTATCGACAAGTAAGATCATTTACTTTGAAGAAATTGGCATTCAGGTGAAATGAGGAAAATAAGACCTGTTAACCGAGCGATACTCTCAGTCAAATTGCAGACACTGAGAGAGACTGATTGAAGATTGCTCCCTAATCAGAGCGCCCAGTGAAGTGAGCGAGCCGTGTCCAGCGGTGTAATCAATCGATAGTTGAGTCTCACCATCCTGGTATTGGAATCCAGACTCACTGAGGGTCCAGAACTCATCACTAAGAGGCCAGTACTTCTCCAATCCAACCTCGCTCAAAAAGAGCAAGTAAGTCTGCCCAGAGCTCTCACTGGTTTTCACAACGGCCGTGAGATCCCTAAATTGAGTAGAGCACTGAACTTCCAAAGAGTTTGCCAGTGGAGAATTGAGGAAAATGACGAAAAAAAGCAAAAATTTCATTGGCCAGGTTTTAGCGGCCAAGCCCCTGGCGGTCCAGTGACTAAGTAATAAAGTGACTACAGAGCACTAACGGGGTTCACCTTGATGACATCCATGAGAACGGTCAGCGACACAGGCTTTTCGAGCAGACTAAGCGCAGGATGGTTAAATATCTTATCTCTCATGAAATCGCTTGAGCGACCAGAGACCACAATAAGTCGGGCCCCTGGCTGAGTCGAGCTGATGCTCGCTTCTAAATCGTTTACATCACCATCATCCAGATGAAAGTCGGAAATTATCGTATCAAACCGCTGGGATTCCATCTGTGCTCTCGCCTCTCGCAAGCTACTTGAAGTGACCACAGTAAGTCCCTGACGCTCTAAAGCAATTTTCCATACCTTAAGCAGGTTCACTTCGTTTTCAATCAATAAAAGCTTCATAAGTCGACGACTCCAAAACACTAATTATTATTTACACTAGGGCAAATAGTACAAAATTCATAGATGTCCTGGAACAAAAATTAGACAAGGCCATGACTTATCAACAACTCATTAAAACTTGTAGAGAATCTCGAGCACAATGAAGACGAAATAAGCGTCACGCTTTTCACATCGAGGTTTCAACTATGGTCATGATCTGGAAAAAAGAGACTGTAAAACTTGATCAAGAATGACCACCGGGCAAAAAGAAGATCCGCAATAAATCAACAAAATTTAAAAAATCTTAACAAACATAATTAACATAGAGAAAGCTCGCTTTTTTTCTGTACTAGCCGAAAATAAGTGTAGCCTAAATTATGTGAAATGGTGAAGGATGCATGAAAGCTCTTATTATTGATGACAGTAAGGTCATATTAAAAGTCCACTCTAACCTTATCTCAGAGCTTATTAAACAAATTAAAATTTTCAGCTACCAAAGCCCGCTCGAAGCCATTGAGAAAATCAAGGAAAATTCAAGTAAGTACGACCTTGCTCTGATTGATTATAATATGGAAGGGCTCAATGGTATTGAACTAGGAGAGCTTCTTATTGACGAGGGATATATCGAGCGAAGTCGAGTCTCAATTGTTTCAGCAAATATTCAAATGGCAGTTAAGGAAAAAGTTGCAGCCGCGGGCTTTCACTTTTTCGATAAGCCCCTATGTCCAGAAGGTTATCGTTCGTTTTTATTAAACCGAGGCTTCTTATAATGGCGCTACTTAGTAGTGATCACATCGATATGCTTTGCGAGGTTTTTAACATTGGCAATGGCAAAGCTGCTGAGGCCCTCTCGCACTTAGGAGATCATCTGCAAGAAATTACTTTTGAGCGTCCTAAGCTTAGCCTAATCAGGGGAGTAGATTTCAAAAAGCGATTTGATTCACAAGCTAACAAATACTTCGTTTTGCAAAGATACTCCGGCGCAGTTGATGGGGTAGCAATCATGTACTACCCCGGAAATGAAGGACAAAGGCTCGCGGCACTCTTGATCGACAAAAACCTGCCTCACGAAGAAGTTGGAGAATTAGAAAGTGACGCCGTTGTGGAAATTGGAAATATCTTTATTAATGCCGCTCTTGCCGCACTCTCGGATTTCGTTAAGATTGAAATCCGCACCCAAATCCCAGAACTTCTTTATCAAAATACTATTTCAGAAGAATTAGTAGAAAATGACTCCGAGGCCATTGAAATCGAAGCCAAATTCAGCGCAAAACATTTGGGTATTGACGGTCAGATCGCTTTTGTTTTGAGCAACAAAAATCTAGAAGAGCTCATTAAAGTCATAGACCAGGGAATCTAAGAAAGAGGTAAATGTGCATCTTTTAAATTCGCTCAACATCGGGATTTTGATCTTAGACAAAGAAGGTAAAGTTAGTTTCTGCAACCGTTGGCTTGAAAGTCATCTTGGCAATAGCTCGCCCATAAGAGCTGGCGCACCCCTCAATGAAGTATTCACTATTGATGACTACCCTAGGTTCAAACACGCCGTCAGAGATGCCAGTAAGCATGCTCGCTCAACACTTATTTCTGAAAAATTAAACAACCTCCCCTTCAAGCTCTCGAGGGGAAAAACCAAACTCAGTTACAATCTCTGCGTAACACCTCTGACAATAAATGGAGATGAAGAGAAGAGCGTGATGATTCAATTCTTAGACATTACGCAAGTAAAGAGTAGAGAAGACTACCTCAAAAAGAAACAGGCAGAAGTGATTAAACAAAGAGAGCTCACTTTTAATCAAGAGCGCCTCGCCTCATTGGGACAGCTAACCAGTAGTATTGCTCATGAGATCAATAACCCACTGATGATTCTCCAGTCGGGAAATTACATTCTGGGCAAGCACTTAAAAAAGGAAGCGATAAACCGCGAGGCATGTTCGAAAATAATCCAGGAAAACGACGAAACCATTAATAGAATCACGAATCTTATCAACGGGATTCGCAATCTCTCAAGAAGTCCCTCTGGTGGTGACTTTGAAATGACCTCCATGGCGACGATTTTCAAAGATCTCATTCCGGTCTTTAATAGTCTTTTTAGAGGCAATAATATCGAGCTGAGAGTGGATACCGAAGATGCGCTCTATCAACTTGAGATTCCTCTCTTTAGAGTTCTAGTTTCCCAAATCTTTATTAATCTGCTCAACAACTCAATCTATGAAATACAAAATCAAAAGGACCCCTGGATTGAAATCAAGTTCATGGACGATGAAGAAAACCTGATCATCTGTTTTACTGACTCAGGCGGCGGTATCCCCCGAGATATTCAGGATAAAATTTTCCTTCCCTTCTTTACAACCAAGGATATAGGCAAAGGAACGGGGCTAGGTTTAGCGACAATCGCCAAAATCGTGGAAAGCCACAATGGGAAATTCAGGCTTGATAATAGTAGGCCCAATACCTGCTTTATGATTGAACTTCCAAAGGCGAGAAAGAAAGAACAATCCCTTGCGGGCATTGACCAAAAGTAATATATTTTCACTTACTCTTAAATTGGATGAGGTCATGCTCAAGCCTATCGGCCTGCTTCTTATCTCAAATATATTTATGACTATCGCCTGGTACGGGCACCTTAAAAATATGAGCACTAAGCCTTTGTGGTTTGTAATACTCATTAGCTGGGGTATTGCCTTTTTTGAGTATATATTTCAGGTGCCCGCCAACCGCTTGGGCTTCCAGCACTTCACACTTGAGCAGCTCAAGGTCTTGCAGGAAGTCCTCTCAATGAGCGTCTTTGCCATCTTTTGTATCGCCTATATGAAAGTCCCACTGACAAAAAACTTTTTGTACGCAAGCATCTGCCTGACACTTGCAGTCTTCTTTATCTTTCGAGACCTCCCTAAAAATTAACTGATATTTCTCAGCTTAATACCGACATTTTGAATTCCGAATAGTTCTCTATAATCAAGGATGAACTATGTTAAATCTTAAGGGTAGAGATGATATGAGCATCACGGAGTTTGATGATCAAGCGCTAAAAAATGACCTCATTGAAGATACTGGCAAAGAGGTCATGAAAATTGCCACTCAAACAAGTCAGGCAATTCACTCACAGACTTCAATCATTGAAGAGAGTATTGGAAACTTCAATCAAATTCAGAGTCGAATTGACATCATCGAAGCTGAGTCGCAACAAATGCACAAAGGGATGGAATCTCTGGTAGTCGACACCAATAGATGTGCCTCCCAACTTCAAGAAGTCTCAAAAGCGATGGAAGTTCTTGAGGAGCGGTTTGCCGAAGTCAACACACTCTTAAAGACCATTAGCACCATTGCCGATCAAACCAATCTGCTGGCGCTAAATGCTACCATTGAAGCTGCTCGCGCCGGTGAGAACGGCAAGGGTTTTGCCGTGGTTGCTAACGAAGTTAAGGTCCTCTCAAAGACAACAAAAGAGGCCAATGAGGACATACAGCAAAAACTCTACTCAATTGGCCAGTCGATTCAAGTGCTCTCAAAGAATATTGACACAAGTAACGATGATATGAGTAAGTCAATCTCCATTATGGAGACGACAAAAAATCAGGTTGATCAGATCTATAGTAAGACCATGGAGTCAAAACACATTGTCGACTCAAGTATTGGGAGCTTTGACGCTCTCTCAAAGTCCCTAAGTGGAATGGACGTGGACATGAGAGGGCTCGACACCACGGCGAAGGTCTTTTCTTATCTGCTTACTCTGATGAAAATGCACGACAGTAAAAAGGAGACAAAAAGTCCTCTTGATCGTCTGGCCCCCCTAGCAGCGTCTAGCCAATTTAAAGATCTCAAGCGTTTTACGAAGCACGAAGAAGAGTACATTTTAAAAGATAACGACATTCTAGTTTCTGCCACAGATCTTCGCGGCATCATTACATTTGCCAATGAAGACTTTTACCGGGTGGCCCAGTACGAGCCAGGCTCTTTAATGGGTAAGCCCCACAATGTCATCCGTCACCCTGATATGCCCAAAGCGGCTTTTGCAGACTTATGGCAAACCCTCAAAAGCGAAAAGTTGTGGCAAGGATATGTCCTTAACAAGTCTCAATTTGGAAGAATCTACTGGGTAAAAGCAACAGTCTTTCCCTGCTTTGAAAACGGCAAATGTATTGGTTATCTCTCTGTCCGAAGTGTGCCTAAAAAGCTACAGATTGAGCGCGCGAAGCAACTCTACCGTCAACTCGCTTAGATCAGGGCCCTTGGGAGAGCTTATAATCTTCCAAGCGAAGCTCGAGATAGCGCAGAAAATCCTCGGAGTTGGGAACACTTAGCCGGTCAGACTTGATTCTCCATCTAATATCTCTCACTGCTGTCTCTACCGCGCGAGCATTGTCACTTGAGACAAATTGCTCGTTTTTTAGAAACTCGTGGATACTATCGAGGTTTTGCTTCATCTTTGAGCTACCTCTAAGTCCGCCAATATCGCGACTGAGTGAAGAAGAGCTCCAAGTATTTCGCTTCTCAAAAGGAATTGCTCTTCCCTCACCTGTTAATTTCTTAATCTCAGCAGTGACGGCCCTTCGGCGATTGGCATAGCGGCTCTTTAAGACTGATTCTTCACTTATATCTCGCGCTCGCGCAAAGAGCTCTGCATCCTCTAACACTCGTGGATTTCCCTCTCTTCTATCAATTATCCGGCGAATGTCGGCAATAGCTCGTTTCTCCCCGGGAGTCAGAGTGAGATCAATCCCCTTTTCTAGTCCTTCTAAATTATCAGTGAGAGTTTCCACCTCATGAACTCTAAGGGGCGCGTACTTTAGGGCAATATCATGCTGGCGTGAGACGAGCTTGAGCATTTCATCAATACCCCCTTCACGCGCATCGATTTGGCGCTGAAGTGCTCGATATTCATCCCTATCTGCAGCGGTCATTGCATCTTGGGCCAATTGATCAACCGCTCGCTGCGCCCGCCCCTCTGTGTCGCCAGTGCCAAATCTCTCCGAGCGAGCGAGGGTATCGCGATCGTCAAGAGGATTGTCATAACCGCGAGACTCATGAGTCAAGCTAGTCATCCTCACCTCTTTAGTGACAGTTCTGCCATCAGGTGTTCTAAACTTTATTTTCACAATATCAGCAACGTCAGTGGATCTTACAAGTCCAATGACTTGAACATCAAGATGATCGCCGGTGAGCGGATCGCGATACTTAGAGCTAACCGGATAGCGCTCACTTGCTGCTGTAAAACTCTCCAGCGCACTATCATAGGAATTTTGGCGCAGTGGCCTTTTTAACATCTCTGCAAATGCCGCTCGATCAGCATCAGTAATAGGAGTATCTTCGTACTGAGGAATCACAAATTCTTCATTTTTAGGAGCTTGTACTTCATGACTCAATTCTGGCAGTGGAGACTCGTCGGGTATTTCACGACGCTCACCACTTAAGCGTAGAGGTTGTTTGAGCATGTGCTCAAAAGCTTCCTCATTACGCAGATCTTCAAGCCGTCTTCTAACCCTGGCCACTTCGGCCGGTGTCGCCGAGCGGTCTGCCTCTAACTTTGTCAGCTCCTCTTGTAACTCAGTCATTTTCTGGGTGCGAATCTCGGCTTTTGAGAGAGACTCTACTTCATCACCCGCAGTAGAATTGCCACTACGGGGGAAAAAGGGCTGGGCCAACATACGCTTAATATCTGGATCCTTTAGGATATCGTCTAAAGATGCATTTGTTCCAGCACACGCAAAGAGCTCCGTGGAAATGACTAGTAGGATGAGTGAGATTAGAAAGTGCATACACCTCCCTCATCTGAACTCTTAGCAAGAATTCGCGCCACTAATGCGTCCTGAGTTTTCCGATCTAGCTTTGAAAAGTCCTCTAAAAAACGCAAAGTGCTGACGTTTTCATTATTCTGAATAAGCGAAACAAGGCGCGCTGAATCCGCTTGATTTAAATCAGAGCGTGCAAGTAAGCTGGCCAGTCCCCTTTGCCCGGCAGGAGAGGCATTATGAAGCAAACCAGAGAGCTTTTCATAATCAGAGATTAGCCCTCTTGCATTCTCTCCATTTTTCAAAACCAGGGCTCCTCTGAAAGTATCAGTGAGCTTTCGAGCGGCACTTAAAGAGATGGCGCCTCCGTTAAGGGCGAGACCTGCAACAGCGAGTGTAAAATTGCGATCGCTATTCATATACGTCTCACAGAGATGCTCATCGGCTCCACTGCAGGCATTTGCCAAAGCAATATCTCTAGCATTAGTCATGGTATCCAGAGCTGAGAGCGTATCAGCTCCGGCCATGGCAAAGTTTGAAACTCTAACCCCTTTGGCCAGCAATCCTCCCCCTTTCACCACCATTCCACCAACACCAGTAAACATCGAGAGGATTGAAGCGATTTCGATTGCTTGATTGACATTATTTTGATTTCGAAGTGCTTTAAAAGAATCACAGAAGGACTCCACTGCACCAGGTGTATTTACGAGATAATTCATTCCGGCCGAAGGATTTGAAAGTAGTAACAGTGCTACATCCACTTCTTCACTCTCACCTAGACTAGTCAGAGCATGGGCCACATCACCGGCGCCATCCAAAATATTTTGTCCTGTGGAGTCTGACCTACCACCATAAACTCTGCGCCCCATATAATTGATAAAATCCTGCATTCCAGCGAGGGCCTTGGTTTGCTTTTCCCTAATGGCCTCTTCGGTGTAGGCGCCAAGCATACTGCGAGAGTCGAGAGTCTCTCCCCTTGAGGCAGTATAGACATTATTGGGATCTTCACCCAAATCCCCTAAAGTCATCACAACTGTTTTGTTACCATATGTGATAGACTCAATTTCAACAGCATCCTCTAAGGTTTCGGCCTTGAGGGCGCTCGGATAGCGATCCATTCTGTGATCACCCACCAATCCCTTATCAAGCGCCTGACACTGGGGCTCACCCATAAAGCCCAAGTCTTTATGCTCGCGCTCCATGCGCTCATCAACGGGAATAAGTCCTGTTAAACTGTGAGCAGCAGCGAGTCCCCTAAGCTGAGAGAAACGTTCTTTGGCTGTTGCTTGTAGGTCTTTTATCTTTTGGACCCGCTCCAGGCACTGGGTGATGGCGCTTTTTGTGGAATCGACATTCATGGACTCACTGGAAAATAGATGGGGAGTCGAAACTCCCTCTTTAGTAGTATAGACATCCTTCCAACGATCACTTAAAGCTAAGTCCGCTTGATCTCCAAAGGCTTCTTCATAAAGTTCATTAATAGGGCCCAAGATCTCACTCGATACCTCAGCGCTGGTCTTGGCCCCCGCTTTAACTGCCTCGAGTCTTCTCTTGTCAGCAGGCAGGCGCTCAAAAAGCTCATCTGCGCCCTTTAAGAACTTTTCATCCGTATCGCTAAAGAGGCTGCGGGTTTGATTGAAGGAGGAAAGAAGACCCGGCAGTGAGGACTCAAAGAGACCTTGGCGAACCTCTTTAGTATCTAAATTCGCTGAGTTGGAAGAGACGTCGAGAATTTTATCGGTATCAGCAATGAGAGATTGAAGCGTGCTATCGTTCATGGCCTGCTGAACACAATTTCCAGAGAGCAATGAATTAAATAGAGCATCGATCCCAGCGTTAATATCGTCATGACCTGTGTCCACACAATCTTTTAGGGATTGAACTAATTGGGAGGCCCGCATCAGGGTGACCAGCTCATTTTTAAGCGTTTGATCTTGATAGGAACTAAGTCCACTTTTGTGAGTTTTAAAGAGTTCCAGCAAGGTGTCGTGAGACTCTTTTGTGTATCCCCTCACCTTGATTTCATTTTTCAGCGACTCTAGCTGAACAAAGAGGGCCCCTTCACTAGCGCGAGCGCTAAAGGTCATAGCGAGAATAAAAAAGGAGAAAATCATTAGGAGCTTCACCCTGGTATTATCGGTCAATTTGTTGAGTGAACTAAGCAGAAATTTAAGTTATAGACTGTCAAAAAAATGGACACCTACTATAGAATCTCGCTCCTCTTAGGAAACTCCCTAAGATTCGCGCTAAGATTGGGCATGATGAAGTCACTTTTTCTCTTTATTTCTCTCCTTTTGATGCCCATACTCGCAATGGCGAGCGAGGTCGTTGAAGTGATGGCCCATCAGAGCTACAAACGCCTTGACTACAATCTCCACGCAAATTCCCTTAATCAGGCCAATATTCCGACATTTATCTATCAATCAATCTCTTTTGACCCCAAATTAGAGGCCAAATGGATACTCTTTCTCCACGGTCGTGGCTACGCACGCGAAGTAGGCGCCAGAGATAGCATGCTCGAACACCTTCAGGTCTCGCGCCTGCTCGAAGAAAATCCACAGGTCATTTTTGTCGCCCCTCAAGACGTTTTTTTCCATCAAGATTCTAACTCAATTGGACAGGACTACTGGCTCGGGGCCGCCCAGAGAAATTGGCAAACCTTTCTCGCTAAAGAGTTACCAGAGCATATCGAATCAATTAAAGAGCAACTCAAAATTTCAGGAAATCTAGAAACGGTAATTGGAATTAGTATGGGTGCCCACGGTGCCCTATCTTTAGGTGATCATTATCCAGATCAATACAAAAATATTGCAGCTCTCTCGCCGGTATTTAGACCAGTTGAAAGTGAAATACCCTCGCAAGATTATGATGTCTTTCAACCTCACAATAAAGAGTACATGACTCAAAATAATGTGGGTGCCAAAATCCTGGAAAGACAATACTCACTTCCAAAGAATGTCTTTATTACTATTAGTCAGAGTGACTTTGGACTAGATGAAAAGAAATTCCCAATGGCAATTAAATGTTGGGAGCAACTCCTCAATCTCCAATCTCAAAAAAGTCTCGTTGAAGTAAGTGATGATACCCGCGGTCACGCTGCGGGTTTTTGGATTGATCAACTTCCAAGAGCGCTCGATTTCCTCCTCCTGCCCTAGGAAGTGACTTTGGCCAGTATCATGCGCTTAATTTCGGGGTCTTCATCAATGTAGTAATGAACTTCTTCCTCAAGGTTTTCTACAATCACGGACTCTAATATTCCCTCTTTAATAAATAGCTTAAGCTTCTGCTCTCCCTTTATATACTCAATTTCCCCATTTTGCGTAGAGTAGTCAAAGCGAGTGAGCCACGCTTCTACTCGCTCATTAAAGACATCTGGGCCTAAAATTTTTTGCCACTTTGAGAGCTCTTGCTCAAAGTCTCGGGCCAAATAATCAAGACTAAAAAGTTCCTGGTAGAGTTTAGTAATTAAGGACAGCACTATTTTTTTAGAGCGGAAGTGGCGAGCACAATTTTCATGCGTGCGCGTTGAGACAACCGGCAAAAGAAAACCAGCGACATTTTTCAGATCAAGACAATAGCGAAAATTCACACGATTGAGAGCAGTGTTAAAGGGCGGGCGTAATTTCTTAATTTCTTGGGCCTCAAGAATGAGCGCCATAAGTTCGTTGTGGGTGAGCTTATAATCAATTTGAGCGACCTGATTTTTAAGCTCAATATCTTTTTTACGCTTTAAATCGACGCGAAAGTGGGAACTAAGTCTCTTTCTAATATTCACACTCTTACCCACATAAAGGACTTGTCCCGCCTCATCTTTGAGATAGTAAATTCCCGCCTCCTGAGGCGCCAGTGTAATGGCGCTCTCCTCTAGCTTGGCCGGAAGTACCAAGCTATTTTTTGGCCGAGATTCGATCATGAGATCTTTATGAGAAGCAGCAGAGCGCTCAAGGATCATTTTAAAAAGCTCAACTGTGGCAAGGGCATCACCCATAGCGCGGTGGCGATCAGAGATGGTGATCCCTAACTCAGCACAGATTTTTCCAAGTGAATATGAGGCATGGCCCGGAAAAGCCTTTCGCGCCAAGCGCACCGTGCAAAGCTTCTCGCAGGAAAAATCATAGCCAAGCTCGCGGTACTCCCCCTTTAAGACATTAAAATCAAAAAAGACATTGTGGGCCACAAAGGTGCAGCCTTCTAGAAAAAGAGTCACTTCCTTGGCCACTTGATAGAATTTAGGCGCATAGGCGACCATTTCATCAGTGATACCTGTGAGCTTTGAGATAAAATAAGGAATTGAGCATTCAGGATTAATAAGTGATGTAAATTTATCGACAATTTTATTGCCGTCGAACTTAATCATGGCGATTTCAGTAATCTTGTTACCTTTTGTGCCAGTTGTCTCTAAATCTACGATGCAGTACATGTGCCCTATCTTAACGCTGTCGTCTTATTTGGGCTACTGCTTAAGAAGATTACTCCCACTTTCAACAGTACCAGTGCGCTCTGCTTGCTTTTGTAGCTCCTGAGTTTCTGTTGAGAGATCATCGCTGGCAGCCTTGAGTTCTCTGTCATGAGGTTTCTTCTCCTTAACAGTCTCTACCTTAATTTTCTCAGCGTCGGCCTTAACCACTTGTAAGGGCGAGGAGAAAATAACCTCTCTAGCATCGTCAGGCATAGAAATTCCAGCACTCATTAAGGCCTCCTTAACTTTCTCAATCACTAATGATCTGACTTTAACTCGACTGAGCTTCACGGCATTAAACCAAAAATAAATGCGAAGGTTGACGGTCGCTGCCCCCAAGCTATCAACGGCCACAATGTACTCAGGGTCTTGCAGGACTGCTTCAGTGAGATTATCTAAAGTCTGAGAAATCACACTTCTTGCTTCCTCAATAGAGTCGTCATAGCCAATTCCCACGCCAAAATCTAAGCGCATATTAGGATTTCGGGTGTAGTTGCGAATTGTCGCATTAAAGACTTCCGAATTAGGAATGGTGACATTATTGCCTTCAAAATCCATGATAGAAGTACTTCGAGTGGTCACGGCCTGAACAATGCCCTCGTGGCCTAGCAAAGATATGAGTTCACCCTTTTTAAATATTTGGCGCATTGAAATCATGATACCTGACACATAATTTTCAAAAGTGCTCTTCAAGGCGAGACCTATGCCAATACCAATAATCCCAGTCCCCCCTAACACGGTTACCGCCAGCGTGGAAAGACCTGTCATGTTGAGAGCGAGGTAGAGACCTAAGGCGAGGCAAACCAATAAGACGACATTAGAGAGTGCGTCGGCAAGTAGCGTATTGCCGCGATCGCGCAAAAGTCTTTTGACCGAGCCACGCATGAAAAATGAAAATAACAAAGTAAGGGCCAAAATAAGCAGAGCAGAAAGAATATAGGGAATTCTCTTAAGAGATCTCTCAGATAAATTTTGAACCTCTGCAAAAGCTGGCTCAAACACACGAGCACTCGGAATGGCCATTTCCATTTTATCAATGACTGCAACCACTCCCTCAGTCTTCTCAGCGAGCTTAATAATCCATTCTCTTTTAGACTCATCTTCAACGGAGCCACCGAGTATCACTAACCCTTGATTCACTTCAATCGCGACATCGGGGTACCACTGGGTCACTTTGATAAGGTTCGTGAGCCTCTTCTCAATTGCAATATCACTTACCGTGGGTGGAACATCCACAGTGGTTGCATCATTGGCAAAGCTACATAGGGAAAATAGCAAAATGATCAAACTTAGAATTTTCACCAAGCTATCTTAACTCACACCTATTAGAGAACCCATCTTAAAAGGGCCGTAAAACCGTCGTTAGGTGTTTGTCAAAGTTTTGCTACAAAGCGACCAAGGAAGTGAACAAGCTCTTCACTCGCGTCACTCAAGGTAATGATGGAGCGAAGTTCGATGCGGGCCACACCACGCCTTCTTAGGTTTGCAATAAACTGAGATGAATCAGGATAGCGACAGATGGCCTTAAAGTTGCCACTCACTGGACGCAGGTACTTGGCTTCACTCGATTGAATGACTAGTGACTTCGCTTCAATTTGGGCATCTCTTAAAATTTGACGGGCCATGAGAAAGCAAGGAAGAAGCGCTACTGTATTAAGACTTCCCCCAAAGGCGGTACCTTCATAATTATAGTGCTCTTCGAGTTTTGAACTCACAACGATTTGCTCAGATGAGTTCTCCTCCACTCTTACACCCATATGAGTAAGTATCGGAATTTTTTGAAAGAGCATCTGCTCAAGTTCTGCGACATCTTCACGCATCTCTTACCTCAGTAAATCTGGAACATCTGCAATCGTCTCAAGTACGTGATAAGCGCGATCAGTCTCCGAATCTTCGACATGTTCATGGGCCCAAGTGACATGAAAGGGAATGTGAATCGCTGCAGCCCCAATATTAATTAAAGGCAAAATATCTGACTTTAGAGAATTGCCAATCATTAAAAATTCAGCCGGATCAATCTCAAGGTGATCCAAAAGATTTTTATAATTATGCTCTTTCTTATCGCTCACAACTTCGATGTGATGAAAGTACTTTCCAAGGCCTGAGAGCTCAAGTTTGCGCTCTTGATCGAGCAGATCGCCCTTGGTGATCAAAATGAGTCGATACTTATCACTTAGGGCTTCGAGCACCTCTTTCACCCCATCTAGAAGCTCAACGGGTTTAGTGAGCATCTCCTTGCCAATCGCCAAGATCTCAGCGATTCCCTGCGAGTCAATATTTCCATTAGAAATATCAATTGCGGCTTCAATCATTGAAAGCATAAAGCCCTTAATGCCGTAGCCATAAAGGTCGAGATTAGCGATTTCAATTTTAAAGAGGTCTTGCTGGATTTTATTTTCCGTATCGTACTCAGATAGAAGCTGAGCAAAGCGATGCTCACTCTCTCTAAAGTAGGTCTCATTAACCCAAAGAGTATCATCGGCATCAAATCCAATCGCTGTCACTCTCGAATAGTCTGGGTTACTCATTTTTCTTCCTCCAGCTCAACAAAATCATGTCCGTGGTATTGCTCGCAAGGCTTGTGACAGTGAGTGCGACAAGCGGTGAACTCGGCACTCCTAATGCGCTCCAAGAGCCGCAACTGGGCCACACTCTCCTGTACCCTACTAAAACTTTTGGGATATTGAAACTCTGCTGATCTAAATGGATTCTCACTCTTAAAGTGCGCAACACTCATCCAACAGCAAGGAGAATAGTACCCTTCGGCACTTAGGTAATGATGTTCGCTTAGACAGCGCGGATAAACTCGCTCGACACTCTCGCTCTGGACTTTGAGATTTTGATAAACTTCTTCAACATCAGGAGTGATCAAGGATCGGTTAAAAGGCCCCACGGCGGCTTGTGGACGAACTCTTTGAATTTCTCGCAATTTCTCTTGAAGCGCATCACGTTTGGAGCTCTCGACAAATTCCCAACTAGGTAACATTGGATCTAGAGGGGTCTCCCAGGCACTGCTTTTAACCAGAATGAAAGATTTAATATGCAACTTGGCAGCTAGGGTTCTTGCTTGCTCGATCTGTCCCTCATTGTGGCGAAAAACTATGTACTTCCAAATACTCTCCACTTTTGAGGCACCAACAATCGTCATCGCCTGGTAGATCGAGTCCCAGTCGGCCCCAACGCGGTAAAGACCGACTGTATCAGCGAGCCCGTCCACACTGAAAGTGATGCAATCTCCGCTCGTCAGTGAGTTGACAATCTCGCTCCACCACTCTTTTGAGCGATGAGAGCCATTGGTGGTCAGTTGAACCACCACCCCATATGACTTAAAAAGTTTGATAAAATCCAAGAGTCTTGGGTGGTAGATAGGGTCACCGTGATTGCCACACAAGTGCACCAATTCCCAGCGATTCCCCTGCGCCTGGCTGTTTCTAAAAAAACTTTCAAAGCGCTCAAAGTCTAAAAAGGTAAACTCATTCGAATCGAGGTGCACGCGCGGACACTTTGAACAGGCCAGCGCGCAGCGAGAGCTGAGCTCAAGATGCCAAGTGGAAATAGAGGGAAAGGTTGGGCTCGCTATGGTATACTCGCTTGGTGGAAAATCAACGATATTCAGCAATAGATTCTCTCCTGGGCAAGCTTTCAAATGAAGGCTGGGCGCATAACAATGAGGCTTCACACAATTTTCTCAGAGTTCTGCTGCCCACAGCTCAAAGCTCGCTCATCGACTTTAGTGCCCGAAAGTTACCCAAGAAAACCAAGTTTGTTCTTTTTAGTTTTGAAAATCACTACTATGAAGCCCATCGGCTCCTCAAAATAGCGACGAAGCGCCCACAGATATGGATAAATGTAGATCGACAATTGAGCTACTGGACTCAGATAGAGGAGACGACCCAAGCGAAATTCATCATCAGAGAAATTGGTGACAGTGAGCTTCTTTTAGTTCCCAAAACCTCGACTCATTGGTTGAGCACATTTAAGTTGTCGTCAGACTGACGATAATTAGTCAGCGAACTAAAACTTGCCACATCTCCTTCAAACTCGAGTGAGCAAAGGGCCCGAGCGATAACTCTTTTTTTCCAATAACCTGCGCATTCACTCATATCCCGAGAGTTCAAATTTTCCAGAGCTTCAAGTGCTTTATAGAGCCTGACATTAACTTCAAGTAGCTGACTCCCATCTCGTGAGATGGGATTAACAAGGTCTTGGTAAAAGACGGTCCCATCAAAAGGCCGAATGTAAACATTTGGGTATTTCACTTCTACTCGTGTGTGCAAGACTATCTCATCCCAGTGTGTTAACAGCTTAATCATTGAGCTGATCACATCTATTGCAGTGCCCGGGTCATTAACTGCTGGCGAGAGAGCTCGAGAAGCAACCTCTGCGAGAGTGATGAACCCAAAGCGAGGGTCCTCCTCAAAGAAGCGCGAGCTACCAACATCAAAGCACTCTCTGAATTCTTGCACAACATTATCTTCTAGCTTGGAGCTCAACTTCCCAATTCTCCTACACTTGTAAAGATATGTTCCAGCTTCAATCTCAACAAATACTTTTACTTCATTTTCTTTAGCCAAGTTATTTAGAGATTCAAAGTCAATTGAACGCACATATCCAATATTAAAGTGAAAAAAATCTTCCCCCTCTTCAAAGGGATCAGATTCATCCATAACCACATTGGCCCCGTAAGCTAAATCTTTACCAACATAATCTAATGCTTCTTCGCATACTTGCTCGACCTGGCCAATCGTTTCATGGACCCTGCCTAATTTAGAAAGTTTTTCAATCCAGCCCACTATTGTCCAGACAATGATGGCAACCAAGACCACAGTAAAAATGAAAAGTACAAAACGCTCGGACTGCTCGTAGAATCCAGTTGAAAGTGCGATGATTGAGACGACACTATAAATGAAAGATCCTAAAAAAATAGAGAGAGCATTCAACGATTCACGATCCTCCATGAGCAGGCGTGCAGCTCGTGGTGTCACACCTTCTGAAGCCGCTGAATATGCTGCAACCATAGTCGAAAGAGAGAACGTGGCCACCAAAAGCATACTTGAACCAAGTATTTTTAAAATCTCATCAACTGCATCATTACCAAGTAACTCTGCCCACTCTTTTGGAACATAAGATGAAATCTCAACAGCAATAAGCGCCACAAAGATAGCGAGTGCCACTGAAAGATATGCTCTCACAATGAGCCGCTTTGAAAGGCGCTTTAGAATGAAGTAATACTTTGAAATATGCAAAATAACTCCCTATTTCAAATTCTATACATAAGTACTTAAACACTCCATTTAACGAAAATTCGTCATAGGAAAGTTCTACAGACTTAGTGAGTTTTTAGATGAAGATTGAGTGAATTTCTCTCGATGAAATGGAGCAAACTCTTAACGTGTCATATTATATAATCGCTAACCAGCGAGGAATTCATGAAGTACATACTCTCCTTTCTTATGATTTTAACTTTAAGCTCATGCGCAAATGTTGATCAAATCGATAGGGATATTCTCTCGAAAAGAATTATGAGCTTTGACCCTCACCCAGAAGAATCTGTATTTCAAAACGAAGTGCGTGCTTTTCGCGAAGGTGCTGTAGGCGGCAGTCAAGCCGTGGGAGGCGGATGTGGCTGTAATTAAAAAGTGTGAGAAGGTATTTTGGGGAAGTCTCTTTTTCCTTAGCTCGATAAATAACGCCTTTGCTGAAATGATGCTCAAAGGAGCGACGAAGGTTAAGACGATCTTCAACTTCTACCATCAAAATGGTGATGAGGGTTACCAAGTCTATAATGGACCGGGCCGTGAAGAGGTTAATGTTGTAGAGCCTATGATCTTCATGGAGCATCAGATTACCGATGAAACGGCCATCAATGCTCACTTTATTGTAGACTTGTGGACGGCGGCATCGGACACGAAACTTGATGCTCGAACAGGAGCTAGCGGGGCCGGTATTACTAATCAATCTCGCGTTGCGGGCAATCTGGGCTTTCGCACCGAAACTGGTAAGTGGAGCTACTCTGGAGCTGTGGGCGTTTCGAGTGAGTACGATTATAAATCCATCAATGGCTCAGTGAATGTCTCGCGCAGCTTCGCCAAAGATAATTTCACCCTTGGTTTTGGCCTTCAGTATTACTTAGATCAAGTCCGCCTCTTCCCAAACCTCGCCACACCCTCCAACGCCGCTATTAAAAATGGCCATGTGAGAAATATCTTGGCGACATCAGTGAGTGCCAGCCAAATTCTCACGAGAAGAGATATTGCTCTACTGACATTGAATTACATAAAGGCTTCAGGCAGGCTCGAATCTACGGCCAGCTCTGTCGAAGTGGCAGGCAATAGACAGGTTGAGCGACTCCCGGGTGAGCGTGATCGCTACGCTCTTTCTACATCATGGGTTCATGCCTTTAACGCCAACCATGCCCTCAACTCACAGTATCGCTATTATTGGGATGATTGGGACCTTGATGCTCACACTCTTAGACTTGCCTATCTCTGGGAATATAATGAGAACGAAGATCTTTTAGAGTTCTCAGTTCGCTACCACCATCAATCGGGAGTCAAGTACTTCAAAAAGAGCTTCACTAGGCAGGAGAGCTTCATGACGAGTGACTCTGATATGGACCAATTTGATTCTTATGAAATTGGTGCCTACAACAGTCGCACTCTGCTAGGCGGCGAATCCTTCAACCTACTTGGGCTAAGTTTTGAAAACCTCAAATGGAGCAATGGCGCAACCTATGCTAAGCGCTCCAACGGATTACAATATGGCTATCTTCAGACTGCTCTTTCTTTTGAGTTTTAGTCTCTTTATTACTTGCGCTAGTGCTGAACAAATAAAGGACTTCACGCTAAAAAGTTACGACAGTAAAACAGAGATTAAGCTCTCTGATATTAAAGGACCAGCCTATACGCTCTTTAATTTTTGGGCAACATGGTGTGTGGCCTGCATCAAGGAGCTTCCAGAACTAGAAGAGTTAAAGCAGAAAAATAAAGATGTTAATTTTGTCGCCATCAACGCCGGCGAAGACCAAAAGAAAATTAAAAAATTTCTAAAAAAGCACACTTTTACATACAGAATACTCCTGGATGAAAGTAAGTCCTACACCAAATCGATAGGAGTCTTAGAGCTCCCGCACACCATCGTTATCAATTCAAATGGCGAGGTTGTTTATAGCAATCACCGCCCACCAAAGAGCTTCAACTTTGACAAATGAGATTGTAGTAAAAAAAGAATTCAAAGCAATGGGTGGTCTCTTTGAGTTTTGCGCCTTCCCTCAGAATTACTTTAATAAAAGTGAAGTTGAGGTTTTATTTAATGAGGCAGCATCAGAAGTTGCACGAATTGAAGCTAAATTCACCGAATTTAAGCAAAGTCCGTTTAACGAGATTAATCGCCTTGCTGGAGTGAAACCTTGCCAAGTCGATAGTGAAATTATGGAGCTAATAGTACGCTCGATTGCCCTATCAAATGAATCCCATGGAATTTTTGATATCACGAGTGCCGTCATTGGCCAAGCTTGGCGCGAGGCCAAGAAATTGGGAAGAGAGCTTTCAGAAGAGGAGCGCAAGGATTTGCGTCGCTATATCAATTATAAAAAAATTATCATTGACCAAAAGTCGATGAGCGTCTTTCTTCCGAACCCGCAAATGCGAATTGGGCTTGGTGGAATTGGCAAAGGCTACGCCGTAGACATGAGCTTTGAGCTTCTTAAGAGCAAGGACCTTTATAATTTCAGCGTCAATGGCTCAGGTGACCTTCGCTTTCACTCCCATCCAGATGCTCCACGCAAATGGCGCGTGGGAATTCAGAATCCATTTAGTGCTGATCAATCAAAAGTCGTTGGAGTTATCCAGGTGGCCACTGGCGCGGTGGCCACATCGGGAAGCTATAAGCAATTTAGTCAAAACGAGCATCACATCATCAACCCTCACACTGGTCACTCCCAGCGAGAGGTAGTTAGCGCTACTATTCTTGCCGACACCTGCGTTGAGGCCGATACGACTGCCACCATTGTGATGAATATGAATGGGCCTGAAGCTCTTAACTTTTTAAACAAAAAAAATATCTTCGGAGCTCTCATAACAAATCAAGGACAAGCTCTCATGAGTGAGAGCGCCCTTAAAAACTTTGGTACTTAACACAATTAGAGTAGGACTTCGCGATAGGGGCTTAACTCTTTACGTGAAGGAAATCGAACAAGGATTTGATGAAGAAGCTCTCGAGCCTGAGCTATCTTTTTGAGATTAATCATAACCTTAAGATTATCCATCATATCTTCAAAGACCATAGAATGGGGTAATTCATTGGGAGGTCTCACGCTCATCGCCCAGAGATCTCCCTCAAGCCAACGCTCGTAAAAAAAATCAAGATTCATTCGTTGGTTAGGTATTTGACCAGTGTGTAGGTAAACTTTCTTCAGCTCTAGATCGTAGCCAGTGAGCACTCCAAAATGCCAGAGCTTACTAAAGGACAATGCGGAATTGTAAAAGACCACCACACTCCTGCCGCGATTAATTTCACGCAAGAGCTCTGGTAAATCTCTTAATCTAATTGGAACGAGTCCTAGCCTTCGTACCGCTCCCAGCATATCACTTTTAGTACTGCCTCTGACATTTGGAGAATAGGTAAAAGATATTAAGGTCTCAAGACTGGTTGCATTGCCTTGATCTTCAAGAACCATTTTAAGAGCTGTCGGACCACAGTATTCATTTGGTTGGGCCACAAAGGGTACATCCAGCATAACCTTCTGCGAAGAGAGCTCAGACAAGCGCTTATCAGACAAGGCTAATTGTGTCTGTTTAGAAGCGCAACCAATCAGCAGAACAAGAAGAATAGCCAAAGAAAAATATCTTCCCATAAAAGAACCTTAATCGATAAGAAGCAAGAGTATAATAATAATCAAGAGGGTCGACAGACTAATTACCACAACGTCTCCACCCACTTGCTTTTCACTCTCAAGCATCTCTCTTAAGTCTCTTTCAGACATCGCCATCAAGCGCATTTTAAATTCCTCTTTATCCACTCCATATGCACTTAGAATTTTTTGCCCTGATTTTTTGTCAAGATTAGCAATTAACTTTTCTCGCAGCTGATCATGAGGGGATATTTTAGTATTTAGTTCCTGAATCTTTTGCTCAAGTGCCACTGCTGATACTTTGAGCGTTTCTTGCGCAGATAGAGAACCAATAATTACAAAGTTAAAACAGATAAAGGAAATAACTACATTTTTTAAGAATTTCATTTTGAGCCCTCCTGCTAAAATTCACAGAGTACTCAGCTTGCAAATCATCTACCAGCTGGCCAAAAGTCCATTAAATGAACAACAGAAGATAAACATGCGTTAGTATCACTCGATATTTAGAGTCATCAGAACTATAGTAAGATTTCTAGTCACCGGAGGATCCCATGCGGCCAATGTACGACACCATTATTATTGGTGGAGGTTTTGGCGGTCTTAACGCCGCCATGAAGCTCGGAAAGAGTCAAAAAGAAGTTCTGATCATCGATCGCACAAATCATCACCTCTTCCAGCCCTTGCTCTACCAGGTTGCCACCGCAGGTCTATCTCCTTCTGACATTGCCACTCCGATAAGAGAGATCTTAAAAAAGTATTCATCAGTCTCGGTGATCATGGATGAAGTTGTCTCAATCAATAAAGACAAACAAGAAATCATGACAAAATCAGGCCAAAAATTTCAGTTCAACCATCTCATCATTGCGGTTGGGGCCAAGCCCTCATACTTTGGAAATGATCAATGGCAGGAACATGCTCCGGGTCTCAAAGATCTCTCAGACGCTCTTCACATTCGCGAGCACATTCTTCAAAGTTTTGAAGAGAGTGAGAAAGAAAGCGACCAAGATAAAATTGATGCCCTCACCACATTTATTGTCGTGGGCGCGGGCCCAACGGGAGTAGAGATGGCAGGGGCGATTGCCGAAATTGCCAACCGAACGCTCACCAAGAACTTTAGCCATATCGATCCTAAAAGATCAAAAATCTACTTGATCGAGGGCAAGGACCGAGTGCTGCTCGCCTTTAAGCCCTCGCTTTCTGAGCGTGCGAAGAGAGACCTAGAAAACCTTGGCGTGAAAGTACTCCTCAACACTTCGGTTAAGGAAGTAACCGCCGAGGGTGTAAAGTTCGAAGATAAATTCATCCCCGCTAAAAATATCATCTGGGCCGCAGGCAATAAGGCCAATCCACTATTAAAAGAACTTGATTGTGAGCTCGATAAAATGGGCCGCGTGGTGGTTGAACAAGACTGCTCCCTAAAAGACTATCCCCATATCTTCGTGATAGGAGACGCCGCTGCCTTTAAGGCAAAAGATGAGACCCTCCCAGGTCTTGCTCCAGTGGCGGCGCAACAGGGTAAGTATATTGCTGAACTCATTGTCAAAAATACTCCCAAAAGTAAACGCAAAAAGTTTGAATATGTCGATAAAGGCACGATGGCCACCATTGGTAAATCAAAGGCCGTGATGCAAGTCGGTGGTCTTGAATTCACCGGCCTTTTCGCCTGGCTCTCATGGTGCTTTGTGCATCTTCTCTTTCTCGTTAAATTTAGAAATAAATTATTTATTTTCTGGGACTGGGTCTATAGCTACTTCACTGGTCAGCGCGGCTCCCGACTCATCAAATAAAAAAATGTCCGATCAATAAAGCTTTTGATGTGCTTTAAGCGCGCGTATGAACGCTGGCCTGGCTTCATTTCTTTCTTTGTAAGCAATTAGTGAGGGATAATCACTCATGATCTTTGCCCCCATAGCATCGCGAAGAACTGTGGTCATTGCAATGTCAGCCACGCTAAACTCGCCCGCAAAATATTCTCTGTCCCCAAGAGCGCTCTCTAGCTCTGATAACTTCTTTGCAAGATTTGAAATGACTGCGGGTCTTCTGAGCTCAGCCCACTCTTGTCCCTTACAAAATAGATTAACCACGGCGACTTGAGCAACATAGGGCTCAATAGAATTAAGTGCGGCAAAAAGCCAAGTCAATGTACGGGCGCGAGTGCGCTCATCGCTTGAAATAATCTTTCCATGCTTGAGGGCCAGGTGCAAAATAATGGCACCTGACTCAAACATTTCCACTTCTTCAGATTCAAAATAGGGAACTTGAGAAAATGGCTGCTTCTTTTTATACTCTTCAGAACTAAGCTCTGCATGCTCAAAGCGAATCTCTTCATAGGGAAGGCCTAGTTCTTCGCAGGCCCATCTAACTCGAAATTCCTTCACGTATCCTTTGGTAAATTTTGGGGCATTTGTAATCACACTAAAACGATTCATCTTCTATTTTCCTTGGTTAACAAACGAGAGCATTTCTGAAATGAGTCTCAATGACTCTATCTTTTTTGATTCATTAAATACCGAGCTCACCACCATCAGCTCATCGGCCTTAGTTTGATTGATAAAGCTCTGAAGCTCAGGGGTCACACTTTCTCTGGTTCCCACAAATGAACATCGAAGCATTTGAGAAGAGAATAGTTCCTCTTGCGCATCGAGATTGAGCTCGGTGACAGGCTTTGGGGCAGGAAAGCGCTTGGTTCTTCCTTTAATGATATTTGAAAAAGCTTGTTTTTGGCTGGTCGCTAAATATTGGGCCTCTGAATTATCCTCAGCAAGTATGATATTCACCCCCAACATCACATAGGGCCTTTTAAGCTGTGATGAGGGCCTAAAGTTCTCGCGATACATTTGCAGAGCTGCATAGAGTGCATCAGGAGCAAAGTGAGAAGCAAAAGCATAGGGAAGACCATACTCAGCAGCGAGCCGCGCTCCAAAAGTACTAGAGCCCAGAATCCATAGAGGAACTTCAAGTCCAGCACCGGGAACAGCTTTCACTCGCTCATGGGCCTCTTTAGCTAAGAGGCTCTGAAGTTCCAGAACATCATTGGGAAAAGTATCAGAGCTCGTTCGGTCCCGACGAAGTGCCCTCATCGTCAGTGCATCTGTCCCGGGAGCGCGCCCAAGGCCCAAATCAATCCGACCTGGATAGAGTGTTTCAAGTGTTCCAAACTGTTCGGCTATCACCAGCGGCGAGTGATTGGGCAACATGATCCCGCCTGCTCCAACTCTTATCTTTTGAGTATGAGCAGCAAGATGGGAGATGATCAACGAGGTCGCAGCACTGCCTATGCCTTCCATATTGTGGTGTTCGGCCACCCATATTCTTTCATAACCAAACTCTTCCAGCTTACGCGCAATCCTTACACTTTTGTCGTAAGCATCGCGGATACTTTCATCTTCGTTGATATGGACTAAGTCTAAATAGGAGTATTTCATAAAGCTCTTCCCACAAATATAAACTCAAGATAGCATTAGTTCGACATTTATCAAACTTCTATCATTTGACTCTCCTTGGCAGGTGAAATATATTTCATTCATGCCAAACTTAAATCTACCCAACCTAGCAGATATCGAGCTCGATCAAGTTCTCAAAGCGCTAGGGGACCCGATTCGCCTCTCAGTTGTTGAACAACTCCTCGCGGCCAAGGGAAGGGAACTTACCTGTGGTGAATTTAAGCACAACGTGGCCACATCAACTTTTTCTCATCACATTAAAATTCTCTATGAAGCGGGCCTCATCGCTGGTCGCAATGAAGGTACGAAGTGCTACAATTCTCTTCGTATGAAAGAACTGAAAGAGCGTTTTCCCGGACTCATAGAGATGCTCAAAAAGAGTCTCGCTTAAAAAAAAAATCTGGGATCACTTTGTCCTCACGCTCAGCACTAATTCAATTGTGCGACACCATAATTAAAAATTTCTTAAGGGTCACTTGTCTACCACCTTCGATCTAGAGGGGTTCTCGAATTGGCATGACTTTTGACATGTTCACAACCAAAGCATGCTTCATCGAAAAGGAGAAAAGATGAAAAGACAAATGACTCTACTCGCGTTGTTAGCGCTACTACTCACCCCTTCGGTCTATGCTCAGTCTCAAGACGACGCTATTAGGCTTAACTCAAAAGATGTCGCAGCGATTGAGCGAGAATATCGCTCCACACTTAGAGCAGCAGTGTCCTACTTGCAGAAGAACCCACGTGAAATTCCCAACATTATCAACCCTAAAATATTTAAGGTTGCTGCTGAGCTCATTAAAGAAGGTAACTTTGAAAAATTAAGAGAACTCGATCTCAATCCGCAGGTCAAAGGTGCGAGGGGGCAGCTCTTGCGACTCCAGGGCGAAATCACGGGGCTATCTGAGTTTGGTAAGACGCTTTTAGACAGTGAGAACGCGGCAAATATTAAGTCTCAATATGCGACTGCCTATAACCTTATCCTTCCTGTTCAGCGCAGACGATTTAAAACACCTGCAGAAGTCTTAAAGCTCAAAAAAGATGAGGCCAAGAAAGAATTGAACTTACTCATCAGTCTAATCGCCAAGCTCAAACTCATACCATTTAAACCCACGAGTCCCGGCTGGAAATGGGATTGTGATGAGGAAATTGGTCAACAACGCGTTGGTTCCGGAGACAGCGCCAACCGCTGTTCAGACTCAAGCCTCGACTCCGATGGACTCTTTCGCAATTCAAATACTGCAGACTTTCCACTAAAGTACTATCACACATGCATTAAGAGCCAAGGAAGTCGCGGAACTTGTGTTGGCTTTGCCATTAATGCCGTTGTTGAGTCACTTTTGATGCTCAAAGAAGACAAGGCCTATAACTTAGCCGAGCAATACACCTACCTGTATGGGGAAGTCTTCTCAGATCATGGCGGCCGCTATACCTACGGGCTCAATACCGGCAGTGCCCTTGGTAAAATGGATAGCAAAAATATCAAGTTCCAATATGAGTCTTTCTGGGAGTACAACCCATCGAGCTCTATTGGCAATAAGTCTGGAGACATCTATCCAATGTCTTGCACTGGGTATAGTGGAGAGATGTGCACCAACTTTGCCTTTCAGTCTCAAGAAAATATCAGTGGTGTTTGGCCTTTTCAAAATTTCAACTACACTGTCCCCTTCAGAGGAACTGCTAAGAATATCCAAATCGTCGACACTGGAAATATTTGGTTTAGCTGGAATAAGACGGCCTCTCTTGACCTAGCAATAGCTCTATTAAAATCTAAAGTGCCTCTCGTTCTTAGCTTTAATGTTCGCGATAACTTTATGAACACCGGTAGCGATGGATACGTCTACTATCAATCTGGTCAAGATAATGTGGGAGGGCATGCCAGTGTGCTTATTGGCTTTATCCCCAATGAAAAGCTTCCTGACGGTGTGACTCCGGCCGCTGAGAAAGGTTTCTTCATTCTTAAAAATAGCTGGGGGACCTGGAATGGCGACTGTGGCTACTACTACATGGATTACAAATACCTACGAAACTTTGCTAAGGGTATCTTCACGGCCAAGGTAAACTAACCTTAAAAAATCCAATGCCCCAAGATAGGGGCATTGGATTGGTTTCTATTTTTCAATTACTGAAGATTCTTGAGAACTACCTCCGCCCTGATTTTGACTGGGCTCCTCTACAAAGAGGGAGTCATCATTAATCATTTCTTCCTGGGCAGGAGAACCGTAGACACAATACTGCGAAAGCATTTTTAGTTTCTCTGCTGGGGTGAACATTTGGTTTTGCACAATATTGTCAATACTTCCGGCAAAGCCCCCTGGATAGCCATAGCCACCTTGGCCGTTACCAAATGAGCCTTGGACCGGGTTGCCATAATAGCCGCCACTCCCCCAAGCTCCCTCAGTAAGCCTATTCTCTTTTGGGTTATAAAGGTCATCGTTGCGCTCTTTATGACCTGCTAAAATTTTCTGAGCCTTTTCTTGATATTGATCATAACAGGCCTTGAGCTTATTACCTTCTGAGCCCTCTGTTCCCTCTTGCTTAAGCATTTTTTTGATGTCACGACAGAGTTCAACGTCATTGGCAAAAGACTTATGAGTGTTGCCGTTAGTTTCAATGAGAGACACACTTCGATAAGGGAAGCACTTTCCTGATTTAATTTTAACATCTGTTACATAGGAACTTTTACTCGGTCCCATCCCGCCGCCCATTCCGCCCATGAGACCCATCCCCATAAATCCAGGAACTGGCGCATTTGGAAATTGAGAGCCCAGACCAGTCTGGGTTTTGATGCCCTTAAACTCATTGTTATAAATAACTTGAGAAAGCTCACCTTTTTCGTTTCGCTTGATCACGACACTCGAGTCTATTCCATCACCAAGGCCTTCATACTTATAAGTAATCTTTTCGGTATTTGTTGCCTGGTCAAAAACGTAATTGGCATCCTTGTGCACTTTTACCTTCCCATCGCTCTCGAGCTTAAAGGGAAAGCCTTCCTTACTACTTCCGTACCCCTGAGGTGAGTTGAAATTGGCCTGACATTTTGAATAGTCCACTTCTGCACTGAACACAGTCAAAGACATTGGGATTAAGCCCAGAGTAACCAAGTACTTCATAAATTCTCCTTTAAGTTCACACAACAGATCTTGTCGGATGCCTCTTAGAAATACTTGAGTAAAACAATTCGAATGCCATTATTTTAAGAACTTGCCTCACTTATTTGAAATGCAGATATAATGAAACGATGAAAATATTGAGGTTCTATTTAAGCTGGGCATTCCTCTTGCTGCTCGCCTCATGGGTCAAGTCTGAGCTCAATCACCCGCTAGTCAATTTGGGATTATGGACTTGCGCAGCTATTCTCGTAGGGCTCTACTCTAAGAGCATGACGGGATTGAAGCTAATGCTTCCTGGCCTAAAGGCCCTCTCACTCATCGCCGCTACCGGGGCACTGACCTACATTTTCATTATCATCTACTTTAAGGCTTTGGGACTCACGCACTTTCCCACGCCTCAAACACACCAAAACCTACTCTCCTACCACTGGCCAACTTGGAGCTCATACCTTCTCATAGCTGTGATTCCAGTAATTCTAGAGGAGCTTAGCTTTCGCTCAATTATCTATGGGCAGCTCGAAAAAAAATACAATTCTAGAGTCGCCAATATTATTCAGGCCATGCTCTACGCTCTTCTTCACTTAAGACCCGCCATGATCCTCAGCCACTTTTTCCTAGGCCTCTTCTTTGGATTCGCAAGACAAAGAACCGGCTCTATCTACTTGGGCCTCTTGATTCACATCTTCTGGAATAGCTGGGCCTTATATCGCGCTGGCGATCCCCTCTTCTAGGATGACATCAAAAGAGCGAAATTTTGGTGCGCCCATTATAATCCCCTCGGGTGTGCGATTCTGATGGGCCAATTTAAACTGCTCACTCTTAGTCCACGCCCAAAAATCTTCTCTACTCTTCCACGTCGAGTGAGAGATATAGTCGCGCACTCCTTCACTCGCTTCACCTCGAAGTAACTTGAAACTCACAAAGCCAGGCATCTCTGCCAAATGGCGCTCGCGATTAGTCCAGACGTCTTCAAACTCCTGATGGCGCTCTTCGTTCACACTAAAAGTATTCATGGCAATAAACATTTTTCTATCCTTGATAAGCTTGCCTATATTTTGAACGTATAAAATAGAGCTAGGCAACCCAAGCTTGGGCCAGAATGAACAAGATAGATCAATCACTAAACGCTCAATTACGGTGTCTATCTAAGGAAAACTTGGGTTTGAAAACCTTTACAACGCAGGCGTCTGGAGCAATATTACCTAGTCTAATAACCCGTGGGGCTAAAATGCATAAAATCTTTTTGTGTACCGACAATCTTACCGCCCCACTGAAATCCATTTTTGGCCAGTAGCTTAACTAAAGCCGTAGACTCTGTGATCGACAATTCATTTTTCTCTGACCAAGACCCACCGTGCGCCAAACGACATTCCTTACTAAAGCGTTCACAATTTTCATAGAGACCATTGTGCGCGCGATTAATATCAATTGAAAGGCCAAAGCTATGATTACTGAGCCCGGTTCGATAGCCCTGGTTATCAATTTTCCCTCGCGTTTTCTTAACAACATAGCCGGTGACTTCATTAATTCGAAAACCACTAATGAGGGCCGTATTTAAAGCACTCTCAATGGCACTAGCAAAAACCTTACAGATCAAAAAACTTTTACCGTTATAGAGAGTGACTCTCACTTGGTCTTCTTCACAGACACTACAGCCATTTTTTGTATCGATATAGTCTTTAGGAAGATCTTTTCTTAACATTGATACACGCTTTGGACCTTCTATTTCCTTACGCTTTACATTGTAGCGATAGAGATCAAAATGACAGAGATCTCTTGCACGCGACAGATTAGAGAACATTAAAAGAAGAATGGCGAATATATGTTTTTCCATTTTTAAGCATAACCTCAGCTTTAAGCGATTTTTTCCCTCGACTCATCCGCCAGAGTAAACCTTCTTTGGCCGAATTTTGTCCGATAAATTTATCTTCTAAGAACCATCTAACCTGGGAGATCTTAGCTTCAGAGACAACCTCTAAGCTTAATTTCTGATACTGCATGGGAATGTTGGGATCTAACCCAAAAAGAGAACCATCAACAGGTGACTTAATTTCGATAAAAGGATCTTTTTTTCCCTTCTTTTCTGTGACTACCCTAAAGCCACTAGAACACTGCAAAGAGACTTGATCTTCGATGGAGAGCACTTCGTGATCCTGCTTCCAAAGATCATAGAGCGAAGAGAAATCTTCGATCGTGACCTTTGTCATAGCGTTTCCGGGCTTACAGTTTCTAACCAAGACTTGTCTATGAACCTCACAATCCTGCTGGGGTGCTTTTCCTCTAAGAAAGTGCTCATGTAGAGCATGCGGACAATGAGGCCCCTTTCTTTGACCAGAAAGTGGACAGATGGCCATAACCTCAGCTTCGGTAACCTCAATAGGTTTCATCTTGTTGCGTGAGAAGTAGGCGTACACTTGCTTAACGACATCATGGTAAATAGGTCCGGCCCCGGACACCCCAGACACATTGTGCATACTCGTCTGATCAAAATTTCCGGCCCAAACACCAACAGTGAATCGCTCATTGAAGCCAACAACCCAGTTGTCTCTAAAGTTGGTAGAGGTCCCCGTCTTTGAAGCAAACCAAAATGGGAAATCTAATGAGCTATTTCGACCGAAACTATGTTCACGGCGATAAGACTCTGAAAGAATGTGAGCAATGAGTCTACTAGACGTTTTATCCATGTCAGTATCATGCTCTATCTTTTTATCACTTCTAAAAGGAGTGATTTCTAAGAACTTACCATCATTAGCAAATGCACTATAGGCCCTCACAAGATCATAAAGCGTGACTTCAGCATTTCCGAGAGTAATTCCGATTCCATAGACTTCAGAGCTTTTTGGAAAATCAAATCCAAAAGTTCTATAAAAGTTGAGAATATTATCGGCACCATAATGATCTACCAGATAGAGCGCCGGAATATTGAGAGAGTTGCTTAAGGCAAAACTTGCACGAACAGGTCCTAAGTACTCATTAGAATAATTGCGAGGTTTATACACTCCACCGCCCACATTAAACATCGTCTCAATATCGGGTAAAATCGAGCTTGGATGGTGATCACGCTGAAAGGCATAGGCATAAGTAAAAGGCTTAAGTGTTGAACCAGGCTGTCTCTTTTGCTGAATGCCATCATTTTGACCGTACTCTTCATGAAAAAAGTCATGACTGCCAACATAAGATAAAATTTCACCTGTGAGATTATCAATGACAAGAACGCTCGCCGAACCAACTCCTTTAACCTTTAAGCGATTAACATGAGTATTTGTTATGCTTTGGATATCTTCATGTAAATGCAGATCAAGACTAGTTTGAATGCGTCTACTCTGCTTACAAGCATCATCACATTGGGACATCAGATAATTAATAAAATGAGGTGTGTTAAATCTGCTCCTCTTAAAGAGAAAAGCATTATTCTCTTTCAAGGAAATCTCTCTCAATTTAGCCTTCTCTGGATAAAATTCGAAATAATTTTTAAGAACTAAATTCTTCTTCCTTAAAAGCTCATTTTTATTTTCAGGTTTTAAAAGTTTTGTTGGCGATCTAGGAAGTGTCGCCAGAATGGCCATTTCACTCGGAGAGAGAGAACGAGGAACCTTACCAAAGAAATAGTTTGAAGCCTCCCACACTCCTTTAATATTGTGACCAAAAGGGAGTTCATTGAGATAAGCCTCAAAAATTGTTTTCTTATCATTTAAGAGCGACAACCAAACAGCGTCATTAAGTACACTTAGCTTACCTAAAAAAGTGCGAGGTCTGTGATTGAGCATACGTGCGAGTTGTTGCTCCACAGTACTCGCTCCTGAGATTACCTCAGCTGAGCTGATATTCTGCCAAAGTGCCCGCACCAGGCTTAATAAATCGATTCCAAGATGGGAATAGAATCTCTTATCCTCAGCAACCAAAAAAATCTGTTGCATCTCTTCAGGCACTTGGTCGAGGGGAATATTTCGACTTAAGGCGCCCTTCGAGAAGCTTAGATGACGAATGACCCTCTCCTCACGATCGAGCACGGTCGTCGTCGTACTCCTCTCATCCAAACCATCTAAAGATGCGCTCTCAGCTAAAAAATAAGAGAGCCCTACAATGGCAGGAATAATTGCAAAAAACTTAAAATTCGTCATTCACTCACCGTTACTTTTCGTGCCGGTGTAGTGCCATAGATATCAGGATAATACATCTCCTCCACTTTTGTTGCATCCATTAAAAAGCTACCCTCTACACCCACACTCACTGAGTATTCGGCCCGATACTCAATGCCTGGACTTAGTTGGTCGGCATAAAATTGGGCCGCATGAAGTCTCAAGTCAACGTGGTGAAAACCATTTCCTCTAAAGAAATCCCCTCGATAAGCGTAAGGTGAAGAGCGGTAACTTGTGCTGGTTGGTGGCGAATCGAGAAACTGAGTCAGTTTTGAAGAGCTATCGAGATTATAATTGATTGGCTCAAAGGCAGCGGCCAATGGATCATTGATCGCGACGTTATGTCTTTTGTCATCTGTTGTGACAACCAGGATAATCTTAAGTATGTCACCAATCTTTAGATTTAAGTCCTCCGAGAGCTCCTCCCACTTGAGGTTTTTCTGATCGAGTTTGAAGATAAGCTTTTTAATTTGAAAGCCCTCATCGATACTCTCATCAAGTGAGTTGTAATCAAAGAACCGCTGTTCAACCCGATAAAAAGTAGTCTTATTCTCACTTGGTCTAAGCTCAACCTTTTGAGTGACACCCTTAATAAGCAATGAAGGGTCAACCACAATCTTGTCATCGCGGCTTAAAGTATTATCAATTTTTGTTTTTGCAATAACTTTTCCATCGAGCAGTGCCTCTACTGTCATCGACTCTTTTTGCTCTACATTTTTATCACTAAGGTAGTCAAAAGCTGCGGTCAAACAGTACATATTTTCTTGAGTATTGTACCAGCGACCACTCGACCTTGCCCTTAAGAGATATTCAATCATGAGATGTTTATCATTATCACTCTTAAATGAATTCGTCCTTGCAAGAGCACTAAAGACCTGGCACTGGGTGCGGTTGGCAGTATAGAGCCAATATTTTTCGACCGGCTCTTGAAATTTAAAAGAGACCCCCTTGCTATTTTTAATAAGTCCTTTTCTGAAGTAACCCTGAAGATCTTTAAAACTGTCTTTATACTTATCGCGACCACTTAGAACTCTTAAAAGATAAGCTTTACCTTCGACACTCATATTCTCTTTCTGAGAAACGGCTTTAGTAATATATGAATCCAAATTGGTCTCACCTAATTCTGAAAGAATGTAGAGTATTCTCACATAGCCAGTCTCTCTAGTATTAATCGAATAGTAGTTCGGCCAGATATCAGAGTTATCAAGCCTTTTTCTTAAATAGGGAATGAGTTTATCCACAACATCTTGTGGTAGTTCTATTCCCATTTTCTTAATCATCGAGAAGATTTCACCTGTAAATATTGATAAGTAAATATTACTCTCGCCATATTCTGAAGGGTAATATTTCATACCGCCGTCATCATTTTGATACTTAGGGCCTAGATCAATAAACTCTCGCACTACGCTCATTGGATCTGCATTTTTCTCAGTAGGAATGTGTCCAACTGAGTCTTTAACACCGTAGTACTGGGCCCATGTGATTACCTTACTCATTCTCTGCTCCCAACAACCATATGGGTACGTGAGAATATACTCAAATGTGCCTCTAAGGTTTTTCAAAAGCTCGTTCGAGTAAGAAAGACTCATACTTTGACTTCCGTCTCTTGCCTCTTTTGGAATCTCAAAGCTCTCAATCACATTATTTCCGGTGAGAACCCCCGTCTTCACACGAATTGAAGTCGCTGTAATGGGACGGACAGGTATTGTTGTTTGCATTGCATCTTTAAATCTTCCCCCTGAAGCGCTGGCCGTAATGGTGTACTCACCTACCCCTTTTGTTTGAGAGACAAATTTAAAGAACTCACTTGCCTCGTCCTTCACTTCTTGAGTCATACTAGCTTGAGGAATGTGAAATGTGTCTGAGGAGACATCAACCTTTACGCTTTGATTTTGTCCAGTTTTATTAAAGACTTGATATTTAGCGGTAAAGCGATCCTGCTCAGTTAAAAAGTTAGGAAGAGCTGGAATGATCATCAACGGCTTAGCTACTTTAAAAGAACTTTCGGTGTATCCGAAGCGGTGATTTTTATCAACTGCAACGATCAGCGCTCTCCACCCTGTTAGATTATCTGGCGCTTTAAACTTTACGCTCGCCTCTCCTTTACTATTGGTTAAAAGTTGAGGCTCCCAATGAGCGACTGCCTTAAAATCCTTTCTCACCAAAGATTGGTCAACCCCACCGCCGCCGCCAGCGTTCCCCCCTTTTCTCCCGTAAGTTTGGCGACCGACTAAGTTAATGAGGGTCTGAAAGTTTAAGACTCCAGAATATGTGAGCGTATAGAAGTCATCGTGAATTTTGTATTTTGAAGCATATCCACTGACAAGCTGTAAAACCGCTTCATCAACAATCGCAACTGCGAGTTCTGACTCAATTGGTTTGTTTTCAAAGTCCTTAGCTGTAATTGCGATTTCAACCATCTCACCCGGCTGGAATGTTTTTTGTTTGGGCGTAGCCGCCAGCTTGACATGACTCTCCTCAGAAATCACGTCAATCTTAGTGTAACCCAGATGAAAGCTTGGCTTTCCAAGGTCAAGTTCACCTTCAATTTTATCTGAGGTTCGTCCCTTAATGATAAGTACAGAGATAAAGACTCCCGGCAAATACTCCTTCTTATCAAGCTTAAGCTCATACTCATAAAAGGAACTATTTAGTTGAATTCGTCGACTCTCAAGGATGCCATCACGCTCGATAGTTAGAATCGCTTCTGCTTGTGCATAGGGAGACTTGATAAGGATTTTGGCCGTATCACCTTTACTATAGACCTCTTGGTCAGTAATAAGATCGATACGGGAGTGATTATAGTGCTTCTGACTGGCATAACCACTCCCCCCCCACACATACACATAGCGTGTGATAGGTCTTGCATCACCAGCAGTTAAGCTACTCACCCGGTAAAAGTAAGTGCCGCTTTTTTGAAGCTTTAAATCACAGCTATCTAGTGTTTTGGAAAAGGTGAACTCACAACTATCAACAAGCTCATCTTTTTCCGTATAATCATAATAGTAATAATTTCCGGTGCCTTTTCGCCTAGTAGTGAAATATTCCTTTTTAAAGAGCTCAATTTTCCCCTTACCTTTATCAACAATTTTTTGCTCAGGTGAGAGCATCACAATTTTAGGTTGAATTCTAGTGTCTTCTGCAAAGGACCAGCCTTCGACTCGTGCTCCTAAGTAACCATCTTTTTCAAAGACTTCGATACTCTTACCACCTGCGACCTTCGCTCCTTTATTATCCTTAGAGCTAACCTCAACGTAATATCTCCCATCCCCTTTTCGTTCGAGGGAATCGAGAGAGATCCTCTGTGAATAGGTTCCTTCTTTGCTAAAATTAAAGTCTTCCTTCAAGACGATTTTTGATCCACTCTCCCCATCATTGTTGTTATCGTATTCGTCATAATAATAGTACTTGTAAAAGTAGCGCTTAAGTTCCTTGTCTACAGGTTCAAAATCAATTGGCTGGTAGAATAAAAGTAGTTCACCTTGAGCCTCGGCTAATTTGCCGCCAAAATGATACTCACCGACCGCATCTACATTCAGAGCACTGTCGTTAAAAGTAGCCTGAGTTGTAATTTTAAAGGGGCTCGTTCTGAAGTCTTCAACTTGAAATTCACCTGCCGTGACAAAACTTCCCCCATTATTTGGGGCCACTGAGATCACATAGTCGCCTGTCTTTGCATTTTGTGGAAGAGCAAGGTCGACAACGGCGGTTCCAAATTTATTAATCTTAATTTTTTGATTGAGGACGTTTTCAGAGCGTGACGATTTCACATTCACATTAATTTCATCATAGTCTTCTATAAATGAAAGGCTTTCATTACTCCAACGTCTAGTAAATACTTTTAAATTTACTTTATCGCCAGGCTTATAAATTGGACGATCTGTAATGGCACTTGCTATAAAGTTTGATCTTTCAGTAAGGCCTCGGTAGCTTATATTAAAATCTTGCGGTTCAATTCCGCGCGACCAATGCCCATAAGATTGACCATATCCATAGCCATTTGTGATGAAGCTAAAATCATCTCCTTTTTCGGCCACGATACGAAAGTTCCCAATTAGGGTTTCGGTTTTATGATTAAAGAGAGCTATTCCGTCATTGTTCGTTTTTATGGAATCGATTTCTTTATCGCCTTGGTAAAGCGTAACCTTCGCTCTTGACACTGGTTTCCCGTCAGAAAGTGAAAAAACAAAGGCTTGAGAGTTAAAGTAGCCCTTCTTAAAGTGAATACCTAGATCAGTAACAAGAACAACGGCACGTTTATCTTTAGGTGGCTGACTGTAATAGTTTTTAAATTTATTATATGAATTTTTAAACTCTTCTCCGACATCACTAAGGTTAAATGTCCCGTCAAAAAGTTGCGCTTCATCAGGGTCTACACCTGGAAGCTTTTTTAAATCGACATACCACTTCTCAGGAATATTTCTTCTAAACTCTAATGGAACGACATAAGTTTGAGATACCTTTGGCTTGTTCTCCTTAAAATCATTTGTGTTTAAAACTTTGTACTCATATTTTAATTGATCAATATTTCGATACTCAAATGGGAGCTTCCAGGGTCCTTTGCGCTCTATTACGGCCATATCCCGATTGTATTCAAAGCTATAAGGTCTCGGATGAAGTGAAATGATGATTGTACTTGGACCAAAGTAGTCTAATTTTTGAAGAAATATCTCTCTGTTGAGAGAAAACTCATATTGACGTTCATTCTCTGGTAGAGAGAACTCTATACTTTCCTCGCCATAATAGCTTCGCTTTCCAAAGTTTTCTTTTATCTCCTCATTAATTTTCTTTTGCAGGTCGGGATCATCTACAAAGATAACTTCATTTGGTAAATCTTCTGTGAGTTCATTAGAAAAACTGAATCGAACTTTACTTCCCCACTCACAGTCAATCCATTCTCTTTCAACTTGTTTAACATTTTGAGCAAAATAATAGCTGGTGACTTCATTATGCTTTCCTGAGCAGTCTACAGAGCGAATACGATTTCTTGGGTCTTGGCGATAATCGGGAATTCGACCAGAGTTTTGACGGGTGTCATCACTTCTTCGTTGCGGTATGAACTTAACTTCATAGTCTTCAGCGAGTGTTATCTTTGACTCTCCCACTCCAAACTCTTTGTTCACATGCACCGTAGTTTCTTCATTCCAATTGACAAGCGTCTTGAGATCACAGGCTAGAGTATTTTTCTGAGACCAGTATGTCTTCTCACAACTATTGCCGGAAATTGACAGTGAGTTGCCCACATCTACTTTTTTTGACAGGTCATCTACTACATCTTGATCAAACTTTACAAAGACCGTACGGACAATTGTGTCTACTTTCCCGTGAGGATGAATGCTTCGTACCCGCGCAAGATCTTTTGCCTGGACAGCAGAGAATAGAATAATAGAGCCAACCAATGTGAGCTTTCTCAACATAACCTAACCTTGATGTAATTGATGAAGATATTTTATTGTCCCGCCCCTTAAAGCTCAATTGCGAATGAGCTCAAATGTATCAACCAAGAGTAAATTTTTACTATACCCTTCGCTAAACCGACCCTCTCACTCGGGTATCCTGCGCTATGTTAAAGATATTGAAAAAATAGTCGATAAATATTATTAAGATGAATCAGCTATTAAAATCACTTCTCATCATGTCTCTTTTCATGGCCTATGCCTGCAGAGAAAATCAGCAGCATCCCATTCCATTGGACTTTGGCGATAATTCAAATGCCGCCGATGCCTACGACCGACTGACTGATGGTGGAACCACAATTCCAAGTGCTCACGTCTTAACTGAAGAGATCAGTAATCCTGGTCTTGAGATAGAAAGATATAGTCAAGATTGCCCTTTGAATGAAGCGCCTAGGCTTAGTGAGAGTGAGCGCCGCTCTCAGCGAGGGAGCGAAGTCGACCTGAGTGGTCTCCCCTCACTCGAGCAGTGCCAAGCACCTTGTGATAACAATCGAAGAAATGCTTTCAACATGGCAAGGGCCATGAGTGAAGAAGCTTTTAATAGGGCCGGGGGTTGCGAGCGCAATACCAGCTGCCCAAGTGGAATGACCTTTGTATGTAGCCAGAAATACCGAACCCGCGTGTGTATGGGGACTGAGCTAGAAAGTAGTGACGGCATTCCTACGGGAAGTATTACAATGGCCGCATGCAAACAGCGCTGTGATCGCTACCCCGGTGGACGCCTACCAAGCAATAATGAGTGGCTGGTGGGTGCTGCCGGAACAAACGCTCAATCGTGCCTTCCCTCTAAGCCTGTCAGAATTGGCTGTCGCGATTCTTCCTGCATCGCCAGGCCTGATTGGAATAGCTCTTCACAAATGAGCAATACTCAATTTAATCAGCACCTTAAAAATCCCAGAACAAGTTGCGTCTCTAGAGCTGGGCTCAAGGATATGGTCGGCGTTCTCGGCCAATGGGTGACCGAAGGCCAAGCCGCTTCAAACCGGGCCCAATTTAATGGCGGGCTATGGTCGCAGCCCTACTCAACAGTTTACTACCGAACCACAGCCCATGGCCCTGGCTACACCGACTACTCAATTGGTTGCCGATGTGCCGCCACACCCAAGTAGCCCCATGCTGTCTGCGGGCCGATAAAGGCCAGCGAGAGAATAATCACACCAGCGAAAACACGAAGAGAGCGATCGAGAGTTCCAGTATTAGACTTCATAAGATCTCCTTTATCACTTTTTGAATTTTATTCTGAAGACAAGAAGATGAATATGATCAGGCTCAATGTCTAGGCATAGTCGCTCAACTAGATTTTTCGCTCGTAGCTAAGCCAAACCTGTTCATTCGGAGAATCAATATCAGTAAATTTTAAGATGACGGCCGACTCACGATCGACCTTCCACTTGCCCATAGCATCGAATCGTTCAGCTCCGTCTTCACTATAGTTTAGTTGCGCATTTACAGTAAGTTCATCTCCATAGCGATGCTCCGATGAGAGCATCAAGTTACCTGACTGATCAACCCGGTAGATATTCTTCACAACATAGCTCTGAGAAACACGTAGCTCATGCCCCATATCAAGATGAGCTCCTGTTACACTATCGACCTGAGCAACAAGATACTCTTTGTCGTTATTGTAGGGCGAGGGCACAGTCACCCTGGCGCTCCCGTCCTCATCAATCTTTAGTGTCGCCACATCTGATCCCTCTTGATTCACAAGATTAACGACTCCTTCTTGGACTTTGTCATTTACTTCTACATCAACCTTGGCATATAGGTCGTCACTCACCTTTGTTTTGGCCCTGAGTTCAAGGAGCTTTAAACGTCTTGGAAGATAATCTTTATAGTGAATCTCAGGGCCGAGCGCGACTGAGAAAGATTCTTGCTCATCTCCAGCCTGGTATTCGTATTGATAATCGAGGACATCTTTATCCTCTGCCTTTTGATCGCTCCCTTGTTGGGCAGGTGTCGCTGTAGCGATTGGTCTAGACTTAACGCTCACAAGGTCTTCTTGATAGGATTCGCCAGGAAGTGAATAAATTGAAATTTGCGGTACACTTCCTGGCGAGACCTGAACCTTGATAAATTTTAATTGATCTTTACCTTTTCCTCGAAGCCAGACAGTGCGAGTTCCATCAATCCCCCTTAGCTGAAGAGAGTGAAAATGCTGATAAAGGGGCGCATCGACTTCAAGCTTCAAGGCTGTTTCTTCAAAATTGGTAAACTCTGGGTTTAAGAGCTCATTCACTTTCTCTTCACAAGTGCGTTCACCTGTAATCTGGTCTACTAATTCAACATAGCTGCGAACGGCTTCAAGGTTTCCCGATTCAAACCTTAGAATCTCGGACTTCTCCTGATCGGCCAATCGATCAACAATCTTATTAACGTTAGAGGTGAGTAGTAGAATATCCTCACACTCAACACAGACATCAAGCTGTAGATCAATATCTTCTTCAACAGCGGATGAGGCACCTCGTTTTTTGGCAGCTCGCACTTCCTTGTAAACTTTCCGCAGGTTACTGATAACATCTTTGGTTTCAGTAGAGGTTTGTGCCACTGATAAGCAGCTAAAGAAATAAATAAAAAACCAAGATTTACGAAGATAATTCACTCAAATATATCGGTCTAATATTTCTAAAAATGAGGCTCTGTGATAGATTTAGGCCAAATCGATTCGGATAGGAAGTTTATGAAATCTCAGGCTAGATCACTTACTGAATGGAAGATTGGATTAATCAAGTTTAATAAGGCTTAGGGAGTTTCAATGTCTTCACCATGGATAATCCTTCTGATCGCGGGCCTACTTGAAGTTTGCTGGGCGACCGGACTCAAATACACCCAGGGCTTCACACGATTAGGCCCCAGTATTTTCACACTGACCACTCTGGCGGCGAGCATGTACCTCCTTGCCAAGGCCACCCAAAGCCTTCCCATGGGGACGGCCTACGCCGTTTGGGTCGGGATTGGTGCCGTCGGTGCAGCGATACTGGGTGTGGTCCTCTTTAACGAGCCCCTCACCCTCTGGCGCATGCTCTTTATGAGCTTACTCGTGATTTCAATTATTGGGCTCAAGTTTAGTTAAAAAGTAGCGCGCAACAAAACCACGAGATAGGCCACATAACCGAGCATGAGTATTCCACCCTCAACGCGATTAATTCTGCCTTTGCCACGAAAGCCATAGCCCATCACAAAAAGCAGCAAGGTGAAAAAAACCATCACCGGAAGATCTCGCATGAGCACATCACGCTCAACTTTTAGAGGGGCAATTAGGCCCGCAAGCCCCACGACGGCCATGGTATTAAAAAGGTTAGAACCAATGACGTTGCCAAGGGCGATATCCGACTCGCCTTTGCGAGCAGCGATGATTGATGAAGCAAACTCAGGTAGTGATGTACCCACGGCCACAATCGTGAGTCCGATGATGATATCTGGAACGCCAAGAGAGCTGGCAATTCCCACTGATCCATAAACCAGCAGCCTTGAACTTGCGATCAAGAGAATCAGTCCCATAAGAAGAAGTCCATAGAGCTTTCCAACGGGTGTCGCAGGTGCCGCTGTGAGTTCTTGCGACATTTGCGTGCCGAAAGAATCATTTGGATTGCTCTTTACCTGACGAAGTGTCCAGATCATGAGAGCGCCAAAAAGGATGATCAGGACAAAGGCGTCCAGGCGACTCAACTCATAGTCCATCAAGAGAAAGACAGACAGAAAGGTCGCCGCCGTTAAAATGGGTAATTCTTTCTTAATGACCTGCGAGTTCACAGCGATGGGCAACATCAATGCGGTCGCCCCGAGAATCAGAGCGATGTTAGAGATATTTGAGCCGTAAGCATTACCTAAAGCGATGCCTGGATTTCCCTCATAGGAAGCCAGTGCCGAAACAACTAGCTCAGGCGCCGAGGTTCCAAAACCCACGATAACCATTCCGATAATCAAAGGTGGCATACCATAATACTTGGCAAGTGAAGAAGAGGCATCGACAAATTTGTCGGCGCTCCAAACTAAAAGAACAAGTCCAAAGACTACACTTAGAATAAAAAGAATCATTCAAAGCTCCAAGGGAATGGCGATTCAAATAATCATCTCTTACTTTTATAAAAAGTACAGTCTCGTTCTATTTATTTATGGCCTCCCAGCCAAGAATCGCCGCCTTTCTAGGAAGTCCCCAACGATAACCTCCAAGCATGCCGCTCCCGCGAATGACCCGGTGACACGGAATGAGAAAGGCAATCGGATTCTTTCCAATCGCACTGCCAACGGCCCGGGCAGACTTTGGACTTTGCAGATGCTCGGCAATGTCTTGATAACTTTGAACTTCTCCCCAAGGAATCAAAAGCAAAGTTCGCCAAACTTTTAACTGAAAAGGAGTGGCATTCAAGTGCAGCTTTACTCTCTGTGGGTTACTCCAGTCCTCCTTAAATATACTTAAGGCCTGGTGTTGAAGTTCGTCATTTTCTTCAACTATCTTTGCACGTGGGAATTCTGCCTTAAGACTTTTTAACGCGTCAGTCTTATTTTTATAAAAAGAGAGAAAGCAAACTCCTTTAGAAGTAGAAGCGACTATTACTTTTCCAAATTGGCAGCTACTTAGTTGATAGCGAATGAGAAGGTTCGCTCCCCCATCTTTAAACTCACCAGGAGTCATTCCTTCGATCGTGATAAATAGATCGTGCAATCGTGAAGATCCAGACAGCCCGACTTGATGAGAAGCTTCAAGCACAGAACTCTTTTGGAGTAAAAGCTCTTTGGCATAATCAAGAGAGAGAAACTGAATAAATTTCTTTGGACTAACCCCCACCCAATTCTTAAAGAGTCGCTGGAAATGATGGGGGCTCAAGTTAACGGCTCTCGCCATCTCTTCTAGGGAGGGCTGCGCTCTAAAGTGCTCTAGAGCAAAGTGAATCGCCTTTTCAATGCGCTCAAAGTCTTTCATTTCTAAACACTATATTAAAGCACAAGTGAGGGCGACCCGATTCTTGCGAAGTTCTCAATAATTTTACTTTCAAACAAGAGAGCTTCAACTTGTAAAGCTTCATGCCCTCCTCTAGAATATTCAAAACCAAAGGGCAGCTTCACGTGTCAACATTTCCAATTGTAATGGTAAGTCTCTTTATCTGTATTTTTGTTGTTGGGGTCTTACTGCTCATTAAAATTCTTCCAAGCTATCGCCGTCCTGAAATTTTCTGGCTAATTGTTTTTATCAGCTCGGTCTGCATTATTTCCTTTTCAAGTCTCAATGTTTACTTTCTAAGCTCATTTGAGGCGAAGGCGAGTTTTTCCAGATGGCGCTACATTGGGTATGCGGCCATTGCTCAGTCGTGGCTCTTATTTCTCTTATTCACCTTCTCAAAAAGAAAACTCATAAGAAGTAAATGGCTGATCTTGCCTGTTGTGCTCCAGATGATTATCACTCTTGCAATCACGCTCACTCCAGCTCTAAGTCATTTGATGGTGTATGACTTCTCCCCCTTTGAGTGGAGAGGCGTGAACCTTTTAACTTTTAAAAATGGGCCCTGGTTTAGTATTCATATCACCATGGCCTATCTCTGTGGGGTGGCAAGCATTCTTTATGTCTTAGCACAGGTACTTAACAGTAAAGGATCAAAGAGAAGGCAACTCATCGCGCTCATGGTCGGTGGCTTTCTGGGACTTGCGATCGATATCTACTGCGTAATCACCAATAGTCCTCTGCGCTGGGCAATGCTCTCAGGGGCCACCTTTCTGATAACGGAAGCTTCAATTTATTATGCCATCACTCGCCATGGATTACTTGATCTCTCAAGTGTGGCCAAGAATCAGATCTTCAATTCGGTCACAGACCCCTTGATCATTCTCGACCAGTCCTACCGGATTATCGACTACAATGAAGCCGCTCAAGGAAGCTTTAATTTAATTTCTAAAAATCGATCAAAACCACTTGCCAGCGTTGAAGCCTTTATCAAGCTAGACTTTACCCAGAATCTTAAAGAATGGGAGTGTCAGCAGCGTTTTTACCGCATCGAATGCCAGCCGCTAAAACCCTACGAGGGAAAAATCTTAGTCTTTCATGAGATTACGGCGCAAAAACAAATGGTAGAGAGACTTAACGAAAACCTCGAATTTAAGGCGCGCCTGCTCTCCATGATTGCCCAGGATTTTACTGGCGCCCTGAATTCACAAAGTGATCTCTCCTCAAAACTTGAAGAGCAAGTTTCACCCGATTTAAAAGAGCGAGTAAGTGAGCTCACAACCTCTTCAATGGCAACCAAAGACTTAATGAATAATATTTTGGCCTGGGCAAAAAGTCAGGACTCTCAATTTACGCCCATGTTAAAAAAGAATGAGCTCAACACTCTCATTAAAGAGGTCATTACAAGTCTTGAGTTCTTGTGGAAACGGCAGGGAGTTGAAATTAAGACTAACCCACACATGGGCCCAATCATGCTTAGCTGTGACGCTATTATGATAGAATCCGTTATCAGAAACGTACTGACAAACTCTATTCGCGCTTCTAAAAAAGGTGACCTCATTTCAATCACGCTCGATAAAAAACGAGACTATCTTGAAGTCACAATTCATGATGAAGGCAAAGGGATTAAACCCAGTAAGCTTCAGATTCTTAAAGAAAATATCAAACGACCCTTTTCAGGTGCTCATGGCTTTGGAGTTGGATTAATTGTCGCCAGACAATTTATAGAACTTCACCAAGGGATGTTTGAGATAGAATCAATTGAGGAAAAGGGAACTCTTGTCAAACTCACCTTGCCTCTTAACTTAAACGCAACCCCTTAAGACCCGTGAGCATTAGATGCTAAAAAAGTTTCTCTCTTACCTTCCGACTTTAGCCTTGCTCATTTTTGTGCTTTATCGAGTGATTCCCTCTTACCTCGAAAATAAAAAAATTGAAGGCACTCCCATACCTCCTTTTGAATTGAGAGACTTAGATGGTGTACTCTACGAATCTCAAAGCGATAAAGATCAAAGAAGAATCTATGTCTTCTGGGCCACATGGTGTACGCCCTGTAAGCTTGAACTCTCACGCCTACAATCAATGATTGATGATAAGAAAATTCGGCCACAACAAATCCACGCTATCAGTAGTTTAGAAGAAGAGCGCCTCCTGAAGAAGACGGCCAGTAAGCGCGGCTACACCTTCCCTATTTTAGCTGATCACGACGGCTCAATTGCTAGAGCGTTTAAAGTGCAGGCACTGCCTACGGTCATCTACAAAGAGAGAGGAAATTTGATTGACTCAATTTCTACAGGTGTAAGCCCACTGCTTGGTTTTAAAGTCGAGCGCTTTCTTAATTGATATCTAAATAGATATCAAAACCAAATTTTTTTGCTTCGGCCATAAAGAGTGTCGCAAAATTTTCGCGGTCTCGGGCCAGATGATTTTGAAGGGCATAAGACATATTGATCGCTTCACGCATCACATCTTGTGGAATAAACTCCGTACCCGTTGCGCGACCAAAACGAAAAAGACCAACATTGGGGCAATCAGCGCGGTAGGCTTCGCCCAAAAAGCGATAGCCTGCGTAATCGGCAAAAGCCGCAAATGCTCCGCCTCTGGCCCACTTAATAGTGTCTTCTAGCTCTTGGGGAGTATAAGGAGGAATATAGGTATTGGCCCTGCGCTCATCGGCTAGATTCTGATTATGGGCCGCGCGGGCAAAGCGATGAAGAAAATCATCCGTGTACTTTCCAAAAGCCTCAAACTTGCGAATGATCTCTACCTGAGAAGGCTTAAGTGAATAGGCAGAGAGATCAATTTGCGCCAGGGCACTTTGAGCACTCAACATCAAGACTAATAAGATTAAACTCTTCATGGTCACCTCGAAGAGGACCATATCCTATAAAGCTTCAGTGAGCGCAAAACCATGTAAGATTTCAATAGATAATCTTTGGGTACATGAGTGACATTAATTAACTCATTGAAATTAGTTATTATAGACTATGCCAACGAGTAGAGAGAATCGCCATCAGAAGATCCGCATACGACCAACCAATCTCACTTGCGGCCATCAGGGGAAGACTCTTCTTATCCTCACGCCCGGGTCTTCCGGGACCGGCGAGATTGAGATTCATATTTAAGTCGAAAATTTTATAGAAGCCTTCATCTGTTTGTCTGCAATCGACGCGAATGGGAGCTCGGGCCCCGACAATTCGAGCAGCTGTTTCACACTCGGAGAGGATGGCGCGAATATTCTTTCTTTCAATATCCTTTGAAGTGAGCGCGCAGCTATTCTTGCTCTCCATAATGTCATCATCACAAGGAGCAATGCCATTTTGATGATTGAACCGCAAGATTGGTGGCAAGCTCCAGAATTTCTCACGTGTGATAGAGTCCCCCTCAATAAAGTACTTTCCAGGCGGCATCACGATCACGGAGATCTCTTCTCCGGGCAGCATTTCTTCTAGCATAAACTCCGAATCGTATTGCCCAGAACTTTCAATCTCTTGAATGCGCTCATTGAGTTCATCCATGGATTGAACAATTGAGACCCCCTCACTTCCGCGACCACTCACAGGCTTTACAACCACGGGGAAGACTTCACTCGACTCCTTGACGTTAGTGACTAAGCGTGAAGAGGCCACAGACAAACCCGAAGCCCGAAGCTTTTTATTAGTTTCAAATTTATCCGCTCCAGAACTCGTTGCTTGCGGGGTTTGCCCCACAAACTCTGCTCCCACTTCAAGCCACTTATCTATCGCATGGCCTTCGTGAAGAATCGTATTGAGCCAAAAGACACGCGCCCCCAAATCATAGGCGCGCTCAATGCCAACATCTGTATCGGGAAAAACCCAATCGGCCTCTTGTTTATCGGCCGGGTACTCTCTGGGCGTGATAACCGAAACTCCCTTCATGGAAAGTGACCAAGCAATGTCGGCAGCACTCTTTTTAAACTCTTCAAGCTCAACCGGCTTTTTAGAATGACCAGAAGCTGGTGGTGATCCAGCGTGATATAAAACGGCAACTTTTTCTTTCATTTTTGTTCCCTCAAATGAGTTCTCAGTCTCATTGAGGTCCAGATGAAATCGAATGTCGAGCATGCGCTTGTTACATTTACCGTGCAGTGAACGCACTCTAAGCGTTGTCTAGATTTTGCCAAGCTTTAAATATTCGAAATCCCTTAAGAATTCGTAAGAAGATTACGTTAGGTAAGTAGACCTTAAACCTCTCAACAAAGGGCAGCGATGATGAAAAATCTAAGCTTAAGTCTCAAACTGATCTTAGTTTTATCCATCTTCATTGTGGGTAGTATAACGATTTCCTACCAGGGATTAACAAAAGTAGACACCATCAATCAAACCCTCGATCAGATGATTGATGGAAGTGTTAAGCGAGTTGATGAAGCTCATCAAATTAAGGAGCTGTTTCTCACTCAGCTCATTTATGAAAAAGATCTAATCTTGAGTCGTGACAAAGAAGAGATTCAATCACTCATTGAGAAAATTAAAGAGCGTGACAGCAAAATTAAAAAATTATTTAGTGACGTAAAAAAGACTGGAGCGGGTGAGAGAATAAATGAACTCATCTCTATCTATGATCAATGGTGGAACCTGCTCGTAAAGGTTGAAGAATACGCACTCAATGGTGACACTGAAAAAGCAAGTCTGACTAGTCTTGTGAATGCTCGAGATTTGAGGATTAAGGCCCAAGACCAAATTGAACTCATTATTGAGAGAAGCAACAAAGAAATTTTGGCCGACCGTAGTTTTTCTAAGCAAGTCTATGAGAGAGGCAAGTGGATTATTATAATGACAAGTCTTATTGCTATCTCCATTGGTATAATGCTGGCCTTCTTTGTGATTAAAAATCTCAGAAGAGATATTAATAATGTCATCACTAATCTCAAGGAAAACTCATTTGAAGTCACAGTGGCTGCGGGCCAAATTGCCTCATCATCAAACGAGCTATCAGACGCAGCTAATAAGCAGGCTTCCTCGCTTGATGAGACAGCAGCATCAGTTGAGGAACTAAGCTCGATGGTGCGCAGAAATGCTGAAAACGCACAAAAAACGAGTGAACTTTCTGAGCAGAGCACAGAGAGTGCAAATAAAGGAAAAGTTGTTGTTCATGAAATGATAAGTGCCATTCACGAAATTAGTGCCAGTAACGATGAGGTTCTTGTTAAGGTTGAAGACAGTAATAAGGAGCTTTCACAAATTATTAATGTCATTGCTGATATCAGTGATCGGACAAAAGTCATTCATGACATCGTCTTTCAAACAAAGCTACTCTCTTTTAACGCTTCTGTTGAAGCAGCGCGAGCAGGAGAACATGGTAAGGGATTTTCAGTTGTCGCAGAAGAGATTGGCAACCTCGCCCAAATGAGTGGCAAAGCCGCAAAAGAAATCAAAGATATGCTAGACGAAAGTATAGGCCGAGTCAGTGAGATTGTTGAGACAACACAAGAAAGTGTTGGAAGTATTGTAAGAGTGAGTAAAAATAAAGTAGAGCGCGGTCAAGATATTGCTAAGCAATGTAGCGAAGTCTTAGAGGATATCGTTCATCAAATCAGCACAGTTAAAATGATGGCGCATGATATCTCCCAAGCCTCTCACGAACAGGCGCAAGGAATTAACGAAATCAACCAGGCCATGGGTATGCTCGATAAAGTGACTCAGACAAATCGCATCTCCTCAGAAGAAGCTGCGAGCTCGGCCACGCAACTTGAAGTTCAGGCGCACTCGCTTAGTAAAACGGTGGCCCAGCTCTTTCAAACAATTAATGGAGCGCGCGAAGTGGAGAAAACCAAAGCTCCAGCGCAGGTGATCGATTTTCCAGAAATCAAAAAGACGCGCGAGGAAATCAATCCAGATGACGAGCGTTTTAAGGAGATTTCATAATTTTAATAAAGGAGGGTGATCGTGAAAAAAGTAGCAATCCTAGGAGCATCTGCAGAGGCTGATCGCTACAGTAATATGGCCATGAAAAGTCTCCTTGAACATGGTCACGAGGTTTTTCCGGTATCACCTAAATATAATAAAATTGAAAATTACCGATGCTACCACCGGCTAAGTGATATAGAGGACCCTGTAGATGTTCTAACCATGTATGTGGGTCCTTCAATATCGGCCCAGCTGATGGTCGAAATTACAAAGCTGGCACCTAAGATGGTGATCTTCAATCCAGGAAGTGAGAATCCTGAACTTTATGAAGAACTCGACAAGAATGGTATTAGATACACTGAGGCTTGCACGCTTGTGCTTTTGCGCACAGATCAATTTAACTCGCTCTTAGAATGAACTTCAAGTCAGAGAGACTTTTCTATGCTTCGACTCTTTACTACGCCCTTATCTGGCTCACTCTTGCCTTCAATGTTCACAATCGAAGTGATTGGCTGCTAGAAAATATCCTGGTCTTTATTTTTATCGGTCCCTCTATCTGGCTTTATAGAAAAAGATATATCTCTCTAAGCAGCTACATCCATGTTATTGTCTTTCTAATTTTTCATAGTGTAGGAGCACACTATACCTACTCCCTCGTACCCTATGACGAATGGGCACAAGAAGTAATGGGACTCTCTCTCAGTACAATATTTGCTTGGCAGAGAAATCACTACGACCGGCTGGTTCATTTTCTCTGGGGGCTGCTCCTGTTTCTCCCTTTTCAAGATGTGATCAAGAACACTACCCCTCTTAAAAGCTTTGCCCTCACTTTCTTTACATTTTCAGTTCTCATAGTCTTTTCGGCACTCTACGAGATTATCGAGTGGCTGGCGGCAATGGTCTTTGGTGGAAATTTGGGACATGCTTTTGTAGGCACTCAAGGTGATGTATGGGACGCCCAAAAAGATCAGGCCATCGCCCTTATGGGCTCAATAATGGCCTTCATACTGACGCGTACTAGGAAATGTCTAGAATAGAGGCTCACCTCTAAATGCCATAGTTCATATACTATCTGTGAATGGATATCCTCGCCATTTTAGATTTAAGCTCTAGCGCAATGCTCTTTGGTCTTATTTGGACGATTACTTATCTTGTGAGTGTTCCCTGTCATCAGAAATTGCAACGAGGCTATGATCAGCAAGTGATGGAGCGACTTCTATGGTCAAACTCACTTCGCACACTAGCGTGGAGTCTAAAGTTGCTCATACTTGGAGTGATTTATGTCAGTATATAAAATTTCAAGCGAAACAACGGCCCTCGTTATCGGTGCAGGCCATGGAATAGGACTTGAAGTCGTACGCGCTCTCAAGGAACACTATCAAGTCAAAGTTGTACACGCTACCTATAGGCAAGAAGCACTCGCAGGTGAGCTATTGGCGCTAGATGGCGTAGACACTCATCAAGTCGATCCGACAATTTCTTCTGAGGTTGAAAGCCTAACTCAAAGTGAATGGATTAAGGAACTGGACCTCATTTTTATCACGGTGGGGGCCGTCACCTTTGATCATCAAGGGCCAGAAAAATCAATTCGAAATTTTGACATAAACTTTGCGCTCGAAAACTTTAAGGTGAACTCACTGGTGTGCCCACTCTGGGCAAAGTTCCTACTGCCCAAACTTAGTCGCACCAAGGCCATATCTTGGGCCACTTTATCAGCAAAGGTAGGCAGTATTGGCGACAACTCACTTGGAGGTTGGTATTCATATCGCGCCTCCAAAGCCGCTCTTAATATGTATCTGACTACACTAGCGATTGAAGCCTTGCGGGGAAAATATCAAATTCAATTTTTCTCCCTTCATCCCGGCACCGTGGCCACAACCCTTAGTGAACCCTACCGAGCAAACGTTAAGCACGAAGTCTTTGAACCAAAAGATTGTGCTCAAATGCTTCTTAATCAAGTAACCGGATGGAATGAGGCCGGACCCTTGAAGTTTGTGGATTATAAAGGTGAAGTTCTACCTTGGTGATACGCTGTGGCCATGAAGTCTTGCGCCTTCATAAAATCTTCTTAAGGAGGATTTTGTGCAAGTGCAGAATTTCGAAATTGCAAATATCTTTGAAAAGGTGGCCGAGCTCCTAGAAATTAAAGGTGACAACCCTTTTCGCATTCGCGCGTACCGAAATGCGGCCGAAACGCTCAGTAACCTACCCGAAAAAGCCTCGGATCTGATTGAAGGGCAACAAGATTTAAGTGAGCTTCCAGATATTGGAGAGGACCTCGCTCAGAAGATTACTGAAATTGTTGAAACCGGTCATCTCTCACTGTTAGACGAGCTAGAAGAGAAAATTCCTCCCATCATGAGAGATCTTCTTCATATCAAAGGGATTGGACCCAAAAGAGTTCACACCATTTTTACAAGCTTAGATATCAAGAACCTATCAGATCTAAAAAAAGCTATTGAAAGTGGTAAAATACTGGAGCTTGATGGCTTTGGAGAAAAAACGGCGTCTCTACTTTTAAAAGGGATTGAAGAGCAGAAGATACAATCCAAAAATTCAAGGCTGATGTTAGCAAAAGTGGAGCCCATCGCCCAGGATCTCCTTACTTATTTAGAAAAGGCCAGAGCAATAGAACAGCTCACCATTGCTGGGAGCTATCGCAGAAAAAAAGAGACGGTTGGTGATCTCGATATACTCATCACGGCCAAAGATAGTAAGGCCATTATTGATCACTTCGTAAAATATAGCGAAATTAAAGAGGTCATCTCTCACGGAACGACTCGCTCAACCGTTATTCTGCGAACAGGCCTGCAAGTTGATTTAAGAGCAGTCGCTAATGAGAGTTATGGTGCTGCTCTACTCTACTTCACAGGATCCAAACCTCATAATATTGCGCTCAGAAATAGGGCCATTAAACAGGGAATGAAAATTAATGAGTACGGAATTTTTAAAGGAGATAAAAACATTGCCTCCCAAACGGAAGAGGAAATTTACCGCGTCTTAAAACTTCCCTATATTGAGCCTGAGCTGCGAGAAAATCGTGGTGAAATTGAAGCCGCTCTGGCCGGAGACCTTCCCAAGCTCATTAAGAGCACTGACATAAAGGGAGATCTTCATATGCACACCAAGGCCAGTGATGGCCACAACACCATCAGTGAGTTAGTGCAAGCTGCAAAGGAATTGGGTCACTCTTATATCGCGATCACTGACCACTCAAAGAGCCTCACTATTGCTCACGGGCTCGATCGCAAGCGACTTCTGGCGCAACTTGAAGAAATTGACCAAATTAACTCTGAACTCTCAGATTTTAAGGTCTTTAAATCGATGGAAGTCGATATCCTAAAGGATGGAAGCCTCGATCTCTCTGAAGATCTGCTCAAAAAGTTAGACTTCACCGTTTGCGCCATTCACTCACACTTTAATCTTTCAGAAGATGAGCAAACCAAGCGCCTTATAACGGCGATGAAGAATCCATATTTTAAAATTTTAGCTCATCCGACGGGGCGACTTATCAATGAGCGCGAAGGTCTTGAAGTTGATATGGAAAAAATTTTAGAGTCGGCCAAGAAGCTAGGGCGCATAATTGAAATCAATTCTCAACCTCAACGCATGGATCTCCCCGATCACTTCTGTAAGCGCGCTAAGGAGATGGACGTTAAGATGGTGATCTCAACAGATAGTCACCGCCACACGCAGCTTGAAATGATCAAGTACGGCGTGGCCGTGGCGCGCAGAGGCTGGCTCTCGCGAGAAAATGTCATCAATACGATGAGCCTAGCAGAGTTTGAAAAAGAAATGCTTACTAATTAACCGAGAATTCTCTAAGCTCTGTGGGCTGCATTTTGCGGGCTTCATCATTTGTGCACTCGGCCCCTTTATGATTTTTGTGTCCAAATTCAAAGCCGTTGCTAATAAAAATGGCGTCCTCATCCCACTCTTCAAGTTTGCCAACCCATTTCTTGCCATTGACTAATTCGATTTGGACCCAGCTTCCAATTAATTTCTCATCCACAGTCGTACCTAAGTTCTAATTAATGTTGCAAATAAAAAGGATAACAAAAGAGTCGTAAAAGTACTACTTTTCCACTCTTCGTCTAATCGTCATGAGTTCTGGCGTTCTGAGCGACTCTCTAGCGGACTCTAATTCATGCTTTATCTTGTCGTTAAATTCAGCATTGGTATTTCTCTCCATGTACGTGAGAGCAGTAAATATGTGATCCACTGAACGAATCACAGAGTTCTGGACATTGGTGTAATCCACAATTCGCTTTGAGAGAAACCAATTTGTAAGCACCACATTGGCCAACATGGTAATGGTAATAAGAATTATGCCCTGGATAAATATAACCTTGCGATTCATCCATTTCTCCTAAATCAAAAGAAAACGCCCCCATTTTGGGGGCGTTTTATGAGATAGGGTCATTCTATTTTACATCGATGACGATATCAACACGTCTATTTTGAGCGCGGCCTTCAGCCGTTTCATTGGTGGCAATTGGCTTTTGCTCACCCAGTCCTTCGACCTTGGTCTTGAGGCCGTCGTTTTTAGCACTTAGATAGTTTTCAACAGACTTTGCTCTCATGAGCGAGAGTTTTTGATTCCAAGAATTAGTGCCAGTTGAGTCTGTATGACCTTGGATCTGAATATCTTTTGGATCCATTTCACTAATGATCGACTCGATTTTTGAGAGAAGATTTTTAGAATCATCAGGAATCTCAGCAGATCCTGGCGCAAAGTCGATCTTCTTGAGTCTAAAGATGAGTCGATCACCTTGTTGATAAGCTTCCGCTTGATCACTGGTGAATGAGTTACGCATTTCATCCAAAGCTTTCTGAAAACGCACCTGAGACTCAGCATCAAGGCGCTTCATGTACTGTGTTCCAAGTGCTGAAGAGGTTTTTGTGAGTTTTTGCTGCGTACGGGTCAAATCATAGGCTAGTTCTCCAACCGTATCACTGAGTTTGCCCACTTTTCTCTCCTGATTAACCAATTCAATAGCCACATTTTCGGGAGACCCTTTAGCACTTCCCAAGAGCTTATCCATCACATCGCTTAAGAGCTTGGCCGATTTATTGGCCTGCATGACTTCGTCACTATAGGCATCGGAATTACGAGGGCTCTGAGCAATCGCATTCTCGGCGGTATAAATATCAACTTTGGCTTTTTGAAGTGTTTTAGGAGCTAAGCTATCAGCATCATTTTCCTGTGCCCAAGTGTAGATATTTCTAAACCTTTTAAGTTCTTGGTGCTGAATACTCTTCACTTCTAGACTTTGGTAGCGTTGTTGAAACTGTGAATGGTACTGCGCCGATAAGTTTTCAGTCAAACCATCGGTTCTATCAATGAAGTCGTCATCAATATCGTCAAGCATCTCTTTGTTACGAGAGCTTGCATAGGGATCGGCTTCCAAGGCCTTCTTTCTCGCCGCTAAGATTTTCTCATAAGGCTTGGGAATACTCTTTGAATTCTCTTGCGACTTTTGAAAGTGGCCCTTGGCCTGAGCGAGAAGATCCATCGCCATTGTCTTATTATTTTCCCCACCTTTATCAATCAATTCCATCGCTTCGTTTAAGTCTTTATTGCCTGCGGCAAACGACTCATGAGCGAGGACATCAGCTTGAGACTTACGAAGATCACTCTTCATATTAAGCACTTCATCGACTGCATCATCAGGATTTGTACTCGAGAGATTGGCCTTTTCTGTGCTTGCACACCCAAAAAGTAGAGTTGCTAGTAGTAAGAGAGTTAATCTGGTTATTTTCATCTTGTTTCTCCTGAAAAAAGATTCATAAATTCTTATAATCAACTCTTAAAAGCCTAGCATTGTGTCGCCAAACAGAATTTAAGGGCACAGGATTGTCTACCTTAACATTGTCTAGAAATTGGTTTGAAGTAAGTAAAAATGAGTAGCGTATCGTACTCAATGCGCCATAATTCTTTATCATCAACTCAATTAGGAGCGAATAATGAAGCAGCAAGAGAACACCGTTAGGCTTCATCGAGTTTTAAAAGCGCCTCCAGAACGTGTCTACCGCGCATTCCTCACAGAACAGGCCATTGCCCAGTGGATTCCTCCCTATGGTTTTACTTGTAAAGTCCACTCGATGAATCCAACTGTGGGCGGAAGATTTCAGATGTCATTTACCAACTTTACGACACAAAAGGGCCATACCTTTGGAGGCAAATATCTAGAGCTCATCCCCAATAAACTTATAAGACATACCGACGAATTTGATGATCCAAATCTTCCAGGCACAATGACAGTCACAGTTTCTCTCAGTGAAGTTCTCTGCGGGACAGAGCTACATATTACTCAGGAGAATATTCCCTCTCTCATTCCGGCGGAGATGTGTTATCTAGGTTGGCAAGAGTCACTCGAAAAGCTTGCAAAACTAGTAGAGCCTGAAATTAAGGATTAGGGCTATCTATCAAGAAGATAATTAAATTTTTATCTCAAAATTATTTTAAGCCGACCCTTACTACAAAGAAAAATGATGTTGGACTTACTCCGATTCTAGCAACCGTTCTTCACCATAGAAATTCACCAATATATGCGCAAGAACACTAGAAGCCCGGCCTCAGGAGCACTTATACGGATTGGTAAATAGTATCTAGGGAATTACTCGCCGAGTCCCAAAAGTCATCTGGCACTGGCGAGCCTGGCGAGCTTTCTAAAGATAGTTAAAACCTGCAGTTACTTGTTTCCATCAAGCAAGATTCAAGTTCAAGTGAACGGCTTAGCATCTGGTAGCTACTTTCAATCCCGGAATTATCAATATTAACACCTTCGAGGGAAAAATAGTCAGTGATAAGACCAATTGGCATTGAGAAGGGAACGTGAGCGTTTATGGTCACTTTAATCGTGTCTTGCTCAGGATTGTTTTGGTCATGTAAAGTCAGGACGGCCTTATTACATACTGCGAACCTTTTAGAAGAGTGAAGCTGGATTCCCGTTTGTACATTCTTAATAATATATTTATTATCTGAAATTCTGACTTCTCTTCCAATAAGTTCGTCTGTATCGACCCTTGTTGATAGATTCTGACAGCCATCCGCACTTGCATTTAAAGATAATGCCATCAATATTAACCCGATTACATACTTCACTTTACATCTCCAATTTATAAAAATATTCGATTATCATTAATAACATGGCTTAAAGTGAGATTTACTAGGTTTGAAAGAAGTACAATTTACTGTCTAAAATATCGACAAGTTGAGATTCTAGGACCCTGGAATAATCACCTGAACATGACAACGCATGAGAAAAGAAAGCGGACGTGGTTTTCTTTTTCGATGAGGCCCGTAAAGCGGCAGAGTTTCACATGAAAGGATAACATTTTATAACCTTTAAATAGCTACATTAATTATGGGCATCCTCTCCTTCAACTGAGTGAACATAACATCCTGATAACTTATTTCTCCTAAGGCCCAATCGTCTGCTTTCTCTACTTAATGGTAAAATTCTACTAATCAAAAAGTAGATAACCTGCGAGTATTACATGGCCCCATTATTGGTCCAAAACCTCACCTATCATATTCCTTATGGAAGGTGCATTCTCGAGGATATTAACTTTGAACTTGAGCAGGGGAAGTTTCTGGGAGTCCTCGGCAAGAACGGATCAGGAAAAACAACTTTAATAGAGCTAATTCTTGGAGTTCGCAATCCTAGTGCAGGAAAGATTCTTGTCATGGGAGAAGATCCGAATCAGGAGTCGCGCGTTCACGCGGAGTCCGTTGCTTATCTTTCTCACGATGCGATTATTAAGCCAAGCTTTACAATTGATCAGTTCTTTCAATTTCAACGAATCTTTTATTCTCGCTACTCCAAAGAATTAGAAGCGAAATACTTGGATTTTATGGATCTAGACTCAAAGCTAAAAATAGGCTCTCTTTCAACAGGAGTGCAAAAAAAGGTCGCCATTATAGCGGCTTTGGCCAGCAGGCCTGATCTTTTGATTATAGATGAAATTACAGCGGTGTTAGATCCTGGTGCACGAAATGATCTCTATACAATTCTAAAAGAGCAAAGAGATGATTACGGACTTTCCGTACTTTTAGCTACGAACATTGCTGATGATCTCATTGACATCGTGGATGAGCTTATCTTCATCAAAAAGATGAGGTCCAGACTCTATCCTGCCTCAAAAATCCCAGAATTGTTTATGAAAGAGGCATCTTAATGAAGAAGGCAAGAGCACTGCTCACTCTCCAATTCGATATGACAAAACGTCATCTAGCATTTGTATGCCTTCTCAGCTTCGTCTCTCTTTTGCTTGTAACAAATATTACGAGATTAAATGCCTTTTTAATTCCCACGGTAGTAATTCTCATCATTACATGCATGTCCTTTCATACGAAATCAAATCTCACAATAGGGAACTCATCAAATGGCTTTTCATGGAAGTATATTCGAATGCTCCCTTGGTCTAGAGGGGAACTCTTATTCTACCAGGCCATATCCTCTATTTATAGAAGCATCCCTTTTATTTTCTTGTTTTTTACTTACTATCTTTTTAATGAGAGAGATTCTAAAGCAGAGACAATGCTCAGCTTAAGTACAACTTTTAAAATTGCATTAGTCGTCTTATTAGCGAACATTTCATCATCAATTCAATTAATAGAAAAACTCATTATTTTTCCCAGAAAAGAATTTCAGAAGACCAGAACCTGGATCTCCCTAGTTCTCTTTATCAGAAATCTTTCAATTTTCTGGTTCCTCCTTATTGTTTTCATTTTCGCGATCTCCATACAAATCACAGATAAAGTTGGGGATCAATCAGGGGCGCCCTGGCAACTTAGTTGCAGCGATTTATTCTCTTTTTATGTGATCATTCCTGCTACAGCACTTTTAATTTTCATGAATATCAAAAGTACTCTCAAGGCATGGAAAGATGAAAAAATCGGTTATCAAAGAACATTGTGGAAAGTGAAAAGAGATGTTCCCATAGCGCTTGCAGGACTAGCATCATTTTGTGGGTTTGCGATTTTTACAATTCAATCTGAGTCAAAATTCTATTCTGGAAATAAAGTGATTGAGGCTATCTATCAAGATGATTTTCAAATGCTTGTCTCAGAAGTTAAAATCAATCCGACCCTTGCTACAAAGAGAAATCATGTTGGACTCACACCGATTCTAGCAACTGTTCTTCTGAACCGTACTAGTGAATATGAATATCTCAAAAAACTTAACATTAAATATAGTGGCGAAACTATCACTGATAAAGATAGCATGCACTTCCAAAAGAATATCAAGTTTCTTTCACTAGAAAGCGGAAACTTAGATCTAATTAAGAAGGTCTTCACCGACCACCCAACTGTCTCGAACATCAACCAACTGACCGGCCAATCCCCACTGCATATAGCTGCATCGAAGTGTCAGCTGCCAGTGGTGGAATTCCTTTTACAGTATCGCTTGAATCCAAATATTCAAGACCACAACGGAGATACCGCACTTCACTTAGCTGCCAAAGAAAAGAAATGCTTCGCAACCATCGTTGCGCTTAAAGAAGGTGGTGCAAACTTCGAACTAGAAAATAAGAAACACGAGCGAGCCGCTCAAGTTGCGTATAAATACCGTTCCTCTCCCGTAGAAATTCATCATTATATGCATAAGCACACCAGAATCCCGGCTTCGGGGACGATTATAGAGGTTGGTAAATAGAATTTTTGCGATTTACTCGGTGAGTCCCAAAAGTCATCTGGCACAAATGGAGGGCTATATGAAGAATATTATGACTCTTATTTTTGTGCCTACAACTTTATATCTATACTGGAAGTTATCGAAACTACATGAGTATTTTGAAACTGGTTACGAGCTTGTTTTTCTTCTATATTGCTTTATTCTTGGCCTATTACTCGTAGTATTTGTCACAACTAAAAACTTAAAAGAATTAAAGAGAACATATTTTATCGGAAATGAGCAAAATTATTTCATATTTCGTTCTAGAGATTATCTTTTAAAATTTTTGCTTCTGAACTTGATCACGTGGACATTAATATCAACTTGGGCATTTTTAACTACATCGATCTCATCTACAAAATGGATAGAAGTACTTTTATCATCCACACTTATGTTGATTTTTTTTGTTACCTACAATTATCTTGATACTGATTATATTTTTAAGGATCGAGTCCTCTACGTTTCAAGGTTAATAGGCTTTCATAATATTTCAAACAGAAAGGCATCGGACCTTTTCTATAACCGCAACTATACCAAGGATAAAAACCTCAGCTCTAAACGAAGTGCTCTTTTAAAAATCATTCTCGCACCAATAGTATTTCTTACTCTTATCTATACGTACAGAATAGTAAAGCCACTATTCATCGAGCCAAAAACTTATAACTCGATCCCAACATCAATTCTCTAGTATATAAATTACTCACCGAGTCCCAAAAGTCATCTGGCACTGGCGAAAAGTCATCTGGCACTGGCGAGGGAGCGGACGTGGTTTTCTTTTTCGATGAGGATCGACTTGAGTTGTTCTTGGTAAACTGCGAAGTCGGTGCCTTCTTTGATGTGGATTGGCTTGTCGTAGTAGACGACGATTTTGGTGAAGGGCTTTGGGATTCTGAATTGGTCCCAGGAGTTTAGGGTCCAGAATTTTTCAGGAATCGGAAGGTAGGGAATGATGGGCACATTGGCCTTCAAGGCCATGTCGATGATACCGGGTTTGACTTCTCTGGCCGGTCCCTTGGGTCCATCAATAGTGACGGCGCCTGGCACCCCTTTTTTGAGTGTTTCAATCATTTGATCTTTGGCCTCTTTACCTCCTTTATCGACGTTGGTCTTTGACCTTGAGCTTCCACGATGAACGATGTGCCCAAGTCTTCGACAGGTAAAGGCCACCGGATCGGCGTCCTTGGATCTCGAGATGATCACGGTGTAGTGCTTATGGTTTTGAGCGAGAATTCCTTGCAAAAGATTTTGATGCCAAATTCCTAGAATGTGGCCCTTATCACCCAAGTTTTCTTCACCCACATAGCGGTAGCGATAAGTAGCACTAAGAGTTCTGGCGACGAGATAGATCAGACGAGAGAGAATATAGTTGAACATAATGACCAAGGTTTAAAGAATAAACTCGTAGCAATTCTACCCTAAAAAGCGCTTCCTCATAGCAGAATGGGGCCATTTTCTGCGGGTATTTAGTCATTTTCAAGCAAAACAAATTGAACTTATTTAATTCGTCTTTCTTTGAGCGTGAAATTCAAAGATCGCACTAATGAGAAACGCCCAGATCATGCCACTACTAATTCCCGCTAATACATCAGTAGGATAATGCACTCCCAGGTAAATTCTAGAAGTTCCCACCATCAAAATGACCAGAAAGCATAGCGAGTAGAAGAAGACTTCTTGATACCACTTCCTGGTAAATTGAGAAGAGTAAAATCCCAGCGCGATGTAAATTGAAGTCGCTGCAAAGGTGTGACCACTGGGAAAAGAGTAATCAAGAACAGTCACCAGGTGTTCAGCAACATCAGGACGAGTGCGCATGAAGTAGAGTTTTAAGAGTGCCGGAATTCCCCCTGCCCCAACGAAGATCAAACTTAAATAGGCCAAGCCTTTGCGATCGCGAAATACGAGTAAGTGAGCGGAGAAAATAATAAACAAGGTGATGATCACGCTAAAAGAGCCAAGGGCGGTGAGATCTCGCATCACCTCGGTGAGCATGGGAGAGCGAAACTTATCGACTGATTTTAGGATTGAGTGATCAAAGACCTGCGACTCCAGATCGCCTTCAAGCGGATCAAAGAAAACGTCGTCGACTATCTCCTCAAACCCCAAGATCCCGATGAGTATCCCTAGACAGAATATTGAGAATCTCAAATATTTGGTTTTGATCATGTGACTAAGATTTTTCACCGTCTTGCTCTCAAACTTGGTTAAAGTTACTAAGTCTATTCGCTTTGGGGAATGAGCAAGTCTTCGAGAAAAAAAGCCGCTAGTTGTGAGCGCCCAGATAAACCTGACTTAGCATAAATAGCAGTCGCCTGTGCTCGCGTTGTCTTCTCAGCAGTTGACCTGTAATCGGCAATTTCTTTTAAGCTAAAGCCTTTAATTAAAAGAAAGGCCACTTCTTTTTCTGACTTCGTCAAACCCCATTTATCAAGTTGGGCATCGATGGATATACTGAGCCCGTCGATAAATCTCTTAGAGCTCTCTTTCCAGTGAGAAGAGTCCTCTAGGAGCTTTGCAGAGAGTTCACGCTCCTGAATGAGTGACCTTCTAAGCCCAAACGTTCCCTTAAGGAGAAAGTAGACCCCAATCAAAGCAATGATAGCAATACTTCCCTCAATCGCAACGTGCCACCACACCACACCCTCGTGCAAATCTGTCACGAGATCAAAAGTTGTCATCAAACTAATGAGTAGCAGTAAACTTGAGGTTAAAAGTCTTTCTTTTTTATTCATCGATCTTGTTAATAGTCATCACCATGATTGCGATGTTCATCCTCACCAAGCTGAATTTTTGTGCCAAAGACACTGAGCGCCCCCGTGCGTTCATCAAAATTATGAAACAAAAACACTCCCATTCCAACAAATAAGACCACAAAAACGAGGGCCACAACTGGGTGGTTAGACTTGATCTCGCTCTCACCTGGGACTTCGTCTTTTTTCCCATCGAGCATACTCGTGATCATTCCATCACGATGCTTGAACTGATGAAGCACTACACCTGCAATATGAAAGACGACCACAATTAGAAAGCTATTGGCCAGGAGTTCATGAATTTCTTCGAAGAAATGTTTGTTGATTTTGAAGCTCATCATCATCCCCGTAAATCCTTGCCCTAGGGCAAAGGCCATCATTAATATGGCGGCATAACTTGAGGCGGGATTATGACCTAGGTACCTTTTAGACTTACTGGAGAGAACTGACTTGAAGTAGCCCACCAACTCAGAGGGTTGCAGTCTAAATGAGCTAAAGCGAGCAGTCTTTGGTCCTACAAATCCCCAGACGACTCGCAGCAACACCATCGAAACCATCAACATTCCTGACAGCATGTGATAGGCGTAAAGCGACGAGTCATCATCGATAAACTGAGCGATAGAAAATGACAGCAAAAATAAAAAAGCGAACACCTAATGGAATAATCTAAGCGGTAAATCGTATGCGGTTGATTTTTTCATAAAATTCTCCTTACTCACTCATTTCAGTATCGAGTAACTTATGAAAAAGCGCATGGGGCGAATGACTTATACCACGCAGTTTCAGGTAATTGGGTCATGAACGAAAGTGTGATTTAGTAATAACCCACGCATCTCATAGAAATCGAAGAGTTTTGAATCCCCTCATAATGAAACACTAACTGATCACTTTGGGAGCTGGCCCCCAACACATAGAGTAGTGGTAAGTAGTGCTCCGGTGTGGGAATACTCAATTGACCCGCCCTGCTTTTAAGCGCATCGCTGACTAAGCTCATATCATCTCGCTCTTGCAGCCGTGCTTTGACCCACTCATCAAACTCTAGCGCCCAATCATAGGGGGTCGCCTGATGACTCCAATTAATCGTCTTAAGATTATGCACAATATTTCCACTGCCCATAATCATCACTCCTTGCTCCCTGAAAAAGCTGAGTTCACGCCCCAGCGCATAGTGAAACTCAAAGGACTGAGCGCGATCAAGGCTGAGCTGAAAAACAGGAATATCTGCCTTGGGATAAAGATATCGAAGCACCGACCAGGTGCCGTGATCAAGTCCCCACTGTTCAAAGTCAATTTTAATTTGAGGTGATGAAATCTCACTGGCGAGCCTCTGCGCAAGCAGCGGCGCCCCTGGAGCGGGATATTGAATCTCAGAAAGAGGCTTTGGAAAACCATAGAAATCATGAATGGTCCTTGGTCGCTCCATTCCAGTAACCCACGTGCCTTGCGTTTCCCAATGGGCCGAGATCATGAGGATCGCCTGGGGTCTAGGGAGGCTTTCACCAAGTCTAGTAAGAGTCCGAGTAAAATCATTGTCTTCAATGGCATTCATCGGTGAGCCATGCCCTAGAAAGATCACCGGCACCTTATCTCCCTTCATCACTACTTTGCTCATTCCTTCACTCCTTAGCTATACCCATTATCAACCACCGGACAGCGTCCTACCAGACTGCATGGTGCCAGATGACTTTTGGGACTCAGAGAGTCCCAAAAGTCATCTGGAACCCTAATGTCTAAACTTTAGACACGCTGTAAATTCAACTGGGGGGAAAGGAATGGTGGCCTATTTTCAGATATTCTTAGTCCACTATGAAAAAAATAATCCTTACGACACTTACAATGTTCACCTGCATGAGCTCCTATGCGGTGGAAACTTACTTCTCCGAAACTCGCATGGACAGTTTCGCCTGCGAAATCGCGAGCTCTATTAAGAAGGCCTACCCAGGGAAAACGAGAAAAGACCTGAGAAGAGGCATTCTCAAGGTCCTAAGAGAAGAAATTAACCCATGGGTGGATGCTTATCCGATTCCGGCGGGCATTTCGATGCCAAGATATATCGAGCGCATCACTGGCCTTCCCGGCTTTCCCATGGATCGCTCAGAGTATTACCTGCAAAATGCTTTCATTCTCTATGGCAACCCCAAGCTTGAACTCAAGTACCCGACAGAGAATTACTTTGCTTCATTTATTCACCTGGCGAGGAAGCGCCAGATCGCCTACCTCAACGGTGAGGAGCCAAAATTTGACCTTCGCCATGAAGGAGATCTCTATCAGCAGATCACGGACAATCTTCCAAGCGTGGCCGATTACAAGTTCCCCTATCAAGACGAAAATGGAGAGGAAATAAGGCAGCATTCAGATGCGAAAAATCCCTATAAGCTTGCCATTGGAAACCCAAAACATAAAAAGTACGACGAGTTCGTTTTAGAGTCGCAAAGACATAACGAATTTTCTTCACCACTTTTCATGTGGCTTTTAGAGCAAGAAGATTTCTCAGTAACGCCAGAAAGGCTCTTTGAAAAAGCCGTTGAAATTTATGGCGATCCGTTGGTTGCCCTGGGTGTGATTCCATGGATTTTTAGCGGCGACGCCCTCACTGTGAATCGCGCGACTTCATCTGTCGTTTCCTATAAGATGGAACGCCTGGTGGAAGGCAATGACATTCCTGGATTTCAGTATCACTTTTGGGGATATGTCACACAAGGAATGATTGGAAATCGCCTTCGCGTTGGGACGCTCGCGTATCTCTACGAGCGCCTTTACCAAAGAGATATTCCTGATTGGAAAGTCGATGTAATGGGGCTAAGTGTTGGAGCAAAGATTCGTTCGAACCTAACTAAGTGGGCCCGCTGTAATTAATTTTTTGATGGAGTACAATGGCCTAGAGCTTAAAAACGGTGATATTAAGAATTATGAAATTTCGCCCATACGCTAGCCTTGTACTCATCTTCTCCTGCCTCTTTGTGACCATTCTTTCACAGGCTTTTAACACTTCACTTTATTCCTTTGATGGAAGTCCGGCCAAGTGGCTAAGCTTTTTAATTAGCGATCCGCTTAGACATAATGGACTCACCTTACTCTCATCTCTTTTTATGCACGTGAGCGCCTCTCACCTACTGGTAAATCTCTTCTTCTTGAGCCCGATTGCTCTTTTAATTGAGCGAAAAGAGTCTGGGCCCTTTCTCCTGAAGACGGCCGGCTTCATTCACCTTCTTGTTCTGATATTGCTGACCCTCACAGCTCCTCCTCAATACTCTTTTTTAGGAGCAAGCCACCTTATCTGTGGTCTCTATACTTTTTGGGGACTCAGGGAGCGACAGTGGTCGCTCCTCTTTGTGGCCGTGATGTTTATTGGCGTTGGTGTGTGGGAGGGCCAGAGTTTGGGGACTCTACTGGCCCATCTCTCGGGGGCATTCGCAGCACTCTTGCTACTGATTGTTGGCCATTTGCGAGGAAAAGTTCGCTCTCAATGCTCGAATTGATCCCACGTAGTCGGCGACGATCCAAAGGTCACCAAAGACAGCGACATCAGCATATGTATTGGCCCATTCCCCCTCGCTTTGATCTGGCTTCCACTGCATGATTAAGTCCCCGTTATTAGCATTCAGGACATAGAGACCATCACTTTTAGAGGGATAAAGAACCACATGAGCGCGAGGATCATAGCTTGCGCCAGCAAAAGAAAAACCACTCCCCTTACTATCAAAGCACCAGCTATCTCTTTTAGTCTTTAGATCAAAACGACAGACCTTACCACTAATTGAAGTATAAAGAATGGATTCATCTAAGACCTTTGGGGTAGAAATCAAGGGTTCAGTGGTGTTGTGTGAAATTGTGGGCTCACCCGAGATTTGATCAAAGCACGAGATGTGGCCTCTTTTAGAGGGAAAGTAAATTTCCCCAGAAATGAAGCAAACATTACTGCCGGCCAAAACTGGCCTCATCCAACTCGAGGCGGCCAATTCTCTTTGCCAGAGAAGCTCCCCAGTGGCAAAACTTGCAGCAGCGGCGTAGCTCTTATTCTTCTTATCGTCATCCTTTTCTCTACCGGTACCAAAGAAGACAACCCCAGAATTTTCATCGACTAAAACACCTGCATCCATATGACCGATATTGAGCTTCCACTTTGCTGTCATTGTGGTGGGGTCGATGGCATGAAGTCCGTCAACACCGGCGACCGCAAAGAGAGTGCTCTCTTCTTTATATGTTCCAATGACCGCCTGGCCTTCGGTATGCCCTTTAGTTTGATAGCTTCCAGTGTACTTGCCACTTTTAAGATCAAAGCGATAGACACGCGCGTGGTGGGTGTCGTGAACACCCTCGCCTGAAAAGAGCGATTGATTCCATAGCGTAAGTTCTGATGAAACTGAGGTTCCGACATAAAAAGAGCGCACAATCTCACCGCTCGCTAGGTCTATTTCTGAAATTGTTCCTCCATCATTACCAGAAAAAATTCTGCCCTCACTGATAAGAGGGGCCCTAAAAGTTCCTTTGCCAATTTCAACTCTCCACAATTGATTGATCTTCTGGAGCGCAAGTGGCCCAATCTTTGAGGAGCTAAATTGAGTTTGAACGGTGGGAATACTTTGATAAGTAATCTCAGAAGGAAGAGCGCGCGAATTTGATTCACTCTCAATAGTGAAGATGAGTTTGGGGTAATTATTCCACCAGCGCCATGACCACAGCGTTCCCAGAATAAGTGCGTTTAGCGCGAAGGCCGAAGCTAGCACACGAGGCTTTAAGAGAACCTCTAATAATTTCTTGGGCCCCTCCATCTTTAGTTCAATGCCAAAAAGAGCGGCAATAAAGCTTGCGACAACTGAAACCCCGACACTTGCCAGTGTAAGCGGAATCATCACTGTGGGTAGAATCATTGGAACGATTTCATTAGGCATGCTCATTACTCACTCCACCATGTTGGCCATCAAGCCAGATTCGATCGCCATTTTTAAGAACCTGAGTCGCGCGGGCCAAGTTTACGCTAGGAAGTCCTAGCTCACGTGCGAGAATCGCACAATGACTTAATACCCCTCCTCGCTCGACAATAATCCCTCTGGATCTCGTAAAAAGAGCAGTCCAGCCAGGATCAGTCGCGGGGGCAACCAAGATCGCATCCTCTGGCCAATCAGAAAAATCAACCTCACTTGGATCATTCACAATGCGAACCTCCCCCTTGGCAAGCCCCGAAGAAAGAGGAGTTCCTCGCAAGGTAGAAACTTGAAGATCCACCTTGCTAAGACATGAATCAATCTCGTTCATTTTTAGGATGTCAGGCAGATAGATGCCCTTATAGGCCTCAAGCTCTTCTTTTCGACTTATGATGAGCGCCTTTAAGTCTTTAAGCTCAACACTCCCTTGTGCCAGGGATTCAATTTCTTCAACAGAGAGCATGAAGATGTCATTGCCAAGCTTGAGTCTGCGTCCAAGCTCAAGACTTAAGTAACGAATATGGGCGTAAGGGCGAAGAATTTCCATTTTCCACTGTTCACGAAGCTCGAGCAATTCCTTTAGGAGCTGCCACTCTTCTAGTAGCACAGAGTCTTTAAATGTTTTGAGGACGCGAATTTCCGTCGCCACATCAAGCTCAAGATGCTCTGCCGCTTCCTTGGTCTTTCCTCCACCAAAAGCTTGCGCTCCAATTTCAACCCAGCGTGGATGAGACAGATCGAGCTCTCCAGGTCCCCTATGGCCAAAGCGCGAAAGAAAGAAATCTCTCTTAAGTGGTTCTTCAAGGGCCCGAGCAAAGTAGCGATTCATCTCAAAGGTTGCTGTTTTAAGGCCCGAGCCCATCCAGCGCTGGAGATAAGAGTCAACTTTCTCTTTGCCCACGACAGAGGTGAGCACCGCCCGTAAAGACTGGTGAGTCGCTTCAATTAAGACGACTAAAACGAGAGGCCACTTCAGGCTAATGCGAGAAAAATTGGCAATTTCTTTTTGCCACTGATTAAGGAGCTCCTCGCTCTTCCAATCGGCGTACAGAGCGCCACTCATAGGTCGCTGCATCTTATGCTTAAATTGGGTGAGTTCTTGCCTTGATTTTTCAATCCACTTTCTTCTGCCCGTCGACATCTGCCAGCCAACTTTAACCATTCGCCCTAAGCTCTGAGGCGTATTCAGGATGCCAACAGCAGAAATTTTATACCACTCAAATTTAAGATGCGGCTTTGGCGCTGGCTCGATTCGATAAGGGATTGGCCCAAAGTAGAGCGGCACCATCTTGGACATATTAATAAACGCGCGCCCAAAGACACGGTCCATAATTGATTCGTGGGGGGAATAGGCCTTATCTGTAAAGCCCAAGTAACCAAGCTCCTGAAGAGCATCATCAAAGGCGCCACCTGGGGCAAAGGCGCGCTTCCACACTTCAAAGGTCAAGCGACTGGGCTGCCCAGTCCACTCGGCAAAGGTCTGCCCATCCCACCAAGTTTCAGGATCAAAATCTTTTTGAATGCGGGCAAGCTCGCGGGCCAAGATCTTCTCTTCTTTTGCCTCTGAACGAATTGCAGTAATGGGTCTCGCTTGCAGCAGAAAGACTCGGTTATTGGCATCAACGGCCCATTCCATATCAATTTTCTGAGAAAGCTTTTCTTCGACTTCCTCACCTAGCTTAAAGACTTCCTTAAGAGTGCCAGGGTTAAGAGGCCCATGAAATTTATCTTCACGCTTAAAGACTCGAAAGGGATTCACTTGCCCAGAAACGAGAGACTCTCCAAGCCCTTCCACATACTCAAGCACCTCTCCATCTTCGGCCTTGGTCGGATTTACAGAAAAGTAGACGCCAGCGTACTCGGCATCAACCATCACCTGTAAAACAACGTTCATCGGAACATCTGTTTTCTCGCCCAGAAAGTGCTGCCGATAAGTTTGTGAGGCTTCTCTATCAATTGAGCGAAAGCAATTCTCAACAGCATTTTTTAATTCTTCAAAAGTTTTAACGTTGAGGTAAGTTTGATTCTGACCTGCAAAGCTCATCTCCTCTGAATCTTCGCCGTAGGCAGAAGACCTAACGGCCAGAGGTGCTTGGCCCTGGACTTCCCACCAAGATTTAATCTTGGCCCAATCCTCATCAGTCTCAGGCCGAGTCGAGAGAATCATGCCAGCAGGGACAGGTAAATTGCTCTGGGCCATCATGGCGAGCACATAGGCCTTAGAACCCACGAAGGTTTGACTTTGCCCTAACTCTTTAAAATCGAGAATCATATAAACCCCACTCTTTTGCGTAAATCTAGCAAAGACGGAGTAAAAAAGTCCTGACTTAAATCATGTTAATTGGAGATTCGAACGCTTTCCATTGAGATGACGAGAGATCGCCATAGCGTTAAATCCCAAGCTGCTTGATATCTTGCAGGCTGTACTTTCTAAGCTCTTCAATAAACTGCTTATTGGCCCGCTTAAGAATTGCCTTCAGCTTGCAGCTCGGACTCAGATTGCACTTATTCGTTTGCTCATTAAAGCACTCAACTAGATCAAAATCTTCAAAGTTCAACACGATCTCTGCCAGATTTTTTTTGAGAGTTTGGGGTCTTAGAGAGATTCCCCCAGTGGGGCCTCTGGTGGATTCGATATAATCAAGTTCAGAGAGTCGATTCACCACCACGCTGAGGTGGTTTTTATTAATAGCGTAGAAATCAGCAATCTCTCTGATTGTGGCCTTCTCATTGCTCTGCAAGAAGATCAGCACCCTTAGGGCGTAGTCTGTCTTTGATGTTAGTCTCATTATGAACTCAAAAGTTTACTTTTTCTGACTAATAGCACAACGAGATAAAAAAGAGAAGGTCCGATTACGGATGTGGAAATGAAGTATGAAACTAGTTCCAGTGGAAATTTATATTGATAAGCTGTCGAAAGAAGAGCGATTGCGCCCCCCGCGGGATGAAAGATATTGAGCGTTCTCATTAAATAAATGGCCATTGAAACAGAGAGGGCCACTTTGAGAGCGAGAAGGCTTGCAGGAAGGAAGAAGTTAAAAGAAACGCCAATTAAGCATGAAATAAAATATCCAAGCGCCAAACTTCTATAGCTCGAGATTTTATCATTTGGTGAATTAAATAAAATGGCAGTTGAGGCGCCAAAGGCACCAACTAAAATGCCGGTACCAGTAAAAGGCTCTAGCACATTGGAAATGAGTCCAAAGGTTAGTAAGACGACAAAAGAACCAATAAGAATTGCTACGTTCTTAGGAATTTTTCTTTCCATCGCCCGCATGAGAAACAAAGGGGTCGCTTAGAATATTTTTTGAGGGCACACCACTTAAGAAGATTGTTTGCTTTAAGCTTTTCACCAGCTGCGGGTCACCACATATCATGACCACAGTGTTGGCCTTATCAAATTCAAAGTTCTTAATAAGCTCGACGAGGTCCCCTTTTCTAAAGCCCTCGCGCTCTTCGCCTTTTAAGAATACGGGGTGGTAGTTGAAAAATTCGTGCTCTTGTTCAAGTGACTTCAGGCTATCAACCAAGTAGAGACTCTCGATACTCAGTCCGCCGTGGAGCAAATTAATTGTTCCCATTTTTTGTTCGGCCAGAGAGTCTTTCAAAACTCCATACAAAGGAGCGAGACCTGTCCCAACTCCGATTAAGAGCAGATCTTTGCCTTGCATATCAGTTGTGAGACAACATTCACCTAAGGGCTCAGATAGCTTTATCGATTCATTAATCAGGTCACTATCATATAACCAGCCAGAGAGCTCACCACCGGGGACTTTTCTGACGTGAAACTCAAGTGTCTTACTGCCTGTCTGGCTCGCAATAGAATAAGAGCGACACGTCCCGTCTGCTCTAATAATATTTGTAAATTGCCCGGCCCTAAAAGGATAGTCACTCGAGGTTTGGGCCTCAACGATCACTACGGAATCTGAGATTCTTTTTTGTGAAGTAATCTTTGCGTCTATAAAAAGGGTCGAAGTGTCGAGTCGATGCACTTCGATTCCTGGGTATGCCTTTTGCTGACAAGATAAAAAGTACCCCGCCTCTTTCTTAGGCGTGCTTAAACCTTTTTGAGAGGCGCTCTCAAGCTTAGAGCTAGACTTCAACAAACAAGAGTGGCAAATGCCACTCCTACAAGAATTTGTGATATCAACGCCCTCTCGCAGTAGGCAGTCCAAGACAGATTCACCATCTTGGGCCACATACTCAACGCCATCAAAAACGAATGCTGCCATTACTTATTACCCTTCTCTACCTAAAACCTGATCACGAACGCTTTCAGCAACCGCTGCGACTTCTCCAATAAGTTCGTCACTCACACCCAGCTCCTTTAAGGTCCCGCCAAGGAGCTCAACGACAACATCAACATGGGTGTCGTTCATGCCCCTCTCAACGAGTCTGACGTGGGCCTCTTTCATGTTTAGGCCGGAGTAATTGCTAGGTCCACCAAAAGCAAAAGTAAGAAAAGCCTTTTGCTTATTGATCTGCTCGTCCATATCGACGTCGGTGAAAAAATCCTTGATTCGGTCGTCCTGCAATACTTTGCGATAAAAAATATCAACTGCAGCGTCAACAGCGCCCTCTCCACCTAATTTTTCAAATAGTGTGCTCATACTTACTCCCTGTGATTAATATATATTTGATATATATTAATTGAAGTCCAGTGGCAATACAACGCTAAAGATAACTTCAAAAATCTTAAGGGATTATCTATGAGTAAGTCGTATTTCTAATTCAAGATAACTAGAGTGGGATCGCTAACTACTAAATAAATTGATGATTAATTAGACTCATTGAGTCCCAAAGGTCATCTGGCACTGGTAAGATGTTGTCGCCAGGGTTTTCCGTTAATAAGTAGGTCCTTAATTTGTGCTTCACCGCCATGGCTCACTGACAAGACGATACTTGCTTGGTTTTTTTGAACCAGCTGTTCCAATCTTCTTGCTTCGGACTCTGGTACGTAATAGCGCTCTACTCCTGCCTCGAATCGACTGTATTTGCAAACTCCCTTAATTAGTATTTCGCAATCTTTAGGGCTACTTGTACTAAAGAACTTCGGAGATAAGCAGATAAAACCATCCTTCTTTTTTTCATATGGTTTAGTGCCGCAAATAGACTCAACTCCATAATCAACAGAGTAAACTAAATAGTGACCCGAAAGTAAGTCTCGAGGGTCATATCCAGTAATTGGAAGAGTTACTTCCTGTCCGACGAATAGAAGATATTTTTTATACTCGGCCAGTAAAATGAGAGCGAAGATTGGTAAGAGTAACGAGATGAGCAAAGCCTTCCTAGATTTAATCATTTCACAAGCCCCTCTGCCCATGTCGTAATAGCACTTCTGTGCTTATTCCAGGCCATTACCATTATAATAATTAGTGCTCCAGAGAAAATTAGACCAATACCGGTGCTGGCAAGACCTCCGATGGCCTGAAAGTAGAGAATAAGAAAGCGAAGCCCTAGGGCGACTAGAAAGAGCTGAAAGAGTTTTCTTTGCTTGAGACTAGCTAAAAATACGGCCATTAAGGCCAAGACACTTAACGTAAAGAATGCATAGGAAAGCCGATTTTCAATTTCTAAAAGGGGAAGATGAAAAGGAACCATATATAGAATAATCACACCTTGTAAGAGAGCTTTCTGTGTCTTCTTATATTTGGAACTTAGTTGGATTCCAACGACTGAAATAAGTGCAAGAGTATAGGCTGGTAAATACGCAACGAGATGAAGCTTGGAAGTAGTTACCTGCCAAATTCGGCTTTCAGCAATAATCAATGCGATCACTCCGCTCTTAACGCTCCAAGAGCGAAGCGCTTCGGTTTGAGCAATTTCGCCTGCGATGTTTCGACACAAGATTGCCAATAGTCCACATATTAGGGGCATCATCATGATTACAGGCGCACCATTATCCTGAAAAATCGGCTGAAGTAAGACAGAGTTTAAGGCAAAAAAAGTAATTCCAGTAAGAAACCCAGGAATCCACAGGTGGATCGCAAGAGAGCGCTTGGAACAAGCAGCAACCCCGATAGTAATGAGGGACCAAAGCAGAAGCGCCTGATAAAGCTTCCCACCAGTATGATAAACCTGAGAGATAAGACCGATTGTAGCGAGACAAAGAATCATGAACAAAACGAGTAGAAACTCAAAAAGCATAGGCTTCTTTTCATAAGCATAGAAAGCCGAGCCAGCGATAATACTTAAAAGAATGTAGTCGATGACCAGTTTGAACCAACCAGGAATTTGATCCCAGTTAGCGGCAATTAGGGAAATAGCACCTATGCCGATAATGACTGCCCCCAGTAGTAAAAAGCCATAAAGAACCCAAGAATGAGTTGCCTTCGTACTTTCAAAATCTGAGATTTTCGAGGCTTGATCTTTAGTAATGAGGTCGATTTCGACCCATTCACGAAGCATCTTATCTAATTTAGACATCGTGTTGCATCCTCTATGGTAGCTATGAATATAGATTATATTAGTTTAGAGGAGCATCAGAGTTTATGGAATAGAGACATTTTTTCTCTGCAGATCTTAACAGTTAGCAATTACTTACTAAAAATAAGTAGTCTCTTAAAAAAGAAAACCACCCAAACAACCCCCGCCACAAACAACAATATCCCCGCATACCCCAGATGATTCTCATAGGAGTCCGGCATCATGATCGCCGTGGCCCGCGTAAAGCCTGCAAAGACGACCAAGAAGCCAATCAAAAGATAAGGAAGTTTTCGAAACTCGATCTCAAGCCCCTCGCTTCCATGGGCCATCACCACTCGGCTTGCTACCATGAGGGTCATGAGGCAATAAGAGCCGATGTAGATGAGGTGTTTAACGTGAATGGCGTCGGCGACAAAGAAGCATAAAAGCCATGAAGGAAGCAGGAGCATCCAGCATGAGAGCTTGAGGATTCTGCCATGCCACTTACCGGTCTCTACCCTTTCGTGCAGACGCCAGTATCTGAATGAAAAGAAAGTGATGACAAGAGCCCTGAGAACATAGCCGATTCGATCGAGACCTATGCCTTCAAAAATGAGGCTGAGGATAAAGACGACCAGACAGATTTTAATGTCGATTGGGATCACTTTTAAAAAAGGCACGGGCTTTTCATAGACCTCTCTTTGCTCTTTTACGATTTCTACAAATCCCAAGATGCCAGGAATGAGTCGGCCGCCAATGCCAATAATGAAAGCCATCACCATGGCATCGTAGAAAAAGAGCTTCCCCCAATTTTCAAGGTGAGCAAAGGTGTCATAGTGAATATTGGCCAAGAAGCTAAAGAGACTACCCAGCAGGCCAAGGGCGACACCGAGGCCCACAAAGACAAAGGTAAACGGGGGATTTTGAGCGCGCTTAAAAAATCTTCGAGCTGCAAAAGTTAAGAGGATGAGCCAGCCGATGAAGATACTAAGCCAAAACCAAGGGGTGGCCTCAAATAAGTAGGTGCTCACAACGGCCAGGAGGACAATTACTCCCATCCCGAGCTCTCCCTTTGAGAGGAAATCCGTTTGCGTGAACCTTGGAATGGCGGTGAGTAGAAAGCCCATGATCGTCAGAAAGAGAAAGCCTCCGAGAAAGAGGTTGGCATGGGCCTCAACTGGGAAGTCGCCTTGGTTGAAGACGCCAAAGCGAATCCAGATTCCACTTGCATATAACAGGCACAAAATGGCAACTGGGAAGAAGAGTCTAAAGGGGTCTTTACATAATTCTTTCATTATCAAAACCTAACGTGAGCGAATTCGAAATTCATGTTCAGGAGCTGTATGCAAAAGCAAAATTCATGAGCTTATGAATTTAGAATAAGTCCTCTCAGGCCTTAATGTCGAGAAAACCTTGACTCAATGAGTCCCAAAAGTCATCTGGCACGCCGGTTCATTTTCTTCAACGCCCTATGAAGAGCGACTTTGAGGGCACCTTGTTTTTTTCCTGTCATTAAGGCCATTTCTTTGAATGTTCTTCCAAAGAGCTTCACTTCAATAAGAAGGTTGGTTTCGGTCTCTTCAAGTTCCTTAAAGACATTTTGTAATTCATTTCTTATTTCTAATGAATCATCAATAACGCCAAAGTCCTCATCCCTATACTCGTGGCCAATTGTCGTGCGAGACATCTTTCTGAAATAATCAACGGTCTTATTGTGTACGATGGCCCGTAGCCAACTGAGGCAGCCAAGCTCACTGGAGTGATCAGAGATATTATTAATAATGGCGATGCAAACTTCTTGAAATAACTCTTCACGATCTTCAGGAGAAAGCCCACGAAGGGCCTTGGGACCAATAAAAAGAAAATTCTTTTCAAGCTCGTGATGCAATTTTAAAAAGCCCTCAGGCTCTTTGGCATTATCCAGTAATTCACACCACTTAGAGACTTTTTCCAATTAATTTGTAACCTTTTTGTCCCTTCAACGAATAGTAAATTAGAAGGAGTTCACATGAAAAAATTTTATCTTCTCATCACCCTAACTTTGCTTTCTTGCACTAGCAATCATTTTAAAATAGACAAAGACCCCTTACATTCTGAGGCATTAGGAAGTTTTAATAATAGTCTAAATAATGTTGAGTTTTTTGGTAGCGAAAGACCAAGCCAGGAAGTCGTTCACCTGGGAAGCAAGCTCTTCTTTGACACTCGACTGAGTAAAGATGGCACCGTCAGCTGTGCGCGCTGCCACCTACCTCAATTTCACTTCACGGACACGCTCACGAAGTCCCGAGGAACAGAGAATCGACAGGCACCAAGAAATGCTCAAACCCTCATCAATACCGCCGGACAGATATCCCAGCATTGGGACGGAAACAGAGAAGATGTCGAAGAGCAAGCGATACGCTCCTTCACACTTGCTGTTCCCTATAATCTCAAAGACCATAGTGAATTAAAAGATAAGCTTCTTGAACATCAGTACTCTGCAGACTTCAAATCAGCTTTCAAAAAAAACCTGGCCGAGATCTCACCAGATGAAGCGGCCGAACTTGCGGCGAAATCAATCGGTGCCTATGAGCGAACACTTGTTGGTCCAGGTCGCTTTGATGATTATTTAGATGGAAATGTGACGGTGTTAAATACTAAAGAACGCCGAGGTCTCAAAAAATTCATTGAGATTGGATGCGCCGGCTGTCACAGTGGTCAGCTTATTGGTGGTGAGATGTATCAAAAATTTGGTGTCGCAAATGATCCCTACCCCCTTACTGGTAGCACTAAAAGAGATCTAGGAAGATATGATGTGACTAAGGACGAAGATGATAAAGAGGTATTCAAAGTTCCTCCCCTTAGAAATGTCACAAAAACGGCGCCCTACTTTCACGATGGAAGTGTGGAAACGCTTGATGAGGCCATATATATTATGGGTAAAGTGCAATTGGATGTTGAAATAGGGGCCCAAGATAGAGAGGATATTCAAGCATTTTTAAAAACACTTGAGACGAAAGAATCGGTATTAAAGAAATTAACAAGGGTGCCAAGTTATTAAAGTAAAAATCTCACTCACTTTAATTCTCTTACTCGTCATAACGAGTCTTAGCGCCCTCCTGACTCATCACTGGGAAGTGCATGACTTCCCAGCTGGGGGCCAGCTTGCCGTTTATCTGCTCATCATTGGAACTGCAATATCTGGCTGTTTGCTCTTTTTCATCCTAACGGTGAACCACTTAAAAATTCGCGGAAAAGTCTACAAGAACCTAGATCAAACAGCTCTCAAGATTTTTAGTGCCATTCTCATTTTCGAGGGCGCCAACTTTTTCTTTTTTACTTCTGAGAAGCACAGTCAGAACTGCCTCCAATTTACAATCTTACAGATGTCGGCGCTTATCTTACTTCCTCTTTCAATCAATTTCTTTAAGGATGTCTCCCATAAGGCCTTAGTCTCTCGTCAGGCCTTCTACACCCTCTTCTTCCTCACACTTGCGGTACTGAGACTTACTTGCCAGTCTCTCGACCTTCGACATGTGACTCTAAGCCACGCACTACCACTAGGTTTTTTTCTGCTCTTAATTAAGTTCTCAAAGCCCTATCTAAACCGGGTCTTTGGACGCTAATGCCCAACCCTGGGCCCTGCCTCAATACTTCTGAACTTATTGAGAGAGCTGACTAAAATCTCTCGTTAAAAATAGTGGAAAAGCCGCCATAGATCATTCGTTTCCCGTCAAAAGGCATTTCCATTGTTTTCATTCTCTCGTCTGCCATCATCTTTTTTATACCTTCGTCTCTAACTTCCTTTGAAGGCCATTGAATCCAACTGAACACGACAACTTCATCCTCTTTTGCGGCCACGGCCTTATAAAAGTCAGTGACTTCACCCAAGGGCACATCATCCCCCCAATTTTCAACCATTCCTGAGGCGCCGAATTCCTTAAAGAGTAATGCCGCTTCCTCTAAATGCTTTAGATACTTGTCTTTGTTTGCCTTAGGGACCGCGCCCACAAAACCGTCTATATACATAAATTCCTCCTCCATTTGGCCCATTTCTTTGTCTTGTGAACATAGCCCACAACTGACTCCATGAGCTACCTAGTAAATATTGAGACAATCGTCCCTGCTCTCTATGCTTTCACTGGAGCGCCTCAGTTAATCCCGCCGCGAGATAAGCCGCCTTCTTTAACACATAAGCGGCTTTAATCTTCCAAACGTTTGTTAACCAGTCAGCATTCTCAGGGGGCCGATAATCAGTTTTTATTCCTTTAGACGCAGGGATTAGTAAGTTTTACAGCATTTAGCGATGAAAATATTTTTAGGGCCAGCCAGACCCATCTAGGGTAAACCTGCCCCATGACAAACGAAAAAGAGCTCCACCCGCGAAATCTCCATAACAGAAAGTACGACTTTGATGCCCTCATTCAAAGCTTCCCACAGCTTGCCCCCTACGTAAAAGAGAATAAGTATGGCGACCTGGCGGTCGACTATGCTGACGCCAAGGCCGTGCTCGCCTTAAATCAGGCGCTCCTGCTGTGTCACTACCAGGTTGAGGGATGGTCCGTGCCCAAGGGTCACCTCTGTCCGCCGATTCCGGGACGAGCAGACTATCTCCACTATATCGCCGACCTATTGGCCCACGATCACCAGGGCGCTGTCCCGGTTGGAACCAAGATCAAGGGTCTTGATATTGGGGCCGGCTTGAGCTGCATTTACCCCATTCTCGGCAACAGCATCTACGGCTGGAAATTCGTGGGCACCGATATCAACCCAGACGCCATCAATCACGCCAAGGGCATTTTAAACGCCAACCCTAAACTTAAAAAGAATATCAAGCTCAGGTTTCAAAAGTCCCCGGATCAAATCTTTAAGGAGATGATTAAAACTGACGAGAAGTTTGACTTCACAATGTGCAATCCCCCTTTCTATGCATCAGAGAAAGAGGCCTTAAAGACTACTGAGCGCAAGGTAAAAAACCTCAATCAAAACAAAGAAAAGAAGGGCCACGCCCCCATAAAAATGAGCGCCCACAAACTTTCTAATTTTGGCGGCAAGAACGCCGAGCTCTGGTGCCCAGGTGGCGAGCTCGCTTTTATCAATAAAATGATCACCGAAAGTAGCAAGGTGCGCGCGCAGTGCGGATGGTTTACCACCTTGGTTTCAAACAAAGAGCATCTGACTGAACTCAATCAGCAGCTAAATAACCTGAGATGCACTAATGTTCGCACCATTCAAATGCATCATGGACAAAAGATTAGTCACATTCTGGCGTGGCGCTTTTAGAGGTCACAAATGAGTGAAGAGCAAAAGAATAATCCCCTTCATGGAGTCTCGCTTGAGACTATCGTCACAAAGCTTCAGGCCCATTATGGGTGGGAAAAGCTCGGTGGCCTCATCAGGATTCGCTGTTTTCAGAGTGATCCGAGCGTGAAGTCTAGTTTGAAGTTTCTACGGCGAACGCCTTGGGCGCGGGAGAAAGTTGAGGAGCTTTATCTTAGGACTCGGTTTTAAGATAAAGCTCCCCAAGAGCTACACTCTATAAATTCAAACACTTAAACCAAGTTTCATCGCGTGTACACTTTTTGAACAGTCCTGACAGATTTTACAAAGACAACCACCTTGACTCTCTCATCTGTTATTTTTGACCTAGATTTAAAAATAGCAACCCAATCCCAATACGGAGCCACCATGATCTCTAACCTAGCCCTTAAGACTGTTGCCAAGTCTCTCACTCTTGCAATGGTTCTCTTTGCAAGCAATTCTTTTGCACTTGAAGTAGAGGCACAAAAATTAGAACTTTCTGTAGAAGTAAAAGCAAAAAATTATGCTGACGTTCACGATAGCTCTAATGAGTACAAAGTTGATTTTAGCCTTCAAGATAAAACCGGCAAACATGATGGATACCCAGGTCCCATAATTGGAGTCTTGAAAATTAGCGACTCTCAAAACGCGAGATTACCGTTTTCAAAATACGAGACTCTTCGTCTTGAAGAAAGCTTTAAAAGAAAAACAACAATTGTCCTTCCGACCAAAACATTGGAAGACACTGTTCTTCGCCTAAGACTTCATGAAGCAGACTTTTCAATCCCATTTCCTGGTCCATGCTGCATTCTCATTAACGATGATGACTTGGAACTTGATGAAAGTGTTGATCTTATTGATGGGAGCCAGGAGCTTACCTATCAAACTCCTAGTGCTGAAGTGAAGGTGACAATTCAAAGAGTCAAATCATTCACTGGAAATCTCACCGATATTGTAAATGAGCAACTCGACTTCATTCATGAAGACAGCCTGCTTAAAGTCGGAACTAAAGATGAGACTTTCTTCCGTCGCCATATTATGGAAAATCTCTAAACGAAGTAAAATTGATAACAAGAGGGCCAATCTTAGGATTGGCCTTTTTTATTCTAGAACTCTCTGATAGGTTATTCATTTTCACTAAATCCATAAGTGCTTATATGACCCACAAAGTAAGTAAATTTGCCCGAATCTAAAAGCCAACTCACTTTTCCTTCAATGGGGATAAGGACGCCGCTACGCTCTTCATACTGCGTAAACTCACCAAGCCAAGGCTTTAACTCTACGCTCTTGCCAACACTCATCTCACGATCGGGCACAAAGATAGAACAAATGAGGCCTTCATCGTTAAAAGTGTATTCCACAGTGGCTGAAACCGAATTCATCTTTATAGTGCCTGTCACTTTGTTATTTTCTGTCTGCACCCATGTGATGCCAGGCTGATCCAAAATAGCCATTGGGTACCAGGGCAGCTCTGCAAGGTAACGGAGCAACTCACCACGCAAGAAACTATCACCTGAGCCCCTCGCCAAGGGCACTGAGGAAAACATTCGAGCTTGCAACTCACCTTGCCCATCAATCAATCGGTCACAAACCACAACAGGAAGGCCGCCCATTCGCATATTAGCGACCCAAGAAAACATAGGAGAAATTACGGACACTAGTTGCTCGGCACTGAACTTTGACATGTTATCTTGAGGCTTCATTCTGAAGTCGCCGATTTGGGTGAACTTAATATAATGGCTTGATGGCTTCAGAACGAGGACTTGTTGCAAATATTTTTGTAACAAAGGCGGTAATGTTTCGGGCTTTACCACGCCTTCACAATTAGAAAGGCTTTTAATTTTTACATTTCCCGATTTTGTCCATTTCTTGAACTCAGTATATTTATATACCAGGATGCAAGTGCTGAATAAAATTAATGGCAAGACAATTAAGAGAACATTCATCATATGTGTAGAGTGCAAGAGAAGTCTTTCCTCTTTCTTAAACTAATCATAACTCAAATCTAGTCCACTTCAATTCTTTTTAGAGATAACGTGATTAAAAAACTCAGCTAAACATGGCTCAGTAGTCTAGTGGCATTCAAGGTATTAAATAATTTCGAATCAAAATTTTTATAGCCTTAAGGAATTGGATATGTGCCTCTAAGATATTTACGAGCCACTTTCAAATCATCAGTTTTCTAGTTTTACGACAGCACTTCAAACCCATGCACAGATTGTGGGTTTCAGAATATTCCTTTTAAATTAACAAACGACTTTATTCATACTCATCACTCTCTATGTACTTGATAACTTTCACAATATCACACGAGTATTTCGCACCATCCAACTCCTCTATACAAGTACTGATAAATTCCTTTGGAACGGTCAGGGGGCTTTGAACTTCACCCTTAACATACTTTTGAATAAAATTTAAACCTTCAATCGGATATATTTGAATATTTACTGGCAGTTTATAGCCATAAGTATCTTTCATATGATTAAGTCGAGAGTTATCATTAATTTTATCAACGCTATATTTCGTATAGCCAACAAGCTTAGGAAGGGGGTTTTCATCATTTATCTCATTTAGCTCCCCCCAACTTATAAAGGCATCTCTTACCTTCGCTTGTACCAATCTACATGAAACAACAAAGTTGAAATTCAACACACCTTCACCAGTAATTTTCTTATTTGGGCTGCAAATATCACCGCTCTCTTTAGAAGCTTTTAATAATTTCACAGCCGATTCATCTAATAACAACTGAGCTAAAAAAGTTGTGATATCGATGAATCGAACCCCCTTAGGTTCTGGCCGAACCCATACAACGGGACTATTGCCAGCAATATCAAGGCCTTTATAGTCTTTGTACGATCCCTTAGACTTCAAATAGCCATAAATTTTTTCTTCAAATGACTTCTCAACACGATTCGAGGTTGTCTTCAGAATATTATCTTCCTCAAATGAGTTATAAAAAGGCCATGAGATCTCAATACTATAGGGATAGCGAATAAATAAACCTTGATCATAACCTAGAAAGTCTAAACTACTTTGATCATCTGGATTTTTTAGATAAACGTCACCAATCGATAGTTGGGGTAGCTTTACTTTCAAATAACTCTTTGTACCAAGTGCATTAAGCCCATTAATATCAATCAAATGATAATTCTTACCATCAAAGAAATATTGATTACAAAGATTATTGTCCCCACTGAAACGATTGTAATAGTTGTCTGCATCTGTGGAAAAAACTCTTACAAAGCCATCGTAATGTCGAATGTTATCAGGTGCCGCAATAGTCGAAGTACATCCTTCGACTATAACCGGAGGTAATCCACTTAAATCCTTACGCATTGCTACTGGCGAATATACACTTACTATCTTTCCTACTTTTTCACTGAGCTTTTCATCTTTGTAAACTTCCTCCTCAGCAATGACATAGTCATAAGATTCATTATATTTGTAACATTTTATTTTTTTACAGTGATAGCTAAGATCGTTTGTCTCAAGTTTCTTAATTTCTTTAGCTTTGATCCACTTTGTATAGAGATGTCCAGGAGCAGTTACATCTGCGAAAGAATAGTTATTCGCAAGAGCAGCAACGATCAATACTCTTAATAAGAATCTCATGCTAATTTCCTTTTTATTTCTATAGATGATAAATAGATGATGAGGTGCCTCTCACAAACACGTCCAACCTATTGTACATCATTCACCACTTTGATCTTACCCCAATTCTTGATCCAGGCTCAACGTTAGGAAACGCGCAGCAATTGCTTGATCCTGTTAATTATATTTTTCTCGGCAAACTCTTTGGGAGTCAAGTTCCCTATCGAGCTGTGTGGTCTCCAGTTATTATAATCCAGTCTCCATTCTTCAATCGTCTTCTTCGCTTCGGTCAAAGTGTAGAACATATTTGTATTCAAACACTCATCTCTAAAACTCCCATTAAATGACTCTATGAAGGCATTCTGAGTGGGTGTGCCAGGTTTTATAAAGTGGAGCTTAACCTCATTTTGATAGCCCCAGCAGTTCAAAATCTTTGAAACAAACTCACTTCCATTATCCGTGATAATTGTTTCTGGAAGTGGTCGTTTTTTCCCTATCTCCACGAGTGTCGTCATGACTTCGGTTCCAGTTAGGCCTTTATCGACAGTGGTTGCGAGGCACTCACGTGTAAAATTATCGACTATCGTAAGCGCCCTAAATTTTCTCCCATCTGCGAGCTTGTCGGCCACGAAGTACATACTCCAACATTCAATAGTTTTAGTCGCTCTAGGGGGAAGACAACGTATTCCTGAGGCAATCTTACGTCTTCTCTTGGTTCGCACAGAAAGCATCTCTTCTTTATAGATTCTCCTCACCCTTTTGTGATTCACTACAAAGCCTTCTCGACGCAGAAGGATCCAAATTCTTCGATACCCGTACCTCGGACGAGATTCTGCGATGTCCTTAATCTTCATACGAAGTAGAGTATCATCCCTTTGCGATACTGATTGATACCTCCGAGTCGATCTTGGAAATTGCAAGACATCACAGGATCTGCGCTCAGAGATGTCGTAGGCCTTCATCGTCTCAGCGACCAGAATCTTCTTGCGAGAAGGCCTTAGAGCTTTTTTTAGATGACTTCCTTGAGGATGTTCTTATCAAGCGTGAGATTGGCCACGAGCTTCTTGAGCTTGTCATTTTCCTCTCTGAGTTGCTTGAGCTCTTGTAGCTCAGAGACTCCAAGGCCATCGTACTGCTTCTTCCAGCGATAAAATGTCGGCTCAGTCACTCCCATTTGGCGACAGAGAGCTCACACTGAGGTGCCTGCCTGGACCTGCTTAAGGGCATAGATGATCTGTTGTTCGGTGTACCTTTTTCTTTTCATGGGTCCTCCAATTATCAAAATTGAAGGAGCGTGACAATGCGGTGTTTCTAACGCTGAGAATGGACTCGAATAGCGGGCTCAGGTCAAATTAGTCCTATCTCTATCATTAAGGACTATCATAACAAATAAATAGGCTATTACTTTCCTTGCAATTCTTGATTCTCATAATGCTCTTGAATAACCCTTTTAAAAGGCCATAACGAATAATAGATTGCTTTGTATATTCAGAGCAGGAGGGATGATAGGGACAAGTAATTCCTAAAAGAACCTTGCTGCCACCTTTCTTCTGATATTTACCTATTCCCCTTAGAAGCATGTTCTTCATTGACGACCCAAAGTGACGATTAGAGATTCTCTAGACCAAAACAAGAGAAAGCGCTTTGACTCGATTACTTGAAACACGACTTGCCATCCCTCTTTAGAATAGCGGTTAAGCTCTTGTTCAATTTTTTGAATTGGTAACTTCGATGAACCGAGCAAAATCGTACTACATCCACCTTCAGCAATTTCTACCATTTTGTATTCTTTAAACATAATCTCAGCTCCAAGATAAATTACATGATTAATCATAGCTGAACTACGCATCTAAAAATGGTCGGGCTTTTTTTTCCTAGTAAGTAAATCACCCCAGCGAGTTAACTTTTGTTAAACGAATTATCTCAAACAGAGTCACTTGGTACTACTGATCATTACAGAGTGATCTACAGTGACTCTAAGTGTTTAAAAGAAATTATTTCGGAGGGACTTTCTCATCTAGATAATTGTTAATAATGAGAATAAAAAACCACCGCAGGGTGGTCATTTATTCGATTGATTTTGGTGGAGGCGGTGAAAGCATCGTAAATAAATGATTTCACTGACTCCGAGTTACACGATTACTACAAATCACTACAGCGGTCACGAAACACCTGTAAATTTGTGGAAACAGAAGGTGCAGATCATCCCATAACTTTCAAAATCAACTCCTTCAGACTCTCCACAAGACGGGCATTCTATGACTCTAATCTTTCCATTTGGAGCAAACATTTCTTTGGCCTCTTCCCACATAGCCTCAAATTCCCTTGCGAAACCTAAAAAACAATCTCTTTCATCGGAAAAACAAAAGTTTTCATAATTATTTATCATTGAATTCGTTGTCAGATTCATTGAACCAAACCCAACTTGTCTGTCTCCAACTATAAATTTATGGTGCATTGTCGAAATATCATTTTTCTCTCTACCCAGAGTTTTCATTTCCAGGTGTTGAGAGTAAGGATGTCTTACTTCTCCCAAGAAAGTAAAAAGGCTAGACAATGCAGCAGAAGCTCTAAATTCTGATGAATCAGCGTCTATAGGTCTCAAAAGGTCTGCCAAATTAAGGATCAACCTGGTAGTTTTTTGCTTCTTTGTTCTTTCAATAATCTCATTTGCGATATCTTGGTGAGTAAAATACGCAACACAAATATAAACAAGTTTATCCGATCGAAGAATTTCACAAATTTTTGCAAGAACCTGATGTCCTGCCTCAGCATCTCCAGGTCTTAAAAAGTGTAACTCAGTCATAGCAATATTGTATGGTGATAGGCGAAGGAAGTGAAACCTTTCTTTCGTCCGCCCCCCATAACTAATACTTTTTTTTGGGCAGTACGGATCCGTTACGTCAAGCAACTATGCGATAGCTGCCTCAACTAACTTTAGTCCTAACGTGGTCATCGCAACTTGTTCTGCTCCGAGGTAAGATGTGGCAGCGTATTCGCCAAAGCTCATACCACCTTTTACTACCCCCGCAGTCAAACATTGAGCCCCAAACAGATTATAAATACTGACATAATAATCATCTTCAGAAGTACCCGTAGCATTCATAATCTGCTCTTTCTTTAATGAATAATCCGCTACCTTTGCTAAATCGACCTTCGAGTCCTGTTTTAAGACTTTATAAAAGAAGTCCAAAATTTTCACGTCGGTTGAATTTAGCTTTTTTAGGATATCAATGTACGTAAAACGTACTTCTTCATTAAAGTTTGGATCCATTGCGTTCGCCATAAGCTTTACCCAGAGATCCTGAAGCCCATCTTCCTCTTCCATTGAGGCCGCTTCAAGCATCGGTACTGCAAATTTAGGCGAAATAGCAGATGTCTCTTTTACTCCACGACCCTCAAGCATTTTCTGAACTTCATCTGCCATTCTTACCTGACGTTGCCATCTAAGGAACTTCAGCTTATCAGAAATAATTCCCGCAGCTTGTTCTGCGGGTTCCTTAAATACCTTAGCTAAGAACCCCGTCATCTTTTCAGACACATCGAGAGCTTTGGTTCCAAATTTGGCTGCCTCTGCGGCAGCCTTTGCCACTTCTTCGACTTCGGACATTTTCCCCTCACTGCTAACGAACAATTTTTATCACAGAAGCCTGCTCTCGGGAAGGATTATGCAGCTTCAAATGGTCAATAATACCCTTTATGTCCACACCTACCTTGCGACAATAAATGGTCATCGTTTTTAGGTCTTTCCAACCACCCATAGCCATAACCTTGAAAGGCTCGGCTCCTGATAAAAGCATCATTTTTGCCCATAAAGCTCGCAAATTATGAAACCTAATTGGCTTGAGTCCAACTCCCATCAAGAACAATCGCAACTCTCGTGCTTACTCGCTTTTGCCCCACTCCTAAAGAGTATTAACTTCTAGGACTTTCTGCAGTTCCGGTAAGTTTTCTCAGTCCAACTATATTCCCCCTTGGATTGCATATACTCTTGAATAGCATCCATCCACAACGGAACAACCTTGGCTCGAAAACTTTCTGTGACCTGCTTGATGAGCTCAATTCTAATTCGTCGAGCCTCAGCCATAGACTTGTTTGGCTCACTCTTCGAACCGCAACGTCTTACGAGTGTTTCAGGTTTTCCAGTAATTGGATGTCGCTCTGAATACGACACCACAAGATTTCCAGTTTTGAGTCTTTCTTAAACCCTATGAGATTCTCCTCTTTTTGTCGATGAGATGAGTTCTCTTAATTCACTCAGATAGGGTCTTCTCGGTTGACAGTGGGTCTCCAAATATCAACCTAAATTAGTCGGACATGCAATGGCCTTTGTTAGAATTTAATTTACCACAATTACTTTCAACAAAAGGAAAAGCATGTCCGCTCACAATGTTACCAAATCACTCTTTCTACCTGAACTAAAATTTATCAAACAACTCCGAACATCAAGGCACAGAGATTGTGCTTTTGAGCTTCTCAAATGCTCCTCTTTTGAAGTCTGTCCCAATTGTGCCACTAAATCTTCATCTGTTTATGACCATGTCTACGTCCACGTCAGAGATGTTCCTCTTCGAGGTAAGCAAGTCTTAAACAAAATCAAAAAGAGGCGATTCAAGTGTCCTAACTGTAAATCAATATTTCGTGAGCCAGTTAGAGGAATAAAAAAGGGATTTAGAACGACTGAGCGATTCAGAAGAAATCTCATGCAGGCTTGTTCAAGCTATGAGACTCTCAAGCAAGTTTCAAAGAACATTATTGCTCTCAATGGCTTGTTTATAAATGTTTCTATGAGCAAATTGAGCTTGAAAATCGAATGCATCAAACTCCTTGGCCAAAGACGATTGGAATTGATGAGCATAGCTTTATTCGCAACAAGTTTGTAGGTCGATGTCTTAAGAGGTTAACCACTGTTAAACGAGTGCATCTCTGAGGTGCATCGACTACAGCGAATCAGAATCTGGTGCGAAATACGTGAGTGCTGATTGAAGCTTGGAGAATATTGCTTCTAGACTCAATATTCGGTCGCGTACGAGTGTAATAGTATCTGTCCATCAGAACCACCTGTTGGCCCAATGCAAGGCAAATAACCACAATCTCCAATTTTAGGTATGGCAGCTTTTTCACTGAGATCGTATGATTGGTTCCATTCCCTAACAATTCTTTCAAATAACTTCAGTGTTCTATCCTTATCAAAGAGAAGAAAATAGTCCCGATTCTCACCTAGGTATAGATTATGTTCCAATGTAACATTGCGATAAACTAACTGCCGAATACAGTACACATCTTTTTTATCGACGCACTTTTTTAGTTCCTTGTAGTAATCCTCTATTGTGTCAGTCTTTATGTAGGGATCAGTTGCTAAGCGAACAATTGTCGGATCACATGAGATTTCATGCAATTCTTGAGTTTTCTTTCGTTTATCCTCTATACTTCTTTTAATGTGGTAGCATTTTTTGGTGGCAAGCACATAAACCTTTCCATCCAAGATCGGAATATCATGCGCCTCATCTCCAAGATAGTAAGCTTCTTCAGAACACGATGAGGGATTCCATCTAAAATCATCGAATTTATCACAAAAAGTATGAGCTTCCTTTTTATCGCTCGAACTAGCAGCGACATCAGCTAATTTTTCGTTAACAATATCTTTCTTCTTATTTGATTCCCCACCCAAGGAAGAGGTATTTACAAAAAAGAAGGCAGTAACAGAAAAAAGGAGCGCTAATCTAAAATCACCCATCTCTTACCCCTAAGGTCTTTACACATCTTCGAGTATTTAATAACAAGTTCCATTGGTTTTTGCTTTCCGTAACCATCAATTTCTCCCCTTAACTCGTCGCACTTCTTTTTTAATTTCACCTTAAGTCTAACTGACTTTATCTGTGAGACCTTTTTATCGGAGGTCGAAAAATTCAGTAAATATAACTAGTATAGATTAAAATATAATCTTTAAAAGTTAATAAATAATTACGATTTGCTTTAGTAGGACCTTAAACAGGCTGGTCGGGTTCTGCGTTCGGCGCTGACGCTTCTCGCTTATCACCCCTTGCCCAACATCAAAACGATCCACTGGATCGTTTTGCCGCTGGCAAGTGGTGGACCTTGCGAAGAGCTAAGCGAACTCTATAACGCAAATCTATATGTCCCTATTTTTATAATACATTTCTTCAATAAGCCCATTCAAAATCCTGAGCTTTTGCGGACTTTGTACCTTGAAAAAGACCTTTCCAGTTATCAAGTTCACAAGATAACTAAATCAAGATGGTCACGAGCGGCCAGTAGTGATGCCATAAGACTTCTTGGAATCAAAAAAGAAGTTCGCAAACCTCCCATTCCAAGATTTGGCTGGAAAGTTCAAAAAAAACAAACTCGTTCCCCACAAAGGCGAGCAGACCACTCTTAGGCTCATGCTCAAACTTCGCGCCGAAGGATGGGGATATGCAAATATCGCCAATTATTTAAATGATAAAAAACGATTAACCAGAACCAAAGGCAAATGGCATGAGCCTTCTGTCCGCGCCATGATCTTAAGAGAACTTAAAAAGGAGAAATAGTATGCGTGCAATAATTGAGATCTTTCTTGCGATAATTTTTACGGTCATTGCGGGGACTAGTGTTTTGAGTTTTTCAAGCAGAGCGATAAAAAAAAAGAAGCTCTGATCAAAATTCAAAAGGGTCTCCCTCCATTGATCAAGTTCACTGAGAAAATGACCACACACGGATTTGATAAATAGTTTTCATGGTCAAGAATAACATGTGATGCAATAATTAGACTTAAATTTAGGTATACCATTGTCAAAAGCTCTACCTAGGAGGGCACTAATGAAAATAAACGACTTTTTTGATGATAAAGCATTAAGCACCCTTCGATCTAACTTACAGGAAGCTGAAAAAAGTACGATTCGAGATTTGGACAACTACTGGGAAGATGAAGATAGCATAACAGGTGCTCTATCATCAAAAACAATGGATGCCTTCAGAAATACTCCTCTCGATGATTTTGAGATTGGTTGCAGCATGCACAAATTAAGGGGGCGAGGAAAGAATGCTGAAGAAAAAAAATATGGAGCCGACGTAATTCTAACGACAGATGTATTTAACAAACATGGTGAACTAATAACATCAAAAGTATTACCAATCCAAGCTAAAAAAAAACAGTTTAAAAATAAAGACAAAGAACAATTAAATACGATGGGAAAGGTTTTCAACACTGGCTCTGGGATGGTCTACACCAAAGAAGGAATCAAATTAGATAATCATGAAAACATATATAAGACTAGTGAAAAAACCCAAAAGTCATATTCAGATTACTTAGTCGAGGATTATATTGGATGCAAAGTTGGAAGGTCTGACATTCGCTATGACAAAGAAAAAAAAGTCCTTAAATTTATCGCTAATTCTAACTTAATATTAAATATCTACCTACTCCCAAAAGGATTTGATCCAACAAATTTTTTCTTACCTCCATCTCCGTGGTTCTCAAGAGCTTTTAAAATATTTAGGAATCTAAAATGACCAATAAAGTGGTTTCCAATAATCTTGATAAATCTATAGAGCAATTAGAATCCATTAAAAAGGAGATTCTTCAAGTTGGAATGGAAACAATGAAAGTTGCTCAAGGGCAACTACTTACCTCTGACTTTATCGTTGTAGGAGCAATAAAAAGATCTCAATCAGTATCTTCTGGCATTGTGATGCACATAAAAGAAAAAAACATGACTTGCGCAAGGGCCCTTTTAAGACTCCAACTCGATACCGTTTTGAGATTTAGCGCCTTAAATATCGTCGACAACATCCAGGATTTAGCAAAACATATTTTATCAGGAGAAAATCTCACAAAGTTTAAATGCCGTGATGGGAATCAACTTCGAGATGGATACCTTGTAGAAAAATTGGAGCCCGAATTTCCTTGGATAAGAGATGTATATAAAAATACTTCGGGTTATATTCATTTTTCAGGAAGCTACATTTATGACTCTGTAGCAACAATGGATGAAGAAACACGAGAGATGACTCTTTTAATTAATGATACAGACGATAGATTCCCAGAAAGTAGCTGGGTAGAAATCATTAATTGCTCAATTCATTGTATTTTAATCCTAAAGGGGATGATTCTTGCGTATAGAAGCCTAAAGGAAAGCTCTATTTCAAATCATAAAAATAAAAAGAGAGAAAAGAAACGGTACTAGTTAAGTTAAAATTTGACACTTATCCCTGAATTAGGTTTTACAAGCTTACTTTTAAAACTATCTTTTACTACTTTCAGTTGACCTTCAATATCACTAACTGGCAGTTTCGTTCCTATAAAGGCTTCGGATTCACCTCGTGGACTTTGGCTTTTCTTTGCCCTATAAACTTCTAATTCATCTACTCCATCAGACTTTGCTTTTTTACAGAGAGCCAATATATAGAATCTATTAAATTGTCCTTCGGCTAAAGTTTCAGCCTGTGTATGAGGAGTATGCTTTACTGTATAGCCGCCAGAAGGAGTTGCGGCTGTTTCAAAATCTGTCATTAGTTTTCTAGATTCAAGCTGAAAAGCAAGCCAATGTTCATTATGTGAATTAGCAGCCTCTTTTAGCAAATTAATCCACTCATTTTTCCCGTCTTGATTAAATCTAGTACTGAAATAAATATTTCCACTATTTTCTGCTTCCTCTATTGCTTCAATCATATATTTTCTTGTTTCACTATCTAAATCTTTAAAATCAAACATTAGTTCTCCTTTATTAAACTAGGCCCATTTGTACTCGAGCTCTCCACTTTTAGTTCTAATTTTTTGGGTCACTTGGTCATAATACTTAACTGATAAAAGATAGCCCTTAGAACAAGTAAAGACGTTCTCAAACTTAACCAAATCATCGTAACATACCTTCATATCGTTTATATTTTCTCCGAACCCATTGCCATGAGATGTCTTATTCCTAAAAAATTGTGTGGTCGCCAAGTTTGTTATCACTACATTTTGATCCAAGCCTGTTTTCTTATCTTTCAACCTTGCCTTTAATGCATTAAACAAATCTTCAAATGAACGATCTTCATTTGAACTATTTGCTCTAAAAGGAAGTCTCGCCTCTAAATTTTCACAAAGCTGTTTAAGCAAGGCTTCTGTATAACGGCCCAACAAATTCCCCAATCCCAAAGAATCATTATCGGCAAATTTCTTATCAATTTGTGATTTTAAATCAGGTATTTTAAGTTCAACAGATGTCCCTGTTTTATTATTCCATTTTGTAGTTTTTATTTTCCAATTTTTTCCTCTTACCATACTTGCAAGGATGGAAAACCATTCATCTTCATGAGTCAAAACTACAGGTTGCCAGTCAGAGAATTTTTCAGATAGAAGTCTAGCAAATAAAGTCCTATGCTTTTTATCAAAGCTTGAAACGACATCATCTAAAACAAAAAATTTATTCTCCTTGTTAAAAGATTTGACCGATGCCAAGAATAGACATAGGCCAAGACAGTTAAGATACGATTCACTCATGTAAGCTTTTGGTGCCTCAAGCGTTGCTCCTCGAAAGTTATTAAGATGATATGCTATTCCAACAAAATCACCATCCGTGTTCTCAATAGTTTTTAATTCAACTTGATCAATATCATCGTTTGGATTCATAAATTTAAAATATGAATTCATATCGGACGATATAGTTCCCAAAAACCTTTCTAATTCTTGTTTTTGTGCTGTAGTGAAGTCATTATAAATTCTTTCCAAGGTATCTCTTTGAGCTTTGATAGCTTCTTTTTCTTTAGACAACTGAACATAGTCTTTATATAAACTCTCAGCAAGAACGATTGCTTGGCCAATTTTAATTTTAGGGTTTGCCGATGGTTTGATTTGTTTATCAATTTCATTGAAATCGCTAATTATTTCTGTCCTATCATCTAAACTTACATTAAGTGCATTATATTGGCATTCGTCTGCCAAGTTGATATTCTTTGACAACTCTTCTTTCGATAACTCTAAGCTTTGAAATATTTTTTTTATCTTGCCTGATAGTTTTTTAAAGATTTCTTTATTAAGAAGATCATCTCTTGAAATATCTGAATAAGGCTCGATTGCTTCCTTAACTTGGATAAGGCAGTAATTACGAGATTCATCTAAGTTTGTTTTGTTTTCCTCCAGCACTTTCAGCTCTTCAACTCTTACCTTTATTTGACTCAGAAGATCTTTTGTAGGCATTTCTGTAAGACAAACAGGACAACTTTCATTCTCATGATATTGTTTTTCAATTGCTTCTCTTGCTGAATCCAACAGCAATTTCAGCCTCAGTCCCTTTATCTTTTCTTTGTTTTTGACTAATTCTTCGTATGATGAAACAAAGTCTTTATGATCTTCAACAAGTTTTGAGTAGACCTCTTCTTGAGAATTTAAGCGAGATAAAGCCTCTTTAATAAATGCTTTATTTTTTTCATCCTCACCGATTTCAACTTTCTCCAATTCTTTTTTGAGAGCGTTGAGCTTTTCCCAGTTATCAATTGCACCTTCTAACTTAAGAGGCTTTACAATATTATCAACGGCTTTTAGAAACTGTGTGTCGTCGTAGACATTTGCTTTTATGGTCTCCAAAAGCTGACTTTGCTTACTTGTAATTTGGCTTTCATAAGCCTTTGCTTTAATCGCTGAACTAATATCGCCAACTGCTTTACGTAAAATTCCTTTGAGTTTTGTAACTTCTCCATATCCAATTAGCTCTGATATGTCGGCCAACCTTTCTGACTTTGTCGACACAATAAAATTGATTAATTGATCATTTCTGATCACTATATTTTCTTTGTTTGTCTTTGATAAATACTCTTTGAATTTGTCTTTATCATTAGGGGTTGTTTTAACTTGATACTTATCCCCCTTAACTTTTAATTCTTTCTTTCCATTAAAACTGTTGTTTGAAAATTCAAGCTCAACACTAGTTTCTTGTGATTCCGATATATCTTTATTCCTTATCCCATCATGCTTTTTAGCGATTTCTTCCCCTTTTAAGTGACTTACTTTATCAAATAAAAACCACTCAATCGCATCTGCTATCGTGCTTTTTCCACTCCCATTGTCTCCATATAGCAAGAGTGGTTGTCCTGTCTTTTCAAGATCAAGAACGAAGTTACTTTGAACTCCTCTAAACCCTTCTAAGTTAATCTTCTTGATTCTCGTCATCTGAACTGTTTCCTTTGCTTTCTCTTAACTTTAAAAATTCATTCGATAAATTTTTATTAGATAACTTATTGCTCCTATACAACTCGAGTACAACTTTAATTACGTTCTTATCTAGAGTCTCATCCTCGGCTTTTTCTAAACCATCAAAGAAAGACTCTATGAACTCTGATCCTGACTTCGTTGGTTGCGTTTTTTCATTCATATTTTGTCCAATCTATCTCAATAAAATTGTCAGAGAACTCAGATAAATCTGGATATCCTGACTTATTATTACAAATAGGGTAAACCCCATAGCACTTAACAAAGTCCAAAATAAAATAACTTTCTAGGTCTTCAATTGATCTGTTCCAAATCTCTTTCGTTGTATCAAAGTTTAAATATGTAAATACAACATCAAATGATTTTCTGTAATTTGTTAGCCCCAAATTTCCTGATTTTCCTGAATAGTGATTCATTAACCGATTACCTATACTGTTTGTCTGCCGCTCACTCATTCCAATATAAATCAATCTCGATTCTTTAAATGGGTATTTAATTTCAGTGTCTCTCAATGAAATAAAATAAAGGCCAACAATTCCTACTAAGGGTCGTATCTCGCTAGGGACAAATGGTTTTACTAGTGGAAAATTAATTTTATAAGTCATTTCTTTATCTACTTTTCCTTACGCTCAAAGTTTTTCCGAATATATCTATTTATATATTCATTCAGACCTTGTCCTGCTTCCGCAAGCTGCTTCATCTTATTTACTTCTGATACCCCTGGCTTGCTACTCGTGTATAAATAGACTGACCCATCAGAAAATTTAATTCGTATCCAACTATCTCCTATCTCATAGCTGTATACACCAGAATCTCCTCCTAAGTTTTTATATCTAATCATTTGCACTCCTTAAGATCCTCCTAAAGTATTCTCTCATCACAAAAGAAAGTTTTTCAGAGGAAAGCTCTTATCTGTAAGCTTAAGCCTTACTTATCAACTTTTATTATTAAACGGTATATTCCCATCGGAATGTGAACCATATCATGTAAATTAATTTTTCCTTACTATGAAGTTCGACCTCCCAAGTGCCTGCGCCTAATTTACAGCGAATGCAGGCGAACCTTGAGAAAAATCGAAGAATTTCAAATGTGTTTCCAACTGTTTAACTGGTGTTCTTCCAGCATTGCAGTTGGTGGAGGTGGCTAAAACCAGCACCAAGTCTGTTCAATGAATAGGCCATAATTAAATTATAGCAGACTAAGTCAATATATTTTCAGCTAGTAAACCTTAACTCAAATTTGCTAAGAAAAAGACGATAGGCTCGATAGAGATTAATCATCACAACCGTGTGAATGAGATTCCGTTAAAGGTATCTACATGAAATCAAAAAGTGTCCATCCGTTACGCTTCGCCTACTTTTTCATAATACTATACACTTTAAGCCCTTGGTCTAATGTTAGTGGCGACAGTAAAATTCATAAATTCCAAGATGCTGAATACAATCGTTTTATTTGTACAAAGCTTGGAGGTATTACAGAGGTAGATATCCCCAATTCAGGTAGAGCCGATTGCTCTGGAGATAAGTTTGTCGCAGAAATTGAATTTTCAGATCTATGGCAAGAAGGCATCAATCAAGTTCAAAGATACTCAAAGGGTTCTGGAAAACAAGGCATTTTGATACTTGTTATAGAAAACGAACTTGAGAGAGCTCATTATGAGGCGGCCTCTAAATATATAAAAAGTAATCACTTAGAAAACCAGATAAGACTTGAATCATTCGATTCAAGTGAGATTCGAATCGCTAAATCTGATCGACCTTGTATAAAGCGCTCACGAAAAAAAATTTGTCATGCCATTAATACAGGTAATTATGGAAGCACAACCAACTTTACACCCTTTGAGTCTATGGCGGACTGCCTAAAGTCAGGTGGTAGAAGGGCAGGCAATGTAAGCATTGCAAGAGTAGAACAAAGCCTTAAGCAAAACAACTGTGGATTATAATTATCAGGAAAGAAAGCCTATTAGCCTTTTCAATCCATTCAACACGCCACTTATGAAATTGATTGACTTAGCTGCTGAATCCTGACCATCAGGGTCTGAACCAATAAAATCATACAGCGGTCCAACGCTATAACGATACGATACTTTTCGAAGATTTATTCGGTTAATTGACGCGATTTCTAAATGTCCATCTGCTATAGGCTTTCCAAAAAGTACCACATTGAAATCGTTGTTTGGTTCAGAGACATACTCGTCATTCTCGAGCAATTGATTAAAAAAGCTACCATACTTTATTCCGTCATAACCATACATAAAGGCAAATTCTGAAATTCCTCGTAAGAACGCGTAACACTCTCGAGTATTCATAAGACCGCTTATCAATAGCTTTACACTCTCAAATGGATTTTGGTGATCTAAATCATTTGGAGAACTAGTCAAATCCAGTAATTTCATTCTATTTTTAACACTCAAGGTTCCTAGAAGAATATCATCACCTGCGATCGACCTTGATTCATGTACACAGATATCCATATTAGAGGCGAGGTAAAGTGTTTCAACATTCGGTAAATCGAATCTACCAAGAGCTAGCCTTTTCATCTGACGATCATGAATACTAATGCTATCAAAATGCTTTTCATCTAACTCATTGCTTAAATTCAAATTTTTCCTTACACGATATAGATGATCTCCAGGGCATAGCCATGTGCAATTAAGTCCACTGTGAATTTTCTCGAATATCTCAGCACTCATACAATCATAATATGGATTGCAAAAATTAAACTCACCAACGAGAAACATCCTAGGGGATTTCAAAATCACCGAAAAATTAAACAATTCTGCAATTTTTCGTAGGTCTTCCTTCAGAAATGGAGAGATCAAGTGTGAATCATCGTCCATATCCCCAGGAGGGCCAATTAAGTACTTCATGAAGTGATGAAACTCACCAACCCTAAAGTTATATTCATTGAAGTAGCACATAATTACATTTTCAATTTCCTCATCACTTAGGACCAGTTTACTAATACCACAGCTGCTACATAAACCATCTCTACATAGGCCATCTCGTTGGGCAGCTTTTTTCAAGCCCACATCGCGAATACAGTCAAAACATAGATACTTTTTTAAATCCATATAGTTCCATAATTAGTTCCAATATCGGATGACATTCAATTTCAAATCAATATGTTAAATCTTAAAGTCGAAGATTCTACATAATATTATCGCCTTATTGAAAATAATTTTAAATTTGCCTATACATAAAAACATGCAGGGGAAATTCAACTTCTCCCATCAGTCTGAAATGATGGGAGAGAAGGAAAATGAATATGAAAGTTAGCTCTGAAGACGACTACTAGGTTGCTGTCTTGGGAGTTCACCCTCTGTAAAACAAGTAACACATGCGTGAAGGCAACTCATTTACTTCTTTGCTGCAAGAATTTGTGTGTACATCAATATACTTTACGAATGGGAAAGAATCATCCCGAATTTTCTGAAGCCAAGAAAATAGCCTTCACGGCCTCTCAGAGCTATTGGGAGGATATGGGCAAAGAACTTGCTCGTAAAAATGCTGCCGTCTATATCTTTCAGATGAAAGATCGCTTCTCATGGGGAGATTCAACACCAGACAATGATCTTAAAGGCCAAGAGATAAAAATCATCATCAATAAAGATGACCTGCTTTAATAAGCGAGCTACGAGTGGGAAGCAGAATCTCCTACCAGTTTGATGATTTAGCCCTTAACGCAGTCTCAAATTGATTCTTCAAGCTTTCAAGGCAGCGACTAACTGCTTCAGATTGCCCGTCAGCTTTTGCAATAAAATAGTCTTGGACTCCAAGCTGCCCAAAATCTCTACTGAATCCTGTCATTTCCAACTCGAGTTTCGTCTTATTATCTTTAAAGGCTAAGTCTACATTGTAAAAGACAGGTGTAGCCTCTACGTTATTGATAACATCAGGTCTCTTCAGTCCAACACAATCAACTCGAATCTTCGCAATAATGCGCCCTAATTGCTTATCTTGAACCTTAATCGCAGTATTACTATCGTTTACGAATTTCCCAAGAAAGACGAGAGACTTCTCAAAGGAAACTAGACTCTTTTCATCTGTCGAAATTACCCACTCCTTCTTTAAGGCGGACATCTCTAGGTGTTCCAGCCTCATTGATCCACATGCTGCGAGGAGTGCCGCTATTGTCATTAGAGAAATCTGTCCGAATCTCAAGGTTCTTCTCCCTTCTTAAATTGTAGTCATTGTATTATTCAAAAATATCAATACTTTTCGGTACATAGACAGATTCTGTAATAGGATGACTCGTATAATTTATGCTTACTACGGCCAATAACTACAAATTGATTTATCCGTAGTTATTTTGAATGACTTTCAGTGACATACAAAAGCGAGTAGAATGAACGACTTTCGTCTAGGTAATTGTTATTATTGAAAATAAAAAACCACCTTGCGGTGGTCATTTATTCGATTGATTTTGGTGGAGGTGGTGGGAATCGAACCCACGTCCGAAGTTAGATCCGAAGGAGGGACTACGTGTGTAGTAAGCGGTTATCGTCAGCTTACAAGACTGTCCGCTTTGCGAGCTAGCGGCAAACCCCGGTGATATGTTTACGAAGAGGCCCGGTGCCCTCGGAGGTTAGTTAGACTGCAACCACAAACAGTTTTGCCAGCTTCTGTTTCTTGGGAGCTGGCCCCTCATGTCTTGGATCGCTAATTAAGCGGCAAGAGCAACAGGCTCATAAGAGTCTGCAATTATGTTTTGGTCTCGTTTTTACTGGGTCCTCGAGACCAACCCAGACACGCCCCTCAGACATCACTCACCCCGTCGAAGCCAGGGCACCCCCCGATTTTGGCGAAGTCTTTGTCTGAGATACAGAGATCTCAATTTCAAAGAGCAGAGGGTACTATATCCTATTTCGCGCAGCTAGACTAGCCTCTAATGCGGCAATTGAAGAGGGGTTAGACACGTAAGTGGGCGCTCGCTTGTGCATTCCGAGTGTTTTTGATAGCTATCTGCCAACACTTATCTCTAAGGATTGGCCATGAAAACTAAGCTTTTAGTCGCCCTTTTGACTCTTCTAACGCTGCCTGAGGCTTTTGCCACTCGCGCTTATATTTGGCCGTCTATTCCCTTTATTCGCGGGGCCGATCTTTGCTCCTTTCACAACGCCTACTCGCAAACTAAGCGTGAGTATATGGCGGGCATGGTTCGCCAGGCCCAGGACCTGATGGCCTATGGGGCCTATGGGATGGAGGCGCTTCACATGCTTAAAGAGTTTGATTCGCTCTATAATAAAAATCAGGCGCTCGCGAGCTATCAAAATTATGGAGTGACTCTGGAGTCGAGCCTGAAGGCTTTTGTTGATGGCTACCACCGCGATCTGCGTCCGCGTGAAAAGAAGATCTCCTTTAGACACCTAAGCTCACTGCAATCCATTGTGACCTCGCTTAGAAGTGGGCTTCCAGCTCCCACCTTTAATGAAGGCATGATGAAAGAGCTCGACTATATCGCCTACGGCACCTACTCCCTCGCGCCTAATTGTCGCGGCAATCTGCAAGTGACCCTGCACCTGATTGGGCGCAGTGGGATGACCACCTCTTACACCGGCACGGGTCACCCGAGCACTGTAATGAGTATTATTGCCAGTCAGCTCTATAGCGACTTTCAAAGAACGAAGTTTCCCAGTACCCTGCGCATTGGCCACTCTGAGATCACCCTCATAGGCGCCCTTAATGGCAGTGTGGATGAAGTGAATGATCTCCCAACGGCGCAGCTTGCTTGTGAAACGCTGGGTGGCCGTCTGCCGCGCGCGCAGGAGCTTGAGCTCATCAGCGCCTATGGCGATTGGTCTGGGGGTGTGAGTATTGGCAACGCCGTGTGGGCGCTTCCTGGTGGCAAGGTCTTTCATCCTGGGCTTCGCAATCCCTCACCGGTGCGCAATCCTTGGGAAGTGAATGCGAAGACCTATAAGTACTACTGCGTGCGCTAGTCGAACCACCTAGTCCACTGGTAAATTTAATTTAACATGCCTACATTTTCAGTAATCAATAAAAAGTGAGTCGTAGAGACTCACTTTACTTCCCACAAGTAACTTACTTGCGCTCCTTCTGATAACATTTTGAAATAGCTAAACGTTCTCACTCAAGCTTAATTTTCCAAGACCTTAAGGTAGTAAAATTTTTGTAAATTTACTTTAAAGAAAAGTAAAAAGCCCGAACCTCCACTACACTCTGAAAAAAAACGAGGAAAAGTAATGGAGAATGATCAACATATAATTGAAAGCTACCTACAGTTTCAGCTGGGAAGTGAGCTCTTTGCCGTCGACCTGCTGGCAGTAAAAGAAGTACTCACACTCACTCGCCTCACCCATATTCCAGAAGCACCTGACTATGTCAGAGGGCTTTTTGATCTAAGAGGTGAAGTGCTCATGCTCGTGGATCTCAAGAAGCGATTGAAAATTAATTCAGCAATCGAAACAAAAGAGACAGGCATCATTATCTTTGAGCATGCTCAGGGAACCTTTGGTGTTTCTGTCGACAATATTCTTAGAGTTCTCAATGTCCCGGCGACTCAAATTCAGTTTGGGGGTGAAGAGGGATATATTCGAGGCATTATCAAAGATGATGACGACCTGATCGTTTTACTTGACCCCACTAAAATCATATCCCCAAACAAATTGGCCCTGTGTAAAGCAGCTTAATCAAGAGGAATATTGAATGAAAAACCTAAGTTTAAATAAGAAAGTAAGCATTATTATTGCGATCTTTGTTGTCGGCTACGCCCTCATCTCGACGGTCGCGCTGATGGCCTTGAGTGAAATTAAAGACGACTTTAACGATATGGCGCGAGTCTATGCAATCAGACTTGATAACGCTCACCAGTTAAAAGAAATTTTCTACGTGCAGCTCATTAACGAAAAAAACTTTATCCTTGCCGACAGTAAAGAGGAAAAGGAAATTCAAAAGAAGCGCCTTATAGAGCGAGATGCTCAAACTCGAAAAGAATTTAGCGAGTCCCTAAGTGTTTCTAGTGAAGAAGGCAAAGTGAGCCTCAATCAATTTATGGCCTTCTATAATGATTGGTGGGAAACGATTAAAGTCATTCAAACTAAAGCTGACGAAGGCCAAATGAAAGAAGTTATCAGGCTCAGTATGGTGGACAGCAGAACAAAGCGCTTAAAAGTCGAAGAAATACTTGACTCAGTCGTTGACTACAACACCAAGATCATGAATACCAAAGCCGATGAAGCGGATGCCGGCTATCAACGCTCTTTCATGGGTGTGATCGCTAGTATTGCCTTCACTCTATTGGCGGGAATCATTTTTGCTTTCTTCACTCTAAGGGCCCTTGGTCGCACCATCGACGCTATTATCAGTACGCTCTCAAGTAACTCGGTTCAACTCTCAAGTGCTGCCTCACAGATCTCAACTTCATCTGAGCAGCTCTCTCAGGCGGCTAGCGAACAAGCTTCTTCACTTGAGCAGACGGCGGCTTCAGTTGAAGAGCTCAGTTCGATGGTGCAAAAAAATGCTCAAAGCTCGGGTCAGGCCTCCTCTCTTGCTGAATCAAGTAGAAAGAGCGCCGGCAAAGGTCAAGAAGTCATGAAAGAGATGATCGTGGCCATTGGTGATATTGAGCAAAGTAACTCGAGTGTGCTCACCGAAGTTGAGTCAAGTAACGTAAAAATTTCTGAGATTGTTGATTTGATTGCTCTCATTGCCGACAAAACGAAAGTGATCAATGACATTGTTTTTCAAACAAAGCTGCTCTCCTTTAACGCTTCAGTTGAAGCTGCGCGGGCCGGCGAGCACGGTAAGGGCTTTGCGGTGGTTGCTGAGGAAGTGGGCAGTCTCGCCCAAATGAGTGGTAACGCTGCTAAGGAAATTGGTGAGTTACTTGAAGATAGTAAGTCACAAGTCGAAGGGATCATCCGCGAAACAAAAGAGCGCGTGGGTAGTATCATTACTCAAAGTCGATCGAAGGTTGAGCGAGGTAATAGTATCGCCAGAGATTGTGGCGAGGTTTTAAAAGAGATCGTTGAGAACGTGAAGGTCGTGAGCCAGATGTCACAAGACATTTCAACAGCGAGCCAAGAGCAGTCTCAAGGGATTCAAGAAATTTCTCACGCTATGAGTGTGCTCGATGATGTAACTCAAACGAATGCCTCAACTTCAGAAGAGGCCGCTTCGGCCGCCACTCAGCTGAGCTCGCAGGCGAACTCTCTGAATCAAACTGTGGATCTTCTCATTCAGACGATTAAGGGTACGAGTGAAAGACCGGGCCCGGTGGCAAGCACTCGGCCCAAAGAGAATGTTCTCACCTTTACTAGACCCGTTAAAAAAGAGAGTTTGCCAGAGACTTTGAACGAAGCTGATCCGCGTTTCAAAGAAGTTTAGTCAACTACTTAAGAAGTGGCCTCCTGCGCGATGAGTAAAACCCAGGAGGCCGCTTTCTTTTTCAACTCTAGGCCACGACAAATCCTATATCAGCAAATGTTCACCTGCCATTCTTTGGGTTTCTGATCAAAAATCTAGAAGGCCTTTAACCAAAGGAGCTTTACATGGAGATAACGACCAGTGCCAATTGGGAGCGTGTGCCTGCTCCGATGAGTCTCTTTGATCTCGCCCGAGCGGGAGACCTCAATGGGATTCGCTATCTCCTAGAGCTGGGCTTTGAGATCAATGAGAAAAACTCTAAAGGCTACTCGGCCCTCATGCTTGCCGCCTATCACGCCAACTTCAAGCTCTGTGACTACCTCATAGAAGAAGGCGCTGATGTCAATTCTATCGATGACAGCAGTAATTCAATCCTCATGGGTGTTGCCTATAAAGGTCATCTGGAGATTGCCAAGCTTTTAATCGATCACGGCGCCGACCTTCGCTATCGCAATAACAAAGGGCAAAGTGCTCTGGACTACGCCCAGCTCTACGGACATGCAGAAATGGTGCGGCTGCTCAAGCGTGAACTTGGGGGTGGAATCGAAACTCTCAAAAACTGGGCCGCCATGATTGTGGGGGGTTAAATCCCTGTGAATATTTACTGATATAAATCACGTTAAATCTCAGTTAATTTTACTGATATCTCATAACTTTTTTAGACGCCTGTTCCGAAATAGAACTTAGGATGAATGAGAATATCAAAGATTATAGTTATTATTTAGAGTTTGAAGTGAGCGGCCAAAGGTACGCCATCGAGCTCGTGGCCATCGATGAAGTTCTCACCTCCCCTGATCCTGAAATCATAAGGAATCAAGAGTTTCACCATGGAAAAGAGTCCATCAAAATCGTCAATCTCGAGCAGATGAGTGAACTCACGCTCCAGAGTGGACTTAGCATTTTAGTGATTGAAGGAGAATCTAAAAAGATTGGAATTCTCGCTAACAGTGTTCACCAACTCCTCACCCTCGACCCAAAGAATATTAGTGCTCTTCCCAAAAATGGACCAACCCATATCGTGGGAGAAGTGGGCGATGGGGAAGATAAGACTAAAATTCTTTGCCGCGATAAACTTTTAAAAGCCGCTTAGGGCGCGCAAAGGCGCATTTCATTGGTGAGGCAATGAACGTTTCCCCCACCTGTGTGCTTAGAGAAAGTATTCATCTCAAAAGGCTTGAGACCCAGCTCTTCGTATTTATTTTTGATAAACTCTCCCACTGTCGGGGTGATTTGCTTGGGTGTGATCACCGCCTTGCCGGCGGCGAGGACATTGGCCGGATTTGGATTGACGGACTCGGCGTCGATAAAAAAGTAGGGAAGTTTAACAAAGGCGCTCTCTTTGCACTCGGCAGGAATATTTTGTTCAAGAATCGAGCGCGTTTTAGCAAGTGATTCGGCGATCTATTTACCCGCCTTCTGGTTTCCTTCAATATTAAAAAGGGCCTTCTTTATCAAACGGTGAACGGGGACTTCTTCGTTTTGAGCGTCCTTATCTTGATTTTCAATAAAGGCCTTAATTTGAGAGTAGTCGCTCTCATTCATGGCGGTGAGGACGTCTTCATTGGTGAGCTCAGAGCATTTTTTCATCTTGCGCTTGAGCTCATCTTTAATCTCATCATTGTAGTCAAGGCCATAATTTTTAATGGCGAGTTCCTTGGCCTCTTTTTCTTTTCTCTGTGCCTCCTCCTCTTCAGGCGTTGTGCTCCCGATCGCCTTCCCACCGGCATAGCTTGGAGAGAGAAAGAGATCGATCAGCAGCGAAGCTTTATCTTGCGAGCGAATTCTTTGTTCACTCGGAACTCCCTTAATCATCTCGCTGGTGAGCTTTGATTGAAAATAAAGAAGCGTCTCACGCGCGCGGTAGAGATCACAGACTCTCTCCTGAGGTAATCTCGCTGGGCAGCCATTCACCTGACACTTATTGGGGTCAAAATAGAATTCCTCGAGCGTATTCTTATTGGTTCCAATGAGGTTTTCTCTAAAAAAGAGTTCCTTGGGATTGTCTTTTAAAATTTGGTCATGGGTTTCTTGATCAGCAATGACAATATGAAAATTACAGGGAGCGGGACGAGGACTTGGAATGATATTGACGAGCTCATCGATGTGGCCAACAGTGGTTCCAAGGGTAGGAAGTTTGATGATTTGCACGCCCTCACCTTGCCCACATAGCGTGAGGGCCCGGTCCTGACTCATATTCTCGCCCACCAGACATTGTCCACCGGGTAAGGCCATGACATTGCCACCGCGATTGTAGCCAGGGTTAAAGAACTGGCTTCCCAGATCGTTCATCTGGGCCTTAAGCCCACAAATTTCCAGCTCGTCTCCCTCGGTGTGCCAATTACGTCTTTGAAAATTATATTGGATTGTTCCCGTGCTGGGGTCAAAGCCCAAGACCGCGAGATCGCGAATATAGCCGCCGGTCTCGTTATCAACCTTTGGCATAAGGCCTATCTCATCCTCTGGTTCGTAATAAGAGTTTGGATAGTAGAGAATTTTCTTTTCGAGCTCGGCGACCTTTTCAGGTGGAAACTTTTTGGCCAGCGACTCTTTTAGACGATCCCTAGCAGAGCCATCCACAGAGACCATGGTCCCCTCGGGTAGTGTTTCAAGAAACTCTGCATTTGAGACAATCTCTTGATCGTTGATAAAGAGAATTTGCGGCTGAAAGTTTTTTGGAACTAAGCGCCCATTCTTATTGGGACAAGCTTGGAGCTTACTCACATCAATCTTGCAGTCTTTGGTGGTATAGGCCAAAGAGGTAGAAGAGGCAAATAAGATAAAGTTAAGGGCCAAGAATAAGAGTTTGATTTTTTGTGTTTTCACAATAAAGCGTATCGGAAAACTTAAAACTTATTTAACCTTTCTCCTAAAGCTTGAGCGCAAAAGTTCAGAATTTAAAAAGTCCGCCCGACTCTCACTGCGCTTGGCCTCATCGTGCAGGCGCGTGATTACCCGAGTGGGATAGGCAATCTTTTTTTGTGGGTCAAAATTGCTAATTTCCATCTCGAGGCGTTGATTGCGCCCCAAGAGACGCTCACAGCCAGAAGTGGTGGCCATTAAAGAGAGGCGAAATTGGTCCGTGCCATATTCATAGAGATTTGCCTCATCAATTCTTGCTTGGCACTGGTGCTCGCCTTTTTTAAAAACGAGGCCCTTATCACTGAGAGTCGCCAAAACCTCACTCTTGCCGGTCTGCCAATTAAAAGTAAGGAGCTTAGAGGCGCTCGCTAGCGCGGGCGCTAAAAGCACGAGGACACTTATCAGTAGCTTCATGGGACTCTCCAGTTTAATAGATCTCAGTTACTCCTCATAGCTTACATAAAGAATCCATTCCTAGAAACCGTAAAGAGCCCATGAGATATTGTTTCCTATTGGCCTATGCTGGCCTTCTTCTTCTAAGCTCCTGCTCCTCTGGTGATCTTAAAAGAGAGCTCAGCTCGGAGTATAGCGACCCTCTGAGTTGCTACAATCACTTTGTCACGCTCATGAGTTATTCTCCGGCCTTTAATAAGCGGGCCCTGAGTAGCGCCCAGGAAATTAAACTCGCTCGCAGCGCAAACCTCAGAGAAATGGAAAAAGCTTACGGCGGCTGGAGCTTCTTTGAAATTCACGCGCAGTTCTCACCGAGGAAAATTCGCAAATTTAATCAGCGGCTCTCAAAATTTTTGGCTCCCACTCAAATGAGTGAGCAGCGCGACCCCAAGTGGGTTTATCGCCTCACTGATGAAGAGGCACACAAATTCTACCAAGACTTTGAGGCCAATCCGGTGGGCTCATGCTCAGCAAACTATGAACCCGGGGGTGTGAAGATTGGCTTTTGTTTTGGACGCGCCATCATTGCCCACGTCGAGGCCCTGCGCTATGGTGTGCACCCTTCGAGTATTAAGAAAATTTGGGTGGTGGGAGATATGCACGAGTGGGGTCACCACGTGGCCACGATGATTAAGACCGAGAGCGGCTGGAAGGTCTTTGATAATGAAACCGGACTGGTGAGCGCCCATCAATGGATGGAGATTCAACGGGCGGAGAAAAAAGCAGGCGCTAAGCCGCTCATGTTCTTTGTGAGTTCGGCCGAGAGATTTGGCCCCGCCAACAATGGTTCCTATCAGGCAAGTGATCTCTTTGGAGACGGTCTGAATGATTATTACAATGGATTTTTTAGCGACTACTTCAATTGGGTGAATGAAGGCGGGCCAGTGCCCACCTTCAAAGAGCAGCGGCTTAGAGGTTTCTAAGGATATCGTATTTTTTGTAATCGACTTTTTTAAGAAGTGACTGCTTTAATGCTTCAAAGCCCTTCACATAAACTCTGCGAACACTCTTAAAAGCATTTTGCTCGCGAGCAATGCGCGCGAGAGTGGCCCCCGTGGTGTACATTGAAAAATAGAGGCTTCCATCGGCGGCGCGAACCAGTGGAAAGGTGCTGGCGCCGAGGGCATAGGTGCAGCTCTCTCTACCTTCATATCCCGCGAATTCAAAACCGTCTCTTTGAAGTGTTGCTAGCTTCGCACTCGTCGCTTCATAGTTATCAAAGATCATCTTCGTCGCGCGCGTGTCTTCTTCATCGGCCCATTGGGGATCAATGGTAAAAACACAAGCTTCACGGGTCTCTATCACCTTTACTTCAATCGTGGCCGTCTCACTTACAGTGACGTCCAGTGAAGTTTGGGCCACTTCGCTTTGAGCGTGGGCGCTCCCCATGAGAACCAGGGCAAAAAGAGCAGTTTTTAGCTTCATTACATTCATCATCAAGAACTCCTTTTTTAATTGAGCCCTGTTTAGCACGGCCAAGTTAGGATCGAATTAGGCAGCGCGTATGCTGTAAAAATTTCATTAGAGCAGGCGTAAAAAGCGCTCCTGCACACTCTCGTGGGTGGTGACCCCAACGTGATCGGTGGGGACGCGTTGATTGAGAGTGGCCCCGTCTACGGCGTAGCCGGGCAGCATCAAGCCTTTGTGAAAGTAATTATAGTGCTCGCGCACATTACTTGGGGTTTCAAAGTAGCGATATTCGTTGGGCATGGCCCGCGCGTCCATGGTCAGCATGGAGTCTACAATCACGGTGCTTTCAATTGCCTTAGCAAGTCTGAGGCTTGCGTAGCCGCCAAAGCTATGGCCCATGATCATTAGGCGCAGGGAATTGCCATAGACCGAGTGCCAAGCGCGCACGCAGCTCTCACCCACCGTCTTGTCCTTTCGTTGTGAGGCTTCCGAGAGCAAGAGGAGCTCGCTCTTTTTGGCAATTCTGCGCATATGCGGCAGGATTACGTTTTTAGCGACAAAGTTCATCCCGCCCAGACTGGGGGCCTTGGGGCTTTTGCCGGCGCGTACCTCATCGAGATACTGATAAGTCTTGCGAGCGGCGCTGTCGCTATAGCTCACCAGTCCCTCAAAAGAGACGATCAAAGTATCAATCCCCCTCTTTTTGGCCTCACTGGCCCAAGTGCGACACATCGAAGAGGTGTGCTTGAGACTGGTGGAGGCCACCGGGCGCTCGAGAGCTCCAGCGCTGCCAGCACTAAAAGAGGAAACCAAAAGAGTCATGAGTGTGAGTGTTGTTGTTTTCATAGGCCTATTGTGAACCAAAAAAGTGGCCCGTGGATGAAAGCGAATCTAAATAACAGTCGTTTTAACACTCAGGTTGTAAACGGGAAGCTAAGTACTTAGAAAGGCGAGAAAAAATCTCCATTTAAATTCTATTGACGCCAGTAGGTAACTCGGAATAAATCTATCTTAACTTCCAATTTCTGGAGGTGGGAGCGCTTCTGCTCCCGGTGTTTTCTGAGTTACTTTTATATGAAGCGTTTAAGACGTGTGAGTGCCGAACTAAGCGCACTCTATAAAGAGATGGGTGAGACCTTCGCAACTTATCAGCGCGAGCTCGGGCTGCCTTGCCCGAGTGGATGCGGTGGCTGTTGCTTGGCCCCGACCATTGAAGCCTCTGCCCACGAGATGTTGCCAATGGCGCTTGCCCTCTTTGATCAGGGCCTGGCCGAAGAGACGTTAAAAAATCTTAGGGAAGCTCCAAGCCTGCAATGTATTCACTATAAGAAGACGAGCTTTGATGGAACGAAAGGTTATTGTCAGCAATATGAGACCCGCCCTACCCTGTGCCGAGTTTTTGGAGTGGCCGCTAGACTTAATAAGGCGCGCGAGCGCGAACTCTCGGTTTGCAAGGTGATCAAGAGTGAGCACGCGCTCGTAACTGCGGGTCTTGGTCCCCTGGAGCGATCGAGAGCGCCGCTGATGGGACAATGGAAGGGCGAAGCCGCTAGTATTGATGGGCCACTCGCAAAAAACGATTTGCCCATTAACGAAGCGCTCAGAATTAGTCTTGAAAAGGTGCTTCTCACCTCTCAATACTCTCCCGATGATAATAGTCCAGAAGACTCTAACGTGGCGATGTGATGAACACTTTTATTGAATTGGTTGAAGCTCTCACCGAGCAAAAATATTTTGTCAGCGATAGCTTGATCAGTTCTGAGCTCGCAGCAGCGCTCAGAGATGAAGCGATGAGCGCTCTTTCTTGTGGTGACTTTAGAAAGGCCGGCATCGGGCGCGAGCTCACCAAGAGAACTGACAGCTCGATTCGCTCCGATCAAATTCTATGGTGGCCCGCCCGTGCGGACTCCATTGCCAAGGCCGAGTATCTGGCCTTTCTTGAACAAGTGATGGAAGCGCTCAACCCCACCCTCTACTTAGGCCTGCGCCAATATGAAGGACACTACGCTCGCTACGACACCGGTGCCTTTTATAAAAAGCATGTGGATCAACACCGCGGGGTGGGTCTGCGCCGACTCTCAGTGATTCTCTACCTCAACAATTTTGAGACTGGTGAAGGGGGCGAGCTCGTGCTCTATAAACATGAGCAAGAAGATACAGAACTCACTCGCATCACTCCGCGCTTTGGGAGACTCGCGATGTTTCTCACCGAAGATTTCCCCCATGAAGTTTTAGTGGCGGGCAAGCCAAGACTTTCTGTCACGGGTTGGCTGCGCGCACAGTAAGTAAATCTAACAAATGTAGAACCCCTAAAAATCTTCAATTTTTTCTAAGGTTGACACTCGCGAGTCGGCCCCCATCTTTCATTTGTAGCGTTGTAAACTACTTATAGTTGATTCATCTCTTTAGAGGTACAAATGACAGAGAACGAAAAAAATAACGACATCATGATTGTGGATGAGATTTTTCCTAAAGTCTTACCACTCATTATTTTAAAAGATCGCCCGGTCTTTCCGCGCATCATGCACCCGGTTCTCATTACCGGTCAAAAGCAGATTGACCTCATTCATAAGCTAGTGGATCTCGATACTCCTCACGTGGGTCTGGTGCTCTTTACCGGAGACGACGCCCAAGTTGAAAATTCTGACGACGTTAAAATAGACGATATTGCTCCGGTGGGCGTGGTTGGGCGCATGCTCAAAGTCACCGAGCTTAAAGACGGTGTCTTACAAGTGCTCTTTGAAATGAAGGAGCGCTTTGAAATCCAGGAATTCGTCACCGATGTCCAGCCCTACCGCGCGCGCGTACGCTATTGGCGTGAGTCCAAAGAGCCCGCCGATGAAGAGACCAAGGCCTATTCAGTGGCGCTCATTAATACTATTCGTGAGCTCATTAAAAATAATCCACTCTTTAAAGAGGAATTAAATCTCCTTATCGGAAAACGCGGTGTGGAAGAGCCGAGTGTGCTCGCCGATTTTTCGGCACTCATGACCACCGCCAACAAAGATGAGTTACAAGATTTGCTACAGACGCGAGAGCTCAAAGGGCGCTTAGAAAAAGCGCTGGGGCTCATGAAAAAAGAGCTCGAAGTCACCAAGACGACGCAAAAAATTAATAAGCGCATCGAAGATAAGCTCACCGGTCAGCAGCGCGAATTTTTTCTCAAGGCCCAGCTCAAGGAAATTCAAAAAGAGCTTGGTCTTAAAAAAGATGAGCGCGAGAGTCTGGAAGAGAAAATCCGCGAGCGCATGAAAGAAATTAAGCTCTCAGCTGAGGCGCTGGAGCGCGTAGAAGACGAGCTTGAAAAGCTTGCCGTGCTGGAGCCAAGTTCTCCAGAATATCATGTGACCCACAACTACTTAGAGACGATCACTTCTCTTCCTTGGGGCATCACAACCGATGACAACCTCGACCTCAAGCACGCCAAAGAAGTGCTCGATCGCGATCACTTTGGCATGGATGATGTGAAAGACCGCATTCTTGAGCACATTAGTGTGGGCAAAATGAAAGGAGGCCTGCGCGGAACCATTCTTCTTCTCGTTGGCCCTCCCGGTGTGGGTAAGACCTCTATTGGCCACTCTATTGCCAAGTCTCTTGGCCGCGAGTTCTTCCGCTTTGCTCTGGGTGGCATGCGAGATGAAGCCGAGATTAAAGGGCATCGCCGCACCTACATTGGGGCAATGCCGGGCAAGCTCATCAATGCGATCAGGTCGGCCAAGACTCAAAACCCGGTCATTCTTCTTGATGAAATTGACAAGATTGGTAAGAACTATCAAGGTGACCCCGCCTCAGCGCTTCTAGAGGTTCTTGATCCCGAACAAAATAAAGATTTTCTCGATCACTTTCTCGATGTGCGCTTTGATCTCTCTGAGGTGCTCTTTATCTGTACCGCCAATACACTCGACACCATTCCAGATCCCCTGCGCGATCGCATGGAAGTGATTTCACTCTCGGGCTATATCACCCAAGAGAAAATTCAGATTGCTAAAAACTACTTGATCCCAAAACTTATTAAAAAGGATGGGCTTGAAAATCAAAAGGTAGAAATATCCGAAGAAGTCATCGAAGCGGTGATTGAAAATTACGCCAGAGAAAGTGGTGTCAGAAATCTTGAAAAGCAGCTGCAAAAGATTTTGCGCAAGCAAACGAAGAAAATGCTGCTGGAAGAACTTGATCAATTTCCTGAAACAAAGATTGAAGACTTGCGAGATCTCCTGGGTCGCGCGGTCTTTAAAAATGAAGACATCTACCCCGCTCCACTCGTGGGCGTGATCACCGGGCTTGCTTACACCAGTTTTGGCGGCGACGTGCTCTCCATTGAGGCGCAAGGAATTCGCGCTGAAAAAGGGGGCCTCAAGCAAACGGGCAAGCTGGGCGACGTCATGGTGGAGTCGAGTGAGATTGCCTATAGCTATATTCGCTCTTTTTTAAGTGAAGATAATAAGGCCAGCGATTACTTAAAGCATAACTTTATTCACTTGCACGTGCCCGCCGGCGCCACTCCCAAAGATGGCCCAAGTGCCGGAGTCACCATGGCCTGCGCGCTCTACTCTCTGGCCACCAACAAAGCGCCTAGAGAGAATGTGGCGATGACCGGGGAGCTCACCATTAAGGGACGCGTTCTTCCCATCGGTGGTGTGCGTGAAAAAGTACTCGCGGCCAAGCGCGCGGGAGTGACCAATATCATTTTCCCCAAGGCCAACGAAGAGGATTACGATGATCTTCCCGATTATCTGCGCGAGGGAATGAACCCTTATTTTGTCGGTGACTTTGACGAGGTGAAGCGCATTTGCTTTGAGTAAAGTTGACATAAATTTAACAGGAGAAAGACACCTCCTTACAAACTATTAGTCATAATGAAATGGTGAGCGAGTGAGAAATTCACTCGCCAATAAAAAGGAATCTTAATTGATTGCACATCTCAAAAAATCTCTCACGTCTTTACACACACAAATTATGAAGGCCAAGAATTTGGCCATCGAACTATGGCATTACCCTGCGGCCATCCTGTCTTCGAGAGATTTCTCCTCGCTCACCATCAAAATCTGGAGTAGGGTCTCCGGATTGGAGCTGGCCCCGGTGGCCGTCCCGGCGAGAAAGCCTCGCTTGAAATAGACTTAAAAGTTCCAAAAAAAAAGGGCCCGCATAGCGGGCCCAAGTTATTTCTTATTCACCTAGCATTGATCGCATCATCCACATTTCTTTTTCCAAGAAGGCGATTTGATCATCGGCATAGTTAGTTGTGGTCACGTCGTCGCCAGCGATACTTGAGAGTTCCTTAAATTCTTTAAGAAAGTGCTCAAAATCTCTGAGGATATTGCTCACAACTTGGTTGGCACTAAAGTCGTGCGACGATTCTTCTTGTAAGCGAGTGATCTCAAGAATTTTCTTTAGCGTCACAACTGGCTTCTCACCGAGTTGCAGCGCGCGCTCAGCCAGGTCATCAAAGACCGTTGAAAAGTGAGTGTAGTAAGACTCGGTCTTTTCATGGAGTGAAAGAAACTGAAGACCTTTAATATTCCAGTGGTAATTATGTAGTTTTGTGTAGAATACGAGACTATCGGCAATAAGCAGATTTAGTTTGTCTGTTACAGGTGTCATTATGTTCTCCTCTTGAAGTAAATTAGGTAAAACTTTTACCTCATTATCTTAGTCCATTATCGCAAAGATTAAAGGCTGTTTAAAATTAGTATTAACCATGACCCAATAGATAAATCCTATCAATAAATCATAGTCTATAGAGCAAAGCTGCCTCGCAATAAAAAGAGCATATCCGTTTTACGCGCTCCAAAAGGATTCTCCGTAGAAACGTAGAGCAGATCACTTTGAATGGGAATGAAGTAAAAGAGGTTCGCTAGCGCCCTCACCCCGGCGTGGTAAGATGTGATCTGATCATCGCGCAAAAAGGCCCCGCCAATAAAGATGCGATCAGCGTGAATAAGTTCGGCGCCACCAAGCAAGTGCAACTCCTTTAAAAAGAGCGGAAAGAAGCCGCCGCCAGCGCTGTAGATATTAAGAGCGGTGATATCGAGTTGGGCCCGGGCGGTGTGCAAGCGATTGCCAAAGGCATCGGAGTAGCTCACCCCATAGAACTCGTGAAAGTAATTGGTGTTATAGCTTGAAGAGCCACCGCCATAGATGACCCCACTTCTAAAGTCATTTTTATTATAGCGCCCATAAGTTCCGCGCAGACCGAGTTTCGTGCGACTAAAGAGATGCAGGTCTTGAGTGAGGCGATACTGGTGGCCCCAATAATTAGTTAGGCTCTCGGGGCTAGACCTCATCACGCGCGCTTGAAGTTGAGTGTCTCCTACAAAGCTATCGTAGAAAGTACCCAGGCGATAGAGACTCAGCCCCAGGGAGACTTCATCAATCTTTCGCTCAGAGATAAAGTCGCTCGCTTCTTTATAGGCATAGAGCACTTGAGTTGAGACATTGTAGCGCCCCCACCAACGATCAAAACCCACTCCTCCCGAAGTCACCTCTGAGCTATCCTCTCTTTGCGTGATAGAGCTTTGAGAGAAGCTCTTGTCGTAGTCGGCAAAGAGCCTGAAGTAGCCGCGAGCATAGGTGTAGCCAACACTTGGCACACTCTTACTAATTTCTGGATAGTAGTTCACGCCTAGATCGAGCGTGTGGCGCGCGATGGGGTCTGAAAGCGAGGTATAGGCGCGCCAGGCGGTGAGATTATTGCCTGAAATATAGTCAATGAGCCAGTACTGGGGCAGAAAGTGCGAGAGTCTGGGGTAGCTCTTCGTTTCAAGCTTTTCATCTTCACTGCCACTTGGAGTGCGCAGTTCGCGGTAATTTTTAAGTTTAATCTTGGCGCCAACAATACTCTTAGAGAAATCCTCGCAAGCCATTTGTACCGGCCCATTATCGCGGGCCATGAGATAACTCACCTCGGGGCCATTGCCTGAGACCAGTAAGGGAGTTTGCGTGAGTTTTTTAGCGACTAAATTCTTCCCGCCAAAATCAAGCTCGATTCCCCCTTCCTGGGCCGAAGTCACATAGCTTTTTTCACCGCAGCTTCCTAGCACGCGCACCAGTCCTTGCTCTTCAATGAGCATTTCTTCTTTTGAAACTTGCCCTTCTTTAAGAGTCAAAGCGCGCAGTGAGAACTGCTCTTGCCCACTCTCACCAATCTCTGTCAGCGCGTAGACTAAGCGATCGCCAACGAGGTGAGCAAAGCGCACATGGGCCAGGGGTGCAAAGGTTTTAAGTGTGCTCGCCTGGCCCGTTTTCTTTTCAATGAGCTCGAGCCTCCAGTGGTGCTTTTCATAGCTTAGTGCCAGGTAGTGAGCTTCATTAAAGTCAAATCCCACTTCTTTATTTCTAAGCTCCCTCACTTCGGAGAGAAATTTTTTATCTTTAGTGGAGTAGCGCCAAATTTCTCTTGGGGCGTAGCCACTTTGATGGGCCATTAAAGACACCAAGACTTCGCCCTTTTGAGAACCTTGCTTGGTGGGAGTAAAGAAAGTTTCAACATACCCGGGTGAGCGCGGCAAAAATTTAAGCTCGCCCGCTGCTGTGAGCAGCGTGAGCTCTGGAGTGCGGCGAGTATTTCCATAGCGAATGGTGCCCTCAGTAGTTGCGATCATTCGCGCCTGATAAGAAGGCGCCCACTCTCTGGCCAGGAGACTCTTTGTCTCACCATTAAAGCTCGCCCGAAACTCTTTAAACTTCTGCTGGGCGCTTGCACCTGTACAAGTTTTAAAGGCGTTATTTAAAAAGAAAGGCAGACTTGAGGAGTTCTCAAAGATCAGACATTTGAGGGTCCCACTCTTTTCGCGCTCGATAAAATCCATAAAGCGTCCACCGGCCCAGTAGGCGAGCTGCCCACCGGGATGAAGGCCAGGAGCATCGAGACAATCGATCTTCTGACAATATTTTGGATCACTCATGAGTTGATTTAGTTCATAGTTAAGAAGCTGACTTTTAAGGCGCCCCGCTTGCGTAAAAGTGGACTCGGCCCAAACTGCTATGCCCTCAGTGAACCAGCGCGGAGTGACCCCTCCAAGCTTACCCACGGACCCAAAAACCGTGCGCAGTCCTTTGAGCACTCCTCTGGTTTGATCCATATGAATGACGTGGACGAGTTCATGCAAGACAAGCCCGCGCAGCCAAGAGTCAATACTCATTAGGTGCTCGCCTCCCACCGGGGGAAACTTAAAGAGATTGATGAGATTCCAGGGAAAAACAGTGGCCGAACCATTGGCGTAATTAGTCTTACTGAGCATGATATGAATGTGCGATTTAGGAGCGTAGTCAAAATAATCGGCCAGGGTATTGGTGTCGCGCTCGAGCATGGTCAGGACGCGCTTTACGTAAACTTCGTCGCTGGGGTTAAAGTGCAGTTCGAAATGATAGGGGCCCGCTTTCGTTTCAATAGTAGTGAGATGAGTTCTAATTTCACCGCGGATAGGTTCAGGAATTTCCGAGGCAATGAGAAACTGAGGCAGCATCAGAAATGCAGCAAGAAACAGGGCAAGCATGTAGTCTCCTAAATTAGGCCACTCGAGCGAAGTAAAAATCTTTAAAGTCATTATCCAGATCGGCCCGTATTTTTAAACAAAAATGTGGGGAGGTCATTTCATGCCAAGAAATCTCCGAAGTAGGTCGAAGAGAAGATAGGAAAAATTTTTCGCTCCCAAAGCCCGAGTAAAAATATTGGTTATAACGCTAACGTTCGATCTCCCCTAGTCGCAGGTTGATATCTGACATGATTTCCAGGATTTCCCTTTATTTAGAATGGCGTGGCCGTCATAATAGTGAATGAAACAGTTATGCTTTTATGGCAGATTTTTTAATCAAAAGTTAACAGGAGAAATTTTCATGACTCTTTCACTTCGCTCACTTATTGTGACCACACTTCTCTCAATGACACTTGCTCTCACAGGTTGTGGTTCAAGTTCTAAAAAAGTCAGTGAGGATAGCAGCGCTAGCGTCTCAGCGACTGAAGATATGGGTAGCAACCTTGAGGACATCGCCCTCAATGCTGACTCAGACTCTGGTAAAGCTGGACCGCTTAAAACAGTTTACTTCCCATTCAACTCTTCAACTCTGACTTATGACACGCGTGAAGCCCTCAACAATAATGCTGAGTTCCTCAAGTCTAATCCAAGTGTTAAAGTTGAAATCGAAGGTCATTGTGATGAGCGCGGTTCAGTTCAGTACAACCTCGCCCTTGGTGAGCGTCGTGCTAAGGCCGTTCGCGACTACATGATCGCCATGGGTGTTGAAGGCTCAAGAATGACCACAATCTCATTTGGTAAAGAGCGCCCAATTGCTTTTGGCCACAATGAAGAGGCTTGGAGCCAAAACCGTCGCGCCAACTTTGTGGTGACGGCGAAGTAATTTAACTTGCTATGAATGTATTTCGACTTTTTGTCTTAGTATTTATTCTCTCGGCGTGTGGTCTTGCTACCACACGCCCCAAACTTGAAATGTCTCTCGCCCAAGCCGCTTTTATCGCCGCCAAAAATGCCAAAGCACAAACTCTTGCCCCCGGGCTCTACCGCAAGGCCGAGTTTTACTACCTCAAAGCAAAATCAAATTACCGTAAAAAATACTTCAACAAGGCCAAACAATACGCCATACTTTCTAAGAAGTTTGCTGAAGAAGCTGAGTTCGTCTCAGTCAGAAAGAAGATGCTAGAGAACCTCTAGCACTTAGGAGTATTTGCTATGAAGCTTTTTTCAACTGCCGTGAAACTTGCGGGTCTCACCTCATTGCTCGCCCTCGGGGCCTGCCAAACCCAAGAGACTATCCAACGCGAACAAATGATGGAAAACCTCAGCCTCCAGCTGGTTGAGAACCAAAAGCTCGTGGCCGACACCACCGTTAAAATTCAGGCCCTCGAAGAGCGCATGGGCGCCCTCACTGGCCAAGTCCAAGAGACTGATCAAAAGAGTACTGTCGCTGCCCAAGAGACTATGGAGAGCCTGAGCTCGCGCCTGGCCTTACTTGAGCAATCTCAGTCGCAAAACGCCAAAGACCTACAGGAAGTAAAATCGAGCCTCGCCTCTCAAAAAGAATACTTGGATAAAGTTGTCGCCATGCTGGGAAAACTAGGCGCGAACGAGAGTTCGAGTAAAAAAAAAAGTGACCCCTTCCAAGAGGCCATGACCAATTACCGCAAGGGTAAGTACGAAAGCGCCAAGAAGCAGCTTTTAGATCTCGAAAAGAGCGGCAAGTACAAGGGCAGCCAGGCTGCCCATATTCTTCACAACCTCGGTATGACTTACTACTTGTCTAAGGATTATAACACTGCCGCTAGCTATTTTAGCCGCTTATTTACCGAGTTTGAGAAAAGCTCGTATAATAAAAACGGACTCCTCTTTTTAGCAAAAAGCTTTCGCGCTCGCAAAGAAACCGATAAAGCGCGGGCCACTCTTGATGAACTCATCAAGCGCTATCCCAAATCTAAGCAAGCCACAGAGGCGGGAAAAATCAAGGAGTCACTCAAGTAAGTAACTGGAGAATCACATAATGAATTTGGCCCCGAGTAAGACGCTTAAGACCCTACTGCTCCTCTCACTCGCGACCCTTTTGAGCTCGTGCAAATTCATTAACTGGATCGACTCCAACTCAGAAGGTCCGGATCTCTCCGGGGCAGAATCTCTCTCTCTTATTTTCTCAGGCAATATCAACGGCGAAACTCACCCCTGTGGGTGTCGCCACTTCCCACTTGGCGGATTGCCCCAGGTTGCAGGCATCCTGCACGATACCGCCAAGAAAAATCCCGTGCTCTACCTCGATGCCGGTGACACCTTCTTTATCTCACCCAAGGTTCCCGAGTCACTTCACAGCTCGCTCACCTACAACGCCCAGATGCTGGCAAGCTCTCTTAAAGAAATGGGTTTGAGCTACATGGTTCCGGGTGATCAAGACCTGGCCCTTGGAACTGATTATCTTAGGTCATTGCAAGAGAGCTCAAAGATAGAATTTCTGCTCTTTAACCTGAATGATCAAACCAAGCTTATCTCCAAGCCCTTTGTGAGCTTTGAGCACGGCAAGCAAAAGCTCTTTATCTCTGGCTACGTTCTGCCTAAGCTCTTTGAGCACAACCCAGCTCTCTTTAGTGATCCCATTAAAAGCTTTGCTCCCCTCTTGGCCCAGCTCAAAGAGGCCGGCTACAATCCCGAGTCCCCCACGCACCGCTTAATTCTGCTGTCGCACTCGGGGATGGATTTTGATCAAGAGTTTGCCAAGGCCTATCCCATGGTGGATTGGATTATTGGTGCCCACTCGCAGAGCTTTACCAAAGAATCCTATGAAGTCGGCACCACTCACCTGGTGCAAGTGCTCTCGCGCAATCATTACCTAGGGGAAATCAAGCTCGCCCTCAAGGGAACGAAGAAAGACGACCGCTTCACTTTACTTGAAGTGCGTGAAGAGCGCGCCGAGCTGCTAGAGAATAATCCTTGGAATGCTAAAATCATCGAACACAAAAAGAAAATGAGTGAGCTTCAAGATCGGGAGCAGAAGAAGTATTTTAATCTCACAGATCACAGTCAGGCCAAGTACAAAACGGCGCAGAGCTGTCTTGAGTGTCACCAGGATCAGGCCCATAAATGGCAAAACACGCCCCACGCCCTCGCCCACCTCACCCTGATCAATGCAGGAGAACAAAATAATCTCGAGTGCCTCCAGTGCCATACGCTGGGAACAGGTGAGCCGCGCGGCTTTATGAAGGCCAGTGATGTGGTGATCTTTGAAGACGTCAAAGAGCCGGCCGCTCACGAGCAAAAGCTTGCCAAGTACATGGACGAAGTGAAAAAGGCGATGGGAGATGTTGAGAGTGTGCGCGCACTTAAGGCCACGCGCATTCGCGAACTCTCAGACAAGTGGATGGCGCTTGATCGCGAATTTAATGTCTCTCACAACTTTGGCGGCGTTCAGTGCCTAAACTGTCATGACCAGCCAGGAGATCACCCCTTTGATGTTGGCAGCCCTAAGATCTCCAAGACGGCGCGAATGGAGTCGATGAAGACTAAGTGCCTAAATTGTCATGACCCAGACCAGTCTCCGGAGTGGTACCATACAGATACTTCTGGCAAGATAAGCGGTCCAAATCATGAGATTATTGACAATCAGATCAAGGAAATTGCTTGTCCAGCGATTTAGGTAAGTTACGCCAGTTAATTATCACTAACAAGCTAAAAACCGAGCAAAGTACTTGGAATTATTCGGTCAAGATTTCATTGGGGCCAAGTTTTCCAATGGCGCTCACAAATCAAAAAGTGGTAAAATAAAGCATCATCAGATCGGAGGTGAAGTTTGGGAGAAGTACTCCAAAAAGAAATGTCCCTTGATGAATATCTCACTGAGGTGGATGAGGCGCTTCAAACGAATGGCCATCACAGTGACTACTTACAAGAAGCGCTGATCAATATTGAACGCAATCTCGCAAATCTTGATTTAGATGAAGACATTTATGAGCTCATGCTCTCTTATAAGAGAAGACTCATTTATAAGCTTTATTCCGGAAATCGCATGAGACACGCTCTCGCCTACTAAAAGTGGGCGAGATCTTGAACATCGATATAAGAAAAGCGACTCGCACCTAGCTTTGACTCGGTTTTAGGATCATCAAAGCGAACACCAGCAAATCCATTATTGTCGAGATCGACGATCGTGCCCAGTGCACGGTCGTCGTCTTTAAGAACGACTTTGTCACCTAATTTATAGGAACTCTTCACCAGTCCAAACCAGCGCTCGCTAGAAACACTGGCAACTGCCCGGTAGCTTTTAAGTTCAGAGCGGGTATAGACCACGCCGCAATTGGCACTATCGCCAGGAGCAAAAAATTGCACGTGAGCGCGCTTGCCATCACTTGAAACTTCCGCCACCTGCACCAGCTTGGTTTGTCCGTAGCACTCGGCCAGCGCGAGATCACCGATGGCGGGAGTCTCGGCAGCTGCAGCGATGCGAACAGTCCAAAAGCAAAGTACGGCAAGCAGAATATAGCGCATAAAGGGCCTTCCAAAAGTAAGTATTAATCCCCTCTAGAATACCCAAATTTGGGCCCTCTTTTGGGCTTTTGGTAAAAAAGGAAAGGGGTGTTAGATTGCTAACACCCCTCTATTATTTCAGCTACTTAAGTAGTAATTAATCTTGATAAAGGTAAACGGCGGCGCCACCTTTGAGCTTGCCAATAAGAGCGGCACTGAGACGGTCATCAACCGCTGGACAGCCGTGCGAGCGACCTGAGCGGCCAACTTTTTTCACAAAGCTATTTCTCATGTAGTCGGCGCCGTGGATCACAATAGCGCGCCTTCTAGCGGCATTGTTTGAAGACTCTTTTCCGTCCATGCGAAGTGAGAGGCCGTGCTTGCCGTGATAAGTTTCAGCGGCGATATAAAGTCCGAGCGAACTCATGTGTGAGTTATTACGGTTTGAAAATCTCACCGCATTTCCGCGGCCATCGTCACTGCCAATGCCGTGGGCGACGTGATAGGTCTTCTCCACTGCCCCCGTTTTAGTTGAGATGAGATAGCCTCTTTCATGGCGTGAGTGCTGAGAGAAGTCTACGATGAACAGATAAGGACGCTTAAGGGCCCTGGGTGAGATGTATTTAATTTTCTCCAAGGCTTCTTCTAGGGCGTCGGCCGGAACACTTTTGGCGCAGTGATTGCGCGAACAGTTCGTGTTTGGAAAGTAGCTCGACCAGATGCGAGAGCTGGTGTTGGCAAATGACTTTGCTGAGCTTAAAAGTAAAAGGGCAATAAGTAGTGATCTCAAAACTATCTCCTAGTCAAAATTCATAACAAATGTTGTTGCCCTGAAATTTAAACATAGTAGAATTTTTAATATGGAACGCTTGGGAAGATTTACAAGGCCGTCAAAGAAAATGACAGCTAGTTTTTCTCACCCTCAAGAAATGAGATAAAGCGCTGTTTTAACTCTCCGCCATTGACAAAAAATCCATCGATATGTCGAGACTTTGGAATGATCCACAACCACTTGCGCGTTCTCAAGTTGTCATAAATGTCCCTGGCATGATGCTCTGGAATGATCGGATCCGAGTCGCCGTGAATCACCAAAGTAGGAATCTTGATCTCTTTTAAGAGCGGGCGCGAGTCGTATTGATCGGGAATTAAAAAAGGCAGTAAGGGATAGAGGGGATAGAGCACGGGAGCGTCCAAGAGCTTTTCGCGCGCTAGATCGTAGTAGCTAGCAAAGGTAGAGTCGAGAATTAAAAGATCGGCGCGCTCTTGCAGTGAAGACTCGGCGATCGTCTTGGCCAAAATGGCGCCTCCAAGACTCTGGCCATAGAGAATCCAGCGCGGGCCTTCAAGGCGCTCTAAAAGTTTAGTGGAATAACTTAGGGCCGCACGGGCATCGAGCTCAATGCGCGAGGGGCTTGGTGAGCCCTCACTGAGTCCATAGCCGCGATAATCAAAGATAAAGAGATCATAACCGTGCGAGGTGAGCCAGGCCAGAATGGGCGCGTGGGAAGTGAGGTTTTGAGCATTGCCGTGAAAGAAGGTAATGAGTCCCTTACTCTTGCCCTGCCCCTTATGTTTTAACAACCAAGAGTGCAAAAGGGTGCCGTCTTCACTTTCAAAGAAAATATTTTCAAAAGGAATATCTTCTTGCCAAGGATCACTATAGAGCGCTGACGTGGGCCAATAAAAGAGGCTCGAGCAAGACGCACTCATCAGGGCCATAAAACTCAAGAGAATCGTTCTTCTTAGAATGTGCATTAAAAGCGCCCCATGACTTCGATGGCCGAGCTCACTGAATCCTGCCAAAGTTTTGAATCATCATAGCGCCCCCATAAGTGAAGAGCAAAGTTTTGCGTGAGATTCAAGGCCAGCTCAGTGCGCGCAAAGCCGCGAGCACTCAAATCAAAGTCACTTGTCACAGCTCGGGTGTACTCCCCTGAAAAGCCCCACTTCACGCGCTCACCCAGAGCAAAGATGAGCTCCGTCGACAGCATAGCGCCCAGTCCTCCCTCTTTATAACTTGCTGGTGAGTGATTCACTTGCGCGTTTGCAATCAGCGAAAATAAATGCTCCCCCATAAAAAAGCTCACGCCCACTCCCGCCAGCGCTTCGTGGCGATACCACAAGCGATTGCCCGCCTCATAGGCGCGCTCTCTACCAGCGCGAACGCGCCAAGAGATTTGAGAGTCAAGCGCACTCAGGGGATGGGCGGAGTAGATATCAATGAGGCGCAGGCGATCAACGCGCAATTTGCGCCGCTCGGGGTGATAAAGTAGGCGCGCTTCAAAAAAATCAAAGCCCGAGTATTTTGCCATACCGACGTCACTGTCATAGAGATGGTGATAGCCTTCTTTTATGCCCACCACCGTCGCAAGCTCTCCCTCAGTGATGACACCAGAGGCAATGAGCGCTCTGGGGTGATGCCCTTCTTCTGGGTAGCTCGTTACAAAGTGAAGCTTCGGGGTGAGCTCTCCCACCCGAGCGGCGCGCTCTTTAAGCGCGGCTTTTAAGAGCTTACTGTCGCCCTCACTTAATTGGTTCTTGGATTTAAATTTTACAAACTGCAGGCGCGCCAGCAGGGCGTCGAGGGTGCGGGTGCTCAAGTGTGCCAGGTCTTTGGAGTCCTTGGAACGATGAAGATCGTTGAGTTCACGCTCAGTTAAAAGAGCACTTCGTAGCTGCGCCTGTTTTTTTAATGAAGGCCTGCCGACTCGCTCGAGATTTTTAGTCTCACGAGCGACTCGACTCACTAACTCACTAGGAAGATAATACCAGCGCTCCCCCTCTGAGAGGTTCCAATCAAGTCTGGCGTACTCGAGTAGACTCCCAAGCACCGAAGAGCAGTTCTCATCAAAAAAATAGTAAGTAAAAGCTGCACTTGAATAGAGCTCCCACACGTGATCCACCAATCGATCAGTTTGCTCCTGAGTAAAACCCAGGTCATACTCCAAGAGGTCGCGGCTTTCGTTATTATTATAAATGCCCACCATGATGTAATAGGGAGCGAAGTCAAAGTGTCCTTTGTAACCACCAAAGACGCCCTTAAGTGCGTAGAGTACTTCGGGCTCATCCTCAGGAACTAAGGCCGAGTAGCTTATGGCGTAGTCAAGAAGATCGTTTTGAGTGCGTCCTTTTTTAAGGCGCAAAAAAGTGTGCCCAAAGTGAGAGGCCGGATTATTGGGGTAGTAAGAAGAAAAAATGAGCGTCACCCCTTGGGGATCAATCCCCTCGCGCCACTCTTGATAGTCTTCGCAGTGATAATCCTGGGGCGCTAATAGACCGAGTCTTTCAAAAAACTTTCGCCGGGCCACGAAAGTGCAGGCAACGGGCTGATCAAAAAAGCCGGCACTTTGAGAGTTTGCCGCAATTGCTTTTAAGCTCGCCTCCCACTCGTCTTTGGGTGAGCGCGACTGGGAGAGGAAAAATTCCTTTGAAATCACTTTTGATTTCTCACCGCTCATGTGAAGTAAGCGTCGCCACTCGTGCTTCACTGCTGCAGGCGCATTTTCAAATGAAAGGGCCGAAGAATCTTCGGCCCAAATAGAAAGAGAAAATAAAATTAGAATTAATAACTTCAATTGGCCTAGATCACTCCACAAGCTTTGGCGAGGTCGGGTGAAGTCATCACCACTCCTTTAAAATTCTGGTAGAAGCTCACGCCATCTTTCACACTCTCATTAAAGAGCTTGGGATAATTAGACTGGGCAACTGTTCCAAAATTCTCACCTTCACAGCCCACAAGTGTGCTCAGTGCGGCCATAAATTCTCCCTGGCCCTGACCCATCTCAATCATCAGGGTGTCGTAATTAGCCTCGGCAAAGTGGATGGCCTCTTTTTCTTTTTGCACGATTTTGTGTTTGGCGCAGTTACTGGTACCAAAGGTCATGCCTATGGTTGAAAAGAAGGTGGCGTTCGTACTTGCGCGCAGGGCACTTGAGATCAATGAGTTTTCTTTAAAGACGTACCAGCCGGCCCCACAGCCCGATGAATTGTCGGCGGCGAAGAGATTTGAGCTAAAAGCGGTAAAAAAAGCGAAAAGTACTAGTTTTTTCATCGGTGTCCTCCGTGGCACGCGCTTGTTTGTTTGCGTCAATTCAATTATCTTGGTCCACACTTATTATAGTCAATAAAGGTATTTCATGCAGGCCAAAGACGCTAAGATCGTGCTCGGAATTGAGACCAGTTGTGATGACACATCTGTGGCACTGCTGCGCGCATGTGAGGGCGAGCGCCCCGAGGTTTTGGGGCTGCGCTATTTTGGCCAGGAAGATATCTTGCGCAAATGGGGCGGTGTCGTGCCAGAGATTGCCGCTCGCAACCACCTCATGAAATTGCGCCCGCTCCTAGAAGAGGTCTTTAACGACACAGGGCTCACCCCTAATCAGATTGATCTCATTGGCATCACCACTCACCCGGGCCTTTTGGGGCCCTTGCTCACGGGTCTAAACGCCGCCAAGTCTTTGAGCTTATTGCACCAGATCCCCATCTTACCCGTCAATCACCTCTATGCTCACCTGGAAGCGATTCACATCGATCAAGAGGTTAAGTATCCCTATCTAGGGCTCTTAGTTTCTGGTGGCCACTCGCTCTTTATGTTGGTTCGTGGCCCCAAGGACTTTGAAGTGCTGGGCACTACTATTGACGACGCCGCCGGTGAAGCCTTTGATAAAGGCGGCAAGCTGATGGGTCTAGGCTATCCTGCCGGCAAGCTCATCGATGAGCTCGCTCAGAAAGGGGACCCAACCTACATCGATTTTCCCATCGGACTTAAAAAAAGCGCGGACGCCAATCTCTCTTTTAGTGGTCTTAAGACTTCGCTTAGAAATTGGATTGAATCCCACCCGGAAGTTGATCTTAAAAATGAGCCCGAAACACTGGCCCACGTTTGCGCCAGTTATCAAGGGGCGATTGTGCGCGCCCTTGACCTGAAGCTGCGCTACGCTTTTAAGAAGGCGCGCGAACTCACCGCTCTTAAAGAATTGCCTCTGGTGCTTGGAGGCGGAGTCGCCTGTAATAGCGGTCTGCGTGAGCACCTCAAAAATAAATACCGCGACGTCTACCTCGTCAGCCCGCGCTACTGCACCGACAACGGGGCGATGATTGCCAATTACGCGCTTAGAACTATCGAAGAGAGCATCCCCTATCCCGAGTGCCTGGCCCTCGACGCTCGCGGGCGCTTCATCAATAAAACGGAGATGAAGTCGTGAGTGAATTTACTCCCAAGGCCAATAAAGATCTCGGCCAACACTACCTAAGGGATCGCGGCATCATTGAAAAGATCGTGAGCGATTTTAAAGATGAGGCGCAAGCGATTATTGAAGTGGGACCAGGACCCGCTACCCTCACGCGCGATCTCGCAGCTCTGGGTCTGCCCTTTTACGTGGTCGAGCGCGATGAGCGCTTTCTGCCCATACTGGCTGAATTCTTAGCTCCAGAGCAGATTGTCCACAGCGATGCGCTACAAATTGATTGGTGTGAGTTTGTGAAGGAGCGCGCTGATTTGGTGGGCAAGAAAGTGTGGCTCGTCTCCAATCTGCCCTACAATATTTCCGCGCCCCTTACCCTCAACTTTGTGAAGTCCGGGGCCATTACCTATATGAGTCTGATGTATCAGCTTGAAGTGGGCCGCAAGATCGCGCCCGTTCAAGGTGAGAGCAATAGTATGAATTCCCTCATGGGTCTGTGCCAAACCTACTATGAGGTGAGCACCCTGTGCAAAGTCGCTCCCGGCGCCTTTGCTCCGCCGCCGCAAGTGCAGTCGATTGTGTTGAGCTTTAAAGAGCTGGGTTCTCCTCGCTTTGCCCGCTCCCAGTGGCGCTCGCTTGAGAAGTTCCTACGCCTTGCATTTTCGCAAAAGCGCAAACAACTCGCCGGGGTTTTAAAGTCCTCCTACCCCTTAGAGCGAGTGAAAAGCGCGCTGGCCGAGCTGGACGTACCTGCAACGGTGCGCGCTGAGGCATTAACATTGGCGCAAATGCATGAACTTTATGCTAAGCTAGCGCAGTAGGTTTTTATGGGAATTAAAATAATCGCCAAAAATAAACGCGCTAGCTATGACTATTTTCTCGAAGAGAGAATCGAAGCTGGTCTTGAACTCAAGGGCACAGAAGTTAAAAGTCTGCGCGCCGGTAAGGTTTCAATCAACGAAGCCTATATCTCTATTGATAAAAAGGGCGAGGCCTGGGCCTATAATATCGTGATTGGCCAATACGACTTTGGCAATCGCTTTAACCACGAAGAAAATCGCAAGCGCAAGCTCCTCCTGCATAAGAAGCAGATCATCGATCTCGAGCACGAAATGAAGGCCGGAGGCTATACTATTGTTCCCACCGCCATCTACTTTAAAGATTCACGCGTGAAGCTTGAGATTGCTCTGGGTAAGGGTAAGAAGCTACACGACAAGCGCCAAGACAAGGCCGCCAAAGATGTTGAGCGCAAGCTCAAGCAGAGAAACTTTGATTAAGATCAGCTCTTAGAAGGTGCGTAAAATCATTTTTTAACCTGAGCGCGAAAATTATCAACTCTTAAAGGCATCACTATTCTTAAAGCAACTTCAACACAGGAGCTTTAAGTGAAAATTGCAGTTCGTTCTCTGCTAAGTGGTCTTCTTCTTTTTGGTACGCTCAATTCTTATGCCGGCGATCTCATGGTTCGCATGCGCGCAATCAACGTCATGCCCGATGAGTCTGGGACACCCACCGTGATTGGCGGGTCAGTAAAACTTAACAATGAGTCCGTTCCAGAGATCGATTTCTCATACTTTTTTAATCAACATTTTGCACTCGAGCTCATCTTGGCCACCGCCACTCACGAGGCCAGCGCCTATGGGACAGCTCTTAATAATCTAGATCTCGGGGATGTGTCGCTGCTTCCACCGACACTACTAGCGCAGTATCACCACACTTTTGGAGATTTTAAACCTTACGTGGGTGCGGGGATTAACTACACCTTTTTCTATGGTGAAGATCCTGGTGTCGCTCGCACTGTAAGTTATGACAATAGTTTCGGCTATGCCCTGCAAGCAGGAGGTGACTATAAGATTGCTGAAAATACTTATGTCAACTTTGATATCAAGAAGATCATGCTCTCAACTGATGTCCACGTCGACACCTATTCCAATGGCAGCGTAGACGCCAAAGTCGACATCGACCCCTGGGTTATCGGGCTCGGTGTTGGATTCATGTTCTAGCGCTGTCTCTCATCCACGTGGAGGTCTCCCCTCCACGTGGACATCTCTGTAAGATGCGCTAGAATAGAGAAATGAAAGAAATCTATAAGCGCTTTAATGATAAAACTTTTCGGGTTGTGACCATTGGCCTACTCGCCGTCAATGACCTCATCTCGGCCTCTATCCTCTACTTCAAAGCTGCGGACAAAGAGTCCTTTGCCAAGAGCTGGGCCGAAGTGGAAAAAGCCGGAGGACTTCAGATTGTGGAGGGCGACTCCACACAGCTAGCGGCTCAGATACACGGTATCTTTTTGCAAAGTGTGATTCTCACCTGCCTGCTTCTTTTGCTTTTTCACTGGGGAATTTATCTCGCCTACTACCTGGAAAAGCGCATCGCCTATCTCTACCTAAAAATTGCCACTTGGATTATGTCTTTTGGAGCGCTCTACACCGGTGTCTCTATGATTTTGGGCGGAGACTACCTGGGGATTATCTTTATTCCCATCTCCCTCGAATACCTCTTTGTCGCCTATGGTCTGCGCTTTTTTCCCATCACTGGGGTGGTTAAAAAAGCGGAACAATAAACTTCGACTCTTCGGGCATGGTCCAATCGGGCATGCTGCGAAGAGAGTTGGTGTGAAGACTGCGACCGGCGACCGCTAAAAGAAAGGAATCAAAAGCGCGGGGATTTTTCACCAAGAGCTCTAGATCATTGTCATAGATAAAGATATCGAGCTTGGCTTCAATTTTTTTAATGATATCAAGTCTCGCCTCCACTCCCACTTCGATACTATTCATCTCGAGAATGTCTTTTTTGGCGATAATCTTTGAGCGCAAGAGCTCGATTAAGATGAGCTGAGTGTTGGACTCAAAGAGCTCCAGGGATTGAGGAAAGTGGCGCTTTAAATAGCTAAAGCGAAGCTGCAGCATGAGCGAGCTATTTCCAAAACTATCAAAGGAGGTGTTAAAAAGGTCGAGCAATTGATCGTAGTAGTAAGACCACACCCAAAAGTCGAGTGTGCGGTTCCAATAGGGAAGAAAGGGCTTTTTAAGCCTTCTTTTAAACGAGCGCGAGAGCATGTGATGATGAGTTTCTTTGGCGAGAATATCGCGGCGAAAGTCGACTTCATCGCGACTATTGCGCTCAAGCTCGTAGGTCTTGGGGTGATTGTCGTACTTTTCGCGGTCTTCTTTTAAGAGCTTGTCGGCAAGCTTTCTCACTTCCACAATTGGAGGCACCGGACACTTGGCGGCGCCTGGGCAATCGAGCACACAGCTGTGACAAGAGGGAAGATTGAGTGGGAAATCCATGACCAGCTTATCGATGTCGAAGTCTTCAATCCAAGTGCGCATCGCCTCGTCACCTTGAATATCTTCTTCATCCTTAACTTGCAAAACCGAGCGAAGAAACCAGCGCTTGTCACTGGCGAAATACTCCAACAGGCAGAAGGTGAAGTTATCGCGCTTGCCACCTTTCATCGAGAGGCCGACGATTTTCTTTCGCTCCATAGAACTCCTAAAGCAAAGTCATAGCGCCTAGAGCGGGGCTTCGACCTCAAACTTTAACACTTCCATTGTCGCCTCTTTAATCTCAGGAAGCAAACGATCTCTGGCGCCTTTGGGATGAACTAGTAAAAAACACCCGCCACCGCCGGCGCCACACATTTTCATGCCCGTGATGAGACCCAGATTTTTGAGTTTTTGGCATAAATTGTGAATATCAGTGGGAACAATTTTAGGAAAAAGGGCCTCTCGCGCCTCACCTTCACGAGCAATTCCCTCGAGAACTTGCTCATAATTTTGTGACAAAATGGCCTCATAAACATCCCAAGTAATCTTGGCGATAGTGGAAAGGCCTGAGCGCACTTTTTCGCTCTTATCAAAGAAGGCCTTGTAGACTTCCCAGTTATTAATTCCTGAGAGACGGGCCATGCCACTATAGACGAGAGTGAGGTGGTCTTCTAAAAAATCTTTGAGCTCTTGAGAGTAGAGCTGCTCCACTCGCACATGCGGGCCATTTGGATGCAAGGCCAGCACTCCTCCAAAAAGGGCCGGGTAATAGTCTTGATAGCCGGCGGGACCACTTTCAAGGATGCGCGCTTCAAGCGCGTTGACCGCTCTTACGGCTTCGTGCTTTTGCTCGTCACTATCCAGGTCTCCAGCTTTAAATTTTGTGAGGGCATGAAAGAGCGTCACGCCCATTGCTGAAGAGCCCCCTAGCCCAGCACCAGCGGGTGAGCCTGAAGAGAGCTCAAGATGAATGCCACTGGTGATATTAAAGCTATAGAGAATCCAAGCGATAAAAGTCATCTCTTCAAAGAGATGCGCGCGAAGATTATCTTCGGTGAACTGAGAGCTCTCAAAGGTCCAAGTCTTGTTGTAATCTTTTGAAAAGATCACAACGTTTTCTTCCCTTGTCTCTTTAATAAAAACGCGCGCTTTTAAAGAAGTCGCCAAATTGAGCGTCGCAACTTTTGGCAAAACGAGATTGATGGGATGTAAGTCAAGCGTGCCCCCAGCGAGGTCTACGCGAACGGAGCCAGTCTGCTCGATTTGTCTCATCTTCATCCTTACTCGTGTCCGCCGTAGACACCAATATAGGGTAGCTCGCGGTAGCGCCCATCAAAGTCTAGGCCGTAGCCAATGACAAATTTATCTTCGATTTCAAAGCCCAAATAGTGAATCTCTACCTTGTGCACATTGCGCGCGGGCTTATAAAGAAGTGAGGCCAGCTTAATAGAGGACGGCGCGCGCGACTCGAGCTCGGCCAGCAGCGCTTTCATTGTATGTCCGGTGTCGACAATATCTTCCACCACTAAAATATCGCGGCCCTTGAGATCGAGTTTAGTGTCGAGGCCAATTTTCACTTTGCCCGAAGACTCAGTTCCTTCATAGGAAGAAGCTTTCATAAAATCCATTAACATCGGAACTTTCACTCCGCGCAGTAGATCGGCAAGAAAAACATAAGAGCCATTGAGAATTCCCAAGACCACCAAGTCTTTATTGGCATAATCATCAGTGATTTTTTGCGCAAGCTCGGCAACGCGATTTTGAATTTGTTCTTCAGAAATAAAAACATCAATTTTCGCGCTCATGCGACGACTCCCTTTGATAAATTGCTCGGCCCTATTATAACTTTAAACAAACGAATTGTTGAGAATTTCTCCCACGCCCCCAGCACCCGGCACAATGTATTGAATATCATTGAGACCGCGCTCTTCTTCGGGATGGGCGCCAAAGCCAGACTTTAGCGCGCGCTCACTTGAGAGAGCGCGATCGAGGCGAAGGGCAAAGATATGAAGATCGGGATGATCAGCGCGCAGGCGCTTGATATATTCTGGTGTGATAATCAAGTGAAGCGAGGCATAGGCGCGCGCCTTACCTGCGACTTGATTCTTATAGTGATCAACGGCAAATGAGAGCGAGCCCCCTGTGGCCCCCATGGGATCGGGAAAGAAGACCAGGGCATTCTCAATGCCGCCACCAATTTTTGAGCCAGCGACGGTGACTCCAGTCACCTCACCCGCTTCGTTGGTCGCGCGGTTTACGTAGAAGTGATCTTGTCTTAGAAGTTCTGGCTTAAAGTAGAGACAGGTCTTATCAAAGCCCACCTGCGCCGGCACAGTGCCTGCGCGCGCGAGATCGACAAAGACCATGGGAGATTCTTTAGCGAGCACTTGAGTTTCGAGCACCCCTTTAGGAGTACTCGCCTTCATGCGCGTATCCCACTTAACCACCTCGCGAGGGGCAAGGAGATTGAGAGCGCTCTCAAAGAGCGCTTCGTACATGACTTTTACGTAGGGTGTGAGTAGCGGATGATTATGGGCCGGTGTACTAAATTGGGCCAACAGTGATTGCAGGTAGGGATTGGCCAGCAGATGCACGTGATCCCCATATTCATGGGTAAACTCACTCATAGAAAAAGGAATCTGCTGGTACTGTTGATCCATATTGCCCGCCGCTTAGGTCCTAGGTCTGCGGTACCTCAACTCCCTCAATATTGACGTTTGGCTTAAGGGCAAATGAGAACCACTCATCTTCTTCATCTGGGTAATCAATATGCGCTCTACAGCGAGCTTCGTAAAGGTCGGCCTCGCCAACCAGAACCTGCTGCGAGTTTTCGCTTGAGAGACGGTGAGTCTTTGAGGCCGGGCCGCCACAGATGGTGCAGATCGCCTGAATTTTCACCACGTGATCGGCAATGGCCAGAAGTTCGGGCATAGGACCAAAGGGCATGCCCCTATAGTCTTGGTCGAGACCGGCGCAAATGACGCGGATTCCGCGGCGGGCGAGCTTCTTGACCACTTTCAAAATGATGGCGTCAAAGAACTGGATCTCATCGATGGCCACAATGCGAGTGGAGTCGAGGAGCTTAGAGAGAATCTCCAGAGCGTTCTTGACCGGGGTCGCCTCTACAGATTGTGAGGAGTGGCTCACAACTTGAGATTCATGGTAGCGGTCATCAATGGCGGGCTTAAAGATCTGCACTTTCTGGCGCGCAATCTGGGCCCGTCTGACGCGTCTAATGAGCTCCTCAGTCTTTCCTGAGAACATGGGCCCACAGACGACTTCAATACTTCCCGATAGGTTTGAAGGTGTGTGATAGAGTGACACATTTGCCTCCTGCTGTGTGTGTGAATGTGATCGTTTTGTGTGTGTAAAAAGTAGGAAACACTCTTCCAAAGAATCTCATCTCTGTCCATGTGAGATTCTTCGTTGTTCCTTGTTCCATAATGAGGGATTCTTGGAAATTCAATAAGATAAAATTGCTAACAATTTCTTTCAGAATGTGAGCGCGCAGTGTCTAAACGAAAAACTATCACCTGAAGCGTCTTTTCAACTTTTAGATCAGAACGCTCAAAAGCAAGGCGAAGTAGGCAAACATAAAGACCATCAAGGTGCTGGTGAGAATCAGCGGCGAGACGATAATGATCATTGATTGCATACGACTCAAGCCGAGGTTGGCGCGGCAGCCGGCGTAGAGATAGACCCAACTACTCACTTGTTTAAGAAGATCTCCGATGATCGGTAGAATCAAGAAGAAATTGGAAACGAGAGTCGAGCGAGCGACCTCGTCGCAAACTTCTCCCAGATGCTCTTCTTCAACCATAAAGAGCTTGGCAAAAAAACCAAGTAGGAGCGACCAAAACTTCATGGTCACCCAAGCACCTAGTGGAAAGAACACCACCCACAAAAGCGTGGTGTAGAGCATGTACTGTTCGATTTTAAAGTCATAGCTGATGCTAAAATATTCGGCGAGCATATCACCGCGAAACTCAGAACTAATGACTTGCCCAGTAAAATAGATTCCAACAATGATGTAGCAAGCGCGCATGATATAAAAGGGCCACGAGAGACTCATGATCGTGGGAAAGTCGAGGCCAGGAGACTCGCTGGTCGGCGTCTCACTTTCAAAAAGACTGGTGACGTTCTCACCATCACCCAATAGCTGCCCCTCCTCTACTTCAACAGGAGCTTCAAGACGCTCTTTTCTCATTAAAGCGTGTGAGTAAAAAGGGTGAGCGAGCAAGTCAAAGTAGGATTGCCACAAAGCGAGCATTTTTACCTCTGGTAGGACTTCAAATTCAGAGAAAAGGGCAATTTTTCGCCGACGCGGTAATAGTAGCGCAAGCCCTGGGCTTCATTTTCGACCATTAATTCGCGCTCATATAGCTTAACAAGAAACTTCTCTCCCTGAAAGTCTAGCGCCATGAGCTCCTTAAAGTGTCGGGCCCAGATATCATCATCCACACTGCGATGGCTCACCCGCTCAGCTTGACTAAAGAAGTAGGGTTTCAGCTCCTCTGGAAAGTGCACCCGCGCACTCTGCCCTTTAATGGAGAGAGTCACCACACTGTCTTCTTGACTTGCACTCAGAGCGGCCAGCGGTCTCAGGTCCCAGAACTCTTGAACATTGGAAAAGAAGGCGCGCAGCTCATTGGCCCCCAACTTATAGATGAGATGATCGCCTTGCATCAGTAAATAGGGACCGAGCTCGCCATCATAGCGGCGATAAACTTCCCAGATCGTGCGATCACCTGAAGTGGCCTCGAGGGCCATGGTGGCAATGAGATCGGTGAGCTTTTTGGGTTCAATGGGCGCGATGAGCTTTTGGCCTTTGAGGGAATTGATCATCGCTTCAAAAGATTTGAGCGCAGTTGCAGAAACGGAAAGTCCCGCCAGAGGGGGAGGTTCAGTGGCGCCCTTTTCAAAATCAAGGGAGAAGGATCGATTGCGAAGATTACTGATCGCCACATGTTTGAGCTCAACTCTCGATTTAATGAGTGAGAGGTTATAGAAAAATCCGTCATCTCGATTGAGAAGATCACGCAGCCGCTGATAATCGCGCCCTGCCCCCTGCCCTTGCTTCCAATAGATTTCACTCTCTTTTTTTTGAAGGGTGACGATGGCATATTTAGTTTCAATGGGTGTTTTCACATGGACGTAAAAACCGTCGGAGATATCGAGTCGTTGACCCAGGGTGAATTCAATCTCTCCTTTTTCAAAGAAAAATTTAAGCGAAATGGGGTTTTCTCCCATAAAGACGGTGCGCCCGCGCTTTTCAATTTCACTGGGCGCAATCACACTCTCCACGCGCAACGAAGCGAGTAAGTCGAGTAGCCCCTTGATCTTGGTCGTGTCACCGCGCAGGCGGTGCTCACCCACTAAGATCGCCGAGCTGGTTTCATTGAAGACAAACTCAGTGTGCGCCAGCGTGAGCTTTTCAAGCACACCAAACTCGCTCGAAGAAAAGAGCTCTTCATCTTTTTGCTTTTCTTTAACCTCTTGGCGCTGCCCTAGCTCTTCAAAAAAGTAAGTGAAGACGAGTAGGCCCAAAAGAATGCCAACGAGAGTTAGATTGCGTTTCACTTTTTCTTAGTCCTCCAATAAACAATTAAGGCCAGGGTCAAAAAGGCCAGAGGTAAGAAAATAACGCTAAAATAGAAAATGATTCCCTTTTGTGGGGCACTGATAAAGATGGGCTCATCAGGCAGCGAAGGAAGATCAAAGGAGATGAGTCTGCCCTCATCAACTCCCCACAATAGAGAGTTGAGAAAGAAGCTAAAGTTGCCCGCAAAGCGCTTATAGTTATTGGAAACAAAAGTAGTGTTGGCAAAGCCAATCATCAAGGGCCCTGCATCCTGCGCCCTCCAAGTGGCGGCGTAGACGAGGGGTCCGGGAATATCTTTGCCCGCTTCATAGACCAGCGCGAGCTTGCCCCCTTCTAGCTTGTAAGGTCCTAGATCAATCCAAGAAGCGGGTGCGAGGTTGGAAGAGGCCAAGGGAGAAAACTTTCCTTCGACTTTCGTTTCTTTTGACTCAGCAACCGCTCCCACTAGCGGGAAAAATACCGGAAGAGCAAACTCTCTCGATATTTCATGATCGGGATTAAAATTCTTCACAATGGGAGCTTGGCCATTTGATTGGTTCACGTTTGAAATGAGATCAACCGTAAGACCGTTGATAAAGCTCAGCCCATAAGAGCGCAAGAAGTCGCGCAAAAGTGGTGTGGGGTCACTATTGAGATCGGGGTCAAGCCCTGCCATCAAATGTCCGCCGGCACTCGCGTAGCTCTCAAGGGAGCTGATCTCACTGGGAGTGAAGTCATTCTTGGGTCCCCAGATGAGAAAGAGCGAACACTCACTGTCAATTTGGGCATTCTCTAGCAGCGACCACGGCCTTAGGACCAAGTTACTTGCGAGGATTTGAGATTGTAAGTAGCTAAAGCCCTCGCCCGCCTTGCCGTCAAAATCGGCCTCGGCGTGCCCAGTAGAGTAACAAACGACCGGGTCTTTATTGCGGCTCAATTTAATTAGAGCGTTAGTAAAGGCGAGCTCACTAAGATTAGAAGTGTACTCGCGCTTGTCGTTGTACTTAATGACTAAAGTAGGTGACTTAGTGATGCCGTAGCTAGAGACTTCACCGGGGTTTAGTTCAACATCAATGGTTTTAAATTCAATATCGTTTTTTTCAAAGCGATAAAGATCGAGCAACTTCATAATGAGGGGAAACTCATGCTTGCGCGCAAAGACCACCACTTCAACTGGGCCCGTGAGAGAGCGCACAATTTTTACCGACTGTTCGGTGAGACTATTTTTGGCCGTCTTACTCACATCCCATTGCACCGGGTGCTTATAAGCGAGATAGTTCACCAGTGCTAAGATGAAAAAGATCAAGAGCGCGCTCACAGTGTGGCCTGCAAACTTAGAAAATTGTCTCGAACCATAGAGCGCTCTCCAGTGAGCGCGATCGAGAATAATTGCGAGCAACAAACAGATCCCGAGAATGGAGCTCACTAAAATATTGAGGAGCACTTCATCGGGCACCGAAATCCACAGGGCACAGCAAGTGAGAAAGAGCACAAAAGAGAGGACGTAGAGTAGAATGATAAAACTGCGCTTCATTACCACTTCCTCGCTTCAAGAGAGATTTTGGTCAGATAGAGGAAAAAACCAATAAAGCTTACAAAGTAGACGAAGCTATAACTTTTTAAACTGCCACTTAACATCGATTCAAAGTGAAAGGGAGTGCTGGCATATTGAAAGATAAGTCCCAGGAGATAGTTGTCGGTCACATTGGCGGTGAACACTAAGAGCATAAGGCCCAATAAAATACAAAAACTCAAAAGTGCCGAGATGATCATATTATCGGTGAGACTCGAAGCAAAGATCCCCACACTGAGGTAACAGGTGATTGAAAAAACCAGCCCCAAATATGAGCTGATGAGTCCACCCCACTCACTCAGACCACTCATGATCAAAATGGCCGGAAACACCAGCGTGAGTCCCAGCATCACCAAGGCAATGGTGAGAGTGGAAAAGAGCTTGGCCAAGATAATAGAAAGATTAGAAAAGGGGCTCATTAAAAGTAGATCGAGAGTTCCCGATTTTCTCTCTTCGGCAAAGGACTTCATCGTGAGTAGTGGCGCGAGAAAGAGAAAGATAAAATTCATATTGCCAAAAGTAGGTGTCATGACCTGATTCATGAGCATTGACTCGGAGGGCTCCTTGGCGGCGATGAGGTAGTTAAAAAAGAGCCAGCCAATGAGTCCACCAAAGAGTCCCACAAGGATATAGGTGAGCGGCGAGCTCGCCTGCTCCTTAATTTCTTTTTTCCATATACAGTAGACACCTCTCATTGCAGTCCCCCTTCAGGTTGACTCGTGACCGCTTTAAAAATCTCTTCGAGCGAGAGTTCACTTTTAGAAAGTCCCAGTAGAACAAGCCCGGTTGAAACCACCAGGGCACTGATTCCGGCGCGCGGATCTGTGGTAGAGTCGCAGTGAATTTCAAAGAGGCCTGGGCCACTTTGCTTTACTTTCCTAATGGCCGGGAGCGCTTCGAGCTTGGGCGCAAGTGCACCCATTTGCTCATTAGGCCCTTGCACTTCAAGTTGATAGATGGTTGCTGAAGAGAGTTCGCTCGCGATACTTTTCACCGGGCCACTCTTTAGGACGCGGCCGTGATTAATAATGGTGACGCTATCACAAAGAGTTTGAACCTCAGACAAAATATGAGAAGAAAAGAGCACGGTGTGTTCACCTTTGAGTCCCATCAACAATTCACGAATTGGCCCCAACGTAACAGGGTCAAGTCCCACTGTGGGCTCATCTAAAATCACCACAGCGGGGTTATGAATGAGCGCCATCGCAAGACCCACGCGCTGGCGATAGCCCTTTGAGAGGTGACCCACGCGGCGGTTAATCACCTCGCTGAGCTGACAGCGTTCAGTCAGTTCATCAATACGCTTTTTAATGGTTGGCCCAGAGAGGACCTTGAGTTCGCCCGAGAAATTCAACATCTCTCGCACCGAGAGGGAATCATAAAGGAGAGGCACTTCGGGCATGAAGCCCACCAGGTGACTAAGCTCGGTGCCAAGCTCACTGAGCGTGCGACCTTCGATGAAGAGTTCACCTTGGTCAATCCCGAGCAAACCACTCAAGATACGCATCGTCGTCGTTTTGCCGGCGCCATTTGGGCCAAGAAATCCGTGAAAGGATCCGCGCTCAACTGAGAGGTCGATGCCATCGAGGGCGCGATGACCCGGATAGTCTTTGATGATTGCTCTACACTCGATGGCCAGATCTTTAGATGCTTCCATGCGACTCCTAAAATGAGACTCTGACGTTTGCAAATATCTTAGAGATAAATTTGCGATTTTTAAAGGTTCCCCTCATCATACCGAAGAGGTGTTAATGAAGAAAATTCAGCTATTCCAATCTCTCATCAAGAAGGCGCAGAATATCGTCATCTCCACTCACCTTCATCCCGATGCGGATGGAATAGGCAGTGAAATTGCTCTTTGTCGTGCTTTAACCAAGGCCGGCAAGAACGTGACCTGCGTGAATGAAGAGCCCCTCATGGATCGCTACCGCTATCTCGATCCCGATCACACGCTTATCTCCTTTGACGACTATATGGCCGATCCCCCTTTTGAAGATGTCGATCTCTTTATTGTCGTCGACACTAACGCGCTAGCGAGAATTGGCAATAATGTGCAAAAGATCGTCACCAAGGCGAGAAACCTGCTCTTTATTGATCACCATCCGTGCCCCAAAGAGCTCGCGGCCATTCATTGCATAGACACCACGATGGCCGCCACCGGCGAATTAGTCGGCAGACTGATTCAAAGTCTGGGCATTGCCTTTGATAAAGAGATGGCCCTTGCCCTCTATACTTCAATCTTGATTGATACTTCTTCTTTTCGCTATCCAACTGTTACGGCGCAAACTCACCGCCTCATCGGTGATCTCATGGATACCGGCATTGAGCCGCCCATGGCCTACAATTCGATCAATGGCACTAAGAAGATCACCTACATGCAGATGCTAGGAATTGTGCTTAGTCGCGCCAAGATCAATAAAAATGAGAGCATTTCCTACCTCACCGTGACTGAAGATTTGATGGAGCAGTATGGAGTCGATCCTGAAGACACTCACGGCTTTGTAAACTTCCTACTGATTCTAGACAATATCAAAGTCGCCTGTATGTTTAGACAGACGGGTAAGCATATTAAAATCTCACTGCGCTCAGCGGGGGATGTCGATGTGGGGATTATGGCCCAGGCCCTAGGTGGTGGTGGCCACAATCACTCGGCGGCAACTGTTGTCGAGGGAGAAATGGATCAGGTTGTTGAAGAGACGATTCAGAAAATTGAGCTCATGCTCAGTCATGAAGACGCTTAGCCTTCACCCAAGATCTTACCTAAGACCTCTCTTTCTTTTTCAGAAAAATTAATCGCCCCACTACTGAGTACTCCTTTGAGCTTCTCAGAAGTCATCGGATCGTTGGGGTCATTAAGACCCACATCACCTGGAGGTTGCACGTCAACCTCTTCACCTTTTTCAATTTTCTTTTCGTATTCGGCCCTTTTGGCCATCAGGTTGTGCGCACCTTTGGGGGCCTTCTTCTCGCGATGCTCTTCAATGCGGTCGCGGATTTCGCCGGGGCTGAGTTCAGGCTTAGGTGGACGGCCTTTGGAGCGAGTCTTAAGCTGCGCTTGGCTCTTGGCCTCACGTATTTCTCCCGCGCGCTCTCCCTGAAATTCACTAATTTTAACCGGTCTAAATACCTTCATAGCATACACCGTCCTTATGTCCATGCTATCATGTGAGCCTATCGATGTTACACCTGGCGGAAAGAAGCTCCATGAATCTCAATCAAATTCAAACGATCCTCTTTGATATGGATGGCACTTTACTGGACTCCGAACCGGTGCACGAGCGAGCACTGGTGGAAATTGTCGCTGAAAACTTGAGCATTGAGCTCGGACATTTGGGAGCGACTTATGTCGGCCAGAGTGATCATCAGGTGTTTCGCTCTCTTTTGCCACACATGAGAGAAAAAGAGCTCTTAGAGCTTATTGACCTCAAAAATCAGCGCGTGGTCGCACTGCTGTCTCAAATGGGGCCGTTGCTCTCAAGCGGTATTAGAGAGTTTCTTCAATCTCTTAAGGCCGATGGTCATCAGCTCTTAGTTGTCAGCGCTTCGGAAGAGAGTGTGGTGTGGAAAACGATGGAGGCAAGCGGGCTCTTGCCCTTTTTTGGCGACTGCTACTCACGCGCCCGCACGGCGCTGACCAAGCCCTCACCTTCACCCTATCTCAAAGTTATGCGCGATTATAAGCTGCGCGGCCAGCACACGCTCATCATCGAAGACTCTAATCCCGGCCTTCACGCTGCATCTCTGACTGGTTCACATTTGCTTCGCTTTGGCGGCTTTCTCAAGGGTGAAGTGGCCCCAATCTTTAAGCACTTGCCGGCCATCGACCACTATCCTGGGCATTTTTCAGAAATTCAGCACCACTTTACCAAACGTCCTTAAAGTCGCTCTGGAGCTCCTAAATGGGTGAGTTAAATTGTGGAAACTTTGATGTTTTTCACAATATTGACAAAGATGCTCAAGTTTTAACAGGGGACTTCCGAAAAACATATTGAAACAGTCAAGCATGCTGATAAGCTTATTGCTGTTCTCAACTTTGGTGAGACATTAACAAATTTTTTTTCTCTGTGTTCTTTGGTGGGACGTTAAATCGAGCGGGACGTAAGTGGTGACAAGGGACGCGACATTCCAATGAAACTTCGTTTCTTTTGGGATGAATTATGAACTCAGTTGTAAAGTCAAAAAACTTTCTCCTCTCGTGTCTTCTCTTTCTCGTTGCCACTCTAGGCGTCTCTTGTGGAGACGGCTCAAGTGCTCGCAACATTAGCATTCCAGGTGTCGACGGCCCATACGTGACTCTTCAGCAAGATAACGTGATGATCTCGATGGTCTTTGAAAACATCCAACTCGATGGCGGTCTTCGCTACGCCATTCCTAAGTACGCCAACTCATATATTGAGATCTCTCCAGATCTTCAATCGACTGGCACACTTATGTCGGTTTCAGTTTCTCTAGATGATATTTTCAATGGCGGACTCAACCAACTTGATCCCCAAAGACTTCCTGGTGGTCGCGCACTTCCTGGTGTGAAGTCAGGTGCCCTACCAGCTGTTGCTTTCTCAATTGAGAAGTTCTACAACATGGCCTTCTATCTTGGTAGCAACGTATTTGGTGTGTTCATTCCAATCGATGGTCTAGGTATTGGTAATTCAATGCTTACAGCTCGCTACTACATCAACGATACTCGTGGTGGTAACATCTCTCTCGTAGGCGAAGACGCGAACGGTGAAAACTCTGGTATCCTCTTGATGCTCGACATGGGTTCAAGCACTACTAAGAAACTTAAAAGAGTTGCTCAAAAGTTTGACTAAGAGATAACTTGCTCAGACAGCGCCGGTGTAAGCCGGCGCTTTTTTTATTCTCTCAGAACGCTTAAAGACCATCCGCCATAGACTTTTGAATCTTGAACCAGCTTCACTTTCACTGGCCCGTGCTCAAGACCGTCAATATCGTTGAGAACATAGAATTCACTACCAAGGACCGAAAGAATATTATAAAGCCCTTGGTGCTGTCCGCGATCAATGAGAAATTTTAAGAAGATCAAACGCACAGGCTCCTTTTTAGAACCCAAAAATTCGTACTTCTTCATGCCCTCAAGCGCTTTTCTGGTTTGATAATTTTTAAGCGGATCTTCTAGCGACTTGACCATTTCATCGGTGAAGAGAAAGTCCTCGTGGAATTTCTTCATATCAACCGGCCAACTACTAAAGTTATTTTGCATCATATAGGTATAGGAAATTCTAAACTCGGTAGGCTTTGGAGTGGGCCTTGGAGTTGGAGTTGCTGTGACCACCACAATCGGAGTGGGCGCCACTGTTGGCGCCACAGTTGGACGTGGAGTTGGCTTGGGAGTGGCGAGCGCCACCACCGTTGGCTTTGGCGTCGGTGTAGGAGTTGGAGTGGCAAAGAGAAATTCGGCCAGACCTTTATCGTCAAATTCCTTCAAAGCACCAGGAACAAAGAGGTCTCCCTGGATATAGGTTTCTTTATCGGCCGCACGCTTAGCAAAGACCGCAGGCACGACTTTAAGACCACCTGTCACGCGCTGTTCATCTTTAGCAAAAATTTGTGAATAACGACGAAGACAGCTCTCTGCGTGACCACCTTGATTGATGACTCTCATGATGTGAGAGTCAAGCAAGCTCTCTTTGTAAGTCTCATACTCTGAAAAGCCGTAGTAATTGTCATCTTCGTTACAGAGGCGATGAAAGATTTCGAGGTCATTTGAGCAAGATTCTTTGAGCGCTTGGGCAAACTCTTCTTTTGTCAGGGTCAGACAATCTTTATCGTGATCCGCACACCACTGGGCCACTCGCTTGGCCGCAATACTTAGGCCTGCGCCGTCTTTTTGAAGTCCGATTCCAAAATCGCGCCACCAATCATTCTCGCCGTCGCTAGTGAGCTTACCCACATAAGGCCTAGTTTCCATCTGCAGCTTGGCGCTGGCGCGCTTAATGAAGAGCTTCATATCCATGCTCTGGGCACCACTGCACTTATTAAAAAGTTTAGCCGCGCTTGGCGTGCAGGTGCGAGCAAGCCCTAATTGGGCCTGAGTATCGTCGCCATCTTTTAAAATTTCATAGAGACCACTCATCGCCAATAAGCGGTAGAGGTAGCGAATGTAGCGAATATTTTGACCCAAGTAAAAAGGCGGACAGGCACTCTCTTGAGGAAGCTCTTTCAAAAAGAAAATTGCCAGGTCATAAGACTCGGGACTTGTCAGATAGGGCACCTGATCACTGATATTGCCCCCACTATCGTAATTAAAGGAGTAATCAATGGGATCGCGACTAAAGCTCGGATCAAGCGGGCCATACATCAGATCGATATGACTTTGCCCGAGATACACCTCTTCGTAAAAAGCATTCGCCGGACTTTTGGCAAAAAGCAGTTGGGCCCACAGGAGCTCAACAATTAAAAACAGAGTCACAAACTTCATTCAATTCCCCAGAGGCTAAGAATTGGAACGTAAGTAATCACCATGAGGGCAACAAATAAAATCAATAAAAATGGCAGTGTGGCCCGATAGAGCTCTGGTAGTGGTTTACCAAAGCGATAACTACTAATAAATAAATTGATTCCAACCGGCGGAGTCATATAGCCGATCTCCAGGTTGGTGAGAAAAATAATGGCCAGGTGAATTGGATGTACTCCAAAATCTTCCGCAATAGGGAGAATCAGGGGAAGGACCACGACGATGGCGCTAAAGATATCCATCATCGCCCCGACGATTAGCAAGAAGATATTGAGAAAGAACAAAAAGCTCGCCTTGCTATGAAGATGCGACTTCATCAAGGCCAGAACTTTCATTGGGATTTCTTCATCAATGAGATAATTGGTGAAACCAAGAGCGCAGCACAGAATGAGCAGAATGCCCCCCACAAGCGCCATCGAGTCACACGTGATGCGCGGTAAATCTTTAGTGATCGAAATGTCGCGGTAATAAAAGACTTCAATCACCAGGACATAAAAACAAGTTAAGGCGGCCGCTTCGGTGGTGGTCACAAAGCCACCATAGATTCCGGTGAGCACGCCCACTGGCAATAGGGCCTCGGCCCAGGCCCCTTTAAGCGCAGTTAAGAGGTTAGTAAAAGAAAAGGGCTCTCGCTTGGCGGTCCCTCCTCCACTAAAAAGAGAGTAAACCGAGAGAATCACAATGAGAAAAATCCCCGGTACTAAACCAGCTTTAAAGAGTGAGTCGATGTCAGCTTCCGAGACAATGCCGTAGAGAATGAGCGGAAGACTCGGGGGAAAGAGCAGCCCCAGTGAGCCACTGGTGGTGAGTAGGCCCAGATTAAAGCGATCGCTGTAGCCCTCCTGCTGTAAAATCGGATAGAGAAGTCCACCAAGTGCGATGATGGTCACGCCCGAAGCCCCGGTAAAAGCGGTGAAGAAGGCGCAAACTACCAGACCGACAATGGCCACCCCTCCGGGCATCCAACCGAAGAAGGCATTGGCAAGATTTAAGATACGCTTTGGTGAGCCGCTCTCGGCCATGAGGTAGCCGGCCAGAGTAAAAAGAGGAATGGTCAAAAGCATCGTTTGGCCAGAGATGCGATAGACCTCCACAACAACCGAGGTCACCTCTCCGCCAGAGAAGACAAAGCAGACCATCGCCGCAAGCGCGAGAATTAAAAAAAGCGGAACACCCAAGGTGGCCAAAAGGCCAACACCAAAAAGACTAGCAATCAAGAGATCTTCTCCTTATCAGGATGACCCTTGGCCCCTGTTAGATAGAGAAGAATCTCAAGCAAAAATTGTAAGGCAATCATTCCAAAACCCACCGGAATAATGCCAATGAGTACAGAGCTGTGAATGCCAAAGAAGACGGGTCTACCATAGGCCACTTCGACTTCAACGAATTTAATGCCGGCGTAGCATAGCCAACTCAAAATGAGCACGGCGCTAAGACTGATAAAAATCGCATGGGACTTGGCCACGAGTTTACTAGCGTGCCCGGCGAGTGAGCGACCGAGAATATCAATAGAAATGTGGGTGCCCTGTTCAGTTGCTTTCACTCCGCCCAAAAAGGCGAGGATAAAAACCATGTGGCGCACGAAGGGGTCGTACCACATGAGAGTACTTTGAAACCAACGCAAAACAATCACTAAGACACTGAGAAAAAGTACGGTAAAAGTACAGCCAACTAATAGAAAAGTGATCAAGGCGCCATAAGCCTTTTCAATTTTTAGTAGTATTTGACCCAACTGACTCACCAAGAGGCGCGCTCCTACTTTTTAATGTGCGATTGAAGCCTATCAAGGGCCTCTTTAGAAAAGAGCGGTCCTTGCAGCTTCTTAATAATTGTCTCGCGCAAACTCTGCGCGCGATCGACATCTGATTTTGGGAATTCCAGAAATTCAATTCCACTACTCTTCATAAAGGCCAGCGACTCGGCATTGTCTTTGCGGTTACTCTTATTAATTTCAATCATCGCTTTCTTAATAATCGCCGAAGTGGCCTCGCGGTCTTTTTCACTGACTTTTGCCCAAGACTTACGATCCACTAAAAAGGCCCCGATAGAAAAAGACAGCGGGAAGTCGACCAGGTACTTCACCTTACTATTCCACTGCAGGGCCAAAATCCCCATCGGTGGGGCATAGGCAGCTTCAACGATACCGGTTGAAAGGGAAGACAGAACATCTGGAAGAGGCAGGGGCACACTAATGAGATCGAGTGACTCAATCATCGCGGCCACTAACGGATCACCTTCCCAAGACCAAATCTTTAGACCCTTTAAGCTCTCAAGGTTTGAAGTTTTCTTTTGCGAGACGAAGTAGACTTTGCCAATATCAAAAAAGCCGAGATTAACAAAGCCGGCCTTTTTAAACTTTTCATCAAAAGTCGGGGCCATTTTAGATACGGTCTGGCTTGCCAGGTCTTCATTATCGTAAAAGGTGAAAGGCAGCTCGAGCACGCGCACATCGCCGTTGATATCCCCAAGTGTTTTACCAGTGAAGATGCCTCCTTGAAGTTGACCGATGCGAATCTTGCGAAGGACGTCAGGTTCATCCCCTTGAGCTCCACCGAAGTAAATTTTAAACTTCACCCTGCCCTCAGTTGCCTTTTTTACCTCTTCAACCATGCTTTTTAGGCCGCGCGCCCAGTTGGTTGAATCAGGAGCGAGAATCCCCACTTTCATTGTGAGTGCCATCGCATTTGAAGACAAAATCAGAGAGAGTCCTAAGAGAAATCTAATGAGAGAATTCCTGGCCATTACATCCATTCCTTTTCAAGCTCAATTATAGTGAGAGCTCGCTGAAGACCGATTGCTTGGTAGAGAGCGTAAGGAGTGGTCTCGTGCTTTTTTAGCGGAGACCAATACTTTGCTGCCTCGAAATCTACACTAGCTTTTTTAATTTTACTTTTAAGTTTTTGATAAGTTTCTTCATCACTCATAGGCACCACGTAAAACTGAAGGTAGCCGGCATCGATGAGATAATTATCGGGGTACTTCTGTTGGGCAGCTTCAAAGAGCTCGCGCCCGCGCTCGGGGTCTCCCCCTAGCATCTTAGGTCTTCCTGCAAAGTAGGCAGCGTAGAAAAGATCACACGCACCGTAGTTAATGCCCGGATCAAATTTGCAGCCCCAATCAAAGAGCGCTTTGGCAATGGGAAGTTGGCCAACCATCATCATGCTATCGCGCTGATAGTTGATAAGTCCGGCGAGGGCTTGCCCAGTAAAGAGCGCCACCTCGCGGTCGCGCTTATCGCTCTGAGTGAGTTCACTACTTAGGTACTCTTGCCCCTTAGAGTCTCTGAGCTGCGAGAGGAGCTCATTAAAGGTGACATCACTCTCTTTGAGATAGCGCTCGCCATAAGTGAGGGCGCGTGAATAAAAGAGCAGCGCCTTTTCGCGCCAAGGGCGCTCGCGCTTATCGAGGAAGGCGTCCCTTAAGTCGAGAGTCTCATAGACCCCAAAGCCATAACCGGCGTAGGCCTTCACCAGGGAGGCCAGGAGGTCGCGATCATTGGGGGCAAGCAGGAGTAAACTCTCCATGATTTTAATATTGGACAGAACCGTCTCTTTAAAAACTTCAAAATCACTCTCGGCCTCAAGCGCCGGAGTCACTTCATAGAGTAGGCCCGCAGTCGTCCCCACAGCTGCTCGTTTGATCGTAGAACAGCTCGCAAGAAGCACCGTTAAGGCGAGGATCCCCAACCTAGCAAACATGTTTACACTCTCCTGACAAAGCCCTTCTAGTTTCGCGCATAAAACTCGTATAAACAAGGAGTTACCAAAGGAACATTCTGCCCCTTGGGGGGCCCTATAAGACGGCGCGAACTTATGCTATAATATTTTCAAACGGATAGGCTCCGTTTGACGCGCTTCAAGGTTTATCCTAGATTTGCCGATAATGATTGCCTAGGACCGTTTCTATCAAAACAACGGAGTTGCGATTTGGTAAAAAGGAAACTTTTCACCTAAGCACTTTCAACACCACTCTCGCTCGTAATGTTCTCTTGATGGTTGATTGAAAGTTGCCCTGCTGGGTGGACTAAAAAGCCAATCAAAAAAAGGAGAATCACTATGAGCCAGGAATCAAAGAATCCACATTTCCCAAATGAAGATATTGCCTTGAAGCTTAATCTAGCGATTAAGGGTTCAAGAAAATCAAGGCTTGCTAAGCAAAGCTTTCGTCCTATTAGAAGTATGCTTGGAGTGAAGAGCTTGCGCCCTTCTACAGGTGTGCTTGGACACAAAAAGAACTCAGTCTCCTCCTAGGGAATACTTTGGCGGTCAAAACCGGCCTGTACGCTTTTGACCGCCTCTTCTCTGGCCTTCCCAAGATCTTCTAAACGCGCCCTGTGCAAATAATCTAAATAATTCTTTCGCGCCAAATACATATTGTTAATAAAAGTCACCTGAAAAGCCTTGAGCTCTCTAAAGCACAACTTCTTTTCTTCGCGCGAAAGCTTGTGAGGAGGAGCACTTTGCTCACCGGAGTTCTGAATAATCACCGTGGAGAACTCGCCATTACAAACGCGCTTTTTATTGTCGATATACTTTTCAATCTTCTCGCGAATCCCATCAATCGTTTGAAAGTATTTCTCGGGAGCCAGAGTGGCAAGGGACTCAACTTCACTTTGAATTTCTCGGCTCACCTCAAACATAGTCTTTTGCCCGGCCTCTTGTGAAAAGAGTGATGGGCAAAAAAATATCAGGCATAAGAGCAGGTGCTTCAAGTGGTCTCCAACAGCTTTTGTAGTTTTTCTTGGTAAAAGCTAGTGGTTTTATTATCCTTTTTCTCAAAACAGACTGTAAACCGTTTCTCACGCCCGCGCGCACCTTTTTCTAGGGCGGCAGCACTCTTGGAAACCCCAAATATACTGGCAATCATCTCACACAAGGCCGCATTTGCGGCCCCCTCTTGGGCCTTGGCGCGCACCCACAGTAAGAGTTCTCCGCCAGGGGCCACTTGCGCTTTGACCACCTTGGCGCCGGGTCTGGCCCGCACGATAAAGCTAATCACTAAAATATTTTCGCTCAGACTCTCAACTTTTACCTTGAGAGGAGATCTTTCAAAGTCAGCGGCGAGTTCTTTAAGAGCGCTCAAAGAGCTCTCTCCACTTGCCGCTGCGATCATCTCTCAAGCCTAAAAAGGCGCGCAGCTCGTCGACAAAATCGCTCAGGGGAAAGCCCACCACATTGGAGTAAGACCCCTCTAGTTTATCGACAAAGGTGAGTCCTTGTTTTTGAATGCCATAGGCGCCCGCTTTATCAAGGCAATCACCAGTGGCGAGATAGGCACTCAAGATATCGTCGCTCATATCTTTAAAGGTCACCATCGTGCTCACGCTAAAAACTCTCTTCTCCCAAGACTTCGACTCAAGATCAAGGCGGGCCATAAAGACCGAGGTCACAACTTGATGAGTCTCTCCGGCGAGTTCGCGCAAAATTTCACGCGCTTCATCGATATGCTTGGGCTTGCCGTAGATTTTTTCCCTCAAGGCCACCAATGTATCGGCGGCGACAACCAGGGGAAAGAAACGCTTCGAAAATCCCTCGCGCGCGGCGAGTTCACTACAAACGGCTTCACCCTTGGCCCGAGCAATATCCTCACCAAAGGCAATCGGATCGCGGTGTTCACTCACCTCTTCAATGTCAGAGACGACAATTTCAAAAGGAATTTCAAGATGAGAAAGAAGCTCTTTGCGACGGGGGCTGCCGCTGGCCAAGATCAGTTGATAACGCCCGGAAGAACTCACAAAAACTCCTCGTGTTCTAGCGAAGGGCGTTTATCTTTTTCCACAGTAGCCTCGTGGTACTGTTGAGAACCGGCCCTCGCGCACTCTTTAGCCTAGGAGATTCTCCCTTTTTAATATAATTGACAAGGGCCCGGTTAATCATATGTGGACCGTACTCCACATACTCCCAGGTATCTCCGCGCGCTTCGATGCGCTCGCGAAAGAGGCTGGCCGTTTTAAGATTACTGGTTTCAATTCTTCTGGAGTAATCGAGAATCCACTGCTCACGCTCTTCAAGATCAGTGATCCCCTCTTTATTTTTTTGAATTTCCCAGAGTCGATAGCCCTGATTGGTCGCTAAGGCCAGCGGGTCGCGCTGATTGTGGGCAAAGCTAAATTCGCGCTCCAACCATAGTTCTCTAGCAACGTTGAGAGTGTAGATTTTTGAAGTGAGAAATTCTCCCATGTGCATGAGACTAGTTTCCATCGCCCGACTCATAATCCTTCCGCGCGCATCTACACTATTCCATTCTCCAAGAGAGATGGGTGAACTCTGAGTGTTTTCATAGCCGCGATAATAAAAGTCTGCGCGGTTGTAAACATAGGTTGGATCTTCTCCCTCGACTCCCAATTGCGAGAGTTCACGCAACTTAAAAAGGCTTTCCTTACCGGGAATAACGATCGCCTCCAGAGCGAGGTTATCCCCAAAGATTGAGCCATTGCCCATGACAATAAGACTGGTGGTGGGCTTTAAGCGCAGCGCCTGATTATTGCTTTCAATCAGCTTATTGAGACGGCTAATTTGTTTGGGAACAACACTGGTGCCCACTAAGAGTTCATAGAGAATATCGTCATTATTTTCAGCGCCAAAAATATCAACTTCCTTAGTCTCGGGATTGGCCTCGTAAAAATCTAGTGGAAGAAAGAGCGAGTCAGTTTCTCGCAGTTCACTTTGGGCATACTGAAAAGGGGTGCGCGCAAGCCAGAGAATATTGCCGTGATTAAAGCGAGCGTGAAGAAAGTTTTGAGTCAGGCCTAGATTCACCTCGCGAAAGGTAATTGAACTCTGAGGAGAGAGCCTCACCATCGTGCCGTCAATGAGGGCAATCCAAATATAGGAATTTGCCTCGGTTTCAATTTCATCGCCCTCGAGCACTTTGGTGCGGTAGAGCGCCTTGTGATGGCCACTACCGCGATAAACGCGACACTCGCCCACACAAGAAAGAACAGTCCCAACCGATTCGACGAGTGAGCGCTCGCGCAGGCGCTGCTCCCAATCTGGAGACTTCGCAATAGACTCAGTTCTGAGCTTCCAAGCATCAAAGTCGAGCCAGCTCTGGGCATCGAGATTTTCCCAGTCAATCAGACTGCGCTTTTGTTTTTTATAGACGACTGCGCCCTCGGCACGAGCGGACGCTGGTGCCAGGCCCAGACATAAAGTGATGAGAAAAAATGTGAGAAGCGTTTTCATACGACTTTCTTTTCGGGGCGCTGGAGCAAAGCCCTTATAAATTAAGGAGTTAAGGGCCAGCGGCGGAAACTCTTTCCGCGCCCGAAAGCTACCCAATCCACGCTCAAGCTGTTAATATCACAAGCAATTTACCCCCAAGCTCATATCACGGGAGTCCAAGTTGAGCGATCAGGATCAAAAACAGACAACATCAGACAGCTTTTCCTTTGTGGCCAGCGAGCACCAAGTTCTCAAATTCTGGAGAGAAAATGAGATTTTTAAGAAGTCGCTCGAGCAAACAAAATCGAAGGCGCCTTATATTTTCTACGACGGTCCTCCCTTTGCGACCGGTCTGCCTCACCACGGTCACCTGGTGGCCAGCACGCTCAAAGATATTGTGCCTCGCTACTGGACGATGAAAGGGCGCTATGTTGATCGCCGCTTTGGTTGGGACTGTCACGGTCTTCCCATCGAGCACGAAATTGATAAGAAGCTTGGAATGAGCGCTATTGATGCCGTCAAAAAAATGGGTGTCAAAGGCTACAATGATGAATGCCGCAGTATTGTGGATCGCTATGTGGGCGAATGGGAAAAGACCATCACTCGCCTTGGCCGCTGGGTAGATTTTGAAAACGACTACAAGACCATGGACACTTCTTTTATGGAAAGTGTGTGGTGGGTCTTTAAGCAATTGTGGGATAAGAATCTCATCTATCAGGGCACTCGCGTTGTTCCCTTTTCCACCGCGCTAGGAACTGTGCTTTCAAACTTTGAAGCGGGTCAGAACTATCAAGATGTGCAAGACCCGGCGATCACGGTGCTCTTTAAAGTTAAAGGTGAAGAGACCTATCTCGCCGCCTGGACCACCACTCCTTGGACGCTGCCTTCAAACCTGGGGCTTTGTGCCGGGGCAGACATTGATTATGTGCTCGCGCGCGATCCCGAAAGCGACCGCGAGATCTATCTGGCCAAAGCTGCGCTTGAGCGCTTTAAGAAAAAGAAATTTGAAGTCGTGCGCGAACTCAAAGGCAGTGAGCTCAAAGGCAAGCGCTATGAGCCGCTCTTTTCCTATTTTAATAAGTTTGAAAAGGACGGCGCCTTCGTCGTTCTCAATGACGACTACGTCACCACCGACACTGGTACCGGCATCGTTCACATCGCCCCGGGCTTTGGTGAAGACGATAACCGGGTGATGAAAGAGGCCGGTTTGGCAGAGGTCTTTGCCTGCCCCGTGGATGAATCGGGTCGCTTCACAGCTGAGGTCACTGACTTTAAAGGCCAGTACGTCAAAGACGCCGACAAAGAAATTATCCGCATGCTCAAAGAAGAGGCAAAGCTCTTTGATCAAAGCGTGATTGTTCACAGCTATCCCTTTTGTTACCGCTCAGATACGCCACTCATCTATAAGGCCATTCCTTCTTGGTACGTCAAAGTAGAAGAGATCAAAGAGCGTCTCCTAAAATCAAACGCCCAAATCAATTGGGTGCCAGAGCATATTAAAGAAGGACGTTTTGGAAAGTGGCTCGAAGGGGCCCGCGATTGGTCGATCTCAAGAAACCGCGTTTGGGGCACTCCCCTTCCGGTGTGGCAAAACGATAAAACCGGAAACTTCACCTGTGTCGGCTCTATTGAAGAGCTTTACTCGCTTACTGGCGTAAAAGTGGATGATTTGCACCGCGAGAGCGTCGATGAGCTCACCTTCACGAAGGCCGGGGAAGAAGGAACCTATCGCCGTATTACTGAAGTACTCGACTGCTGGTTTGAGTCGGGCTCTATGCCCTATGCTCAACTGCACTACCCATTTGAGAATAAAGAAATCTTTGAAGCTGGCTACCCGGCCGAGTTTATCGCCGAGGGTCTCGACCAGACTCGCGGATGGTTTTATACCCTCACCATTCTCTCAACCGCGCTCTTTGATAAGCCGGCGTTTAAAAACGTCATCGTCAACGGCATCGTGATGGCCGAAGACGGCAAGAAGATGAGTAAGCGTCTGAAAAATTATACTCAGCCAGATATTTTGATGGAAGAGTATGGCGCTGACGCCATCAGGCTCTATCTCATTAACTCAGGTCTGGTCAAAGGCGAAGAGATGCGCTTTGCTGATGCCGGCGTAAAAGAGATGGTGAGAAAGGCCCTACTCCCTTGGTACAACGCTTTTAAATTCTTTTCTACTTACGCTGCCATCGATGGCTTTAATATCGACGAGCACTACACGCGCGGAGAAAATATCACCGACCACTGGTTGATCTCCAATCTGCAAACGCTCAAAAAGAAAATTGCCAGCGAGATGGAGGCTTATCGCCTCTACAATGTGGTGCCAGCGCTCTTTAATTTTGTGGAAGATCTCACCAATTGGTATATCCGCCTCAACCGCACGCGTTTCTGGGGCGATGGCCTGACTGAAGATAAGAAAGCCGCTTATAGCGCCCTTTTCACAGCGATTAAAGAAGTCTCGATTTCCATGGCGCCCTTTGCTCCTTTCCTATCCGAGTATATCTATGGAGAGCTAAAAGCTTTTGATCACAAGTCGCGCCCACTCTCAGTTCATCTTTGCGACTACCCAGTGGCCGATGAAGAACTTATCCTCTCGCGCCTTGAAGACGCTGTTGGAAGAATGCAACAGCTCATCATCCTCGGTCGCGGCAAGCGCACAGAAGTGAAGATTAAGGTGAAGACCCCACTTAGAAGTCTCACCATCATTCACAAAGATCAGGCCCTCTTAAACGAGATTAAAAAGCTCGAAGAGTACATCCAAGGTGAACTCAACGTGAAGGAAGTTCGCTACGATACCAATGAGAGCAACTTTATTAAGCTCTACGCTAAACCAAACCTTCCGGTACTTGGAAAGCGTCTCGGCAAGCAGATGGGTCAATTCATGAAGGCGATTAACGCCCTCACCAGTAGTGACCTTGAAAAGATTGAAGAGACGGGCTCAATTGAGCTTCAAGGTGAAAAGTTTACGGCCGATGACTTCCTCATTTTCCGCGAGGCCAAAGAGGGAACCAACGCCGTTTCAAATCGCTTGATCTCCATTGATCTCGACACCACTCTAGATGAATCTTTGCAAAGAGAGGGTCTGGCCCGTGAAGTGGTCAACCGCATCCAGCGCACGCGTAAGGATATTGGTCTGAATGTGGAAGATCGCATCGAAGTGGTCTTTAGCGCCGACGCCGAACTCGCCAGCGCCATTAACGAACACATGGATTATATCTGCAAGGAAACGCTCGCAAGCGCTCTCACTGAGGGCAGCGCCAGCGAGCATGAGTTTGATGTCGATGGTCAGAAGTTAGTGCTCAACCTTTCAAAGAAGGGCTAGAGCACTTTTTTAATTTTGATTTTGCGCTTAGGTCCAAAAGCGCTTTCGTAGGCAATCTCGTCTCCCTCTTTGAGCCCTAGCATGAGGGCGCCCAAAGGGGAGAGCACGGAGATTCGCCCTCGACTTGTGAGGGTCTCCAAAACGAGCTCGCTTCTAAACTCGCGCTCGGCAAAAGCTGAGTCGGTATAGATAAACTCCGAGCCTACTCTCACTAGCTTGGCATCGCTCTCTTCAGGGCGAAGAACTTTGGCGGCGCGAAGACCTTTATTTAAAAGAGAGCACTCAATATCGGGATTGGCAGCGATTAGAGACTGAATCTGCTCCATATCTGATGGAGTCAGGCTAATTCCTTCAAGGTCTCTCGTTCGACTAATTGCATGCATGAGGGTCTCCCTTTAAAAGAGTCGGCTTTCATTCTAGTCTTTGCAGTAAATCAATAAAAAACATTATCTCCAGAATCGAATCAAAGTCCAGCGGTGAATAGATTTTTCACTTTGAATAAAGACACCTATAATTTTTCCATGTCTAAGCTGCTGCGAACTGCCCTCACCCTGATGATCCTCCTCTGTGCCACTAACGCGGGCGCTGACTACCCCTACTTCTTTTTTAAGCCTGGTCAAATAGACATTTCAAAGGATCAGTATCGTCGCTACATCCGCCCCCAACTAGTTAATATCGTTAATGAATACTACTCTCTACTCAAAAAGCTCGAGCCCAAAACCAGTGACGCCATTGAGCTCAAAGAGAAGGTCCTCTCACTGTCAAAACAGTGGCAAAGCTACGCACGGACTCGCTGCCCGGGCGAGAGTGATTGTGAGCAAAAGCGCGAGAAGGTGGCCCAGGTGGCAAGAGATATCGACAAGCTGATCTTGCGCATTCAAAGTAGGCCTATCACCACCAGTGGGCCAAACGATGAGGCTTACCTCGACTCAGAGATCAACCTCACGCGCTCAATTGATCAAATCTCCTTGCAGATTTATCGCCTCAATCACCTTATTGAGGAAAACCAGCTCTTCGAAGAGACGCCCTTTGCTCACTTTAATCATTCCAGAAGAGATATTGGAGAAACAGTGACGATGCTTAAAATCTCAACCGAGATCTTAGTCACGCAAAAGCTCTCTCCTATATTTAAGAAGGATTTTGATAAGCTTTGGAATGGCTATATCGTAGTGCTCGAGCAAGAGATTCTCGATTCCGATGGACCAGAAGCACTGTTGCGCCACATGGGTAGTCTCAATTTAAGTTGGAATACCTTTCATATGAAAATGACCAAGGGAAATGACGACTTTCCCAAAGCGCTTATCTCTCACATCAATATCATGCATAACCGCTGGAACTCTTTTTTAAAGATCGCCCTTCGCAACTAGGCCGTGACATTATTACAGGCCCCCCTGTTTTTATGGCAAAAGTGTATCGCGCTTGTTATAGCTTGCTCAAAATAAACAAAAGAGAGGAAGAGAATGAAAAAACTAGTTCTAGCCGTAGCTCTACTTATGGGCCAGGGAGCATTCGCTGCTCAAAGTGAAGAGCTTAAAATGTGTATTGAAACTTGCACAGCTTTTGAAGAGCCAGGATATGCTCTCAAAGCGTGTCTCTACAAGTGTCTTGCCGATGAGGAAGAGCGTGAACAACAACCAAAAGTTGATAAGTTCTGCGAAACTTACGAAGACTGCGATGGTCTATTCTAGTTAGACCACCAAAATTTTGCTGCATAAAAAAGGCCCGCTTAAAGCGGGCCTTTCGCATTTCAAAGCTTGTAAGCGATCTTAGATCTTTGAGCTTCTGTGAAATTTAATCGCAGTTTTCTTGCGACGTTTTTCAGCAGCGGCTGTTTTTTCTTTGAGACGCACAGAAGGCTTTTTGTACTCCTGACGTTTTCTGTACTCGCGGATGACTCCGAAAGACTCACACATTCTCTTAAATTTCTTAAGAGAGCGCTCAACACCGTTACGATCGTCGATTACAACTTGAATAGCTGAATCTTGTGTTCCTTTCATCATCATTCACCTCCTCTTTCTTGGCGCTCAAAAGGACCCTTTAACGAGTCCGCTAAAATTCTTAAATTAAAGATCAACAACTTATGACACGGGCCTTTCAAAGTCAATCAAGAACTGTATAAGCCGATAATGACTAATCAAATCGGGCTTTTTGAAGACCCAAAAGATAATCAGCATGCGTCGAGTGAAGATACTAACACAAAACGCACCGCATCTCAAAGGCAGCAACCTCTTGCCTTTCGCATGCGCCCCGAGCGCGCGGCCGATTTTTTTGGACAAGAGCATATTAAGTCTCGCCACAGTGAGATTTTTAAAGGCAACTTTCACGGTCTGATTCTCTGGGGCCCTCCAGGCTGTGGTAAGACCACGCTTGCCAGGCTCTTGGCGCTCGAATCAAATCGCGATCTCGTTAGCTTTAACGCCGTTTTAGGCGGGGTGGCCGATCTTAAAAAGTTGATCTCCAATATCAAAGACGTCCGGCGCGACTTAGGTCGCGAGAGCTTGCTCTTTGTCGATGAAATTCACCGCTTTAATAAGGCCCAGCAAGATGCTCTTCTTCCCTACGTTGAGTCTGGAGAGATTAGCTTTGTGGGCGCCACCACTGAAAATCCCCGCGTTAGCGTCAATAAGGCACTCCAGTCTCGCTGTCAGATCATTGAATTAAAAGCACTTGAGAGCACCGATCTGCTGGCCCTGCTCCAGCGCGCTTGCGAGCGAGAACAAATTCAAATGCCAGGTGAACTTTTAAAGATCATCGCCGATGAGAGCTCAGGCGATGCGCGCTTTGCTCTAGGTCTGCTTGAAAAGGCAGCCGCCAGAGAAGATGTGCTCACCAAAGAAGCGCTCTACGCTCTCATTAAAGAGAGTGCCCGCAACTATGATAAGAATGGCGATCGCCACTACGACGTGATCAGTGCGTTTATTAAATCGATGAGAGGTAGTGATCCAGATGCGGCCATCTTGTGGCTGGCCGTTATGCTCGACGGGGGTGAAGACCCCGTTTTCATCGCGCGCCGTTTAGTGATTTTTGCCAGTGAAGACGTCGGAAACGCCGACCCGAGCGCCCTGCCATTGGCCACTGCCGCCCTAGCAAGTGTTCAAAATATTGGAATGCCCGAAGCGCGTATAGCTCTGGCCCAGGCCACGACTTACCTTGCTGCGACTGTTAAGAGTAACGCCGCCTACCTCTCCATCAACCAAGCGCTTGAGTATGTGAGAGGTCACGGCAATATTAAAGTACCCGAGCACTTAAAGAATCAGTCGCGAGAGAGCAACCGCAAGCCCTATCTCTACCCCCACGACTACCCCGAGCATTTTGTCTCTCAACAATATGCCCCTAAAGAAATGCCCACTTTTTATCGCCCCACCAGCATGGGTAGAGAAAAGAATATCCTGGAGAGACTGCGCGCCCTTTGGCCAGCTAAGTATTCGAAATAGCGTTTAGCAAAGCAAAAAGCTCAAGAAAACTTCCCATTTAACCGATGAAAACTCCTAGAAGCTCTTAATATGGAGTCTATTGTGAAGTTCTCAAACGTACTCTGGTCTTTGACCTTGGTCTTTATGCTTATCTCTTGTGGTCAAGATGGACTCAATATGCGCTCACAGCGCACGACGGTCAGTAGTAATAAGGCCGGAAGTATTGGTGTTGATGCCGCCGGTGGTTGTGGCTGTAGTCTAGAGTTCAATCCCGTCTGTGGGGCCGATCATAAAACCTATGATAGTGCTTGCGTCGCCAACTGCTTAGGAGTTGCCTATACCTTTGGCGCCTGTGATGTGAATGGCTCGCTTAACTGTTCGAGTGTCGTTCAATACGTCTGCGCACAACCTCCGATGCCCGAATGTAGCTCCGACCTGGCGTGCGCCCAAGTGATGCCTAGTCCGAAAGCCTACCTAAACCTCTGTCAGATGGTTGAAGCAAAAGCGGCCTTTATTAACAATGGAGTCTGCCAGTAGTGAAATCCCTTTTCTTACTCCTCAGTCTTTTTAGCTTTGCTGTGAATGCTCAGTCATTCAAGGGCACACCTGACTGTGAGAAAGAGAAATTGGCCGAGTTCACTTCAGTGGTCATTCAAAAAGTTCAACGCAGCTCTGGCATCTCTACCACCGAGACTAAGATTGACCTCGAAAAGCATTACTACCCACAAATGAGTAGACCTAATCAGATTCAGGTAGCGACCAAAAAAAATCTAAAAGAAGTCTCGCTCATTCATAGCGATCGTCAGATCGAAAAAGTAAAACTCAAAAAAATCTCAAAGGGAAATTATCAATTTGAACTGCCCAAGCTCAAAAAATTTAAGGGCAAGATTCAGCTCGTATTTGAAAAAAACGAGCGCTGTGAGAGAAGCCTCATATTAGAGGAGGTCTCACCGTGAAGATAAGCTCCTTTAAGAGCCTCGTTCTCTCCATTATTGTGCTTTTAAGTTCTCTGTCCTATGCAAGCGACATGGTTTGCGAGGAAAAGTATACTTCAGAGTCTCCCCTGCTCATCACTGATGCCACTGGCATGGATAAGAAAGAGTATGAGAATTTTCGTGAATCAAGAATCCCTTCAGAAGATAACGTCTCTCACTTCATCACCAAAAGAAGTATCGTTCGCCTGATTCGCCAGCCCGGTAGAGGCGAGGATTTCCTCAATGTCGAAGTACTTGGAGAAGCGAAGTACAATGAGGCCAGAGCGAAAGGACACTTTGCCGAGAACGCTTTTAATAAAGATCTTCCCCAGGCCGTACGCGGCCAGAAGGGTTTTATTCACAAGAGTTCTCTACTTCCTAGCGATGACTTTGTCTTTGTCGTCGCCAAAGATAGCGCCTTTGTAGCTTTGCCCTCACCTTATGATGAAGCCAAAGCTTTTAGAATTGCCAAGAGTGGAAACAATTACAAAGTTAATCGTTGCTGTAGAAGCGATGATGCTGAAACTTGTTATGACTATCCAGTGTTTGAAGTTAGGCTCGAGGGTGGCTGGAGTGAAGTAGGTGACGATGCACTCAACTCGCGCATCTATTGTGGGGTAACCACCGACACCAGACCGATTGAAAAAAATCAATATGAAGCCGTTTTAAATATTCTCGCGCACCCTGGTCTTGGTCTCGATGCCGGTCTGCTTGATAATGGCCGCACCCGGGCCAATGCCAATGATCTCTATTTTGTTGATTCACGCGGTCTCGTTATGCTCCCCCACATTCCGGCAGAGCGAGGAGTTGATCTCACAGAAGGTCCCTATGGCACCTTTCATTTCACCGGTGGCGGTCAAGATATTCAAGGTGATGATGCCTACTTGGCCCCCTATGCTGCCTGTGGATTTATGGCCGTCGTTCGCGAGTGGAATCGTCGCTACCCAGATTGTGCCGGTAAAGGTTGTGGGGTTACTTGGGGGAATTGCTCGCACTCAACTCACGTGGCAAGAGTTAAGGGGCGCTGGCCTTCAAGAACACACGGCCACGGTCATTGCATCGACATTAGGCTCTTTACGACCACCTCCTCATCAGTGGGCTCTTCAGTAACTGGCAGATACTATAACCGCAACCGCGTGGTAGAGTTTCTCCAGCTTGCCCGCGCCGCAGGTGCAACCACTATTTATCTCGAAGACGTGAGAGCCGCCAGGCAAGTGCACCAACAAAATGGAAGGGGATTCACGCCCGTTCTCACCAGAGTGCCTCCTCACAAAGATCATATGCACGTTTGCTTTAGCCATCGATCAACCGATAGCCGCTCAAGCTTTGCCGATCCCACATTGCCGGCAACCAATAGAAGACTTAAAAATCTCTGCGAGCAAGATGCTAAAGACGCGATCGCAGGCGTTCCCTCTCGACTACTGGGAACCGAAGTGGTGGCCACCGCAGGGGTCGAAACTCCAAGCGTGGTCATTCCTCTTAACGTTCCCATTCCTCGTCCGCGCCCACGCCCAGAGGGACTTGTGGCCCAAAGTGAACCAGCAGCTGACCTAAGCGAAATCCGTCCGGTGGCACGACCTGAAACAGTTGAAATTAAAGCGGCAGAAGAAAATCCAAATGTCGTTGTCTCTCCCGCGCAAGGGCCCGCGATCATAGAAGCAGTGCCGGCCACCCCAAGCGTGGTCGAGCCAGTGAGCGAGGTAACTGAGCAACTTGATCCCATCCCGGCGCAAGAAGCTGTCGTGGCCATTCCTGAAAGAGTTGAGCCCGCCAAGCCCAGTGAAGTAATCGTCGGCGTGACACCAGCACAAGAAACTGAAGATCAGACAACACCTGCTCTAGTGACCCAAGAAGAAAGTAATCCTGAAATTCCCATTCCACAGAGCAGACCTACAGCTGATCCAAGTGCTATCGTCGTCACAGATATTGCCCCTCCATCAGAAGAGGTCGTCGCCGAACCCAGCGAGGAGCCTGCCCAGCAAGAAAGTGAACCGGACGCACAACCTAGCGACATCGTCGTTACTGATCTTCCTCCTCCAACAGAAGAGAGCATTCCTGGGCCAAGCGAGGATTCTGTTCAGCTAGAGAGCGAACCGGTCGCAGAACCTAGCGCCATCGTTGTCACAGATCTTCCGGCCCCGACAGAAGAAGTCATTCCGATTCCCGCTGAGCGCCCTCTTCAACAAGAGAGCGAGCCAGAGCTAATGCCTCAACCTGAAAATGATCCATTTGCAGAAAAGCCTGGGGATTTTACCGTCATTGATATGATTCACGAAGAGCTCTCTCAGGATCATCTGAGCGAGCAAGAAAAAGAAAAGTACTTTGAAGAAGAGCTCAGTGAGGTTGTGAGCTCAGAAACGCAGCAAGTTGTGGAAGGCGATGTGGTGACCGATCACAATAGACCGGTTCCGCTAGAGATCACTCCCACAGATACTTCACTCTCATTAGAGAGAGAGTCTCCGGCGCCAGCGGCCGATTCTGGAGTAGTAGGTACCAGTGAATCTAATATTTCAAGCAGTGAGAATTCCTACCTGCCCAGCTCTCGACGTCCGCCTAGACGCTATGACAACGGTAGGCAACCTACTGGTCAAGAGAGAGAAGATGATGTGAGTCAAGCGGTGGCCGGAGCTTACGAGCCCGTCACTACTCCAGAGGAGAGCTCGGGCTTTAGCTTCTTTTCAATCTTTACGGGAATCTTTGAGGCCATCGCCAACCTCTTTAGAGGTCTTTTTGGCGGCTAGGATTTAATCCCAAAGGTGATAGACGAGACTGACTTCTGAACCGTAGCTAGGCGTGACAATAAAGTAGCCTAGATTGGTTTCAATGTAGCAAACGAGGGACTCGTCTTTGGGTTCTGAGATGCGCTGACATCTATTTTTAGAGCGACCATAATTGCCACGGCCAAAATTGACTTCATCGCGCGAGCAGCCCTGCTCTTCAAGCAGAATGCGCACCATGCGAATGGCCCAAGCCACGTGGTCGCGTCCATAATCTCTGATGTCATATTCATCTGTATCAACACTAAAGTAGCGCACGGCCTGGAAACTCTCGCGAGTTAAAACATCACGACATTCAGTTGCATTGCCACCAAAAGCCCAGCCAGCGGCCATTACGAGAACAAGGAGAAGAAGCCAGTTTTTCATTTCAAATACCTTTGATTACTTGAGAGAAAAATTTCGAGTGAGGGTTTATATCCCCCTGTAAACGGGCCTGGCAAGTCTTCAGAGATGCAGCAAGAGACTGTAATGACGAAAAAGTTAAAGCACCCTCAATAAAAATCCAAGACATAAGCTCAAAATAATTAGGTCAAGCTTGTAAAAAGTATTAGCAATATTAATACTTATCCCCTATATTCGCCTCCGACAGACAAGCAACCCCAACTTAGGAATTCTTTCGTGAACTACTTCGTTACCACCCTCCTCGTCTCTCTCTTCTTCTCAACTCCAAGCTTTGCTACGCCCGACTACTACCCGACTGAATACCGCGATATGCTTGCTGGCACTCAAAAAGCCAACGCCTCGGATGTTGAAGAAGCACTTTTTAAAATTCTCAATTCACCCCATACACGTCATAAAAGCGGTCCAGATACTCTAGGCTGTGAATCAAATAAAGGCACTTGCTACCAACAGCGCGTACTCGGCTACAGAGGTGCTCGCAAAGTTCTCTTTGGCAAGCTCCACCTTAAGGAAGGATCTAGCGGTTACTATCTCGAGGACGTTTACTGCCGCAGAACATATACCAGAAGTGACATTAATCTTGGACCCAATATCATCCCCAATAACAATATCCTCAACTGTGAGCACACTTGGCCTCAAAGCCGCTTTACTGGCCGCTTTGCTAAAGAGATGCAGAAGTCTGACCTTCACCACCTCTTTCCAACTGACTCAAAAGCAAACTCTATTCGTGGCAACTATGAATTTGCCGACGTAGACGGTGGTAAGCTTTCACACAATAATTGTGATGCCTCTCACTTTGGCGTGGCCCAAAGTGGTGGCAGCTCAGACCGCTTTGAGCCGCCCACCGAGCACAAAGGCAATGTGGCCCGCGCTCTTTTCTACTTTGCCGTTCGCTATCAAATGAAAATTTCTAGTAGTGAAGAAGCTTATCTTCGCGAGTGGAACAGACTTGATCCCGTTGACGCTGAAGAGCTTGAGCGCAATGAAACGATCTATCAAATTCAGGGAAATAGAAATCCATTCATCGACTTTCCTGAGCTTGCTGAGCAAATTGCTGACTTTTAATGAATTCTTCGCGCGAGGGCTCCCGTCTTAGGAGTCCTCCTTTCGCTCTAGAATATAGAGCCCTTCCCCCGCCTCACGAATCTGCCTCAAGTAAATATTCTTTTCAGGCGTAGCGGTCCCCTCGGTGATTTCACTCGATCTTCCCGTATAAATGTAGTGCAAATAATCGAATTGATTGTCGCTATTAATGTCGGGATTGAGGCGCGCCTTGGCCTTAAGCTCCGTCAGAGCATCGGCCAAAAATCCCATCGTCGCAATCGCTGCGCTTGAAGGCTCGCCAAGCTCAGACTTAGTGATCCCATACTCTCTGGCAATAAGAGTGGGAATGCGCTTCATTTGAGTGAGACCACGACTGTTGCGAGAAGTATCAAAACCATTGCCCTTAAAGAGCGCCACCACCAGGGGCATAGATTCTTTCACGTGATACTTAAAGCTGCGTCCATAATCGGACTCATTGCCTAGAATGCCAAAAGCGAGCTTGGCAAGTTCGTTATACTCATCATTATCAAGATTATAGAGCTTCATCAGGCGCTCTTTTTCAATAGAGAGAGTGTTCACAAATTGCTGGGACACTTCATTGCGACGAGAGCTGTCGTTAATGTAAAAGGCAGTGGGGGCACGGTTATCGCTCTTAGGAGAATAGTTATAGGGCGAGTAGCTTGCGCGCCTTTGTGTGGTGGTGAAGTTGAGTTCTCTATTTTTTACTTTAAAAATATGAGCGTCGTCTTGAGGCAAAATATAAACTAAGTAGTCCTGCTCGATCTCATCTCGGGATTCGCTCAGGCGCAAACGTCTTCCGCGCTCATGCTCGTCTCTCAAAGCGAGATCTCGACTTCCCTTGGCCGAGAGGTGATAGATACCTGCGCCACCCGCCTCAAATTGATCACCAAGACCGGCGTCTTCAACGGGCACGACCGAGAGCACCTCGCCCCCAGGTGAGAGCTTATAGAGTAGCCCCTGGGCCTTATCGACAATGAGGTAGGGGTCATTACTTTGTGAGTCCTTGTGGAATTCGATAATAGTCTTGGCGTTATCAAGCTCATTTAGATCCCGCTGATAGCGGGCCACATCTCGATACCTAAGATAGCGATGATCGTAGATGAGTAGGTCTGCGATACCTGTAAAAGCGAGGTCAGGGTGCCTATCGACAGAATTCTGCGCGACGATGGGATAGAGAAAATCAATTTCATTAAATCGATTTGCAAGCTCGCCAGCGAGAAGTTCAGTTTGAATGGGTGCTAACCAATCCCCACTCTTTTGCAAGGAGAGCAGCGCTCGCTCATAGGAGGCACTCATCACACAGGCACTTTCATCGCGCCCCAGACACTTGAGTTTCCACTGAGCGCTGAGCTCACCCATTAGTGCTTTAAATTCTTGCTCAAACTCACCTTCGGCACGCTCCAATCTTAGGACGAGCTTCTCAAAAGGATCACCCTTTCCCTTTAGAAGCTGGAGAACTTGGGCGATGTGCTTGGTTGCAAGAGTTTGGTTATAAGCAGCACTGGCGGGTGCTCCCGCATTCTCAGAGACCTGATCAAAGAGCCAAAGAATGGCCGAGTCAGCAGGGCCAAATGGAGAAGAGCTTGAGGTTCGTCGATGCAGCTCACTAAAAAGAGCTGCATCGCGATTGTTCATTCTCAGGCTTGAGTTCCAATAATTAGCACTCTCAAGTGAGTCTAGTAGAGTTGAGAGACTCTCACGCTCACCATAGGTGGTATAAATCAGTTCAAGTTCAGCAATCAAGGGCGAACCCTTGAGCTCTTGGGAGCGCGTCTTCACATACTCTTCCAACGTCCCTTTATTACTGGCACTTGCCACCATCGCCAGCTTCAAAGTTGAGAGCTCAAATTGCTTGAGCAGAATACCTTTGGAGTCTTTCTCTAGGAGGGCGCGGATCTCCCGGGCCCCCTCTTCCACGCACCATTGGTTTGCCCAGCTCGGCCTTAGGCAGAGCGAGAAAAGAAGACAGAGGAATAAAATTAGTTTTTTCACCAATGGTCTTATCGGTAATAACCGACTAAAACCTAAGGCTTTTTTGCGGTTTCAAGCTCGCGGGCGGCCAATAATTTCGAGCCTTTCGGTGTCACTCGAGAGCAATTTTTTTGACAAATATAGGGGGCCGTCTCTGGAGCGGACTTTAGACGTGCAATAAAGTCTTTAAAAAAAGAGTGCTTCATCACTTGATCAAGAGTTTGATCCTTTAAGCTCCACTCATCTTTTAAGCTAAAAAAGGGTTCGGCATAGGGCCTATTGTCGTCTTCATAAAAGTCAGAGGTTGGTCGACAGCAAGGGAAGAGACTTCCCTCATGAGAGATAAATGTGGGCTCGTCACCACTTTCACATTGAGGGACGATCTCTAAGAGATCGCGCAATTCTCCTTCATATTTAGGAGCGACTTTTTTTAAGATTAGCTTGGCGGCCTCTTTTCTTCTTAAGCGCTCGGGCTTCCAAGCCTCACCACCTTGAATGAACTGATCTTCATTGTTAGTTCGATCCGTTTGAAAGAGTTCAAACTCCACTGCGAGCTTCTTCGCCGTTTCTCTGGCCTCATTGACCAGATTCTTATTGTGAGGAAAGACAATGAATTTCCAAATGATGTGCGCCCTTGAAGATCTCATCTGTTGCATGGCCCGCATACTTTGCTCAAAGTTTCCATTCTGACGATAAATTTCGTGAGTTCCCTTGAGTCCATCTATAGAAAAGGTGATCTCATCGCGCTCGTCGAGGAGCTCTATTAACTGCTCCCACCATTGGTCATCTTTGTAAGCGCCATTGGTAACAATCGCAACACTGGCACCGGCCTTTTTGATGAGGGCGATGACTGCTAAGAATTGCGGATGATAAATGGGGTCTCCAAAAACTCCCGAGAGCGAAAAGGAGAGCTCCTTTAGGTCCACAGGTGAATGCTCTGCTAAAATTTTTTGCACCACTTCGAGTGCTAGGTCAGCGGGTTTTAAAGTAGAGCGAATAGGTGTGCGCGCGCACGCTTGGCAGGCGAGGAAACACCGATTGGTGAGCTCAAGATAGTAATGACGCACTTCGCGCCCCAAAAAGGTCTTCACTTAGAAAAAACTAGCATGAAGGCCCTTGTCGGTCGAGGGCTACACGGTATGCTTAAAACATGCCGCCTAATTACGAGCTTAAAAAAATTCAAATCGAAGTGGTCAACATTTGTAATTTTCGCTGCCCACTCTGCCCGACGACCATTAAGGATCACGTCGTGCGCACGCGCATGAAACTTGGCGACTATCAGAAAATCATGGCTCCAGTGATTGAGGGCCTTGAAGAAGTCACTTTCTTTGGCACCAAGGGTGAACCGCTGCTCAATCCCGAATTAGCAGAAATGGTTGCCTTCACTCATAAGCTCTCACCTAGCACCTACACTAGCCTTTCTTCAAACGGGAGTTTACTGACAAAGGAGCGCGCTCTCGCCCTGATGGAGGCGGGAATTGATAAGCTCGTCTTTGGCGTGGATGGACTCTCTCAAGCGAGTTTGGCCGACTACCGCGTTGGGGCCGACTTTGAAGTGATTCTTAAAAATATCAAAGACGCTTGTGAAGTCAAAAAGGCGGGCGGTTTTGAAACCCAGATTCAATGGCAATTCATCCCGATGAAAAAAAATGAGGCCGAACTTGCTCGGCTTGAAGAATTCGCTTTTAACCTCGGGGTCGATGTCGTTTCAGTCAAGCTCTCGCGAAGTGTCGCCGAGAGCGACTACTACCGTACTCAATCCCCCCAGTTTATTCCCAAGGTCATCAATCAAGAGCACTTTAGTTGCCCCAGCGGCACTGACAAGCTCTACATAGATCCCAATGGAGATGTCTTCGCCTGCTGCTTTATGGAGGGAAGGCAAGAGCTTATTGTTGGCAACGCTCTTCACACACCCGTTCTCGAGCTTTGGAATAATCAATTCATGAAAGATCTGCGCCGCTCTTTTGAAGATCAAAAGCCATGGAGCTATTGTGAGAAAGAGTGCCGGGGAATTTGTCAAAAAGAGAAGTTTAACGTGAAGGCAAAAAAATACCCCAAGCGAAGCCTTCGTGATGACTTCGACTTGGGGTAAAGAATCAAATTAGAAAAGGGCTTCTGGATCGATATTCTCTAGCTTGTGCTTCACAGTCGCTAGGAACTTGCCACCGAGCTCACCATCAATCAAACGATGATCGTAAGTGTGCGTTCCATACATCATGCTACGAATAGCGATAGCATCGTCTTCAGTCACAACTGGACGCTTTTTAATTACACCAGTAGCGAAGATACCAAGTTGTGGCTGTAGGATCACAGGTGTGGCCATGAGCGTGCCAAATGAACCCACATTTGTGAACGTGAAAGTTCCACCTTGAAGTTCATCAAGTGTGAGCTTTTTGTTGCGAGCCTTAGCGGCCAGTTCATTCACCTTGCGGGCGATGCCAGTGATATTGAGGCTGTCAGCGTTTTTAATCACTGGAACCACAAGACCATTTCCTGGTACGGCCACGGCGCAACCGAGGTTGATATCTTTTTTCACAATAATCTTATCGCCATCAATTGAAGCGTTCACGAGTGGATGCTCTTTAAGCGCTTGAACAAGGGCGTAGAGAACAAAGTGAGTGTAAGTAAGTGAGAAACCTTCTTGGGCCTGGAATTTCTTCTTAAAGCCTTCGCGGAATTTCACGAGACGAGTCATGTCAATTTCATCAATTGAGTTCACATGAGGTGAAGTAAGCTTACTGTCGATCATATTGCGAGCAATAGCTTTTCTCATATTATCCATTTGAATAACTTCAACGCGCTCACCTGAAGCTGTCACACTGGCCACGCCACCGGCGGGAACTGATGTTTTGGCCGGAGCAGAAGCTGCAGCCGGAGCAGCTGACTTCGCAGCTGGTGCGCTACCAGACTTTTTGCTCTCTAGGTAATTCATGAAGTCTTCTTTATTTACGCGACCTGCAGCTCCTGAACCTTCGATATTTGCAAGTTCAGAAAGCTCCACTCCGTGCTCAGCGGCCAGGGCCTTAACCAGTGGAGTGTAGAAACGGCGCTCACCTGAGTCATCAGAGCTAGACTCTGAGCTGGATTTTTCAGACTTTTTCTCTTCGCTCTTTTCTTCTTTTTGCTCAGACTTAGACTCACCCTTAGATTCTGACTTTGATCCTGAGTCTCCACCAGTGCTCGCCTTCGCGTTTGGATCATCATCGATCACAGCAATCTTAATTCCCACGTCGATTGTGTCACCCTCTGGGTAGAGGATTTCAGTGACAACACCGCCCATAGGAGCAGGGATCTCACTTTCAACTTTATCGGTAGAGATCTCGAGCAGGATCTCATCGATTTCAATTTTGTCACCAGGTTGTTTGTGCCATTTAGTGATCGTTCCGTTTGTGATCGATTCACCCATTTGTGGCATGACAATTTCGTGCTTGGCCATTGCGGTCTCTCCCTAAAAATTAAGTGATCGGCCTTGGGCGGCCATCACGCTTTCACTCAACCACTCCCCTAATGTCGGGTGGGGGTGAACAGTTGCAAAAATTTCTTCGTCAATCCCTTCCATTTGTCTAAAGAGCACGTACTCATGAATGAGCTCTGTGGCTTGCGTGCCACAGATATGTGCTCCAAGAAGTTCACCGTGCTTACCAATGAGCGTCTTCACAAAACCTTCGGTTTCATTTGAAGCCACGGCCTTGCCATTAGCGGTGAAAGGAAGTTTTCCTACTTTATATTCGATGCCTTGCTCTTTAAGAGCGCGCTCAGTGTAACCAACGCTCGCCACTTGTGGCTGACAGTAAGTACAGCCGGGAACATTCATCTTATCCATTTTGTGGGGGTGCTTGCCAGCGAGGTGCTCGGCCGCAATGACGCCTTCGTGTGAAGCTGCGTGGGCAAGAAGTGGTGGGCCCGAAAGGTCGCCAATGGCGTAGATATGAGGGACACTTGTTTGCATCATTTCATTGACAACCACGAAGCCGCGATCAGTTTTCACTCCAGCAGCTTCAAGGCCAATATCTTCAATATTGCCAGTCATCCCCACGGCAATCAGACCCATCTCAAAGTCGTGCTTTTCTTCTTTGCCATTCACAACAGCAGTAATGGTCACATTATTGCCGTTATTTTTCGCCGAAACTTTCTCAACTCCCAGCGAGAGCTTCACGCCATATTTCTTATAGGCTTTTTCAACTTCTTTAGAGCAGTCTTCATCTTCAATGGGAAGCAGGTGCTTTTGAAGTTCAAAGATATGAACATCGACACCGAAGGCGTTCCAAAAATAGGCGAACTCAACCCCAATGGCACCGGCGCCAATGATGCCGATAGACTTGGGAAGTGTTTCCATTTTAATCGCTTCCCAAGCGCCGATGAGACGCTTGCCATCGTGCTCAAGCCCTGGAAACGAGCGGTAGTGAGCACCGGTGGCGAGAATAATATTTTTGCCGCGAATGGTATCGGTGTGGCCCTTCGAGCTTTTGACTTCGATGTCATTTTTATTTTTAAGTTTGGCAAATCCTTCGAAGACCTGAATCTTATTCTTCTTCATAAGATAGCCAACACCTTTAGAGATGCGATCACTAATTCCAGTAGCGCGACGAACAGCTTGTGAGCCATCAAGACCCTTGAGTTCGACATTCACACCGAGATCTTTCATCGATTCAATTTCATGAACAGTGTGAGCAGACTTTAAAACCGCTTTAGTTGGAATACAGCCGCGGTTAAGACACACACCACCGAGCTTATCGCTCTCAACGATGGCGACATTTTTTCCGAGTTGAGAGGCCCTAATAGCGGCAACGTAACCACCGGGACCAGCTCCAATAACGACGACGTCAAATTCTTTCATTCATCCTTCCTTTAACTGCCACTTGAGTTTATGAGCGCGAGTATAAGCCTCAGATGAAGCGAATCACCTTTTGCCAAACGAGCTCTCAAGGGGTACATCAACCTAGCACAGCTCCCGCGATTTGGGGGCCACTAGGGAGAGAAAAATAAGCTCTAACTGTTCAAAACCTTTTAAAAAGGCTTGCTCTTAATGTCAACCAAGCTGCAAAGCGACATCGACCAGAGTATGCTTACTGACTCAGAGCGCGAAGTACTCCTGCGCTTCTTTCCCCAGGGAGTTGTGGCCTTTGATGTCGAGACCACCGGCATCTCCCCGCTCGTTGATCGACTGGTCGAGCTCTCGGCCTATAAAGTCACGCCCCAAGGCGATGAGGTATTCGACGCGTTAATCAACCCGATGGTTGAGATTGATCCAGAAATCGTGGCCATCCATGGCATCACCAATGAGATGGTTAAAGACGCCCCCGAAGCAGAGGTGGTGCTGCCTAAATTTATAGATTTTATTGGGGAGCTTCCCTTGCTGGCCCACAATGCTCGCTTTGACGTGGGCTTCTTTCTTTTTAACACTCACCAGCTCAAGCTTGAGACCGGAAAGAATGAGGTCTACTGCACCTTAAAATTTGCCAGACAGGCCCTCAGTGGTCTCTCTTCATATAAGCTCGGCTCCCTGAGCGAGCATTTTAATATTACTCATTCACGGGCCCACCGCGCTCTTGATGATGCACTAGCCTGTTTGAAGATCATGAAGCTTGGGCTTGAAAATATCAAAGGCACTGAGAGTAAATCTTTTAAAGAAGCTCGCCTCTATCAGCTCTCTGACTTTGCCCGCAGCCTCAGCTTCGATCTTCCTGAGCATCTTAAAATCTTGCGCAAAAAGATTAAATTTTCTCATGTCATCTTAATGAAGTACGGCGGAGGTTCACTTAAAAATAAGTGGCGCCCCATTCGCCCCGTGAGCCTACTTCCAATGCCCGAAGGCAATATCCTCTACGCTCATTGTTTACACAGTAATATCTACAAGTCTTTTGCTCTTACAAAGATAAAAGAAGTCAAAGAGACCACTGAAGAAGAAGTGAGTAAGATAATGACCGAGCTAAAAACGGCCAAAAAGTAAGGGGCCATTGCCGAAGGGTCACCCCATTAGTAAAAGAGCGCTATGAATAAAAAGTCCCTAGGCTATCGCCTGCAACAGCTCCTCATCTTGATCCTCCACCTTATTTTATTGGGTTGGATGCTCTACACCCTTAATAACGCCGGAGCCTTGTCTTTCACTAAAGTGATGTTGCACTTTCTAGGCATGTCTCTCATGGGCGCGGCGCTCATTCGCGGGACAGCCGCTTGGGCTAAGTGGCACACTCAGAAGGAATGGCGCGAAAGTGGCAAAGTCTCAGAGGGGCAAGAGCAGTCTCCATGAATTGGTCACAGGAACTTCGAGAGGCCATAAAAACAACGAGGGAACTGTCACTGTTTCTTGAGACCGACATTGTCGAAACCCGCTACCCCATTTTTATACCCCGAAAATTTGCCGCAAAAATCAAAGCTGCAGGTCCAGAGAGTGCACTTTGGAGACAATTTGTTCCCACTCAAAATGAAGAGTCTCTCGATGGACTCATCGATCCCATCGGGGATACCGTTTGTGGCCAAGAGCGTGGCATCGTCCACCGCTATCAAAATCGACTTCTTTTTTTTCCTACCGCGGTTTGCCCCATTCAATGCCGCTATTGCTTTAGAAAAAATGAACTTCACTCAGGAGAGGAGCTCTTTCGTCCCAAGCGAGAGATTTTGGCCAATTACTTGAGAGCTCATCCAGAAGTAAGTGAGGTCATCTTCTCTGGAGGCGACCCACTCATTCTGAGCGATGAAGTGCTCTTTAACTGGATTGATCTGATTGCTGAATTTAAGCATGTGAAGTATCTGCGCTTTCACACCCGCACTCCCATCATTTTACCTGAGCGCTTAAATGCCGACTTTCTAGGTCGCCTTGAAAATTATCAAGAGCACTTTCACAAAATTCTATTTGTGATTCACAGCAACCACCCCAGCGAACTCACTGATGAAGTAAAAAAAGCGAGTCAGCTTTGGCGCAAATCTCCTTTTGAATTTCTCAGCCAGTCGGTGCTGCTAGCAGGGGTGAATGACGACGTGGAGATACTCAAAGAGTTTTTTGAAGAGCTAGTGGCCCTGGGAATTCGCCCCTATTACTTGCATCACCCAGACAATGCAAGAGGGACAATGCATTTTAATATTTCTAAAGGAAATGGTTTAGAAATCTTGAGAAAACTGCGCTCTCACCTCTCGGGATGGGCCTTGCCCCACTACGTTGTAGACTCCCCCGATGCCCGCGGAAAACGCCCTGTAAGCTAGTCTAAATGGGCTTTCTGGGTCAAGTGCCCACTTTAATTCACTCTTCAATAACATCGCTAGAGAATCCCAACTTTTTTTGCTTGAGAAAACTGCTAAGTTTCAACCACATACAAGGGAGTCTTAACCTACTAACTAAGGTTCCTTAAATCTCTTATAATAACTAGGAATTTGAAATGAACCACAGAGAGTGAGAGCTCGTAAGTGAAAAAGGTCCCCTTCGATGAGTCAAGCCGAGCAACCCTTTAAATCCTTTTTTTCGAATAAGAAGATTCTTATTATTGACCCTAGTAGAAAGCTTAGAACCTTGCTCAAAAAAATGCTTATCGATAGCGGAGTGACATTAAACCAAATGTCTTTTAGTGAAGAGTTCAGTGAATCTCTTAAAAGTATCGAGGCTGGAGAGGTTGACTTAGTTTTCTCCAGCATGGTGATTCAAACCAAATCAGCAGAAGAGCTAGTCAATGCTCATGTTTCCACTAAACCCAATCGCGCAGAAGCGATGTACTTTTTGATTGTCGATCAAAATGAGAGCCTGGCCGAAAGGCTTTTGCGCACCCTTAAAGTCGATGCCCTTTTTGTCCCCCCTCTCAACGGCGCGATAGTCATTGAGACTTTTTCAAAGGCCATCTCTTCAAGACTAAAACTGTCTACCGGAGATATTCAATACTACTGCGCTCTTGAGAGCTACTTTAGCGAAAATTACGCTGAGGCCGAAGAGCTTCTAAAAGAGATCCCCAACTGTTCAAGCGCCAATGCCTATGCCCTTCTTGGCGAGTGCTTCGCTCGTAGAAAAGAAATAGAAGAATCAAAGAAAGCCTTCACTAAGGCACTAGAAATCGATGCTCAAAATTATCTTGCGCTCAAAGACCTGGCAAACCTCTATCAAGAGGAAAAGCGACTTAAAGAAGCCTATGAGATGAAGCGAAAGTTTGTGAGCTGCTATAAAATAGATCAAGATACCTACCCTGACCTCATTCGCCTCTCCCTTTCGGTGGGAGCTCTAGATGATGTGATTGAATATGGTGAGAAGTATTTCGAATTTGAAGAGCGCGCCCCTGAAGTTCAGCGCTCAGTAGCGGCCGGGCTTGCCGCAGTCGGAAAGGTCGTCATTCGCACTGACCCCAACCGCGGCCGGGATGTTCTTAAAAAAGCGGCGTTACTTGGTATTGGTCAAACAGCAATCATCGAATCAACTCTTTCGAGCCTGGTGGAGAACCAGCATTATAATCTGGCCGAGGAAATTCTCAATGATGCTCTTTCTAAAGATCCAGACCATCCAGGGCTACAAGTCGTCAAACTTCAGATCTTTGCCAGTTCCTCCACTGCCCCAGAGCAAGTCCTCGTTAAAGCACGTGAGCTTATCTCTAAAGGCATCAAGTCCCCCGATATATACCGGGTAATGATTAAAACCTCGGTTCAACTGGGTAAAAAGGGCGCTTTCCTAGAGGACCTCCTCTTTGAGGCCAAGCGAGATTTTCCCGAGCTTGGTGCCGAATTTCAGGATATTAAGCCATAATTTTAAGCTCAAAATCGTTGACAGAAAGATCGGCCAAGGTTTAAACTGCGTCCACTTCAAATCAAGCGGCAGTAGCACAGTTGGTAGTGCGCCACCTTGCCAAGGTGGAGGTCGCCAGTTCGAATCTGGTCTGCCGCTCCACTTCCTGCGGTAAAATAATCCTGTGGATTATTTTGACGCTGAGAAGTCCCGAGAATCGAGGAAGCGTTAGCGCCCGAGACTCGCAGGGATTTCATTTCATTCAATCAGTTTTAAAGACCAGTGACTTACGGCCCGCTCGGCGCTGACGCTTCTCGCTTTTCGCCTTACAAACTCAGCGTCATGTCCTGCGGACTTGACGCTGGTTTGGGTCTGCCGCTATTGCCTGCGGCAAATGCGAGAGCATTTGAAGCAGAGGAATGGCCCAATTTTTCAAGCGTCAGCGCTGGAAAATTGCGGTCGTCCATCTCTTTCAATAATTCTCAATCAGTTTTAAAGACCAGTGACTTAAGCCTTGAGATCCTGGAGTCTCGGAACTCTGGGTTTAGGTTGACTCGGGATAGATCTCTTTTAGCTTTTGAGTTTGCATTGAGATCAGTGACTCGTAGATAATTTTTTTAAAGAATGAGAGTTCATTGAGATCAAAGAGCCTTCGCAGCTCTTTATCTGGGCGCTCGCCCAAGAAGATTCGACGAAAAATAAATTGTAAATGAGTGCAAATGGTAGAGAAAGTGAGTCCATAATCTTCTTTTAAGAGAAGTAGAATTAAAAGTCCCTTGGCCTCAACCTCACTCAGGCAGGTGCCAAAGGGGAAGACGTTGGATCGACTTTTATTTTGATTAACTTTTTTAACAGCTGAGTAGGCACTCTCATGATCTAATGCCTTGTATTTTGCACTTTTTGATACTTTTCCAACTTGAATAGCTCTTTTAAGAAGTGAATCTCTAAATTCAGGTGATGTAATGCTGATCATTCCAAGAATCGATTCTTCATCAGTTTTATTTCTCAAGTCGGCAATGCCGTATTCGGTAATAAAGATATCTCTTAAATGTCGAGGAACAGTGACATGCCCACCCTCGTAATGGATGTTACTAGAAGTCTCTCCCTTATGATTGCGAAGCGCTTTAAACGCCAGAATACTTCTTGCCCCCTCTAAGTTGGCGGCCATGCTACAAAAGTCAAATTGCCCTCCCACACCACCAATGACTTTTGCTTTGGGAGTCGCTTCCGAAACCGCTTCACCCAACACGCTCGCATAGACCGTGAAATTAAAGAATCTGGCGTGAGGGCGCTCCAAAAGTTTTTTTCTTCCTCGCGCTTGGGTATTGGTCACAAGAACAGATTCCATCATCAGTGAGTTCTTCTCTACTTCAGGAAGGTCAGCTAGCTTTTTATAGAAGTTTTGATTGCCTAGAAAAAAGGCGGCCCGTAAGCTCGCCTCTGAACCACTATCGTCTTTGATTTCTTTCTTGGCAATTCCACTCTCAAAGAGCTCTAACAGGCCGGGACTCAACATTTCACTGCAAATATTAATCCCCTCTGAGAAGGACCCGACTCCACCATATTCCTTAATGAGTTCTTGGAAATTATCCATCACATTTAATTCATCGAGAATTGCTCGGTAGAGCTTGTTATTGTGATGGCGCAAGAGCAAGGCGGCACAAATGCTATCGGCGATTTGACCGATCCCCACCTGCAGGGTTCCTCCATCTTTCACCAGGACGCTTGAAAAAAGACCTATTAACCAATACTGATAGGTAAGCGGCAAGTTTGGTATTGAAAACAACTGATGATGAGTCTCCTTGCAATCGACTATATAATCCCAGTCACTTTGCTCGCAACTCCCTAAAAAAGGGACTTCTGAACTCACTTGGGCGATAAAGATTGGCTTTTTCTTTTGATCTCGATAGTGAGCGAGCAGATCCTTTGTGAGGTCAGGGTTTGGCCCCAAACCGATCTCGCCTTTGGCATTTATTGCGAGCATTTGAAGCAGAAGATCCACATCCTCATGATTAACTAAGTAATTAAAGACCTGCGAATAATTTAATGAAATATGATGTCGTTGTAGATGAGACGACTTAGATCCCACGGAGGAGTACAGAAAGAATTCCTTAATTTTAACATTCTCAGGAACGGTGTTGTTCACAAGGTCATTTACATACTCAAGCTCAGGACAATTGCCAAAAACCTTATCTGAGATTTTATCAAAAAAACCTTTGGCAATACTCTTCTTGGGCGCTGGTCTTGCCAGAGAAAGAGCAGTTAATAGAGTTAGCTCAATCTCTGAGTGCTCTTTGGCGTATCGGTAGATTCTATTTAAGAGCAAATGAGGTTTCCCAGCACCAAGCGGAGTAATGAGAACGATCTTTCCTTTATTCTCAGCTTTTAATCTTTGAAGAAGAGAGTCAATCTTCTCATCGAATTCATTTAAACTGAGAGTCTGCATCATCCTTACCTATCGATAAAGATGAGAGGTTTTTGCTTTATTTCATTACTCAAGACTTGTTCTTCATAGAAAAAGTCTTCATCTTGAATTTTTTGGCGAATAATTTTGCTAAGATTAAAGTTCGGAATATCACGATTTTTATAGTGATCTAATTTTTCAGCAAAATAGGTCAAGCCAATCTTATCGATGTAGCGAAATGGGCCACCAAGTAATGGCGGAAAGCCAAGGCCATATACGCTAGCAAGATCTCCATCTCTTGGATTTGAGATAACACCTTCAGCTAGACACTCACAGGCTTCTTTACAAAATTGGTAGAGGCAGCGCTCGGCAATTTCTCGCTCTCGAGAACTCTCTTTTGACTTACTGGGTTGATCTAGGCCCAGAAGCTCGTAAATGTCCTCATTAACTTTCTTGCCGTTTTTTGCGCTGTAATCATAGAATCCTTTGCCAGATGCTTTTCCCTCCCAGTCTTTATCTAAAACGTGGGTCAGTTCAACAGGTCTATAAAAGCGATCACCAAAATGGCTTTCTATAATTAAGCTAACCTTCTCAATGACACTTAAGCCGACTTGATCTATAAGTTCAAAGGGTCCTACCTGAAAGCCGACCTCTTTCATGGTCTCGTCTATTTGCTCAATAGGATAGCCATCTTTTAAACATCTCATGGCTTCACAGATATAGAACGCGAGAACTCTGCTCGTAAAAAAGCCACAATGATCATTTACCACTACGACTTTTTTTCCTTGATCCATGGCAAATTGAATTGCGGTACTCAAAGCCTCATCGCTGGTCTTTTCGGACTTGATGACTTCAACTAGCGGCATTTTTTCAACTGGTGAAAAATAGTGCATCCCAACTAGATTCTCAGCATAATCCATCTTCGCACCTAGCTCAGAAAGTGGAAGAGTTGAAGTATTAGTGGCCAGGATACAGTCAGGGTTATTTTTTTCAAGTTCTGAAAAAATCTTTTGCTTTAATTTTTTATCTTCACTTACAGCTTCAATTATAAGATCACAGTCGCGAGGTTGATCAGAAGAAACAGTAGGTATAAGTAGCGATTTTTGTCTTTTGACCTCAAACTCACTCAAATGCTTATGCTCTTTTTGATAAGCATAGTTTTCATCCATTTTAGCTAATGCCTCGGCCAGGATTTTTTCATCAGTATCTTTGAGCCAAGTTCGAACATCAGCTTTATGAGTATTTAAGTAGGCAATTGATCTCCCCATGAAACCTGCCCCTATCACTGCACTACTCTCAACCTCACGAGGCCGATTTTCACTGATAAACTCTTTATTCTCGGATTGAATCTCTCTTTCAGAGAGAAAGAGACTGATCATATGCTTGGCCTGAGGAGAGGTAACAAGCTTTTTAAAGCAATTTGCCTCCTCGTGAAGTCCTCTTTGTAGGCCAGACTTTATTTCCTCATTCACAACTTTGACTATATACTCTTGGGCCGGATAAAGACCGTGTGTCTCAGCATGAACACTCTTTTTAGCAGTCTCTACAATGATATTTCGCGCAAGGACATTCTCTCCTGTGATCTTTCGCTCAAACTTATCAAAGAAGGTTTTCTTATCTTGGTCTTCTTTATGATTTTTAATCAAGTCCACGCAAGATGGTATTAGTATGTTCTCATGAACAACTTCATCTACTAAACCCTTTGCTCGCGCTTGCACGGAGTCATAAGTTTTTCCCTTCAAGAGAATTTCCAATGCTTTTTTGGGACCCAGTAGCTTTGGTAAGCGACATGTCCCTCCAGCTCCAGGTAGTAATCCAAGCTTAACTTCAGGAAGACCTATTTTAATTGAATTCGACTCTTTTGAGACTCTATAGTCACAAGCAAGAGTTAATTCATACCCTGCTCCCAGACAGTCACCATTGATCGCAGCGACAGTGGGAATCTTTAAACTTTCTATTTTTTGGTAACACTCTTGCGTTTTAACCGAATAGTCATAAGCTTCCTCTTCACTTTGACAGTCGAGAATCGCTTTTAAATCACCACCGGCGATAAAACTATTGTTTTTTCGAGATGAGATAATGAGTCCCTTATAGTCCTCTTGTTTTTCAATTAACTCATCCAAAGCTTCGTTGAGATGAGCAATAAAGTCTCGATCGACTAGATTTGGAGTCTCCCCCTCTTGATCAACCCAAAAGTAAATAATGCTATCTTTAACTTCCTTCTTAATCATAAGAGTTTCCTTCTTTTATTAAAGTTCAATATTTTCAAGAATGAGAGAAGCACTAAGGCCACCAGCAGCGCAGGTGCTGACTAGACCAAATTGGCCCTCTCTCCTTTTTAGTTCCTTGAATGTTTGTAAGACCTGTCTAATCCCGGTGGCGGCAAAAGGATGACCAAAGGCGATCGACCCTCCATTCACATTAAATTTGTCCTCAGGTATAGGACCTAGCTTCTTAAGATCTGGGAAATGCTCTTTAATAAACTGAGTATCTTCAAGGTACTTTTTCACAGACAATATCTGCGCTGAAAATGCTTCATGAAAATCTATTAAATCAAGCTGTTTCCAGTCTAAGTTACTTTTTTGAAGGGCCCGAGGTATCGAAAAGGCAGGGCCCAAAAGGAGTTGTTCACTAGGATCTACTGAAGCTGAGCTATAGCATTTCACTCGACCTAAAATGGGCCAGCCCTTCTTTTTGGCAAATTCTTCACTCGCAATTAGTAGCACTCCAGCTCCATCAGTCAGGGGAGAGCTATTACCTGCGGTGAGAGAGCCATGGTTCTTATCAAAAGACAGCGGTAGGTCATCGTAGTCTTCTCGTTTTGAATCCAACCTAACCGTGTTATCACACTTGATAAACTTTGCTTCATCACCGTTTCTTTGCGAATTTAGATAGACGGTTAAGACCTCATCTCCAAGCTTACCATCGGACCATGCCTTCGCCGCTTTCACGTGGCTTTGATAAGCATAATCATCCTGATCCTTGCGGCTAATACCATTTATTTTGGCCATCAATTCCGCACTCTCTCCCATACTTAGCCCCGTAGACCACTCTTTAATTGAAGGGACTACTGGTTTAAAGTCTTCGAGCTTTAGATCATTTAACGAGAGAATCTTCTCTTTGAGCTCAGATTCACCTTTAAATTGCATGAGTTTTTCTCTCAGGTGATCTGCAATGAGAATTGGAATATTACTTAAACTCTCGACACCACCAGCAATCACACAATTGAGATTTCCATGCTCAATTTGCTCAATCGCACTGATCACTGCCTGATGCCCAGTTGCGCAAGCCTTACTTAGAGTAAGCGCGTCAGCTCGAGGGTCAATATTGGAAGCAAGAGAGACTTCTCGTGCGATATTAGGTGTTTGAATCTCAGGGATCACATGCCCCAGGACGACTGAATCAACTTCATTTGATCTTACATTATAATCGGCCAAAATCCTTTTCACGCAATTGGTGGCCAAGTCTATTGCCCCCACACTTTTGAGAAGGGTTCCTTCCTTGGCAAATGGAGTTCTTATTCCTGAAACAATAACAGCTCGATGACTTTTATTTTCGCTACCCATACACATAACCTCTAGGTTGATTGGCCTCTAAAATCTTTTAACATTGATGAAGCAAAAGACTGTGAAGGTTTGGTTAAGTGAATGTGTAAATAGCTAAAATATTCTCGTTAGAAAATCATGTTATAAGAGACGAAGAAATGGAAATTTCCGATTAATTAAAGGTAGGAAGTTATGCAGTTTTTATATGTTTTTTTCACCCTAATTGTACTTATCACACTTTGTCTCTCGATTCGTCCAATTCGAGTTCATCTTATTTCTATGCCTCTACTGCACTTACTTAGAAAACTTAATTTTGTTCCACACATTTCAAGCACGGAAAAAATGGCGATTGAGTCTGGTAAGGTCGGGCCAGAGAGTCAGTTTTTTAAAGGAAATATTGATTTCAGCGTCATGCAAAAAATTGAACTGCCCACACTCTCAAGCGAGGAACAGGACTTCTTAAATGGTCCAGTCGAAGAAGTTTGCCGCATGACCTCTGACTGGGATGTCTGGCAAGAGGGAGATCTCTCAGCAAAGTGTTGGCAGTTTTTAAAGGATAAAAAATTTTTTGGTATGATCATTCCCAAAAAATATAATGGACTAGGCTTCTCACGGCTCGCCCACAGTGAAGTCATCCTCAAGCTCTCTTCACGCTCAATCCCACTGGCCGTAACCGCGATGGTCCCTAATTCTCTCGGTCCAGCGGAGCTACTTCTCAACTACGGAACAAAGGAGCAACAAGACTATTACCTGCCTAGACTTGCCACGGGAGAAGAAATCCCCTGCTTTGGATTGACCGAACCTCAAGCAGGCTCCGATGCCAGCTCAATTCAGTCATCAGGCGTCCTTTTTAAAGATAGTGATGGGGAAATCAAAATGCGTCTTAACTGGGAGAAGCGATGGATCACACTGGGCTCAGTGGCTACGCTCATTGGTCTTGCCTTTAGGCTCTACGATCCAGATGGACTCTTGGGCGGAGAGCATGACCTTGGGATCACCTGCGCGCTCATTCCATCCTCGTATAAAGGAGTCCACCAAGACAAGCGCCATGATCCACTAGGAGTTCCTTTTATTAATAGCCCGCTAAAAGGAGAGAATGTAATCGCCCCGCTCTCAGCAATCATTGGCGGCAAAGAATATATTGGGAAGGGTTGGTACATGTTAGTGGAGTCGCTTTCGGAGGGCAGAGGCATCTCACTGCCCGCTCAAGCTTGTGGCAACGCAAAGCTCGCCTCCTCGACAATTTGCGCTCATACCAACCTTCGCCATCAGTTCAATCTTCCCATAGGTGAGTTTGAAGGAGTTCAGGAGTTCATGGCCCGAATATTTGGCAACACCTACCTAATGAATGCGACTCGAAAGTTCACCATCGGTCTAATGGATAAAGAAGGAATCCTCCCAATCGTTTCAGGAATTGTGAAATATTACCTGACTGAGCAAGGGAGAAAGGTCACCCAAGATGCCATGGATATTTTTGCAGGAACCGGTATTACAATGGGACCGCGAAATCACTTGGCCCACACCTATATAGCTCAGCCAATTGGTATCACTGTTGAGGGCGCCAATATTCTCACGAGAACCCTCATGATTTTTGGTCAAGGGGTCATGAGAGCTCATCCTCACAGTTATGATATGCTCTCTTCACTTCAAGAAAAAAATGTCGAAAAATTTGATCGATCATTCTGGGGATTTCTCAGACACTTTTTTTCAAATGCCGCTCAATCGGTTCGCTTTTCATTCACAAGAGGAATAGACCTGCGAAAGATTGGAAGTGAAAAAACTCGCCCATACTACCGAAAATTAAGATGGTCGGGGCATCGTTTTGCATTCCTTGCTGATTTTGCCATGCTGACCTACGCCCAAGGGCTCAAAAAAAAGGAATTAATCTCAGGAAGATTCGCCGACGTCTTGGCCTGGCAGCTCATTGCGATGTCGACCATAAGATATTTTGAAGACAAAGGTGAGCCTGAAGCTGAAGATGAACTTTTCCACTACTCTATGGAAACGGCCTTTGCTGAAATCCAAAAAGCTTATGAAGGAATTTATTCAAACTTAGAGGCACCCGGACTGAAGTGGTATTTTCAAAGCCTAGGACTCAAGTTCATTCAGCTCAACCCCTTAGGGCGTGCCCCTAGTGACTTACTGACTAAGAAACTCAGTAGCACTATCTTTAAAGGCACTGAGAAATTAGAAGATTTGAGAGAGGGAATTTTCATCGCCAAAGACAAAGCTGATCCTCTATCCACGCTAGAGCGTGCTTATCGAGAGTACATGAGACAAAAGCCTCTCTATGTAAAATTGGCGAAGGCAAAAAAGAAAGGAATTATTCCCAGCTATCCTGATGAGAAGAGAGTACTGAACCTGGCCCTTGAGAAGGGGGTGCTCTCTCAATCTGAAATTGATAATTATGAGAGAGCACAGCATATTCGCTTAATGGCCTTGAAAGTCGATTCCTTTCAGAGTGATAGCCAAGTTGATTTGAGAGCTACGGGATAAAGGATCTCTGCTCCTCTGCCGAGAGATCGTCGTGATGAGCATATTCTTCCCCCACATCCTTTCCATACTCATCGTGAAAGCGCCACCATTTATAGGGTTCTGACTGTGGCCAATGATCTGGTGAATCCTCCCAGGTCTCCTGTCTGCCCCAGGGCGTGAGATCGAGCAGACTCCAGGTATTACCAAGGCTTTCGATACCTCTCTTTTCTGTGAAGTAAGAGCGGTAGATATCGTCGCCATCTCTAAAGAAGACACTTAGGCCAAACTTCTCTTGATCATCACTTGAGACCCCAAAATCAAAATTAAAGTCACTCTCGAGTGAAGACACCCAAGGCATGGTCCAACCCATGCGGGTCTTATGTTCACTAATGCGATCTAACGGCGCCCTCGACACCATGGCAAAGCTGGTATTGCGCGCATGAAGATGTGCGAGATGACCAATTTGATCTGCAAAGAAAGAACAGCCCTCGCAGAAGCGGTCATCTAGCTTGTGATACATAAAGTGATAGATGATAAGTTGCCTTCTGCCATCAAAAAGAGTGAGTAAGCTCTTCTCCCCTTCAGGAGTATCAAAAAGGTAGTTGGTCTCAATTTTTGTCATGGGTAAACGTCTTCGTCTTGCGCTTAGAGCATCCTGTTCGCGAGTGAGACGCTTCTCTGCGATTCTTAGATCGTTTAATTCACGCTGCCACTCTTGTCTGGGCACTATTTTGGGTATGCCGACTTTAGACTCGATCATCTCCTACTCCTGGATGAGATTAATTCCTCTGTGAAAAATATCAAATTTAGGATGAAAGCCATTCATTCTGAAAGATGTGTCTAGGAAACGAATATAGGACGAACAAGGATAAACTAAGAACCGGTACTTGATAAAATACTTTAGGTTTTTAAAAGTCTCATTCCGCCGACAAGCTTCCTAAGCACTCGTAGTTAATCCTAAATTGGACAATGAATGATTTGCTCATTTTGACTTGCCCAAATTTCGTTAATCTATTAACTATTTTCATTATGTACTAAGAAGAAGGATCTATGAGCAAAGAAAAAACATTGAAGAAGCAAGCGCTTGCAGAAAAGTCTTGCCAAATTTTTGGCTTCATCATGAAAACCTCTCGCGTCTTTGATGCCATACTAACCAAGGGTCTTCGCGAATACGATCTCTCCAGAACCCAATTTGATGTGCTGGTAAATATCTATTTTAATGAAAATGAGCATTCGCTCACACTCTCAGAACTTGGCAAGCTCCTCTATGTCACCAAGGCCAATATAACTGGAGTGACAAGCAGACTTGAAGAACGCGGCCTCATTGATAGAGTCGTCAGCAATCTTGATGCTCGCTCTAAAGAACTTGTTCTCACAAAAGCCGGAACAAAAATGGTGGAGGCCGTGATCCCCAAGTACTTAAAACTCGTCCACGATCTCATCAATGACTACAGTGAGAAAGAGCAAAATACCATGCACAAGATACTAGGGAATCTTCAAACTGAACTGCTTTCAAGATACCAGGCAGGTAGCGAAGCCTAGTGAAAGTCACTGTAGGGGGGACATAAATCAATCACCAAGTCCTCATAGGGCTTGAGTTTGAGTTTATCTCCAACAGATGCGTACTGCTCCATTTCAGAGACCAGCTCGCGAGCCACACCACAGGTACGCGAGCATGCTTCTGGAGCGCAAGTTGGATCGTCCCAAGTACTCTGTAGTTGCTTAAAGACAGGCGAATTGAGTGCATCTAAAACGGTATTTTCTCGCAGAGAAATCCCATTGAACTTAATATGATTTCCTGGACTCACAAAACTTGAATAGACAGATGGGCAAGGATAAAAATTTCCATCGGAAGTAATGGCAAGATTTTTTCCCCGCAAACAGCGCGGTTTAATCACTACTGTTTGGCCATTTATCTCACCTCGCTCTCGCAGTGACTTTAAAATCATCTTATTTTGATGCTGAGTACTCTGCCATTTTGGATCTTTTGGAAGAAGTGGGTCTGCTCCCCCAGTAAAGCGATGACTTTTTTGAAAACGAATTTGATGAACACCCAGCTCCCTCGCAAAATCGATGGCCTCTTCTATCTGATGTTCATTATGAGAAAAAACGATATATTTCCAGCGAACATTGGTGTGAGCAACACAGGCCCTCATGCCGGCTTCAATATCACTCCATTTAGCGCCTTTGCGATAAATTGAGTTAGTATCGCTGAGACCGTCCACGCTAAAATTGACCCAATTGCGATGCCCCATAATCTTGGCCGTCTCCTCCCACCAGTTTTTATCTTTGTGAGAGGCATTTGTCTCAAAGTAAATAAAGAAACCATAGTCAGCTAGATAGCGAATGATTTCTTGAAACTCAGGATGATAAATACAATCGCCAAAGCTACCACAAATGTTGAGCTTCACCCCTTGGAAGTACTCTTTGTGCTCAAGTGGAAAAAATTTTTTTATCACCTCTAAGGGAAGATCAATGTTCTTTTTCTTCATATGAGGAAGATGATGTCTGGCACAAGCTGAACACCCAAGAAAACAGCGATTCGTGAGTTCAACATTGAATGAGCGCACTCTATTGCCTAAAAACTTCAATTCCATTTCCACTCCGGAAAAAATTCTTTCATAAAAGGCTTTATGTCCCAACGACCAAGATCTGGTCTTCCGGGCATCTGCTCATCCTTTGTGGTCGTGAATACTTTATCAAATAAGCTTCGGGCGTAGTGAGACAACTCTGTGCTTATATGGGCATGATCACCGTAGGGATAGGCAAAAGAATCAACCTTTATCCCGAGGATATCTGAGAGCTCAATTTGTGATTGAGCAATTTCCAAACGCGCCTGATCTAAAGAGAGTTTAGAGAGAGTTCGATGGGTGAGCGAATGTGCGCCGATTGTCCACCCACTCGCAATTAAATCTCTACAATTTGAAAGGGTGAGAAGCTTAAAACGTTGAGCGCGATTGAGTTCATCATTAAGCATGTTGCGGGTGACACCAAGGGCGTTCATAAATGCCTGATGGGCCTTCTCACGCTCACTCTCATCCATGGTTTTCAATTCACTTTTAATTGCCTTCAGAGTTCGCGCTTTCTCTTTATCTTTTTTCCAAGTAAAAACCTGACCACTCCAGGGCAGCTTGACTTGGCCGCCCCCAAAAATTCTCATCGCCGCTTCAAGTTCTTGGAAGTGGTAGTAAAATCCGGATTCAAATATACGTGGGGAAATAAAGCAAGCGGCATCAAGACCTCTTGTTTTTAATATGGGCAGGGCACATTCATAAACGCCCGCAAAGCCATCGTCAAAACTCAGGCAGACTCGCTCAGAGTCAGAACGAGCGGAAGTTTCGAGTTCAGAAAAAGAACAGAGCTCAAACTTTTTCTCAATCGTCTCTAACATCGCTTCAAATCGTGAGCGATTGATTCGACTACTTTTAAAGTCGATAGCATCAGGCACCCATGAAACGATATTGTGAAGACAGAGAATTTTCACAACTGCGCCCTACGATGACTTAGGTAAAGAGACCTGTACTCTTCAATCTCCCGCTGGGGACTGAATTTCGTTCGAACCTGCTCATAGGCCGCTGTTGCTAAGTCTCTGCACAGCTGCGCATTGGTCAAAAGACTATTGATATTGGAGCTGAACTTTTGGGCATCAAATGCTTCACAAAGAAGTGCTGTCTTTCCATTCTCGAGGATTTCCCCTATCCCACCGCTAGTTGAAGCCACTATCGGAAGCTTCAAGCTCATCGCCTCTAAAACCTTATTGGGGCAAGCGTCCTCCACTGAGGGGAAAAACATCAGCGAACAATTCTTCATCTCGTCCATGGCTTCATTGCGACCTAGCTGCCCTAAGAAGATGATATTTTGTCTGAGCTGAAACTGAGGTTCGTAGTATTTTTTAGCGTCTTCTTCAAGGCCGCCAATGAGCTTGATTTTAACTTGCGGATGGGTATCTGCCATTAAGTCGGCGACCTCTAAGCACATATCAAGTCCTGAAATGGCCCTAAACGGTCCAACCATTCCGATAGTTTTTCCTTCACACGCAAGAGCTTCGCTGTCAGAGAGTTCAATACTATTGCGGATTACAGTAATAGGTTTCAATTCAAAAAAAGTTTCAAGTAATCTTTGATTACTCTCAGAGACAGTGATTAAATTCTCGGCAAATTCGACGCTCGCTTTGATATGAGCAAACCATTTTCCAAAAGGTTTAGTGGTTATATCGGTCCCACGAAAATTCAACCAAAGGGGAAGCTTTACATATTTGGCGGCCATAGACACGATAAAGGACAAGTTCTTTGACGGGCCCCAAAAGTGTACGAGTTCATGCCCTTCGATCTTGAGGCCTTCAAAGAGTTCGCATAATTTATTAAAGAGTACCTTGCCTTGTAACTCAAGGTCTGCACTGGGATGGGCACCAAAGGAGAGCTTTGAGTACTCTCCTTCTCGCTCGAGCCTACCGGCCCAAGTTACCGACGAATTATTTGTCTTAAAGAGTTCCAGGTGATGAAGTTCTAAATGAGGACGCATCATCTCCAAGTGGCGACTGACAGAAGTTTTAACTCCGCTCCACTCCGGACCCATTACTGAAACGACTATGGCCTTCAAAAAGCCTCCCTTTATCCTAATGAAGGGCATTATCTCTGGCGCACCGCTATTAGTCTAGGGGCGCTAGGTGATCAGCACTTGTAAAGGGGGACAGGAATTCTAACTTGCCCCCTTTGCCAGTGGCACTTAGAATTCTCTCATGAGTTCACTTATTCTTGTTCACCCCCAACCCAATGAGCGCAATGACATTGCGTTGCGACTTAGAAGTAATAGCTTTGAAGTCGAGTGCGCGATGGGGGGCTTTCACGCCATCTCTCTGATAGAGAAAAATGCCTACGATGCCATGGTAATTATGGGAGATATGGACGATATGCCCGCGATTGAGATCATCAGCCTCTCTCGCAATGCCAAAACCCGAGAAGATCTCCCCATTCTCTACAGCGTCCCCGGTGTGCCTCAAAAAGATATTATTGAAGCTTTTGAGTTTGGTGCCAACGACTACCTTGGCAAACCCGAGCAATTCAATTTACTGCTTGAAAAGATCAAAAAGCTCAAACGATTCATCAAGCGTTAAGCGCAGCATATCGACTTCTAAGCCCTGCTAACATAGACTTACGCCCAATATTCTGTTCACCCCTTTCAAAGGATCTCCCCATGAAGAAGATCAAAGTGGCCAATCCCGTCGTGGAGCTCGACGGCGACGAAATGACCCGTATTATTTGGAGCTTCATTAAAGAAAAACTCATTCTTCCCTACCTCGACCTCGACATCAAGTACTTCGATCTTGGAATGGAAAGTAGAGATAAGACTGACGATCAAATCACAGTCGATGCCGCCAATGCGATTAAGCAGTACAACGTAGGGATCAAATGTGCGACGATCACTCCCGACGAAGCTCGCGTTGAAGAGTTTAAGCTCAAAAAAATGTGGCGCTCTCCCAACGGAACGATCAGAAATATTCTTGATGGAACTGTTTTCCGCGAGCCTATTCTCTGCAAGAACGTTCCCCGCCTAGTTCCTAACTGGACGAAGCCCATTTGTATCGGTCGTCACGCCCACGGTGATCAATACAAAGCAGTAGACTTTGTCACTAAAGGTAAAGGTAAGCTCACGATCACTTATCAACCTGAAGGCGGCGAAGCGCAGACTCACGAAATCTATGATTTCAAAGGCGACGGCGTTGCCATGGGTATGTACAACACTGATGAGTCCATCCGCGGATTTGCTCACTCGTGTTTTAACATGGCCCTTCAAAAGAAATGGCCACTTTACCTCTCAACTAAGAACACCATTCTTAAAAAATACGATGGTCGCTTCAAAGATATCTTCCAAGAAATCTACGACAACGACTACAAGAAGAAGTTTGAATCTCTTGGCATCGTTTATGAGCACAGACTCATTGACGACATGGTAGCTGCTGCCCTTAAATGGAATGGCAACTTCGTCTGGGCCTGTAAGAACTACGACGGTGACGTTCAGTCTGATACTGTCGCTCAAGGCTTTGGTTCGCTAGGTCTTATGACTTCAGTTCTCGTCACTCCAGATGGCAAGACTATGGAGGCTGAGGCTGCTCACGGAACTGTGACTCGTCACTACCGCGATCACCAGGCCGGTAAAAAGACTTCAACCAACCCAATTGCTTCTATCTTTGCTTGGACCAGAGGGCTCGCTCACCGTGCTCGCCTCGATGGCAACGATGAGCTTCTGGCCTTCACTAATGCGCTTGAGAGCGTGTGTGTTGAAACAGTAGAATCTGGCAAAATGACTAAGGATCTCGCCCTATGTATTCACGGCAAAGACCTTAAGCCTGAGCACTACCTCAACACTGAAGACTTCCTTGCGGCCCTTGATGAGGGTCTTAAGAGCAAGCTCTCTAGATAAGAATTTAAGTGTTTATAAGGGGGTCCAATGGGACCCCTTTCCTTTTTACGGCCCCCCTTGTCATATCTTTCACGCCCTCGCTATAACCGCCCTAACATTTGAATATTGGTCCAAAGGAAGTTTTAAAGTGAAAACTCTTCTCACACTTATCGCTATGATGACTCTCGTTTCTGGAAGTGCTCTCGCGCAGGACTCGTTTGATTTTGAAACGCAGCCTATCGACATCTCTGGCAATTACAGCTCGCAAGCCCCCAGTGCTGCAGATCAGATGAGAAAGTATCGCGAACGCCTTGAAAAGCAGAATGAGCTAATGATGAGAAAAAAGATGGAGCAAATTCGCATGCAACAAGAAGTTGAGCTGATGAAGGCGCTTCAAAAGAAAATGAACTCCATCACCAAGCAAATTCAAAGTATGTAATTAGAAGTAAAATTATAGCCATAAAAAAAGGCCACCTTTGAGTGGCCTTTTTTCATTTATTTTTGCAAAAAAACTAAGCTTTGATGGAAGCAATAAACTTCAGGTCCTCGGCCGAAAGCTTCTTAAGGAGCTCGGGGCGACCTTTCTTGAGCTCGGCCTTGAGAGTGCTGACCTTAGCTGCGTAAGTTGTCTTCTGTCCTGGCTTGCGACCAGCACTTGAAGCCTTCTTATTCTTTACTTCCTTAGCAATTGGCTGCAGAACTTTTGAGCGCTCTTCTCCAATAACTTTTTTCACCAGACTTGGGTACTTGGCATAGATGAGCGCAGAGACACGCTGTCCAATAACTGGGCGCCCGCGATATTGATTCAAAATAACGTAAATAAACTTCTCACTTCTTCCTAGAGAGAGTGAAAATTCAGAGATGGACTTCTTTGAAAGTTCGATCACTGAGTCCAATTCTTTAAGTGTTAACATAAACTACTCCTCGCATCTTTAGATCTGCGAATACCTGTTAAATCTTCCTTAAACAAAAATACCAACAAACATTAACCAAAACAAGACTGTGTCACGATTGTCGGTGGTTAAATGGGCCTAATTTTTCTCTAAATAAGCTTTAACTTTCATAAACAGTTCTCATTGAAAAAACCAAAGTTAAATTTTAGTTACTCTCAAAAAGCAATTCTAATCCCATAACAGAGACTAGGGAAAAAATTTTATGGCCGTCTAAAGTTTAGACAATTAGTAAAATTCTGCTCAGAAAATTGTCGGCCATTACTGTAAAATCAGTGGCTTTTCACCAATTTCGCAGGGAAAAAACTGGCACCCATCTTGGATTAATAGCCTACATATTAACAAAATCAAATTCGAGGTCTGCTATGTCCAAGCTAAATCACAAATACTTTCTCCTCGCCGTACTGGCGGCCTCACCATTCGTCGCGTTCTCACCGTCTAAAATGATGGTAAAGAGAACCATGGCAAGCTTAGACCAAAGCTCTGCTGAAGTTGTGAGCGAAGAAAATCAGGAGACCACCGAGAAAGAGGGCGAAGCTGAGGTTAATGAATCGATAGAAATAGTTGTTGGTGATGACAAGCAGGAAGATGAGGAAGTCAAACAATGCAGCGCTCGCGATGAAATTGAAAACCTGGAAAGAGAGGTTGAAAGAGTCGTCAGCGAGAATATGAAGCTCATAGAGCGCTTTGAAAGACTCAACTCCAAATACGACGATGAACTTAAGAGTACGAAGAAAAAGGTAAATGAAGTAGAAGGCATCGCCCAAGAAGAAGTCGGGCAAAGTGATCTCATCATAATGAGTCTACTCTCAATGATCTTACAAAATCAGCAGCAAGCACCAAGCTACTCTTACCTGCCGAGTGCTTTTAGTTATGCGCCCCAATTTAGTGGACCAGGCTGGAACTTCCTTCCCAATCACACTGTCTCGCGCGCCCCTGGAAACTATGGTGGCTACACCTCTTGGGAGCAAGAGTACTACAATATTCCAAGCCTGGGTTTTGTAAATCCAGAGCTCACGCCCAAGACCGATAGCCTGACGACTGGTCTCTATCCAGCGGTCTACAATTCTAATGGCAGTGGTAGGGCCTTAAGATCTGTCCATGAGCTGGCGCCGGCCAGAGGATACGCCCCAAGCTTCCTCTCACCAATGGCCACATCAAATCGACAGGCGCAAAGCGAAGGCTTCTCATTCTAAAAGTAACGGCTTAACCCTCATGACCGACCGACTAGGTTGGTCATGTTTTTTTTGCGGCAAATATTTCCTAAAGCTTCTTCCTTCACTCCCGAAGAGTGCATCAGTAACACCATCCTCGGGAATCCGGGGATCATGAAGGAAGCGCATATGAGGGCACAGGAAACGACCAAGGCGAGTACTGACCGCACACTTATTAAAAAATGTCATTGTTGCGGCACCATTATGGAAACTCATCGTGAACCACAGCGTTGTACAGGCTGCGGCAAATCATTTCTTCCCACCCAATATTTTGGAAAGGTCCACGCTAAAAATGAAGCAGAGTTCAAAGAACTCTTTTCAAATGCTTGCGAGCTAGAAGGAGAACTTCTCATCAAGGGACTGACCCTCATTTGGTAGGCACACTCGCCTGCCTTGTGATAACGTCTGATAATGAATCAGACGCAACACACACTACACCCTGCCCTAATTCGACTCTTGGAATCTCGCGGTATTAAAGGCCAAGCAGTTTCAGATTTCCTCTCTTGGGATCTTAAAGATCTTCCAGACCTCACCCAGATGCTCGATCTTGAGAAAGCTTGCGATCACATAATTGCCGCCATTGATGCCGGTGAAAAAATTGGCATTTACGGCGACTATGATGTGGATGGCACAACTTCCTGTGCGCTCTTTTGGCATTTCTTTCAAATGATCGGAGTTGAAGTCGAACTCATTCAGCCCAGTCGCTTTATCGAGGGTTATGGACTTCATGCAAGCTCAATTGATCAGGCCCAGGAGATGGGTATCAAATTACTCATCACCGTTGATTGCGGTATCAGTAACTGCGAAGCCGCTGACTACGCTAAAGAAAAGGGCCTAGGCCTCATTATTACCGATCACCACAAAGATGCCAGAGAACATATGCCCGCTGCTCTTGCAGTGGTTAACCCCAACCGCAGAGACGAGCCCGAAGACTCTCCTCTGCGCGCGATGGCCGGTGTGGGCGTCGCCTTCGCAATTTGTGTGGGCATCAGGCAAAAGCTCATTGAGCGCGGACAGAAAGTAGAGAGCCTCTACCCGCTCTTACAATTTGTGGCGATCGGAACGATTTGTGACATGGCCAAACTCAATCACATCAATCTTCGCCTGACACGCCATGGTCTTAAGCAAATGCCAACGACCACTTATCCGGGCATTCGCATTTTCCTCTCACCGGAAGAGCGCAAATTTGCTGTGATTCCCAGTGATAAGTGCAGTTTCTTTATTGGCCCCATGATCAATAGTAAGGGCAGGCTCGATCATCCCGAAAAAGCACTCAAACTTTTGATTGCTAAAGATAGTGAAGAAGCTTTTGAGCACTACTCGCACCTTGAAATCTCTAATAAAGAGCGAAAATTTATCCAGTCGCAAGTTTACAAGGAAGCTCGCGATCAAGTTTTGGCCACGATGGATGAGAATCATCTCATAAGCATCGTCTACTCCCCTGAATGGCACGAAGGTGTCATTGGAATTGTCGCCAGTAAGCTGGTAGAAAACTTTCGCGCGCCCGCGATTGTCTTTACCAATGCTGAACAAGAGGGAGTCATCAAGGCTTCGGCTCGCTCGGCGGGAGATCTCTCAATTTTTGATAGTCTCAAAAAAGTTGAAGATCTCTTTTTGAAGTTTGGTGGCCACAAAGCGGCGGCAGGTCTTTCAATGCCCAAGGAAAATTATCCTGAGTTTTGCAAACGCATTAAAGCTGACCTCGCCCAGGTGCCTGCGAATTTGAGAACGAACGCGCCCAGTTTTGATATCGACTTAGGTCCCAGTGAAATCACCCCAAAGCTGGTTAAAGAGCTCGAGGCCCTCGAACCATTTGGAATGGGCAACGCACGCCCAGTCTTTCGCGTGAAGGGGCTCGACCTTCAGAGTTTTGACACTCTCAAAGATGTTCATATTCGTTGGAATTTTAAGTATCAAGATCAGGAAAAGCCCCTTAATTTAAAAGGGATTAGCTTTAACTACGTGGGAAAATACGAAACTCTCTCGCCACAGGAAGTGTACCAGGCCAACGCTTTCAAACAAGAACCCCTCAGTGTAATTTGCGGGGTTGGGATCAATCGTTTTAACGGTAACGAATATCTCCAACTACAAGTCGATCGCGTTGACCTAGGTAATGTCTAATTAGCGAATAACGGATACTTTTTGCATCACCACGTCTTCACGTGGACGGTCCATCATTTGAGTGGGAACGTTGCCGATTTTTCTGACCACATCCATTCCTTCAATGACTTTGCCAAACACGGTGTGACGACCATCGAGGTGGGGCGTCGGAGCGAGTGTGACAAAAAATTGTGAACCATTGGTTCCCGGACCTGCGTTGGCCATCGAGAGGATGCCCTCACTATTGTGGCGAAGCTCTGGCATACATTCGTCACCAAACTTGTAGCCAGGACCACCGGTTCCTGTTCCTTGCGGACAGCCACCCTGGATAACAAAACCACTAATTACACGGTGAAAAATAAGTCCGTCGTAGAAAGGTCCACCCTTCTTAGTCTCTTGTCTTCCTTCAGCGAGGTTCACAAAATTCCAAACGGTCTCTGGGCATTCCTTAGCGTAGAGCTCAGCTGTGAACTCACCTAGGTTAGTTTCAAACTTAACCTTCAAGCGATCGATGTCTTCTTTGTAATCGCTTTTTTTAACTCCACCTAATCCAAACATATGTCCTCCTAGTAAGATCTATAGATAAATTTCCCCATAATCCGCGAAGGCCTTAGCCCTTTAGGAGTATAGAAGTAGACTTTTTGTCCTGAAGTGAAGAGCTTCTCCACATCAATATGAATCCCGGTTGAAAGCTCCCCGTTGGAATTATAGGGCGAGAACATCTCGGCCGGTATCAAACGAATATTCTCATCAGTGATGGAGTGATCAATCAGCCATGTTCGAAGAGAACTTGCCCCAAGGCAGTTGCTAATGACAACGGGGTGGCCTTTGAGTACGGCATCACTCGTGAGTAAATTTTTTATGACCGAAGCGGGAGCACTTAAAATAGGGTCAATCCAGATTAAGCTCACTTTTTCAAAATTTGGCCTTCTAAAGGGGTAAAAGCCCGATTGAATCCGGTTAGAAGCTTCAAAAAAGACCACCTCTTCATCTTGCGGCCGCAGTTTTTCAACCGCCGCCGCCTTCGCCTTCTCACGCGCCATCAGATTAAAGAGATATTGAAATTGTAGCGACTCACTATAGCTATAACGATAACTAGCTCGAAGAGCCTTCATGTCGAGGTAGCGTACAGAGATCTCACGGTGACAGGAGCCCTCGTCGTAACTATTGGCCCAGGCGGGAAGCTCTGAGAGAAAGTATTGCACAACTCCAGAGTTGCGGTAGTACTCCTCCGCATTGCGGGTTTCAAAACCCTTTAGTCCAACAACTCTATTACTTGAGCAGGAACTCAAAATAATGGCGAGGGTCAATAATAGGGGAAATTGAAGCCGCTTCATTAGGAGCTGGCCCTGGAGAAATTCTCAAGTAAAAGGGCAAAGCTCGCTTCAATATCTGAAAAACGACTGAGGCGGTAGTAACCCACCTCTCCTGCAATTGAGTAGAGAGACGTCTCTTCGTGACCAGTAAAGACAAAGAGCTCCTTACAAGCAATTGTCATCAGGCGCTCTCCTTCTTTTTTAGACTCAAATCGAAAGGCGGGAAGCTCAGTTGTCACAAAAATTTCACCTCGATCACTCAGGCGATCTAGTGAAGTGACGTTAGCCCCGGCCCAAAGTCTCAACCTTCTCTTTGGTGGTGTGGGCTCAGGTGTCTTCGTGCGAATATGCGGCTCTAATGCGCGCCAAGAGTGAAGCGCCTCTTCGTATTTCTTAGCGGCGGCTTCAAAGGCACCCGCTTCTTCTACAAGAAGCGGCTCTAGCAGTGAAATTAAGGGATGGGCCGCTTTTTTTAGATTCTCAAAGGGCTCTAGCTCGGTAGTGATCAGTGTGAGGGTTCCCTCACTACTTAAGCACTTGGCCAAAGTGTAGAAGGCCATCGCCGCGAGCTCACCACTGCCAACGACTACGTACTCACCAGCTAATCTCTCTGCAGACTCTGCAAGCTCCCACACGCGCTCAAGAGAGCTAAGACCATAACTTAGCCCACCCTCTTTAAGAACGTAGGCTTCATTGAGGGCCATACTTGCGCCGGGACCCGCAGGCCTAGGGGCTTGATAATTTCCGGTTGCTTCAAATACGGCGTCGAAGTCTTCAAAGCCTTCGGCTTCGGCGCTAAGGGCCTGCCAATCTTTTTGCGACAAAGAGCCCTTAATTGTTTGCGCCATCTCGGGATTGTCGCGCTCGAGCTCTTTCATTTGAGCATCGGCGCGCAGAACGTAAACCACGCGAAAAAGGTCAAAAAATCGGCTGGCACCAAGCGGCGACTCATCGGGGGCGAGAAAACGTTTGTGAACGCGTTTAGCGCGGTTGGGCTTAACGATGACACCAAGGCGCGCTAGCTCATTCCACAGGCTCGCCAGATAGTCCTTATACTCACTGGCCACCACTGGCCCGGCCAGGTTTTTAGCTGCTAGGAGCTCGCGTCCTTCAGGGCTAGTGAGCTCCCCCCAAGTTCCGAGCGGGTAGTCCGGCCAACACGCGGCCAGCCTGGCAATGCGCCGGGAAGCGTTAGAAGTCGCAAAAAGGGTGACCGAAGCACCTAAATTCGCGGCTTTGAGAGCAGTATGGAGGGCAATTGGGCCAGCGCCCAAGACAGCAATTTTCATGATGCTAGCTTTCTAGCATGACCAGGCCCGTTTGGAAATCAGCACGGGCCTAAGGGTTAGACTAGATAAAGAAGGCGCGAGCATCGCCACGATCGTGGGCAGAATGCTCGGAATAGCTATAAAGAAAGTCGATAAACGACTGAAGAGCCGCAAATGAAGGCAGGGAAGTATCAAACTCACAACCATAGGCCATATAGTGGTGACCATCAGTTCCCAAGACTTCATTGCCATACTTAATGCGCACGACGACGGGAATGAAGGTTTGCTTAGTGAAGTACATTCTAAGCGTTAGCTCAGTGTCTTTGTCGTAGGGACTCTCACCCTTGGGGCCAATAGGAATTTGAAAGAGACAGCCCTCGCGTGAGATATCAACGAGAGTCACTGGATAGACCGTTCCGTGGTTATCGAGAACAGTGTAGGCACCAAGAAAGTTTTGAAACAAAATGCGCTCAAAGCTGCGACGCTTTTGTTCGATATTTTCTTTTCTCTTGCCAACGAAATCCAATAATTTATCTGTCATGTACACCCTCTTCCTAAGTAGTAGGTTTTACTACTCATCGGGAGGTGCGGGAGAGGGCCTTAAAGGAAGTGCGCAAAAAGTTAGGAGGACCAAGAATTGCCGCGTTCCCAATGGGGAATCTGAGCAATCTCTTCGTGTATTCGCTGGTAAGCCTCGAGGCGACTCCAGATAATTTCCCGAGTGAGCTCATCGGCTTTTTCGATTTCTTCGCTGTGAAAGAAGGCGCAGCCGGCGGCATCCTCAGTGTGAGTGCAGTTGCTAAACTTGCACGCATGGGCCATGCCCTCAATCTCTGGGAAATAATTAATGAGCTCATCAGGATCTAAGTCTTCAAGCGAGAGCGAGCGAATGCCCGGGCTGTCGATCAAATCGAGCCCAGCGCACTCAATGATCTCAGACCAAGTGGTCGTGTGAGTGCCTTTACCAACCTTACCAACTTCTTGGGTGCGAAGATCGACTTCACCGCCAGTGAGAGCGTTGATAGTAGTGCTCTTACCGACACCAGACTGGCCAACAAAGAGAGCGGTCTTAGATTTTAACAGACTTGCCAGCGCCTCAAAGCCTTCGCCACCATACTGAGGAGCAAGGCTTGGGTCCTTGGCCGCAATTTCAAAACATCGAGCTCCAGCAAATTTCATGCGCTCAATTTCAAAGGCGAGATCGAGCTTCTTTGGCTTAAATTCATCCATCTTATTAAAGACGATAAGCGGAGTGATCCTCCACTGGCGCGCGCGCACGAGAAAGCGATCGAGAAAACCGCGCTTAAAACTTGGGCGCGAGACCGAACAGAGAATGATCATGAAATCCACATTGGCCGCGGTGACCTTTTTCTTTTGCTCGCGTACTAGAAGACGATAAATTTCATTTGAGCGCTCATGAAGCTTAGTGATGACGTACTCGTCTTTTTGAATTTCAATCTCTACGTAATCACCCACAACCAAGTCATCATTTTTAAGCAAACTGCCATAGGCCGTGGCCTGGACGCGCTCTCCCCCATCTATCAATCGACAGGTAAATTCGCGCATAGATGACTTTAAAATGCGTCCTCGCAAAGGCCCATCCCTTAAATTGAGTAATTTTTCGCTCTTAGTCTTACCAGGAAAAGGGCCACAAAGACAACGCTGTGAGTGTTAGCACACCTTGACAAAATCATCGTTAAACTATTAAATTCATTTTTCATCTGCACGCAGCCATAGCTCAGCTGGATAGAGCAACCGCCTTCTAAGCGGTAGGTCGCAGGTTCGAATCCTGCTGGCTGCGCCACTTTTTTTCATCTCAATTTAGCGATAAAAAACTTTTTGATAGCGACTGGAAATAATCTGAAAGAGATTGGCTTCTGCAGCCGCCTCAAACCCAAGCACAGGTTTGCCAGACTTTCCGCGCAGAACTCCATCACTTCCCCGCGTATAGCCACCAGAGCGATTACTGCCCTGTTTAAGATAGGCACCGTCAGAATTCCAGCCATCGGCGCTAGAGATTTGCGACGATCCTTGGGCCACCAGCTGGGCCTTAGGGGCTTTTAAACTACCGCGAGCTTTACTCTGACTTGACTGAGCCGCACTCGCTAGCGCTTTTGAAAGAGCAGAGTGACCAGAAAGGGAGAGGTTTGCCCCTCCACTAGCTGCTCCCTGTGACTTCAAGTGAGCTGGAAGCGCTTTACCAGCAATGATGGCATTGGTTGTTTGGCGAATCTCCCTTAGAGCGCGGTCGGTTTCTTTTTCACTACCGGGATACTTCACAATGCGCTCGAGCTCAGACTTAATCTGCCCCAAGCAGTCGACCTTCTTGCACTCTTCCCACTCACTAGCGCGCTCACCTAATTTTTTCCAAGTCTCGTTAGAGTTTAAATAATTGGCAAGCTCCAGCGCACTCATATCGGTGCGTGAAAGGGTTTCGGCGACTTCACTCAAGCCTTGGGCCATTTCGAGAGAGTCCTGTTGAATGCTCTGCAACTGCCCATGCACTGGGAGGTTTTGCAGTAGAAATGACTGATCGGTGTGAACGTAGGTCTCACAAAAATCAAAATTATATTTGGGAGGCTCAAAATTATAAAGGGCGATCTCTTGGGCCGGCATAATAGCGTTGTAGACCGCAAGTGGATCATCATTTGAAGTGGCATTAACCTGACAGTTACCAACGAGCCCCTCTACAGTGGGCATGCGATTTAAATTTACGCCGGTCACTGCACCTTTGTAGTTAAAGAAGTCGCGAAAGGTCTCTGCCGTTTCCTTATTGCGAAGAATTCCTTGCTTTTGGTATTCAGTGGCGGCACTTTGCTTGTCGCCCTCACCGCTGAAGCTTGTGGCCTTATCGTTTAAGAAGTTAGTGGCCGCGATGCGATCGCCTTCAAAGAGCGCCTGCTCCGCCTCTCCCAGCTTGACGTTGTCATAAGCCGCAGAGAAGGCTTGCTGATTATCTGCAGTTTGGTAATGGCCAACATTGGGACTAATTAGCCCCGCTTCAATATAGCGAAACTTAGGATCTCCCTTTTGCGCTCCCTGAAGAGTGCTCAGGGCCTCGGCCCCACCTGCGGTGCCATAGCGAGAGAGAGTCTGGGGAAGTGAATTTGCGACGAAGCCCGGTGAGCGTGGATCAGTTCTCGCGGCAGCTTGATTATAGTTGGCCATAAAATTCATGGCATTGGCCTGGAAGTAGCGATCTCCCCCGCCATAATCAGTGAGCCCCACACCAGCAGATTTTACATAATCATAATTTGAATAATAAAGATTGTTGCCGCCTTTAGGAGAGCGACCAATAGTAATGAGGGTGTCCCAACTAAGACGCCCATGTCCAGCTTCCTGCCACATTTGAGAGCCCGATTCATTTGCTTGGGCCGAAAAAATTAGCGCGAAAAACAGGCTATAAAATTTTACTCCACTCTTAATTCTCATCACAAAGTTTTACACCATTAATCAACGAGCAATTGTTGTTAAGTTCACTGCGAGAAACAACAGCACGCGAGCTCTCTTTCTCACTATCTCCAGCCTCTCTGCCCTCTTGGTCGGCTTGTCTTGACTGGGCATCGGCCGAAATGAGTTCATTGATAAAGTTACTGAGAAAATCACCGATGCTCGAGCCACCGCCACTGCCCGTGCCGCTCGAACTTCCCGAAGAGTCGCCTCCTCGGTCGTTGCCATAGGATCTTGAACTTTGATTTCTTGAATTTGAAGAAGCAGAATTGGCAAATAGCGAATTACTGCCACTCATATTGCCCAGCCTGCCGTACTGCTCAGAAGCGCAACGCTCCTTTATGACCGCGAGACCCTTTTTAGCCGCTTCACGCGATCCTCTCGAGCCACCGTTAAAGTAGTACCACACTCCTCCAGCACTCTCCTCAGTGACGATGTCGTTGTCAAAGCTATGAGGAAGAGCGGCGCGCTTTGGGTATTGGCCGATATACTTCTTACAGAGATCTTTCATGGCCGCTGCCGAGACGGTGGGACAGGCAACAGAGAGAGTACAACGCGGACCCTCACAGTGAGCATTATCATGAATATAGATCGCCCCTTTTAAAGTGGACCCATACCAAAGATGCTTCTTGGTTTGGTTTTCGGTGATGCCTAAACTGGCGGCGTAATTTTGGAAGTTTTGGCAGGGCACACACTGGGCTCCTGCTTCAAATTGCATACAGCAGTCACCACTTGAATTTTCTCTCATCGTTTGATTAGCAGCATGGCACTTATCAAGCTTTCGAGCAAAGCCACCATTATAGGTGTTGGTGTTAATGCGTCCGTACTCGAGGTACATCTCATCGGCGCTCCCGCGCGCAAAATTGCCAAACCAGAACATTCCAGTATCAACTTCGAGCGCCTCAGTGATACCAAAAACACATGAGCAACTCCCTCCTTGGCAACTGCTAAGGTAAGCCGTGACTCCTTGAGACCAGTAATTTTGCGAAAAGTTTTGCGGTGGAGAATTTAAGATGGAGTCGAGCTCTTCGTCAGTCACTTCGGCATGAGTGCTCAAAGAAAAAAGAAGCACTAAAATTAGGCCAAGAAAGATGGGCAAATGGGCGAAGTATTCTTTTTTCATGATGCTCTTAGTATCAACGCGAGTGCAAAACGCTTCAACCCCTAGGCAGCTAGCTCCTCAAAATCACTTGATTTTTCCAGGGTAGAGCGCTCAAGGATTGCCGAGAAAAAATGTCACTCGTGAGGAAAGAGCCGTCTGATACCACTTAGCTGGTACCTCTTGGTGAGAATTTGCCACAAGCTCTCACCTGAGTCGTTGATGTCTTGGTATTTAACCATTTCCCCCACGGCCTTTTCTGAGTCACTTTGCGCCGCTTGAGCAAATTCCTCGACTCGCTTAGTTTCAGAGAAATCAAAGCTGAGATTGTTCTTTTCCTTCTTTTTTACTTGTGAGACCTGACCACCGGCCATCTTCGCCCCTTCTTCGGGCGCCTTTGGATTTAATTGCTCACTGGCCAGCTCGAGCGCGCTCGGGTCTAGTGCCTTTTTCAAACGATCGCCATTCATCGCCGCGAGGGAGAAAGGGCCCGCATGCGCCAGAGCTGCCTGAGCGTCGCTCTTATTCATTGCGCGTATAAAGTCATCACTAAACTTATCTCCAAACTTCAGATCACTGGCGAAGTTTGCCTTCGCCTCTTTAAGAGCGTCAGGAAGAAGCGTTTTATTGAGTTTATTAACTCTAGTGGCCATCTTCTCTAGTTCACTATGATCGAGGTCGGCCGGAGTCATCGTTCCGGTGTTAATTCCATTAACTGTCTGAGCAAAGCTTTTGGCCCCGACAGAGAGACCTGGCTCAGTAAGGGTCACTTGGACAGGTACCTTTAAGCATGCGCTCTCCCCTTTCTTATTTTTTAGGCTCTTACACGCACACTTCTCATCAAACTCTCCAGTCACGGCCATACAGCCAACGCGTTCTTTTTTTCCTGATAGAGCGCCATAAGAATTTCCAGCGATGTAGTAATTTTTGGCATCACTCTCCCAGAGCGCCTGGCAAGTTTCAGACTTACTGCGATCAGAGTTTCTTTTTCCTTCATTGGTATAGCAATAACAGCGAGGCGAAGTTTGCAAGCTTTCATAGTTATCACGTCCGGCCGGACAGTGCCCGGCCATCAGGGCATTAAATTTATCAATCATGGCCTGAACTTTTTTGGCATTTTCCTTCGCGAGCTCTTCTTGATCATGAGCAGCTTTCCAAAGGTAAGCACTCACTCCAAGCCCTACTCCGGCCATCATAATAATTCCCACTGGATGCCCCATCGCCTGTGAAACACCAGCAGAGCTCACACTTGCACCCGAGACTTCCCCCGAAGCAGGTCCTTGGGCGCTAGTTCCATCTGCCCCACCTTCTGCTCCTCCCTCGGCGCCTTCAGCTCCTTCAGATTTTCCCCCACAGGATGGCTTTCTCATATCAAAGATCGCTGCCGCCACAGACATCCCATAACCAGCAGTGAGCATCATGTAAGCCGCTTTGCGATTCTTTGAGTAATCGGCAACCATCTCTTGCTCTTGCTTGAGATACTCGAGAGCGCGTACTTGCTGGTGAAATGAATTTGAGAGCTCTTGCTCTTTCTGATAATTTTCTTCTAACTCTTCGAGCTGCTTTTTAGCACTCATCTGAAAATAAATTTCTGACATCACCCCCGCGCCTCCAGTGGCAGCGAGAATATATTTTGAAATACAACGCCCTTTTGCGTTCTTTGCAGCAGCGATATTGAGAACCATTAAGGTTGCGAGTGCGGCACTCACACCAGCGCCAATCATGTAGGGCGGCTCTTTCTCTGTCTCAACTCCGCTATACTCTAGAGCATATTTATCATGACATTTTTTTCGCTCTTCATAGCTCGCTAGTTCGGCGCATGCCTTATAGTCATCACGGGCCTGCTTAGCCTCTACCGTAGTCACACAACGATTGAGCTCACAGCTCCACTTCCTGGAGGAGTCTTGCTCACAAGCATTTCTTTCTTTTATTAGTTGCTCATCATCAAAAGAGCTACAGGCGAGCGCCTGGGAACTCAGCATGGCCCATGCGCAAGTGATGGCGATCAAAATTCTGAGCATGTGCAGATCCTCTAATTTATTCAATCAGATCTATTGTATTCCAAAACCTCGCTCCTTAGGTCCCCCTGCAGGCAAATCCATTACTTTCTGCAAACTTGAGTCATTCGCTAGGTTGATTCCTCCCCTCACCAGCGCCAGATATTTGAGTTATGCTAGTAGGGTGAATAAGCTAAACCCATCAAATCTTTGGACTATCTCAGAAGATATCCAAAAATTAGGCGATCTTCTTAAGAGCGGTGACTTTGCCAGCGCTGAAAAAAAGCTCAAGGGCTGGCTCAAAAAAAATTCGCCCAGACCTTTTGAGCGCATTCGCATCTCCGAGTACTACACTTGGATGGGTCACGATGCCGCTGCCGCCAAGATCTTGGGCCCTCCCCTGGGACCAAGTGAATTAAAGGTCGTGAGTGCTCCTGAGCTTTGTATTCAATTGAGACTAAGCTACATATTGGGCATGATGGGCGCGAAGTACGTGGCATTAAATCTCATGAAAAATATCCAAGAGATTATGGGGAGCGAAGGTGAGGCGATTGCTCATCACTATCCTCAGTACTATCAAAATTTCGCTTATCTAAATCTCTCCTACTACCTCAGTAAAAATGCGCGCTGGGGATTTGAAAGTGCTCTTGAGCTCTACGATTCAAAAAGCTATCAACATTTTTATATCTCACTTGGGCTTTCCGATTGTGATGCACTCGAAGGCAATTTTAATTTAGCAGCAGCTCGAGTTGAAGAGCTCCTTAGAGGAGACAACTTTAAAAACGACCAGCTCATTCTCGCCACCGCCCATCAAGCCTGGGGCGAGTACCTCAATTATGCTCATCACTTTGAAAGAGCGAGAAGGCACTTTGATCAATCCTTCTCGCTTTTTAAGGAAGATAATCAAAGTAAGGACTATGCCTATCTTCTTAAACACTCTGGGCTTAACAGAATTTGGAGTGAACAAGATGCTGAACTTGGAATTGGCGAACTCCTCACGGCCCGCGATTTACTTGCGCGCCCTGATCAAACGCCAACGAGCCTCATTGAAGTGCTCTTTTGGATCAATCACTACGCCCCTCATAAGCTAGCACCCGAGGAGAGACTCACCCTACTTGCCTACCCCAATTATAGTGTTTATTCCCTTAGTGCTGGCCGGGCCCGTTCACTCACCGACGAGACAGTGGTACCGCCTTGGATACCTAAAGAAATTGAGAACCCTCACGATATATGGCTGGCCTCTCCCACAGAGATAAAATCTCAAAGCTATCAAAGCTTGTCTCACCAAGACTATGAAGGTGAGCTTATTGACCTGAAGTCTTCGCTTATTTTTAGTCGCAAGGGCGAGATGAGTGCCCTCTCTGAATTACAAGCGCGTATTCTTTTGGCCCTCGCCGGGGCCGGTCCGCGCGGCGTTCATCAGTATTTACTGACAGACTTTATCTATCGCCAGGAATTTGTAAACTGGGATTCAGGACTTGATCGCATCAAAAAAGCGGTCAAGTCTCTCAGTAAATTCGGTGTGAAGATATCGATGAAAAACCTTAATTACATTTGGGAGCGAGACAGAGAAACACTGATTCTTCCCACTGACCTGACTCCCAGGGCGTGGCATCCCTATGCGCGTAAAGTTTTAGTGACAAGTTTTACCAGCGACTCTCTTGCAAAAGCCCTGGGGCTTAGTACCCGCCAGGCCCAAAGGCTTATTAAAGAGTGGAGGCAAGAAGGTCTACTCGAACTTCAGGCCCCACACTCTTATAGCTGGAGGGGTGAGGAGCTTAATTGAGATTAGAGACGTTTTCAAATTCAGCGCGCACAGCACTTAAAATCTCGTTCGCACTGCTGGTCTCCATTCCTAGACGTTGACGGGCAATCTCCATCCAGTCTGACCAAAATTCGTCTTTGCGAGTCTCCTGCACGCTAAGCGTGTTTTCAGGGTTCATCGCCGCCTCAAGCTTCATGGCCTCGAGGTCTTTAAAGTTTCGCAACTTCTCCTGGGGAGTCTTGGCTTGATTGTATTTGACGAGCACTCTAAAAAAGTCACCCTCTTTGCCCCAAAGCCTAAGGGCATGAATAAACTTCTCGCAGGTCTCATCAGTTAAACCGCGCTTACCTTCGATGACGAGCTTTAAAAAGCTCGAGGAATTGATCCCGGCCTTGGAAGAGAAGTAGCGGTAGCTAAAATAGGTCGTTGTCTGCTTGTAGTAAGTGTAGGTATCTGCCAAAAAGAGTCTGTAATCTAAGTACTTAAAAATCTGTGGTTTTTTCATTGTATTCATAAATCCCCTCCTGTTTACAGCTCTTAAACTATGGGATTCGGGGGGGAAAAATGAGGGAGTTTTCTGTCGTCGCGTCATTTTATTTAAAATCAAGTCCTAACTAACCGATAAGACGATATGAGAGTGGCGCTACTGATCTATTTACTGCTGGAACCGCTTGCCTGGTCGCAAGAGAGCGCCCTGAGTGCTGATATGATGAGGCAGGAGCGAGAGCTTCAGGTCAATAGCGCGCAAGAAATGAATGAAGAGAATGAGGAAGAACAGATGATGAAGAATAAAAATAGGCTTTCCACCTGGAGCTTAATCGGACTCTTCACCTTTGGAATGGCGTCTGCTCCTGATGCTAACGCTCAAAAAAGACCTTATAACGGCGGCCGTGGCCCCGGCGGTGGTGATGTACTTCTCTGTAAAGAAAGTAAGGACAATCGCTTTAGCGGAGAATACTCCTACGACTATATTCAAACCAGAAATTCTCTTCACGAAGAAAACGAAGATGAATATGAATTTCCCAAAGACCAAGATTGTGCCCAGCGGGTTAACTTCATTGCCGATCGCCTTGAAAGCGTCAATCCAGTCATGGCCGAGGGACTTAAGGATTTTATCAAGTCAGCTCCCTTTAATGGCGGAGAAACATCAACGAACAGACGCCGGTGGGTTCCCTCAGGTAATAGTGACACACCCGAGTGCCACAGTTACGACATCAAAGATGAAACTCATCTTGTGAAAGCCGACAACTGTCAGACCTGCCAACTTTTTAATCGCGACTACTCACGCACTCGTCCTCAGGTTTTCTATACTTATAATGCTGGACTTTTTAAAAACCTACAAAAGAAGCCGACGCAATGTAGTTATGCCCTCATTCATGAATGGGCCCGAGATTTTCTGCCCGACTCAAAAGATCTCTATTTTTTCACCGCCTCACTTCACTCTAAGACTTTCTTAAGTAAAGGGGAACTCTCTCTTATTCCGCTTGACCAGCAAACAGAGAGCTGTTTTGAGATGAGTAAGCACGCTCCCGCCGATACGGATAAACTCAGTATTTACTTTAAGATCTCTTCACTTGTGCCTCCCACTCAAGATGAAGTCGAAAAGTATCAAAGTGAAATGATGAAAATGACCCATGAGCTCGATCGCTCGATAGACCAGCACTTACATCAACTTCGCACTCACAGACCTATTGGCTACAATGAAAGACAGGTGGAATACCTCGCCAAGAAAACTCAAAGAGACAAACTCGATGTGATGATGAGGCTTGATGAAAAAGAACTCTCTTACGCCCAAGCCTATGATGAACTCAAGCTCATCGAGTCGACTCTTCCCAGTTACCGTCCACCAAAGCACGACTTAGGCATGATTTTTCTCATGGACGCCACGCCGATGGGAGGCTTTATAAAGCCCGAAGGCGCTGATAATCGCATGCCTTCAAATATCGAGATTATTGACGTTAGGCCGGTGGAGCCCAAGAACTAACTACTCTTGATTATACTCAACAACCTCTGTCCCACTTGGGTCAGAGATGGCCTGCTGGATCACTCCAGTAGGCGTCACCGTATAAGGTAGATCAATATCATAAGTATTTTCCGTAATTCCGGCCTCAATCGTCGTGGCCACGCCAAGCTCTCCACGGGCAGAGATCGGTTGAAAAGTGACTTTTGGGTTTTGCGCATTCTCTTCACTTAGACTCGGATCACTTGCCAGCGCCATAACAAAGCCCCCATCTTCAAGTGGGAATGTTCCTAGTACTGAGCCGTACTTCTGCGTGCCCACTTCCACTGTCCGATCAGGAGCGCCAGTTGCGGCCTTTCTAAATGTCGCCATCACCCTGCCCTCTTCGGTTAGAATGACGTCTAGCGATTCATCATTTGTCATCGAGGGTACGCCGTACATTTCAGTTTTCTCGCCCGTTTGCTTATCCACTCTAATGGTTTTTTCATGACCCACTAGATAGACGGCATCTTCTCGCGCATCCACTCTCATCCCATCCAGATGTTCAGGCTCATGAGAAAAAGAGAGCTTCTGGGCGACGCCTTCAGGAGAAACTTTGACCAAGCTATATTTATCATTGCCCACCAAGACAAATGAATTCCCACTGGGGTCAACTCCGTGGCCGCGAATATACTCATTAGGATCACTCTTATAGACAACTCGCTCTTTACCATCTGGAGTAATTTCAATCACGCGATCATTAAATCTATCGGCAAAGAAAACCTCTCCATTGTGACCGGTCACAAAGCTAGTGGGGCCGATCCCACCAGACTCTTCGGAGAGACCCACTTGCTTTCGCGTGGCCTTTAAAAGCACGCGCTTGCCACTTCTATCCTCTGGGGTGTTCACCTTTGTTTGCGCTGAGATAATTTTACCTATCACCTTTGCTGGTGTGGGCGAGGCACTCGCGGGCGCAGCTTCAGAAGTCGCAGGAGTCTCATCAAAGTTCATAGGCGCCGGTGTCTTTGAGCTCATCAAATACCAAATCCCCGCTACCACCAAGGCAAAGACCACCACACCTGATATTAAAAATTTCATACGCTTACCTCAAGTTGTTCACACTTTAAAAACGCGCAAGTGTGAGAAGACTTCAAAAATAACCCGCCGCAACAAAAAGCTTATTACTATGCCTGCACATCACCAATTATAAGTCGCAATGGAGGATAAACAACATGAAGACAGCACTTTTATCACTTTTTGGTCTCACCCTGATGACCATCACACCAGGCATTCTCAGTGAGGCCAGTGCAGCGACGAAGTATCGCGGCAGCGATGTCGTCAAGTACGCTCTCACTGCAAAAGGAATTCGCTATCTCTTAAGAGATAAAAAAGGTTCTGTGAACGCCTGGAATAGTAATGTAAACGCTAGCAGATGGGGTAACACCGACTGTTCAGGGCTCGCCAGTGCGGCCATACGTCACGGTGGCTATCGAGCACCAGAGAAAAAGGGAAAGGCGGCCATGTCCACAGCAGGTATTGGTGCCGCAGCAGCTCGCGGTAGAAGTGGTCTTCGCTTTATCGGCAGCACAAATTCTATGAAATCAAACGCCGTTCACGGCGATCTCATTAATCGAACTGGTAAACCTTACGGTCACGTCTTTATTTATAACGGTGAAAATAGCAAAGGGCTCATTGAAACAGTCGAAGCCAAGTGCACCAAGTGTGGGGTTGGACGTTTCACGCGATCATGGTCTTCAACTTATAAAACGAGATATCGCCTCGTGCGCTCTGCAAATGTCATCGATGACGTAAAGAATCGACGCAAAAACTTTAAGCTCTCGGATGCAGATGGCTCAAACAGAACAACTTCAAGTGCAGCAGTCTCTTCAAGCTCGAGTTCAAGTTCAGCTACAAGTAGCGCAGATACTTATAGAGTTAGAAGTGGTGACACTGGAGCTGAAATTGCCAAGGCCCATGGTCTAAGCTTGAGCGCTCTTAAGCGGGCCAACCCTGGCGTTAACTGGAGACGACTCAGTATCGGACAAGAAATCAACATCCCTGCATAGGTGGTGATGATATAACTTAGAGCAACCCCCTTCATTGCTCTAGGATTGGTGGTTATGGAGGGGGAGGTTGTGGTTGCTTCCCCCTCTTCTCATTTTGCCAACTTATCGAGGCACAAAAAATCGACAAAACCATAACAAAATTAAACCCTTACAAAGCTTTCTTGAGTAAATCGCGCGGACAACCGATACTAAATTTGTAGAAAGTAGAAATTAGGGTAATTCCATTGAAGCTAAGACTCCTCGCACTCACCATCTTCGCCTTGAGCTCAGTACTCACTAGTGAGGTACGGGCTTTTAGCGTCGATTATATCGGTGGGCTACAAAAAGCAGAGTTCGCCAAGCTTCACCTAACAATTGTAGAGATCAACTCCCTTAGAGAAAGGCGGGCGCTCCTGCCTAGTAAGATCATTCCCGAAGGAAAAATCAGCTCGGCCCATTCCTATCAACAACTCATCGATTTTCTCTTCATCAACCGAGCCCATGCCGAAGCCCGAGAAGGCACATGTCTTTTTGGGGGATGGACCAGTTATACCGTCAATGGAAAGTGTAAAGCTCCATGGAATTTTGCCAATGACTATGAACTCAAGGGAATTGGTCCCACTTATAGTGAAGACTTTTATTGTGCCTCAGCAAACCTCTTTCGCTGTAACCCTATCCTCTTTGGCCCTGGTGGAAGTGATGGCAAGGGTCACTGTATCGAGCTCGAAAACGGAGGTTATGAAAACCTCTCCCTCAACTGCTTTGAAAAATCCAAAGAAACGCCCGAAGATCTCTTTGAACTCTACCGCAATGACCCCAATTTTCGCATGGCCTATCTCAACCTAGTTGAGGAGACCACGAACTTCTGCTCGGAAGCCACTGACTATGATGCCTGTCGTGCACTCATTGCTGCCGTTCAAAGTGCTAAGAACTTTGTCTGTAACGATCAAACTCTCAATCAACTCCTAGGCTCTGAGCGCTTTATGGAGCTCGAGACCATTTGGGGTTCGGTAGAGGGTGAAATTATTCAAAATAGAGGACGGGCCAGGGCCCTCGGTGAGCGAGTGACTAGCTATGTAGAGCAACACCCAACAGAGAATCGTCCACGCTCAGAAAATTATCGAGAAGTCTCTGGAACAGAATTTGATAATTACTCAAACTCCCCTCAAGTCAGACGAATGATCCAAGAGCTCAAAAGAAATACGCGCATGCTCTGTGGGCAAAGTTTAGCCTCCTGCAGTCCTCGTGAGAGCAATAAAATGAATGCGTCGCTCGCTAAGTGCTGGCGCTATGTCAAACTAGGACTGATGGCCGGTGACTTATCTGATAATTACATTTCCAGTGAATTTGCCGTCCACGCTGGCCCCCATCTTGAGCGAAGAGGATTTGTAAACCTCTTAGACGACCCCAAATATGCCAATATGACTCCCCATACCGCTCCACCCGGCGCCGTGATAGTCTATAGAAAAGCCGGCAGCTATACGCCCGGGCATATTGAAGTTAAAAGTGACACCGGGACCTTTATTAGTGATTTTGAATCAAATAGCCCTATTACCGACTACAACCCCAGACGCCATATGGTGGGCATCTACATCAACCCAGATATTGGAGGCGAGTAATTTATGAAATACTTAGTTATCGCCCTCCTTACCTCTTTAACGCTCTCTTGTGCCACGTCCACTGAGGTTGGCACAAATCAAGGGACAACTCTTGAGGCGGCCGTCGCCAAAAAAGAACAAGGACTAAAAGAGGCTTACCTCCAACTTGAAAAGGCGGCCAAGGACTTTGCAAAAGACCCCGACCCTAAAAAGCTTGTGCAGTCTCTCAAACACTACTCAGAAATCTTTAAGTATGACCGCAACTACTTCATCGTCGAGATGTTCGTCCCTATCTATCAAAACCCAAAACTCAAAATGAAGCTCCATGAGGCCCTCACACAGGCCCTTCCCTTTTCTGATAGAGAGGAATTTCTTAAGCGCATAGGACTGGCCATTAAAGAAGAGAGCGAGGGCAACGGCTAAAAATTGCCAATCCACCAAGTTGCGTACTCGTGGCGATTAAGTGTCGTGAGAAAAATATTTCCTTCATCATCAAACCAAAAATAGCGTTGATTGGCATGGCCATAGGGCAGGTTCACAAACATCCCTGCGGTCTGGCGCCTGCTATCGATGCGCACCTTATAGATGAAGAAGGTAGACTCGTAAGTTGATTCGTTTAGCTCAGTCTCAATTAAAAAGTAAATGCCCTTGGGAGTTGTGCGAAAAAACTCCACATGATCAGGTCGATAAAAAAGCGGCAGCCTCACTCTGCGAGTTTTTTCAGAGGGACTAAAAAAGAGATCAATATGGCCATCGTCAAATTCAAAATTCACCGATTCTTTGGAGTTAATAAGAGGATAACCCTCGAGCGGCTCCACCACATGCCCCCAACGATCAACGCTATAACCAGTGTCATCAAACATAAGGACAAAGCCATCCCTACCATCAAACTCGATTTTCCCAATGGTGCTATTTTCAACCTGAAGTTTGATTTTTAAATGCTCATAGCGACGCCCACGCGAGTTAAAGCGCTCAATGAGCGTCTCTTTGCGAGAAGTCGTCAGCAGAAAGAACTCTCCATTTTCAAGCGCCCCAAAGCCTCTCACCTCACGCCCTTTAATTTCAGTCAACTGGCGAGGGGCCTCACTTGCGCGAAAGATCCAGACTACGCCTTGCGCTTCATCATAGGCATAGAAGCCAGCTTCACCTTTGATCTTTGACTGCCCCAGCATGATCAGACCAGGGGCATCGACCTCCTCCACTTGGAAGGCCCGCTCTGAGCGTCCAGAGCTCACGCGCTCAAAGGGAAGATTCTCTAGTGCTAAGAGTTTCGCCGAGGCCACAAGAGCTATTAAAATGATGTAGGTGCGGATCACAAAAGACCTCATCTTAGAATTGATACTTCATTCTAAATGAGTCTTAAGAGCGAGGGGGGATTGCAGTAGAAAAAGGCCTGGTGACTTGCTTACAAGCTTAGAACACCAGGCCCATGAGATAGTTTTATTCTTCTTTTAATTCAAGCAGTCTGGGAAAGCCTGACTTCATGTAACGAACCGAGATAATGGTCCAGATCGGAACATTGGGCTTATCAATAATATCGTTACCAGTCTCGCCTTCAATGACGTCTGGAAGGGCCGCCTCACCTGCTCCAGCATCAACAACAGTGTTACCGTTGTCATCACCAAAGTCGAATGAGAAGCCATTATCCTCAGGCTTGGCATTGCCTTGAAGAGCGGCAACGGCAGTATTTTCGTCTTTGATGCCATCTTCTTCAGCGGCGACTTCTTCTTTGCTGAGCTCTTCATCGAGGTTACCCAGCGGAGCTGCCGGAGCAATGCTTGCCAGGAGATTTCTCGCGCCACTGGGATTACTCTTAAATTGTTTCTTGGCCGCATTTTCAAAAGCGCGGGCCAAGCGCTGAGACTCTTTATCAAAGTCGATGGGCTTTTGCTTATTTTTAAGTCTCAACTTATTGAGTTCATCAAAGAGCTTTTTGTTGCGCTTACCAACGGCTTCTTTCTGATTAGCAAGGTCTTGAGCTTGGTTGAGTGTACCCGCAGTCAATGTCGATTGACCTTGAACACCGTCGGCGACATTTCCAGTCAGCGTTGAAATCGTTCCAAGCGGACTGCTCTTTAATTCGACAAAGCCCGCCGTCTTATCAAGGTTACCTGAGATCGACTTACAAGGGGGCTTTCCACCTCCCACACACGGAAGCTTGGTCTCACCAGTAGGATCAACGGCAATGTCTTTAGTCGGTCTCACGATGGCCGTTGAAATCGCCTGTTGCGTTTCACCGCCATTACCTCCCAGAGTATTGACCGAGCCGGCACTATCAAGTCTTCTCATGGCGCCAATCATCTGATCAATCTTTCTAGCATTTTGTCCCATTTTTTCAGCAATTTTCTTAGAGAGAATAGATGTGGCCGTCGCCATGGCCGCGATCCCGCCCCAGACAAGAGCTCTGTGGCCAGGTGTTGACATAAATTTATCCATAATCAACTTCTCTGAGCGAACAAGACCGTAAACGAGTCCACCTACAGCAAAGAGAACACCCACACCTTGCGCTCCCTTGGCGGCATGGGCCCTAGGAAGAAGCAGGTCTACTCCCGCCGAAAGTGCAGCAGAAAGTATTGCACCTACTTCAAATTGATTTTGATTGAGGTTCTTGGGTCCAAAAGAAGTTTTTAAAACTTCATAGTCATCAAGAGAGATACTTGCAAGCTCACCATTTAAAGAGCGATTAAAGTCTCGAATAGTGACATATCGATCGATATTAGCCTCTGTGATTTTTATGCGCGGACGAACACCAAGAGTTTCAGAAGTTCTAAAGACTTTCTTAAGCTCCGGTTCAACCCCTGCAACAAGTCCTCTCTCTAATTCAGGATTTGTCTCAAAGATCGCGTCTCTTAGAATTTCATCATTTCCAAAAGGCATTTGATCGAGTTCTCGCTGCATAAGCGGAGAGGTAGAGCTAAAGTCTAGAATTTGTAAGTGAGAGGCACACACGATTTCTTTCACCTCGTCGGGGACTCCGGCAAGACACGTTTTCGCTTGAGTTAATCCTGCAGCGAGGGCGCTATTTAGGGGGTGAGTAGGTTCTGGGTTCACACAACTTGCTTGCGCCTTCTCAATGGCGCCAGAGAGCAGGCCATACTCGGTCTGAAGTTCTCCCGCATGCTCACAAGAAGGACCAATTCTCTCTCTAGAGGCAATGATCGCTTTGGCCTTACCTTCAATCGTCACAGCATCAGTGTTACAAGCTGCTACTTGCCCTTTACAATATCCTTCACAGGTTGCAATACAGGCAGCAGCTCCAACCAGAGTCCCAGCACAATAGGTAGCACAGTAGGGCGTACATCCAGCAGCGGCCGTAGAAGCCCCCGTAATCATAGTTCCACCGGCAAGCTGGCAATCGGCAATATGGTGCTTACTCCCCATAGACTTATAAGCGGCCACACCTGCAGCCCCTAAAAAACCTACCGTCGCTGCGGCTTGAATCATCGCCTTTGTGTTGGCGGCATTCTCAATGTTTAAGTAAGATTGTTTTTGCTTTTCAAGGGCCTTAAGTTGTTCGTGATCAACTTCCCCCGACTCCTTCATTTTCACTTCAATCTGCTGGTCCACATCAATATTGTCGTAAGCAATCATTGAATAGATTTCGGCACCAATATAGGCAGCGCCTGAACCCGCCGCAAGCATGATGTCTGTGGTAATAGGCTTGGCCTTGGCAAGCGAAGAAGCTGCCACACCCATGGCAAGCATCGTGGCCATCGCCATGTAGTCGGCCATATTCATTTGGCCCTCACCCTCACCCTTAAAGGTAGAAGACGTATACTCCTCACCATTCTCATCCACCTGCTTCTTTTGATAGTGATAGGTCTTAGATGAGTTTGAGGATGAACTACTCTGCGCCATTGCCGTGATCGGAAGACCCGACATGGCGAGCATTGAATAGACCAAGCTGAGTACTGTGAGTGATTTTAGTTTCTTCATAGGGAATGTCCCGGTTTATCATCAATAATTCTATTCTATGATAAACCAGATAAGTCCCTGAAAAATGCCGGTAAGAGGTGCCGATATTTAAATAATTCTAGAGGCTTAGGCTTTTACCCTAGTTCATGGAGGGTGGCCTAAAAATGGGGCAGATTGAGGCTAAGTCTTTAATTTTTCGATGACCTCGGGCTCATGCCCCATCATCAATACTTTTCCTCGGGCCTCAAGGATTGGCCGCTTCACTGCAGAGGGGTTCTCACTCAGGAGCTTCAACCGGGAAGCTTCGCTGCCCTCTTCCCAAGCGGCTTTGAGCGCTCTAAAGGTCGTGCCTCTTTTATTAACTGGTAACTCTCCCAGAAATTCTCCCCAGCGCTTGAGGAGCTCTTTTGTGGGAGGTGCTTTTTTAAAGTCGATAAACTCAAACTCGACCCCACGGGCTTCCAGGGCCTTCTTGGTTTTCTTGACGGTATCGCAATTGGGAATGCCATATAATGTGTATTGCATGGATTGCTCGCTTTTTGAGGTTACTGATTCTTTTTGGCCAGTAACACTTCATATAGCAAGGCGGGAAGCGTCCCGGTGCGCGCTGAGGCCCTAAATTGCCCCACGATCGCCATATCGGCCCTGGGAGTTTTAAGCATGCGCAGCGGTCTTTGCACCCCATCGACAGTAGAGCACTGAGAGGGAGAACCAAGAACATAATTTGAGCGGCAAACACTGGGGCGATCTTCATAGACCTGACAGGCCCCATCCGCGCTCACAAAGAGACACTTTCTTTTATCAAAGGAGAGGTGAAGCCAATTGTCCGCACTGTAGCTCGCCTGGAGACGCAAGAGCTGCCAATCAATTTCAAAACCCGTCTCTTCAATCTTCTTAGCGAGCAAGCTCGCCTCTTCAATGGTCGCACTCACCTGGGTGTGACAACAGGCCGAACAGCCTTTGCGGCAAGCCAGGAGATCGGCAATGATGGGGTCACTCATGTCTTTTTCAAGTTCATGATCAACTTGTCCGTGGGCCCTTTTTGCCCAAGCATGGTGGGAACTTATCTTATTTAAACGCTCGCCCATACGCTCAGCAATTTTACGAAACAATCTCTCTTTAGAGAGCTTGGCAAAAGTCTGTGCTGCTAAGGCGGGCAATTTAATCACAATAGATTTCCCTCACACAATCCTTGGGATTTTATTTAATATCCTCAAGATTTCTAAATTGTAGCGCAAGGCAAGATAGATATTTCCGAACTCGGCAGTAATTGCCTCTTTTAGTCTGCTTAACTTGGGCGGATGATGAGTGATTTGCTTTTTGGCTTGCTAAGTCCTCGCCGATTTCATTAGTCTAGGCCTCATGTCAACACTATGCACGCTCAACAACATCACCATTGATAATGGCCACAAGCAACTCTTTAAGAACGCCTCCTTTGCAATTAATGAAGGTGAGCGCGTGGGCCTCCTGGGCCTGAACGGCCAAGGTAAGTCCACTCTATTGCGCATTCTGATGGGCGAAGTTGTCCCCGATCACAGCACCCCGCCCTTTACCTTTGATAAGTTTGGAGGCGATGGGGACCCAAGTCGCGCCTACCGCGCTTTTTCAGTGCCTCAAGACCTGACTCCTGAGTTTAAAAAAAATAACCACGCCCGCGAGCTCGCAAAAATTATGGACCCCGAGTTTAGCGCTGACTTTGCCAGGCTCGATGAGCTTAACCACCTCTTGGCCGAGCATCAAAGCGGACATGAAGGCTTAATTAGTGAGCAGCAAGCACTCTTATCAAAGCTTGAAGTCAGAGGAGCTTTTGAATTTCAAACTCGCTTTGAGTCTTTAATGAGAAGTCTTGGTCTAGATGAATCAAAGTGGGACTCTCCCCTGAGTGAACTCAGTGGTGGGGAGGCCAAGAAAACGCTCCTAGCGCTTGGACTCTCGAGTAACGCCAGTCTGATTCTTTGGGATGAGCCCACCAATCATCTCGATATCGAAACCATCGACACTTTTGAGGAGCTTCTGCTTCAAAGTAAGAATGCTTTTATTTTAGTTACCCACGATCGCTACTTGCTCTCGCGCGTCTGTAGTCGCATTCTCACAATTGAGATGGGCAAAATCACCTCTTTTGATGGCGGTTATGAAGACTACCTGGTGCATCTAGAAGAGCAAGGGCAAATGCGCTCGCGCTTTATTGAAAAGCTCCACAATCACTTGCGCCGAGAAACCGCCTGGATGCGCCAGGGAATTAAAGCGCGCGGCACGCGCAGTAAAAAACGCGTAGAAAATTACGAAGGGCTACTGAGTAAAACGCGCGAGATGAAATCACTCTTTCAAAAAGATTTGCAACTGAGTCTTGGAAGCGCCAAGAAGAAATCAAAGCAACTCATCAAAGTCGATAACCTCAGCTATACCCCACCTAAGAGAGATCAGGCCCTCTTTAAAAATATTGACCTCACCCTGCTTAAAGGTGAGAAGATCGGTCTACTTGGCCCCAACGGAAGTGGAAAAACCACACTTTTAAAGCTTCTCACCGGACGTCTCGCCCCAGATAGCGGCGATGTTAAAATTGCTGAAGACCTCACCATTCAATTCTTTGATCAATACCGGGAAGACCTGCCACTTGAACTCACACCTTACCAAATTCTTGGCGAGGGCAGCGATCAAGTGAGTTTTGCCGACGGGCGAACCATGCACGTCGCTGGCTACTTTGAAAAATTTCTCTTTAACCGCGGCGACCTAGAGCGCCCCATCGGCACGCTCTCTGGTGGTGAGCGCGCGCGCTTGCACCTAGCGAGAAACCTCACAAAGCCCGCTGACCTGTGGATCTTTGACGAACCCACGAACGACTTAGACCTAAAGACGCTAGAAATTCTCGAGGCCACTCTCAGCGATTTTGGAGGCAGCCTCATTATCGTCAGCCACGACCGTGCTTTCCTAGCTAACGTCACCGATAAAGTATGGCTCATCGACAATGGCACTCTCAAAAGCTTTGAGGCCGGCTATGCTCATGCCAGCGGCTATCTCGAGGCCGTCAGACTTGAGCGCGAATTAGAAGCTGCTGAAGATAAAAGTGGGCCAGCGCCCAAAGCTCAAGTAAAAGAGGCTCCACCAGCTGTTGTGGTTGACCCCAAAAGATTATCTGAGTTAGACGCTCAGATAAAATCGGTGGAGTCACTTATTGAACGCATCAACGATCAGCTTCAAAACACTGACTACCAGGCCGTCACCGGTGATAAGGCCCGTGAATGGGGCGAGCTCCAGGCCACACTCGATAAGCTGGAAGAGAGGCTACTGGGCCTCTACGAAGAGCAAGAAACCTTAAGAAATCCACAATAAAAATTCATAAAGCACTGTAATTACGTCTACCCTCGGTCTTGATTTGAAATTCATTTCGCGTTAAATTAAACGAGCGTTTACATTTAAACGAACGTTTGAATATTCCTCAACTCACGCTGTGACTGGATAGCTGTATGAAAAAACTCGTCTTATCCCTCGCCCTGTCTCCCCTGTGGATAGGCCTCGCTCTCGCGGAGCCGCTTCCAACCCTGAAGATTAATGAAGCCTCGCTCTTAAAGACTTTTAATGAGAATGCTCACAACCTGTTGAGCATCAAGGCCGAAAGTGAAGCCGCTAAGCTTGGCTCTGAGCAAGTCAAAGATAATTTTAATTGGAGACTAGAGGGCACTGCCGCCTATACCAGTGCTGACGAAATTCCCTTCATTGTTTTTCAACCGGTCACCAGCCCCTATAAAAGACTCGAAGTCGGCGCCGTTAAGACAACTCCTTATGGAGCTCAGCTGGGAGTGAGTGCTTTCACTGAGCAATACAGCACGACTTCAGGAATCACTGACGCCACTACATCTGGATTGGCCTTTAAGGCCTCTGTTGATCTCTACAAAGACTTCTTTGGTCGCACCTCGCGCGCTCAGCTCTTTGGGGCAGAGAGCACACAAGAAAAAGTGAAGCAGATGAGCGAGCTGCAAAAGCACGCTCTTTGGCAGCAGGTGAGAAAGATCTACTGGTCGCTCGTGGCCAATAATGAGTCGCTAAAAATTTCTAATCAATTACTTCAAACTTCTGAAAAGCAATCAATAGAAGCGCAAAAGAGATTTAGAAATAATATCGCCGACAAAGGTGAAGTGGCCCGCTACCAATCTCAAGTGGCCGCGAGAAAAGCTAATATCATTTATCTCAAGTACCAAAAAGAGCAGTATATTCAGCAGCTCAAAGAAATCATTCCGGAGTTTGCTGACAAAAAAATTGAACTTTCCGGCTATAATCTCGAATCAACCCTCGACAATATTTTAAGCTGCACAACTAAAATTTCTCAGCAACAGGAGTTGCCGCTTGATTTTACGAGCTACGATGAATTTCTCGTTGCCGTTGAAAAAGAATACGCGGCGACTAAGAAAGTCACCGACACCTATTCTAGTCCCGATGTTAAACTCAATACTGAGTACAGAAGATTTGGTCGCGACTACTCATATTCAGACTCAGTTTCTGGTTTTGGCGATGATAAGCAGGATCGTTTTGAAGTAGGTCTTACTTTTACGCTGCCGCTAGACTCAAAGAAATCAACTTCTGAAGACACTAAGAAAATCGTTGAAGAGCTTCGCTATAAGGCCGAAAAAACCAGAACAATTGGAAAAATGGCGGCTTTTCACACCCAAGTGATTCAATCCATTGCTCTTCTAAGAGATGTCATCACCAATCAACGCATCAACTCTGAAAAGTTACAAATTAGCTTGAATGAAACTAAAAAGAAGTACGACCAAGCGAGAATTTCAGTGCAAGAGCTCATTATTGATCAGGACGCCTACTTGCAAAGTAATTTAGATGAAATTCAAACCAAGCTCGCGGTGATTAATACCCTGCTTGATTACTTTGGTGTCTTTAACACTACTCCATGTGAAATTAACACGACTCTTTAAGAGTCTTTGGAATCGTTATGAAAAAAATAGCCAACTTTTTTATCACCAACCACAAGCTCACTATCGTTCTTTCGATTGGTCTTTTCATCTATGGGGTAATGGGACTTTTGCGCATGAACGCGGAGTCCTTTCCCAATGTGAACTTTGCCATGGCAACAGTGGTCACTCCCTACGATGGCGCCTCTGCTGAGGATATCGAAACAAAAATCACAAAAAAACTCGAAGATGAGATTCGAGGAGTTTCAGGGCTTAAAGACGTGCGCTCTATTAGCCAGGCCGGACTGAGCTCTATCTTCATTCGCGTTGACATGGATGACTCAAGCGTTGATGTCGACGAAACGATGAATGACATTCAAAAGGCCATTGACCGCGTGACCGATCTTCCGAGAGATATCACCGAGCAGCCAAAGTTTACTGAGATTAACTCTGAAGAGTTCCCGGTATTTGAAATTGCAGTGATTGGAAGTAACGAAAATCGTCGCCGCGACTATGTTGCCGATCTTCTTAAAGAAGAATTTGAAGACAATAAAAAAATTAAAGAAGTTCGCCTTACCGGCTATGCCGAGAGAAGATTTCAAATTCGCCTTGATCGCGCCAAGATGGCCCAGAACCACATTGGTATCAATGAAGTACTGAACAAAGTCAGAACTAGAAACGTCAACGTTCCCGGGGGATCTTTAAAGGATGATCAAAGCCAGCAGCTCGTTCGCCTTGAAGGCCAGATTAAAAACCGCGAAGAGCTTGAAAATATTGTCGTTCGCTCTAACTTTAGTGGACAAGAAATTTTCCTCAAAGACATCGCCACTGTGGAAGACGATGATGAAGAGATTCAAGTGCGCGCAATCTATAATGGAGAGCCCGCGACACTAGTCATTGTGAATAAAAAAGGCGGTAGCGACACCATTGAACTCGTCAAAGACGCTGACAAGCGCCTGAAGCGCTTTCAGGAGCAATATAAAGATCTACGCTTTGAAATTTATCACAACGAAGCCAGTAAGGTTCAAGACCGCCTCGACATTCTCGCTGGCAACGCGGCTTCAGGCCTAGCACTCGTTATGATCTTTCTCTTTATCTTTTTACCAGGGCGCATTGGTCTGATGGCCTCGCTCTCTTTACCACTGGCCGTGATGGCCACACTCGGGGTCATGCCTGCGTTTGGAATGAACCTCAATACAATTACGATTCTAGCCCTCGTGATTGCCCTAGGAATGATGGTCGACAACGCTGTGGTCATCGCCGAGAACTACACCCGGCTCAGACAGGAGGGGAAATCTTCTTTAGATGCAGCGACCCTCTCGGTTGATCAGCTCTGGCTTCCCATTACCGCCACCGCCTTTACAACAATCGCGGCTTTTATGCCGATGCTTGTGACCAAAGGGATTATGGGGCAATTTATTAAGTGGATTCCCATTGTGGTCTCGCTCTCACTCATTTTTAGCCTCTTTGAGTCCTTCTTCTTCTTACCGATGCGAATCGTAAAGATCGGGGGCAAAGTAAAAGTGAAGGAGCACGATAACGACCACCACGACTGGTTTAGTCGCCTGGAAGAAAAATTTGAAAGCTTTATGGCCATAATGGTCAAAAGACGCTACCTCGTGGCCGTGGTCTTTGGTGTGATTGTCTTTGGCTCTCTCTTTCTCATGGGCTTTGCCAATAAGTTTATTCTCTTTCCCGCAGAGCAAACCGAGATCTATATCGCTCGTATGAAGAATCCTCAGGGAACGCGGGTTGAACTTACTGAGAAGACACTTGAAGATGTTTCTAAAGCGATCAAACAGACTCTTGGTGATGATATTCTTCACATCGTGGCCCGCGCGGGAACGAGTAAAGCAGAGTTTAACGACCCTAAGGGGGCCGAGGGCCCATCAAACGGTCTCATTCTGATGTACGTCTCTGATTACGCAAAGTTTAATATTGACTACACCGTGATTCTTGAGCGCCTTCGTGAGAATGTGACGGCCGAAAAGTTTGGTCTTGAAGAACTCTCTTTTGATGCTCAAATTAACGGCCCTCCAGTGGGTAACGACATTGAAGTGACCTTCAGATCTAACGACATGACGGCGCTTACAAGCCTCATTGATGAACTTAAGAGTAAACTCTCTCAGACTGAAGGAATCACTGACTTAAAAGTTGATGATGTCTTTGGTGACAACCAAATCTTTATTGACGTCGACTATGAAAAGGCCGACCGCCTAGGACTTGATGTTCAAACGATTGGTTCAACCATTAGAACAGCGGTTAGTGGAACAATTGTCTCTACTGTGAACCTTAACAATAAAGACGTAGATCTTTTGGTTCGCTTTAAAGAGCCTTACCGGGCCAATAAAAAAGATCTGGAGACCATCACCGTTATGGACCGCATGGGCAACTTGGTGCCGATTTCAAGTGTAGCCAATTTTAGAGAGGCCCCACCCGCCGTTCAGATCAAGCGCTTTGACTTTAAGCGAGCAAAAACTCTTACCGGCTCCGTCGATGGCGTTAAGATGACTTCGATTTTGGCCAATCAACAGCTCACTGAGATCTACAATGACCTAGCGACAAAGTATCCAGGCGTCTCGCTGACCTATGGTGGTGCAGCTGAGAGTACCAAAGAGTCTATGGACTCCCTCTACAACGCTCTCGTGCTCTCACTAATTGGCATCTTCGCACTGCTAGTCTTCCTCTTTAGAAGTTACCTAAGACCCGCGATTATCATGTCGACCATCCCGCTGGGACTCTTTGGCTTTGCGGTTTCGTTCTGGCTGCACGGGCGTCCCATTTCATTCATGGCCTTGATTGGTATTATTGGTCTTGGTGGGATTATCGTGAACTCGGGCATTGTTCTCATTAGCTTTATTGACGACATGAGGGCCGAAGGGAAGCTAGGCCTAGAAGAGATTCTCGCCAAGTCGAGCCGACTGAGACTGCGCGCAGTATTTGTGACTTCACTTACAACGATTGGTGGTCTTCTTCCAACCGCCTATGGAATCGGTGGCTCAGACGCCATTCTCATTCCAATGACCATGGCCATGGCCTGGGGTCTCACCTCCGGAACCATTCTCACACTGATCTGGGTTCCCTGTGCGTATGCGATCCTTGAAGACTGGAGCGCACTTATGTCTAGAGTGGGCCAGAAAATTAAGAATCTTTTTACGAGAAACACTGGTGGTGGCAAGACATACCAAACGAGCGAATCACTAGGTGGTAAATAATGAATGCAAATGATAGCGAGAATTTAGACACTAAAGAGCGCATCTTAATAGCCGCCACTTCCCTCTTTGCCAGTAAGGGCTTTGAGGGCACAAGTGTGAGAGATATTGCGGGTGCTGCACAAGTAAATCTCGCCTCAATTAATTATCACTTTGAAAATAAAACGGGGCTCTATCTTTCAGTTTTTGAAAGAAATTATCAATGGCTCGACAGTGGCATTGCCGCTCTGGCCAGTGAAGGTAGCCCCTCCACTAAAGAGCTGGCCTGCAAGATTTATGATTTCTTCATTAAAAACGGTCATGAATTTCTCAACTCATTTCTGATTTTTCTAGGTGGAAAAAATGATCTCTCAAGCGAAGCCATTGTTGAGTGCAAAGGTCACTTTGGACCTCCAGGCGGTGAGTATCTTTACCAAGCACTCAAACGCGATCTGCCAGAACTAACGAGCGAGCTGCCCCTTAGATGGGCGGTTGGAACCATCTTTACCCAGCTGGTCCATGCTTCTATCGTCATGAATTGCACTGGAGTCAAAACTCAAGGGACACAAATTGAGGGAACCCCCAATATTTTTAGCCCCCACTTTCGAACCAGAAATATTCATGCCTTAGTAGAATCTATTGAGGATTTCATCTGTAAAAACCCCACCTATTGGGATGATTTGATCTAGCTCTCACTGAAGGATGAATTCGTAGTATAATGCACTTATGTGCAGACTATTTGGATTTAGATCAGTCATTTATAGCCAAGTTCACCAGAGTCTCGTGGCCGCAGATAATGCCCTCGAGACTCAAAGTCATCGCCACCCCCATGGCTGGGGTGTTGCCTATTACGTCGCTGGCTCTCCTCACCTCATTAAATCGGAGCGCTCGGCCCTAAACGATGCAATCTTTAAAAAAGTGAGTGGCATCGTCTCCAGTCAAACCGTTCTTGCCCATGTTCGCAAGGCGACTTTGGGAAAGGTCGATATTCTCAACACGCATCCTTTTCAATATGGGCCATGGGTCTTTGCTCATAATGGAAATGTGAAGAGCTTTCATGAGTGCCGTGAGAAGATTCTCGCAGGAATCACTCCACACTTTAGAAGATTTATTTTGGGTGAGACTGACAGCGAGCTTTTGTTTTTCTTTATCCTCAGCCACATGGCCAAAAAGCATCAGCTGCTAGACTCGGACTACCCCTTGCACCATGCTTTTGACTCGATTAAAGAGGCCATCGCGGAGCTGGCCCAAATAGTTGGCCCTATTAACTACGACAATACTGGTCCCGAAACAGAGACCTATCTCACCTTTATTCTCACCAATGGCTCGCTAATGGTGGCCCATGCTGGCGGGAAGGATCTCTACTATAGTACCTATAAAAGACAGTGCAACGAACGCGATACTTGTCCAAGTTTCTCCCCTGAATGCGAAGCCCCCACTCAAAGCGGGATTGTGAATCATCTGATTTTTGCCAGTGAGCCTCTTCAAGGGGAAAATATCTGGATTCGAATTAAAGATGGAGAAATTATCGGCGTTGACGCCGCCATGAGACTTAAATCAACCCACGAGTTCTAGGAGCATCTTCGCCTCTCTTGGAAAACAGCGAATCAAGGCCATCACCGGGGCTTTGTATGGACCCACGCTAAAGCGCTTCTTCATGCGAGAGAGAATATTAATAATTTCTTTCTTGTTGAAATCTTCACGGTAGAGTTCATTTACAAAATTATGGGCGACAATAAATGTGGCCGAGAGTTGATTCACTCTATTGGCCTCAAGCTTGCGAGGAAAGCCTGTACCTTCAGGATTTTCGTGGTGTTGGGCCACAAGATCTTCAATATTGAGCGGAAAAGCCTTGGCCTCGGCAATCATTTGAGCAGCTTCAAGAGGGTGCTTTTTATATTTTGCAATCTCCTCCTCACTGAACTTTAAAAGCTCACTCGACTGAAGATCAACCGCCATGGCCAAATCAGCGTTTCCGACTTTAATGTCTTTTAAAAGAGAGGCATAGATAAGCTTATTGCGCGTCTCTTCACTGTCCCAGTCTAGATGGGTGCAAATTTCACAGGCCATGTAACTTAGCATATAGCTGTGATCATAGAGATAGTCTTTGCGATCACGAATTTTCGTCATGAGATTATAAATCTCAACAGCTTTCTTATTGGTACTCTCTTCAAGCTGAGCTTCAATTTGATAAACGCTGTAATCAACAAGATTTAAAACGGTATCTGTGATTCCAACCGTAGAGGCCAGGTCATGGATAATTTCGACAGTAGTTGAAACGGCGTGCTCAACTTGTTCACTGGCCATATTCTTATTTTCAATAAGAAATGGAGTTTTGGCCATTGAGACGCCAAAACCTTCATAGTCTTCAGAAAGAATATAGAGATACTCAATATTTCGCTGCGTATACTTTCTAAAATCTTCTCTTGTGTAGAATTCGTCTTTATTAATAATTTTAATATATTTTTGCTCATTCAGACGAACATAAACATCGCAAAGCACTTGATTAAAGCGTAGAAAGTAAATCAAACGTACTTTCTTATACTCTTCTTCTTCATATTCAAAATTTAGATTATTCTTCTTCTTAATTACCGACCAGATACGAGTTGAGAAATCCTTCGACGTACTCTTTTTAGAGATAATTAAGTTAAGGGGATTACGCTTAAAGTTTCCTTGTAGCTCACTTGCGTTTCCTAATTCCGCCTCTCCTAAAATGATAAAGGGAATCTCAAGATCAGCTGGGTTAATTTTTGCATAAAAAGCCGCAGCATTAAAACGCTGTTGATCATGCCCACAGATAATGAGCTCGAAAGGCCCATTCTTTGCGAGGGCCTCGGTTGCCGCTGCTTCACTTGCGACTTCGACAACTTCGATATCCAAAGGAAGATTGTCTAGGCAAAGGGTAAAGCGTTGGCGAATAAGATCGTGTGATTCAATAAAAAGTATCTTCATAATTCTTTGCTAACCTACGCCTAAACTATCGGAAACTTGGAGTTTTTTCTTAAAATGATTATGAAGTCTTTGTGGCGAGTACTTGAGTAGAATTAATGGAATTAGGCGAGCAGTGGTAAGTATTTGCTTAAATTCTCATGACTTGAAACGTTTATCGATCACCAGTTTGAGCTTACCGGTGCGAGCATTCACTGCCAAATTTTCCAGTCTTTCAATAAGAATCACTGGAGCAGCGATCAATCCTTCTTTAAAAGATTTGTAAATCATCGGGCGTTCTTGATAAATCGCACTCAAGATACCTTCAGGATCTATTCTTTGATCCTCTTTAAGTGCCAGCTTTATTGTCAGCTGGTCAAGGCCATTGGGCCTGTCAATTTCAAATTGATAACCAAGAATGTCATGGCGAAGCCCCAGGCGCTCGGTCACATCGCGAAAGTCGTCTCTATTAAAAGTCACCGGTCCAACTCTCGCCCCCTCGTCGGTGCGACCCTCAAGAATAAATTTCTCACCTACAAAACCAGGAAGCCAGCGGGCGCTATCTCCTACGGGGTAGCGAATAATGGGCATTAAAGAGCGAATAAGATTGGTATAAACGAGGCGCCCACTTTTACCAGCTTCTCGAATAACTTCACCGCTATTTTCGTCAACAATCTCCATTAGACTGGTAGGATGAAAAACTCTATGGACTCCTCTCTCATCGTCTTGATGAGAAATTCCCAAGTGTCCCCCATCTACACTGGCGTAGCCGATTGAAGAGAAGGTAGCGTTTGGAAAAAGACTCTTTAAGGCGTCTAATTGATCTTCAAAGAGAGACTCTCCCCCATAGAAAATCTTTCTAATCTTCTTCAATGGGCCAGTTGCCACCCCTCGAAGATTCATCAGCGTGGTTGGGACCCCGCAAATGACATCGGCTTCATATTGAGTGAGTGCACTTAAAATGCCCTCAGCACCAATGTGTCCGGCCACTGGAAGAGAGATCACCTTAGTCTTCATATTCTCAAGTGACTTATTAATAAAGAGAAAAGAGGCGTAGAGATCACCTGCATAGAAAAGATTGGCCACCCGGTCGCCGTCTTCAAAGCCGGCCAAATCCATGCCACGAGCAAACTCAGAGGTGAAGGCAGACCACTCTTGCATGGTAAAGATAGAATACTTTGGATTCCCTGTCGTTCCACCGCTGCGAAAGAGAATGCCCTCTCCCTTAGCAGTGAGGACCTTGTTCGTCTTCTCGCTACTCGCCTTCCAAAAGGAGTCTTGATCCAAAATGGGAAGTGACTCCCAACTACTCAGATCATGACCTTGATAAAGTTCACGATAATAGTCAGAATTCGCGGCCACAAAATTGATGAACTCCTCTTTCTTCCAAACTTTCACAGATTCGACCTCATATCTAACACGCGCTTTATCTTTCCACTTCCACTGCCAGTGATAAAATCAGAGTTTTTGAGACTTTCAACTTTGGCCGCAAGACATTTCTCTTCTTCTATAGCAACTACAAAGTCATGATACTTATTTTTAAATACACCTAAGACTTCATCTGCTTCAGGCCCCACTTCAATATTAAAAATAACCTCATCCATTCCCTTCTGGCGCTTCAAAATAATCTGAAAGAGGCCATGATAATTAAAATGGTCGCGCAGCAGGTTTTCAAAGACTTGATAATTAAAAAAATTCCCACCGGCGCGAAAAATATCACCGAGCCTGCCCTGAAGCTCAAACCTTGGGGAGCGGTGAGCGCAAGGACACTCGCCCTCTACCCAACGCCCTAGATCTCCGAGTTCATAGCGAAGGACTCGTGTTGAAAGCCTGGAGGGAGTTGTATAAATAAGTCTTCCGGTTTCGCTCCCATCAACGGGCTTGTCCTCATCAAGTTTTAAAATTTCAAGAGCATGAAGACCGTGGTGAAGGTGATGCACTCCCCCCTCACTAAAGGCGCACTGATAGGCAACAGGTCCAGCGTCGACACTTCCATAGCTCGCTGACTTAATGAGTTCGACCCCAAAGTCTTTGGCGTACCATTCACGTACTTCTCTGGTAATAAACTCGCCACCATAAAAGATCTTTTTAATTCCTCGGTATTTTTTAAGCTTGTCAGCAGCTTGGCTAAAAAGCGTGTAGAGATAGCTTGGCATTCCCATCAGCGTGTCTACATTGAAGTAAATAATCTGATCGGCCACCAGCTGATAATCCGTATGGGCCCCCATGGGAAATTGGAGAGCATCACACTTTTCTAAAATGTCGGTAAAAGAAATAAATCCACCATAGAGCTGTCCTCCAAAAAAGAGGTTCATCACCCGATCATTTTTTGGGTCAAGACCTGCACTTAGAAGTCCATCGGCCGCAAATTGCATTTGACGGTGATAATCAGCGCTAGAAAAGGGAGAAATTGCTTGGACACCAGTGCTCCCCCCGCTTTTAAAGACAAAGCGATGTTCACTAGAGATTGTATTATCTCCCATAAACTCTGCTTTTGTCGTAATCCCGTGTGAATTTGGAACAGCAAGCGTTTGGCCAGTGGTCTCACTCCACTTCGTAAATCCTTGGAGATGGTCTGACTCCACGCGAACGCGCTTTAAAAAGCGAGTCAAGGCCCGCTCACCATCATGGGGCTCACCGGGATAGCTCTCCTGCATCTTTCCCCATGGAGTGATGCGAGTTGCGCCACAAGCATAGAAAAGATCAGTGAGTTCACTCACTTCAGAGCGATCCGCATGAAGTCCCACAGTTTGCAAGAATGCCCTCATTGGTCTGAGCTTGTTTAGAAGATCAGATCTTTTAATGGGTTTAACTAATAAGGTATTGTTAAGCGGTGAAGCTTCAAGAGTTGAATTATCTATGGCAATCACTCTGGCCGGGCTACTTTGGTCTCCATGAACTTCACTTATTCCCAGCGCCGCTTCTGACTTTTTAAGTAAGGTGTAATTAGTTAGTTCACACTGAGATCCTCTATCAAGCTCCAAAGCTTGTGCCTGCAAGGCCAGTTCTTTATAAATTTCTCGAGCAACCTCACAAGCGCGGCTGAAATCTCCTTCAACAAAGAGCGTCTGCGGAGCACTACAAGCTTGTTGAGCGTATAGAGTGATATCATGACTAATTGCTTTAATTGTCTCAGCACTTAGCTTTGCTTGCGTAGAAAGATAGGCAAAGGAGAGGCGATGACCCCAGGGGATAAATCGTACGCCCACAGCGAGCTTAGAGCGAATATCAGCAAGCGTGTTCTCCCCGCCCCAAGCGCTCACGCCGTCGGCAGCGCTGAGAAAAGCATTCAGTGCTGCTTTGTCACGAGAAGAGAACTCACACAATATTAGCCTTGATTGAATCACCTGAGTTGCGGGACTTTCATAGAATTTTTGAAAGAGCTTTTGAGACAGTTCACCGGCAGAGCTGGAACCCTTTAAGAGGCTGATATTTCCTGTGAGAAGCCCTTCAATGGCCGCCAGAAAGCCAACTGTTGCATCATTTCCTGGGGTAATATGTGCCAGTACTCCCAAAGGACGATAGCCTTCTAAGAGTCCACGTTCTCTAGGTGCGGCCCTAAGTTCGCGCTCAAAATCCTCACCTAACTCTCGCACTAATTTTGCGTAGAGATTTTTTTTGGCCAGAAAGCTCTTCACTTCTTCATATTCGTCCGGGAGCTCCAGGGCAAATTGGTCCAGTGCCTCAAGCGTTTCCCAGATATTCACCGAACGCGTGATTTCCCTTTCAATTTCTTGGCCTAGGAATTTTTCAAAGTCACTTATTTGTGAGAACTCTCTCACTCCCCTACTTGTCCAAGCCTTCATGAGTTAAACTCCGAGAGCAAGTCACTTGCCGCAACAGCACAGCTCTTTGATGAAGAAAGCCCTGCACGGCCAATGACTTCAAATGCGTCGGTCTTGAGCCCACAACCACAATTTTTTGACGAGACTTTACGCACTAAATCCGTCATCAAAACATTGTGCGCTGGCACTGAGGTGATATAGGGAGAGACAAAATTGAGATAGCCTATTTCACCATTCTCTACTTCTGCCAAGGTCTTTACATCTCTGACAAATACTTTTGACCAAATGGGAATATGAAAGCGGTGATGCTTGCACTCCACATAGGGAATACAGTGCTCCACTGAGCCAAACCCGTCGCGCAGCCGTTCATCGGGAATACCCAAGAGCTCTGTGGCCTTTTGATAGAGCTCCTCTTTGCTGATCGCCTTATCCTGATTTCCCTTCCAACCACCACCAAGAAAGACGAGGGATTCAGGATGAAGTTTGAGAGGGCGTCCTAGAATTTTAGGAAGGGCTTCTAAAGTAAAAGAGAGAAAGGCCGGAAAGCCAAAAATGCGAACCGGCAGGCCCTGGCGCTCGAAATCCACTAAGCGGGCGATCACTCCAGGTAAGTCAAAGCGATGACCGATGTCACTTCCTAAATACTTTAAGGCATACTCCACTTGATTAATCTTGGCGTACTTACAAAGAAAATTATCAGTATAGGCGGTACCAAGTTTACTACCCTCTTCAGGCGCGTAGGTATAGAGAAGATAATTCACTTCTTGTTCTGGCGTATTCCAGCCATAAAAATCAAAAATAGCATCTACCATTCTCTGGGCACTTGAAATGGTCCATTCATCAAAGAAAATTTGGCTTTTTTGCCCGGTCGTTCCAGAAGAAGTGAGATGAAGGGCCACTTGCTCCTTTTCTATTGAGAGCTCTTCATGAAACTTAAAAAAAGTTGCTGGCGTCATTGGACCGTAGGGATTCGCTCCTTGCTCCTTTTCACATAGACTGCGGTAATAAGAGTTCTTTTGCTGATGCCAGCTGATGATCTCTTTCATGGCCTGATCAAAGCACCTTTCAAGCTCGGGACTGCTCTCATAAGGAGCCCATGTGTCACAGAGTTGCTGGACGTGAGCGAGAAGACTTAAATCGGGGACAGTGAGTCTCTTTTCCACTAGCGGTCTACCTCGAAAGACTTTAGATTTTCTTCAATCCACATTTTTGTGTACTGATCGAGATAAGGTCTAAATGAATGATGAATATGAAGCTCAGAAAAATCGAGCGGTACCATGGTGCGTGTGAGCAGCACATAATCATGCATTTTCCCATCGGCCTCTCTCATCGCTGGGTAAAGGGCCGAAGGCAAGAAACGATTGTGGGTCAAAAAACAAATGGCATTGAAATGATCAACACGAACAAGTGTCTCAATATAATAGATTCCAATTTCTTTCATGGCGAAGATGAGATCCTTAATCTCACTTCCAAGAGAAGAAATAGAGCGATTGGCGGCCATAATCACACAGTAGTGGTCTTTCTTACTAAACGAGGCAAAGAGTTCAATGTCTCTTTCTTGATTTGAAATGAGTAAGTTTGGCTTATGGAAAGGATAAAAAGTATCTTCACAATTTCCCTTGAAAGTCTCATCAAATCTTTTCTGCACGAACTTGGGTGCGAAAATAAATTCATACTCGCTGCGCACCCGATCTTCAGGATTGGCCAAAGGACCTTTTAAAACTTCGGGACAATCGGCAACTGTGCCAAGGTTAGACTTAACCCCAATTCTCTCATCGAGGATTTCATAAATAGGAAGTAGCGCGCTTGGGAGTATTTCAACTGGCGCCCTATTATCCAAGGCCAGTTTGCTAAATCTCCCCATGAGTGTCAGCGACTCATAACTTCTGATCTTTCTGGCGTTGGGAAAGAGACCCAGTGGAATAAAACCATTGGTAAGCAACATCGTTTGCGAGGCCACAGAGACCGTACGCGAAGTTGCATAGAGACTCTTCACCCACTCTCTGCGATCAAGTACTTCACTGCACACTTCACCAATGATGTCTTTAGCCAGTCCGTGCCCACGGTAATTCTTTGAAACAGTGACCCCAGTCACTTTGCCAATTTTGTCATTGCGATCTATTTCCACGATACAGGAAGCAGCGATGGTGTTGCTCTCTTCCTCGCGAATGATCAACCAATAGAAGCGCTCAGGATCATTGATAGCAGAGCTCATCACTCTCTTATCTGTACCCAAGGCCAGTGGATAATCGTCCCCATAGCTTGACCAATAAAGTCCGAGAAGCTCTTCAATATCAAGTGTCGTTGCGACTCTCTTCACGAATTTCATGAAACTTCCATTGCTTAAATTGTGGCCAGTCTGACCCTACGAGGCGGCTTTTGCCCTCTCAATAATCCGATAATGAGCGTGTATCATATTTATGAGGGGCCGGTTTAAGTGCATGAAATTTCTTTATGCCGCTAGACTTGTGCTATACTCGTAATATCCCGAAAAGACGTCGGGAAAATCCCAAGGAAGGGGTCGTTCATGCTTAAAAGTCTCTCAGTCTTATTTTCACTAGCACTACTTATCTCTCTCCAGAGTGCGATGGCCCAAGGGCGCGCACCTGCTGTTGAGCCAGAGATGGGAATTTCAATTGAAGAATATCAAGAAGTCCACTCGGGACCAGAGAAGGGATTTGATTTCACCGGCTCAACTCCTGGCGTGAGCGCTCATAAAGAAAAGCAAGCGCGCACTCTCACTGGACAAACAAAGCTTCCTCCAAGAAGAGGCACGACTAGAAACCCAAGTGCGACAACTCAGGCGGGTTCACCCTCCCCACTCTGGACGCTCTTTGCTCTCACAGCTCTTCCCTTTGGACTGTGGCTCCTTTTAAGACAAACATTTCCCAAAGACACTGCCCCCACTCCTGGTTCTTCTGAAGCAGAGTCAAGTGAAGCCATCACAATTGATCTTGCCTCAGAGCGGATGAAGAGAAAGTCTTTTGAGGATGACGAAGAAGACAAGCACAGTAACGTTGGTTAATTAAAGCCAACCCAAGTTTTTCCATTAAAGACAAAAACGCGATTAATGGATTGATAGCGAACTGAAATTTCTTTCATTCCATCTTTATTGAAATCTCTAAGAACAGCAAATTGAGCGCGCTGTAGGTAATTCCCCTGCGCGTCTTTATGTTCAGTCCAAAGCAGCGGCCCTTTAAAAAAATCAAAGCCACCAGGGCTTAAGTCTTTAAAGGTGATCACGTAGAGTCTCGATGTTCCCGTGAATTCAATGTAGTTTTGAGAGCCTTCATAATAGTGAAGCAGCAAGGCACGATACCCTTTGCCAATTTTTCTCAGATTAATTTTAAAAAGGTGAGAGCTGGTCCCCAGTGGGGTAAAGGCCGCCGAGAAGATTCGCTGCCCTTCATAATTGTGGATATGAAAGAGGTCTTTGCCATCAATTTTTTCAAAGACCAAAGATTCAGTGCGAGAGTTCCCATCGAGATCCACCTGATAGAGAGGACTCACCACATGAAAATACTCACTACCAGCGAGGTTTTTGTTCACTTCGGGATTGTAGAAGCGATCCGTTAAGAGCTCACGCAAAAAGCGCTCATCCTGGGCCTGGGCCAGGTGAGAGGTCCCCCAAAGGGAGCAAAGCAGCAATGACGCCTTTATAAGTAGATCGCGCATAGTTTAATTGTAACGCTAAAAGCCGGGAATTACTGCTAGGCAGAGCCATCACGCCCGCTACATTTGTCCGACCCAATTGATCTGGTATAGTTTTTGAGCTCCGCAGGATTTTAAAATCCAGACACTGGAAATATGGACCTGTATTGCTGTATAACCTAAGTCTTCAAGAAGGAGAGACTATGGAATTTACGCTTGGCTTCATCAAAAATGACAAACAAGTCAGCTTGCGCACTTTTAACCTTGAAAGTGAAAGCTCGGCAAAGCTTGTAAACATCGAAGAAATCGAAGACATGGCCCCCCAGGCCCTCTTCTTCAACTCTGCTGGAATCAACGACGAAACTCGCGCCTTGGTCACCAAGCTCGCGGGCCTCATGCCAGTGCGCTCTAAGAATGAAGCAGACCTCACCTATGAAGAATTTGAAAAGCTCGGCAATGACAATGCCCGTAGCCTCTTTCTTAGAACTAGCGAAGCTTGGACGATTCAAAATAACCTCGCCACTTTGAAAGAGCTCTTTCCTCTCATTAATCACTTAAAGAAGCTCTACCCCAATGACCGCACTACTTTCTTTGAGGAGCTTTGGAATAATGTCCGCGCCAACTTGGCCACCAGCGAGCTCACGCTGATCTACAATGATCTCGACAAAGGTGAAAAAGAAGGCGATCGCCCCAAGCTCATTCGCGCTAAAGTTGCTGGCACAACCAAAGGAAGTCCTGAAGTTGGTGGGGAGCTTGAAGAAAAGCTCATGAGTCACTATGAAAATGATTTTGGTGAGCACTTTGAAGTGATTGAGTACAAATCAGATCGCGCAGAATTAGTGGCCACGATGACTATTGGCAAAAGCCCAGTGCTCATGATGGCCAAGACACCACAGATCACGAAGCTTCAAACATCTCTCTTAACTGCCCTTATTGACGGACTTGCTTAGGCGCCAAAGCGCCCAAGTCCTTTGCTATCTGAGAGCAAGTGAATGTGAGTGTGAAAGACACTCTGACCAGCACTTGCTCCACAATTTGTGACCAGACGAAAGCCCTCTTCTTCTAAACCATTTTCTTTAGAATACTTTTCAATAGCATTAAACAAATGCGCCAACTGCTCGGGTGATGTTCTCACTAGAGAGTTGATATTAGTCGTTGGCTTGCGGTGAAAAAAGAGTAAGTGAGTTTGCGCTTGAGGAGCAATGTCGACGATTCCCACAACATTGGGATCTTCATAGACAAATTTCGCTGGAATTTCTTTATTAATGATTTTAGTGAAAATCGATTCTGCTGACATCCCTACTCCCTGACTCGTTCTATATCTGCCCCAAGGGCCTTTAGTTTGATATCGAGACCTTCATAGCCGCGATCGAGGTGATAAACGCGTTGAATATCTGTGCGCCCTTTGGCGGTAAGGGCGGCAATCACGAGTGCCGCACTGGCACGTAGATCGGTACACATAACCGGGGCGCCACTCAAGTTTGGCACCCCATCGATCACCGCGGTTTTGCCTTTGAGCTTAATCCTTGCTCCCATGCGCGTAAGTTCTGGAACGTGCATAAAGCGGTTCTCAAAAATATGCTCGGTGATTGTTGAGGTCCCATTAATATGAGTCATTAAGGCCATGACCTGTGCCTGGGCATCTGTGGGGAAACCAGGATAGGGAGCAGTGTCGATGTTGAGCGCAGTGAGAGTTGAAGGATGAATCTCAATGCTACTTTGATCCCACTCAAGCTTTGCCCCAGCAGTTTTGAGCGCATCAAGAACAAATTCTAAGTGAGTGGGATTCACACCAGTAATGCGAAGATGTGAGTTGGTGGCCAGGGCCGCGCAGACATATGTCACCGCTTCAATGCGATCGCCGATCGCTTCATATTCACAGGCGTGAAGCTCTTTAACGCCCTCAATGCGAATGGACTTAGTCCCATGTCCTGATATCTTTGCTCCCATGGCATTGAGGAAATTTCCAAGATCTTCAATCTCGGGCTCCATGGCAGCGTTATTGATCACTGTCACTCCCTTGGCCAGAGTCGCGGCCATCATCACATTCTCAGTCGCACCAACAGAGGGGAAAGAAAGTGAGAGGGTGGTTCCGATTAACTCGTCGGCTTCAGCGTAGACATAGCCCCCTTCAAGTGTGATTTTGGCCCCTAACTTTTCAAGGTTTGTGAGGTGAATATCAATTGGTCGCGCTCCAATGGCACACCCGCCGGGCAGCGAAACTTTTGCTTTTCCAAAGCGACCAAGAAGAGGGCCCAGAACAAAAATTGATGCTCTCATCGTTTTTACGAGTTCGTAGGTTGCTTCGTATGTTGTCATCTCGGCGGTATTAAAAACGGTCCCCGCTTCACTTTGAGAGTTGGTAATCCCTAGATGGCTCAAAAGCTGCTTCATTGTTTCAATATCACGAAGCTTGGGAACATTTTTAAGGAGCACGTTTCCCTTCACGAGAGGCAAGGCCGCAAGAATGGGCAGATAGGCGTTTTTCGCGCGTGAAATTCGAACTTCGCCTTCGAGGCGACAGGGTCCGTTGACTACTAGTTTATCCATGGTTTCCTCTACTGTGATCTTTAATAATTTGGTGTCACGCGCACTGACGCTTGCTGGGGCCCTTTTTAAAGCCTAGAAACTATCGGTTTTAGAATATACTACCACTTTTTTGGCGCGTAAAAAGCGGGGGGCACCTGTTAAATCATTAATTAACTGGGTCTCAAATCCGGCGGTGCGAAAGATAGGCTCGAGCTCTTCCCAATGATCCTCATGCCCTTCCATGAGAAAGACTCCTTCAGAGACCAAGGCCGAATGCACCTGAATCGCCAGTAAATTATACCAGCACTCATAGTCGTCATCATCGAGATAGAGGGCCACGTGGGGTTCAAATTGGTCGACCTGGGAATGAACAAAAGCCCCGTCCTCAGAGCGCTTGATATAGGGCGGGTTACTCACAATGAGATGAAATTTCGAATCTTCTTCACCGATTTCACTGAGGCGATCAGACTGAAGAAGTTTAAATTCAGAGCCACGAGGGATTTTATAGCGCAGCTTAAACCAGTTCTTCTTTGCCACCTTGAGTGCATCGACTGAAATATCAAGACCAGTCATATGCAGCGGAACTTCAGATTCGGCCATAATTGATAGCGCAATGGCCCCACTTCCGACCCCAATATCGGCAATTCTCAAGCGCTCATCTGTGTGCTTAAGAATGCTCGCAATTTCCTGACAAGCAATTTCTACCAGCACTTCCGTCTCATTGCGCGGAATGAGCACGCGCTCATCGACAAAAAACTCAGAGCGGTAAAAATAAGCCTTCTTGGTTATGTATTCCAGCGGTACACCGTGATCGAGTCGCTCAAAAAAGCGCGTGATCGGGTGCTGATCAGAGAGTGGATAATGACCCTCAAATACATTTTCAAGATTGTGATAAAAAGCATAAGTCTCGATCTCAGATTTGAGTCGTCTGAGCGTGAGACCTGGATAGCACTTACTAAGCTTGTGCTCATTCTTTTTAAAATATCTCTCGGTAATTTGGGCCAGATTATCCGTAAGCGCCCCCTAGTCTTCTTCACCCTTAAGGAGTTCAGCTTGGTTATAGGCAATCAGAGCATCTGTCACTGGAGCTAGATTTCCGGCCACAATCTCTTCAAGGTTGTAGAGAGTTAAGCCAATGCGGTGATCAGTGAGACGACTTTGGGGATAATTGTAAGTTCTAATGCGCTCAGAGCGGTCGCCCTTACCAATTTGGCCCTTTCTCTCAGCGGCTTCCTTAGCATGGGCTTCACTGACCATCTTGTCGTAGATTCTAGTGCGAAGAATTTTGAGTGCTTTTTCTTTGTTTTTAATCTGTGACTTTTGGTCTTGGTTGGCCACAACCATACCAGTTGGAATGTGGGTCACACGAACAGCTGAGTCGGTCGTGTTAACCGACTGACCACCAGATCCACCAGAGCGGTAAACGTCCACGCGAACATCGTTCATATCAAGTTCAAATTCAACATCATCAGCTTCAGGCATCACGGCAACAGTAATCGTAGAAGTGTGAATACGACCTTGGGATTCGGTTTTAGGCACGCGCTGAACGCGGTGAACTCCAGACTCATACTTAAGCTTTGAGTAGACTTTGTCGCCACTGACACTGAAGATCACTTCTTTAAGACCTTGATCGCCTTCAGAGAGGCTCACTAGCTCGGTCTTAAAGCCCAGGTCTTTGCAGAATACCTGGTACATTCGATAGACATCACCCACAAAAATGGAGGCTTCATCCCCGCCGGCGCCGGCGCGGATCTCGACCATCACGTTCTTATCGTCGAGCGGGTCTTTAGGAAGCAGGAGAATTTTGAGCTCTTCTTCAAGCTCTGGAATCTGCGCTTCCGCTTCACTTAGCTCTTCCTTGGCCATTGCACGCATTTCCTCATCTTTTTCATTGGCGAGGATATTTTTAGCTTCGGCCAGGTCGGCTTGAATTTGCTTATAACGCTTAAAAGCAGTCACAATCTCTTCGAGATTGGACCTTTCAGTCGTGAGTTCTCTATATTCTTTTTGTCGCTCAAAAATACTCGGGTCAGTTAACTTTTCGTTAACGACCTCATATCTTCTGACTACATCTTCTAGTTTATCAAACATGGACATTGGGATTCCCCTATTGCGATTCAATCAATTCTTACGAAAAATTATCCCTGTCCGTGCGCTAACTATTCATGCTGTCGAGGAACTCTCCATTGGTCTTAGATTTGGTCACGCGGCTAAGAACGAACTCCATCGCATCGATGGTGCTCATTGGGTGAAGAACTTTTCTAAGAACAAAAATTCTCTGGAGATCCTTGTCTTCCATAAGGAGTTCTTCCTTACGAGTTGAAGACTTGTTGATATCAAGAGCTGGGAAGATTCTCTTTTCAAGAAGCTTTCTGTCGAGCTGGATTTCAGAGTTACCTGTCCCCTTAAATTCCTCGAAAATCACTTCATCCATACGAGAACCAGTATCAATAAGAGCGGTCGCAATAATCGTGAGTGAGCCACCCTTTTCAATATTTCTAGCGGCACCAAAGAATCTCTTTGGTCTATGAAGTGCATTTGAATCCACACCACCTGAGAGGATCTTACCCGACGGTGGAACCACTGTGTTGTAGGCGCGGGCCAGACGAGTGATCGAGTCTAGCAAAATGATCACGTCTTTTCCGGCTTCAACAAGGCGCTTTGCTTTTTCCATCACCATCTCGGCCACTTGAACGTGGCGACTGGCTGGCTCGTCAAATGTAGAAGAGACTACTTCGGCCTGAACGTTGCGCTTCATATCGGTTACTTCTTCGGGACGCTCGTCAATAAGCAAAACGATAAGAGTGGCATCGGGGTGATTCGTAGTGATGGCGTTGGCCATATCTTGCATGAGAACTGTCTTACCAGCTTTGGGTGGGGCCACAATCAAGCAGCGCTGACCAAAACCTTGGGGCACAAACATATCAATCAAACGAGTTGAATAATTGGTTGGCTTATATTCGAGATTGATTTTTTTCTCTGGATAGAGCGGAGTTAAGTTATCAAAGAGAACCGTCTTCTTATGAATTTCTGGCGTCTGATCGTTAACGGTGTTGACTTTAAGCAGGGCAAAGTAGCGCTCGCCTTCTTTGGGGGGGCGAATTTGTCCTTCACAGGTATCCCCTTTTCTTAAACCAAATCTTCTAATCTGACTGGGGGAAACATAAATATCGTCGGCACCGGGAAGGTAGTTATAGCCAGGAGATCTAAGGAAGCCGAATCCATCGGGAAGAATTTCGAGAACGCCTCCTCCAAAAATATCCTCGCCGTTTTTGGCAGAGTCTTTAAGAAGAGCAAAGATCACTTCATGGCGTTTAAGTGAACCCGGGTTTTCAACGCCCTTGTCCTCGGCCATTTGGTTGAGTTCTTTGATGTCCATTTCTCTCAAGTCATTAAGATGCATTTAAATCTCCGTGCAGTTACAACAATATTTAGATTTCAGTGTGGAAGTAAAAAAAGTGGTGAGTCCTCTACATCAGTTAGTTATGGCCTTCGCCTGTGATTAATCGCCCGGGTGTGGGCACACAATATCAGCTCAAGGAAAAAATTTAGATTAACGAGCCGACTTTATCTTTTGATGAGGTATTAAGATTGTGAATATACAGAAAATATCCTTGGAAACCAGTTGCTTGTCAAGAAACAAAAACAACTGGCGCTAAGACACAGGCCTATCATCTTAATATTACTCACCTTTAAATTCTTGAATTTGCACTCGCATCAATATATGTATGGCGTCTATGAATGACATCAAGATTGCTCCTGAGAGCCGATTCCTGGGAATTGACTACGGCTCTAAGGTCGTGGGAACTGCCCTCTACCATATGGGCCGCGACCCCTTCCCCATGCCCTATGAGCGCATCATCGTTAAGAGTGAATCTCAAGTTCTCATGAGCCTTAAACAAATTGTCAGTGATGAGCTGATTGATATCATCGTTTTGGGCGTTCCCTATATGCTCGACACCAGAGAGACAGACCTATCGAGGAAAATAAAATCTTTTGGTCAAGAACTCGCGCGCCTCACTCAAATTCCAGTGCTCGAGCAAGACGAGACGCTGAGCACTTTTGAAGCACAGGAGCGCATGAAAAACTCTCCCCGCTACAACTTTAAGGTAGACCCTAAACAATTAGACTCACTTTGTGCTGCAATTATCCTTGAAGATTTTTGCCGCAATCGTGGACAATAGAGATTCTTTTTTAACGAAGGTTTTTATACGTGAAGAATAAATATATTCTCTTCTTTATTGTTGCCCCTCTTTTAGGTTTAGTTCTTGGCGCGGCCAGAATTTACTACTCACTGGCCATCAAGCAGTACGAGGGCCCAACCGTGACTTTCCAAATTCATAGTGGCGAGCCCTTCTCTAAGATTAACTATCGCTTGGGAGAGGCCGGGATTATTGACTCGACGAAAATTTTCCATCGCTACTGCCAACACAAAGATTATCTCACAACCTTTAAGACTGGCATCTACGAGATCCCCACCGGAATCACCATGCTTGGAGTGATTGAGCTCTTTCAATCAGGCAAGGGTCTCCTGACCAATGTCACCATACCGGAGGGCAAAAATCTCTACGAAGTAGCCGCCATTCTAGATGAGAGCAAGGTGACCACAAAAGAAGATTTTATTGCACTTGCCAAGAACCCAGCTTTTGCCAAAGAGCTTGGCGTGCCCGGTGAAACACTCGAGGGGTATCTCTATCCAGAGACCTACTCCTTTGCCCCGCAAACGCCGGCCAAGGATGTGGCAGCGGCAATGGTGAAGATCTTCAACGAGCGAACTCTCGGGCTTGATTTTGAAGCCTCTCCTCTGTCTAAAAAAGAAGTCATCATCCTGGCTTCAATTGTTGAAAAAGAAACGGGAGCGGGCTTTGAGCGCCCGCTTATTGCAGGCGTCTTCCTCAATCGACTCAAAAAGCGCATGAGGCTGCAGTCTGACCCAACCACCATCTATGGCATTTGGGAGCGCTTCACTGGCAATCTCAAGCGCTCGCACCTACTAGAAAAGACAGATTATAATACTTATAAAATTTCAGGATTGCCGGTTGGCCCCATCGCCAACCCTGGTATCGCTGCGATTAAGGCGGTACTTGATCCGGCCAAGCACGACTACCTCTACTTTGTGAGTAAGAATGATGGGACCCACGTCTTCTCAACAAATCTAAAAGATCACAATCGAGCGGTAGAAGAGTGGCAAAAGAAGAGCTCCAACCGCGCAGGTCGCAGTTGGCGCGATCTTAATCAGTAATATCTGGTCTCTCAAGTTCCTCAGGGACTTCTAGATTCGGGGGGATTTCTCCCCCTTCCGAAAAACCGCTCTCATTCATCTCTGAGTCAAGATTGTCGACAATGTCGGTAATAATCAAGGCATCGTCTTCAGAAATCTCTCTGAGCGCTTCGTGAAAGCGCTCGGGAAATTCATTGCGAATAATTCTAATCGAGTCATCAATCTCATCGGCGTTGCCATTTCTGGCATAGAGGGAGAGAAACTTCATCGCTTTACCAAGATTCTCAGCACTGGTCTCGGTATTTTTAGCCGCTACCTCATTGAGATAGAAGAGAGAATTCATAAAAGAGTCGCTTAGGTACTTATAGCGGGCCTCTTCTTCTACCGGAAGTGTCTCAAGGTAGATCATATCTTCAAATTTCTGAACCACTTCACGAGTCACTTGCTCTTGAATATGATCCGGGACTTGCTCTGCATCGGCGCCACTATCAGGAGAATTTTTTCCCATCCTTCGCTGCAATTGCCTGCGCTCTCTCTTAGGTGTGGGCGCCGGAGTTGCCCTCGCTTCAGTTTCACGCTCTTCAAGATACTTCTGGGCCATCTCTTGGGCGCGATATTCCTCGCGTTCACTTGAGCGGGCCGGAGCTGGCGCCACCGGAGACTTACTGGGAACAAAGAGCCAGTATAAAAAGCCACTGATCAAAATAATGGGAAGTAAAAACTTAACTAGAATTTGCAATTCACACCTATCACTTTGCGATTGTTAAACTCATTACCTAGCGCTGCGGCCGCCTTTGTAGAATATTTATCACAAGTCGTCACTTTTATATAGCGCTTCACCCTTTGACCTTTTTTATAGTAGGGAGAGCCCGACCTGGCGGTAAAGGTTTTTAAGCGCGTAATGACCTTTCCAGGCTTGAGACACTTTTTACCAGTGCGTGGATCGGGTGAATAATAATCGCTAATAAAACCCCATTTTGAACCCTTAATACGCATTTCAATGTGGCCGATATGTCCATTGCGATCATTTCTAGCATCGATGGCCGAATACACCACCGCACAACCCGAAGGGGTCTTAAAGAGATTCTGATCAAGCTCTCTTTTATAAGTAAGGTTTGTCTTTTGACTGTAGAGATTGGTCCACCCCTGGCGCTCAAAGTAGGGCTGATAATTTTTGGCGTAATTAATGCCTGGGTGACTCGGGATCATCCCACTGTACATATAACCGAGCCTTACGTGCTTGGCACACAGTCCCCTTGAGCGTGGAAGAACGATCTTTTTAATTCGTGAAACTGAACTTAGAACATCCCTGCGATTTTCGTAATTTTCAATTTTAGACTGAAGACCGGCCTGCGCCGCTCCTGTTAATGTCATCAAAATGATCAACATCTTCATAAAAAACTCCAATATCCTGTCTCGGGCGGCACCCTAACATTTTCTTGAGCATGGGCAACCCATGCGCAGAATTTACAAAGTATTGAGGTGTGCTCAGTTTGAATTCGAAAGAAGGACTTAGATATTGGTTAGATAGAGACTGCACTCGCAAGTCGATAGCGACCTGCGAGTGCAGTGAGTGTGTAAAAAATTTAGAGCGAGATCCTCTTAGTAGTCTAGACCTGACTTTCTGAGATGGACCTTTGATTTGCCCTCAGTCGTGTGAACGCGAGAGGCGAGAACCTTGGCAATAACAATTTCGTGATCGCCAGGCTTGATGCTCGATTCAAGCTGGCAATCAATTGAGGCAATCGCTCGGCTAATGGCGACCCCACCTTCAGCAGTGAGCTCGTGCTCAATCTCTGGGAATGGATTTTCACTGGGAGAATAGCCCTTCCAAAAGTGCTTGAGATAGCCCATTTCATGGTCTCCCACGATATTGATGGTAAAAGTTTTACCGTCTTTAATGCGCTGATAACCCGGGCGCGACTCATTGATGGCCAAGGAAACCAGTAGCGGAGAGAAGGAAACTTGTTGCACCCAACTCGCTAGGTAACCATCACTCACTCCATCTTCATGAGTGGTCACTACGAAGAGACCTGAGGGAATATGCCCTACACCTGCAGCACGTTTGATGTCTTGCTCTGAACGCTCTGTCATACTTACTCCTTGATAAATTACTGGCCCTACCTTAGCGCGAGCACCGGAAACTCGCAATAACCGACATAATGCATCCGTCATTGTAAGAATTTGTGCAATAATTTTCCCTTGTAACGCTTTGTAGAAAAAATCTACAATACTGGTTACAGCCTTGGGCCCCAAACACATACACAAATGAGGGGACCTAAAAATCAAGGAGGATTTTATGGATAAGGCAAAATACGATAAGTTTAAGACCCTCCTACTTGAAGCTAAAGAGAAGATCTTAAACAGCGATGCTATGAGAAATAGAGAAGACCTTCACGTTTCAAGTGACGACCTTCCCGATGAGGCAGATCTCGCTTCAAATCTTATTAATCAACAAGTCTCTTTTAATCTTCGCTCAAGAGAGATGGGTAAGCTTCGCCAAATTGAAATGGCGCTCACTCGACTTGAAGAGGGTACTTACGGTCACTGTGAAGAGTGTGATGAAGAGATCGAAGAAAAAAGGCTCTCGAATCAACCGTGGACTACGCTTTGTATCACTCACGCTGAAGAGCGCGAGCGTGAACAACAACGCTTCCAAAACTGGGCCTAGAGTCTAGTTCTACTCCATAAAAAAAAGCCCAGGCATCATACCTGGGCTTTTTTTTGTCATCTCTCATTTTCCGATTAAAAAACTTCATCTTCCTTCATCTGGTAGTCACTAATAAAGGCGGTCTTACCGAGAATATTACCAAGCTCTCGCTCTAGCTGAGCACGTTGACGATGCTCATAAGTTTCATTGGCCTGCGCTCCTGGAGTTCTCGATCCTTTATTTAGATTGCTCGTGCCACAGCTAACAAGAAAAAGTGTGAAGGCGATTAGTGCTGTTGTCTTCCAAATTGACATAAGGTACTCCTTTCCTAATTCCACTTCCGTCAATGGAAGCTACTCACCTACTGAGCAAGGCCCTCGCCAAGTTTTGGCATTCTGTTTTCAGTATTTTACTCAACTTAAAGTCAAGCTTGTGCCACCACCAGGGCCATTTTGCCTGCCCAAACGCTCCCGCCCCTAGATTGACTAAAATATAGACAAGTATCAAAAATGGACCCAAAAAGGGGCCTAGGTTGGATTCATAAGTTACTAATATAACAGTGTTTCCGTTGGTACTCGGATTGCTTAATTCTTAGGCATAAGAAGTGGTCCCCATTTGGGTCACGGCAGTTTTAGTTCTTTGGAGATCTTGGTGAAACAATATAAAGCTCTAACCCTTTCAGTGCTCCTCACTCTCAGCTTCGGTGTAAGTGCCCAAGTGATTAAGCCAGCACTCTTAAAGAAAGTTCAAAAGAGCGAGCCGGCACCAAAGCCAACGACCGCCCCCACTGCACTTAAACTTTCTGGGCTTGATCTTAATGAGCTCAAGTCCAAGTATGCCAGTTGGGGCATTGATCCCAGCGAAGTTGCTTCAAATATTAACTTGAGCGATGCTTGGAAAAACTTTGTTAAGAAAAGAGATATCGTCGTCGCTGTGATCGATACCGGCATTGACGTCAACCACCCCTTTTTAAGACAAAATCTCTATCTTCCCAGTGGCAGCGTTTCCAATGACATGTATGGGATGGACTTCTCTAAAGGAGCTAAAAATAAATTTGCTCCCGTCGATACCCACGGGCACGGAACTCACGTCTCTGGGATCGTCAAAAGCGTTTATCCAGAAGTTAAAATTCTCTCACTTAAATATTATAATCCCCAGGCCACAGGTCAGGACAATCTCAACTCAACAATTGAAGCACTCAGATTTGCCGTTGATCAAAATGTTGACGTCATCAATTACTCAGGTGGAGGTCCAGAGCCCGCACTCGAAGAGCTTCGCATTTTAAAGCTTGCTGAGAAAAAAGGAATACTCGTAGTCGCTGCTGCAGGTAATGAGCAATCAAATATCGATTTTAAAAATAACGCCTACTATCCAGCGAGTTATGGACTTGAAAATATCATTTCTGTCACGGCCCATGATCAATCAGTGAAAGTGCTGAGTTCGTCAAATTACGGCAAACAAAGTGTCGACATCTCTGCTCCAGGCTACCGTATTAAGTCTGCCCTGCCCGCTGGCCGCGCCGGTTTTCTCACGGGAACGAGTCAGGCCACAGCATTTGTTAGCGGTGTAGCAGCTCTGCTCATGGCCGAGTTTCCAGTCCTCACGACCTCGGATATTAAAAGAATTATTCGCGACTCGGCCAAAAAAGAAATTAGTCTCATGAACAAAACCAACACTGGTGGCAGACTTGACGCTAGCAATGCTTGGCTAATCGCCTCACAGCTCACCAATGAAAGAAAAAGACTGGCCACGCGCCAAGTGCAAAGAGATTTAGCTGGGAAAAAAGGGGCGACGACAAAGGGTCTCTAAGAATTAGCGACCCACAATGGTGTAGTACTTCATTAGCGCCAGAGCAGACACACTGGCGATTCCCACCAACAAGAGCGCTCCCATATAATTGACAGCTTTGGGTCCAAACCATTTACGGTCGTGATCCTTGGGGCGCAGGCGATACTCTTCAAGCGCTCGTGAATAAAACCCCATTAAAAGATTCACTTTAGTCGCTTTAGTTGATTCATCAATTAATTCATCAAGCTTTGAAGAAACCCAAGCCTCGCCATAGAAATCGATGAGATCTAAACACAGTGATCTCCACTCAATAAGGTAGAGCTTTCTCTCAGCGAGATCTCTTGCGTCTGAAGTTAAAAAGTATTCTGAGATTTTACTAAAGCGCTGGGCCAGGCGAAAAAGGAGTCTCGTCTCTTTGGGATAGCGCTTAGGCTTTTTCAGAGAGAGTTTTAAATTTCCCTGTCCCATCTTCGGAAAGAGGCGATAGAGGAGAGGCCACTCATTATGATAATTTTCCATCAGCGCGTAATAACTGCGCTCACCCATGGGAGCACCCAGCCCATCATAGGCGAGTTGGTAGCCACAGCTCTCACATGAAGTATCACTTAGAAAAAATGAAGCACACTTAGGACAACGCTTAAGACTCTCGGGAGCTTTGCCGCTGATAAGGGGTGTGATTTTGGGAGTGGGCTGCTGTTGAACTTCCATATATTTAGAATAACTAGGCGCTGGCACCTTTGGCAAATGGAGTCTATCATTTACTCATGCAAAACAATGCCACATCAAAAGTCTCAAATAGGGCCTCGGTGATTTTTATTTTGGCCCTGCTCGCAGGTGCTCTCTACGCCGCAGGCTTTCCCATTAAGTCACTCCCAGCACTTGGTTTTCCCACTTTCTTGGGACTTGGGCTTTTATTTTACTTACTCAAAGAGGCGCTCACCGGTGGCGCGCCCCTCTCCTTGAGAAGAATGGCCTTAATCACTCTGGGCTTCTCCCTTGGGCACTATCAACTTGGCTTTTATTGGATTCCCTATACGCTCCAGGAATTTGGTGGCCTCACCGCCCCCCTCAACTATCTCTTGGGACTTGGTTTTTCGGCCGTTATCGTTCCCCAATTTTGGTGTTTCATTCTCTTTGTCTATTTTTTAAGAAAAAAAAATCTCGCCCCTAGCTTTACTTCTAACCCGGCGCTCTTGGCCGGCCTCTTAACTCTACTAGAATCCTTAATCCCGCAGCAATTTCCAGCTCACGCGGGTCACGTTTGGATGGCCCTACCAAAGCTCACTTCGCTCGCGCCCTACTTTGGCGCTCCCTTCTATAGTTTCATCACTTACTACGTCTTACTCAAAATAGTTCTGTCAAAAAAAATTCACGATCACTTACTCGCTCTTGGCGTGCTTGCCCTAGTTGTTCTTGCAAGTCTACTCACTCCTTCTGCTTGGCACAGCCAAAAGGCGCAGGACGAGCTTGGCATTAAGCTCGTTCAGCCAAATGTTGGCAATTTCATGAAGATTGCTTCTGAGGCGGGAGATAACCTCGCTCTAAGAGACGTTTTTACTCGCTATCTAGAGCTTTCAACAAAGCCTGCCGATGAGAAAGTCCAGCTCATCGTATGGCCAGAGACTGCTTATCCAAGACTGATGCAATCTTCGCTCATGAAGAGCAATGAGCGCTTGGCCCCTGCCCTTATTAAAAAGGTCATAGAGCAAACTGGCGCCGATGTTCTCACCGGAGGCTATGATCAAAATCCCAAGGCGAACCTCACAACTAATTTTGAGACTGAATACAACACGGCTTTTCTCTTTTCAGGGCAAACCCAAGGTCTACTTGATTACTATCACAAGATGAAGCTCATTCCCTTTGGGGAGGGACTTCCCTTTGGTCCTCTTAATAACTATCTCAGTCAATACATCACTAACATCAGCTACTTTGCCAAGGGAGAAAGACACACTCTTTTTCAAACTCAAAAGGGAGCTCGCTTTATTACCCCTATTTGTTATGAAATTCTCTTTGACTCATTTATTAGTGACTATCTAGATGAAACCGAGAGCCGTCCTCACTTTATTCTCAACCTCACCAATGACTCCTGGTACGGGATCACCAGTGAGCCCTATCAACATCTCTTTCTTGCCAAGTGGAGAGCGAGTGAATTTCAACTCCCATTGGTGCGCATGACCAATACCGGAGTGACTTCGATCATTTATCCCGATGGCAGCGAATCTGAGCGCATCACTCTTGATGTTGCCCGGGCAAAAGTTTATCAGGTGGAGCTCAAAGAGACTAAGACCACGCTCTTTCAGTACCTCGGTTTATGGGCGAGTATGATCTTTGCGCTCATCTTCATTGCTATTGAGCAGGTGCTTGGAGCTAGGAGAGAGAAAAACCCTCTTTAAAGAGATCGTGCACTCGCAAAAAACCAATGAATTGATTATTTTCAACAACTGGTAAAATGGAGATTGGACGCTCGCGCTTTTCCATGAGTTCAAGGGCGTGAAAGGCCAGCGTGTCTGTGGTGACCGAAATCGGCTTGCGAGTCATAATTTTTTCAACGGCAACTCCCAGATCGTGAGTATCGCCAGCAAGAGCGCGACGAATATCTCCTTCGACCAGAATCCCTTCAAGTTCTCCAGATTGAGTCAAAATAGCGCAGGCTCCAACAGGAGAGCGAGTCATTTCAATTAAGACCTCACGCAGAGATTGCGAGGCACTGGCCACGGGGCAATTTTCCTTTGCCACCATGAGATCACGCACTCGAATGCGCAGTGATTTCCCAAGCAGCCCACCGGGGTGATTGACCGCAAAGCCCTCCTTGGTGAGTCCAGTCAAAGACTCAAAGAGCACGGCCATCGCGTCGCCTAGCGCCAGGGCGAGAGTCGAACTTGTTGTGGGGGCCTGATTATTAATACAGGCTTCCTTCTCGACACTGCAATCAAAGACCAGGGCACATTCTTTTGCGATGGGAGATTCGACATTGCCTAAAAGGCCTACCCGAGAAGGCCTAGGGAGATCGAGAAAAGGAATTAATTTTAAAATCTCTTCAGTGGTTCCCGATTTGCTCAGAAAAACGATGGCGTCGTTCTTATTAACTCTACCAAGGTCTCCGTGCAAGGCCTCCACTGGATGAAGAAAATAAGAGGGAAGCCCAAGAGAGCAAAAGGTGGAGGCAAGTTTTTGGCCGATGAGGCCCGACTTTCCCACTCCACAGAAGATCAAGGCCCCACCACAGCCACGCAGGTATTCAAAGAGGTCGGCCAGAGATTGGGCCTTTTTCTCGGTCAGTCGAGTGGCGGCGAGCTCAAGTGCTCTAGACTCTAGTGTGAGAACATCCTGCATAACTTTGAGGTGGTTGCTGTTTTTCATGGCCTAAGGTTACAATAGAAGACATGAAATGTCCCTCTCTCAAATCCTACTTTCTCTGCTTGCTCATTGGCGCCAGTTCAGCCCTCACCACGAGCTGCTCTAGCTATGAGGAATTTCGCTATATCACCGAAGAATTTGAGATCCCATCTGAAGTTTTTAATCACGACTACGTCCAGACTTGGCAGGCCGTGCTTGAGATTATGAAAAAGTACGACCTTGAGCTTCAAAATCAAGAGGCAGGTGTGATTAAGACCCGTTGGATTGACAATACCCTTGAGCTCAATTTCGCCGACAGCTTTGGTAGTTCGGACGCCGTAAAGGCGGCCAGATTTAAGCTCATCGTAAACGTTGTGAAGGGCTTTAAAGGCACTCGAGAAGTCTCAAAAGTGACTGTCTTTAAGCGCCAAATGGTCGAGCAGGATTTCTTGCAAGGTTGGAAGGTCATTCGCTCAGATAATATTCTCGAACAAACAATTCTCTACCGCATTAATCAAGTGCTTGAGCGCGAGTCAAAGCTGCGCAAAATCGAAGAGCAGAAGGCACGCGAGCTAGAGCAGCAAGCCTTCTAATTAGATCGTCATATTTGAAAGTGAGATTTTTTTCCAAAAACGCTTTTTGAGCTTAACTGAATCTTTGGGCGAATTCTTACCAGTGATCTTTGAAAGAGCGTAGTCCATCTCTTCAAAAATGTCTTGATACTTATCTTTTTGAATCATGGTCAGAAGCGGACTCTTGGCCTTTTCAAACTTTAAGTCGCCAATAGTTTTAATCACGTCTTTAATAATGTGAGTTCTCTTAAGCGGGCCCTCTACTCCCTTACTCGTTGGAGTGTAGTAGTTGCTCTTATCATAGAGCATGGCCCAGACATAAGAAGCTTGCCCTTCAAGCTCGAGCCTTCTGATATTTTCAAGCGCCTGAGTTCTCACCAGCAGAGATTGATCTTGCAGCATATCGCGGTACTTAGTGGCGTAATCTTTCTCTTTGAGGGCGAGTAAAGTCTTTAGACTGGCCATTCTCATCACCCAGCTTGGATGATCAAGAAATTTACCGAGAAAGGGAGAGGCTTTCTCTCCCATAATTTGTCCTAATAAAAAGGTCGCAATCCAGCGATTCTTATCTGGATACTCCGCACTCTTCATCACTTGCACGAGACTTGGAACGGCCTTACCGGCCATTTGAAGAATTTGAGCTTTAACCCTCTCAATCTCTTTGGCCCCAGCAATGGGGTTTTTCATCACGGATAAAATCTCACTGGGAGACTGAGCCGCGTATGAGAAATTAACAAAAGAACAAAGAGCAAGTGAGAGAATTATTTTTTTCATCAAGCTCTCCTTAACCGAGCATCTTTTCAAATTCGCTAAGAAGCTCTTCTGCTGATTTCTGCTCCCCTTCGTTTGAAGGGATATCGTCCTCCTCGGCAGCGGCAGCGGCCGGCTCAGGAGTCTCTTCGGGAGCGGGTTCCTCTTCAACTGGCTCAGGCTCTGCTTCCGGCTCAGGGGCTGCCTTTGGCTCAGGGGCTGGCTCTGGTTCAGGAGCAGGTTCTGGTTCAGCAGCAACCGGCTCAGGAGCAGCTCCCCCACCAGCGGCTAAACTCTTTTTAAGTTGTTCGTTTTCTTGTTGGAGACGCTTTAAGTTGGCGAGATCTTCTTCAATGATCTCATACTCCATCAAACGCTCTTTGAGTTCATCGCGCTCTTTGGTGACCTCAGAAAGCTTAGCCTCAAGGGCCTCATCTGATCCACCGGCACTGGCTCCAGCCTTCTCGGCCGCTTCAAGTTTAGCGCGCAGCTTAGCAATCTCCGCCTGAAGAATTTCTACTTCTTCAGATGATCCTCCGGCAGAAGACAAAGACTTCGCTTCCTGCAGCTTGCGCTCAAGATCAGTGATCAAGCGTTCGCGGTCCATCAGGCGATTATTTAGTGAGGCGATCTCGGCCATCTTCTGATTGAGTTCTTCACTAGAGGCTCCACCTACTGAAACATTACCACTAGAGAGATCACTGGTTGGAAATACACTGGGAACACCACCGCTTACTTCAAGGCCACCACCTCTAAAGAGAGAGGACTTCAGCGCTGTTGAGTTTTGAATTATTGAGTCGAGATAGTTTTTCACTACACTCGCAGGAATCTGGTGACTCAATTGATGAAAACGTCTTCTATTGTAAAGCCAATAGAGAACGAAGAGCACAGTGATAATAACCAGAACCATACTGGTTATTGTGATCGTTGCATCTGTTGAGTGAGTGAGAATTTGCTTAAGGGTCTCAAAGTTCATCATCCATCCTTGGATCTATACCTTTTTCACTTCCATGGGAAAAAGGCGTAATACGGCCGTTGCTTAAAGTATAAAAAGAAGGGCCATCCGGGTCAATCGGTGACTATAGAATGCAGGGAGGTTTTCATCTTCTGATAAAAAGGGTTGCGTCCCGCTAAGAAGTCATCTTGAAAGGGATGAAAAGCCCGACCTTGATAATCAGTTATCTTCACTCCCGATTCGGTAGCAATCACTCCAGCAGCGGCGACATCCCAAGGGGCCAGACCACTCTCCCAAAAGCCGTCAAATACGCCACTTGCGACGAAACAGAGATCGAGGGCTGCACTGCCCATTCTTCTCACCCCGCGAACTTCGCCCATGATTGATTTGAAGAGATGAAATTCCCTATCAAAGACGTCACCTTTCTCAGAAGAAAAGCCCGTGACCAGAAGTGAGCTCTTGAGTGATTTAGTATTTTTTTCCCGCCACAATTTTTTAAAGCGCTGAGATTTTAAGTCTTCATTGTACTTTGCGCCTCGGCCTTTGATCGCCGTCCAACACTCTCCCGTAGTCGGGCGGTACACCACTCCCATATAGGGAACGCCATAGTGAAGAAGACCGATACAAACGGCGAAGTAATCCATGCCCGCTAAAAAGTTAGACGTCCCGTCGAGCGGATCAATCGCCCAAACATAAGGGAGTTCTTTAAAGTGAGCGTAAGCTTCTTTTTTTCCCCCCCACTGCTCGTAAGCACTCTCTTCGGCGAGGATATTCATTTCGGGAAAGCGCTTTTGCAAGCCCCTGACGATTAGCTTTTCACTTTCAATATCGGCCACACTGGCCACGCCCTGAGCTTCTTTGGAAGTAATGGTGAGTGAGCCTAGGCGCTTGCGATACTTAAGAAGCTTCTCTCCCGCGCGAATGGCGAGTTCGATGGCTTCTTCGCGGGCCGCTTCAAGCACACTATATTTAATATCTTGGTGATTATTTTGGTGATTATTCTTCGAGGCCATATTCCCCACTCATGAGCGTTTCCTCTAGCTCGTCCAGATCGATTGGTGAATTTGCAGGAACTTTATAGCTCTCATCGAGCCAGTGACCCAAATCTACCATGCGACATCTCTCTGTACAAAAAGGACGAAAGTCAGATTCATAGTACTTAAACTTCTTATTGCACGTGGGACATTTTACTTGAAAAGTCTTACTCATGAGGAAAAATCTCTCAGAATACCTATCACTTCATTAAATACTTTTCTTGAAGCGTAGTTTGTTTGCTCAAAACTTGAAACCGGCGTCAGTCCACGAAGGGCATTGCTAGTCCAAACTTCAGAGGCCGTTTTAAGTTTATCAACTTTATAATCTCCCAGATTAACTGGCCAGCGAGAGTGCTTGAGAGCGGCAATAACCGCTCGCCGCATAACTCCTTCAAGCACTCCACTGCGAAGTGCCGGGGTGTAGATCTGATCTTCTTCGACCCAAAAAATATTGCTGCTCGCACACTCGAGAATCGTCTCATCTGCAGCGAGAAAGACAATTTCGCTAAAGCCTTCATCGGCCGCAATTTTAAGCTCTTGATGAGTGTCGAGATAATCGCCAACCTTTAAGTAGGTGGGACGAATAGATTGTCCTCTTCTGCCTTTGGAGCGCGTGAGAGTGAGAGAGGGGTTTTGATGCAAAGGCGTGACAAAATGGCGATGGTAGAAAAAATATGAGACATCCTCGGGCGCCTTAAAAAAAGTCAGGCGCAAATAGCCCTCTCCCTTGGCCTTGGCCACCAATTCGAGTTCGGCCTGAATCTGCTCCCACAGCTGCTCGCTCACCTCTTCAAAGAGATAATGAAGTGAACGATTCAGTCGATCCAGATGATAGTTCAAATAGAGGACTTCTCCGCCAATGACTCTCATCGTAGTAAAAGTGGACTCGCCAAAGAAAAGAGCACTGTTTAAAAAGGGCAATTGATGAGCGTTTTCGTCATACCATGCTTTCTGATAATAAATACTTCCTAATTCAGAGTTTGACACAGAGCCTCCTGGCGATGCAACACATGGCCGTACGGCCCTCAAGTATGATAGCCATTCGCATGACTCAAGGAAAGGATATGAAAAATACTCCAACACTTTATATTGTTGGTCTAGGCTCTCAGGCAAAAGCCTGGGCGCTCAACTTGCGCGATAGTGGCGTCGACGTTGTCATCGGACTGCGTGAGCAAAGTCCTTCATTAAAAAAGGCCCAAGAACTTGGGTTTAAAACCACGATCCTTAAGGCAAATGATTCACATTTCTTTGAGGGCTCACCGCTCATTGCCCTCTTGATTCCCGATCATGAAATGATTCATTTTTTCGAGTGCTACCCACAAGCAAGCAACAAAAACTGCTCCTATCTGCTGGCCCACGGAGCAAGCTACCCCGAACTCCTTGCGCGCCACCCAGACTTAAAGCTTGGCCTACTCGCCCCCAAGGCCATTGCCAGTGAGGTTCGCTTTCGCTTTGAAACCAAAGGGGCCCTTGGTGCCGCCATCGCTCAGGGCACGCTCGAATCAAATACCTACGCTCAAGTGCCGCGTCTGTGCCAAGCCTTGGGCATCAATGCTGGTCCTTATGAAGTCTCCATTGCCGCCGAGACAGCCGCTGATCTTTTTAGCGAGCAATCTCTGTTGTGTGGACTCCTGCCCTACGCTCTGCGCGCGAGTTTTGAAACTCTGGTGGCCAAAGGAATCCCCGAAGAACTCGCCTTTATGGAATGTTGGGTGGAGGCCGAACTGATCATGAAGACGTTGTGTGAAAAGGGGCCCATGGACTTCTTTTCGCTCATCAGTCCGGCCGCTCTCGCTGGTGCTAGCAAGGCTTCAAAAGTGCTAGTGGATCAATCTTTCAAAGACAAACTTGAGCGACTGTGGCAAGAGATTGAATCAAATGAATTCATTGGCGAAGTTCAAAAGACCAATATGCTAGAACTGCGCGAACAGATAAAAAAAGACTGGGAGAGATCACCTCTCTCGCTGGCCCACGCGAGACTTAAATCGCAATTTTACCCCTAGGGAAATTTATGAGCGTTCAGCCCACTGTAAAAGTAAAACAACTCACCACCAGAAGCCTGCGTACTTTTAAGAAGACAGAGCAAGGACGTGCCCTACAAATGCTCACTTGCTACGATTTTCAAACGGCGCAAATGCTCAGTGAAACGAGTATCGACATGCTGCTGGTGGGTGATAGCTTGGGCAATGTCGTGCTCGGCCTTGAGCACACCGTGGGTGTTGAGCTCGATCATATGAAAATTTTTGGTGGCGCCGTTAAAAGAGGCGCCAAAAATAAATTTGTCGTCATCGATATGCCCTTTGGCACCTACGCCACTGTCGAATCGGGCATTCAAAATGCTATTGCGCTCTTTCAAGCAACGGGTGCCGAAGCGCTCAAGCTCGAAGGGGCCGGTGAAGTTACGCTCAAGGTGATTAAGCGTTTAGTGGAAACTGGCATTCCCGTCATGGGACATATCGGTCTCACTCCTCAGAGCGTTCATGAGCTTGGAGGCTACTACACTCACGGCAAGGATTCGCACTCGGCCGAGCGTCTAGTTAAGGAGGCCAAAAAGTTGCAAAAGGCCGGAGTCTTTAGCTTAGTGCTTGAATGTGTTTCAAAAGAGCTTGCCACTCATATTACTGAAGAACTCTCTATCCCAACCATTGGAATCGGCTCTGGCAGTGAAACCGATGGTCAGGTCTTGGTGATTAACGACCTCCTTAAAATGGGCCCTAACACCCCACCTAAATTCTGCACTCCGATTGCTGATTTTTATAAACTTAAAAAAGAATTAATCAGCACCTACCTAGGTCAGGCGACATCGAGTCAGAGCGATGCTCCTCTAAGCTAATGAGAGAGCTACTCACCTTTGATATCGGCAACTCGCGCCCTAGTGTTGGGATTTTCTCTGGGGGAGAGCTCCAAGAGGTTTGCTCGCTTGGACACTTTGAAGAGTCTCACTTTAAAGATCTCCATCATTACCCCTACTGCCTCTCTCAAGTGGGAAAGCCCCCACAAGTTCTTGAAGCGCTCTCCGGCACCAAGATCGATCTGCGCTCCCACTGGGGCGCTCAGAGCTTTTTTGGCATGCCTACCACCTATGCTCACACTCTTGGCGATGACCGTCTCTACACGAGTGCCCTGGCCTGGCATGAACTCCATGCTAAGAATAAGAAGACTGCCCTCGTCCTTGACCTAGGAACTTTTTTTACTTTTGACTGGATTGAAAGTGAGCGTGGTCACCTGGGCGGAATCATTGCCCCAGGACTCTCAACCTACCTAAATAATTTCGCGCGCGGTGAGCTTCTCACCGTCTATGCTCCAGCAGAAATAAATTGGAAGGCCGCGCTTACGCTTCCCAGTGATACCAAGAGTGCGATCACAACGAGTGCGCGCTGGTACTTTGAATCGATGCTTGAAAAGACTCTTGAGCAAGCGCCGACCCCAGAGGTGATCTATCTCACCGGTGGCTCGGCGGGTGTGGCAAAAGAGTTATTGACTCAGATGAGTAGCGGTGCTGAATTGATTTTAGATTTTCACTTTATCCACAAGGCCATGCACCACTTGGCGAAACTTTCAGAAAATTAATCTTCGTGAAAGAATTCATTTTCACTAAAGAGCTCGCGAAGTTCGGCCGGAATCTCAATGGCGCGATATTTTTTGCCGTTGCTCGTTCGAACCCAAAACCCCTGAAGAACGCGATCATCAACCACCATGTTGATAGGTTTAACTGAGACCACATGAGAGCGGTTAATGAGCATGCTCTCGTAATCTTCTCCGATACTTTGATGATCCATGGACTTGATCATCTTAAACTTTAAAAATTCCATGATCCTATGACCCTTAGCTACAACGTTTGTGCGTAGGCGCCAAGGATAACCCAACTCCTTATTTTTTAAGGGCCCCCTCGTATTCTTTACAGGGTTTGGGCCTTTGTATACGTGGCCAAATCCCTGGAATTATGAAATAAAGCGCCTCTAGAGAACCCAGATATGAGGTAGTCTTTGAAAATACTCCTTGGAGTTACGGGCTCCATCTCCGCTTATCGCGCCCTTGATCTTGTCAGAGGGCTGAGTAAAGTTGGCCACGAAGTCAGCGTGGTTCTAAGTAGTGGCGCGCTTAAATTTGTTGTGAGCGAGGCTTTCTATTACCTCGGGGCCAGACAGGTTTATCTGCCGAGCTCAGACTTTGAGCGCGAAAAAGCGGGAGTGCTCCACATTGACCTCGCGCGTGAACACGATCTCTTTGTCCTGGCACCGGCCAGTGCAAATATGCTCTCTAAGCTCGCTAGTGGCAGCGCCGACGACACACTCTCATCTTTGTTACTCGCTCTAAGACGAGATAGAGATGTCTTAATTTTTCCTTCAATGAATCCTGACATGTGGAATGCTCCGGCCACGATCTCAACGAGAGAGCTGCTCTCCAAGCGCCATCCTAATTTTTATATTTTTGCGCCCGCAGGTGGAGAGATGGCCTGTGGGGAAATCGGCGAAGGAAAGCTTCCAAGTGTCGCGGCCCTTCTCACCGCGATTGAGTGCTGGCCTTTTCATCAAAAGAGACGAGGGCGTCGCGTCCTCATCACGACTGGCTCCACTATCGCTGCGCTTGATCCCGTGCGCTTTATCACCAACCCTTCAAGTGGCAAAACTGGTGTGGCCCTAGCCCGAGAGCATTTGTGCCGGGGAGATCAGGTCACGCTTATTTGTGGCCATGGTGTGGGTGAGCAAACCAATGAACTGCAAATTCTTCCTGGCTACAAAGAAATTCGCGTGCAAACGACAAACGAGCTCTTTCAAGCGGTTAAAAATGAAATTGAGAGCGCCGAGAGTTTTATCTCGGCCGGTGCTCCCTGTGATTTTCTGGCGCCAGAAGTTGCGAGCTCAAAACTAAAAAAAGAAACAAGTTCCCTTAGCTTTCAATTTGAAAAGGCAACTGATGTCCTTGCCTGGGTCTGCGAAAATTACCGCGCTAAAGTAATGACAGTGGGCTTTGCCGCTGAGAGTGAGCTCACTCAAGAGATGCTCGAATCCAAATGGCAGCGCAAGCCAACCGACTTTCTGGTCGGAACAAAAGTGAGTGGGTCTTGGATGAATCGTGGCGCCGCGGGTTTTGGAGCTGAGGGCGCGAGTTACTTGATTAGAAATGCTGACGGTAGCTACCAAGCATTTGAACTCAGTAAAGTGGAGCTTGCCAAGCTCATAGCCAGCTGGGAAAAAAAATGAGTGTTCTTCTTAAGACTGTGAGTGAATTAGAGCGTTTTCGCCAAACTCTTCGCTCCGATCAAAGCATCGGCCTAGTTCCCACTATGGGCAATCTTCACGAGGGACACGCTTCATTAATTAAGCGCTCGCTTGCTGAAAACGACCTCACCATCGTCACCATCTTTGTGAACCCCAAGCAGTTTGGGCCTAGCGAAGACTTTGAGAGCTACCCAAGAACACTTCTTGATGATCAAAAACTCATTGATTCACTGGGTGGCGACGTCGCTATCTTCGCTCCCAGTGCCCCCGCTGAAATTTACCCAGAGGGTTTTGCAACCGCGATTAGTGTCAATGGACCCCTGACGAAAGTCCTTTGCGGTGCCAGTCGCCCAGGCCACTTTGAAGGGGTCACCACTGTCGTCTACCAACTCTTTGTTCTTACGAAAGCGCATCGGGCCTACTTTGGCCAAAAAGACTATCAGCAACTCCAGGTGATTAAGCGCATGACCAAAGATCTGCGCCTGGGAGTTGAGATCATTGCCATGCCCATTGCCCGCACACCTGAAGGACTAGCACTCTCAAGTCGCAATCAATACTTGAGCGAATTAGAAAAAGTCCAAGCTCTCGAACTCTCTAGGGATTTAAGAGCACTTCAGTCAGCTTGGCTTGAGCACGGCGCGGAAGCTGCGATGAATCTGCGCGAAGAAATTCTTAAGTCCCAGAATTCGTGGGACTACTTAGAAATTCTAGATGGCGAGGACTTAACGCCAGTGAAAAAGAGTTCTAAAATAATTCTCTTTGCCGGTGCCAGATTCTTTGGACGCGCCCGCTTAATTGACAACCTCATTTTGGAGACTGACCTTGCTCGATAACGAATTTCATATTTCTAAAGACGCGCGCGCAACACTAGTGAGCATCGTTTGCCCTGGTTTTGAAGAGCACAAGTCTGAAGAAGACACTCAGCGCTCCTTAACCGAACTCAAAGAACTGATGCGAACCCTCGGCGTTGAGACCGTGGGAGAGGTTGTTCAAAATCGCAAAACTATCGACCCCGCTACCATCATTGGCAGTGGCAAGCTCGATGAGATTGCCACTATGGCGCGAGAAAATGATTCCGGACTGCTCGTCTTTGACTGTGAGCTTTCGGCCAGTCAAATTAGAAATATTAGAAAAATCTCAGGTCTCTCAGTAGTTGATCGCTGCCACGTGATCCTAGAGATTTTCTCCCAACACGCCCACACAAAAGAGGCCAAGATTCAAATTGAAATTGCCAGACTGGGCTATATTTTGCCCAGGCTCTCAGGTTTTTGGAGTCACTTAGGCCGTCAACGCGGTGGTGTGGGTGTTCTTGGTGGTGAGGGTGAAAAACAAATCGAGCTCGACCGTCGTATTATTCGCGAGCGCATTGAATTTTACAAAAAGCAAGTGGTCGAAGTTGCTAAGGGCCGAGTCGTTCGCGCTAAGAAAAGACAAAATCAGGCCGTGACCGCAGCGCTCGTGGGCTATACCAATGCTGGTAAGAGTTCACTCATGAACCGACTGTGCCGCGTGGATATTCTTGAAGAGAACAAGCTCTTTGCCACCCTTGACTCGACCTATCGAATGCTCAACCCCGACACGAAGCCCCCCATGATTTTGATCGATACCGTGGGCTTTATTTCAAACCTTCCCAACACTTTGATTGAAGGTTTTAAAACGACCTTAGAGTCTGCGCTTGAAGCCGATCTACTCATCATTGTCTGTGATATCTCTGACCCTCACTATGAAAAGCACCTGAGTGTTACTAAGAATGTTCTTGAAGAGCTGGGAGTGGGTGACAAAGATTCAATCATTGTTTTTAATAAAAAAGACCTGCTTCAAGATCCCCATAAAGCAAAGATCATCAAAAGGCTCAATCCCAATTCGTTTGTCATTAGTTCTCATGATAAAGAAGATGTGAGAGCTCTGAGAGAACATATCATCAACTACTTTCTCTCTCAGCAAGATGGCCACGACCTCTTTATTCCCTATGATGACGGCCAGGCGATTAGTCGCATCCAAAGCAAGACCAACGTCATCGCGACTCAGAATCACGAAACGGGTATCTTCTATCGCATTAAAACGCCGAATTTTATCTTTGATACCTTAGGTGTTTCTGAATACGTCCTCTCACCGGAGGACCCTTATTACAAAGAAGTTAAAAAAGGCCGCCTTTAATATAGAGGCTGCCAAAGAAAACTAAAAGTGTGATGGTGATGCCAATTCCAATGAAGAGGCGGTCCTTATTTCCCATTCTTATTTAATCTCGCTCATAAGTGTGGCGATCTTGGTTTTGAGGGTCTTAATATCCACTGGCTTTTCAATCACCGCGACTCTCTCATCCAAAAAAACTTCGCTCGAGAGCTTATCGGCTACCAGCGCGACTTTTGTAGCCTCAAGGTCGCAAAGCTCGCCGAAATTAACTTGCGCAACCTCCGCTTGAGAAAGCTCTAAGAGCAGCAGTTTCGCGTCGACCTGATGGAGAAAGTCCATAAATTCCGGCAACTTAGAAAACACCACCACTTTGCCCTCAGCATTGGGATGCAGGCCTTCAAAGGTTTGCTGCCATAGACTATGGCCAGAATAGGCGATTAAAGCACTCACTGTCTTTCCTAGGTCACGGGGTTTTGGTATGGTGAGAAAATAGCAAAAGGGCACCAATTATGTCTAATAAACCCATACGCGTGGTTGAAATTCATTCAGGGGAAACCCTCGGTCAATTTGAGGCCGACAACTGGGATGGAGCACACAAACTGGCTTGTGAGATGGAAGCAATGGGCATAGATATTAAAATCGAAGCCCCTAGCCTGCCCGAGAGTTTGGCCACCAGTCTTGGGGCCAGTGAGAGTGAGCTTGAAGAATTACGCCATGAAATGGATGATGAAGTCGATTCTCACAACAACAGTGACCTCGGCTGTATGTGGTGTCCTCCAGAGGGGTCACCAAAACAATAATGGCCTACAGAGTAGTTTCTCAAAAAATTGAAAAAAAAATCGTCGCAAGTCTCAAGCGCATTAAAAGAGCGCTGGCCACAGAGTCGCGCGAAACGACCTTTATGCTCAAGACCTATGTGAAGTATACCAGTGGCGATGCCTCAGCAATTGAGATGGCCCGTGCCAATAAGCAGTTTCGAAGCTTTCTCAAAACCATTGGGCTTGGGGTATTTGCGGTCCTTCCCTTTGCCCCCATCACGATTCCCACTATTGTTAAGCTTGGTGAGCGCTTTGGAGTAGATATTCTTCCTGCTTCCTTTCGCGCTGAAAAAGAAGAGGAGGCCATTAAGCCTCCTCATGAGCATAAATAATAAGTAAGACTATTTTCCTGATGAGTTTCCGGAGTCTCCGCCGGCCTTTTTAAGTTCTTCCTCAAGATCTCCAATTCCTTTAACTTTCTCTGGTGGAGGAGCTTGATTCTTCACGTTCTGCTTATAAGAGGCATCGATCTTGGCAAAGAGTTCATCACTTTGAACAAGATATTCCTTGGTGTTCATACTCCAGTTAATCTCTTGCATCCACTCAGGGTTTTCCTGGCGCACTCGCTCGAGATAGGGAGTAAGAATCATCGCGGTATCTTTACTAAGTAGAGACTCTACATCTTTGTTCTTTGGGCCTTTTTGGATGGCGGCCACCACCCCATCTTTCACGGCCAGAAAGCTTGCAGCATTATTTCTTTCGGTCACAAAGAACTCTGTTCCGCGAATACCAAAAGTTGCGTAGCGGGTTTTAACATTGAGTTCATTTTCCTGAAGCTTGTCCTTATTAAAGATGACATTGAGAGAGCCCTTAAGAATACTCACAGTATTGTTAAAGTTGCCCTTACTTGCCTCTTCACCTTTTTTCTTTCCAAGCAGCTCATCGATGACAACTTCACTATCTTGGTCGATCTTCATCTTTGATCCCTTCTGAGGACCAAAAGCAATAATCGCGATGGCGCCCTTATAAGTTTTGATGCGATCGTTTTTTCTAATGGCATTAGGCTTATTGGGAAGCTGAAATTTATTATTGTCTCTGGTGAGAAGAACCTTTCCTCTGGTGTAGAAGACTTCCCCCACAATCGGATTATCAAATTGAGCTTCCTCAGCTTTTCCCTTTGAGTCTGCTGGCGCGTCCATCGCCATGAGAGAAAGGGAAAATAACATTGTTCTTAAAATTGCTTTCATTCAGCTATCCTCGCTTGATGGTTTTTACATTTTAACTAATTCTCTAGAGATAGTGCGCCCCTGAACGAATATTCCACCCCTTAGCTCTAAAGGTGGTGCCCAAAAGTTGAGGCGGCCGTTCAAGTAATACATTTTGTTTAAAATGCACCCACTTTCAATAGGATAACTAGGCAATCTCGTCCCAATAGGTGGCTCCATTAAGTCAAACACCCTAAAAGAGGTAAAATAGGGGCTAAGCAAACAGACGGAGCCTCAAAAAGAGGATAGCGATATGAAAAAGACACTACTACTCATCTCAATCCTAACCACCCTTCCTATTGGAAGTGCTTTTGCGCACGGTGCGGGCAATGGACCAGATAGAGACAGGAACGACCGTTCTCAAGGAATAGCAGATTTCATGGCTGGCAAAAAAGGGGGCTGTAATCCTCTAGACGCAAACGCCTGCGACAAAAATCAAGTCTGTTGGAGTGATGCCTCTATAGAAGAAATCATTAACAATTCTTCTAAGTATAAATGCCAAAACCAAAATCAATGTGGAGACGGTGCAACCTGTGTCGCTCTCGATGGCTTTAGCTCCCAAGGTCCTTCAGGAAGTCAGCCAGCAACCCCATCTGGAAGTGCAGGGTCTGGACCTCTTCAGGTTTGTATCCCTAAAGGTCAATGTGTTGATACCGCCCTTCACGCCCAATTTGAAGCCTTTATCCCATCTGAGTATCAATTCGATCTCGATCTTAAAAAATGTGTGGGCAAGCTCACCAATAAAGAAACGCAAATGCCAGACAACACCAAAGTTGAGCAGTACACCACTGAGGTGATGCACTTTACGATGGTGCTCGAGCACGCCACTGTCGCCATGGACGACTGGTTTGGAATTAATAAACAGGGTAAGGCTTTTGCAGTTACATTTAATGAGCGTCGTGCGGCCGCCCAGGAAGCGTACCTAGCTGCAAAAGAAAAGCTTCAAAAGTATCTCGAGAAAATTAAAACGGCCGCGGCCAATAATGAAATTGATATCTCAAGTTCTGTGGCCTACTACGGAGTCATGGCGGAAATTTATGAACTGGAAGCTCACGTGTCCGCAGAGTTCGTCAGTCAATTTGCCGAGGTCTATAGTGATTTAGATAAATGGATGGACTACATCGCCAATCCCAAACCAGACTACTACGCTGTAGGCAATGGCGATCGTGGCTTAGGTATTCTCATAGGAACCATACGCTCAGAAAGTAATGAAAGTGACAGTGACGATGACCAACGAGCAGTGCAGAAGGAAGAGACTGAAACAGATATCTCGCAAAGTATAGACACTGATAAAAGAGACGCAACTCTCACCAGTAAAGTTCCCGTTTACCAACTTAAAAAGAATCAATGTGGCATGATCGGCAAGCGCAATGGCGATTGTGTGAAGATGTGTGAGCACGAAGGGATTCCCGTGGTCGACCCTGTGATTGAAACAGAAAAAGTTAAAAAAGACCCAGGCTTTCTCGGTCTAGGAAGACTATTTTGCGGTATCGGAAATGCCCTCTCTTCAATGTTTGGCAGCGGTAAAAAAGAAGATTGTAAGTACGAGTATATCGAGCAGATCCCCGATCACTTTGCCCAATACTCTAATTCGGCGGTTTGTTCTTATATTGCAAAAGAGCCTTCGAAGTCTGCCGCTCAAAATAAAATTAAAACAGTGAATATTATTCGCGAAAAAGTGGCCAACCTCACCAACTACTATGAGGCGAGCTATAAGATGAATACCGAACTTGCTGGCTGTATGAAGCTCATCGCCGGCGAAGTTTCAAGTGCCTACGATGGAGGATTCTCGGGAGACCTCTCGGGGGATGGAAATTCCAATAATAATAACGAAGCTCCAAAAGGCGCAAACGGCAGCGTGGATCTCTCGGGAAGTGCTGTTAATAACGTTGGGTCTCCTATCTCTGGTGGTTCCGGTGCCCTGAGTGCTTATAGACAAAGACTCCAGCAAGCACTTAAAGAGCGCAACGGATCTTCTTCATCACTTGAAGCTGCTGGTCTCGATCCGCTCTCAAGTGAAAAAGGAAAAAATGCACTCAATAGAAAGCTTTCTAAGTTTGCTAAAGAGAGAGCTGAATCTCAGAAAAAGTCGAGCCGCTTTGTGAACGCTGCTAAGAATGGAGCTGCTGGCAATAGTGCTTTCCAATCGATTCAAGACTTTAGACAGGTTGCCAGTAATCTCAACGTTGCAGTCGATGAGAGCAAGAGTGCCGATCCCTTCTCATTTGGCTCACTCAACCCAGCAGACTTTGTTAAATCAAATAGTCTAGTGAGCAGCACAAGTGATGCAAATGGTAAGAACTCTGACTCACTTTCGGGCTCAAATGCCAACGGCTCTGGCTCACTTAATGGTAACGCTTCCGGCTCCAAAGCCGCTCTGGCCAATGCAAAGAATGCTCAAGCCGCTGCAGCCGCAGCCAATAGTGAAGCCGAAAAAGCGCGCAAACTTAGACTCTCAAAGCGTGGCAGTTCCCAAGGGGGTGCGAATGCAATGGGAGCTATTGATGGAAGCCTAATTAATGGTGACGCTAGTAGCGATGATGAAAACGGCAAGAAAAAAGTCGCTAAGAGTGATGAGGCCAAAGAAGGTGAAGAAGTCCTAGAAGCTGAAACTAAAACAGATGTCCCGCTTCCACCAAACTTTGATGAGTATGACCTTGCTAATATGCTCAACGATGTTCAAAGCGATCAGTATAAGTATAGCCGCCGTGCCGATGATAGCCTCTGGGATATTATCACTAAGACTTATATGAGAAGTGCGATTAAAACGATTTATGGCGACCGTGCTTCAAGCGCAGAACCAAAAGAGAATTAAGAAAATAAAAAGGCCGAGCTAAGCTCGGCCTTTTTTGCTTTGAGGGCATAAAATTGATTAGGCCCTTCAAGACCCAAACGCTCATAGATTTGCGCCAGTGTTTGATAGATCGGTCCCGGCCGATAGTGAAAGCGACTCACCTGCAAGAGCAGCTTTGGCACTTGGGCCCATCCTCCTAAGGCAACATAACAAATACTCAGAGCGAGCTTTGAATAATGACAAGCACAATTAGAGGCAATGGCCGCTTCGAAATAGCGCCTAGCGCAGTGATACTCACTTTCTAACTTCTCTAATTTTGCCTTCTCTAAAGAGAGAATCCCAAGAGCAAAATGAGAAATCGAGCGGATCACATCCGATTGAGACTCACGGGCCGCCTCAAAATGAGCAATGCAGGCTTTGGGTGAGTTTGACTTTGAACTAGAGAAATAAAGAGTGATACCTACCAACAAAGCTTCTTCGCAACTCAAGTAAGAAACAGGAACCTCTAGCCACTTATCGATATCCCGGTGGGAATAGCTCTCTAAGCTTCTCAGCGAGCGTTGAAAGTCCTGGTGAGGTCGAAGCCAGCCTGAGGGATAGAGACTCGAGAGGTGGTAAGTCATAAAATCAATTACAAGTTCACTCGATCGAGACATAGAACCTCGCTAGCTTAATTACCTATCGAAGACTATCAAACTGACAAAGCAGGGCAAGCACTCTACTTTGAACTCTAAGATGATTTGAGATTATGAGCAGTTAGGGCCACCCTGACAAAAAAAAAGGGCACATACGTGCCCTTCTCTTAAAGCCCTACTCGCATATTGTTTATTATGGGAGCAGCGCTAGTGCAGGTTCTTCACTTTCTTCAGTACTAGTAGTTCCATCGACTGAGCTTTGATTGCCAAGAAACTTTGAGATTTCAACCTGAGAGATTCTCGTTACTTCTTCACCCATGCAACGAAAGCCTGAGTTATCGATGCCGTCACATTTATTAACAACGCGGCAGAAGCGACTCCAGTCCATCACATAGTCAGTTGCCCCACGGACGAGGATGCCTTCAACTTCACCAGTATCAGCATTAAATACTGCCGATCCCGAGTTACCACCAAAAGTATCTAAGTTGGCCTCAAAGTAGACTTCATTTTCGTTGTCATTCACAACAGCACCACCAGCGATTTTGGTAGGAAGTCCAGAGGGAGCGCCAATCACAACAAGTGGTGCACCCGCTTCAACCTTACCTTCCGTTCTAAACTTCACTGGCGCTCTGTCGGTGACAGGGCGGTCGAGCTGAATGAGAGCAAAATCTTGCTTATTTGATCCGTCTAATTTGATATTGAGAACTTTTTTACAGCTATAGACTTTTTCTTTTGAGATCAGTCCGTCTTCGATTTTACCTTTGTGAAAATCAAAGACGTAAGAGTAATCGCTACAGCCAATCTCTCCATTTTCCTGGCCGCGAAGATAGATACAGTGACCAGCAGTTACCACTAAGTCGGGGGCCACCAGAAAGCCAGAGCAATTGCCTGGATTGGGCTGGTCAGAAAAGCGCTCTTCTTTGCAGACGCTCATTGAGCTTGAAAGGTTTCTAGCGCTAAATTTAAAATTAGCTTCATCGTCAGTTAAAGCGACTAGATTTGAAGTTTTAATTTGAGTGACTGTTCCTGCGGCAAGAGTTTGCAAAGTAGCAGATGCCTCTTCGACTTCGATACGGTCATCTTCTTGATAGATCACTTTTGGGCCGGCCATGCCCTTTGCATTTGCACTGACTGACAACATTACCAACATGGCACTCACACTTAACTTAATCATCATATCTCCCAAAAATGTAAGAAACTCTTCTCTATTGGGAGCACAATGCCCGCTTGAATGCGCAATTGCACATAGCTTTTGCCATTGTGTGTAAAAAGTTTATGAGATGTAAGAAATTGTCAAAAATCTCACAGCTTATCAAATATTAACCATTTAGTGCCAGTGTTTCTAAGCCCTTCTGGCCCAGTCCATGGCCTCCTCAAGGGAGTTGGCCGGAAAGTTCTTGAGTTCAGCCGCCACAAAATGCTGGCCGACACTTGAGGCTATCTGCGGAAACTCTCCATCCATACACAGGGCCACTCGTCTGATTTTCTGATGATGGTCGCGAATAAACTCGATATGCGAGAGCATACTCCCCACATTTTCCCAGCCGGGAAATTTAGCTGCGTGAACCACTATGGATCGCAGCGCCCCTCCTCGCTCAAGCCAAGAATCCACCTCATGCGTGAGCTCTTTAAAGTCTTCTGATTCTAAGGGAGCGCTCAACTCTATTCTTAGCACTCCTGTGGATTGATCTAGGTAATACTCAAGCCCTAGAGAGGCAGTAGAGAGCCATGACTTTGCACTTTCAAGCTCACTGTTGTGAAAGACTTTAACCGGGCATGGGATCATCGCGCCCACAAATTGGCTGGTACCCCTCACGACCTCATTATCAGTCACAACTGCGCAGCGTTCGAGCGTTCTAAAGTGCTTAAGACCTAGTTTAAAATCTTCCCAAGCTGCCCCCGGTGTAAACCCTTCGAATTGATCTCCCAGATGAAAGAGAAAGCGCAACTTCTTGCCTTGAGACCTGGCCTCATCAAAGTGAGGTCCTAAAACATTTTGATAGTCGCTCGAATTGATCTTTCCCTTGGCCTCAACAGCGTAGCTATTAATCTGATCCATTTGAATTTCGCTTATCATAAATCATCCTGTTTAAGGTTAAAGCTTTGCCATGTTAGAGATCTCCCTAGGCATCAGACAAACTTCACTGCTAGATAATTGTTTATATGCCGAGAGGGCAAAGTATGCGCTAGGGGTCTGTCTAAAGGCTTTGAAATTGGTGAAAAACTTTAACCGCTCATTTTGGTTAAGCTAACTCGCCGGTAAATTCTATCTGACTTCTCCCCTATTGAGACGCGTGACATAATAAAAAAGTGTTTATTGAGCCCAAGTACAACGGAGAAAAAATGAAAAGACTTTTACCAATTGCTCTAGCGTTCGCGCTGGGAGCCTGCTCTTCTGGCGATAAGAGCCGCTCTCTCTCATCATTTGATCGCGATATTAGTGGCACCTACCTAGGTGTTTCTCAGTATAAATTTGGACATAAGGGTCCCAATAAAGCGGCGACTCGAATCTATCTCGACGAAATCGACGGTGAGCCTGGCTCCTACAATGTCGTTTTGCTTGAATACGTAAATCTCCTCAAGATGGCCCCTCAATACGTTGCTGCCAATAAGCTTCCTATTGCGAGTAAGGCCATTGGCTATTTGAAAAATATCACGAGCAAAATTTCAACCTATAAAATGACACCCTCTAAAGTAGAGGGAACTTATGAATTGTATCCACTTAAAATTGTGGATGATCAAATCGTCAGTGACAGGTCTTCTAAACCAAGACTTCTGGTTCTGTCTCAAGAGAAAAATTTAAAAAATGCCCTTGAAGGCGCAGTCATTACGAGTGCAGCCGATGGTCAACCCAAAGAGATTTTCTTTCCCACTAAAGACGACGAAAAAGTAAATGGCTTTCAGTATGGACTAGCTAAATTCACCTACAATAAAGTCAAACTCGACTCCACTTGGAGAAAGAACTATCTTCCTGGCCCCTACCTCTCGGCCTATGGCAGACTTGATGATGTTGTTTTAGATCTCAAGGTAAATGGCGATGAAAACCTGGCCAAATTCCAAACACCCGGCAAGTACGCTGCTCTATCGGCTAAGAAGCGCAAGAATATGTTCACAAATCCAAAGTCGGCCTTTTTAAAGGGTGAGTACTCTGTCAGTGAGCCACGCGATGGAATGTTTCTCTTTCATCCAATCAAAAGTGATAAGGCCACTCAAAAAGAAGTGGCAGGAAGAATTGGGCTTTTTATCGATATCTTTGACGCCACAAAAGCTTTGGGTCAGGATGTGGTTGAACTTGCTCTGATTGATCCCAACAACGATTCAGACTTCTTGATGTACTATGAACACCCAGATAATGGTGAAGGTCGCTAAATAGCACTTTGAGGCCACCCTTATGGGGTGGCTTTTTTTTACAGGTGAGTCGACTTAAATAACTCTAATTCGACAACTTCTCCCCTAAATCCTTTTCGCTTTAGAAGGTCCTTAAAGACTTCAACACTAATATTTTGGCTTAGTGGTGGATAGAAATCATCATGGTGATGAGGGATGACAACCTTTGGGTTTATCACTAAGGTTTGTTCAGCCGCGATATCCTGTATGTGAGTGTGTCCCTGCAGCGGAGCTAAGAGGATATCGACCTCAAGATCGCGATACAGTTTCAACTCTTCCATTGTGCAGCCTGCACTACTGAGAAAGAGCACCTTTTTGCCATTCTCTTCAAAGAGATACGACTGCACTAGGCCCTTGGGGTAAAAGGCACCCAATTTGGCCACGTGTAAGCATCCAGCGATCCCACAGCGCTTAGCAGTTGAGAGTACCAAGCGGTAATCAAATTTCACATGAGCGCTTTTAAAGGCTTGAACGCGCAAGGATTTTAGCAAGTGCTCGCGATTATGGGCCAGTGTCAATTGCTCTTTTCCCACTCCACGCATTCTCAAGACTTGTCCCGTTAATCCAGGAGCGAAAACTTTTAAGTCGCTACAGTGAGCACAAATATCGGGGATATCAAAGGTATGATCGAAATGGCCGTGGCCCACAAAGATACACTGAACATTTTCAAAGGACTTTGGACTAAAGGGAGAGGGAGCACCTTCACCGCGCGATAAAAAGGGGTCAAAAGCAATTTCAACACCGCTTACACGGGCAATAAAGCCGGCGGTGCCAAGCCAAGTAAGATCCATAATTTAAGCTAACGATTAAGGGGTGGGATGTAAACCTGCGACCGCCCATAGAACGGTCGCAGGTAAATTGATTTTTAGTCGTGCCAAGGAGCAAAGGCGGTGCTTAAGCCTTTCATTTTAGGTTTAAGCTCTTTCATGTGACGAGCAATTACTTTGTGCATATAACCTTCGTCATCGATCCAATCCATACCGGCTTTAGTGTAGTACTTTGCACTATAGTTATCGGTGTAGAATTTATCGGCCATGAGTCTTCTAGAGGCCATGAGAATAAAGATTTGAAAAGGAGTTTCTCCAAAGCCAAATCCCTCTGGACGAACTTCTTCAGCAAGTGTCCCGACCAAGAGATCGATCATTTCTACGTTATCGTGACCTTGATCATCTTTACCGTAAACTTTGTAGAACTTGTCGAGAATCTTTTTTTGTCTCTCATCTAGTGGCTTATCGGCTGGGAAGAAATCGCGATATTTAGTAATCGGCTTAAGGTTAATGGCCCTTCTAAACTGATTGTAGCGTGGGACACCTCTTTCGCGGTCGCGCATAATATCGACCATTCCAAGGTCCATATTTCCATGACCGGGAATCTGAAGCGATTGCATGAACTTTGGAAAGTTGTTAAGGACGAGTTGTCCTGGATGTTGAGTTCCAAACGAATAGAAAAGATCTTTCAGATCGTACTTTTCCATGAGTCCGTAACTCTTCTCATTACGAGTATCCGCCATCGCAATAGCTTCTACCTTTTTCGGATTCTCAAGTTTTTTTACATTGATCGCCTCTGGTAGGAGCGAGTGCAAGCGGTAAACCGAAGTGAACTCTTCAGTGATACTATAGGGAACACCATAGTTATTGGACTTATCACCCACAATTCCACCGACGATATAGCCTGAGTCTGTCGCCTTAAACCAATCAGTCTTATTAAGACCTGGAATGTGCTTGATCAGCTTAGACCATGTTTGTGGGTTGGCCACACCGTACCAGTTAGCGTACATGGCAAAACGAAGGGTCTTGTTAGCAAGGATTGCTGGAGTCCACTCAATGGTGTGAATCTTGGCGAGCACCGCAGAGTTAATAAGTCTGGCGGTCTGAAAGATATGCTCATCGAGCTCTTTATCTGTCAGAAGCTTTGTGTACTTATCTTCTTTTCTAAATACATCACTCATACGACGGATGAATCCACCTTCTTTGAGCTTCCATTTACCAGTCTTTTTATCTTTAGAGACATACTTTTTCATAAGCATGTCAGCAATGGCGTTGTGCTCTTTAACAAAGAGAGTATGAAGCATACTTAGACCTACCCACCAATTGTCATTAAAGCCCGTGATGGCCAGACCTTGGTTTTGCTTATTGTGGGCCGGATTAAGATCATTTCTCTTAGGAAGAAGCTCTTTATTTTTATACTTTACCGTGCGCAATTTACCGCGTGAGAATGAACGCACTTTATCTTGCTCAGACTGATTGCTTCCATAGAGCTGAGAAGCATCCCACCAATGAGTCACCTCATTAATAGTCGTCTGACCATAATCATTCTTATACTGACTGCTTTTAGCTGTGTTGGTCTTAGTGCGCTCAACATGCTCAACGGTCTTACCTTCGAAAGTAACTGTATAGGGACGATTCTGTTCATCATTTCTTCCGTGTGTGAGCCAGTCGTGATTCATGAATTGAATCCAACTTGCAGCGAGCATATTGAGAAAGGGAACTGGCTTAAATTCTTCACGGGTGAAAAATTCGTTAGAGACTAGCTTTGGATTAGGCTCCATAATTTTCTCACGTCCATCGTGATCAATCATCTCAGGCGGAATATTGCGCCCAAAAGCGACTCCCGAAGCTCCGGCAAAGGGAACTTCAAAGTCATAACAAGTTCCATCAGCACTTCTATAGCGATCATCGCGATCAGGATCACACTTCACATCGCGGTTATAACCTTTATAAGAGACATGGGGATCATGGAGGTTGTTATCAAGAAGATTACTTCTAATCTTACTGAGAACGAGTAGCGCACCGACTTTTCCATTGTCACGCGACCACGTGGTCCATGGATCTTCACGGTTTGAACTACTTGGGTCACGGGTAGAATCAGGTGACTCTACTTTTGCACAAGAACATAGTAGCAATCCTGAAATTGCTAACGATAGACTCAGCTTCCTTTTCATCTAAGCTCCTTCTTATAGATTAATCTTCCTAATTAAGATGAATTTAAAGCCCAAGGATTCCTCAAGAATCTTTGTGGACCAACTCCATTCTAGCCCTCAAACACGTCAGCTGCACGACAAATATCCAATAAAAAATGACTTTTAAAAGTTCCGTAAAGCTTCTCAAGAAATATAAAGGATAGAGTGCAAATCCAATCAGTTAAGAGCATAAACTTTTCCAATTACCTGACTATAACCAGAGGTTAATTTCTCCTTCTAGAGCAAGCTTTTCCCAACCCCCCTAGTTGGCACGCCGGTGATAAAATTAATTGATTTTAACTTCTGGAGACTTCTTTATGAGAAAGTTTTATCTCGCCATCGCCACACTAGCTCTACTTTCAGCGCCGGCTTTCTCAAAGAGTTACGAAGATTATAGTGCCTGTGAGAAACAAAACTCCCTGTGGAAAAAGGCGCTTGAAACAAAGTATGAGCAATTGCCTGAGTTCAACAACCTAGGACTGATGCAATTTCTTGCCATGACTTTCCAAGAGTTGAGCCTCAAAACAAATATGCACACTGATGTAGCTCCTAAGGGATGGAAGAAATACCTCCACCGTAGAGGCGTTCTTGCGAAAGTCAAAATTGTCTCAAGAGAGAATAATCCCTACAGCGGAATTTTCAGCGGTGCCGATTGTGCTCTTCTTAGACTCTCAATCACTTATAACCCCAAAGACTCAAAGCCGCTGGCACCTGGACTTGCCCTCAAGGTTCTGCGCGATGGCGTGCCTAGCGCTAATGTGTCAGCACTCTATACATTAGAAGGCCAAGACAGAGATTTTAACTTCATGAAAAATCCACTCTCTAATATTGTCCCTATGGGCGACTCTATTGGGACCAAGCTCATTCATCGCCTTTTTAAAAGAGTCACATCCTACCCTGAGCAGCTCAAACTCTCAGACATGGCCAAAGTAAATGAAAAGGGAGAAAAATCCACTTCTCCAAAATCCCCCATTCAAATCTTTTTTGTTCCAACTAACAGTCTTTCGTTTTCATCAAAGGAACATGACATTAGAGAAGATTTCTTGGGATTGAAACCCGGTCAAATTCTCTACACGATCTACGCTCTAGAAGCTCTCCCCAAGGGCTTTCAATATGAGAAGTATCAAGAAAAAGACATTAAGGATCTAGTCGCTCGCTCACGGCCGATAGCCGATATAGTAACAACATCAGAATTTGTCTCTTCTGAGTTTGGAGATGAGGGAATATTCTTCAGGCACGAAGTCTGGGATAAGTAGCCTCCCTGTAACTAATTCACACTCAGTAAATAAAATTGTTCTTTTGTATCATTCTAAGTAGAAGCGCGTAACCACTCTACAAAGGAAGATACAAGTGAAGACCACCACTTTGGCCCTCGCAGCTGCGCTCATTAGCTTTTCAGCTCTCTCAAGCACTACCCTTCAAGTAAGAAAGGGGGCAACACTTTGCAACGGCAATAGCTGTTCTTACACAAACCTAAGTTATGACTTAAGTTGTGACTTTACAGAGAGCGGGATCGTAAAAATTAAAAAAACTCAGACATTTAGTATGGTGGGCCCAACAATTCCTCTCTTAATCACAACAAAATTTTTAACTAAGAGCGACGCTCAGTTGTTAAGTGAAGCGCTCGCCGTGATTTCCTCATCCGCTAACACACCCAAAATTTCGAGTGCCCAAGATAATGTTCGCTACACTTATCTAGGCAGAGAGTACGCCATTAACGAGCGCTACATTCTCTCCACTCCAGGGACCCAGGACCTATGGCTGGCCCAAAACTTTAGTCAATCGTCTCGTCAGATTGATCTTCCAGAGGTTGACCAGGTGGTTGAGATTGCGGATCTTTACTGCTCATGGACATTTCTTACAAAGAAATAGATTAGATTATTCATAGATGCCTAACGCTGGCCATGTGCTGACAATTCACAGTGAGTATAATAAGGCCAGTGAGGTATTATGAATTTTCTCTACTGCGCCAATCAAGGCGCAAAAGATAATCACGCCGATTTTTTTAGTGCGCTAGAAAAAGAGTATCAGGCCACTGAGTTCTCTAAGGATCATGACCTTGATCAAAGTGTTATCATTCTTGTTGGTGGAGACGGTACTCTCAATCACTTCCTGCAAAATATCTCAATTGCTGACGCGAATAAGATAGAATCAATTATCTATTTTCCTGCGGGCACCGCCAATGACTTTGCTCGCTCTCTGGGCATTGCTAAGACTAAGCCCTCAGTTTCAAAGGCGCTATCCGTCCTCGAAGGACAGAAACGTCTACTCGTCCCTGTGATGACTTGCAACGATCGTTTCTTTATCAATGCCGTCTCAGTTGGCGCACCTGCAAAGGTCACTTCTAGTGGAGATGACCTAATTAAAAAAGCCACGGGTAAATTAAGCTATTATCTAAATGCACTGGAAGAGCTGCTCTCCCCTGACATTTTTGAATTTAGTTTCTCTGTCGATGATGGACCCTGGGAGCAGTTTTCAAGTTTTGGCGCCCTCATTTCTCAAGGTCTCTTCGCTGGAGGTGGAGTAAAAATCTCACCTAGCTACTGCGCCCATTTTGGAAGGAGCTTTGGCTTTACTACCGTGGCCTCAACTGAAATTAGTGAGACCCTCAAAATTCTCTTTGAAGCTCAATCTGAAAACTTTGCTCCCAGCTCTCATGAAAAGCTCATCAGTCATCTTTGCCAAAAGCTTGAGCTCTCTTCAAACCGCCCTCTCCCGCTCAAGCTTGATGGGGAAGACTACGAGAGCCAGAGGCTGGTCTTTCAAAAATCCGACCGTAGCTTGCCCTTTCTCTTACATTAATTCAAACACTTAGAAGGGATCAGGAGGGCGACTCCTGTAAGTATTCCAAGAAATTCATTTAACCCTGGCGATTAACCCAGCGCAGCACTATAGTCCACTCGCAAATCAAAGATGGAGATTTTTATGAAAAGACTAATTTGTGCTTTAGCCCTTCCCCTGATGGCCCAGGCCGGGATCTACGAGCCACATACACTTTGGGATAAAAAGGAAGTCGTAACCTGTTTTTACTCACAAAAATCTCAACTCATTGGAACTAATCTTGTGAGCTATGACTACGCTAAGAAGGAGCTCAAATTTATCCCCAGAGCGCTCTCAGCCCGTGAGCGCGATAAGATTAAGCAAACTGTTACTACTCATTACAAAGAAGAAGTCACCGGCATACACTTCACGGGCTTTAAAGACTGTAGTGAGACCCCTGAGCCAGATCTAATTGTCCTCGAGGCAAAAGGTCGCTTCTTAATCTTTGATCCTTCCTTTGCTGGTAGAGCGGTCATTGGAGACTCAGGTACCATGGGCTCACTTAATGGTAGACACGGGTTCTACTCCAAGAGTGGTAAGGTCGGAACTATCGCTTTGAGTGCAGTGAGAACGACCACTATTGTTCACGAATTTGGCCACGTCGCTGGACTTAGACATGAGCACATCCATCCGGATGCCAGAGAAGATCATCAATGTCAGGGAAGTACGAGCCCGATTAATCTGAAAAGGCCTGAGAAGCTAGAAAAGATCTATCATACAGCGATCTTTCACACCGAGTATGACCCTAAGTCCATTATGAACTATTGCTACTACTTCGGGCAAAGACCAGAAATTGATAGAGGTCTTAAATATGTACTTTCAAAAAAGGATATCGAAACCTTGCAGGAGATGTATCCGTAGTTCTTTTAAGCGCCACTAAAGCTTGCTAGAATAGACTCACCTTAAATTTAATTTGCGGGGATGAGAGTGATCAAAAGAAGAGAAGCAAAGATTGTTGTCACTGGTGGCCCAGGCGGTGGAAAAACAACTGCCCTTGATCTTTTTAAGCGCGAATTTAAAAATAAAGTCAATATCGTGCCAGAGGCAGCAACTCTTCTCTTTGAAAATGGAATACAAAGAGAAGATCACCCCGACCGAGTAAAATTACTCCAAAAAGCCATTTTTAAGCTTCAACACACTCTCGAAGACAATTTCTGTATGCTCTACCCAAGCTCACTGCAAGTTTGTGATCGTGGCACCCTCGACGGACTCGCTTATTGGGGCGGAGGTCCTGAGAGCTTCTTTGAAGAACTTGGAACGACATTAGAAGACGAGATTGACCGCTACGATGCAGTCATTTTTTTTGAAACGGCAGCAGCTAATAATCACGATGATATGCAAAGTAACAACCCTTACCGCTCTGAGAGTGCCGCCGCCGCGATCGCGCTTGATCACAAGCTCCAGCGCATTTGGAAGCAGCACCCTCGCTTTCACTTTGTTCCAGCAGACAACTCCTTTATGAATAAAATTACTCTAGGAGTGAATTCAATCAACAATGTTCTGCGCGAGATGGGCCATCAAGGATAGACCTACAGTACTGCTCAACTTTCACAACTCTTAGGTAGAACTTACTAGCTATTGGGCCAGAGAGCGTAATTCTATAATTGATACAGAATTACGGTTTTAGGAAGGCCAATGATTATAAAGCTCTTACTCCCCTTCGCTGTTTTTTACTCCTTTCAGGTATTTGCCGCTGAAGTTCAGCCGAATTTTGAAAACTGGTTAAAACTTCACCGGACTCACATGAGGGCCCAGCGCGCACTCACTCCCAATGAAGAAAACCCTGGTGAAAAATTTTCGAAAACAGAATTTGATTCACTGGTGAAAGATAGTCGCATTCGTGAACTCTACACTCAACGCATGGACGGTATTGTTGAAGAGTGTAGTGCCAGACTCGACTTAAAGGAATGTCAGGAGTTACTCACGGCCGTGGAAGAGGGTGATCTTGGTATTTGTCTTGGCGCTGAAAACTTTAAGTTCGCATCCGACTCCCTCTTTACCCTCAATGATGAAGTCGCAGAAATTATTCAGGTGAGATCTCAATCAGGAAACCACACGAAATACTCAGAGTCTCCACAAGTAGCGAGTATGATCACTAGACTCAGACGCAATCTCACACTCAATTGCACCGTTTCAGGCTGCTCAGGCAAGCGCGCGCCCGGTTCAAAAGGTAAGTGCTTACGTTATGTCAAACTAGGAGTTATGGCCGGGGGGTTTACCAGAAGTTACTCAGGCACGAAATTTGCCAGTGACTTTGGGCGAGACTTAAAGGCGATGGGCTTTAGAAATCTCAAAGACAGCAATCAAAGTCTAAGTGCTAGATCAGCTCCCAAAGGGGCCATTCTTGTTTATAGTGGTGGTTGCTGTGGCCATATTGAAGTGAAGGCCGGCGCCAATGAATTTCTCTCCGACTTCTCTTCACGTAGACCCGTTGATGAATACCTCGGTCGCAAGCTCATTGGCGTTTACGTTAAATAAGGTGATTTAGAAAATGAAAAGTTTATTTATTGCAACTTCCATCACTCTCCTACTTTCCTCTTCCTTTGCTGCGTCCTCTGCTGCTCAGACAAAGCCAATTGAAACCAGCAAGATTGAAGTCGAACTCGCCAAAAAGTCCGCACCCAATATGAAGCTTGTCTACGAAGAACTTGAGCAAGTAGCTGCTAGCCTAAGCAAAAATTTTAGTGCCAATGAACTCGAGAGGGTTCTCGCTTTCTACGAGAAAATCAACAAGATAGACAACAAGCATTTTTACGTTGAAATGTTTGTCGGTCTTTATAAAAGCCATAAAGGTGAGTTTGAAATGGCCCTTAAAAAAGCGCTTTCAAGCGAAGATCAAAAAGAATTTATGAGAAAGTTAAAAATTGCAATTACTGAAAGCGAAGAAGGCAATGGCTAAGGCCAGACCTTAGCCATTTCGAGTCCTAAAGTCCGATTACAATTCCAGCAGTGAAATAATTCGAGTCCACATCCCCTGCTTGTTGGTGGGTGTAAGTCAGAGAAAAGCCCCAGATATTAACCATGTGATAGAGCCCAAGGTCGACGTAGTAACCTAAGTCGTTATCCTTCTTGATTTCATTGGCAGTAGTGGTTGAATTTAGAGTGTGCTCTGACTTCTGATAGACGATCCCCGCTCCCCCTCTAAACCAATTAAGCAGCTTTAAGCTTGGGCCAGCGGCAAAGAAATGGGTATCGTGCTCAGTAAATGGCTTAGAGGCGCCGCTTGAATTAGTGGTCGTATCGTCAGATTCCCCAGACATGAAGCCATATTTAAAATCCATATCCATCAGAGGAAGTAGCCCAAGTGAAGCTCCTAAGCGAACCACTGTTCCATCTGAGCTGCGACTCTGACCATTTCTTTCGACATCAGACAGACCAAACTCCCCTTCAGCTCTAATGAGCGCATTCGCGTTAAAACTTAGAAAGAGAAGGGCACATAGTAGATACTTCATAAATACTCCTCGACGACTTAAACATTAAGAAAATTATAACCTAAATGGATCGGTAGAGTAGCGAGTAAGTGCAGAGTTGAGAAATTTCTAGGCCCAGGAGATAAAAAAAGGCCCTCCGATTGGAGGGCCTTTCCCGATTAGCTCGTTTTAATTGAGGCTTATTCGTCAGAAACTTTGAAGCCTTTGAGCTTGTCAGCAAGAGTTGCCGTTTGAACAACTTGTGCTGAGTAGCCTTCACCTGAAGTTTGTTCAGCGTGAACAGCAGCTTTCTTAGAAAGAGCGATTTTCTTAGCGTCTTTATCAACAGAGATCACCATAGCTTTTACAGTGTCACCTTTCTTAATAACGTCGCTTGGTTTTTCAACACGCTCTTCAGAGAGTTCTGAAATGTGGATAAGACCTTCTACACCAGTTTCAAGCTCAACGAAGGCACCGAAGTCAGTTACGCGAACAACTTCAGCTTCAACGACAGTTCCAACTGGAAGACGAGTTTCGATCTTCTTCCATGGATCTTCTTCAAGTTGCTTGATACCCATGCTGAACTTGCCGTTTTCTTTATCAACAGCAACGATCATGGCATCAATTTCTTGTCCTTCTTTGTACTCTTCAGCAAGATTTACGTTCTTTCTTGTCCAAGAGATATCAGAAACGTGGATAAGAGCGTCTACGTCTTCACCGATGTCGATGAACATACCGAAATCAACAATAGACTTGATCTTACCTTTTACTTTTGAACCAGCAGGATATTTCTTCTCAAGCTCTTCCCATGGGTTAGGCTGAAGTTGCTTGATACCGAGAGAAATACGCTTATTTTCAACATCAACGTCGAGAACCATAGCTTCTACTTTCTCACCAGCAGTGAAGTGCTTAGTTGGGTTTTTGATTTTCCCAGTCCATGACATTTCACTTACGTGGATAAGACCTTCGATTCCGTCGTCGAGTTCAATAAATACGCCGTAATCTTTAACAGATACGATCTCGCCAGATACTTTTGTACCAGGCTGGTATTTACCTTGGGCTTCTTCCCATGGGTTGGGCTGAACTTGCTTAAGACCAAGAGAAACTCTTTCTTTGTCAGAGTCAAACTTAAGGATCTTAACTTCAATTTCATCACCGATGTTAAGAAGGCTTGATGGGTGCTTCACGCGGCCCCAAGACATGTCTGTAATGTGAAGGAGACCGTCAATACCACCGAGGTCGATGAACGCACCGTAGTCAGTGATGTTTTTAACGATACCTTTAACAATCATTCCTTCTTGGATTTGAGTGAGGATTTCCTCTCTCATCTTGTTGCGCTCTTCTTGGAGAATGGCACGACGTGAAAGAACAATATTTCCGCGCTTCTTGTTAAACTTGATAACTTTAAATTGCATTGTTTTACCAATGTACTTATCAAGGTAACGAGTTGGACGAAGGTCGATTTGTGAACCAGGAAGGAATGCCTTAACGCCAATATCGACAGAAAGACCGCCTTTAACCTTAGCAACAACTGTCCCTTCAAGCGGAGTACCTTTTTCGCAGGCTTCAGAGATTTTGTCCCAGGCCTTAAGGATTTCAGCTTTGTCTTTAGAAAGAACTAGATTTCCAAGAGAAGACTCGAGTTTCTCTAGGTAAACTTCAATTGTGTCACCTTGTTTAATTTTGAGTGAGCCATCAAAGTTTTGGAATTCTTTGGTAGGAACGAGACCTTCTTGCTTGTAGCCAATGTCTACGAGTACAAAGTCTGGACCGATGTTGATGACTTTACCTTTGAATACTTCACCTTCTTCAAATGATTTGTCAGCTTCGGCAGCTAGGAGATCACCGAATTCGGTCTTCTCTTTTTCTTCAATGTCCTCACCAAAGACGACATCGTAGCCTTCCATCCATTTAGCTTTTAGTTCTGTTGTATTGCCCATATTTACACCTCTTTCGGACCTGATCTTTTAAAGGGCGTTTTAAAAGGGGTCCTTTAATTCAATATCTCTCCAAAGCTCATGGCAAAGCCGCGAGTCCCTAGAGAGTCCTAAGCCCTTCTACTGAAGGCACTAAAGAATAAAGTGAGCGTCAAAATAACGGAAATTGCCTCGGCTGGCCAGTTATTTTAACCGCTTAATGCCTAGCGGTTACGATGGTGACGCACTAATCTACGGCGCTTAGCAAGAGAGCGCTCGTAGAGGCCTAGAATGGACTCTTTATATGAGTCTGGATCATAGAGATCTGCCAGTGATTCTGAGTGCTTAGCAAGCATTTCCTGGTATTCACTTTTATGGGAAGTGATCCGCTCGACCTTGCCGCGAATTTCTCTGGCGTCGCCTATTTTATAAGTCTCACCACAGCCGTCGTACTGGCGCAAAAGCTCCATCGAGGAGACAGTGCGTGGAATCACCACCGGACGCCTCATCAAGAGTGCGCTAATCCAGAGATCCTCCAGTGGCTCAGCGCTGGGGAGTCCTAGCCAAATATCAACCTGCTCCTGCACTCCTCGAATGGGGGCAAAGAGATCACCTTCAGCACTTTCTTCTTGCTCAGAAAAAATGGTGTAGTCGGCGCACTCTAATTCGTGAGCGGCCCCGCGAAGAGCGCTAAAGAGAATGTGCTCCCTCCAAGGCTTTTCGCAAAATAAGACGAGATAAAAATCTCCGTGCTTGCCCGATCCATTGAGGGCCCTGAGCGCATTTAAAACGGTGAGGAGTTTGCCTAAGTTCTCCTCATCAACACCCACGTGAAGACCGAGCAGATGAGCCCCGTCAGGTGTGTGAAATTCTTTGGTATAGCGTCTGGGTTCGGCATTATCTGGTGAGGGAAGGCCGATACCACACACCTGCAGCTTCATGGGAGCAACACCAAGTAGTGAGCTCACACGTTCAATCATATCTCTTGAAGTGAGCACAAACTGATCCACGCGAGAGATCATGGGGCGGTACCACAGATTTCTAAAACTGCGCTCAAGATCAAAGGTCAGCGTCCCCAGCAGTGGGATGTGGTGATAAGTTCTAATGTGGTAGGCGAGCTCCATTAGTACTTGAAAGCCGTACCCATGAACTAAGTCGACCTCAAGCTCTCCAGGAACAAAAAACTTTTTGATCGCCTTGAGACGACTAAAGCTCCAGGATTTTTTCTTATAGAGACCCTTGTGGGTGACAAACTCAAGACCCAGCCGAGTCGCATAATGGTGTAAAAAGGAGTCGCGCAGCCCGTAGATCAGCACTTGGTGGCCGCGACCACGGGCGACTAATGCATCTGTCAGCACAAGCCGCTCCTGGGTTGACCAAAATGTACTTGGGCAGACAAATAATATGCGCAACGTTCACCTATTCGATTTTTTTACCAGGTTTGTAATCGGTCAGAATGCCTTCAATTGAGCCAATTTTAACTTTAGCTTGAAACTTCACTGGTCGCTTAAGATCAGATTGATCAAACCAGAAAATAATGTCGCCCTTCTTTTCGAGCACACCAGGATATTGGGTCTCGGCTTTAATTTTGAGCGCCTGAATCCAACTGCCTTGAACCTTAATCTCTTCTACGCCTTCGACTTCATACTTTAATAGCCAGATTTTTCCTCGAGTCACAATGGGGAATTGATGAATATCGCCAACCTTCATCTTTACTCCACGCAAAAAAGGAAGCGCTGAATAGGAGTCTTGGAAATATTCTGGAATCATCTCTTGCTTATTTTCCTTCTTCTCTTTTCCATCTTTTAATCGATAGTAGTCGAGGTAGGTCATCGAAGATTCAAGGTCAAAGAGTTGCAGGTCATCGACTTTTTGCGAAGACTCTCTTTGGATAAGCGAGTACTTTACGGGTCTAAAAGTTTCGCGATCAACAAAAGTCTCAATATAATCATCAAGCTTGTAGATAAAGTCATACCAACGACCTGACTTAAGTTGAGCATAAAAATGATAGACTTCCTTACCAGCAATCTCAGTCACCGGCTTTGTGGTCATTCTCACGTGGCCAGCGAGAACACCTAGAAAGCTAATTTCATAGATGAGCTCCTCACCCACTCGCACGTAAGGAGTAAACTTCTTCCACACTCTCTTAGACTCTAGATCCCAGGTTTTAAAAGTCGAGCGCTTTTGGAGTTCCTCTTCAGTGAGCGTCTCTGTGGCGACAATCTTTGCCTCGGACTCTTTTTCGATAACCTCAGCCGGGGGAAACTCTTTTGAAATTTTCTTTATCTTAGTCTTTTCGACTTTAGCCTGCTCAGTGGCCTGCGGGACTTGGGTTGAGCTCTCCGGCTCATTAACTTGAGTCTCACTAACTTGAAACTTGGCCTTGACATCTTCAGGCAGGGAAATCTCACGCTCAAGTTTTTGCGGTGAGGTAGGTTCACTTTCAGTAAAGACTTGATCTCTATTACTGGCACATCCGGCAAGTAATAGAATGAACGAGAAAAGAACATGGGTGCTTAGAAAAAATTTCATGGCTCCATATTATCACAAGGCTATTGATCATGGCCTAGAGAAATGATTGCTGATAAGCATCTTCTAAGAGGTCGACTAGAACTTTCTCCTCGTTCATAAAATCAACGCCTATTTGCAAGTAGTAGAGCCGATCTTCATCGACAATTCTTCTGAGCTTCACAATGTCTTTCTCAGTCGTCACAACGATCGCATCGCGAGACGCTGCTTCACGCAAGATATTCCCGACTTCTTCAGTCGTATAAAAATGGTGATCGGGAAAAAAAGCTTCACCCACCACATGTCCCCCGATGCTCTCAATCATTTTAATGAAGCTCTCAGGCGAGGCAATCCCTGCGATGAGGTAACAGGCGCGTCCTGCGAGGTGAGCACTTGGTAAAATGTCGCCCGTGACCGCATTGGCCAGCCCCTGGGCCACGTAGCGCGCTTCAAGAATTTTGACATGGGGATCGAGCTTTGACTTAAGTAGTGAGCAAAGACCTTTCTTCTGCTCAGCACTGGCTTGATCTGCTCGAGTCAAGATCACGAGATCGGCATCGGCTAGAGCGTTCATCCCTTCACGAAGATAACCTGAAGGCGCAACTTTATACTGCGATAGCGGTAGTAAAGAATCAAAGAGCACGATATTGAGATTGCGGCGCAATTTTAGATGTTGATGACCATCATCGAGCAAAACTATATCGGGCCTCTCACTTTCAAAGTAGTGTTCAAGATTAGCGCTGCGATTTCGCCCAACGACCACCGAGACATTGGTTAGTCTGCGAGCAAAAAGTAGCGCCTCATCACCAAAGAGAAAGGGGTTAAAGCCAATTTTTTTGCCCGAGCGTATAATCCCCGAACTTTTTTCGAGTTTTCCCTTATAGCCGCGCATGAGAATCATCACCTTAAGACCGCGACGATTAAAATAATCGCCAATCCACAGAGTCACAGGAGTTTTACCCGTTCCACCGAAAGTGAGGTTGCCCACCGAGATAATTGGAACTTGAAATCTATTTCTGCGTATGAGGCCATAGTCGTATGAAAATCTTCTCACGCGGTAAATATTCTCCCACAACCAAGAAAATGGTAGGAGTAAGTTCATGAGGATTTTTCGCTTCATACTTTGATTAACAACCATACGCACCTCTAATAACCTCGGCCATAATCTGATGACTTGGAGTCACGTCTCCGGTGAGAAGATCTCGCGTCTTTGCCAGTTTTTGCTTGAGAGTCGAAAGAGCTTCAGGGTGATCAATCCAATTGAGCAGTTTGGTGGCCAAGTTATGAGCACTCACTTCATCTTGAAGAAGCTCGGGATAGATCATCTCCTCGTGAACAATATTGGCAAGAGAGATAGGGCCTTGGTAATTTACGAATGTGTAAAAAATAAATTCATTTAAGAGTGAAGACTTATAAGTTACCAGTGTAGGAACTTCTTTGAGAGCGCACGCCAAGGTCACCGTACCGGATGCCGCAAATGAGAAGTCGGCCCACTCAAGTGCTGACTCTAAATTCTCATCGCTCCAAACAAGATCAAAAAGATCTTCATAGCCTGCAAAATAAGTAGATTTAAGGCTGCGGCTCTTCACCACGCCGACTTCTATATTTAAACCTGTGCCCTTTAACTCGGCCACGGCGTCACGGTACTCAGGCAGAAGTGAGGAGACCTCAAAACCGCGACTTCCAGGGAGCAGCAAGAGCTTGATGCGATCGCTGCGATTAAAAAGGCGCGCCTTTTCGCCTACTTCACTTGAGAGTCTAAGGGCCAGTGGATGAATTGCACTTACCACTCGCTCTACCCCGCGGTCATTAAACCACTTTCTTTCAAAGGGAATAATTGTAAAAAGGACATCCGTATCTCTAGCTAAAGCGCGAGTGCGAAATTCCTTCCAGGCCCAAGCCTGAGGGGCCACATAGTAGAGGATTTTGACTCCCCTCTCTTTTAAACGCTTAGCAAGCTTCATATTGAAGGTTTGAAAATCAATGAGAATCGCCACCTTTGTGCCTCGAGAGACGACCTCCCTCTCGATGCGCTCAAGTGCCTTCTTATAAAAGGGAATTTTACTGACAACGCCGCTTATGCCCCAGCTTGAAAAGTCATTGAGAGAGTAAAGGAGTTCAACTCCTCTTTCTTTTAGGTCATCGCCGCCCACGCCAAAGAAGTGAACATTGGGAAGATCTTCTTTAAGCGCTTCAAAAAAAGAAAGGGCGTGCTCTTCTCCAGACTTCTCACCGGCGATTATCAGGCAGCTTGGACGCGTCATTAAAGGGAGAGCTCCTGCTTTGTATCAATCGACTCAAGGACTTTGCCTACGAGATAAACTGCGTTCATGCCACTGGGCAGATCAACAACTTCAGCACTTGCCTTCTGAATAGATTCAAAAAACTTCTGCTGCTCAATTAAGAGGTGATCACGTCTAGAGAATTCTTGCTCGGTTAGGCCACCATCTTTATTAAAAATAATGCGCTTTTCATCTTTTAAATCATAGTGAAGCGTGCCCAGTGGTGAAATCGCTTCAAAGTATCTCACTTCTTTAATATAGGTGCGAGAAACTACAATTGTGGCCTCACTGCCGCCTTCAAATTGAAAGGTTGCACTGGCCTGATCCCATTTCTGGGTGAGTGTTTTAAAACCATGAGCGCGAACACTTTTTGGCCTCTTTCCAGTGAGAAAGAGCAATAGATCAATGTCGTGAATCATGAGATCCGAGACCACATCTACATCTGTGGCCCGACCTTTAAAAGGTGCCTGGCGCTCAAGCCTAAAGAGCGCGGGCCCAGTGAGATACTCAGAAACTTCGCGAACGAATTCAGGCTCAAAAAACAGATGAAAACGCTCAGAGTGACCTACTTGAAAGATGACTCCTGGGTGATTGCGCTTAAGCTCAAAGAGTTCTTGCGCCTGCTCGTAAGTTTCAGTCACGGGCTTTTCACAGAAAATATGCTTATTCATTTGAAGCAGTTGCTTACAGACTTCAAAATGAAAACTTGTCGGAGTGGCCACCACAGCTGCTTCAAAGTCTGTCTTAAAGTTTGTCAGACTGGCCGCGATCTCAATGCCCGGATAGATGGAGCGCAATTCCTCGTGCTTACTTTCCAAAGGCTCAATGATGCCAACAAAATCACACTGAGTGGAAGCTGCGAGCTTTTGCGCGTGCCACTTCCCAAGATGACCGTGTCCAATGAGAATAGCTTTTGTTCCACTCATACCGACTCTCCTTAAGCGACAAATGGAGCGATACCGACTTCACTTATTCTAATATGATCAGTAATTTCTTTGATAATTTCGTTGTCTTTATAATCCTGCATAAATTCAGGGTGATCCACAAAGCTTCTGGCCGAAAGGATCGAAGCTTCCATCGTGCGATAGAAGTCAACCACTTCTGAAATCACTTGCTTTGAGTAGCCCTGGCGGCGAAGCCCGATGATATTGATGCCTTTTAGTTTTACGCGGTTTCCATAGGCCGTACAAAAAGCTGGAATATCGCGATCCACACCTGAAGCGCCCCCGAGGTAGGCCCCTCTTCCCATACTGACAAATTGAGACACCTGAGTGCCACCACCAATAATCACACGATCGCCAATTTTCACATGCCCAGCAAAGTTCACTGAGTTGGCAATGGTACAGTTGCTTCCAATCATCACATCATGACCTACGTGAACATAGGCCATCATCAAACAGTTTGACCCGACTTTAGTGAGACCTTGATCTTTCAAAGTCCCGCGGTGAATAGAGACATACTCTCTAAAGGTATTATTGTCGCCAATCTCAACACGCGTGGGTTCACCTTTGTAGGTCATGTCTTGCGGAGGTGCGCCGATAGAGCAAAATTGATAAAAACTATTATTGCGGCCAATACTCAAATGACCTTCAAGAATCACATGGGAAGAGATCTTACAATTTTCTCCAACCACAACATTGGGACCAATAATTGAGTAAGCGCCGATTTCTACATTTGACCCAATTTTTGCCTCTTCAGAGACAATCGCAGTGGGATGAATTTTAACATTTTCCATATCTTTTCCTAAGCCTGGGCTATTCTTACAGAGGCCATGACTGACGCCTGTGACATAAGTGTGTCTTCGAAGTAAATTTCACAATCGCTTGAGATCATCGGCCCACGCACTTTTGAGCAGGTCGTTTTAATCACCAAGTCCATTTCAGGAACAATTGGCTTTCTAAATTTTGCCCCATCCACAGAGACAAGCGCCACATCCATTTTAAAGTTCTCAGGTTGGTTAAATACTAAATCCATAATAAAGCTAGACGCTTGGGCCATCATCTCAACCTGAACAACACCAGGGAGAATTGGGTTGCCGGGAAAGTGGCCTTTAAAAATTTCATGTTCTTTTTTAGTGCGGTAATGAGCAACAACTTTAGAGCCCACTAAATCTTTGATCTCTTTTGGGGATTCCATCGCCCCATGAATTTCAGAGACACTATCAATGAAAAGAAAAGGATCTCTATGGGGGAGAAAACTCAGGACGCGGTTTAAATCAAAAATCATTGAATACCTCTTATCATTAATTCTTTATTTCTTTTTTAAAGATTCTTTTCGAATATACGCTAGTCCACGAAGCCATTCTTTAACTTCGCGGGCAGGATAGCCAGTGACAATACTTCCATCTGCCCAGTCACAGTTAACCAGGCCTCCGCCACCAACTTGTACCCCACGGCCAAGCGTGAGGCCATGACCTGTGGCCGACTTTCCACCCATAAAAGTGAAGTCACCGATCTTAGTCGATCCACCGATGGCCACGTGTCCACAAAGAATGACACCCTTTCCGAGCCTACAGTTATGACCTACTTGAACATGGTTATCCAGCTTTGAACCATCTCCAATAATGGTTTTGCCAAAAGTGGCGCGATCGACACATGAATTGGCCCCTATCTCCACATCGCTTCCGATTTCCACACTACCGATGTGATAGATCTTATGGTGAACGCCCCCGGCAAAGTAGTAGCCAAAACCATCGGCTCCAATTACGCTGCTAGCGTGAATGACCGTGCGCTCGCCGATTTTTGTTCGCGGGTAAATCGTGACGTTTGGGTACAAAGTCACGCCGTCTGCGATAATAGAATTTGAAAGAATGCGACAGCCTGGATAAATCGTCACCGAAGCTCCAATTTCAACATTGGCCCCGATAAAGACGTGTTGGGCGATATCTGCTGTTGGGTCAATCTTCACGGTTGCGAGTTGGCGGCCATCGACGATATCGTTTTCACTGGCGGTGATCATATCTGAAAAGACCTTCGAGGTCTGGCAGAGGGTGAGCATCACATCTTCACTGGTGCAGACGACTCCTGCACCAAGCCCAGTCGCTTCGGATTCAAGAGAGCTCGGAACAACTAGGAGTGAAGTCTCACGAATTGATCCATCGATTTGGGCCCATTTCTCAAAGAGCTTCTTATCTTTAGCGAAGTAGATCTGCTCCTTAAGCGGCCATTCTAGCTCGCCGACGCCTGAGAATTCTAAATTGAGACTTGATTGATCGCTCTTTGGAGTGAGTGTGGGAATGAGAGAGATAAGCTCGCTTGCTTTCATATGGACCCCCATCAAACATATAAGGGGAACATATAGTTCCCCTTATCACGAGATATGAGTTTTTTTAAAAAACTTATTTATATTTTTTGTTGTAAGCCTTGATCACATCTTCAGTGAGATCCTTCTTGCTCTTTGCGTAGACAATAGGGGCCGTGCTCACTTCAAAGGTCATGTCGACTTTGGCCTCTTTCGAGACGTCTTCGATGACTCCACGAAGTTTTTCAAGAATTGGCTTCTTTAGCTTTTGTTCCATCTCTTGAATTTCTTGCTGATACTCTTGAGACTTCTTCTGGATAGCAATGATGCGCTCATTGATCTCTTGCTCTTTCTTAGAGCGAGCACTGTCGTTGAGAACTGCCGATTGCTTTTGAAGATCTTCTTGAAGCTTCTTAATCTTCTCTTCGTCTTTTTTGAGTTCGCCCTGACGGCCGTCGTATTTTTTCTTAAGCTCTTCGCGAACTTTCTTGCCCTCGTTGATAGTCACGAGGATATGTTGAATATCGACTTTTCCTACAACAACTTCAGCTCTCACTGAACCGGCAATAGCAATAAGGAAAAGTAGCAATAATCCCTTCTTCATAGAATAACTCCTAGGTCGTTCAACCAAATCAAACTAACTGATTAGAATAATTGTCCTATATCAAAATGGAATTGGCTACCAGAGTCTTTGGGACCTGGGTTGATCGGATATCCGAATTCAAATCTAAGAATCCCGATGGGCGAGAACCAACGAAATCCAAAGCCATAATCCATCTTGGTATCAAAATCTTCAAATTTAGCTGCATCACCTGCGTCAAAAAAGACCACCCATTTTAGTCCAGCTTCTCTGGCCAGCGGGTGCTCAAGTTCAATCTGAGTAAAACCGGCCACCAATGAACCTTCATTAAAGGTGCGAAGCACACCATTATTATCAGGAACAGTTTTAAGTGGGCCCACCGCTTCGTAGTCAAAACCGCGCAGGTTTCTAGCGCCACCGAGAGTAAATTTCTCAGAGCGTGGGATGGGATAACTATCCACGTACTCCATCTTCCCAGCATAGAGTCGCGATCTCAAGATGAGGTCGCCCCAAACGCGGTAATAGTAGCGAAGGTCGGTATCATTTTTGAGATACTTCTTATCTCCACCAAGACCCGTGTACTCACTTGAGAGACTCGCGTACCAGCCTTTCGTTGGCTCCATGCGATTGTCGCGCTCATCGTGCAAGAGAGTGACCTTAATTGAGCTCGCGATACCGTTTTCAATCACGGGATCGATGGTCGGGTCATTTACTGCTGAGATTGTCGTGTCTTCTAACTTATATGTGAGAAAGAGTCTGGTGTAGTCAAAGATGGGGTAGCCCACACGAATATCAAAGCCCTCTTTCTTATAAGAGAAAGAATCACTAGTTTCATTCTTAGTGCGGAAGATATCAAATCCGGCAGTCCACTTGGTGTCAAAGAGATAGGGCTCAGTGAAGCCGAGATTAAAGGTTTGGTTAGTATCAGAGATTGAAAGGCTAAAAGAGAGATTCTGGCCCAGACCTCTGAAGTTATTTTGAGCAATAGACGCCTGCATGAAGGCACCAGTTGCCGTTGAGTAACCGGCTCCGAGACTGATCTGCCCAGTGTTGCGCTCCTTAACGTTAATTTCAACGTCGAGCACATCATCACTTCCGCGCGGAGTGATGGTGTTAAAGATCACACTGCCCGGCTCAAAGAAGCCCAGGCGATTGACGTTTTCTTTAGAGAGGCGCAACCCAGAACCAGTGAAGCGCTCACCTTCGCGGATTTTAAGTTCGCGGCGAATGACCTTGTCGCGCGTTTTAGTATTGCCCTTAACAGTGATCTTGCCAAAGTAGGCGATCTTGCCCTTCTCAAAAGAGAATTCAATATCGACCTTATTCTCCCCTGGAACCACGCGCAGAGTACGCAGTACGTTCACAAAGGCATAGCCTTCATCTTGGTACTTTTCAGTTAGGTTTTGAATATCAAGGCGTAGCAATTCCTCTGAGTAGGTGTCGCCTGTTTTAAGTTGAATGCTGTCTCTGAGTTCATCTTCTGGAAAGAGCAGCTCACCCACAAAGGAAATATCATTTACGCTAAACTGCGGACCTTCGGTCACATCAATGGTGATGAAAACCCACTTCTTATCTTCTGAGACGGTGATCTGCGGAGTCCCGACGTTAACTTGCAGGTAGCCCTTAGTCTTATAGAAGTACTTCAGGCGTTCAATATCCGTATTGAAATTGAACTCTTTAAAGTTTCCTGAACCGGACATAAAGGAGAAGAGCCCCTCTTCGCGGGTCTCCATGATTTCTTTGAGCTCTTTATCGCTAAAAGCCTTATTGCCTAGAAAGATGACTTTCTTTACGCGCACTTTATCAAATTCGCGAATCTTAAAGACGACGTCGACGTTCTCAGCATTTATTCGGCGCAATTCATAGGTCACATTTGAAAGATAGTAGCCCTTCTCTTCATAGGCTTTTTGAATAGCGGCCACGTCAGACTTGATGGTGTTCACGTCCAGGATGGCATACTCTCTAGACTTCACACTACTTTTGAGATCATCTTCACTCAGTTCGTCGTTGCCCTCGTAGATAATCTTAGTGATGATCGGCTTTTCGATAACCTTATAGATCAGAACATTCTTGCCCTTGACCACATCTTGGTAGGCCTCAACCGTTTCAAAGTATTTGAGAGCGTAGATCTTTTCCAGGTCGCGCTTGACGAGATAATTGTCGAGCATCATGCCCTTTTGGGCACCGATCTTTTCAAGCACCGCTTCGGGCTCAACTTTCTTCAAACCTTGAATTTGAATTTCATCGATCTTAAAAAAATTCTTAGTGGGCCCAATCTCTTCTGCACCATAGAGCGAACTTTGCACGAAGAGTGAAAGTACGACTGTAATGATGGCGAAAAGATGGGTTCGAACCCTTAAACGCATGGCCCCTCTTTTGATAGACGGATTAACAATCCAGCTCACAATAAGTGGATAAAGTTGCTCTAGTTTAGGAAAAGTACCAATAATTTGTCAGTGTTACAAAGAAATTTGGTCACTTTGACGCGACGATATCATACCGTCTTTTAAGAAAATCTGGTTTTGAAAGCTTTGAGCGACAGATAGATCATGCGTCACAACAACTAATGTCGATTGACTCTCCTGTGAGAGCTCGTGCAGGAGCGCTGTGACGAGTTTGCTATTTTCCGAGTCGAGATTTCCCGTGGGCTCGTCACAAAGCAGCAGCGCAGGACGCAAAAGGACGGCCCGGATAAGATTGATTCGTTGTTGCTCACCGCCAGAGAGTTGATAGGGGTGTTTGGGCAAGCACGACATCACCCCTAGTCGCTCGGCCAGTTCGCGCAGTCGCTTTTGATAGTCGGCCGGCTTGAGTCCCCCCAAACGCAAGGGTAGTAGAATATTATCTTCGCATGTCATTGAGGGCAGCAGAAAGTGAAACTGAAAGACAAAGCCAACCACTCGATTACGATAGCGCGCGAGTGAGCGATCACTCATGCGGCCCAGCTCTTTGCCGTCATAGAAAATCTTCCCACTAGAAGCGCGATCGAGTCCACCGAGCAAGTAGAGAAGCGTCGACTTTCCAGAGCCGGAAGCCCCTTGAATAGCGTACTGAGAGCCGCGCTCCAAAGTCAGACTCACGCCCTTAAGCGCGTTAAAGTGTCCATATGAACGAGTGACGTTTTGGCATTCTAGAATCGTACTCATGCAGACTGCTCCGAGCGCATGCCGGCCAAGATGCTAGGGCCAGCGAGCTTTTTAAAGTTTCTAAGAGAAAGGAGGATGAGCCACAACAAGGCCCCACCAAAGACGAGGGCGTAGTCAATCGCGCCCACCTCTAAATTAAGTCTCGCCAAGTGATAAACTTCACCGGGAAGTTCAAAGATAGAGAGCTTTAAAAGCGAGTATTTAAAAAGTCCGATAAAGACAAAAGAAAGCAAACAGCCGCACACCCAAATGATCAACATAAGCCCGAGCCAATTCAAACGCAGCTCAGAGCGTGAAAGACCTAGTGCGCGCAATAAGAAGAGATCTCTCGAGCGCTTTTCATTGAGAAAGGAAGTAAAGGCAATGACGTTAAAAAGGCTCACCACCACAATTATTTGCAGCACTAGCCCGATCATGACTTTTTCAATTTCAACCGCCTCGAGCAATGTCACAAAGTCTGACCAATAGGGCTTAACCAAGTAGTCGAGATTGAATTTATTATCGAGGGTCCAAAGAAAAGTCTCCACGTCGCCATTGGGCGAATTCATTAAGATAAGATTCACTAGACCACTGAGGTGCAAGAGTGAATTGAGCGTCTCGCGCGAGAGATAAATAAATCGGGAGTCCTTTTCAAAAAGTCCATGAGAGACGGCACTCATCACCGTGAAGCGCTCGATCTTGGCGTTTCCTTTGTCGTCGGCGAGAGTGAGAGCGAAGCTATCGCCTTCTTTCATTCCAAGCTCTCTCATAAGAGCGCTGCCCACGTAGGCCCCGTGACCTGTGGGTTCTACATCGAGACCAGTCACCCTATTAAAGCTCTCGGCCTCAACGGCGCGCACGAGTACTCCTTTGGGTCGATCGTTAAATAATAAAAAGGCTTCCACCTGAATCACTTCAGTGAAGTCCTTAACATCGAGTTCTTCTAAGCGTTTTGAGACGATTCCGGTGGGATCAAAATATCCGGCGCGCGAAGTGAGAAGCACCTCCCCTTCACTGCGTTTAAGACCAGTCTTTAGAGTTTTTTCAAAGCCATCCATAATTCCCAGCGTGCCGAGAATGACGGCCAAAGAAAAGGCGATGCCCACAACGACGGCGACCAGAAAGAACTTAGACTTTCGATCGCGAAGCATAATGGAGAGAAAAACGCTCTCTCTAATTCTCACTATGCTCCCTCTCCTTCTGCACCCAACGCTCCCACATTCCAGCGCAGAAAACTATCCATAAATCCATCGAGATCGCCATCGAGAACCTTTTCAGCGTTGCCAGACTCAAAGCTAGTGCGGTGGTCTTTAACTAGTTTATAGGGGTGAAGCACATAGCTGCGAATCTGCGAGCCCCACTCAATCTTCTTCTTGGAAGACTCCACTTCGGCGGCCTTCTCGCGCTTCTTTTCGAGTTCAAGTTCATAGAGCCGAGAGCGTAGTACTTTAAAGGCTTGATCCTTGTTTTTAATCTGCGAGCGCTCATTTTGGCAGGTCACCACGATTCCGGTTGGATAGTGGGTGATTCGCACCGCTGAGTCAGTGGTGTTAACCGACTGGCCACCGGCGCCACCAGAGCGATAAACGTCAATGCGAATATCTTTGTCTTTAATATCAATGTCGATATTTTCATCCACCTCTGGCGAAACGAAGACTGAAGCAAAGCTGGTGTGTCTTCTAGCGTTTGAATCAAAGGGGCTGATGCGCACTAGACGGTGAACTCCAGACTCACTTTTAAGTAGCCCATAGGCATAGTTGCCCTCAACGGTGAAAGTGGAAGACTTAATCCCGGCCGAATCTCCACCTTGGATGTCGAGCACACTTACTTTGAAGCCCTTATCTTCACACCAGCGGGTGAGCATGCGATGGAGCATACTGGCCCAGTCGTTAGACTCCGTTCCCCCCGCACCTGCGTTGATCGAGACAATCGCATTATTGGGATCGACTTCATCGCTTAAGAGAACTTTTTGCTCGGCACTTTGAAATTCAGTGTGAAAGCGAGTGGCCACGTCGAGTGCTTCGCTGGCCGAAGCCTCGTCGTCATCTTCTCCGGCATACTCGAGCAAGATATTAAATTCGTCGTAGAGATCTTTAAGCTTAGTGTAGGTGCCTACGACGTCTTCTAGAACGGACTTTTCTTTTTGAATCTTGGCGGCGGCATCAGCATCATTCCAAAAGCCCTCCATCGCCTCCATTTGCGCAATTTCTTTTAGGCGCTCACTCTTTTTCTCAACTTCAAAGTGACCTCCGCAGCCCATCGAGCTTATCTTCGTAGTCGGCCATCAGTGATTTCTGCTCACTGAGTTCAATTGCAATTCTCTGTTCCATCTCAATATCCTACTTTCTGATACATTGCTTTTACGATTTTATCTTCTAACTTCTGCATGTGACTCTCTTCTTCCGGGGAGCGCTCATGGTCGTGTCCGCAGACGTGAAGAAAGCCGTGGGCAATTAAATGCAGGGCCTCGGCCAGTGGCGGCAGGTCAAAGCGCCTGGCCTGCTCATAGACTTTTTCGCGACAAATCAGCACATCCCCTAGATCTACCACCGGTGTGAGAAAGGCGCGCTCCTCGCTTCCCGGACGCAGGTCCTCGTAGACGGGAAAAGAGAGCACGTCAGTAGACTTATCTTTGCCACGATATTCTCGATTGAGGCTTCTTATCTTGCGCGCGCCACAAAGAGTCACTCCAAGTTCAATTCGGCCCACCTCTTTGCGTTTAAAAGCGAGCTCACGGTAACAGAACTTTTCAAAGACCTCGAGGCACTTCTCCAGCTCACGTGCTAGCGGCGCTAGTTCACGATCTTTGACTCGCCCTGTGTCATTGTATCTGACGAAAAATCTTCTCTGTGCTATGGTAACCTCACCCTCAAAATTGGAGCCTTGAACATGACTGCAAATAGTTCCCACCATAGTACCTTAGAGGAGCTCACTCGTCTCGTCGAAATTGTTCGCGCCCTTCGCGACCCCGAGAGCGGCTGCCCCTGGGATCTCGAGCAAACGCATGAGAGTCTCACTAAGTATCTACGTGAAGAGAGCTATGAATTTATCGCTGCGGTGAAGTCTGGCAATACAGCGGAAATGGCCGATGAACTTGGCGATGTGCTCTTGCAAGTCGTTTTGCACGCGCAAATTGCCAGCGAGTCAGGTAAGTTCGATTTGGCCCAGGTCGCTCGCACTATTTCAGACAAAATGCTTAGGCGTCACCCCCACGTTTTTGACAATAAAAGCGGCGCCAGCGTGAAGACCGAAGAGGTCAAAGCGCGCTGGGAAGAAATTAAGGCCAGTGAGGGCAAAGCAAAGAAGCACGCAATCAACGAAAAAGATCTGCGCTACCCTGCTCTTTTGAGCGCCCATCGCATCGGCGCTAAGACTAAAGAGCTCAATTTTGATTGGGAAGACCCATCGCAAGTGGCCTACAAAGTCGAAGAAGAGTGGCAAGAATTAAAAGAAGAGATCACCAGTTTTCCAGATTCAAATATCTCGCGCATACGCGAAGAGATGGGTGACTTTCTCTTTTCAGCCGCTCAGCTTGCGCGCCACTTGGGTCTTAATCCTGAGGAGTGTCTTGAAGAGGCCAACCAAAAATTTGTCCGTCGCTTTAACCAAGTCGAAGATTTAATCGCTTCAGAAGGTAAAGGCTTTAAAGATCTCAATCAGCGTCAACTTGATCACTACTGGGATGCCGTCAAAATGAAAGAGAAGGAAGGTTTTAAAGAGTGAGCCTGCGATTTAAGCTAGCGGCGACAAAAACGTCCGAGCAGCGCCTCTATCAATTAAATGTTCCCCTCATCGGACTCACCGGAGGCATTGCCACTGGCAAGAGCACCGTGGCCAATCTCATGAGAGAGCACGGACTTGATATTATCGATGCCGATGCTCTGGTCAAACTCGCCTATCAAATGCCCCATGTAAAAAACACTATTGCTCAGTGGTGTCCTGCCGCCATGAAAGCCGAAGAGATTGATTTTAAAATTTTAAGAGAACATGTTTTCTCAGATAGTGATCTCAAAGAAAGAGTTGAAAAGCTTATCTACGTCGAACTTCCGGAGCTCTTTAAAGCACAAATTAAAAAGGGCGCTCAATTTGTGGTCTACGATGTCCCCCTGCTTTTTGAACGGGGACTCAATGATCTTAGTGACTACTCTATCGTGGTCTACTGCCCCAGAGAAATTCAAAAAGAGCGACTCATTAAGCGCGACCAAGTGAGTTCTGAGAGCGCCGACAAAATTTTGGCCGCCCAGTGGCCGATTGAGCGCAAGCGCGAGGCTGCTGACTTTGTGATTGAGAATATTTCGGATTTAAATCAATTAAAAAGAAATGTAGTAGACCTTCTAGGAAAGCTCTTTGAGAGCATTTCCTAGAAGGTCCCAATTATTAGGCCGGTTCTTGCTGATCTTCGAATTCTTCTTGTTCGTGTGCTAGATTGGCGCTGTTATCATAGCTTGCCAACTGCTCTTTTTGAGAGCGCACCACTTCAAGCATCGCGATGAAATTATGCTTTTCTTCTTTAAAGGCATCAACGAGTGACTTTAAAGAGCGGATCATCTCATCGTCATGACCCTCGGCCATGCGCTTAAGTTTTGAAACTTCAAAGATGGTTCTTTCAAAGTTGTCTTTAATTCCATCAATCTTGGCCTTGGCCGGTGCGAAATCATGAGCGCCACGTTGATCGAGAATGATCTGCATTTTTGAAAGTCCGACATCAAGCGAGGTCGCGAGACTAGCAAAGTGAGAGAGGACTTGAGCAAAGTGAGCACCTTCGCCTCTGAGTTTGCCGAGAATTTGCTCTGATTTCTCTGGCGCAAATTGTAGCTGTTCAAAACTCTGTGTAAGCTTGTGCTTGAAATCTTCAATCTGTCCTTTAACCTCTTTAATCTCGCCACGGTATTTAAAGAGCCCTTCAATACCCTTGCGATTTTCCTGAAGCGCATCGGCCACCTCACTGGATTTAGTGAGTATGGTTGACTCTTCTCTGAGAACTTCTTTAGTCATTTGTTGAGTTTTATCAAAGAGCTCAGTTAGATCAGCACGAAGCTCGACAAATTCAATGATCGCTTTCTTGGTTGCACTAAAGCGATCCATAATGCGAGCTTGAATTTCCTCAGTCACTTCAAGATTACTAACCATCTCGCCCTTCATCGCTTCGAATGAATAGACTTCATTTTCAAGGCGTTCGATTTCAGCAAGCAAACCAATTTTCTGCTGGTTCATGAGATCACTATGTTTTTTAAATTTATCGTAGACCTGAGAAATACCGGCCACTTCAAAATCTTTCTTCACCTTAGTCTGGAATTCGGCACTAAAGCTATTGGTTGAAAGGGCGTCGAGTGTTCTCACGATCGGGCCAACCAAAGCTTTTGTTTGATGACCCAGGGTTTCTTCTAAACCTCTAAGTGGATAAAAGAGAATCATAATGCGCTTTTGAGCGGCATACTCAACAGGCGAGACGTACATTTCAAAAGGAAGAGTTTCCCCCTGCTTATTTGAAACTTGAATCTGATAAATACCTGCGAGGTTATTCTTGGCGGCCATGAGAACGGGGTCATCTTCACCCAAATTAGTATAGCGCTGTAAGAAGTCCCAAGTAATATTTTCTTCGCGCTTTTGACTAACACTCATGCCCCACTGCTCATAAAAAAGTGAGTTCGCCCAAACCACATTGAGGTTCGAGTCGAGCAAAAGGCTTGAAAACGGGAGAGCATCTTGAAAGACAGAGCCAAAGCTCATGCGCTTGTGCATATATTCTCTGGTCTTTAGAAACTCTTCTCTAAATTTTGAACTAAACTCAAAGTCCATCTTGTCCGCTGTTGTTGGCAAGAGACCATCGCGAATCACTTCAGTGGTAAAGTCTTCAAAGGCAAGACTAGCGCGTCTGGCGTAATAGCTATAAATGAAAAGCCCGCCCAGACCCATTAAAAAGACCAAAGCTCCTAGACCTAAAAGAGAGAGCAGCATATTCTGGCCATTTTTTTCAAACTCAATGCGCTTAAAGGATACCTCTGGCTCGACTACTTTAAACCATGAGCCGTAGCTCACAGAGAGGTTTCTTAGCGTGTCTTCAAACTTTCCGATCTGCTCAACATAGCGTCCAAATAGATCGAGTTCAGTTGAAAATGTTGCAAGATTATTGAGGATCAGCCCTTTGTCTTCACGAGAGAGTACAGAGCCAGTCGTGACTTTCTCCATTCCATCCACTTCTTGTAGGGCAAAGTTATAGAGGTCTGAGAGCTTTTCAGAACTAAAGGCACCGTTGCTCTTTACTTTCATTGGAGAAAGTCTTGCACCGAGGCGCTTGGACATACGTGTGAGTGTTCTCCAGTTATTGCTCACAACAAAATTTTCAAAATTTGTGATTTTGGTACTAAGCACATTAAAGACAGAGCTCAATTCAGGAAGTGCAATGAGGGCATTGAGCGTTTTCTTAGTCTCAGAAATGGCAGCGTCAACGGAGTCGAACTCAACCACATCGTAGGTGGCGTGAATTTGTTTTACATCTCGCTCTAAGCGATCGAGAACTTTGAAAGCATCTCTGGCACGGTCACTAGCAACATAGTTCTTCATAAGAGCAACATCATTGCGAGATTTCAAAGCCTCAATTTGCATATTCGCTTCAAAAACCGTCGAGACATTCTCTATATTCACCGGCCCTGTTTTCCAAATATAGGTCACCCCTCCGACAATTAAGAACGAGAGGGTAAAGAGAGCAATCATGTAATAGAGATGGATAGGACGAAGAATTTTCTTATGCATTGAGATCTCCACTTCCTGTGTGTCTGCTGAGAACTTTGAGTACCGGGGAAAAAGTCATTTTTCCCCACTACCATTATGGGTTATCGGACGCAAAAGAGGAAGAGTTCTCTTCCTCTGAATTTAACCGTGTATTTAAATCAGCTTTGTGCTCTTAGCTCGCCACATCTTCAACTGATTCAAATACTGTTTTGAGCTTTATCTTCAGCTTCATAATCGCCTGCGTGTGAAGCTGAGAGACGCGAGACTCTGTCACGTCGAGTACTTGACCAATCTCTTTAAGATTAAGGTCCTCGTAGTAATAGAGTGAGAGAACGAGACGCTGCTTCTCTGGGAGACTTTGAATCCCCTCTTTAATTTTGTCGCGAGAGTTTTTATAGCTCACGGCGGTGAAAGGATTGGCGGCCCTTGAATCTTCCATAAGACCGGCAATGAGCTTTTTGTCGCCGCGATTAAAAGTCGCAGAATCATCAATATTGAGTAACGAAACTGATTTCGCCTTATTGAGAAGATCGTGGAACTCTTCTTGAGTCACGTTAAGTTCCTTACACATCTCTTCATCGGTCGCCGGACGTCCAAGCTCACTTTCAAGCTTGGCATATGAGCGCTCAATCATTTTTGCTTTTTCACGAATAGAGCGCGGAACCCAGTCTTGAGCACGAAGTTCATCTAGGATGGCCCCACGAACGCGAAACTCAGCATAGGTTTTAAATTTGTTATCGCGACTTGGGTCAAACTTCTCAATGGCATCCATCAAACCGATGACACCACAGCTGATAAGGTCATCAAGTTCGATATTTGACGGCAGCCTTGAGGCTATCTTTTGGGCAATATATTTAATAAGTGGAGCGTATTCGATGATGATTTCATCTTTAGTCTTGGGATCGACTGTTGAGCGGTAGTCTTTGAGGTTCTTTAATTTCTTTGAAAGTGAAGACATGAGCACTCCTACGCTTAAATTGTGGGCCTAACATCCTGGGCCGAAATTGACTGGGTCCATGTACCGAAGCGATGATCTTCATCTTCGGACATAGCAATTCCAGTTAACTCTTCGACGACTGGGCCTAAGAGTTTAGCCACGTGAGCATGAAGGGAATTTTTTTCCAGACTGCCCAAGCGCTTATCAAAGTCTTCACCGTAGAGATCTTCACGCTCAATTCCGCCGGCAATAAAGAGGCGGCCTGAAAGAAAGTTCTCTACTGTTTCACTCAAGGTCTTAACGATTTTATTAAACTGACTCTGTCCCTTGAATTTGTTGATCACCAGATGATTTTCACGAATTCCATATTCAAGGCTAAGAATCTTCATGAGAGAGTATGAGTCTGTGATCGAAGAACGATCAGGATTGACGACGACAAAGCGAAGGTCGCAGTAGGCATTGAGAAGAAGCGTCTCCTTGCCAAGACCGGCCGGACAATCGAGCAAGATAAAATCATAGTTATTCTCCTGCTTAACAAGAATATCCATGATGAAGCGCCCGATATCCCACTCGCGATTATAGAGCTCCAGGCTCCCATTACAGGCGGCCAAGAGGTGAAGGTTTCCTTCGCGGTGAAGGATTTCATCAAATTTCTTCTCCCCTTTTACCAATGCTTCAAAGTCATTGTTAAAGGGAATACCAAGCTTTAAAAATGTATTAGAGAGATTAGTGTCGCAGTCGATGAGCAGAACTTTAAATCCCCACGAGGCGAGCGTCTTGGCCTTAGTGATGGCCACGGTAGTCTTACCAACTCCACCCTTTCCGCTAGTGACAGAAATTGTGATAGCTCGTCTCTTAAGTTTTTTCTGATCATGAGTCTGTGTGTACTCACGAGAACACTCGTCAGTACGGTGCGAGAGCAGCCACTCCTGGGCACTTTTTGTCGACATCCTGTCTCCTAAAAGTAATTAATATAATCAGTTCAATTGAAAGACGCCGGCCAAAATCCTTTCAGCACTAGCAGCTTCAATATCCTCCGGTACAACCGGACCTGTTCCAAAAAATACAAATGGCATCTTCTCAAAACACTCTGTGATATTGAATAAGCTGCCGAAGTTCAAGCACTGGTCTACAAATGTAATCACAGCGCCGTTAGCTAGCCCCATGTAGCGGCTAATCACTTTTCTATTATAGAGCTCAGAATGAATTGCCGAAAGACAGATCAAGACTTCCACATTGGCAAAAGATCTTTTTAATCCTTCGATAAATTTCTTCGTCTCATTGGTTTCATCGCGATTGGCTTTGTAGTCAATGAAAATTTGCTTACCAGCTTCGCTCGACTTTCTCACGCAAGACATAATCTCGGCGAGGTTATTTGCGTAGTGTACTTCTACTCCAAAGAGCGACTCCGAAAGATTTCCACTCCCCTTTTGACCGTTGCGAATGACCACACTTCCAGCATTCAAACATGATAATTTTTGAATCATTGAAGTCTGCCCACATGGGTCATCAGAGACAATTACTGTAATTGCATTCTTATCTTCTAAAGTTGAAAAGAGCGGTCTAGAAACTGAAATAACCTTCATCATTTCTTTAAGCGCAAACTCAAATACCATGTCAGGATCTTGCACTTCTTTTTCATTGAGATCAAAAAGAGCTTGTCTAGTCACATACTGAACGAAACGATCAGCAATATCTAAACTCTTAAGAGTTGTGCGCAATTGGTAGATCCCCTCGGGCTCTCTCTTTTCTAATCTCTCAACAACTTTTGTCAGTTCAAAGAGCTTCTTTTCAAGCTCTGAGATTTTTCTCTCAGCGCCCTCAAGTTCAGCTCTCGTTTCATAGTCAACTGTGCGAGGTGCTACCTTTGGTGGTTCCTGTGTTTTGGCCGGCACCTCGGGCTCTCTCATTTTTGGCGCCGATCTTTCATAAGTAGCGGCTTTTTCACGAGGAGCAGGTATTTCAAAATCGTCTTCATCATCAATGAAATTATCGAGACTGCTTCTAGAGCTTGGAGCATTTGAACTTCCAACTAAGAAGTCATCAAGCCCATTTTTAATTTTAGAGGCGATCTCGGCGCCCAACTCCTTGGCCTGCTTTACCGGACGATTAAGCCCCATACTGCCGTATCCTGCTTTAGAAGCAGTGACATTCGCTTGAGGATTTGGACGTTCAACATTTTCAGAGTGGCTATCAATCATATTTGAAATGTATTGTGAGGGGGCTTGATAAAATTTTTCTTTGGCTTCATCTGGCAGGACTTGATCCACGCGTGCCTTTTTGACATAGCTCTTCTCGCTAATAGCAGCAGTGATCTCAATGCGCTTTTTCTTAAAAGCACCCTTAAGTCCTTTATTGGTAATTGTTTTTAAAATAATCGCATCTGGGCCAAGCTCTTTTTTGATATCGCTTAGTGCTTCTTCAAGAGTTTCAGCTTCAAACTTGCGAATAAACATCTTACAACCTCACCGTGCCAAGAGAGCGAATATTGGCGTCTGGACTCAACTCATTGTGAGAAATAACCACCAAATTAGGGATGAATTTCTCCGTCAAGCGCTTGAAGTGAGTGCGAATGACTGGAGAACATAGAACCACCATCTTTTCACCAAGATTAGTGGCCTCTTCAATTTTTTCGTTAAGACTGGCGAGAATAGTCTGAGTCACTTTCGGATCAAGTGAGAGCTGTTGGCCGTGCTCAGTTTGCATGAGGTTCTCCGCGATTGACTCTTCAATTCTGCGGTCGAGCGTGAACAACGGAATATCTCCCGCCTCCCCTCGAATTGACTCTGTGATCGTGCGATAAAGAGACTGTCTCGCCATTTCTGTTAGCGAACCAGGATCTTTTGTCGACGTGCCGTATTCGGCAAGAGTTTCGAGAATTGTTCTCAAATCACGCACCGAGACTCCTTCTCGTAAAAGGTTCTGAATTACTTTCAGAACTATACCTAATGGTAATATATCGGGCACCAAATCTGAAACTAACTTTGGATGTTCTACTTTAAAATTATCAAGAATTCTGACCAGCTCTTGGCGACCAAAAAGCTCGGATAAATTCGACTTCAAGATTTCAGTAAGATGCGTAGCTAAAATAGTCGAGAGATCCACTACGGTATAGCCATTATATTGAGCATCGTCGCGCTGATCATCGGTAATCCAAACAGCGGGCAGACCAAAGACCGGCTCAACTGTTTCAATTCCGTCCATGGCCTCAATAACAGAGCCGGGGTCCATGGCCAGGAAGTGATCGGGCATGAGCTCCCCGCGGGCCACTTCAATACCCTTGATGCGAAGTGAGTATCCACCTGGCTTAAGTTCGAGATTATCTTTAATGCGAACAGAAGGAATGATCACACCCCAATCAAGAGCAAATTGCTTTCTGATATGAGTGATACGTTCGAGTAGATCGCCATTTTGTTCGGCATCGACCAGGTTCACTAGACCATAGCCCACCTCGAGTTCCACCAATTCCAGATTGAGTAGATCTTCGAGATTTTCTGGTGTGGTCTTTTTATCTTCATGAGACTTAGTTTCAAGAGCAGCCGCTGTCGCAATATTTGATTGCTCCATTCTATAGGCCAAGAAAGTAAGTGCCAGTCCCACAGTGATAAAGGGAAGCTTGGGAAGTCCAGGAATCAAGGCAAAAACAAAGAGGATACCACCCGAGAGATAGATCGCTTTGGGATGAACCTTGAATTGCTTTCCAACCTGGGCTCCGAGGTTATCGTCATCAGTGTTACGAGTAGCGATAAGACCGGCAGCGGTCGAAATGATAAGAGCTGGAATCTGAGAAACCAGACCATCCCCCACAGTAAGGAGTGTGAAGGTTTGGGCCGCGTCCCCAGCGCCCATATTATATTGAGTGACCCCAACAATGATCCCACCCAAAATGTTGATGGCAGTGATCAAAATCCCTGCAATGGCATCCCCTCGTACGAACTTACTCGCACCGTCCATAGAACCGTAAAAGTCTGCTTCACTCGCTACTTCTTTACGACGACGTCTCGCCTCATTCTCATCAATAAGTCCGGCATTGAGATCGGCATCGATTGCCATTTGCTTCCCGGGCATGGCATCCAAGGTAAATCTGGCAGATACTTCGGCCACTCGCCCGGCACCTTTAGTGATAACCATAAAGTTAATGATGACGAGAATGATGAAGATAATAATCCCCACCACGTAATTACCCTGTACAACGAATTCACCAAACGAGCGGATAATCTCTCCGGCCGCGCCCGTGCCATCTGAGCCCCCTCTCAATAGAATATTTCGAGTTGAGGCGACGTTGAGAGAAAGCCTAAAAAGTGTTGTGACAAGAAGAACTGAAGGAAAAGTTGAGAACTCAAGCGGCTTTTTTGTGTACACACTCAAAAGAAGAATAAGCACCGACACTGAAAGTGAAAGAGCGACAAAGAGATCCACAACGATTGGCGGCACAGGGACAATCATCACACATAGGATGATCAATAGCCCCACTGCGATGGCCAGATCCGAGTTTCTTGAGATGTCTTTAAACTTAGCCATAAAGTTCATAATTCATCGTTCCTATTTAAGCCCCGAGGGCCTTTTTCTTGCGTTTTAACTTATAAACAAAGGCGAGTACTTCAGCGACCGCTTTGTAGAGTGTATGAGGAACAGCTTGTCCCTCCTTCACAGTTTTAAAAAGAGTTCGCGCGAGCGGCACGTTCTCCACAATGGGAATGTCGTGTTCTTTGGCGATTTCTCTAATTTTCATCGCGATATTGTCGGCCCCTTTAGCGATCACTTCTGGTGAAACCATCGTGGCCGGATCATAGCGAAGGGCAATAGATAAGTGGGTAGGGTTGGTGACGATCACGTCAGCTTTTGGCACTTCACTCATTGCCCTTCTCTGGGCCATTTCACGCTGAACACTTCTAATTCTTTGGCGAAGCTCCGGGCTACCTTCTTTTTCTTTATGCTCTTGCTTGGCCTGCTCTTTTGTTTGTCTTAGTCGATTGCGATAAGAAATCTTCTGATAGGCAAAGTCACCAACAGCGATGACGGCAACACTACTAATAATGGTGAAAAAGAGCTTTCCGATGATCCACTTGCCATGGAGAAAACTCTCAAAGAGGCCCATGTGCAAAAAGCCTTGATAAGAGAGGATGTCGTCTTTTAAAAAGAAATACACAACAGCGAGGATAAAAACAAATTTCGCCACACTCTTAATGGCCTCAACCAGTGAGCGCATAGAAAAAAGGCGCTTCATCCCTTTTAGTGGATCGATGCGATCGAGCTTAAGCTCAAGAACTTCGGGACTAAAGAGAATTCCAATTTGCGCGATATTGGCAAACACACCAACACAAAGAGCGACCAGAAATACTGGACCAGTAGACTTGAGCCCAACGAGTACAGTCTTGCCCATAATCTCTTGAAGCCCCTCAGTAGTGAAAGCCTTCTCAAGATCGAGACTATAGAGCCAAATAATGAAGTTCGACATTTCCTCATGAATGTACACGAGAGAGAGAATGAGCGTTAAGCAGGCGGCAGAGAGCACAAGAACGCTACTCAGTTCTTTTGAACTGGCAACTTCTCCGCGCTTTCTAAACTCGTCTATCCGATACTGGGACGGCTCTTCGGTCTTTTCGCCATCATCGGAACTGCTGTCGTCGGCCATTCCTTGTCCTCATTCCTCGCACCTACTGTGCAAGGTTTAATCAAACTACAAACTTACAAAGTGAAACCAGTCGCCCAGTCGATCGGTATAGATCTTAAAAGCGACATGAAAAAACTCACTAGACGAGGCCGAAAATACAATTAGCCCAAGTCCAATGTTCACTACAAAGCTCACCATCAAAACATTCATCTGCGGCACGATGCGGGCAATAATTCCGAGCACGGCCATGATAATCATATTGGTAAAAATTAGCGGGGTTGAAAGTAAGATCGCCCCCAAAAAGATGTCTTTAAAAAACATCATGAAAAAATCTGGCGTAAGATTCATACTCATAAATCTCTCCCAGCCCATACTGGTGAAACTTATAATCGCGCCCTTAAACATAGGAATCAATGCCCCTGAGGCTAAAACAATAATCAACACTGTCCAGTTCACGAGCTTTTCAAAAGGTCCCACTTGGCCACCGCTCTGGGGGTCATAGTAGCGAACTGCACCAAAGCCAATTTGCTGAGTGATCAAGTCACCAGCGGCAGTGAAGATGCTCATAATTGATTTAACGATGAATCCCAAGATTAGCCCCGAAACTGTGTAATAAATGGTCAGTGGCAGGAAGGCCCCACCAAAACCGCCGCCTCCTAAAAGAGCAAGATCGCGGCCAACCACCGGGGCGAGCATAGGATAAAATGCATAACTAATAATTATAGAAGAGAGGACTTTCACCATCGGAGGGATAGTTTGATTATCAAAGATAGGAAGTTGCATGAGAATGACGAGCCAGCGACTAAAAATCAGCCAAAAAATGGTTAAGGCGTGAATATCGGTTATGCTGACAGAAATCATTGTCCTCTAATCACCTGGGGAATATTCACGATAAGATCGTGAGTAAAGTTTGTGAGAAGTTCACTCATCCAAGGGGCGAAAATGACCATCGCTCCAAGGATCACTAAGATTTTGGGAATAAAAGAAAGTGTCTGCTCGTTAATTTGAGTCACTGCTTGAAAGAGGCTCACGAGAATACCCATGAACAATGCCCCGATAAGCATAGGGCTCGCAATCAAGAGCGTGATTTTGACGGCCTGATTAGTGATGTCTGTAAATAAATCAAATCCCACTTAGGCCTCCTTAGTGAAATGAGCGCAGAAGTGATCCAGTCACCAACTGCCAGCCATCCACTAGTACAAAGAGTAAAAGTTTAAAGGGAAGCGAGACGACCACAGGTGGAAGCATCATCATCCCCATGGCCATAAGCACACTGGCCACAACCATGTCGAGAATCAAAAAAGGAATATAGAGAAGAAAGCCAATTTGGAAGGCCGTCTTTAATTCAGAAATAATAAAAGCAGGAATGAGAAAGTGAATTGGAACATCGTCAATTGTGGCAGGAGCCGCTTCGCCGGTCACATCATAAAAAAGCTTAATATCCGCTTTTCTCACTTGCTTGCCCATGAATCCACGCAACCCACTCTCCACTTCGTGAAGCGCTTGCATACTGTTGATCTTCTTGGCCATGTAGGGCTCGATACCGCGATAGTAAATATCTTTACCCACAGGTTGCATCACAAAGATTGAGAGAAAGAGAGCAAAGCCAATAAGTAGTTGGTTTGGTGGCAAGTTCTGGGTGCCGATTGCTTGTCTCATAAAACTCAGTACGACAATGATACGAGTAAAGCAGGTACAGAGTATTAAGATCGCTGGAGCGAGCGTGAGCACAGTAAAAAGCATTAAGACCTGGAGGGTATCCACCAGGTCAACACCGTTACCAAAGTTAATGGCCAGTCCAGGGAGATTCGCAGACTGGGCCACTGCGAGCCCAGGCATAAAAGCGATAAGAGCAAGTAGCTTTTTAAACACGCGTGGCTCCCTTACTGTAGCGACTTGAGTGATTTCACTTTTGTCTTAATCTGATCAGAAAGTCTGACCTTATCTTTTGGGGCCTCGGCGAGAAAACTACCGAGTCCCTCTTCAGCACTAATCTTTGCTGGCTTAGTGATGTCTTGTTTAATACTGAATTCTTTTTCACTGCTGTCTTCAGATTTTAAGTTGAGATCAAAGTTCGTTCCGCGCACGGACTCTTCTTCGTTTTTCATAAGCTCAGCAGGAGCATCAATCTCACCCATCATATGAAGTCCATTTTCAGAACTTCCCACCAGGAAAACTTGCTTGCCAACGCGAATGACCATCATGCTGCGTTTGGGAGCAATATAGGTCGTATTGAGCACTTCAATCGTTTTGGGACTATTGAGAAAATTAAGTTTGCCCTTTTTAAAGACGCCCTTTCTTAAAGTCACAACAGCTCCGTAAAAGAAAGCGAGGATGATGCCCAAAAATGCGACAAACTTGCCAACATAGCCCACTAAATCGAGCTTAAACCCATCTTCTTTTTCAGGGGCCGCTTGAGTACTAGTGACTGTATCAGTTTTGAGGTTCGCAGCTGGTGCTGCTTCATCATCAAAGAAGGATGCCGTCACAGTTTTTACTGGAGCAGCACTCGCTTCTTCATTGTTAGTAGTCTTAGTGTCCTCAATCAACTTTTCAAGGTAGGACTCATCGTAGTCAGCTGCATTCTTTGCTTGAGCCGCTTTTGGCGCATTTTGAACAGGCTTAGTTGCACTGAGCGTTTTTTTAATGGGATAGCGAAGCTCAAAGCCCTCTGATCCCATCACGACTGAGACTTTCTTGGCATCTGCTTCACTTAGGCCATCAGCAAGAATTGCTCTCACTCTTACGTTTTCTTTATCAAATTGATAAGCCGTTAAAGTGGTTTGTGACGCTACATTTTTTTCAATCTTGGGCCACACGAAGGCATCAGACAGAGACACCTGGACGATATTGTCTTTAATCGTCAGAGCGGGAGTTCCTGCCCAATCTCCTTCAACCTTGACGTTTACCACACCAACGTTGCCACTCGTCTTATAGTCAAGAGCTGTGATTTTGCCCTTGGCCCAAGTCGAGAGGCTCACCAGAAAAAAGAATATAGAGAGGAAGATCAAACTAAAACGCATAAGGCACCTACTTCAAAGTTTCGATTCGCTCAATGGGACTAATGATATCTGTGAGGCGAATACCAAATTTTTCGTTCACCACCACGACCTCGCCTTTGGCGACGAGCTTACCGTTAACAAGAATTTCAAGCGGCTCACCAGCGAGCTTATCAAGTTCAAGCACCGAGCCCTGACCAAGCTGGAGGAGATCTTTAATCTGAACTGAGGTTCTTCCCAACTCAACAGTCACTCTCAAAGGAATATCGAGAATAAAGTCGAGGTTTTGAACCTTCAGCTTATTAAGTGCATCGTCACCCGCTTTAATCTCATCAGCGAGACGACCTACTTCTACTTTATCTACATCATCAATCTTTCTTACGTTGTCTGTATCCATGAATCCTCCCTATGAGTCCGAGCTTCCCATCTCAGCGTGTTCTCTTTTGACACTTTTATCAATGTAGGTAATTTGAATGGCACGATTGCCTTTGTGAGTGCCGATAAGACATCTCATTTTATCCACCCCTTCCACTTCAACCTTCACTTCGCCTGAAGCCTCTTGGTTAAGAGGAATAATGTCACCCTTTTCAAGAGTGATGAGGTCACCCACAGTCATCTCAGTTTCCCCAAGCTTTACCGTAAGAGTGGCAAAGGCTTGCTTGATATGCTCATTCATGGCCTGAGTCCAAATGCTGTCGGCCATATCGTTATCAGTTTGGAAACTTGAGCTTAGTTTTTGCTTAATTGGTTCGATTGTTGAGTACGGAACCACGATCATGATCGTTCCTGAAGCTGACTCAAATTCAACTTCAAGAGTGGTGGCGATAATAACGTCACTTGGAGGAACGACCCCAACGAATTGCGGGTTAATCTCAGTTCTTAAGTACTGAGCATCGATGCGATGAACCGGCGCCCAAGCTTCTTCGAGATCGTTGATGGCCATGTCCATGACCTTCTTCATAAACGAAAGCTCGATCATGGTAAATTCTTTACCTTCAATTTTAGTAAAGGGCCGATCTGTTCCACCAAAGTAGGAATCGATAATGGCGTAGGCAAGCTTAGACTCAAACACGAGTAGCGCCGGACCGCGAAGCTCATTAAAGCGCATAATACACATGCACGATGGAATCGGCAGTGTGTTTACGAATTCACCAAACTTCAGGAGGTCTGTCGAAATCATTGAGATAGTTGAAATCTTTCTCAAAGAGTTTGATAGAGAAACCCTAAATGAACGGATGAAGCGCTCATAGATGATCTCGAGAATAGGCATTCGCCCACGAATAACCCTGTCTTGGTTCGTGAGGTCATACGTCTGTATATTCTCATCGGTTTCATCGGCGTCGAAATCGCCGCCTCCACCACCGAGACCTACATCATCATCGCCGTCATTAACAGCGTTGAGCAATGCATCGACTTCATCTTGACTTAGTACCTGGGCCATAGACCTCCCCTCCTGGGAACTCTCGCCACACTGTCATTCCTTGACGGTGTGCCCTAGTTAGTTGATTTGAAAATTTACATAGTAAATATCAGTTACGTTTCCTTCGACGAGAAAGGAATTGATCGCTGACTTAATTTCCTCTTTCAAAATATTCTTACCCTCTTCCTTCAAAAGATCTTCAGGTCTCTTTGAATTGAGAAGGTTGATAATTGAGTCACGCACTCTAGGCTCAATCGGCTTGAAGGCACTGTCGTTGACCTGCTCATCAAAAGTGAGAACCATGCTCACTCTGGCAAAGCGACGAGGCCCATCTCCTTGAGCGAGGTTCACTGTAAAGGGATCGAGGTCCTTTAGAAATTTCTTTGATACTTGCGCAGAGGCTTGATCATCAATCCCCTCCGCCGTGATTGCTTTATTAATGTCGCTCACTGAGCTTTGAGAAGCCCACTTCTGATGGGATTGCCATTGAAAATAAGCAACCGCTCCCATAAGTGCGCAGTTCACGAGTAACAAGACTGTTAACAAGGGATTTGAAGACTTTGGTTTTGCTTCTTTGAGTTCTTCTTCTGTGAGTTCTTCGGCCATTTTCTCATCCATCCGTGGTTGAGTACGGGCCATTAAAAGCGGCCCTACGTCAAAATTATAGCAAGGTGAGAAGGTCTGGGGCAAGAGTTGCAGGAATTTCTTACCCCTTTAAGTTGAAATGGGCGAAAGCGGTGTCAAAAAGTCGACGAGTTCTTCTAAGAGGCTGCAATTTCAGGGAACATTTTTTCCACCTCGCTCGCTCTGGTGGGAAAAATTTGCCTGAAGCGCTTTAAATAAACCCTATCGATTGGAATGATTTCCGAGCCAGTGGTGAGAACATAGAAACTATTTTCGTCAGCTTTCTCACGAATCATCGCTCCGGCCTCAAAAGCTCGCACCGCAAGTAACTCTCCCTCTTCCCCTTGGCGACTGGCCTTTCTCACGAGCTCAACCCGTCCCCTCAGAACAAAGAACTCTGCGGCCACAATTCGCTTGGGCTCACGACGATGATTTGAGATCACCTTCACGCCCAGCAGAAGGCGTTTGGCCTCATCTATCGTCATCTGACCCATATAATCGGTGATCTTCCAAAATTGACTTGGCACTTTACAGGCCCACAGGTCGAGCACGGTCACAAAGCCCTTGAAGTTTCCACTCATGAGCACCTGCGGAGTCACAAAAAGGTCAGAGACAAGGGCAAAGCCCATGACTAAGGCAGTAAGAGTTCCCATCGCAATAATGGGAACGAAGCTTGAAAATAATGCCAAACAAAGCCCAATCGACAGTGAAAGTGAGGTTGTCACCATCGGTCTTGTCTCGGCTTTTAATGTCGCCTTAAGTGCCTCTTCTTTAGTGCCAAATTCTTTAAGATATTCATTAAACCTAAAGAAGAAGTGAATGGTATCATCTACAGCAATCCCGATCGATATTACCGCAATCACACTGGTTCCAATATTCAATGGAATCTCAAAAAGCCCCATGAAGCCAAAGAAGCCAAGGATGGGAAGAACGTTGGGAACAATAGAAAAAAGTGCGACTTTAAAACTCCAAAATAAAAGGGCCATTAAAAGAAAGATCATCATCACTGTTAAAATGATACTTTCGATTTGAGAGGTCACAATGGTTTCACCAGCTTCGGCATTAAGTATAGACTTAGCGGTGAGCTCGAAAGTGATCCCCGTCCCCTTGAGCATTTCAGTGAGCTGGCCCTTGAGTACTTCCAACTCTTCAATATACTTGTGTGAGCTGATAATTTGATGGTTGACCACGATATTGGCCTGTGAGTAATCAGCACTTACAAAGTGCTCCATATCTTGACGGGTAAAAAAGAGCAGGTATTGGGAGATGAGGGCATCGTTCTCGGGAATTTGAAATTCACTAGGAGCACTCTTATTGAGTTCGCGGTTAACAAGGGCAATCATCTCAGCAAAACTTCTGGCCCCTCCCCAAGTTTTTGAGTGCTCGATGAATTGAAAGATTTCTAAAACCTTCTGGAGATTCTCATGCTTTCTAAAAGGCCGATGTCCAGGTGCTTTAAGAGCGATATAGAAATTCGTAATTCCTGGAAAGGACTTATTAAAAGTCACCACATTTTGACGAATTTCACTATTTTCTTTGAAGTTTGAAAGGGCCCCGTTGTCGGCCTTGACATCTTTCCCGTGATAGAGGGTAAAACCCGAGTAAAAGAGAATCATCAAAATCAGCAAAACTTTGCGGTGCAGAGTCACAGAGTAAATGACATCAGCAAGCTTTCGAAATAATTTGGCCGAAAACTTCTCCTGATCTTCCTGTGCTCCTTGATCACTAGCTTCAAAGGGACTTTTCTTTTCCCCAAAGAGCGAAAGATACCAAGGAATAAAGAGGATAGTGACAATAAAATTAAAAAAGAGGGCCACCGCAAGGACTAAGCCAAACTCTTTAAGCATGATAATCTTATTAACCATCACCGTGGCAAATCCAATAATAGTTGTCACTGAGGTCATTAGGATGGCAACAGAGATTTTTTTAGCAAAGTAAGTGATCGCACGGGAGCGATCTCCCTCATGCTCAAGACCCTCAATATATTCGGACATCACGTGCGTATCTTCAGTGGCACCAATAATAAAAAGCATTAATGGCATCATAGAGATGAGTAAATGACCTGGAATTCCCGCATAGGTCATGAAGGCGATCGTCCACAGAAGTGATATCCCCCCGGTTGCAAGAGGAAGAAAGGCCCCCGAGAACATTCTCAAGAAATAAAACATTGAAGCGGCAATAACCAAGAGACTTAAGGGAAGGAGAACTTTCTGATCGCCAATGATACCTTGACCTATCTGGTCGTAAATAATGGGTGTCCCTAGCTGGAAAACATTTTCAAAGTAAGGCCGTAACTCCAACACATACTTTTCAAGTGATTCCGAAAGATGTTTATTAAACTCAGCATCGTGATCTCCCACAATCGCATGAACCTGAACTCCAATTACATTGCCTGATTCAGCAATTAACTTTTTATTGAAAAGAGGATTATTGCGAGCGATGGTGACCAAGCGATCAATCTCACTTTGATCGCTGGGAATAGTATCAAAAAGTGGCAGTGTCGATAGCGTATCTCCCATATTACTAAAGCTAGTCGAATTAAAAAGACTCTCAACCTTACTTACTTTTTGCAATTTTTCGATGCCGCGAATAGCTTCTTTAATTCGTTTCAACTTATCCGCAGTAAAGAGCTCTTTGTCCTGAATGTAGATTGTCGTTATATTGTCGGAACCGAAGGTTTGGGTTACCTGGTTATAAACTTCGGCCCTAGGGTCACCTTCCATCAGTAGTCGATCGAGCGTAAAATCGTATTCCAGCATTGGTAGGCGATATAGAGAGAGGGCCGTTAAGACAAAAAGAAAGAGACCTGTGAATTTAGGGAAATCTCTCCCAAAGGTTAGAATTCTGTGCATAGGTTACCTCATATGAAGATGAGATTATTCTAGCACAAATAAAAAGAGCACCCATTGGGTGCTCTCATTATGTAATAAAAACTTTGCAGTTTTTAAAATTACATCATTTCTTTCCAAGCTTTTCCTGGACGGAACTTTGGAAGAGTCTTAGCTTTGATTTTGATTTTTTCACCTGTAGCAGGGTTAACGCCTGTACGAGCAGCACGACGAGTTTTAGAGAAAGTACCAAAACCGATCAAAGAAACGTCGTCACCTTTCTTTACTGATTTCTTGATAACTTCAAGCATAGTAGATACGAAGTAATCAGCATCTTTTTTTGTAAGGTGTGAAAGGCCTTTGTCGTTAAGAATAGTTTCGATAAGTTCTTTTCTGTTCATCTTTTTCTCCTAAGAAAAATCTTATAGTTGATAAGGTAAGTAAAATTCTTAATGACAAAACTCCGATTGACAATGGTTTTTTTAAAAATCAATCGTTGAAAGAGCGATCCCATGGGCGCGCGAGGGTTTTACTTGCCAAATACTTTCGTCTTCACTAGAGAGGGCAAAAAAAAAGCCCTCCAAAAGGAGGGCTTTCTTAAGTACAAATCAGATTTTTTGATTAGATGTTGACTTTTCCTTTCTCTTTAAGCGTGTTGATGATTTCAACGAAGTGAGAAGCAGGATAGGCACCTTTCACAGGGATGCCGTTAATGAGAAAGCCTGGAGTTCCCTGAATGCCAAACTTCTCAGCCTCTTTTTGGTCTTCAGCGATTCTCGCCATCACTTCATCACTATTGACATCTTTTTCAAGCTGCTTCATGTCCGCGCCAACTTTCTTAGCAATTGACTTGAGAAATTTCTCACCAAGCTTCAACTTTCCTTGGTCTTTGAAGATCTCGTCATGGAAGGCGAAAGCCTTCTCAGGATCTTGCATGCGGATGGCTTCAAAATACTGGGCAGAGATCATCGCTTGTGGGTGGAAGCTAAGCGGAAGGTGCTTATAGATAAAGCGAATCTTGCCTTTATATTTCTCCATCAGCTCAGTAACAGTGTCATTTCCACGAGCACAGAAGGGACATTCAAAGTCACTGTACTCAATGAGCGTAAGAGGAGCGTCTTTTGGACCGCGAATAGCCTCATCCTCGCGGATATTGGCCTGCAGAGGATTATTGAAGCTCTCTTCATACTTCTTGCGCTCTTCATCCTCTCTCTTTTTTCTCATTTCATCTTGTGCGCTTGCTACGGCTTTTTGAATGGCCTCAACGTACATCGCGGGATTTTCTTCGATTGATTTCACAACAATATCTGGGTTCTTTTTTAGAATCTCCGCAATGCGATCTTTTAGGTTGGCATCATTATTACATGCAGTAAAAAGTAGACCCATCCCTAACAAGAGAGACAACTTGCGTGTCGTTGACTTAAACATGGCACATTTCCTTTTTTTCGTTTCCCCTAATTGTCGGGGGTTTTGTAAAAATTTCAAGACTTTTTTATACTTCTGTTGAACTCGGCCTGGGCAAGGTCGAGAAACTTGTTAAACTTACGGCTTTGTGTTCTGACATAAGTATACCCTATGAGATGAACCCGAGCGCCTGTGTTGCCCTTAAGAAAAGATCTCATGGTGGCAAAGAAGCCAAAAGCCGGTGTGGCCACCTTCTGGTAGAGCTGATTTAAAAAACTAATATAAAGAATAGTATGAAGTGCCACTACTGCATAGGCGATTGCATCCCAAATATAGCCCTGAGAGCGTAAAAAGTATGTCACCGCATTGTCATGTTTGAGGGTCTCTTTTGAAAGATTGACCATGCCGTCATAGATATCAACTGTCACAATATGAACCATCGCCGTGGCACAGATAGTACTCATTAAGGTAAAGAGCAGAAACTGAATAAAAAAGTTATATTCAAAAACCGGCTTGTGAATGCGAGTGAAGATTTCTGGTATTTCTATGGGCAAGGAGAGCTCACCCGAGCGCAGCTTTTGTAGCTTAATAAAGAAGAAATCACTAAAACGGCTGAGCAGTCGCAAATCTTCAAAGAACTCTGGGTTGTAGCTCGATTCAATTTGATTGGTCTGAGCTTCGCTATAGCGGCCGATCACCTGAAACGGGCGCAGCACCATATTGGCCATATAAAGACCACCTACAACCAAGCATATAAAGAAGACTCCAAGCCAAGGAAGAATGTCACTAGTGGCGAGCAAGACAGAGTCATAGAAGGCTTCTCTAAACTGGGAAGTCCCGTTCTTACCATAAGCTTCAATAAAGAGCAGATTGAGAGTGAGAATCCCCCAAATCAAACATCCCAGCAGGACAAATGAGCCAAAGGGAATCAGCGTAAACTTCACGGCCGTCAATATACGAAACTTGGCCTCTTCATCTTTAAAGAAGCCCGAGAGGGTAGCCTTTGCGCTTGCCATAATGATCTTAACCTGGGGTTAGTAGCTCTTTAAACTATTGTAATCGATCAGCTCTTGCTGCTCATCCTTTCTTATCAGCCGGCAAAAAGGGTACCTCAATGACCGACCTAACCTATCAGTTTTATAGAACTTTTCAATTTAGTTTCTTTTCCAGTCAAGTTCTCGGGAATTTAGTCCGATAAAACTAAAGAACCCGGTGTCAGAGTGAGAGCTGACCCAAAGTGAATTTAAGGAGCTTGAAAAATGAAAGGTGGAAACTCGAAAGTTTACCATACGGCGCTGGCCCTGATTTTAATCTTGGGTGTGACCTCGTGTGGAGGCGATAAGAAGAACAAGACCAGCTCTTCTAATAACTCAAGCTCTATCGGACTCAACAATAGCGGTACTCTAACTGGCACGCAGTACCAAGACTCAACCGGGTACAATAGCGATCAGGTCAATACGATTAACAATATTAAAAGCAGTGTGAACTGCCAGTATGGAGCGAGACTCACTCAAGATGTGATCTTCAGTCTTCAAGGTGGCGCTTACAACACCTCAACCATTGCCGGAACTTGGCAGCCTGGTTCAGTGGGCGGCACTGTCTCTAAGCTCTATGTCGGAATTAGTGCTTTTAATGACTTGATGTTCGTCTCCAAACTCACTAATGGCAATAGTGTCGTTGGCTACACCGTGAGACTCTCCATGTGTCCACAGTATGGCGGCTACAACGTTCCTTTTATTGCCAACGAAAGACCACTTAGTAATTTCGCTGCCCCTCAAGGGATCACACTTAATGACTCTACTGTTTGTGGTGTGAGCTTAGTGACTTCGGCCCAGAATACGACGATGGTCTCTGGTCCCGTGACAATGAACGTGAATGGCTATCAGACAAACGTGCCTCAAGCACAAGTCGTCACGACCTTCTACGCTCCAAGATGTAATTAATAGAGTCGATTGAGAGAGAGCCCCGGAAAGTAGTGGGCCAAAATCTCTTTATAGCTATAGCCGGCCTTCGCCATATAGAGGGCCCCGATCTGACACATCCCTACTGCATGGCCTAGACCCTCACCTTTAAAGAAGAAATTATTTTTCTGCATGGCAAGTTCAAAGTTTCCACTGGGAACGATGACACGTCCAAAGTAGCGCCGAAGGAGTGACTTCGGCACCACCACGGGATGATCTCCCAGGTAGAGGCGAACTGAGCGATAAAAGCCGTGATCCTTAACGAGCTTCATGGGGCGGGCAAGATTTTGATCACTGATTCTGAGATGGGCCGAATCTCTGGCCCAAGTAAGAAACTTCTTCATGCGCGCCAAATCGACAGAGTTATTCCAAGCCGCAGTTCCCTTACCGTTACAAAAGCGGCACTTCACGCTCTCATAACCACTCACTCTGTTTTGCCAGACCTGCTCAGGTCTTAGCGTTTGACCGCCGCATTTAGCGTGAAAAAATGTGGGAACCATATGCCCTGAAGGCCCTAAGAGGACCTCGCCTTTAGTTTCAGAGGCTGCGCGATCAGTCTTGGCAGTTGTATCAAAGAAGCTCCCACTCACCTGATGCTTTTCCGAAGACTCGAGATCATAAAAACTATTAAAACCATTTGTCTTAGAGACCTGCTGAGTTTGGATTTTATAAAGAGCATAGGTTCGCGCCGCCACTGCTTGAGCTTTTAGAGCTTCAATTGGCCAACTGGCATTCATTTCCTTTGGAAGCAAAGAACTTAAATACTCTTCAATTCCCGTTTCATTCACGACGTCGCAAGCGGTGCCATCAGGTGAAGTGAGAATGTGAAGTTTGCCATTGTATTTCTCACCGGCCACGCTTAGCAGTCCCGTGGGAGAAATAAGACTCGCCAGCATCAGAGGCTTTGAAAGTAAGAGGCTTCTCTTATTATTCTTAGTAAATGATTGGCAGTTAAATTTAATACTCTTTCTGCCCGCAAAAGACTTCTCCTCATTAGTTGGATGGAGGTGTCGCTTAAGGTCAGTGCCCGAAATGAGAACTTCATCAAGAGACTTACTAATACGCACACGAATCGTCGGTTTTTGAACGCCTGAAAAGCGCGTTCTCAAGGTATCAATATGGGTTTCTGAGAAGACTGAAAATGACAGTAGTAATGAGAGAAGACCGAGCAGAAAAAATTGAGATTTAAGCACGTCCTGCGCCCCCACGAAGCTTTCTCATCCTCGAAAAAGCCTAAGATTCTATAAGTTTAGAGGGATTACCTGATGAAAGCAACCAGCGGCTTACTTCTCCATCAGCTCCATGGCGCGCTGGAAGTCTTCCCAAGCGGCACGTTTCATACCTGAGTTTATTAGTAGGTATTCTGGATGAAAGATGGGCATCAGACTGAGACTTCTAACCTCACTACCCAATTTGAAGTCGCGGCGAACCACTTGGCCGTGCAACTTGGAGATGCGCTCTTTTTTTCCCATAAAAGTCGCCGTCACATTGGCACCCATTAAAAAGACAACCCGCGGGCGATGCTCAAAGAGCTCTCCCAGCAAGCTCTGCCAGTGCTCGTCTTCTAAAGGGTGATCCACTTGGCGCTTAAAAGGCGCCATGACGTAATCTTGTGGGTCCAGCTTCATTGCCGCGATCATGCGTGCAAGCATTTGCTCTGACTCTTCATTGATGTCGTATTCACCCCACTCCGATCCCAAGCGATGTCCGATAAAAGCGCATTTAATATCAGTGCGCCCCAGACCCTCACCGCTCAAAACTGAAGTCGTCGCGAGCTCGGAATTAATTTCAAATTGAGTGATTTCCGACTTAACCGAGAGTTTGCCCCCGGCAAATTTTACCTGTCCGCGCTCATCGCTATTCTTAGTGGCAAAGCCTTCAAGAGAGCGCAGCGTTTTTTCAAACTCTCCCTCTGAAACGGGCTGCGCGGGCCCAGGAGCTTTCTTAGGAGTCGGAGCTGATTCAACCTTTGGCTTACTAGGTTCGCTCTTAGAAAGGGGCTCAGGAGCATTCACAACAACGCTAGGAGATTCGACTTCACTGGCTTCACCCAAAAAGGGCTGAACGCCGCCAAAGAGCGCCTGCGCATAGGTGCGCGCCGGCACTCTGGCCTGGGTGCGAAGCTCTCTAAACTTGTCTTCAAGGGCGCTCTTAACCATGACTTCCTAAATAAATTGCCCACGAGGAAGAATTTATCCGCTGGCAGTAATTACCTTTTCTTAATCTCACATTTACGAAACTTAGGCCAGACTCGCGCGCCTGACGATAGGGTATCTACAGGGCAGCTCAAACTGCTCTAGACCTGCAAGAAAAGGAAATAGCATGATCTTGAAAAATGAGTTTCGCATCGAGCAATACGAGTGCTACTACGGTGATATCAAGCAAGTAAAAAAGACCATGAATGAATGCGAAATCTGTGGAGCTGAAATGGTTCACAGCCATAACGGTGACTTTAGAAATTTCTTTGTCCAGGAAGTCTCACAATGCCTGGAGTGCGGAGAAAAACCGCGCAAGGTCTATCACGCCCTCAACTAGGATCCCTTGATTTAAAATATTCCCAGAGCGCGCGCGCTTGACGAGTGGTTACCCCAAAGGCGCGCGAGAGCTCATCCACATTAAATTCCGACAACTCATCCAGACTCCAAGTATTCAAACGTAAAATCTCGGCCCTCACCTCTTCATTTAAGCCCTTCACCTCACTCACCCACGACTTAATCTGGCGCTTCTTCTCAGCGTGGTGATGAAGTCTGCGCGAAAAGCGATGGGCCTCATCGCGCATTGAGGTCACCAGTTTATAAAGAGCTTTATGCTTAGAGAGAATGAATGGGTTGGCACGCCCCGGGATGATGAGTCGCTCCTCTGAGCGCTCAACTTCAATTTCTTTAAAAGTCTTGGCACCCTTTTGAACTTTAGACTTTGCAATACCGGCAACAGGAATCTGCATCTCAAGTTCCTTTAATACTTCAAGAAACATTGAAACCTGCGCCTTACCACCATCCACAATGAGTACATCGGGGAGATTTCCATTATCAAGCCGGCGCCGCAAGAGCTCCTTCATCATCGCAAAGTCGTTATTGCCTTCGGGGCGCTCTTCTAAGTGATAATGGCGATAGTCCTTTTTTGAAGGCTTGCCATCGAGAAAAACAACCTGCGAAGCTGTCGGCGAACTTCCTTGCCAGATAGCAACGTCATAGCACTCAAGGCGAACAGGGCGCTCACGTAGACCGAGCAGCTCTTTGAGTTTGGCCAAGGCAATATAAACGGAATCTTCATTGGTAATGCGCACCCTTTGATGTTCATAAGCTTGGTTTTGGGTGAGCTCAAAGAGACCCGCAAACTTTCGACCTGGCGTTCGCACTTTAATTGTCGCTCCCGTCGCACTGGAGAGCCCTTGCGAGAAAGTCTTCAGCGCTTGGGAGTCATCAATATTCATAATCACATGCTTAGGAAGTGAGTCGTGCCCACCCACATAGTACTGCATGAGATAACTCATAACTTCTTGATCCAGATCATCGTTCATATCGACAACTGGAAAGTGAAAGTTCTTATGTCCAAGCAGTATTCCCCCGCGCACCACATAGATGGCGAGATCGACTTCGATCTCTCCTTGGTGATAAGCAATGACATCCACATTCTGCTCTGGAAAATCTACTTCAGCATTTTTTTGTTTAGCAAAGTCCACAAACTCATGAAGCTTCTCCAGAGTATCGCGGTAAAGTGCTGCCCGCTCAAACTCTTCATTCTCGGCACATTCATGCATGCGCCGTTCGAGTTCTTCCAATGACTTCTTGGGTTCTCCTCTCAAGATGCCAAGCGCGAGCTCTAAATCCTTGAGATAATTTTCTTTATCAATATAGCCAACACAGGGAGCAGTACATTGATTCATTTGGTAGAGCAGACAAGGCTCTTTGCGTGAGAGAAAATCTCGCAAAGTGCAATCGCGCAAGCGAAAGGACTTAATTAATATACGCAGGATCTCACTAATATTACTGCCGTGAACAAAGGGGCCAAAGACTTCAAGATTGCCCGCCCTTTGAACTCGACGCTTGTAGAGCGGCCGCGGAAACTCCTCCGAGTGATCCACTACAACATAGGGATAAGACTTATCATCTCTCATCATAATGTTGTATTTCGGAGAAAACTTTTTAATGAGGTTATTCTCAAGTACCAAGGCTTCACTTTCATTGGCGGTCATCTGAAAGTCGAAATCCTCAATCTTTGACACAAGTATTTCTGTTTTAGGAGACTTGGCACCAGCCTGAAAATAAGAGCTTACCCTGGCTTTGAGGTCCTTGGCCTTGCCCACATACAAGACATCTGCGTTCTTACTCTTCATAAGATAGCAGCCACTCTTTCTCGGAAGAGTCTTTGCCTTATCTAAAAGTTTCGCTATTCGTGGACCGTTCATCATCTAAATCAATCACTCCATTTTTTGCCTATGCATCCCGTCTTGAGCCGCTTCACCGCTAGGAGTATAATTATATTAATTACTCTGACCCCACCCTTTAACCCCCAAAAACTAGGTGTTATATGAGATCTGACGTAGGCAAGGAAGTCCTGTCCTATTGTAGCAAATGTAAGGCTACTCTGGCCCATATCATTTGCAACATGAAAGCTGATGGCAACATCGGAAAAGTTGAGTGTAAGACATGTAAAGGCACTCACGCGTACAAAGACCCGTCTATGGTTTCGGCCAAAAAGACAAAGTCACAAAAGAAAGTTTCTACTAAGAAGGCGAAGTCCACTGCTAGCATTAGTGATCTGTGGCAAGAGGCGATTAACTCAACCGCCGCTAAGTCCCAGGACTATTCGATTCGCACTCTCTATGACAAAGGCGACATCATCGATCACCCCAAATTTGGTCCAGGCGTGATTGATAGAGTCATGGATGGAGATAAGATCGAAGTCATCTTTAGACATGACATCAAAACCTTAGTTCACAACAAAACTTAAATAAAAAGGCCCGCGAAATGCGGGCCTTCTTTTTATCTCAAATCCTATTTCTCATCTTAGTAAATGTATCCGGCCCCACCAACACTGAAGTTAAGCCCAAGATTTCCCGCCCCATAAGCACTCGCGCCATACATCGAACCTTGATTGATGTAGACGTTTTGAGCTGCAGTCTGGAGTTGCTGCTGAAGTCCTTGGTTGGCCATGGCATTACCTTGTAGGTTGCCTTGAAGACGAGCATAGCCCGCTTGATTCTGACCAACGACCGCTTGCTGCTGGGCCATTTGCTGCTGATAAGCTCCATATTGATTTTGCTGCCAAGAACCCTGTCCGTTCCAGCCACCAGTGTTGCCCCAATAAGAGCCACCATGACCTGGACCTACTCCGATACCTAGGCCACCAGCACCAGTGCCTGGACCGTAGAAACCGTTGCCACCCATTCCTGGATAGTATCCACCAGCTCCATAATAACCACCGCCACCAGGGCAAGGAGCTTGAAAACAATTAATCATTCCACCGATGCCTACACCAGGATAGCCAGTGCCAATGCCACCGCCGATACCAATACCTGGATAACCACCAATTCCTCCACCGATGCCACCACCGATTCCAATGCCGGGGTATCCACCGCCCATGCCACCACCGATGTTAATGCCACCGCCGATGCCAAGACCTGGGTAACCGCCCATGCCGCCACCGATACCAATGCCGGGGTATCCTCCGCCCATGCCACCACCGATGTTAATGCCACCGCCGATGCCTAGACCTGGGTAACCGCCCATGCCGACGCCCATACCTGGGAATCCGCCACCAATGCCGCCACCAATATTAATACCGCCGCCGATTCCTAAACCGCCAAGTCCACCAAGACCTGGGCCGTAGAAGCCACCGCCGATTCCTGGAATACCAATTCCCCCACCGATGCCATAGCCACCTGGATAGGGATATCCCATACCGCCGTACATGCCTCCACCCATTCCAGGGTAGCCGCCCATGCCGCCGCCGATGCCGATTCCACCACCAATATTAATACCGCCGCCACCAAGGAGACCTCCCAGAAGACCACCAAGCAAGTTACCGCCAGTACCACCAATATTGACGCCGAAGCCGCCGCCGCCCATTCCAGGACCATAGATTCCGCCGCCGCCATAAAGACCGCCACCACCGTAGTAGGGACCCATCATGCCGCCGAGAAAGCCTGAAGAATATCCTGCAGAAAGAAATGGGTTTCCAGCGCCACCAAAGCCCGATCCATAAAGACCGCCATAACCGGCGAACATTCCCAAGCCCATTCCATTACAAGTAGAGTTGAGCTCGGCCGCATCTGCCGCAAGGATAGGTGCCGCCCCTCTTTCTACTGAGTAGTTGAGATATGAATTAAATCGATTCGTACATTGCTCGTGACCCGAGCGATAAGCATTGGCCCACTCTTTATTTGATTTGTGTTGGTAGTGACCAGAAATCCAAGTTGAACCAACTAGAGCGAGTGGCATGGCAATGTGACCAAGAGCTTCTACCCAAGGATTGGGAGTTGCTTCTGGTTGAGCAAAGAGACACTCCACGCAGTCGACGTCGAGATCAGTTGCAATCTCTGCGCGAATACAGAATTGATACTCTTCGTGGTAGCTCTCATCAATCGCTGAACAGTCGTCAAACTTGCCACGCGCGAGTGAGGGCTGAACGGGTACCATTGTGACAAAGAGAGCGAATAGAGCGAGGTACTTCGTACCATTCATTCTCCCAAATTTTGGTGTCACCTTCATGAGCATCTCCAAATAATTGCACGTGTCGTGCTACTAACCACCAGGCCTAAAAGCCGCTTCTTATGATAATTATCGGAAATGACTGACTAAAACTTAAGCAGGAAGAATTAACCTACTCTAAAGCACTGAAATTACGACAACATGAATTGTTGTTGATGACATCACTCAGATTTACTGGCCCACGAGAAACCGCTATAAAGCGCCTATGAACATAGAATTTGGTCTCGATTGGGTAGTGCTCATCTGCTTTTTAGCAGGTCTAGTCTACACCATGAAAATTATCAAATCAGAGAGTGATCTGGTGTTAAAAAATGGTGTCTTCCATCGGCTGGGAGAAATTGAGCTACTCACTCCCCCATGGTGGAGCGCCACCACTCACTCCGAAGATAAGCTGGTCTTTGAACGCACGGACACTCGCTATGATTGGCGCGGAAGTTTTGAAAAACTTCAAGTTCCAAGTGGTGAATTTAATCTTCAAGAATTTTTCGTTAAGTTAATCCAGGCCAAGGAGTTAGAGCTCGACGAGATTCACGCTTTCACACCAGCAGAGTCTGAGCACGAAGGCCATCGCGTGCTCCACATTGAAAGCACTGCCACCGCACGCGGAATCGAGCGCATGTACTACGATGCTTATCTAGTGCTGAGCCTTGATGGAATGAATCTTTATTATTTTGAAAGTTTGAGTTCCGTTTTAAACGGAATGGTTGAAGGCCCCTATTTCGAAGGGGCCGCCAAAACATTTAGAAGAGTTTAATTCTTTTTGGGAGAGAAGTGACGGATGCGAGCGATAAGGAAAGTGACGATTTCCTCATCAGTCCCAAACACATCTTCAATCAAATCACAGGTAAGAAGAAAGCGAGTCATTCTCTTTGCCGACTCATTGAGAGACTCAACCATATAGAGTCCACCAATATTCTCACCATTAAAAGATTTAATGATTTCTTTGCGGGCGTGGTTGAACATTTCAGACTCTGTAATATCGTCTGGAACATTGTCGTAACCCATTTTTTCTTCAACATCTTCGATCGCTTGATCGCGAATATCTTCGTCTGTGGCAAAAGAAACACCAAATTCGGTGGCCATGGCATCAATCAAAGCCTCGCGGTTTTCAATTTCGAAGTCGATGATGTTATGCTCTTTGAGCAAATTAATTGTATAGCTTGCTAACGCTTTAAGCGTCTCGAAATCTGTTTTCATCAAGAACCGACCTTTAATTCAATAGACACCCACAGAATAACGAAAGAAATCAACTCTCACAAGAAACTTTTATCGAGATTTTTAGGACTTAGATCGTGAAATTAGCTTAGAAAAAAGCACTCTCTCTCCGAAGACCCATAGCAGCAAGAGGTAAAGAGCCCCCCCACAACTACATGAAAATACGAATGAAGTGATCTTCATCATTAAGCTAAGTTGAGGGAAAACAACAAAGCGCGACACATATTCGGTCAGGGCAAAACAGGCGGCGCCGGCCAAAAATATCTTCACAACGCGCAGAGAAATAAAGAAGCGAATCCCAATCCCAAGCATTCGGTGCAACATAAAACTCTGGACGACGACATTAAAGGCCATGGAGAGACTAGTGCCCAGGGCGAGCACGGGATAGCCAAATTTTGGAGTGAGCAGTAAACAAAAAGCGATATTAAAGGCGATCGAGGTAATAGAAATCAAAACCGGCACCTTGGGACGATCGAGCGTAAAAAAGACCGGGGCAAAAATCTTGTAGAGCCCATAAAAAGGAAGGCCAACGAGATAGGCCATGAGGGCGACAGTCGTTCGGGCGCTATCACTAGCGCTAAAGGCCCCGCGCTCAAAGACGAGCACCACAGTTTCATCCCCGAGCGCCAACATCATGGCAAGTGCCGGAATGATCAGAACAAGAGAGAGCATATAGCTCATCTTGAGGGTGCTAATGGCCTTATCTTTTAATCCGCTTTTCCAATCGTCACTAAAGTGAACCAAGTTCGATCCCGCAACCGATACACCTAAGATCCCCACTGGAAATTGAAAAAGTCTAAAAGCATAAGTGAGCCAAGAGACCGCCCCCACCATGGTGCCAGTGGCGAGAATCGTGGTGATCAGAACATTGATTTGAGTGGCCGCAATTCCGACGGTCCCAATTCCAAGGCGCCCCAGAATGCGCGAAACATCCCCATTCCACAGCGACAGACCAGTGGTTGGCGTATAGCCCTTCTTTATAAGAAGAGGAACTTGGATTAGCCACTGCAAAAGCCCCCCGACGATAACGCCCCAACCAAGGGCCATCATAGGGTGAAAACCCCACTCCTTGGCATAAGGTGGGACAAAGATAATTGAGAGAATCATCGCGACGTTAAAAAACACCGGAGCAAAACTCGGCATAAAGAAAACTCTCAGGGCATTGAGCGCCCCCATCGTAATCGCGGCTAGCGAAATTAAGGTGAGAAAGGGGGCCATCACCTTTAGTAGAGAAATGGCAAGATTGAGTCGCTCAGTATCCTGGGCAAAGAGTTTATCTGTTGCCACTAGGACGAGCCACTCCGCCTTGATGATCATAAAGACAGAGATAATCCCAGTCAGTACCAACAAAACGATCGCCATCGACCAAAAAAGTTTTCGCGCACTCTCCTCATCGCGCTTTCGAGCTTCTGTAAAAATGGGAACGAAGGCCGAAGAAAAAGCCCCTTCAGCAAAGAGATCGCGCAAAAGGTTGGGAATGCGATAGGCAACGGTGAAGGCATCCGTGAGCCCGCTCGCGCCAAAGACAGCGGCCATGGCCTGTTCGCGAACAAGTCCTAGAATCCTACTGCAGAATGTGGCCAAGGCCATTTTAATTACCGATAGTCTCATCAAGTCGCCTAGAGAGTATTCTTATTGCGGCACAAACGATTTGTGCAGGTTACTTCACAAAAAGAGAGAAAATTATTTTGCTCACAAAAGCTCTCGCGAATCTTCCAGAGCATATTAGATTCATTCCAAATTTCATTAACGGGCTGCACGAGGGCATTGCCCACCATCATCTCTGAATTCCCTTCACCATAGCAGCAAGTATAGCAATCACCATTGGGGTCTACATAAAGAGACTCTAGCCCAAAGGGGCACTTGAGCGCGAGATCGTCAGATTCTTTAACACTCTCTTGCTTCTTGAGCTCATTTTGATAGAAAGACTTATCCTGCTTGGGGGCGAATTCCTCATTTAAACTAATTCCGCGAGAATACTTCAATCGCACGCGATCAGCACCATGCTTTTTAGCAAAGTCTTGAAGCACCGGAACTTCGGCTTCATTTTGCGCCATCAAAAGCATTTGAGTCACGATCTTTGGCAACTTACTTCCCAGCGCCTTTTTAGTGTCGGCCAGAAGTCTCATGTTGGTCAACACTCGCTCCAAATTTCCGCCCACGCGGTACTTGGCATAGCTCTCTTGAGTGATACCGTCGATAGCATAAATAATTTTATCAAGCTGGCTTTCCACAATTTTGCGGGCGCGCTCTTCATTTAAGATAGAGCCGTTAGTGGAGAGCGCAATATAAACTGGGCGCGATTTGAGATAGGAAATAATCGCTTCTAACTCGCGATTGAGAAAGGGCTCCCCTCGCTGTCCATAAAGAGAGATTTCTTCAAGTTCATCGATAATTGGATCAATGAGCTTTTTAACCTGCTCAAGTGAAATCTTGGTGCGAACGACGTGATCCTGCTCAATTGTTTTACAAAGGGGGCAACGATAATTGCAGGTATTGATCACTTCAAACTGAAGAAAGCGAAGCGCCGGTGCAGTTGTTCCTTTTTCAATGAGCCCTAACTCCAGCAAGCGCTGAGTGATCTCTCTTCTTCTTTTTTGGCCGTATTGCTCACTCATACACAACCCTTTGCTTGCCTAGTAAGAGCTTAATGATTTTCCCATAGGGAATAAAAATCAAATAGCTAAAACTAAACCAAGGCAAAAAGTTAGCAAAACCCAAAATTAGATTTCCCAGGTGAAAGCTTAGAGCGAGCGCCACCATCAAATACTTGGGCCACCCCCTGCCAAGCATCAGCCAACAAAAAAGCTCAACGACAGTGCTCATGAAAGTCATTACAAGGACAATGGGCCCATTTAAACTCAAATCGAGCAGAGCCGGGTCCCCCCGTGCCACACCAACGCTGGCCAAAAAGCCGGCGATGGCCTCACCGCTGAGCCAATTGAAAGGTATCTGTGTGAGTCGCGTGAGAATTGAGGAGAGATAGGAAAAGCAAATGAGTAGAGTCACATAGGAAAAGAGCGCGCGGCTGCGCGAGAGCTGCCACTTCTTTCTGAGGGCCTTACCTAGGGGCTCGCTTTCGACCACGAGCAGGCCAATCAAAATAAAGACGACAATATTTCGAGTGTGCCAAATATAGCTCGAGCTCGGGATGGCATCGAGCGAATACTTGACCATGCTCACCCAAAGAAAGCTCACCAGCGAGACGAGTCCAAAAAATGTGCGCCACCTTCCAGTACTCAGCCCCAACAACGAGGCGATACAAAGTAGCTGGCCACCCAAGTAAAGAGCATAATCAGGCTTAGCGTGCAAACCAAGTAAGCCCAAAAAAGAGACGGGGATATAATAAGGTGAGTGATCATGCCAGAGCTTGGCAACCGGAATATCCTGGTAGAGCTCAAAGGCGGCTAAAAGACACCACAGTGTGCGAAAGCAGACGAGATCAATTTCATAAACATCTGCGGCCAGGAGAAAGCGACGTTCGAGATTCTTAAAGAATTCGATCATAGAATTCTCCTTCACTCACCTCAAAGAGCTTGCGCGTCTCTTTAAGCTCATAGCGTTTTTCCTTAAGAATGCGCACTTCCTCAACTAGAGCAGCTGAGCGCACATTCTGAGTGAGCTGGTAGAGCTCCATTGGCCGCCAAATGTACTGCATCTTAAGTAGAGCGATCGCCTCATATAAATTGATGATGCCCCCTTCTCGAACTTTTTTAATCTCATTAACTTCGAGGGTGACTATCGAGTTCACCTTGCGACCATAATCGCCTGTGAGTGGAAAAATCGTGCGCCCATCTTTATACTCGAGGGCCAGTCGGTAGGTGCTAAATTCTTGGTTGCTAGATTCAGTGACGAAGACGGGATAGTGACTGATGGGCCAAAATTCGATCTTAAAGAGAAAGACCACCAATAAGAAAACAAGCGTAATCCTTGGTAAGTACTTTTCCACTCGAGACACGCTTCTCAAATCCACCTCATAAACCACACTGACAAATCATCTTATTAAAATAAGGTAAATTTCCACCCATGCCTACAGCGTAGCGCGCAAGAAGAGGTCTCAGCGCAACTCGTCGCAACAAAAAAAATGCCTCCTGCGACGCAACCTGCCAGGAGCTAATTAATTTACGCTCGAGTTTGTGTGTGCTAACAATAATTGATTAAATTTATAGGTTCTAACTAGTATCTCGTATCAACGTTAAGCAGTTACGTGATCAAAAAAGGAGAAGATTCAAGATGGAATCAAATGCAAGCTTTTTGGCGATGAGCCCGTTTATTGGCCTCGCCGGTTTTCTGTTTGCGATTGCTACGTACGCATGGGTAGTAAAGCAACCAGCTGGTAACGCGAAAATGACAGGTATCGCCGGACTCATCGAGTCAGGTTCAATGACCTTTCTTCGCAAAGAGTACACAATTCTTGTGGGCTTCCTCGCAATCGTAACTGGTCTTCTCGGTTTTAAACTCGGTAAAGACACGGCCATCTGCTACCTCGTAGGCGCACTTGCTTCTATGTTCTGTGGTTGGATCGGAATGAAAGCGGCGACAAAGGCCAACGTCAGAACTGCTGAGGCTGCTGCTAGCTCAGGTCAGGGCAAAGCGCTCTCAGTTGCCTTCTTTGGTGGCTCAGTTATGGGTATGGCCGTAGCTTCTGTTGGCCTGCTTGGAATTGCTCTCCTTTATAAGTATCTTTCAGACATGCCAACGATTGAAGCTCTTAATGGTTTTGCCATGGGTGCCTCTTCAATCGCTCTTTTTGCTCGCGTAGGCGGTGGTATCTATACAAAAGCTGCTGACGTTGGTGCCGACCTTGTTGGTAAAGTTGAAGCTGGTATTCCAGAAGACGATCCACGCAACCCTGCGACTATCGCTGACAACGTTGGTGACAACGTAGGTGATACTGCTGGTATGGGCGCTGACATCTTCGAATCATATGTTGGTTCAGTTATCGCCACCATGTTCATTGGTTCTACTTACGCCGCTGCTTCAGGCGCCGTGATGCTTCCAGTGATCATCATCTCAATCGGTCTGATCGCTTCAGTTCTTGGTATTCTTTCAATGAATGCACTCAAAAAAGCCGATCCAGCTTGGGCCCTTCGTATCGCTCCGATCGTTGGTCTTGCTGGTCTCTTTGGTGGTTCATACTTCGCTGTTAAAGCGATGAACTTCACAGTATTTCCCTATGCCATGGGTCCATTCTACGCCATGGTTCTTGGTTCACTCGTAGGTCTCTTCATTGGTCTTGCCACTGAATACTTTACTGCTGGTGAATTTAGCCCAGTGAAAAAAGTTGCTGAAGCCGGTAAAACTGGTCCGGCCACAAACATCATCGCTGGTCTTGCGGTTGGTATGTACTCATGTATTCCACCAATCCTTCTGATCTCTGTAGGTATCTACCTTGCTAACGAATTTGCTGGTCTCTACGGTATCGGTATCGCTGCTGTTGGTATGCTTGCCACAACTGGTGTAACTATGACAGTTGATGCTTACGGCCCAATTTCAGACAACGCTGGTGGTATCGCTGAGATGAGTGAGCTAGGTCCTGAAGTTCGCAAAATCACTGACGGTCTCGATTCACTTGGAAACACAACAGCTGCTATCGGTAAAGGCTTTGCCATCGGTTCAGCTGCCCTTACAGCTCTTGCCATGTTCTCTGCTTACTCAACGGCCGTTGGTCTTGAGAGCATCAACATCATGGACCCAAAAGTCGTCATCGGTCTTTTCATCGGTGGTGTGCTTCCATTCTTTGTTGGTGCTAACACTATGAGTGCTGTTGGTTCAGCGGCTCAAAAAATGGTTGAAGAAGTTCGTCGTCAATTCAGAGAAATCCCAGGAATCATGGAAGGTACAGGCAAGCCTGACACTGAAAGATGTGTTGAGATCGCCACAACTGCTTCTCTTAAAGAGATGGTTCTTCCAGGAATCGTTGCGATTCTCTCTCCAATCATCGTTGGCTTTGTACTTGGTAAAGAAGCCCTTGGTGGAACTCTTGCTGGTGCTACGGTCACAGGTGTTCTTCTTGCTCTTTTCATGGCCAATGCCGGTGGCGCTTGGGATAACGCCAAGAAAGCAATCGAGCAAGGTCACGTACCAGGTGAGAAAAAAGGAACAGAAGCCCACAAAGCTGCTGTTACTGGTGACACCGTTGGTGACCCGTTCAAGGATACTTCAGGTCCTGCCATGAACATCCTTGTTAAGCTTATGAGTATTGTGGCACTTGTTATTGCCCCACTACTTGCGTAAATCTAAAAATGACAGGGCATCTTCTAAGGTGCCCTGTTTCTCTCCAAACTTCTCCAATCAAACTTGGAAGTTAACACTTCAGTCACTCTCGCTTTTTCTCTCACTGCTCTTTGCTTTCTTTATATTGCTTCAGGGTTTACCCTCAGAATTTATCTATAATATTCCATGGATGAGAGAATCCCTGGGGCAGGGATTTCCAAATGAAGCCATTTTAGTTGTTTCAAATTCATTTAAAAATCCGCTACTCAATCTTGCGATCTTGGCCACTGGCACTTTTGAGCTAGCGTACCTATTCTACGTATTTACTAACGTCCTCCTCTTTGTGACTGGCCCACATCTCATATTTAAAGATAACCCCTACAAAGCCTTTATCTTCTGCATGCTTTTTCTCTTAACAGGAGGAAAACTTCTATTTACTGGCACGAGCAGCTCATTCTGTTTTTCAATTCTGTTAACCGGCTATGGTCTTCATGAGCAGGGCCATAAAAAAGCACTTACGCTTTTCTGCCTTATTTTATTTTGGGTCTATCCTCTTGCAGTTCTGCTCATAGCCTGCCTTCATTTTTTATCGCTCCTAAAGAAGCGACAAGTCTTATCAGCATTATCTTTTACAACAATCCTGCTCGTGAACTCGTTCGTTTGGTTGTACTTAAAGGGAAGTGATCTTAATGAGAGCTTATACTCAGTTTACGTTACCTTCGATCAACTCCTAAGAGATCCCTATTACTTTGGACCCGCGGGATTAGACCTCGCCGAAAGCGCAACAATCAAGGGGTTAATTTTAAGCGCACTATCAGACAACTCTAAGCTTGGAAGCACTCTTGCCACGCTAAGCCCCAATGGAACGATGAGGTATCTCTACCTCGTACTAATTGCAATTGGCCTACTCTCAAGCAGTAAGTACCTCATCGCGCACATACGAAAAGTAGTCCCTCTTATCCTAGGCTCATTTGCATTTTACCTTGTCTCTTTCCTGCTCTTATTTAAGCTCTACTTTCCCAATCGTTTCGTTGAAGCGCCTCTCATGCTCGCTCTCATTTACCTGGCCACAGAATCATTTTGGATTTTAAGATGGAAGAAAACGATAGTTGCAATGAGTCTGCTCTTAGCTGCTATTCACTATCAATACAATCCCATCCTACCGAGTATCATTAACACTCAGAGATACTTAGGCTACCAAGACGTTGTGGTGCGAGAGCTCGACTACCCCAGACTTTTATCTCACTTAGATTCAATCCCACTTAAAAACATAAAGTTTATGGCCACGCCCCGCCTCTCTGATCTTCTTATGCTAGAAAAGCAAAAACTTATTCCCTATATTAGCTACAAATTTACTGATCGATCTTTTCAGCTCAGACAAAGAAGCGAGACATTCTGGGAGGCCTATACACAAGGTAATTACGATAATCTTAAATCGCTTTGCAAAGAAAGCGGTAGCGACCTAATCATTTTCGAAAGAAGTTTTTTAAAACTTCTAAAGCAAAAAAATTGGAACAAGCTTGGTCGAGGAATCCTGGCCCCACACAGGGAAAGGATTCAAGTCGAGCAACTTCCTTTCATCGATACCTCGATAAACTCTGACTTCAAAATAGGAGATTTTGAGATCCTTTACTGCTCTCCAAGCTTGAAGAGTTTCAATCCGAAAGTGAGCGCTGTTAAAAAGGAAAAGTATTAAAATGTCTTATTCGAATCTAGCCGTTTTAATTCCATGTCACAATGAGTATGAAAGCATTGCTATTTTATTAACAGAGCTTAAGGCCCAGTTGCCCCAAGCGCAACTGGTGGTTATTGATAACAACTCAAGTGATAATACCTACCAAATCGTCTCAAAATTTACCGACATAACCTTGTTAAAAGAGAAGCAACTTGGCAAAGGCCGTGCCATTAAAAAAGGCGTGGCTTATCTGCGCGATGAAATCAGTCTGATCGCAACAATTGACGGAGATCTGACTTATGCTCCAGGAGACTTAAAAATACTTTTTAATCTCATTGAGCGAAATGAGGACATAACGATGATTGTTGGAAATCGGCTAAAAAAGCATATCGGATTTAATATCCTAAATTTTACATTTAACAAATTAGTAGCGGCTTTGGTAAGCAGTTTATTTGATTCACAGGTAAAGGATCTCCTAAGTGGGCTTAGAGTTTGGAGAAGAAATCAATTAGACCTACAACAACTTCAAACCCAGTCATTTGAATTTGAAACCGAGATTACATTAAACTGCATTCAAAAAAACAAGAACATTCTTTATACAGATATTTCCTATCGCAAAAGAAGATTTGGTAATTCAAAAATTCATCCACTCACAGACGCCGTAAGAATAATGGCCCTAATACTAAAACTCTATTTTTTAAAAAGATTTAAAACTTTGCCGAAGAATCAATAGCAATCGCTTGCCGGGTCAATAACTGGTGATGAATTATCAAAAAGAACACATACTCCTAACCGATCAGGATAATTTTTCAAAAAATTCTGATTTCGCTCTCGACCGAGATCAGTCACCCAGAGTATTGGGGCCGACAGGATATTAGGATCGTTATAAATCCAAGAATCAAAGATACTATGGCTCTCTGAGAAGTGACTAAATATAACTAACTTTTTATTGGGCCATTTTGTCTGAAACGAACTTTCAAACTCCCTTTTGTAGTAGACCCCTCGATCAGTTCGGCTCATCGCAAAGCTAAAGCCATGCATATTAAGCTGAGTGATTGAAAGTAGAACCAGTACCATAATCAGAGACCTGGACAAAATCAAACTCCATCTCTCATGCGCAGTAAAATTAAGGGTGGCGTTTACGCCTTTAGCTATTAGAAAAAGTAATACTGGTAAAAATGTCACTGTATAATAATACAAATGACCGACGACAAAGAGAGACGACACAAAGTACCCAAGCAAAGAGAGGGCCATAAAAACATTTTGCGCTCTCCTCTTTGAAAGAAGATCAACCAAAAGGAATATGAATCCAATGATGAAGAAAGGGACTAGATAATAAGTAGAATGAAACATGATATACTTGTGAATTTTCCGTGAAAAATACTCACTTATATAGCCTGAAATGGTCGTTTGACGCTGGAAGATCTCTCTCTCCCATTCATAATAATAACGCTCTAAAAAACGATTTCCTCCATAGTCTCTAGGTTCATCTTTACTTAAAAAGTTAAATCCAGGGTTCATAAAGTACTTTTCAGACACTAAGGAATGAGGGTGCTTCCAGATGTTTTTCGTCACCCTATAATTCACAAACAACTGTAGAGAGACACAAAGCAAGATCACCGAAACAAATGGAATAACCCAAAACCTCAGGTTTCTCGTCCATAGTTTATAAAAAAGAAATGAAACAGATAAAACAAATGTTATGGCACCAATAAATGGTCTAGAGAGAACAAGCATTCCTAAGCCTAAACCGATAGATAAACCATACAAGCATTGAGCCTTAAAAGTATGAGGAGAGCTCAACTGAGAAACCCTTAAAAATTTCAAACAACTATAGTAAACCAAACATGCTGCGAACAAGCTGATAGCGGCCGGCCGATAAGAATTGGCAAACTCAAAGACATAAAAAGAATTGAAGGTGGCGATTAGAGAAACTGATAAACTTAATGAAAAAGAGAAAAACTCCATTAGAGTGAGAAAAATTAGGCAACATGAAAGGGCAAGACAAAGTCGCCCAACCAAGTGCTCATCTCCAAAGAACTTTTCACCCATGGCTAACCCGAAGGCCAGTAGAGGTGGGTATTTTGAACTAAAGGTGGGCTCTACTAAAAGCCCCTGGGATTCAAAGTGTTCCGGAGACGCGGGAGTTTGATTTGTCACTCTCCCCTTCAGAAAGGTTTGGCCCTGAAAGTGGTAAGCGAGCTCATCGGAGATTACGGGACGTGATTCAAAGGAGCTTCCATAGAAATAAGATAGGCTGATTGAAGCAAAAAAAATAATAATGCATGACGTGATTATCTTCATTAAATTTATTAAACCTAAGCCCCTGACCGGTAATAACCTAACCTCGATCTCCAAAAAACTCATCGCAAAGTACTGATGTCTATTATTAGACTCATTAATTTAGGAATGACATTCCATCATACAACAGGATTGGCGCAATGAGAAAGCATCACTTATATAAAATTGATATTGTAAGTATAAGGATAAACAAAGAGATATAATTAACTTCTACATCATAAGCTTTTTCTCCTATCATATTCTTTGTTAAAGTGTACGCAGCATGAGGGCCTTCCACTCCTGGTGACGCGCCGTCCGTCTTACAATTCACTCTCAAATTCTGTTATTTTTGCATTTTAATCTCTTATAGGTGCAATCCTCAAAGCATATGCCTATAATATTCCACTGAGAATCAAAGTGCTCTCCACTTGCGCTCAAAGTGATCTCTTGATGAGAAATATGAACTTAAATAAACGTCTAAGTGTCTACCTGAAAATTTTAAGGATCGATCACTGGCAGAAAAACTTCTTAGTCCTCCCAGGAATTGTACTCGCCCACGTCTTCGCAGATCACAAGTATCCCCAGATATCAATTATTCTAAACTTTCTCTTAGGCGGTCTGGGGCTATGCCTCGTGACCAGCTCTAACTATGTCATTAATGAGTGGCTAGATCGAGATTATGATAAATTTCATCCCGAAAAAAAGTTTCGTCCTTCAGTGTATGGTAGTTTGCAAGCAAATGAGGTTTATGCCCTCTACATCACCTCTTTAAGTTTAGGCTTTTTTCTGTGCTCACAAGTAAATAAGCAATACTTAATTGTAAGTCTTCTCTTGGCTCTCATGGGAGCCGCTTATAATGTAAAACCAATACGCCTCAAAGATGTGGCCATCATGGATATTCTTTCGGAGTCATTTAACAACCCGATCCGGATGAGTTTAGGATACTTTATGGTCACACAATATTCCTGGCCTGCTGCAAGTGCCTTAATTTCATATTGGACACTTGCAGGGATCTTCCTTACGCTCAAACGTTATGTAGAATTTAAGAAGATCAATAACGATTCACTAGCAGCTAAGTATCGAAAGTCTTTTAAGTTCTATCGAGAAAAGTCGCTACTTATAATGGCCGCGATCTACGCGACCTTATCAATCATTTCTGGCGCCTACTTTTCCTGGAAAACACATCCTGAATACCTCCTGCTACTCATTGTCTTTCTCCCATTTTTAGGGTGGTACTTTAAAAAAGGCTTCAACCTAAGCCCCTATGTAGAAGCACCAGAAAAAGCCATCAAGAGTAAAGAGTTTATGATCTGGTACCTCGTACTCATCCTGTCTTTTGGCGCTTTGTCTTACCTTCACTTCTAGAGCTTCTCTTCAAAGTAAGTCGCATTCTTTTTAAATAGATTATGAAGGAGAAAACATGCTGCTAAAGTAATCAGAGCTAATTCTGAAATGCGAGAGCTGATCTCCAAGCCAAAGTACAGATAGCTGAGCAATGCCAAGAATGATCCGAGTGCCAATCCCAATAGGTTAAAAAGAAACATTCTTCCCGCTTTATCCTCTGAATAATTCTCAATATAAAAGCGAAAAAAGACCTGGGAGAGGATGATGAGCACGAGAAGGTCCAATCCCTTAGAGAATGTGAGAGTCAACGCAACAGCAAAAGGCGTGATGAGATAGAGGTATACTTTGTTTTTCACATGTAGCTCAAAGACAAGCAGAATCAGCAAATAGGCCATAAGGCCGCCACCACCTACAACTAAGGAGTAAGATAAATGAGGCTGACTTGAAGTAGAGAAGTATCTTAGAAAAATCGCATATTGGCAGTAGCCAACCAAAAGTCCGTAGAGAGAGGAGTGAGTTCTCAATAAAGCTGAGTTCTTAGTAAATCGCGCCCATAGAGAAGGAATAAGAAGAATTGCCAAAGCGCATATGAGGACAAGCCAAACGATCCTCTCGGCGCTAACTCCATAAGATCCAGGAGTAAGAACGAGCTTATTCACAGTATAGGGGGCCTGATTCAAGGACTGCTTATAAAGCATATTCTCAAAGAGGGGCTTTATTCCTTCGCCTTCTTTGGTAGAGTATATCTCGCAATCCTTGCGCTCAGAAGAACACAAATCGAGATCCTCAATATCGACATCTTTCCCAGCAAATAACCAGTAATCGCGGCGATGCCGAAGTCCCGAGCGCTCAACCAAAGTAATATCTAGTTCCAGAGAAATCTCTCTCAAGGCCGCCAAAGTTTTAATCAGCTTTTGCCTTGAAAAGCTACTGTCTTGTTCCGCAACAATGATTCCTCCCCCTGGAGCCGCTTGCTCAAGTAAGAGAGCGAGGTGCTGCTGGGAGATAACTTTAAGCGCCGGAGAAATATTCGATTCAATTTGCCAAAGATTATTATCAACATATCCTAAAAGATAATACTTGGCCCTTTCCTTAGAGTTCTTGAAAAGCTCTGCAGCTTCTTGGCAATATATAGTGAGATTCTGTTCATATAAACCTCGAAGAAAATCACAAACTGCGGGGTTCATCTCAATGGTTGAAATATTTTTCACGCCCGCTAGCTTAAGTGCTTCGATTTCAACACCCGCTCCCCCGCCAACGACTACAAATGAATCATCCGGCTTTGGCTTAAAAAGGAGCAACTGGGCACTTAGCTGTGGGTGCTTTAAAGTAAATGCCCTTCCATTAAAATCGACAACGACCGCTGCGTTTAAACGATCCCGCTCTCTCATGAAACGCACACTCTCAACGCCCGTGTACTTCGTTAGACACTCGATATTCTCGCTCAAGGGCAGATCGCTAACAAATCTCTTTTGAAACTCATGCTTCATATAAGCATGAGCGCCTTGCTCACAAGGTTGAAAATGGCTTGAGATCATTAGTCCATAAAAGAGCGCCGCCAAACCAATGATGGGATAGAAAATGCTCCAGCGCTTCTTTGAAACACAACACACAAGTAGGATAAAGAGCAAAAATTCATGCCCTAGCTTGGCCAATAGAAATGGCGCCAACAAAACACTTAGTGAAAACGACAATCCTTCAATGATATATTTCATCTGAAATGAAATCTTCGAAGCAAGTCGACTGGCAATAATTAGACTAAAAAGAATGTGACAAAAAAGGGCACCAATTGCAAAGAGCCAAGGAGACATAGGCACGTAGATAAGCAGCAGGTTGACTAACAGGACCAGATGTAAAATCCCAAACTCAAAGCGCCCCAGTAGGCCAACTTTTCGAGTCAAGGGGGAAAGGAGCGCTGATAAAAGTGCGCTTACAATAAAGGCAAAGAGCAGATTTGCGTTACTGAGTAACCCCTCGGTCAAACGCGAGATCAGCGCTGTGTGAAAGAATATTTGGGTGCTCCAAGCAAAGGCCAGTAAGGCGAGTTTCACTTGAGCTAACCCCCTAAATTCTGGTTGCAATTTGGCCACCTAAGTACATCTGTCAACAATCTTGGTCAATTTGAGTCCTCGGATAAGCTTATTTCACTTGATTCCCGCTCCGAGCGATTTACCCTATTTTTGCTCCAAGGCCCACTTAGAGAGAAGTAGAACACTTTTAGACTTGGAATCAGCTATTCAAATGTTATAATTAATCTATTGTGTCATAATAGTATTAACCATGAAATACTTTTTAAACCTATTCCGGCAGATTGATATGAAAAGAACAAACTTCGCATTCACACTTTTATTCTCACTCTTACTTTGCAGCCCCGCTCTTTTGGCCGAGTCAAAACAGAGCGCGAAAAAAGTAGTTATTAATTGGCCAATTCACCACGACCCCGTGAAGTACTTTGAGAGTGTCGCTCTTCACTTCAAAAAAGAAGTAGAAGAAAAAACGCAGGGAAGGATATCAGTGAATGTAATCACTGATCCCAACAACCCACTCACATACAACAAAAGAAATGTCGTCACCAATGGCAGTGAGAAAGATATGAGAATGCTCATTGAGGGCACTGAAGTGCAGATGAGCCAAGTCTACACCGACGTTCTCACAGAGCTCGAGCCACGCTTTCAAGTTTTCGATCTTCCCTATATGTTTAAAAGTCATGAGCATGTCACCCGCGTAGTCGAAGGAGAGATCGGCAAAGACCTGCTCGCCTCGCTAGACTCTAAAGGACTTAAAGCACTCGGCTTTACTTACAGCGGTGGCTTTATTGGTGTGGCCACAACTGGTCCAGAGATTCATAAATATGAAGATTTCAAAAATCTAAATTTGCGCGTGGCCGATAATCCAATTATGCAAGAAGCGGCTGATAAGCTTCAGAGCTACTCTTTTAGTGTTGTTCACAGAGGCAAAAGAGTTAATGCCAAGAAGCTGCTTGAAGCTGGAGTCATCAATGCTGCCGAGGTCACTTACAACGATGCAGACATCGCTTTCTTTGAGCCTAAAAAGAACCATGCAACAGTTCTTAACGACACTCAACACAGAGTACTGCTCTCAACGATTATTATGAGTAAGAAAGTTTTCAACTCACTTTCTAAGCAAGACCAAAAAACGGTTGAGCAAGTAGGCTTTGCCGTTTCTCGAATGGAGCGTGCAAAGATCGTTGAAGACTCCAAGACCATTATCAATAAGATTAAAGACAAAGGCTACAAAGTTGTCCCCATGACTGTTTATGAGCAGATGAGAATGCAAGAGTTCCTAAGCCCAATCAATACTAAGTATGAAAAGATCATTGGCAAAGATCTAATTGATCAAATTAAAGAGCTTGGAAAAGACATTAAGCGCCAGACGCTCGCTTCATTTTAATTTTATTACTGACACTGATAGACTTTAAACACACCCCGCTCAAAGACTAGGGGGAGTTTAAAGTCTATGAGTGGAAGACTCTCCACAGCACTCTTTTGAGTATAGGGATAGAGAATATTCTTTCTAACCTGATCCCACTTCCTCTGCCCCAACAACTTCAATAGCTCGCTTTCAAAGATAATGTATTTTATCCCTTCTTCGCGGCAGCGACGCTCCAACTCAGACTCATTAGAACTGAGATAGATCTGCCAGAGCTGCTCAGTTTTCTCTCTCAGCCGGTAACTCTTATCCAAGAACTTGTAAGTGAGATATGGGCGGGCCCGAACTTCTCTCATAACCAAAACTTCACTCAGCCGCGGCGAGGCGAGGAAAATATCGTCCGCCGTAGTCTTGAGCTTCAGAAAGCCCTCTAAGGCCTTAAGATCCTCACTTTGAGAGTACTCGTCTAGATAGCTCAGATAAGTCTTGGCCGAAAGATTAGGTCGCACCCAATCCCTTTGCTGGTAGAAAAAGAAGCTCATTGCAAAGAGGGTCACCACTGCAACGTAGTAAGTCCGTCCTCTATTTGCGGCCAGATAATAAAGTGCTTCCACAGTGAGATAGCATAAGAAAATGGCCGTAGGAATGAGCACGTAGCGAGCAGGGAAATAGAGAGCAAATGCAGCAATAAATGAGAGCACATACCAGGCCACGCAGCTAGCAATTTCCCACTTATACTCTTTTAGATAGCGCAGCAAGGGAAAACCACAAATGAAGGCAAGAGCGATGGTGACCAGATAGATATAGCGAGGAGTACTCTCTGGCGTCCATGAAAGAAGATAGGTTCCAATTCGGGCGTTATCAAATAGGATGGATTCGATCAAAGCCGTGAGGGACTTATCTCTAGCGAGCTCCCGCATCTCATTGCCAAAAAGCAGCTTATCCGCGGCAATCTCGCTCCAACTAATATACTTAAAATAGTAGGCATCTGGCCGTTCGTGATTCCCCACCAAAAACCATAACAGGGCAAAGAAGCCAGCAAAAGCGAGTGACTTTCCTAACGCCTTATACTGGCGCCTTTCCCATTTTTTCACAAAACTTAAGGTATAAAGCAGCACAAAACTTAGTGGATAGATAAAAATGGCCAGACCATTGAAGATGTCAGAGAAGCGATTTTGGCGATAGAAAAGACCTCCTCCGATAATGAGAAAAGTAGCAAAGGTGGAGCTCAAGGTCCCGGTGAGCATGAGGCGCGCATTAACCAAAATAAAGAGGAGAAAAAAGATCAACCCTTTGGTGCGACTAGGAAAAAAGTGTAAACAGGCAAATAAGAAGATTAAGACGTTTAGGCCCGCAAAGGCGCCATAGATAAAATTAAAAGACGGGCTAATCCACCCTGCCACGATCATAATCGGGTTTTGAAAAAGCCTGGATAAAAGCAGGAAGTCCTCACCCCAATCAATGCCCTGTTTCTCTAAAAGCCAGGGAACATTATAGAAAAACTCGTTGGGCAACCCCTCCGTTAGGACCAAGAAAGAGCGCACACTCACCCAGCTCACAAATATCACGGCAAATGCGAGAAAAAAGATCACTTTTTTGTTCAAAGTCATGTTCACAATGGTACCACGTTCGCTTGAACTTATTAACTTAACTGTCCATAATCTAGGCAATGAATTTCAAATTAACACTACGCTCTTTAGGCGTATTCTTAGCAACTTTACTCTTTAGTTGGTATTACTATCAAAGCTTTCCTCACGTTCCTTCAAACCTTGATGAATTAAGTATTTTCTTTCAAGTTGAGACTTTTTTAACCGGCAGACTGGCGGTTCCACCTCCTGCCCCATTTCATCTCTTTGAAACCCATTTCATTCTTGGCGATCCATTTTGGGTCTCAAAGATGTGGCCGCTGCTCTCGGCCCCCTTGGCATTAGCGAAGTTCATCTTTAATGAGCCTCTCTTTGCCCACATGATTTTAATCTCCCTCTACTCAGTTATCCTGTTGCTTATTTTTAGAAAACGTCTCAACAATCCCCTCACTCTCATTTCAATTTTACTCTTTTCTAGCTTTAACGTTTTCTATCAAGCCGCCAGTATTAACTTTTTTCGCAGTGGAATTGTTGCGTCGGTGGCCAGCGCGCTAAGCCTACTGGCCTGGAGCCTTCCCTCACGGGGAGGGGTTTTGCTCTACTACCTAGGCATTGCAATTCTCTCTCAAACCAGAGGGGGAGAAGGTTTTATCTTTTTCTTAAGCACACTCCCCTTTCAGATTCATTGGCAATTAAAGTTCTTATCAAAGGCACAAGTTTTAAAGTATTTTTCAATTTTCGTTGTTGTCTGCGGCTCAGTACATATCTACTACAATTATCAAACCGTCAGAACAATTTTCACCCACCCCAATTTTGTGTACGAGCAAAGATACCAACAAAATAGAAGATTTCTTTTTGGTCAAAACACTCCTGAGGCGACTCACCGGAGGGAAGAAGTAAATCAGTTTTTTGAAGAGTATGAAAGCAAATACCAAAGCTACATCACGTCAGGATTTAAAGAATATATCAAGTACTCCTGGCAGAAATTGAAAAAGTATTCTCTCTTTCATTATGGAGACTACTGGTTTGTATTTTTCTTGCTGGGATTATTATTAGTGACCAAAATGCCTTGGCTCACTCCGGTCTCTTTTTTCAGCTTACTCTCTATCAATATGTCTTTTGTCTTTTTTATCACCTATGACTTAAGAGATTACACAGCTGTCGTAATGCCACTACTTCATATGGCGATGATTAATGGGATAACCGGATCCTTTCAGATTCTAGAGCGAAAATCTTTGAAGGCGCTATGCCTTCTAATATTTTCCGCCGTGCTCATTCTCGGGAGCCTTCGCAACATGATCGCTGGTCTTAATTTCTCCGCCAGTAGAACGACTAGAAGTAACTTCCATAAGCCTGACTTCACCCAGCACCTTCCCAACGGGAAGAACCTGATTTTTGTTGATCAAAGCCTCAACGACGATAGCGACAATATCTGGACCTATAATTCTCCCAATCTCGAGCAGGCGCAAAATATCTTTATTTGGACCCCTAGAGAGTCAGATAGTGATCTAGAAAAAGACCAGATCACAGCGGCCACTGGTCGCCGGATGTGGTGCATTTACATTGATCGAAGCTACCCGATTATGCTACATGAAGTGACTGAGCTTCCCACGAGCTGTAGATTAAGCTGGAAGCAACATAGACAAAGCAAGACCAAATTAGAGGATAGCAATGCCCCAAATAGCGCCGACAAATAACCTGAGCTGGGATGAGTACTTCATGCTGCAAGCGATGATCTCTGCTTTTAAAAGCAAAGACCCCGCGACAAAGGTTGGCGCCGTTTTTGTCGACGACAAAAATCATCAGATCACCATGGGCTACAACGGCATGGTGGCCGGTATCGATGAGAGCAAGCTCTCTTGGGATAAAGATAAGACCAAGCCACTTGAAGAACAAAAATATGGCTACGTTGTCCATGCTGAGGCCAACGCCATTCTGCACTCCCCGCGCGCTCTTGAAGGCTCTCGCCTCTACGTCACCCTCTTTCCTTGTCACGAATGCGCTAAGCTGGTCGCCAGTGTGAGATGCAAGGAAGTCATTTATCTTTCCAATAAAGACCATGAAAGCGAATCCCATCGCATCTCACGGCGTATCCTCGACCTCTCTGGGATTCGCTACAGACAGCTCAGTCTGGATGAAAAGATCCTGGTGAAGCTGCAAGAACACCTGGGCACGATGGTCAATCTGGCCTCGCGCTAAGCACTACTCACACCGCAAAAGAATCTCTTTTATTGAGCGGTTACTTTTTGTCCATCGCTCAAGAGCTCGATTTCATGGGCTTTCCACTCGGTCTAACGTTAATTAAGCCTTACAAAAGCTTTCCCTTCGGCCATTTTTTGTTTGAGGAAGTCTCTTCCCACGAATGCCAGCAATTTTATAAAATGCTAGTATTGGAGGGGTTTTCAAGCCCCCACAGGGTCTCGAGGACTGATTCCCTGGCAGGGCCGCCCCTCTAGTGCACACACACAAGGGAGGCATTTATGTTCATGGCCATCGCTGTTGAATCGCCGAGACATCCGAGAAACCGGGCCGACTACAAGGTTTGGTATTTGGTGCTCGACGACAATCACGAGGTTATCGGACTGGGAGTGAAAACCAAGGACGAGGTAATCCAGAGCCTGTTTGAAAGCTACCGTAAGACTGGCCGCTCCAATTGGCGCGCATTTCTCAAAGGCAGCGAAAAGAGTCGTGAGATCGATCTCACCGACTTTATCGCTCAGAACATGTTTGAGAATACGCACTTTGGAAATCTTCCAAGTCTAGCGGAGTTTCAGGAGACCCTGACTCGTTTATCACTTAACTTAGAGCTTAGGATCGTGGCCTGACATCCTTCTGGTTTCAATACTTTAAGGTCGCGTCCTGAGAAGGCCCCCGCAAGGGGGCCTTTTTTATTTCTATCTGTAGGCAGAGTGATCCCCTAAGTTTATAATGGGCCCGTTTGCTCGACATTCCTTTCCTTGACCCAGGAGGCCAAATGAAGCCCTACATTCTTGTATCAGACGGATTTGACAAAAACCTCTTCAAAGAGCTCTGTGCCATGAGCGAATTTGAGGTTTTCCCCGAGCCAAAAGTGTCTCAAGACAAGCTCCCTGAGCTCGTTAAAGGTGCCCACGGCCTGGTGGTTCGATCGGCCACGACGGTCACACCCGAAATGCTTGCAGGCGCGCCCAATTTAAAGCTCGTCATCCGCGCCGGTGAGGGAACGGACAATATCGACAAAAAAGCCTGCGCTAGTAGTGGCGTCAAAGTCGCCAACACTCCTGGCGCCAATAATAACTCTGCCGCCGAACACGCCATCGCCCTGATGATGAGTGCCCTTCGCTACACTCCTCAAGCTTGCGCCAAAATGAAATCAGGTGGCTGGGATAAAAATCTCTACACCGGTCTCGAGCTTTCAAATAAGAAAGTCGGCATCGTAGGCTTTGGTCGCATCGGGCAAATTGTGGCCAAGAGACTTGCTGGCTTTGAACCTGAAGTTCTCTTCTTTGATCCCTTCCTAGAAAAGAGCGATATCGCCTATGCTAAGAAAGCGGCAAACCTCGAAGAAATTTTTGAAACATGCGACATCATCACCCTTCACACGCCTCTCATGGATAAAACCAAGGGCATGGTTAACGCTAAACTTCTTGGCAGTATGAAAAAAGACGCCATTCTCGTAAACGCTTCTCGCGGCGGTATCGTTGATGAAGAGGCGCTCTACAATGTACTTAGCGAAGGTAAAATTCGCGCCGCTGCTTTTGATGTTTTCGCCACTGAGCCGCTTCCAGAAGACTCAAAGCTACGCCAGCTTGATAACCTCATCATGACTCCCCACCTTGGCGCCTCGACTGAGGAAGCCCAAGTGAGAGTGGGACAGATGGTTCTCAACCAACTCAGAGAGTTCTTCTTAAACGACAATCTTTTAAACGAAGTGAAGGCATAATATGAAATCACTGGCCATTATCGGTTCTCAATGGGGTGACGAGGGAAAGGGAAAAATCACCGATCTTCTCGGAGCTAAGGCAGACGTTGTCATTCGCTATCAAGGCGGCAACAACGCTGGTCACACGATTATCGTTGGAGAGCAAAAAATTGTTCTTCATCTCATTCCAAGTGGGATTCTTCACTCTCACTGTGTTTCGGTAATCGGACATGGTGTTGTCTTTGACCCTGAGAGCTTTATTAAAGAACTCGAAACAGTGCGAGCTTCTGGCGTTGAGGTCACTCCTAAGAATCTCAAAATCTCGCAAAATACTTCCGTCATCACGTTCTACAATAAGCTGCTCGACGGCCAAAGAGAGTCTAAGGGGCCAGTGAAAATCGGTACGACCGGTAAAGGCATCGGTCCAGCGTACGAAGATAAAATTTCACGCAAAGGCCTTAAGCTCAAAGACCTCCTTGATAAAGAAGTGCTCGTAAAAAAACTAAATGACAATATTCAAGAGAAAGCCGCTCTCTTTGATAACCTCTACAAGGTTTCTTACCCAAGTGTCGAAGAAGAAGCCGCCCGTCTCTATGAGCTTGGGCAAATGGTCGCTCCTTTTGTGTGCGATACTTTCAGCTTCCTCGATCAAGCGGCCCGCGACGGCAAGAAATTTCTCTTTGAAGGCGCCCAGGGCGTTTTGCTAGATATCGACTACGGCTCTTACCCCTATGTGACTTCTTCAAGCACTGCCTTTGGAGGAATTTTCACTGGCGCAGGCCTTCCTTCTTTTAAAAGTGTAGATGAAGTAATTGGCATCACAAAAGCCTACACCACTCGCGTCGGCGAAGGACCTTTCCCCACCGAGCTCTTTGACGATGTGGGCGAGAAGATCCAAACAATCGGCGCAGAGTTTGGTGCTACTACCGGCAGAAAAAGAAGATGTGGCTGGCTTGACCTTCCACTTCTTAAGTATTCTGTGAAGGCCAGCAAGCTCACGAGCCTCGCGCTCACCAAGCTCGATATTTTGGCGCACGTTGATTCAATTAAAGTCTGCGTGGCCTACGAGTATGAAGGAGAGACAATTGATTGCGCCTATCCAGGGATTGATCTCTCACAGGTGAAGCCAGTCTTTAAAGAAATGCCAAGCTTTGGCAGTGACTTCTCCACCGAGAAGCTCGATGAGAACCTAAGCAATTACATTAAGCTTATTGAAGAGAATGTTGAGGTTCCAGTGGGAATTCTCGCCTTCGGACCTGAGCGCAGCCAAATTAGATTTCTCAAAAATTATTTCTAATCCTAAAGCCCTAGCTTAGCTTTCAAAGCATAAGCTAGGGTTCTTTTCAAATAGTGCGGGTTGGTCATGATATTAACGGTCTTTGCGCACTCATAACTACAATCACATTTCTCAATGACATTATTTTTTTGAAAGTAATCAAGGTTTTCTTGATTTGAAAGAATTTCGCCAAGAGTTTGCTGGCGCAAACTTCCCATGACTCGCCCTTGAGGTTCGCAATTTCGAACTTCGAGATTAGAGTCTAGGATAAAAAAATCTCGCCCAGCACTACAGGGCATAACTTCCTTTTGTCCCTTGGCCGAGGCCAAGACAAGCTCGTGCATCAGGCGGTTTTTTATTCCAAGACAAAAGGCAAAAAAAGATTTCTTAGTGGTAGCTTCATGCCTGGCCAAGCGCTTAGAGAGCTCCTCATAGGTTTGCAGCACGCGCTGGTAAAGATCGCTCTCGGCCGCGTGCACTCCCTGGGAGCGCTCGAGTGTCAGGCCGATATTTTTCACCCCTTGCTCACGCAACCACTCATAAAAATCTAAACAATACTGATAATTATCCTGAGTGACAGTGATCGAGATATGGGACTCAATATGCCTTTCATCTAAGGACGCCAGCAACTGATAGCTCTCTAGCGCCCGATCAAAGAGTCCCTTGACCTGGCGGATGCGATCGTGAACGTGAGCAGGACCATCAAGACTAAAAGAGAGGTAGATCTTTTGATCGGGTCTTATCCCTCTAGTTTGACGAACAAACTCGCGTATTCGTTCGGTGTAAAATCCATTCGTGGTAATGTAGACTGAATAGATATGGGAGTGAGAAAGGTAGTAGAGCGCTGTTTCGGTGATGTTCTTAACAAGAAAGGGCTCCCCTCCTGTTAAGTTTACATTTACGATAGACTTAGGAAGATGAGCAGTGGCGCGTTTAATTTCAGCTAAGTCAGCTTCATAACTCGGTTTCTGACTCACCTGATTGTCAAAATCAATAAAGCAAAAGCTACAGCGAGCATTGCAGCGATTTGTGATAAAATGAACAAAGCTTTTGGGCCCCGATCTTTTAAACGCAATCGCCAGTAAGGATGATAAGGACAAGGTGGCTCCGGTTCAAATATGAAGATTAGTGATAATGATAGTTCAACCAACACGCCAGAGACAAATTATGTCATCATCGGAGCTGGCCTCTTAGGTATTATGGTCGCCCGGGAGCTCAAGAAGCTCTACCCCGAAGCTCAGGTACACATCTTTGAAAAAGGGCCCAGAGCGCTACTTGAAATGTCGGCCAAACACTCTGCTCTGGTTCACAATCCGCTTTATTACCGAGATGCTAATCTCACAAGATGGGTGGCCCAGGGGCGGGAAGAGCTTTTAAGATTCTGCCAAGAGCAAGGGATTTCAGTCTGGCCAATCAAGGCCAAGTATCAAGCAGGATCTTTTGATCTCCCAGTGGTTGCCCTCGAAGAGTTTAACAAGGCACTGTTCAAAGAAAGTGAAGCGCTTGGAGTTAAGTACCACTTTAATATTAATTACCGCGATCTCAAGCGCCCCGAAAAGAGCCTGCTTATCAACTGTGCCGGGGCCAGCGCGCTAGAAATTGCTAACTCCCATCAACTCGCCACCGATTTTTTTCAAGTCAACTTTCAGCAATTACATTATGTGGATTCACGCTACCAAGACCCCCACCATCTCTTTACCAATATCGAAAATGAGCAGCTTCCAATGTTTGCCCCGCATTGGATTCACTCTCCGAATGAAGGTGTTGTTAAGTACGGCCCATTTTTAAGACCCTTGAGTCTCTGGTACTACTTAAGATCCCCGGTCAAAAGCACAATGGCACTGATTATTTTGGCCCGTCAATTTGGATTAAAACGCCTCTCGAGCAAGCTCGTAGCGACCAAAAGAATGCCTCTCTATCCCAAAAGGCCTAAACGCCACCTCATCTTTTGCCAAGAAACGCTCGAGGTTTTAGATACGCCCCAAATTTTCTACAGCGCCCTCAATCGATCATGGCATGTACTTAACTATCACTCACCTGGCTTCACGATGGGCTTTGCCTTTGCAAAAGACCTAGTTAAAAAAATTAGTGGTGATACAGATGTTTTTGTTTTCCCAGCAGATAAGAGCCAAGCCCAATCAATAGGCCAATCCAAATAACAATATAGTCGACCCATACAAAAATGCTCGCCTTGAGTAGAAATATACTGTCTCTCTCTTTGGGCATTCCAACGTGATAATAAAAAACGAGAGCTGTAAAAAATAGCGCGGGCGCGACACTTATCATTGACGGCATAATAAGTGCCCAAGCTAAAAATAAGGGAGCAAAGAGACTGAGCATATAGATGCGCTCAGAGTGATCGAAGTGAGCACTTGTCTTTTTCTCAGTGCCTGAGGGTTTAAATAATAAGTGCACTCTATCGCGAGAGCGAGAGTAATCATTACGCAAGAGATCAAGTACTCCCATTTTCTTGTGATGTATGACTCTAAGGGAGAGATCAATTTTAACTTCACACTTTTTCAAACTAAGTCTGCGAGAAAGATCAATATCTTCAACACTGGCATATCGGTAGCGCTCATCAAATCCTTCAACTGCCCAAAAGACTTTCTGTGTGACAGAGAAGACCGCACCTAGAATGGGAACAGGTGTCGCGTTGTTGCGCTCATAACCGCGAATAAGACGATAGTGGTAATAGCGAGTGAAAAAGGACTCATGAGATGTCGGATAATCGTAGAGTCCCACAACTGTAGTGTCATCCGTAGCACTCAATTTAAGTCGCTCAAAAAAACCTGATTGAACTTCAACATCGGAATCAAGAAAGAGTAGACGCTCAGCACGAGCGGTCCTTGCCCCAATATTGCGAGATCTTGCGGGCCCAATATTCTCAGAGTTAAAGACGATCTTTACTAGTGGATCTTGCTGAAGAGACGCCAGCTCCCTCGAACCAGAATCATCAACAATGACGACTTCATAGGGATAACTAGGTGGATTATTTCTGATTGAGTCCACAAGCCTGACAAGCGGCTTTATCTGAGTTGCAGGAATCACAATGGAGAGCTCAGGATACATCGATGACCCAGCGTAGATTCAGTTTGTCTAATAAGTTCTATGGTAAGATAATTGAGCACAATGTTAATGGGAAGGCAAAAATGGCTAATGAGGCAGAGATTTGTATAGTGGGGGCCGGTGCGAGCGGGCTCACACTTGCCTATCTTTTGATCAAGGCCGGAAAAAAAGTCGCTCTGTTAGAGAGGGCCAATCGCGTCGGGGGGCTCGCTAAATCCTTTCAATATGAAGACCAGCATACTTTTGATACTGGGCCAAAAAGATTTCACACAAAAGACCCTCAAGTTTTAAGCTTTATTCAAGAGATTGCCGGACTAGAGATTGAGACGATTGATCGACGAAGTGCTCTGCACTATCAAAATCGTATTATCGACTGGCCACTAGGGCCTCAGACACTGCTTAATCTTCCCATCTCACTAGGGCTAAAATCAATTCTCGAGCAGTTATTTTTTCCATACACAGGAGAAGTAAAAAACTTTGAAAACCTGGTGAGTCAACGCTATGGAAAGAGCCTGGCCGAGCAGTTTTTTCGCCCCTACACCGAAAAGTTTCTCAAGATTCCAGCAACTCAAACCCATTTTGACTGGGCCCAACTGGGAATCAACCGCACCGTCATCGATAGAGAGGTCACATCAATTTTATCATTGGCCAAAGATCTCATCCCTTTCAATCGAAAAAAAAATGAACAAATTCTCTACCCAAACCAAAATGGCTTTGGAGGGTTCTTTGATAAGATCTTCGCCTATCTCAATCGAAGTGAGAATTTTAGCGCCATTCTAGGCCAGGCGGTTGAGTCGCTCAAAGTTGACGGACAGGGAGAAATTCAACTCACCACCAGTCACTCTCAGCAGATTCAGGCAAAGCAAGTGGTCTGGACTGGCAATTTAAATCAGCTCCTACAGTCATGTAACCTCTCGCTTGCAGGACCTCCTCTGAAGTACCTTAACACTCTTCTTTTTAATATCGTCATTAAAAAGAAGTTTGTCTCAAGCAGGCTCGTGCAAAGGAGAATTCAATGGCTTTATATAAGCTCTGGCGAGCGACTTATTTCACGCATCTCCTTTCCCTTTGAGTTTCACAATTCTAATCAGCCAGAGGACTACTACAATTTTTGTATTGAAGTCACGACCTTAGAAGACGCTCAATCACTCCAAGCATCAGGTAAGCTTGATAAGTTAAAAAACCAAGTGCTTCAAGAGTTAATCGACCTTGGCTTTATTGCCAAACACGGTGCCCCCGAGGCCCTCCACTTGGAATTTATTGCGGACTCTTATCCTATCTATGATCTCACCTATCGCCAGAAGTTTGCCGAATACCAAAGGCTTATCAACCAGCTTAAAGCCCCACTGATTCTCTGCGGTAGATCTGGTGCTTTTTGGTACAATAACAGTGATCATTCCATTAAAATGGCCCATAACGTGGCCCATAAGATTCTCAGCTCCATGGGGGGGATGCAAATTTTCGTCGATCAGGAAAAGGACTCCGTATTTTCATGAGCACTCAATTCGTAAAAGATATTGTGGTGATGATTTGTCTTCTTGCACTCGGTGTTGCTACTGCACTGACCATTCAATCGTTCTGGATCGCTTTTTTGGCCATTGGTCTTTTCCAATACCATCTCGTCCTGCTTTTGCACGAATGTATTCACTTTAGCTTTCACCCAAAGAAATGGGTAAACCAAGTCATTGGCAAGCTCACTGGAGCGCTAGTCTTTATCTCGTTTGAAGCCTATCAAAAAGAACACTGGGCCCACCACCGATACACCGACACTCACCAAGACCCAGATCGCTATATTTACGACTTTAAAGGCCCCCTCAATATCAAAAGCATACTCATATGGCTCTTTTGGCGTGGCCTAGTAGAGGCTAAGAACAAGCAGGTGAGCAAAGGTCTGTTTGCTCCCAAGCAAATTTCAAGCTCGCTACGCATTCTCTTTTTACAAGCACTGATCTTTTTGGCCTTAAGAAATTTACTCAATCTTGATTTCACAGGCGCTTTGCTGGCCTATTTAAAGTACTGGGCGCTTCCTTTGCTCTTAGTCGCCTTCTTCATCAATAGGGCCCGAATTAATATTGAACATGGGTTTGGAAGTCTTCATCCAAAAGGAATTGATCTAGTAGAGATCCCGCTACTCTTGAGATGGATTATTTTTCCTTTTTCATTTAACTATCACTACTCACACCACCTAAACCCGCATACCCCCTCCTATGAGCTTGAAGCGCTCTCTCTAGCGACGCCAACCAATAGAGTCACTTTAGACCAATATCGCAAGCTGCTTAAAAAATCGCGCACTGGAGAGCTCTAAATGGCCACTCCTCGCGCAAGACTTCATCACTCCCTAGGATCACTCATTTCATCTCCACTTCAAGCTCTGATCACAGCAAAGTCACGCGATGAAGTAGAAGGTCATTTTTTAAGAGAGTTTAAAGAGGTCTGTCAGCTTGAGTCTCATCAGGTCGCGCTGATCGCCAGCTGTCGTATTTCTCTTTACTTGTTGCTGCGTTCAATGGAGCTCCCACCTAAGAGCTTAATCGCTGTCACCCCCATTACTATTCCAGACATGGTGAACTCGATTTTACTGGCCGGGCACACTCCCTACTTTCTTGAACTAGATGAAGACAATCACAATATAGAAGCTAAAGAAATAAGCGAGCTTTCAAATAAAGGAGTAAAGGTCGCAGTTCTTGCACACCTCTCAGGGATCTTCGACCAGAAAGTGGTCGCTCATATCAAAGAGCTCCAGCGACAAGACATTTTTGTGATTGAGGATATTAGCCAAGCCTACGCCTCGATCACTGATCATTTTGTGGCAGGGGCCCAAGGTGATGCCTTCATCGGCTCGCTCTGCCTGGGAAAAATAATAAGTGCGCTTGGTGGTGGAGTGCTTGGAACTAAAGATCCCCAGCTCTTTCACCGAGTTCAAACCTTGGCGCATGAACTTGCTGCCAATAAGCTCACCCCCATAAAGTCGCTTGGGCGCTATTTATGGCAGCACTTTAAAGTCAGTCTGCTCACGACTCCCTTGCTCTTTTCTTTTTTTACAATTTGGGCCTTAAGACTCGCTTCACGCTTTAGAAGTACAGATGAAATCTTTCGCTCTAAGAAGCGCTTAGAAAACTATCCCTACGACAACCCCTCGGTGCAGAGAACTCACTACCCTTCAAGTTTTTTTACTAAACCTAGAAAGACTCAAATTATATTGGCGATTAAATGTTTACGAGAGCTTAACGCTCGCAAGGCCAAGAGAAACTCACTACGCAAAATTTATCAAACGCAGCTTCATATCAGCAGCGCTCTTCCAAGTGCGCTTGTGAACGAAGAAGCAAACACTCTTTGGCATTACCCGGTTCACTTACAAGGTCGAAACTACCAAGAAGTTCAAAGCAAGTTACTTCAAGAAGGAATCGATACTTGTGGCTATCTGCTGCGCAACTGTAATGAACTCGCTTGCTTTGCTCCTTACCACCGCGATCTTCCAAAATGTCATCAAATTTCAAAAGAGACGATCTTCATCCCGATTCACGAGTCGCTCTCTGAGCGTGAGGCCAGGCTTTGCGCTACGGCCTTCAATGACTTATTTTAAAAAATGACCTCGAATCCCGAGATAATTAAAAAAGACCGCATGGACCACAAACCCGAGAGCTGGCACCAGGGCCATCGAAGGATCATACGCCAGTAGCAGACCGGCGGGAATCGCCATATTTTTCATCCCCATGGTAATGGCATAAGTTCGACTAAGCTCAAGACCTAGCGGGCGTCGCAAGAGAAAGTGAACGAAGTAAAGTAGACCAAAATCAGAAAGCACATGAAGTAAAAGAAGCCACCACAACAGATGAGTCGACTCCGCTACCATCTCCCACTTTCCAACGGCCGAGCCAAAGAGAATGTAGATCAAGAGGGCGAGTAGCACTGAGGCAACGCTAGACTTATACTTACTGACTCGTTTTAGCGAATCTTTAAAAATTAACTGACAGATGAGTCCTAAAAGATAGGGACCAGCTGAAATGACGGTGAGGTAGAGAACGAGTGGTTTAATAAATAAGGGCATCTCAAGTCCACTCACCCAAAGCATCAACGGGATGAGAACCGGGCAGAGAATCATTGAGATCAACACTTGCCATAGGGCCGGCGCCGGCCTTCCTCCACAATTGGCGGCAAAAAGCGGGGCCACCAGGGCAAAGGGCGCCATGGTGGTTAAGAGAATTGCCGTCAGAAGCCGTGTCTCGAGTTGCAAAATTCTTCCCATCACGACAAAGAACAGCGGAATGAGGACATAGGAAAATATAATGATGCTAAGCCCTTCAACTAAGGCCGAGAGAGTGACTTTGCTCGGCTTAAGATCAATGTCAATCAGCGTGACAAAGAGGAGGACAAAGAGAATACCTGATGCAATAGGCACAAAATTAAAGGCAAATCCTGGCAACAAATGCCCAAGAATCACCCCAATAATCACGGGTAGTCCAAATAATTTGATAAGGCACGCTCCTTTTGTCATATTTTAGGTTATGAATACACTAAAGAAAAGACTCTCCCTCCTCCTCGTTGTAAGTGCGGTGAGTGTGGCGCTCATTTTTCTAGCACGCACACTCACGACTCCCGAGGACTCTCATAAGATGTCAGGTCTCAAGCTCTACTGGTTTATCCCAGATGGTCTAAGGGCCGAGCCCACTACCTTTAAGCTCTATGAGTGGGCCCAAGCGGGAAAGCTTCCCAACTTTAAGCGCCTGATGGAAAAAGGTAGCTACACCTACTCCATCCCCGTCTTTCCCGGACATACACCCACAAATTTTGCCACCCTACTGACTGGCTTCTATCCTGAAACCCATGGCATTAACGACGGGCCCATGAGAGTGCCAGGCTACTCACTTCAACGAGTGGTCAAGGGCGGCTTTCAATCGACCAGTCGTAAGATTCAGGCCATCTGGAGTGATCTCGAAGAGCGCGGCTACTACTCTACTCTCATTACCGTCCCGGGCTCAACTCCACCAGAGATTCGTCGAGGCGCAGTCATCAAGGGACGCTGGGGAGCATGGGGTGTTGAGTTTCCCGCAATGATTTTGCAGTCTGATCAGATCCAAGAAAATAGAGAGATCATTCTGGCGCGCAGAAAAATTTTTGAGATGGATAAAGACCTCACAAAGCTTGTTCATGCCAAAAAAAATCAACAGGGAACTTATGACTTTAGCTTTGAGCTCTGGGGCAATCAATTTGTGGGAAGCATTCTCAATGACAAGTCATTACTGATAAAAGACCAGCAAGGAAAAGTCTTTGCTCATCTCAAAGAAAGCGAATGGTCCGATTGGAATCACCTCAATCTAAGTTACGCCCTAAAAGAAGTTTTTGTCGAAGGCCTTCCTAAGCCTCCTGAGTGGGAAAAAGATCTCAGTAAAGTTGAAATAGCCTCTCAAGTTCGCTTTAGCGTCATACGACTCAAAGGACCCACAGACTTTAGAGTTCGCGTGCAATTTAACGACCTCAACGAGTTTCTCATTTATCCCACCACCGCCTACTCTCCACTCTTTGAAAAGTTAGGCCCCATGGTCGACTTCGTTGATAACTACCCACCGCAACTCATCTACTTTAAAGAAGATAAGCAAACCTTCCTCGCTGAAGCCGCTCAATCGCTTGACTACCACAATAAACTCGCCGCCTATGCCATTGATGAACTGGGCAGTAACTCAATTGTTCACACCATCTACACCCCTAACCAAATGCTCACCAGCCGCTGGTGGATGGGTGCGCTCGATCCTGATAGTCCTCGCTACCAAGAAACGAGCGATGAAGAGCGCCAAAAGCTCTGGGATGAAGTGCTCACTATGTATCAAGGAATAGATAAAATTCTGGGAACTGTGCTCGATCGCGCTGATGATAAAACTCTGATCGTCTTTAGCTCTGATCACGGCGCGATTCCGCTTTATAAAGAGGTGAGGCTTAATAATCTCTTTGCCCGCGAAGGTCTCTTAACGGCCTACAAAGATAGTGATGGTCTGATGAAGATTGACTGGGCCAAGTCAAAGGTCGTCTTTTTAAAAATGGATAGTATCTTCATCAACCCCAATGGCCTTGGTGGTGTCTACAATCGCAGCTCTGGGCCTGAGTACGAGGCGCTCAGAAACAAAGTGATTGAGCTTTTGAAGGGCCTTAAAGATGAGCGCGGCGTCGCTCCGCTGGCGGGCTTCATCGGGCATGAGGACGCTGCTCGCTGGAAGCTCGACACTGAGTCGGCCGGTGACCTGGTCATTGCCAATCGCCCTTTTTACAACTGGACCGAAACCCTCACAAGTGATCTAGAGCCCTTTCATGTGGCGCTTAAATCGGGCTATAAGCAAGCCGTCTGGCCAAAGGACAATCAAGGTATGTGGACTCCTTTTCTCATTGCTGGGCCTGGAATCAAAAAAAATCATCGCCTCGCGGCGCCCATTAATCACGTCGATCAGATCCCGACGATCTTGCGGGCCCTCAATATTGAGATCGATCGCGACTTCCCTGGGGAGATGGCGCCGGTTTTTAACGAGTAGTTATTTAGAGCAGCGAGCCCTTAATGACTTCACCCTCAGCACTATCCAGGGAGACAGTCTGAATTTGGTTTGAAAGATCAAGCGCACTTTCGACTTTTACGCGAACGTAATTAGTCGTGTGCCCGCTCCAAAGACCATTTTTGTCCCTGCGCTCAAAGAGAACTTGTGAAAGCGAGCCCACTTGATCTTCAGCAAACATGCGAAGCTTGGCGTCTCCCAAATGAATCAGCGAGCGCACTCGGTCTTTCTTCACATGGTGAGGGATATGATTTTCAAGTTTTGCAGCGGTGGTGTTCTTTCGTTTTGAATAAGGAAAAACATGAAAGTGCGTAAGTGGTAAGTCGCGCATCAGATTATAAGTATTCATGAATTGCTCATTGGTCTCACCTGGAAAGCCAACGATCACATCTGCACCCACACCGGCCTTCGGAAAGCGCTTCATTACTTTTTCAATAATCTGCTGATAGTCCCCAACTGTGTAGCGACGGCGCATCTGTCTTAAAATTTCATCATCACCACTTTGAAGAGGAATGTGAAAGTGATCCATGAATTTTGGTGAATCTTCAAGCACATCAAGGAGCTCATCGGTGATGGTGTTGGGCTCTACCGAAGAGAGCCTTAAACGCTCTAGACCATCAATCTCAAGCAAGCTGCGAGCGAGATCACTTAGGCGCTCACCACTACTGCGCTCGTACTCCCCAATATTAACCCCGGTCAGCACAATTTCTTTAAAGCCCTTACTGACAAGCTCTCTCGCTTGAATCGAGGCTTCTTCAACCGAGATCGCACGCGAGCGCCCACGGGCAAAAGGAATGATGCAAAAACTGCAAACATAATTGCAGCCATCCTGGATTTTTAAAAAGGCACGCGTATGGGAGTCGGCCTCGGTTGTGGCCGCGCCATAGAACTCCCAAGTCTTATCAACTTTAATGCTCTCGGTGCGCTCTTCATTGAGATAATCAAAGACTTTATACTTTTCAGTATTACCTAAAACGAGATCCACTCCTTGCATTCCCGCAATACGCTCTGGCTCCATCTGGGCGTAGCAACCGGCCACGATAATCTTGCCCTCAGGACTCGACTTGTGGGCCTTGCGAATGAGATTGCGACAAGTAGAGTCCGCGCTATCAGTGACCGTACAGGTATTAATGAAGACCACATCGGCCTTCTCGCCAAAGGGCACGATCTCGTAGCCACGATCGACAAACCCCTGCGCCAGCGAGCCCGTCTCTGACAGATTCAGACGACAGCCCAGCGTATTGAGGGCAACTCTCTTTTGAGCAGATGGGGATGATTGAGGCTCGAGGCTTTCCAAAATAAGTTCCTTGTGACTATTGGCGCAATGTAGATAAGACGCACGAATTTATCAAGGCTTTTAACATATCTGAGGAGGCATTTGCGTAATATTTTTAGGGCGCAAACGTCGCTCACATCGATGTCTAGCGCGTGCAGACCACTCGCTACGGCCCCTAGTAAATGACTAAAATTTATGGAGAATCAGGCCACAAAAAAGCCAATTTTATTATGAATATTTTCATATTCACAATTGACTTTTCTTCGATACCCAACTATTCTCTCCCTCACATTTCGATCTAGTGGTCCCGTAGCTCAGTTGGTTAGAGCATCTCCCTTTTAAGGAGAGGGTCCTGTGTTCGAGTCACAGCGGGATCACCATCGAATGTACTTCTTGATTGACGGATTTTTGCTCACCAGCTAAATTCCTTCAGCGCAAGATTTAGAGCTAAATACCGGATATGCTCCCATCGTCTAGCCCGGTCTAGGACACCGCCTTTTCACGGCGGTAACAGGGGTTCGAATCCCCTTGGGAGTACCAATTTTAAAGAAGCCCGTAGAAATACGGGCTTTTTTTATTGGTGCAAGGCCATGCTCATGTTTGCTCATGAACGCCCATTCTCTCGAATAGGGCCCTACTTGATTCCCTCACTAGCCACTTATTCTCACCCGCATAATGACGGGCCATAGCCTCTGTTTTGTGGCCAGTTAAGCCTCTCACATGCTCAATACTTCCAGTCGTATTATAGAGAATGTGTGAGGCTGTATGCCTAATGAAGTGTGATCCTCCGAAACGCTCTCGCAGGCCAACTCTCTCAAGTGCTTTCTCATAGCGATATTGGATTTGCCTATACTCAAGGCCTCGCCCTCTATGCTTAAAAATCAAGTCACTTTGATCGGGAAGCTGTGCTGCTCTTTTTTTAAGGGCCTTGCGAAGATAAGGAGGAAGCATTGCTGTTCTCTCCTCTCCATTCTTTGGCCGCTTAAAATCTATGAGCTTGTTGGTATCACGACTCCATACGCATACGTTTCTAACTTTAACTTCTCCTGTCTCAAAATTAATATCAATTGGTCGCAGGCCTGCTGCCTCCTGAATTCGACCACCGATATAGAATTGGACTTGGGCCAGTTCTGCCCATGGCCCATCCTCCTTCTCAAGAGAGTCAAAAAAAGATGATACTTCTTCTTGAGTCATCTTCTTCTCCCTCTTCTCAAGTTTTCTCACCACGACATTTTTATGCCGCTTTAAAATCGGAGAGACAAAGCTAGAGTTTCCCTGCTCTCTGTACCAATTGAATATGGCCTGTAGAAGTTTTACTTCATGCTTAAATGTCTGCCTCTTATTGCAAACACTGGCCATGGCCTCAGACTTTTTCTGATAGAGATACTTTGAAATCATATCCCCATCTATTTCGCCAATCCCAAGGTGAAATAATTCCTCCCAGAACTTGACGATCTTCAGCCGCGTCTCAATTGTGGCCAGGCCCCACTTCTTGGTACCAATCTGATCTTGCTTGTACTTTTGCCATACTTCACCAAGACTTTCACCGAATGGAACAGGTGAGTTATCGGGAACAAAAACCCTTCTCCACATCTCCGCTCTCTTGATATTTGGAAATGTTCTTGAGTATTGTCTCCCGGCCACTGTTTTATTGGCCCTAATCTTGCCTGTCCAATTATCTAACTGAATCCCTGGCTTTATTGTTTTGTATCGCTGTTGTCCATCTTTCATCTCTAACTCCTCTCGATCCACTGAAGGATCTCCTCTTGGATGAAGAATAGATTCTTGCCTCTTTTATGAAATGGTATCTCTCCTCTGCTTACCATCTTGTAGATCGTACTCTTCGAGAGACCTAGGAAAATGGCAACCTCATTGCTATTCAATATTGGCTTGTAAAAGAGCATCGGGGGAACACATTCATTAATATCACTACTGGATTGATAATTAAAATTGCTCATAACTCCCCCCTTCAAATCTCTTTATCCTTGGTCTTGGAAACTTCAGATCCAGACATTTAAATAAGAGGTCGTGTGGCCAGCACAAGTATTTAGCAATTTTGAGACAACTCATATTCATTGCAATCGTTGCTGCATAAATACGCTTTTTTAAAGCCGATACAGAGTTTGTGCTTAATCGAAGCTGATTTTCTCTTTTTCTTAAGACTTCTATTAGTTTCACCACTTCTCTTACCCGAGTTTCATTCTGAACAACGTAAACTGGAATCCCGAGATCATAGAGGCGATTATCCCGAAGAAGATCCTTCTTCATCTTTGTCTCAGAATAACCATGAACTGCTCCATCAAGTTCAACGGCTAATCCTTGGTAATAGAAAAAATAATCTACGACATGACGTCCAATTAAGACTGATGTTGAAAACTTAAATTTAGAATGTTGTCTCAAGAAGTGGCCGAAGTGTTTTTCAGCACCTGTTTGAATAAACGGTCTTAGATCATTTTTTTTATGATAGGCTACCAGTTCCCAGTAAAGAGCCTCAACCCTTCTACTACAGAACTCATAATCTATTCTATTTCTTGTTAGTAGCTGCTGCATTTGCTTACGAGGGCCACGCTTTGCAGGAAGATGAACGCCCTGAAGGTGATACAAAAATTGATAAGTCTCTTCCCAACCGGGTGGGATGAACTCTAACCTTGCTAACTCTATATTTATGTTTTCCACGATGAGATTCCTTTTGTATTGCTCCATGCCTCGGGTCAAAAAACGCGCAGATCTACCCATCGCGAGAATTTCTCAGCAAGGCATGAAGCTAAAGTTATTAAATAGTTAAGAGGTATCTCTCATCAGTCCCAGGACTTCTCAGCTTCTAAAATACTTAATACAACGCCGCTGTGCACACGCAGGTGTATTAAGTTCAGAAGTCAAAAAGCTCTGATGAGTTTTTTGCTCTTGTTATATAATACCCTGCTACTCGGAAAGTCGTTCGAAGCCATGTTTTCAGAATGTGCAGATGCTAAAAAAGATTCCAACAATTGAGCAGTGATCAGTGTTTAGAACAGAGTGTTTCTGAAATTTAAGAATGAGTTGATAATGTGCTCATGGCAAAACAAAGAGGTCGGAAGGCATCTCCAAATAACTGGGGAGATCGCCTGGCCAAAGTAATGAGTGAGAAAAATCTTTCATTGAGACAAGTCGCGAAACTTGCCGGTGTCTCTTCTTCTTCTGTTATTGATTCTTGGCTTAACTCGGCCACGCCGAATGATCTAATGGCCATATCAAAGCTATGTAAGGCTTTAAATGTGAGTTTCAAATGGCTACTCACTGGAGAGGCAGAAGAGAAAATTTCTAGGCCAGCTATGTCTGAAATTTTTCAGGAAATCCCCTTTTTTGATGGCCTGGCCAGAATTCGTATCGACAGATTGATTCCAACCGATGAAATGGAGAATGATAAATGAGAACAACTTCGGCGCTAGCTATCCTAGTGACACTTGCTTCATGTGCTTCTTCCACCCCTGCTCCGAGAGAACTAAGACAGTTCAGCGTTGTTGAAGGAACCAAACTGTCACAAAGTGAAGCCTATTTAAAGGCCATGCAATATTTCACTGGATCGATAAACGATGTAAAGTCTGCCATTACAATGCAAGACCCCCAAAACTTCCGTTTCATCCTCAAGACAAATGTCATCTGCAATGAGCTTCGTCAGTTCGGAGATATAGCAGACTATCGACTGCTCACTTCTCTCACCTTTGAGGTTAAGCCAGGTAAGTACCGCTTGGCCTTCGAAGACATGACGATGACCGAGAACAATGGCAATCCTGTCTCCTGGACTTATCTACAATTGGGCTCTACTGAGAAGGTTAACCAGGTTCAGGTTTGCTTAAAACCTATCATTGATAACATATCGAAAGCTCTTAAAATGGATCAAAATTGGTAAAATTTGATTCGAAAAAATCCATTTTGATCCAATGCTGTCAAAGCATTGACGACAACAACTAACAAACCAATTCACTGGTTAAAAGTGTTTGCTATAAAAGTGAGTGAGCTTCTCTCACGACTAAGCTCTTTTAAGAAGTTTAACTAGTTCAAGGTTGCTTAGAAGTTATAATTGATAATGTATTGAAATCTCTTTAAATGGATCAAAAACTGTAGAATAAGTTTCATAAAATTTCACTTTCTTTCACACATGTCAAAAGAATGACTCTAAAATTTTGCGTGCTAGCAATACAAATTAAAAGGATGAGTCTGTAAGATAGAGAGGCAGCTCATCCCTTTAATTATCAGAGGTCGCATATTTCTTAACTACTGAATTTTAGATTTAAGTCTACGTCCTAGCTGAAATCTCCCCAATCTCTTTCTACGATCCAGCTCGGAGACCAGGTTACAAATTCCTCAGGATCAAACTCTTCTTCTAATATCTCGATAGAGATTACCTGCTCTGGATTGATCGATAGAGTATGCGCCCCCTCACTGGAATCATAATCCCACATGTGGAATTTATCATTTCCATCTTTTGCCTTCTTACTTGGGCCATAGTCCATTGGTGCACAAGTCCTAACCTTAACCTCTCCATCACCGACAGCTCTGAATGTCACACGGATTTTTTTCATACCATGAAGGGCAGTCAGAAAATCTTCTAGATTCATAAATTCTCCTTATATTCTAATTTTTGCTTAGGGAATTTCTTCACCAAACAAGAAGTTGAAGGCTATTTTCCACGCTGAAGGTATAGAGGATAATGAGTTCCAGTTTTCGTGGATGTGTTTAAAAGTATGGTAGGGTTTATCTCTAGTTGGAGCGCTATACCCAAGTGCCTCTTCGAGACAATCTTGTAAAACATGGACATACTCTGATCCACAAGTGCTAGCGATTTTTGCATTAATAGCAGCTTGGCCAGATTTATGGGTGTCGGCATCATGCATCACTCGGTATGAAATTCCTAATGTCTTCAAATAAGTCACAAGAGACAGAATAATTGGCTTTCCTCGAGCCCTAATTATTGCGATATCTTTAGCAATTCTATTTCGCTTGGTTTCATCCAAATAAGCTAAAGTCTCACCAATAGCGACGACCTCACTATCGCCCTCTACAATGGCAGCATAGTTTGAAAAAAAAGACTCAACGACCGAAGAATCTAGGCGAAGCAACATCTTTAAGTGCTGACTCTCACTTTGCTCCAACCCTGACATTACTTTTGTATGGTTGATGAAAAATGGAGAAACAACTTCAATCTTTTGTAGCTTTTCTTCAAATTCAACTTCCTGGTGGCTAACTATCATTCTGTTCACGACCTGCTCAACTTTTGATTTTGAAAGATCGATCATATTCGGAGAATGAGTGCTACAAATTATCTGGGTGTGCTGATCTTGAGCTAACTCGTATATGAAATCTCGAATTTGCTTAATAGCACTTGGGTGCAAATATAACTCTGGTTCCTCAAATCCTATGAAAAGACTTCTTCTAAATGTTGTATCTTGACGACTCTGATGCCATGAAGCCCTAAACTTAAGAAGATTAAAAATTGCTGCTCTAGAAAGTCCCGTCCCTTGATTTTCAATCTTAGTAACGAGATTACTTGAAACTAGAGTGCTAAAGGTTGGCCTTATGGAATCATTTGGCTTACTTAGATCAACACCAATATGAAACTTTGCATTACTAAACAATCTATCAAATCCTAGATTTACTTCAGATATGAGCTTTCCAAAATCTGAGTTCTCATCATCGGGATTTAATTCATTTGATAAATTCTCTAAATGTGTTTTTGCAGCTTGATAGTTCTTCGACGAGTCGCGAACCTCCTCAAAGAGGGACCTTAGGATTTCGCCTATAGCTGAGTTTGGCTTGTTGCCATCTAGCTCTTTAAAGGAGTGAAGTGCTGGGATTTCAATATATCGTGGAAGATAGTTGGAGAAAACACTCATTAACCCCAAAGGATTTGGCTCCCACTCATAACCATCACCAAACTCAATTAAGCTATCTATCTCCTCAAGTAATCTTCGATGCTTCACCGTTACTTTTCTATTAGGTCTAGGCACATCACCAACAATCTTCACTAATTCATCATGATTAATCCCAAACTTTGCTAAATCCTCGTAGGTATCAAATTCTTTAACCTTACGAGTCCTTGACTTAATTTCAGTAGTCGCTTGCCCACCCAATGGGAAAATTTTTTTTATTGTCAAAAAATTAGTCGATACACTGTTCTCAGTGATCTCATGTACTCTTCCCTTGAATCCGCTCATATCCTTTAGTAATTCAGGCACATCCCTAAACTCTGCTTCAATCACGATTTCATTCACGCAACTCACGCAGTTTCCACTCTCTTCAGACATTACTGAACTATAGTCTTCATTTGGAATAGACTGTTTTCCAGATAGCAAGTATCCGATTGCTTTCAGTAGGGAAGATTTTCCGCTATTATTCTCTCCTATCAAAAACGTGCAACGAGAGAAATAAAATTCACTCCGATATAATTTTCGAAACCCTTGAATGTGGACTCTGTGTAGATACATAACTATTTCCTTTACTACTTTTCGTGTATATAAAGGATGTTTTGACCTAATTTTTGCTTACTTAATTTGTATCTATTGACCTCGGATGATTAAGGCACAATGCTGAATGCGAGTAGAAAAACAAGCACTTAGGATTCTTCTCAAAGAACAGGTTCTTAAAGACAAGGAGATTGAACTTTCTAATTGAGAATCCGACCTCAACTCATTTGAGGCAGTATAATTTCGGGGTAAAGTCTCATATAATGACCGCGAGAATCTAGAACCCTTATGTACAGGTGAGTATAACTAATGAATAGTAATTTCTCCGACCTCGCGAATATACAAAAAACTTTACATCAAGACATATTGCAAAATACAAAGAATCTAATGCCCACCTTTAATTCACTAATAGAGTCAGTATCAATCACTAAAATACCCTCACTAGAATGCATTACGCCGAAAAATCTTTTAAAAACAAATCCATTATATCGAACTACAGAGCTGTTAGAAAAAATAAATCTCAAACTCGAGCACCTGAAAGTAAATGCGAGTGAACTTGGAAAACTCCTTGCCCAGGATCAAGTCTTTTTCATACCTTTCATCGACAGTGCATCTAACGTAGCACAACTACTTAAAGAGTCACAAAAGTCTAAGAAATCGATATTAGAAATTTACGACGATCTATTTTCCACGAAGGAATCACTATCAAAGATACTGGACACATGGTGCAAAAACCCCTTCTTAAAGGAGAGAAGAAAAATACTAAAGTCTTGTCTCGATGCACATTTTTGCAAAGACTATCCATTATCAATCCCAGTTTTCTACATTCAGATTGAATCTTTATGCAAATATCTACTTGGAGTATCAGATCAAAATATAAAGTACACAGAACTAAAAAGCTCCCTTAAGACTGCTTACGCTTCTGATCGAAATGAAAACGACATATTGGATCAGTATTACTCAGAAGAATATGCTATCGACTTTTTGGTAAATCAAATTTTTCAACACGAGAGCACCTATAAGCAAGAAAGCGTATATCCAAACAGGCATTTCATATTGCACGGCAAAGATACTAATTATTATCGCAAACCATTTGCCTCTTTAAGGTGCATACTAATTCTCGATGTTCTCGCCGATCTTGAACCTGTATAACGGGCCCACCAAATACTACAAAGAGATAGAAAGAGAGATAACCACCATAAAAAATCGGAAAGGATCTACCTCAAGTTACTGTTTTTATTCTTACAATGTATTTTCCCCTTGGGAGTACCAATTTTAAAGAAGCCCCTGTTATCAGGGGCTTTTTTTTGCTCAAAATCCAATCTGCTCACACTGGATGAGTTGTCCAAGACTATCGCAACTATTAAAAAATAAAGACCTCGCAAGAGGCCATGCTCATACGCGTCCATTCTCTCGAATGGAGGATTCACTGGATCTGCTTCCTAATTGTACGGCTTAACATTCATCTGCGCTCAATAAGCATCTTGATTCTCTCCTTCATATTGAGCTCGATAGGGGATTTAATCTCCCTTTTGTATTCCTGCCTCTCATCAAAGCATTTTTCAAGAGCTAGTAGTGCGTCCCGTCTCGTGACAATTCCCACAAGATGATTGTCGGAATCGACAACAGGTGCACTTCTTAGATGATGTGAAAGAAAGAAGCTTTCTAGTTCAAAAAGATCCCAATTGATTTCTGCAAGAGCGACCTTTTTAACCATGATGAGATCGATTGTTCTGTTTCGAGCTTCATCATAAAAAAGACAATTACTGAGACACTTAATGCAATCACTCTCAGACAAATACCCAACGACCTCATTATTATCATTCACAACAGGAGCTGAGGAAATTCTAAACTTATTGAAATTCCTAATGGCATCAAAGGATGTAAAGCTAGGTTTAAAGGCAACCACCTTTGTCACTAATATATCTTTTACTTTTGGAATATCTAATTTTCGATCCATACTTAATCCTCATAAATCAGTTTGTGGGCACTCAGAATCTTCATATTTATAGACTTGTTATAATGAAACCTTTTTAAGCCTAAGGGCATTTAAAATTACTGAAACCGAGCTGAAGCTCATAGCAGCTGCCGCAATCATTGGGTTAAGAAGCAACCCAAAAGCTGGATAGAGCACTCCCGCAGCAATCGGGACACCTGCAACATTATAAATAAATGCAAAGAAAAGATTTTGTTTAATATTATTCATCGTAGCTCTAGAAATTCTCCTTGCCTTGGCTATTCCAGAAAGATCTCCCTTAACCAGTGTAACTCCAGCACTCTCCATCGCCACATCAGTTCCCGTTCCCATCGCTATTCCCACATGGGCCTTTGCTAAAGCTGGCGCATCGTTAATACCGTCTCCCGCCATTCCAACAATTTTTCCTTCATGCTGAAATCTGCTTACAACATCAACCTTATCCTGAGGAAGAACTTCCGCAATTACTTCGTCAATGCCAAGTCTTTTGGCCACGGCATCTGCGGTAGTTTTACTATCGCCTGTAAGCATCACAATTTTAACGCCTTCTTCATGAAGAGCTTTAATAGCACTAGGAGTGCTCTCTTTAATTGGATCGGCAACACCAACTAAACCAGCAAATATTCCATCAATAGCGACAAACATTACTGTCTGTCCCTCACTGCGATAGCTCTCAGCTCGCTCTAAGTGGTTTTTAACATCTATTCCCAGCTCGCTCATGAGCGCTTTATTTCCAAGAGCAACTATTTTTCCTGAAACAACTCCCCTGACTCCCATGCCAGTAAGAGATTCAAAGTCCTCTAATTCACCAAGAGAAGTTCCCTTTTCCTTAGCCCCGTCAACAATCGCCTGCGCAAGCGGGTGCTCACTGCCTTGCTCGAGACTCGCAACAGTAGATAAAAAACCATCAACTCTTGAGGTATCAGTAGGTTCAACTGTAACAAGCTTAGGCTTTCCAAGAGTTAGGGTTCCTGTTTTATCTACAACGAGAGTGTCAATTTTTCTCATCACTTCAATTGACTCTGCATCTCGAAAGAGGATTCCTTGGAGTGCCCCTCGACCTGTCGCAACCATTATAGACATCGGGGTTGCAAGTCCAAGAGCACAGGGACATGCAATAATAAGAACAGAAACAGCATTAATTATAGCAAAGGAGAATGCTGGCTCAGGACCCCAAATCGCCCATATAATAAACGTAATAATTGAGATAAAAATGACGATTGGAACAAAGATTCCAGCAACTGTATCAGCAAGCTTTTGAATCGGTGCTTTACTTCTCTGTGCCTCAGCAACCATATGAATAATTCTAGAAAGAAGAGTTTCACCACCAACTTTTTCAGCTCGCATGATAAAACTTCCAGTCATATTAATGGTCGCTCCTACAACTTTATCCCCCTCAGACTTAATCACTGGTATGGGCTCACCAGAAATCATTGACTCATCCACTGAGCTTTTTCCCTCGAGAATTATTCCATCTACAGGAACCTTTTCACCAGGTCTAACTCTTAATTTATTCCCGACTTGTACCGTATCTAGTGGTATATCGACTTCGACTCCGTCCACCTGAATTTTCCTGGCCGACTTTGCCGCAAGACCTAGGAGTTTCTTAATCGCTTCTCCACTCTGATTTCTTGCCTTTAACTCCAAGACTTGGCCAAGAAGAATAAGTGTAACGATGACCCCTGCTGCTTCGAAATAAACTGCAACATGGCCATCTGCATTTCTAAAAGAAGGAGGAAATATGCTAGGAAAGAGAGTGGCGACTAAGCTGTAAATAAAAGCAACACCCACGCCAATACCAATTAAAGTGAACATATTAAGATTTTTAATTTTAAAAGAAGCAATTGCCTTCGCAAAGAATGGCCATGCTGACCACAGGCACACAGGGGTGGCCAATAAAAGCTCAGACCACACCTTAACCTGTGAAGACATCAGTGAAGTAATCGGTTTACCAGGTAGCATATCACCCATTGAAATAATGACCAGAGGTACGGTGAATATAGAAGCGACAACAAATCGCCTTCTCATATCATTCAGTTCTGTGACATCCTCACTATCAGAAATTAAGGGCTCTAGAGACATACCGCACTTGGGACAATTTCCTGGTCCAACTTGCCTAACTTCGGGATGCATTGGGCATGTATAAATGGCACTCGAATTGGCCATAATTGTACCCTTCCCCTTTCCTTTAACATGACAAGAGCCCTGACTCCCATTTTTCATTTTCATCTATAACCTCAGCCGCTCACAGCATACATATACTTAGCTCTTTCTAAGCGCGTTCTCCATTTATCGAGATTTCTTTTAAGCTTACGCCCATGACTGTGATCAGCATTAAGCGAAGCTGGAATTAAAACTGGCCCGATTACAAATTCTGATTTTAAGTTTTTCACTCGATTTTCCGTTGATCAAAACGAATATCGATTAAAAGACTGGCTAATATGCTAGCCCCTATATAGGTAATAGATCAATTTATGAGATGATGAAAACCAGTAAGTCCAACTCAGGTAGACCTATGAATGAAATGGCTATAAATAGACCGACTAAATTTGTTTGCAGCAAAAGCTTTCTAAAGCAAGTAATAAAAAAGCCCTTAAAAAGGGCTTTTTTTATTTTAACTTTCGTGACACTCAAAAGGGTCATTTGAATGGTGTCGGTGACAACCGTATCCAATTTTTTCACCTGAGTTGAGATAGATCGTGACACTCACACCGTGGCTGCTTGGGGAAGCCTTCACTCCTTTAAAGTCATTCACTGTGGCAGCACTATTACTTGCTTCAAAATTTGCAATGGCTTCAGTTACAGCTTCAGCCGTATCTGACGCTCCCGAAGCAAGTACGTTGGCCGATACAAGGAGTCCAAAAATAAGTAAAATAGATTTCATACTAAGTCCTTTGTTAATTAGAATTCTTCACTATCAAAATCGTCATGAATCAAAATAGGGTTTTCATCGAATGTATCACTGTCAAAATCATCGTCATCATCGGGGTTACTATCTGACCTGCATGAATCAGGGATCGCTGTCACCGCTTCGTTAGGCGCACAAGCTCGAATCCACTTGGCAATGAACTCAATCTCGTCGTCATTAAGTCTCTCTCGAATTGGCATCTCACCAGTTTCCACAACATCGTAGAGACGACTTTTTTCCGGAAAGCCCTTTTTAAGCAGCGGGATGAAGCGATCTACCATCATTGAGTCATAGCTATCAAAGTCTATGGGATCTAGATCTGGCTCAACTCTTCCGGCACTTGAAGAATGGCACTTCATGCACTTAGGCTTCAGGATACGTGTTTGCAGTGTTTTAAAGCTGATTGGAGCTTCACTAAGAGCAATCAAAGCCTCTTGGTCGACAAGAGTCTTGTCGACGTATTTAAGTGGGCTTCTCTTTCCATAACATGAAGAGAGGATCACTATCATAAATAGAGACTTTAGGATGTTTGAATTCATGATTTTTTTTTACTAGACAGTGGGAGCTCATTCAATAAAAAATTGTGTTTTTGTAAGAAAGATAGCCTCTCGCTGTCAGCGCGCTAGAGGAGCTATCAAATCCTAAGGCTTGCCCTATTACCAAATAAATCTTAAGCCTGCTCCTGTCCCAAAGCGACTGTCATAACTACCAAAAGCCGAGAATCGCTTTGAAATAACGTACTCAAGCCCTGACTCCCATGAATATTCTCGCCCCCAAGAACTCCCTGCTGGAAGAGCGTCTTTCCAGCCGAAATCATTGGTGAGCTCCCACCGTCCAAAGAGGCCTACGCGGGGAAAGATTAGATAATCTACAGTAAAGGCCAACCTCAACTTAAGGTCACTATCGATACGAAAATCTGTATCTATGAAGTAAGGCAGAAGCCATTTCACCCCGAGAGTCCCCACCGTTTCCACAGCACCAAGCTTTTCTTCTTCTTCATTTTCAGCATTGGCACCGAGATAGACTCTAAAGAAATCAGAGAGGAAGCGATCATAACTAAATTCGGCCTCCATATTCTTATTCCAACCATACTCTGCCCCCAGGTTTAATTGATTGCGAGTATTAGTTGAAATAAGCTCAAAACCTGTGAAGTGGCTAGCTGCTCTTATTTCACTCCAAGTATACCAGTGCTCATCCATTGAGAGCAGATTTGAAAGTGGGTAGTCATCAAGGCGCTGATCGCGCTGATCTCCATAACTGAAAATGCGCGCCATTCCCCCCTTCATATGATAGAGAACATGACAGTGAAAGAACCAGTCCCCCGACTCACTCGCTGGAAATTCAATAGTCACACTACTCATCGGCGCAACATTGACGGTGTGCTTAAGCGGAGATCGATCACCATTCTTTCCGATCACACGGAAGAAATGTCCGTGTAAGTGCATCGGATGGTGCATCATCGTTTTATTATGCATGACCAGCCTGACCGTTTCCCCGCGGCGAATCTGAATTTTATCTACTTCTGATAGGGTCTTGCCATTTAAACTCCACACGTAACGCCACATATTCCCGGTGAGATTAAGCACGACCTCTCGCGTAGGTCCTTGTTTTGGTTTCATCTTCTCGAGCGCCTTGAGCTGGTTGTAGCTATAAGACTGAGATTCATGATTCATTGTCATCTTCATTTGGTGTGCTGAGTGATCCATTTTTTGATTATTTTGCTGAGGGTCTTTGTCCTGGGTCATGTCCATGTCCATTTCAGCGGCTTCCCTTGTTCGGGTAATATAATTGGGCGCCTCAACGACAGGTGCAATTTGAGATACCTCCCCCTGGCCCAGGATTGCTCGTGCCCCGCCAGATCCATCTTGAGCGAAGGCGCGAAACTCAAGGCTTCCCTCCTTCGGAATAGTGACCAGGTAGTCATAGGTCTCTGCAATCGCGTGAAAAACTGGTGGAGGTGTAAAAGGAACAACGTCAATACCATCGGCGGAGATAAGCTTCGCCGCTTTATCACCAATACTCGTCCAAAAGAGAGTTGAAGCACCAGCATTGATCACTCTTAATCGAATCTTTTCACCAGGCTTAAAATCATTGAGATGCAATTCATTTTTTCCATTAATCAGGAAGGTATCGTAGGCAACATCCGCCAGATCAATCCCTGGCATGCGCATGCGCCAAAGATTTAAGAGACCACCTAGCGCACCTCCAGCAATTGCTTGGGCCACACTCACTTGAGTATCGCGCTTTATAGAGTACCATTCGCTTCCCATCTTTAGCGTTCTAAGGACCTCACTAGGATTTTCATTGGTCCAATCTGAGAGCACGAGCACAACATCCCTGTCATAACTTAGCTTCTGCTCTCTTGGATGAATAACGATAGAGCCAAAGACTCCTCTTTGTTCTTGAAGACCTGTATGAGAGTGATACCAATAAGTGCCGGAGTGCTTTAGGGGAAATTCATAAGTAAAAGTCTCACCCGGTCTAATTGGTGGCGTCGTAAGATAAGGCACCCCATCTTGAAAGTTTGGAAGAATTAATCCGTGCCAATGAATTGAGGTCTCAACAGTCATATAATTTGTAACAGTAATTTTAGCGATATCTCCTTCATTGAACGTTAACACGGGCCCTGGCACTCCCCCATTTATCGTCATGGCCAGAGTGTTCTCTCCCGTAAAATTCATCTGCTGCTCTCTTATCTCCAACTGATAATTCACTTCTTTGCCATTTGCATGAAAAATGAAAAGCAAAGAAATCAGGGGCCATAAGATTTTCATAACAATCCTTTTAATTTGCATTTAATTTTATTCGAGATGACTCAATCCATCTTTTTACAAGCTTTAACTCTTCTTTAGTGAGAAGTGAATTCCAGTGAACGAGACGATATTGGATGGGAGGCATATCCTCATTCTCAAGTTCTCGCTCTATAGAACGCAAATCATCAACAGGATAACCATGTGCAGCAAATGGAAAATCACGAGACATGTCCATTTCCTGTTTTGCCTGGCTAACATCTCTGTCAATTAACTGCCTAACACCCGGAAGCCAGTAATACCATGGCTTACTCTCAGCTTGGCCATGACACATAAGACATTTCTTATCAAAGATTGGTTTAACTTGAGTCTTATATGCTTCATTTATCTCTCTCAGTGTTGAATCAGAGGGAGCAGAAGATATAATTTCAAAACCATCACTATCGTATTGAATAACCGCTGTTTTATCTTGCGTCGCAAACGCTAGTAATGCATAAGACAGAAGCAAAAATCCTATTGAAAACTTCAAAACCACTATTTGACTTCTTTAACAGCTTTCACAACGATCATCTGAGAGCCGCCACGAGTAAAGACTTGGCCTTTGGCTGCAATTTTTTTCCCAGCAAATTTTAAAAACTTCTCATTTTCACTTTTGAGATCGGTATGACCTTCACCTGAGATTTGATAGATCTTATTCGAATCAGTCAAAATACCGACTGGCAAACCCTTTCGAGCACATTCTATAAAGCAATCATTATGCTCAGGTCCCTTTGATTCATGCTTAATAAAACATGTCAGACCAATGAGTTCACCGGTGACAAGCTCATCTTTTGCCTGAGCAGCTTCAAGCTGATCATGCTTGTTTCCATGTGCCTGGACATTTGTCAGCATCAAAGTGAAAGCAAAGACTAAAAAAATAAATTTCATAATTTCTCCTAAATATTTATGACCAGTGAATTTTTGTAATTTTCCATGAACCTTTTATCTTTCTTAGCACTAAGGTCTCCATCGATTCTAAATTAACTTTCTTATCTTTGTACTCACCCTGAATTTTTGAGCGTGAGCTAGAAGTTGCCGTCTCGCCGAAAATATCGACCTGCAGCTCAATGAGATCGACCTTCATTTTAGAGAGGAACTCAATATCAGCTCCAAGATGATGAGAAGCATATTCTTTCAAACTTCTCTCAACTCCACCTCCCTCATAAACAAGTACAGACTCATCTAACAACTTTAAGATCTGCTCTTTATCACCGGCCTGAAGGGCCTTATGAAATTGCGTGACAACTTTTCCGACTTCTGAGTTTTGACCGCGAAAGAGCGTTTGCTCTTGGTGTGATTTCTTCTCATGAGCTGTGATCGAGCTTAGACCCAAGACACTAAAGCATAGCGCCCAAAATAAATACTTCATCTTTTATACCCCTCGTTTTCTATTTGAACTGAGTATACGATAAAGAGTTGTGAAATGTGACAGTGCGAAGTGGCTTTTATTGATTACAATTACTTAATTGTTACAGGCGAACGAGAGTCCTTCTCAACAGAGAATATGCGCGCAGCGTCTCCATCAATGTAAAAAAAGTAACGTGACCCTAGAGCGCAATTGGTCTTACTCAAATTAGCCTGCTCGAGCTTCAAGCGCTTTCAGGACAGAATAAACGAGTATAATTACCAAGTCTTAAGAATCTCTTTACTTGTCTGGAATTTGTATAGTTGTGCCAAATACGACTTCAGACGATCATTCATCATGACTAAAAAATTTAAAAGCTACCGCTCACAAATTCTATTCGTTGGTTTGAACAAGGACGAGATGCTCTCAATTGAAAGCAGCATGAGCCGCTACTCGAGCTTCTACCATCATGAACTAGGCAAGATAAAAAAGATCGATGCTTATGACTTGATATGTATTAGCGAGGAAATTTTCAGTAAAAATAACGAAACACTTGCAGCAATAGATAAGCCAATAATCCTTATTAGTGAAAGAAAATTGCCTGTGATCTCCCTACAGCGACCTATGTTTGTCAGGGAGTGGCTCGAAATAATTTCTAAAGTTCTAAGCCCCGCAAGAGAGCCAAAGCCCTTAAGGCTAGAAACTGGATCGATTGTAAAATCTAAAACAACTCCCTTTTTTGGCAAAGGCGTTGTGACAGAGGTGCTGAATCCAGATGAAGTTATGGTAAGCTTTCCAATGGCAAACATAGGAATAAAGAATAGGAGTATCAGGTGCCATAAAACACAGCTGCAAATTATTGGGTCTATCTCAGATATACAACTCGAAGAATCAAAAGTGAGCTAGGGGAATCAAATGAGTAATAATACAATATACGGTGCGAATGGAATTATAACTGAAGAAACAATAGAGAAACTTCAGCTTAGAGCAACTGATGTTTCTTGTCAGTGTCCAGGTCAACTCATTCAGCTTTTAAGAGCGGTTCAAGCATTTACTGACTATCAAAAAAAATGTGTCAAGAACGCTCCCCAAGATGAAATTATACATAAATGGCTCGAATCAACGAGCGTGAACCTTGAGCATATTCTCTCAAATACTATTATCACACTTGCCAGGATGGAAGGAATGATTGATGAGGACAATAACATTCGAGAGGATTAAGGGTTACAAAAATTACAATATTGTGGGGCGACTTCCATTAAATCGTCAGCCCTGGTTTTCTGGTCACGATGAAGACAGCTAGGATTTAAACAGGTCCACACCTCGTATTTCGGTATGTTGCTTAAAAATCCGCAGCTAAGGCAAGGTAGGTGTCCTTTTCTATCTCGCACTTTATAGCCTGGGCAGTGGCATTGAGGACATTGACTCAAAAGCGAAGCAATTAGAAGCTCAAAGGTCTTGGCAATAACCGATCGCCTAAATTCATTAACATGGGCCCGATTATCGGTTTCAATGACAATAGGACCGATACTAGTCACTTCACTCAACTGGCGATAGGCAGAGTAAACTTGGTCATGATGGCAAAGCCCTTTAAAAACCTTGTCAGCCCCTATGCCGCTAATCTCCTTTGGTCTTAAGATAACTGCTTGAGAGGCAATACTCATTGAGTTTAAAAAATCTGATATATCCTCAATATTGTTTATCTCCTTATAAGCATATGAAGTTCTAGTACAGAGATAATGCTCAAAAAACTCTACACCCGTATCAGAGTCAAAAAAAAGAAGGGATTCTTGGTTAGCATAGACAAAAGGGAACGATGGATGTGGGCCAAAACTTCCTTCACTTGCTAGAGCAAAGCGATGATTGGTTTCATTAATAGCGAGTCTGACTTTACGTCGAAGAGTGCTTTCAACACTCCCCACTCTTTTAATTTCACCGGTAAAGGTTCCTAATAGGTCAGTATTCAGAAATTTCGTTGGAGTAATTGTGGCGTTAAAAGCATCTTTAAAATATGGGCTCGCAATTTCTTCCTTACCATGCATGGTCGCCATGACTATTTCAATACCATGATAAGGGTGCTGTGAATCTTCTATCACAAGCCGGCCATATCGCTTTCACTTATGATGAATTCAGTCACCTTCACCCGTTCGGAAGTGTTTAAGATTTTAACTAAGTTAACTTCAAATGACTGTTCTAAGTAAAGTTGAAAGACCAATCCCTTAATGGGATCTTCGATAATTATTTGCAATGGCCACCTCTCCCTTTCTTGAGCTTTAGCAGGCGATTCAATACTAAGATTAGAAACAACTGAGACTTCATCACCGTCATAGATAATTTGAGGTTTTTCTTCGCTACTAATAAAGTTTAATTGAAACATCGGCCCCCAGTCCCCCCAACACGCCCATTGGGCGTGCGAGAGGTTGGGAAAGACAATTTCTAAACGAGTTACATTAGTTAAGTTAACCCAAGAAAATTTGAAAGCTCTATGAGAAAGAACAGAAATTAGCTCGTCCATTAGTCACCCCTATTTTTTCTTATTGCCCTTGGCCAAGAGAAAATGCTCTTTGCCCATCAAACAAATAGAGATTTTCAGTCTTAATAACGTCAATCCCATTTTCAGTTAGCCCTTTTAAAAGCATCCACTGAACTGCATGATTGCTCACTCCATTGTTTTTAGTCACAAAACGACATCTCCAATGATCAGTGCAAAAAGTCTCACTCATTCCATGCGGCCAAACTTTAACTCCTCGATTTGTAATCATCTGAAGTTCTAGAGGAAGAAAGTCAATAATCCCATTAAGCCTAGCAGCGAGAATCTCTGGGTTTCTCTCATTCTCATGAACAAACACATCAAAGCCAATAAGTTCCTTTTTTTCGAGACGCTGAGGCTCTTGATAAAAAGAGGACAAATCCATGGGTTCCATTTTCTTATAGGCTACAGGAATTAACTGTCGCGGCTCTTCACTCAAGCGCTCAATGATGGCCTGTGCGAACTCTTTAGTCCCAAGCTTTTGCTTGCTGACACCCTCACGGTAAATGTCATAAGTGTGCTGTCCATCCTCTATTGTTCTAAGCCAAGCATTATGAATAGCAGTCGCCACATCTCCTTGACCGATGTGATTAAGCATCTGTACAGCTCCCAAAAGGAGACCACTGGGATTAGCAAGGTTTTGACCAGCTCTTCTAGGAGCAGATCCATGAATGGCCTCAAACATCGAACAGCTCTCACCAATATTGGCAGAACCAGCAATTCCTACAGAGCCTGTAATCTGCGCCGCCACATCACTTAAGATATCACCATAGAGATTTGGCATGACAATAACGTCAAACATCTCTGGTGTATCGGCCATCTTCGCAGCGCCAATGTCGATAATCCAGTGCTCATTTTCAATATCTGGGTATTCTTGCGAAACTTCATCGAAGACTTTATGAAAAAGACCATCTGTCATTTTCATAATATTATCTTTGGTAAAGCAGGTTACCTTTTTCCTATTGTTTCTTTTGGCATACTCAAAAGCGAATCGAATGATCTTTTCACAGCCAGGCCTAGTGATAAGCTTTAGGCATTGATAAACTTCATGAGTCTGACGATGCTCAATCCCAGCATATAGATCTTCCTCATTTTCGCGAATGATAACGATGTCCATTTTCGGATGCTTTGTGGCAACAAATGGAGAATAAGAGTGACAAGGTCGAACGTTTGCATAAAGTCCAAGGGATTTTCTAATCGTAACGTTAAGACTCTTATAGCCACCACCTTGGGGAGTTGTGATTGGGGCCTTCAAGAAGATTTTGTTGGTGCGAAGTTTATCCCATGCTTGATCTTCAATCCCAGAGAGGTTGCCTCGCCTGTAGACACTTTCTCCTACTTCAATTGTATCAATTGCAATATTGGCATTTGCGGCTTCAAGAATATTGAGCGTTGCTGCCATGATTTCTGGCCCAATCCCATCTCCATGGGCCACCGTGATTCGAGTTGGACTTGCTTTCATAATTACCTCCATCAAGTTTGGACTCATCATGAAGTATTTTCTTTTCTAAATAAAATAGATAATATAGCCAAAATTTATATACAAAAGAGATCTCATGAATCACCTGAATCACCATCATTTATACATCTTCTGGGTCTTTGCCCGAAGCTCAAGCTTCACCAAAACGGCGCAAGAACTCTTTATTGCTCAGTCAGCAATTACAAAACAGCTAAAAATGCTAGAAGAGTCCTTAGGCGTCTCACTCATTGACCGAAGCAATCGTAGAAAACCTGAAATTACGTCAGAAGGTCGTAAAGTCTTAGAGTTTGCTGATTTAATTTTTAATACGAGCAGGGAACTGCTCAACTGGAGCAGTGGAGCAAAAACAAGTAGAGAGCAAACTATTAGAGTAGGAGCTCTTTCGGGTCTTTCAAGAAACTTGCAATACGAGTTTATCAAGCCTTATATAGGAAATTCTGATTTTAAGTTTGAGGTTACAACCGGTGATCAGAAAAACTTGCTTTCCAAGCTCATCAATCATGAGCTCGACGTTTTACTCACCTCATCCAGTATTAATGAATTTCAAAAGTCAAAACTCTACGTAAATGTTCTTACTTCTTCAAAGCTCATTTTTGTCTCTTCGAAAAAGTCTACTCACAAAAAGCGAAAAAAAATTGAAGATATTCTAGATGGCGTAGACCTCTATTTGCCTGGACGTCAATTTGAAGCAAAGCCCGAAATTGATGCGTACCTTGAGCGTCGTAAAGCGAAGTATCGTCTAGCAGGAGAAATTGACGACATAGCCCTACTTCGAATTCTTGCACTGAGATCGGACGCGGTCGTGGCAATGCCTGCCATGGGGCTCAAGGGAGACATTGAGGCCGGAAATGTAAAGGTACTTTTCTCTGTCGATGATATTCAGCAACGCTTTTACGCCATCACTCAACATCGATTAAGCCCCAATGATGAGATAAAATCTCTCATTGAGTCTCTAAGAAAAGTTCGTCTCAAAGGTTTTTAATGATTAAGACTTTCTAGTACTGTAAATTCTTTGAGACGACGCCTCCCCCAGGAGCTATGATCAAAAGTATCGAGTCCCGGGTGGCACAGGTAGTATTCGAATCGAAATCGCGACTTCTTTATGAGGTGAGGGTAAAAGTAGCCATATCTTATAAACTTAAGTGGCTTCATTTTTCGTTTGTGCCGGAGTAGCAAAGATCCAAAAAATGCACTGAAAAAGTGTCGCCAGTCAGAGGGAATTCTCACTCGAGTGATATGAGTCTCTAGGATTGTCGGCAGCAAAGCGAGTAAGAGCTTTGGAATTAAATGGCTATGGTGATGCCCATCAACTTCAATCAGTCGATCACCCAGTAAATCTCTCGCCCTTTGAATTTGCTTCTCTCCCTCAGCTATCATCTCTTTAAAGGCAGCAGGGTTAGTGAAGGAGTAAAAGAATAATTTAAGCGGTCCGACAAAATCTCCCGTATTCGTTATGAGCCTTAGCATCTTGATCTCACTAATGGGTTTACCCTCTGTCAGGTTGAGATGAAGGGAAAAGTAGACGCTAGTCTGCTTGAGTTCTTCAAGGAGGTAATTTGAGTGAGGTGCGTTGACCATCACTGAGACTCCTTGCAACTTATTCATTCGAGCAAGGTCTAGGATGGCCTCATTAATCTTGGGATTCATGCCCCAATCATCTGCGACAAACTTAGTGTCCATAGTCACATGACCCTCTTTGCACTCATTAAAATAAACTTGGCAACCTCGAGAGCTCCACTGCAATTTAGACGCTCTCCGTGCTTAGAATTAGAGTCCTCTAGAAGCTTGTTCACCCCTTCTCTAGAGAGCTCATAATTAAATCCAAACTCCTCTTTCAAAATAGCGGCATTTACAATTTGCTCGGGGTGGTCCTCAATTGCAATAGGCATGATTCGAAGTCCCATGCTTAAGCACTCACTAATAAGCACGTGTCCTGCCTGAGCAATGACTCCTCGATAATTTGCAATCAGAGGCTTTGCGTGACTATCAAAGGCAGAGTAGGTCTCATCATTTTTTGATATATAGGACTTTAGATTGTTTATTCTAGCAAAACTTAAAAGGGCCTCTGACTGAATGCCGGACCCACCAGAAAAAAGAGCGACACCATGGCCCTGCTCGCTTCTTTGAGCTCTAAAAGGGCGTCTAACGATCGGGGAAATCACCTCTATCTTGGCAAAGAGGCTCCTTGTATTCTGACTAAACGAGGGACAGAAAACCTTATTTGTTAAAAGTGTAGTTAAAAGTAGCTCAGAGACTTCATAGAGGTAAAAGTTAAGCTTAGCTTTTAGACCGCATTTATGAAGATAGGCCCGATTAGAAACAATCATGGCCGCTTGGCCAATAAAGACTCTTGGTACTTGAAGCAGTATCAGTGGGAAAAAGTGATAATCGGAATCATGAACAGAGAGGCAAGGTCGATGCTTCAGAGTCTCTCTAAAAATAATCAAAGAATTAGAAATAAAATTAAATAGGAAAACGGGGAATAACAAAAAGAATTTACCAAGTCCCAAGCGTCCCGCTTTTGTTGGCAGCACATAGTCTTTAAGGCGGACCAGTTCAATCTGGGGGGCGGCCGCTAAAGATTTATTTAAATAAGAATAAGATTTTCCCCAACAAAAAACTTGAAACTTGAAATCACTCTCGCTTAACTCTTCATAGATAGCTTCGAATCGTGAAACATTGCCAAGTCCTGAGCCGGCCATAAAATATGAGAGATTTCTCTTATTGGCCATCTTTGCGCTGAAATATATAGAGTTTATTAATGGGACCAGAACTCACACATGCTTTAAGAGAAAGTCCCGACTCTTTTGCCGCATTTAAAATATCGTTCTTTGGTTTTAAATAACAGGCACAGCTCCAGCGCTGGTGCATTTTTTTATAGATCATCCCCACCAGGCCTCCTCGAGGATACATCAAATAAAACTCACCTTCAGGTGTAAGATGGCGCGCCACCGATTTGAAGCCCGCAGATAAGTCACTCATAAATTCAAAAGATCCCATTGCTATGACCAAGTCGAATTTTTCTTTGAGGTTTAAAGATTCAATTTGGCAAAGTGAGGTGGGAATACCTTTTCTCTTAAGAATCTCGACCATTCCATTTGAGGAGTCGACTGCTCGCACATAGAGACCAAGTCGAGTCAATAATTCTGCGTAGTAGCCTGTTCCGCTACCCAGGTCCAAGACACGCTCAGTATGGGCATGATTAAAATGCTGGCAAAAGCGTGCGCGCTCCCAGTTTTTAACAAGCAGCCAGAGCTTATTAGACTTCATGGCCTGTTCATAGCCATGAGCTGAATTTTCAAAATAGCTATCTCTTTGCAACAACAATTCCCCCAAAGAGCATTCCCCTATTTAAGACTGTCTTTGTCACATGAAAGTTGAACTCTTTTAAAATCGCTGCAAGCTCATCTTGGTGGTAGAAAAGAGGACTATAGCCAGAATCAAAGGTAAAGAGCGAGTAAAAGTCATACAACTTCTTAAGTAACCCTCCCTCTTTATTTGAAAAAGAGAGAATAATATACTTGGCCTCACAGAGAGAGAATAACTGTCTTAGATCGGTGGTGGAAATCCAGTCAATAAAACCAAGCCCAACAATGAGATCAGCACTCCACATTTTCTTATGAGATGGCAAGCTTTCAAGCTCAAAAGTGAATCTGGAATTTCCGGAAAATTTCTCCCGTGCGCTTAATATAGCCGCTTCCGAGAAATCAACGCCATGGTAGTCAAAATCCCCCGATAAATGGGGGACCAAAGTACCTGATCCGCAGCCAAACTCTAAAATCGTTGCGACTTCTGAAGCCAGCTCTCCAATTAACTCGGCGGCAACTTTACGGCGGTGGTAAATACTCGACTTGAAAGGGGCCGATTCGCGGTAGCGCTTGCGCTCCCAGGGTAGAATGCGGCGATTCCAAAATTCTACTTTATCCAACAAAATTTCACCTATATTAGAGAGAACTGCTATTTAGCTTAGGCGAAAAAGTGAGTTTTGACGATGCTTCGGTGACACTTAAGTACGAAATTGACATAAGTATCTACTTTTTTCTAGACTTATTTAACCAAACAAGTGCAGGGCAAATGAAAGGATTCATTGACAGAATTGCTAGGAGAGCAAGCAACTCCTTGATCTACTTATTACCCTATTTGCTCTTTTTCTCACTGTGGTTTTTCCTAACAAGTGACTCTCGATACCTGACAGTCTTTTTGGAGCGAGACCTTTACCGGGCCCTAGATTGGCTTAGCGGTACCTTTCATCTCTATGGCCCAGAAATGCAAGGAGGTGGACATCTACCAGGGCCACTGGTCTATTGGCTCTATGCTCTACCACTCTCCATAAATCTCGGGGAGCCTGGGATTTGGCTTATCCTGGCGATGATTCATATTTTAATCGGGCTCTTTGCTATTAAAAAGCTTCGAAGCGAGTACGGTGAAAGATCGGTCTTATTTTTTTGCGTCTCTTATGCTCTCTTCATCCATTCGCATCATGAACTCCTTAAAACCTGGAATGCCTCTTTAAATGGCTCACTTTTTTTGCTCTATTTCATTTACTTTAAAAACTCAGTACCTAGAAAAAATAATTTCGTATTATTTCTTGAAGGAATGATCCTGTTGTCCTTCATTCAGCTGCACTTCACACTCCTCTTTCTAACAGTTCATCGAATCTACATGTTGCTGAGAGTTCATCGGAGAGCATCACAAACCATTGTCTTTATTCTAGGGGCGCTTACCTCCCTTATTCCCTTTTTTCTCTTTAAGCTTGGTTATGGTGTGCAACCATCACAGATCTATGCTGACGAGAGTCAGGTCGCTCCGCTGAGAATCTTCACAGAAGTCGTGTTGATTTTTATCGAAAATATTAATTTTCAATTGCTTGTAAACTACTTAACTTTCCCGCAATTTCTTGAAGATCTCACGATTATTTTACTAATCTTTATTAATCGCTCTAAGTTGAAAGAATTGATACCTGGGCATTTTGAAAGAAGTTTTTTAGTCTCATCCTTTATTATCTTCACGCCCTTTCTTTCGGTCTACACTTCCGATCGCTATACCACCGGCTTTATTACAGTCCTCATCTACCTGTGCTCCATCTTGGTTGGCTCGTTTCAAAATAAAGGTTATGTGCTTAGCTTTCTGGTTCTGTTATTTTGGCCTATTCTCAATCACAGCTGGTTCCTAAGCTCAATCCCTCTCTCAAGTAGTTCTGTGATCTTACTGGTACTCGCCATAGTGACACTTCTCTTTTTTGTTTCTCACCTACAATTGCCTAATCGCTCAAAAGCGATCATTGCTTTTTTACTTATACTTGGATTTGGAACAAAAACTTTGGGCTACAGAAAAATTGGAATTTCTGGTGATCGCTTTTTAAAAGCACGAGAGCTTGATTTCATAACGAGCCTACTGCACAAATGGAACGTTGGGAGCCTTTCCCAAATCCAAGATAGAATTTATATTGTTGACCAAGGAAAAGTTAGTGCCTTTAGATCTTACTACTCTATGGCCAAGACTTCAGACTCTTCTCCTGATGTAATTCTAATTATCAGAGGGGCCTATAACTTACCCAAGCTCCCACTGGAAATCCTACCGCATGAGAAATTTGTTGAAGTAATCTCCCCCTTTAAAAATAAGATGGACTCCACTCTCTTTGAGATTATTAAAAATCAAGAGTTACTTCTGACTAAAGTAAAGTACAATCAACGCGATTTGCTTGTAGCCCAGCTCTCTTATAAAAGCGATAGCTCTTATAAAGGGTGGAACTTTAATAATAAGGGAAGAAATCTCTATTATGGGTTTAGCGAAGGTCAGCTTAAAGAGCTCAAGTGTACTCAAAAGAATCTTCTCCCCCTTTCTGAGTCTCACTTTTTAGAGCTATGTATTGAGGCCAAGGATCAACAACTTGATATCCAACTCGATTCGCAGGCGACTTCTTTTACAGACGTCTTTCTCTCTCCGACTTTTAGTGCCGCTATCATAGGGCCAAGAATAGTCTATCAGTGTGGTGGACAGACCCATTCGACTCTATTGGCCGACAGTATTGGTGGAGCAACAGGGCTGTGGAATACGAAAGTACATTTACCCTACTTTCAATCTTATCAACTAACCCCTCTTCGCCGAGTTATTCGCTTAAAATGTAATCCAGAGCAATTAACTCTTACTTACAGAGATATAATTACTTTCAGGGTTAAAGAATCTAGGTACCTACATAGCGGTAGTGGCGCTCAAGTTCTCAATCTTTAGAATAAATTTTGTGTTGCTGCTAGCAATCTAAGAATTTCTTCGATAGCGTAAAATATAATATCTATTTTAAAGTGAGCAATTGCGCCATGCTTAGTAAAAGTGAGTTTCCCACCTCATTAAAGAGACGGTACTTCTTCAACTGGACTCTCAGATCCATTTTTGGATCATCAAAGTTTGCAAAATATCTTGAAAATCAAGAAGCTCAAATTGAAAGAGAGCTTGAACAAGCACTCTCTCACTCATCCTATCGACCTGAGACCAAAGAGGTAGACAGAGTTGAAAATATCTCGAAGGAAGATTTTATTGAGAAGTATTTCAATAAAAATATTCCCGTTATCCTCTCAAACCAATCCAGGGATTGGACTTGTAGAAATAAATGGACTTTCGATTTTTTTGAAGAAAGCTGCGGAGACTTACACGCACTTTTAGTCGACGCCGAAGGACTCACTGGCTACGACACAAAAGGAGAATACGACGTTCTTCATCTCAGAGATCTGATCAAAAGTATTAAAAATGGTGAGCAGAAGTACCTTCGCTTCAGTCCGCTCATTTCGCGCAACAAATTTCTTTTAAAAGATATTAACCTCAATTGGCTCAGAAAAATGAGGGCAAGGTTTTGTGTGGGCGAAGGCTTCCAACTCTTTATCGGACCGGCCAATAAAGAAACGCCTCTTCACAACGCCATCACTTGCAACCTCTTTGTCATGCTTCAAGGTGAAAAACACTGGCGCCTCTACCCCGCCCATATGTCTCCCCTGTTAAAGCCAACGGCAAAAAGAACCGTTTTTCACTCGAGTCCGTTTAATTTTAAAAATCCGGATCCAATCAAATACCCGCTGGCCAAGTACTTATCGGGCTACGATGCCTTTTTAAAACCCGGAGACATTCTCTATGTCCCCCCCTATATGTGGCATCATGTAACCAATACGACTCCCTCAATCGCTTTTGGCTATCGCTATAATAACTACGCCGCAGCTCTAAGATCCTCAAAAACCTTGAGCCTCTCAAGAGTGCTCGCCAATGACCCTCCCCTTTGGCGCTCGTTTTTCTATGATTTCACCGACTTTAACCTCGTCTGGGCCCATTCACTTGGCAAGCACAAACAAGTGCTAGACAAGCTAGCGCGACTTGGCAAAAGTCGTGGATAATCTTGGGGCGGAGAAATCATGAAAGTAGTTTTTGTCAATCCAGCTCAAGAGATGGGAGGTATTCAATGCCTATCCGCATTCTTGGTTGAACATGACATTGAAACTGCCCTTGTGAATGACCCTCGACTGCTTGATAACCCCTGGATTCAATTTCCCAAACTACAGCGCTTCTTAGACAATAAAGAGAAACTTGCCCAAGAAATTCTCGCCCATGAACCGGACTTAATCGGATTTTCAGTTGTGGCCGATGATTATCGGTGGGCCGTCGATTGGGCTAAATATCTAAAAAATATCTGTAATACCCCCATCGTCTTTGGAAATATTTATCCCACGACTAATCCCATCGAAGTCTTAAACAATAAAGAAGTCGACTTTGTCGTTCGGGGCGAAGGTGAGTTCACTCTGCTTGAACTTGTAAGAGCGCTCGAGGGTAAAATTGAGTTCAAAGATATTCTCGGTCTTGGATATAAAGAATCGGGAGGGCCCAAGGTAAACCCGCTTCGCCCACTGATTGAGGATATGGATATACTCCCCTATCCCGATAAAGACCTAACTTATAAAACTATGCCCTACCTGGATTTTGGGTACACTACAATGACCGGAAGAGGATGTCCCTATCGTTGCTCATTCTGTGACAACAACACCTCTAGGGATATCTATAAATCGAGTGGTACCAAGCAAAAATGGACCCGCAGACATAGCCCTGAGTATGTAGTTGAAGAAATTCGCTGGGCAAAAGAGCGCTATGGCATAAAGCATATCCGCTTTAACGATGAAGACTTTAGCTATGATCGCAAATGGGTTTTAAAGTTCTGTGAACTCTATGAAGCTAGTGGTCTAAGAGTTCCTTGGTTTGCATGGGTCTACCCCAACACTATTGATCTTGAAGTCGCCCAGGCGATGGCCAGAGCTGGCTGCGACTCGGTGGAGATGGGAGTTCAGTCGGGCTCTCATCGTTTGAGAAGAGATATCATTCATAGAGTCACTCCCAATAATAAAATAATTGCGGCCATGCAGGCTTTTAGAGAAGTTGGTATTCGTTGTACTGTGGATATTATTGTTGGCCTTCCAACCGAGACTGAAGAGGATCTCTATGAGACAGTTCATGTTCTCACAGAGGGTCGTCCTTGGCATATCTATGCTTTTTGGCTCAGGTACTATAGTCATACTGAAATCTCAAAGATTGCGATGAATCTCAACATTCTAAAGAGTGAAGACCTCGTAAAAATTGAGCAAGGGGCCCACTCAAGGGGGCATCTGGCCGGAGGGACTGAAAGAGAAAAGTCCTCCTTGGCCCGCAAATTTCATACCCTCATTATCCTGCTACCGATTCTTCCCCAATGGACGAAAAAATTTGTTCATAAAAAAAGACTGGTTCGTTTTGTGCCTCACTTAAACCCATTTCTTCTTGTAAACTTTACTAAGAGCCTCAAGCCCAATCCCTTTGATGAGTTTAGGTATAGAACAATTAACATGTACCTATTTGAGCTAAAGAAGATGCTCGGGGCGGCGCTTTCTCGCCTGGGGCCAAGAGCCACTCAGGGGCAAGAATTTCTGTCATCTGAGAAAAAAAGTCAAAGTTAGCTTGTTGCTCCTAACTCCCCTAGATTACGACCTTTTTTAGCTTATTTCGCACGAACGCTTGACGCGAGTATCCCGCCCTGAAGTTCTAGGGAAATTTGAGATATTCTAGTACAATATATAATTAATATTTATCAACTCAAAGCAAGGCGTATCTCAGGATGAAACTTATAGGTCTCCTTCTAATTTCACCCCTACTTCTCAGCACTCCGAATGCCGCTGAAAAGTCACAACTCCAAATGCTTGATGAGAATATCCAAAAGTTAATCACAGACTCAGAAGCCTCAAGCTATAGTCCAGGAAAACTAACCAAGACTGAGACCACTCCCTGGGATAAGCGCATTGAGTCTCCAAACAAGTTTAGACAAGAGCAGCGGAAAGTTAGAAAAGACCGCAAATTTGCCAGAGTTGCCAATGAGCGCTTCATTTCTTCTATCGAAGATCAAATTAAGAGTAAGCTAGAAAATTTCTTAATAAAAAACCAGGCCAGCTTAGGGAAAAATATTCTCAAAGGCTCAAGCTTTGACCGATGGGATCGCAATTATGAACTCGACAGTATTAAAGTAAGTCTCAGCTATGGAAAGGGTCTTGTTGATGCAAAGACAGCAAAACCTTCTCAAATGAAAGACTTAACTTCAATCTTTCACACTCTCGAAGTTAAGAGCTTTGAATTTAAAGTTCTCAACGCTTGGAGTGAGGCCAGTCTAAACCTCAAAGAGGATAGCGAAGAGGGACTAGTAGAAGCCATTACTCAAAGTGAGAAGTTACAATTTCTCATTGGCTACGATATTCGCGGGCAGCAAAAAAGTGATAAGCACAAAGCCCACCTCAGTGGGGAGCTCGAAATAGAAGTCACAAGGGGAAAGGACTGGAGCGATTCACGACTAACCGGCTTTGGAAACGTTTCATCTGTCTACCGTGTTCTCAATCGCGCCCCCTCGTTTAAGGACGTGACCCAGAATATGGCCGTCAGTAAAGGCAAGATCTATAAAAGAAGAGAGGCGCTTCGTAGAGGAGGCTATGCTCTGTCTACTGGTGACTTTAACAATGACGGAATTCCAGATCTCTTTGTCGGAAATGCTGGCAAGGCTTCCTTATGGCAAGGACTTCCTTCTGGAGATTTCAAAGAAATTAAATCCGATGTTTCTAATGCCACACTTGTAAAAGCGGCTGCCTTTGTGGATCTAAATAATAATGGCTATAAAGACTTAGTTCTCACTCGATTTGATAATACGAATCTAGAAGGAGATATCCTTGTATATGAGAATAAAAAGGGTGAGTTTAAATTAGTTCAGGACGCATTTAATTCAAAGCACTTAAGACTTTATGCCATGCCGATGGCCATTGCCGACTTCAACAATGATGGTCTCAATGATATTTACGTGGGTTTTCCTGGCGAAAAAGATTTCTCGATGTCTACCTATGACCTAGCTTCCTCAACTAATCATTCAGGTAAATATATTCATGGAGTTTATTTTAATAAAGGCAACCTGAAGTTTGACGATGTAACTAACGAAGCCTTTCCTGACCATTCTCGCTATCACACATTCCCACATGGATCAGTCGCCTCCGACATTGATAATGACGGTGATATGGACATCGTTATTATGGATGACCAGAAAAATTTAAGTCCAATTCTGATCGGTGATGGCAAAGGGAAATTCTCAATCGCAAATCAAGAGCTTAATATCTCAAACTTTGGTTATGGAATGGGCGTCACCGTTGGGGATATTAATAACGATGGTGCTCCTGACGTGCTCATGAGCAATGCTACTTTCCACACTGAAAAAAGAATTCAGCAAATAGGAAAGAGATTTGGCCGCAAGTCTTTCGCTTCAGAGGCGGGGGCCACTCAGGCACTAAGACTTTTCCAGGGTGTTCCAGGTAAAGGAAATTTCTATGAATCCACTCTTAGCTCTGGTCTCACCGACTTGGGCGAGGGCGTCGGTGGTGTTTCTTTAATTGACTACGACAATGATGGTAATGAAGACATTTTCGTGGTGAATGGCCTCTGGAGTGGAACCTCAGATAAAAGTATCGATTCTCTTTTTGCGCAAGCTCAACACCTAGGACTTACTGACATAACGCACCTTCATGATGGTGAAGGAGAGGCAAGAGCTCCAGAAACTCAGAGTCTTTATATGAAGGCCCTCATTGAAACAGAAGTTAAGACTAAGTCTGGCACGCAATCACTCAGTTTTGGCGGCAAGCAAAGAAATCGCCTCTTCAAAAATTTTGGTAATGGTATGTTTATCGATGTGGCCTATCTTGAAGGAGTTGACTCAGTTAACGATGGCTACATGAGCGCTATTGCCGATATTAATGGCGATGGAAAACTTGATCTTCTGCTGAGAAATTGTGACCCAGGTCCCAATGATCTCTCTTTTCCGGTCGTAGAGCTTTTTCAAAACAATCACAAAAACTCTAACAGTGTAAGGCTAAGTCTTGTTGGTACAAGATCTAATAAAGACGCCATTGGTACAAAGGTCATAGCAAAGTTTAAGGATAAGAAAATTAACAAAGAGCTCATAGCCAACAATAGTGCGACTCAATCAGAGTTAACGATTCACATAGGCTTAGGAGATGAACAAAGCATTCAGGATTTATACATCCTATGGCCTTCGGGTAAAAAAGAGCATCTTAAGAACGTTTCGATGGGAGAGCATAAGATCATAGAAGGAAATTCAAAGCTCGTTTCTAAAAATTAGTCAAACTTTGTTAATTGACATGAGAGGCGCTCATTTTGAGCGCCTTTAAACTCTCTCCCCCTCTATCTTATTTTATATTTCTGTGAACTTTTCCCTTAAAGCTGATATCTTTTAATTATTATGTATAAAAATCTCGGGATTAATCTATCTATATCTATACTTGCAACGCTCATTGCGCTTGCCACGATAGAAGTATTACTGCGATTAAATTCTGTGCTGCCAGGGCATCAGTCATTTAGGCGACTCACAAATTATGAGTTTGACTCAACCATAGGATGGGTACGCAAGCGAAACTGGACCTATTTAAGATCGACTCCAGAGTATTCTATCTATAATCATTACAACGCTCAGGGCCTACCAGTCATCAAAGCAGAGCTTCATAGTCTCAAAAAGGTAAATAGCGATACGATTGTTTTTCTAGGCGATAGCTTTGTGGAATCCTATTACGTTGACTATGACAAGAGCTTCCCCCAAATCTTTAATAACTGCTATCCCAAGCATGAGGTCTTCAACTTGGGAGTTAGTGGCTATGCACCAGATCAAGAGTATCTACTCTATCAAAGAGAAGTTAACACACAGGTCTCAGGTGTATACGCTTTCTTTTTTCCTCGAACAGACATCAAAGATAGCTTTCGATCTGTGATATATGGTGGATATGAAAAGCCTTTATTTACCAATGATCACAAAGCAATTACAAACCTACCCTTGGTTAAAAATGAGAGTGCTAAAAAGTTTTTAATTGATCACTCATCATTATTTTATTTTCTTCAGCCATTCCTTGAGCGCTACACTGGCCTTCACGAAGACAGGCATGACTACCAACAAACGGTAGAGCGCGTTACCTACGCTCAAGATGAAATGAAATTCGCTCTAGAATTTTATAAAATGGCACAAGAAAGAAAGATGCATCGTGATTTCTTTAGAGTCATCTACATTCCAGAGCTCATGGAACTCGAGAATAAGCATGTCTACCAACACAATATCGATATTTTCTATAAAAACTGCTCTGAGCTAGGGCTAGAGTGCTTGGCCCCTGATTATCTTGAGTCTTTTTATCCATACAAGGAGCACTATTACCTTCTTGATAGACATTTTAATGAAAAAGGCTCAAGAAAGATGGCATCTTTCCTTATTGGCCAGGGTCACAGATACCCTAAAGATTCTACTTGCCAATAATTTTCTTCAATGCATCTCTTAACTTGGTTAAAATATTTAAATGAGTCCTCGGCATCTATACTTAATTATTCTATTGTTATTTCTCTTCGGCATTCCTGTGCAAAAGAGTCATGCGAGCAGCAAAAAGCATTTGGTGATCATTAGTATCTGCTCTCTCAAGCTAGATATGACTCCAGGCTACCAGAGTGAGCACCAGCTAGAAAAAGAAGGCGGCTTCAATTACCTGGTCAATAATGGGGCTCTTTTTGATGGGGTCTATGCCTCACACCCTTACAATGGGCTTCTAGTCTCGCTAAAGAAAATGTTCCAAAAGGAAAAGATATTCACCTTTAATAATTTCCAATTCATCAACATTGGTCTTCCCATCGATAATATTAGCTCAGGAGATCTTCTCAAGGAGGGGGCCAGCTCTTTTAGTCCGAGGCATGGTGTGAACTACCTTGATGAAAAGCTCGAATCTAAGCTAGAGCATATTCAAAGTCTTCTTAGAAGCACAAAACTCGATCGTTCAAAAAAAGCAGCTCTGCTAGTCCAGCTCAAGGAGCTTCACTACTCAACAAATCAAACCAAAGAAATTCCGCCTGATGAAAAAGTCACAAATGATCGCCTGCCCTACTTCATCTACAGTTATCCACTGCAAGCAGTGAGAAGGAAAAGGTCTGATCTTAAAGGCAGTAGTCTAAAGTCATTTCATTCTGCCTACCAGATCATTTCCTCTGAAGAGAATATTAAAGCTTGGAGTGAAAACCCCAAGCACGTTCAAGACGTCCAATCGATTAGGGCAAGATATCATAGCAAGCTGTCAGCTCTCGACTTATCACTTAAAAAATTCATAGAGATTATCCATACCGAACTTGGAAAAGAAAATACTCTCATCATGGTTATAGGAGACCACGGAGAATCACTCATGGAAGATGGCAGGCTTGGACATTCTTTCTCCATTCTCCCTCATTACACCAAAGTGCCTTTTTTCCTACTTTCGAGTGAAATAGGGCCACAAAGACACATACTTGGGCAGAGCCTGAACTTTGAGTATTTAAGAAATTATATTGCAGATTGGACTGATGGAAGGATTGACACCAAGGGACTCTTTAAAAAAATCACCCATGATAAAGATAGAAAGGGTTTTGCTCTCGCATCGTGCTCCGGGATGGAGTACGGCTACATTAAGGAAGATCGTTTTTATATCCACAACTTAGAATCAAAAAAGAATACTGTTTTAGAGAAAGGTAAAAATACTCAAGATTGGACAAATGCCAATATAACCGAGGATGAGGTCGAGATTCTAAAGGATATGCAAGAAAAATATTTATTATTTCTTAGGGAGTTATGGGCCGCCAATCCCAACCATCCAACTGACTGCATATCAAACTTCTTCAACATTTACCCAAAGAGCATATTCGAGCTCTAAATTAGTAAATTCGTACTTTGCCAATTGGATGATTCGCCCTTAAGCGAAGAACAAAGAAATTGTTGATGTTCTGGATGATGACCGTGCTAAATTTTTTCTCTCTAGTCATAAGTATGAGAGCCTTTTTCTCTTTTAGCTCAACTTGTTCCATAACTACATTACGCCCAACTTCGAGAGAGGACCCATAAGGAGAAACGCTGTTGCTACCCTGACCTTGAAGATTGAACCTCTCCTGAAGCTCCAAAGAGTTCAAAGTAATCGTTGGGGTGCTAGCAATTTCTTCAAATTGAAATTCAAAATCAAGACTTTTTTCAATGCCTTCACAAATAGCCTCATCGCGACAAATATGAAAAGACTTTTGGGTAGAGCTCCCGTCTATAATCTCAATTGTTAAATCTTTATAGTGAACTTCTATTTTTTCTCGACCAACGTCTTGTCGACAAGAGACGATCAAAAGAAGAAGAATATAAATTAGTACTCTCAATTCAATTCCTCATTAATTTCGCGAATCGCAACAACTAATTGTTCGTCACTCGAAATTACTTCTTCTTTTTTGACAAACTTCCCCAAACCTTCTTTGTATATAATAAATGGAGTTTGGAGAGATTTCAGATTGGAGTCCAAGGCTTCTTTAAAACCTCCGACCTCCGAGGGTGTTTGAAAGATCTCTTGGTTAGGCAAGAAGTCTTCTATCATTCTAACTCCGGCCTGTGTCGTGAGCTCTAATCCATCCTCTAACTCGTGAACATTTTGGATAACCCTTGCATTATTAAATGTTAAGTTCTTAAGCCGATCAATGAGCTCTTTCTTGCTAGGCTCAGCAATTTTATTCAAATAATAAACTCTAGAACTTTTTAGAAAGATGGCCTCAGTCTGACCCCAGTTAATCGAATCCAAACCTACAACATCACTAGTTTTTAATTTTAAAAATCGATTGTTGACGAGAAAGTTGTTTACTGAGAAATCAACCTTTGCCTGCTCAACACCATGATCCGAGGAGATGATAAGAAAAGCTCCCTTAGGAAGGATTTCTAAGATGCTGCCAATTACTCGATCTACACCTTGATAGATCCGAAGTAGCTCATCAGGTAGGGTCTCTTTATTTTTGTCATATTCTAAAGACACAGAACGATCTCTCCACTTGCGGGTGAGTCCCATATTCGGAAAGTATAAACTATGCATAACTAGGTCATAGTCTTTAGTCATTGCAGTAGCCAATTTTTTGGCAATACGTTGATGGCTTTTCACTGACTCTTCAAGCTCTTGCATGAAGACTGCATCATCTTCAGTGGTGTACTCCAATGCACTTGGGTTATTTCCAGGAAAGTCTAGAATTGGATCCCTCATTATTTCGGTTACAAGAGACTCTTTGGCCCTACTAGCAAGGATTGCATTTTGAGAGAGTACAACCCGCAATCTTAATAGACTTGGATTAAAGTGAGTTGCGATAATTTGCAACTCATTGTTCGGACTCCAATTTGAGCTCTTACCAAGAGTTGTCACAATTTCTTGATTGTCGAAACGAAAATATATTCGCTCACCTTTCTGCTGCATTTCGACCAATCCAATTGGGGTCATGGCCCTATACTCTAATATTTCAGAGGTCCCCGTATTCATTTTGTTGGCAAAGAAAATAGAGGACTGACATCTCTCAACCTCTAGTGCACACTTTCTCAGAAGATTATTTTGAGCATCGAAATGAATCCAAAAGCTTTTTCGGCGGCGTAATTTAGAAGAGAACCGATCCCCAACCCAATGAATACCTCCCCCACCTAGAACTGGCGTTTGAGGCATAAAGGCCAGAATAGCTCGATCTTGATAGAGCTCCCAAAATGGACTTTTATCTAAGGAAGTAAAATCAAATCCCCAAGCGAATTCACCCTTCAACCTGTCCCTGACGGTTCCAATATGGTTATCCAAGATTCCGTGAAACTCGGGTTTCTCTCCCGTAACGATTGAGGCAAAATTAACTGCACTATGATTAGGGAAGTTGGGTTTGCTCTCCCGATATATTGAGCTCTGAAGCAAGCGTTTAATATTTGGAAGATACCCCTTTTGGCTCAGTTTAACTAAGTCGAGATACTCTCCATCAGATCTTAGGCCATCGGGAATGAGCCAATAGACCTTACTCTTGAATTTCTTTTCTTTTGCAAAATCAAATATAAATCGATCTGCAGTAGCGATTATTAGAAAGAAAGCAAGAAAAGAGTAAGCGCAAAATTTCTTCACATATTCATTATTAACGAACTCTCAAGATGCTGCAAAGAAACATTATTTTGTCTATTTTATCAAAGTAACTTAATCAGTCTTGTGGCCTCACTCTTAGCGTTAACTCTCACTGCTAAGCTGCAGAAATAGCAACTCCATCATCGAGGACGGGATTAGAAAACATCGCGCTCCAACGATACATCTTAACAAGTAAGCTAGTTGAGATATGCTCAACTTCAAAACATAGGACTGTCTCATGGTCTGGCTTGGTCATTCCTGCGAGAACTTCAACCTCACCACTGTATAGGACCTCACCATTTAAAAGAGCATAAAGACGCTCTAGCCCTTTATTTGAGCTACTATATGTCAGCAGACCTAGCCTCCGATCACAGTTTTGTAGCGCCTTAATAATGGCATCGGCAATGTGAATTCCTTGCCTCATAGAGCGATAGTCTTTATCAATCCAAAGACCAGTGATTTCTATCATTTGTGATAATTTATCAGGACTGGGTCGTTCCACGCCCTGGGGAATGCCGGCAATGGCCCTAAATGAATTCTCATCACTTGAGAGCAGAAAGCCTGAGCAAATCAAGCCGTGCTGATTAAATCCTGCATATACATCGCTATGCTCTAAAAAGCTCAAAGGATAATTAACGCCAATATACTTAAGAGCGTAGTGCTGAAATACTCCTAACTCTGCGAGGTGTTCAATCTTTCGGTATTCTAAAACCATCTCTCCCCCAATGCTCGAAAGCCCCTCCAGCAGGACACTTCAAGCGACGAAGATGAATTTTACTCCAAACCTCACTGGCATCAATGAATTCTTTTTTTTCCAAATCTTAATTAGTTAGCGAGATAAAATTGAGAACGATATGCCATTAAATTCTGCCAGTCTCGCCGCGAAAAGCGGCGACAGGATCGCGGGAAGCATGCTATGAGAAGCGCATGAAACTTATCCTCCTTATACTAATTGCTAGCTTTTCGCTCACTACCCGTGGCGCTCAACAGACTGTTGCAGTTAGTGAGAGAGGCTATCAGATTTATTCACCAAAATCTGATAGTCCCTGGCTTCCTATCACCTACGCTCTTAACGGAACCTTCGACGTTATTCAAAACCCCTATTGGTTTAGTCAAAATCACTACGATAATAAGGTCTCGGAGCTTTGGCGTAGGGTGAAAAGCCCTGATAAAAATATCAAAAGAGATGGGGGCTATAGCAAGTTCTTTCAATACGAATTCTTCTCTTCTCGGGTCGTTCCCAATATTGGGCTTCACTTTCTCGGCGGAGCCTACGACACTTTATGGCTCTCAGAATACTTTGAGCATTATAGCTATCCACTCCCTAAGGCTTGGGCTTTTCTATTTACTTATATTGCTCATATAGGAAACGAGGCGCTCGAAATAAGTAGTGATGAGATTTCCTCCCACGATCATATTGCGGATCTTTACTTCTTTGACCTGGCAGCCTTCATCATGTCCCAGTACGGGCCCTTTATGGACTTTCTCTTGAGCGACATGCAGATGAAAGCTTGGCACTTCAACCCAATGTGGGATCTGGACTCAGACAATTTTTTTAACGCTGGCCTTAACTATGTCTTTAGACCTAGACTCGCCTGGATCAATAAAGGTACTTTAAAGCCCTTGATCTATGCGGGCATGCAAAATATGGCCGGTGCTTCCTATCAGTACCAAGCAAATTCACAAGTCTCTCTTGCCGCGGGCCTAAGTTTAACAAATCCCCTCAAGCAAAAAGGGAGATTTGTCACCGCCCTCTTTCACGAGCAAAACGAACGTCTTGAAGCCTCACTCTTTCTCAATGGCTCAGAGGACTTTAGGTGGCGCCTCAATCTCTACGACAATTTCTTTGAACGCTTCATGAATAATCCAAAGCTCAGTGACCAGATTGACCTTGCTTTAGTTATCGGGCAAGCAAAGGGACCTGCCTACGCCGTGGGCTTAAATTTTAATATGCCCTTTGGCCTAGGCGGAGTGAAGAATTCAAAGAGATCGATCTTTGATGAATAGATCCTCTATCAATTCTCACAAGTGAGACAGAGCCCAAAAGCTCTAGTGTGGCTATGTGAGTCATCACATGAGTCAAAGAGTGCGCCGCGCTAGCAAAAAGTTTTAAACGCCCATTCTTTACAAGAATTCCCGTCCCCCCTAACATGATGTCACAAAAAAACTACTTCAATCAAAGGGAAGAAGAAGATGAAAAAAGTGATGATCGCAGGATTGGCGGTTGCTAGTAGTGCAGCCCTAGCTCAATCGACAGTAAAAATGGATGCTCCTACCGTCTACGGTAAAATTAACAAAGCGATGAGCTACACCAACCAAGATGTTAAAGCGCGCAAATCTTTTAGCAATGTTCGCGATGTAGATAACTCAGAAACACGCCTCGGTGTTAAAGGTAATATGGATGCCGACCTCTTTAAAGCAAGCTACGCGCTAGAAGTTGGTCTTAACTCTTCAAACGACTCAGATACGACAAAAGGTCGCATTCGCATGCGCCTTGCTGAAGTTAAATTCGATAGCAAGTTTGGTACAGTAGCTGTAGGTCAAACCTACACGCCCATGTCAAAGAAAGCTTTGACTCTTGATCCTCTCTCTAACACTATCTTCGGTACGGCCCACGTGGATCAAAGAGCTCTCGTGGCCAATTCACAAGTCTTTGGTAAGGGTGGTCTTGGTACGATCTACCGTGCTCGTCTCGACCTTATCTCTTACACCACTCCAAGCTTTGCTGGGATCACTTACTCTATCTCAACTGATAGAGACAATAAGATGTCTAATAACCCAGCAAGTGCTTCATATGGAGCAACAGCTTACGAGCACATGCTAGACTTCAACCACAAATTTGGCGAGACAAGCCTCAACGCTTTTGTTGCTTATCAGACAACTTCAAATGCTGATGAAAAAGACAACACAGATCTTTTCTACGGTGTGAAAGTTGGTTTCATGAACTTTGATGTTGCTTTCAGCATGACTAATAGCGAAATTGAGACGGCCACAAAGCAAAAAATTGACAAAATGATCGGCTCACTTGCTTATAAAATGAATGCTCACAAAGTGGCCTTCACTTATCAGACAGCTGAAGACGATGGCGCTAATCCAAAGATTGAAGTTTCTCAGTACGCCCTTGGTTATAAGTATGCTGTAAACAGCAACCTAGAACTTCGTGCGACTGCTGGTATGTACAATGTAGAACAGACTGGCAATAACAACGACTCAACCATCGTTGCTCTTGGGACAGAATTTAAATTCTAATTAGGCTTTAATGAGGCCATCCTGCAAAGGATGGCCTTTTTTTTTTACTCTTGAATGACATTCGCTCTCACTTCAACTTCCTGCTGAATGAGATCATTTTCTTTTAAAAAGACGGCCAATTCCTCAAGCTTCTTGAGATATTCTTCAGAAATTGAAAGATCAACTTCTTCGAGGCTTTTTGCATTGTAATTGGCATTGTGAACACTGCTGATATCAATGATCCCAACATCGAGCTTACTCACTTCAGAAAACCAACCATTGGCTTCGTCGTGATGGGTCGCCATGTAATAGACGGCTTCGCGAAGAGCGGCGTTAAGCTTAGAGATGACCCCTGGATGCTTTTCTTTATACGAGCGAGACATCACGTTGATAAGATCAAATGTCTCAGAGGCAATAAGCTTCATAGTGCCACTTTTAAGATCACTTTCAATATAGGGGTCAAGCGAAGTGCCTGCAGCAATTGCGCCCGTCTCAATTGAAGAGCGAATGGTGCCGGTTTTGGGAATATTAATAACTTCAGCGCCGCCGGCCTCCTTGGCCCAGATTACCGCTGGTCTATGAAGAGAGGTTCCAAAGATTGTCGCGATCTTTTTTCCTTTGAGATCCGCGACACTATTAATTTCAGAGTTCGCCGCAGTCATCAAACCCACGCGGCCGGCACTGCCAAGACTACTAAAAGCGATGGCATCAAAGCCCTGACCTCTAAGGACGATGAAGTTGGACTCACTGGTCATCATCACATCAATCTGATCCCCTGTGAGCGCGGTTTTCATTTCCCGCCCAGTTCCCATCGCCGTCACTTTCGCATCAAAGCCATGCTTTTTGAGAATATCGGTGCGCTCAAGCACTTGGCCCACTTGCGCTGAGATAATCGTTCCCGAAGCTGGGTAGGCCATTCTGAGGGGAATGAGCTCCGCACTTTCGTTTTTTTGCTCTTTTTGGCATGAAACCAAGAGCAAAAGAGTCATCATAGATAACAAGACCTTTTTCATTTTTTCTCCTTGAGGTTATTTTAAAAGTCGATGGATTTCTAATTCTGTTTTCATAAAAGCTGTTGATTGCTTAACTTCTAAGAATGAGTTGTGGCTACGCATTCCCTCAAACTCACCCACCACTCGCATGGGGCGCTCGTTGAGGACCAGCACGAGGTCAGACAGATAGAGTGCCTCCTCGATATTGTGAGTGACGAGCACCATAGAATCAATTAGGCCATCAAGAAGTGTTGAGAGCTCACTTGTGAGCTTAAGTCTGGTCAAAGCATCAAGTCCAGCAAAGGGCTCATCTAAGAGTAGCAGCTTGGGTCTTGCGACAATGGCCCTCGCAATGCCCACTCTCTGCTTCATGCCACCGCTCAGCTGCGAAGGATAGTACTTTTCAAAGCCTTCGAGTTTAACGAGTTCAATCGCCTCTTTTACCCGCTGTTCTTTCTCCTTGGGCGCCAGCTCGCTATTTATGAGTGAGAGCTCAATATTTTGCCAGACGCTCTTCCAAGGAAGGAGTGCATAGTTTTGAAACACAATAACGCGCTCAGGGCCGGGAGCTCTGATCTCCTCGCTATAGAGGCTAACCTTTCCACTTTGCGCCTTAACAGTGCCGGCGAGAAGATTGAGCAGAGTAGTCTTTCCAATCCCACTCGGGCCAACAATGGCAATTCTGCGCGGAAGATTAATTTCAAGATTAAAACCGCGAAAAATCGAAAGACCACTTGAATAGTTAAAGGTTAAATTATCAAACTTCAGCATTCTCTTGATTCCAAGGAGTATAATATTCAACGAGCCATAAGAAAACTCGATCAAAGATCAGGCCCAAAACTCCAATGACCATCATTCCAACGATTACCCGATCTGTTCGCAGCATATCCTGACTCACATGAATCAAGTACCCAAGTCCCGAGCTTGAGGCAATCATCTCCGCTGCGACCACCGCCATCCAGGAAATCCCAAAGCCGATGCGAAGGCCAGAGAGCACGTAGGGTAGAATTGAAGGAATGATAATGTGCTTAATTTTCTGCGTCTGTGTCAGTCCAAAGACGTCCCCAATTGTGAGGTATTGATCAGGTAGGCGCTGCATACCGGTCATTGTGTTGATGAGAATGGGAAAGAAGGAAGCCACCATGGTGAGGAAAAATGCCGGGCCGTCGCCAATGCCAAACCATAAGATAGTCAGCGGGATCCAGGCAATCGGCGGAATCGGTCGCAAGAAATTGAGCACCGAAAAGAGCGCCACTTTTAGTCTTGGTGAAAGAGAGAGTAAAATTCCAAGTGGCAAGGCAATCAAAGTAGAAATTCCAAAGCCAACAAACACTCTGCGCGTGCTTTCAAACATATCGACAAAGATACTTCGATCGAGCACCGATTCCCAGAGTGTAAGACCGATAACGCTGGGCCTAGGCAGTAAAAAAGGATTGAGAACTCCCAACTGCCCTAGGGCTTCCCAAAAAAGCAGAATGACCACAAAGAGGGCAGACTTAAGAGCTATTCTTTTCATTATCCAAGTAGACCCATTTCTACGAGTCCTGAGCGCACGCGCACATCAGCAACTTCGCCAAAGTCACTCTTAGGATTGCAGAGAACTTCCTCGACCTTATTTCTCTTCATCGAGCCCACGTGAAAGAGCACGCGAGACTTAAGCCTTGGGTAGCGCTCAAGGAGAATATCGAGCTCCCCAAGATCAGCTTCTCCAATTGAGAAAACTTCGGCCCTACCTGCCAGCTCTTTAGAGATTTGATAGCCAAGCTCTGTTTCACCAAGCATATGGTAGTAGTAGACAATTTCTTGCAGGACTTTGACATTCGTGCAAAGTTTTCCTTTAAGCTTTTCTAGACTCGAGAGAATCTCATCACTTTTCAATCCTCTTTCGAGGCAAAAGAAGAAAAAGCTTGAATCAAGAAATGTGGCTTTTTGCTTTGAATCGCTCATTGATATAATTTCCGGTTAAATTTAACTCTTGAAGTAAAACTTTAAGATGGACGATTTCTAATTCTTTATACTCTGGCCCATCCACACTAAATATTTTTTTCACGTTGTTTCTGATCATACTCTTAGAAACCAAATTCTCTCGCGGGTGAACGCCAGGAGTCTCGCTGGCCGCTAAAAAATCAGCAACAGTAAGTTCTACCGTTTGGGGGATAATCTTTCGAAGGGCACGATACATGCGCTTACCCAGATCACTCTCCTGCAAATTCTGATAGGTGTCGAGAACTTCGAGTAAATGAAGAACCGACTGGCAGGCCTTTATCTTTCCCTTGGCGATCTCCTCGAGAATAACCACGGCCCAAGCCTCACCAATCTGGCCAGTCGCAATGAAGGTGACATTTGAATCTACTGCTAAACTCACTTACGAAATCCTTTCCATAAAATTCACTCTCTGCACTTCTGCTACATGCTCAATGCCAGTGGCAAAGGTCGATAAGTAATCTGCGCAGGAGAGGCGTTTCATGAGAGCGACTCTGAGCGAGAGTCGCGGATTAACTTTTCCCACATACAAAGAGCTAGAGCTCAAAAAGTCTGCAGCGGTGATTTCCACCACACTCTCTGCTTTAAGACCTCTTCTGAGTTGGTTATAGATGTCGACACCCACATCCGCCTCAGGCGAGCGCTCATAGCGCTCTAGAACCTCAGTGAAAGTAAGGGGGTCAGTATAAACACTTTGGGGGTTTTCAAAAACGTAGCGCAAAACCTTGACTGCCCAGCGATAGCCAATGCAACCAGCGGCAAAGTGAATAATACTTGAATCGAGCCACGCTCTTTTCTCGGCCATAATCCTTCCCGTTTTAAGAGATTGCACCCTTTAAGATTTCGCGCTCGAGATCGTCCCAGTTAAGAACTCTTGCTTTTGAGCGAGTGATCACTCTTACCATTTCCTGGGCGCCTCCAGCGGCGTCGATTGCAAGCTCCTTGCGCAGCAGTCTTTCGACCTCTACACTCAGATGCTCTTTGTTTTCTTCAAAGAATTCGGCCAAATCACTCGGTAATGTCAAACTGATTTTTTTCATGGAAAAGCCTTCGCTTAGAAAAATTCACAAACATTTCTTTTGCACCAGCGAAATGTTGAATTATGATGACTGTGTAAGTCCTAAAATTGTAGTTGAGGTCAAAACCAATGGCAAATTTTCCAGATTCAGTGACTCAGTTTTACAACTCCTGTATTAAGAAAGAGCTCGACCCGAAGTATCTAGAGCGCATTCCTGGTAAAGACTCCCACTGGATTTACGAAGAAAGTGGGCTTCCCTGGTTAAAACTTAATATCCCCGTTCCCCATGAAGAGATGTACCAAGAAGCTCTTCCATGGGTAGATGATATGATCTATCAAGACTATCCCTCACTCTTTGACGCCAAAAGTGGTGGTAGCAAGCAAAGGGGCTGGAAGACGATTTGTGTTCATGGACTAGGTAAGCATAAGTTTGATCGCGCCTGTGTCTACGGTTATGAGCATGAAGATGAAGCGCCCTACCAATGGACGGAAGTGGCCGAAAAGTGCCCAATCACCAAGTCCTTTCTCGAGTCTCTTCCCTATGAGAAGCTCTACCGCGCGCGCTTTACTTGCCTAGAGCCCGGTGGCTACTCCGCTCCTCACATTGGAAGAAAAGAGCATGCTGATTATAGTCATAAGATCAGCTTTGCCCTCAATCACCCACCAAAATGGTCTTTTCTGATGGAAGATCATGGGCCCATTCCCTGGGAGGCGGGGCGCGGCTTTCTGCTGAACGTTGATGAGAATTATCACTGCGTCCTCAACATGTCAGAAACTCCTCGCATCCACTTGATCACCATGGGTAAGCCCGACTGGAAGCGTTTGAACGAGATTACTCTAAAGAGCTACTACGAGAGCGATCCCAAAGAAAATCTTTACGATTGGAAAAACTCCAAAGATCAGCTCCCTCCTCAGATCTAGCCTCCCCTTGACGGGGAGGAACTTGTCAAAGAAAGGGGCGCGTCCTAGAATTTCCTTTTGATTTCAAGGATTTTCTTAGATGAGTAGACGAGTTGCACTATTGCACAGCTTTACCGAGAGCAAGTGGGTAAGCTGCCAAACCATTACTTCAAACCTGGTGCGTTCTCTGGGAGAGGCCCTTAAGGGCTCCCAGGTTCAAGTCTTTGACTTCAACCAATCCGACAATAAGTACGACTTCTATAAATTAGTGCGAGAAGTCCACGAATATCGCCCCGAGCGCATTGTCTTTTGCGACCACCGCCCGCAACCAGACTACTTCATCACTGAGTATTTGGGCCTCTTTAAAGAAGAGGAAGAAGAGCACCTGCCAGAATTTTTCATTCATGTTTATGGTGACTTCTCCCTCGATCTCAAAGAGTGGAAGGGAATTAATGACCTTCTTATTGAAAAGAGAGTTCATTTCATCTGTGCTTCAGATAGACAACAGCAGCTGGTTTCAAACTGGATCAATTCCTCAGAAGGAGTTGTTTCAAAGTGCCCATTCTCTGTCGATGAGAAAGCTTTTGACTTTGACCCAAAGCTTCGCAAAGAGATTCGCAAAAAAATTGGCGCCAGAGATGAAGAGACCATTTTTCTCTACACCGGCAGAGCAAGTCTTCAAAAAAATATCATCGAACTCATTAAGCAGTTTGGAAAGTTCCTAGCGGAGACTGGGGCCGACGCCAAACTCCTGCTCGCGGGTCAATTTGACAGTATCGGCAACGAGTTTTTGGGTGTGGAGCTTGGAGAGGGTCACTTCTATTGGTACTTCCATAAAGCACTCATGGCGATGCCCGAAAATGTTAGGCAGCGTATTCAATATATTGGCAATCTCAATAAGGCCCAAATTAAAGAGCTGTGTTGCGCCAGTGACTACTTTTTAAGTCTGAGTGTGCACAACGATGAAGACTTCGGCATGTCACCGGCCGAAGCACTTTGCTGTGGCCTTCCCTGTATACTCACTGACTGGGGTGGTTATCACAGCTTCTATGACAGTGAGCACCCAGAGTATTGCCAACTGATCCCAACCCGCATTGGTACTTTTAAAATTGAATTTAGAAATGATCTCTTTCTTGAAAAGCTCAATAAAGCTTGCAAGCAGAAATTTACCGATGCCCAGAGGGAAGAAATCTCTAATCTTTATCATTCAAAATTCTCGGTCACTGCGACAACCCAGACCTTGAGCGAAATCTACGCTCAGCCTGCTCCCATTTTTAGAGGCTTTACTAAAAAGTTCCTCTACGCCGCCGACGCCTACAAGATGAAAAAACGTCTTCCTTTTTGGGAAGAAGATAGTGCCGGTAGTAATGTGATTCGAGTTTACGCGCCAATTTATAAGGAATTTTATGCTTGCTACGCTTCAGAAGAATTTTGATTTAGTCACCAATCTCCTGCGTTTTAGTGACACATACACCTCAGAAGATATTTTTCGCTTCACAGGTGGAAGAGTGGTCTACCCAGGGGTCAATTGGTACTTCTCTCCGGTCAATGCCGTAAACCTTTATGAGTTTCCAGACCTAGAGATTTTCAAGAAGATTCCCTTTATCACGGTAAGGGATGGACTCTTTTCTCTGCTCTATTTTTTTCACATGATTCCTGAGCCTGCAGGCATACAAACCAAGTTCATCATTCACGAGTCTCTACTCAACTTTGTGCCTGAAGCCTGGCTTCCTAACATCTTACTTTGGCGCCACGAGATCAATACGCTCAATCGCCCCTACTCAGAGCTTAAAAGAGACCTGGTGATCACCGCCAATCTTGATCAGTTCTCTTTTAGTAAAAAGCACTTCATCGAGCAGCTTGAGCTCTCAAAAAGCTTTGCTAAGGAAAAGGGTCTTAAGACAATTCGCACATTGCTCTACTGTCGCAGGAATCCTCATCTACTCTCTAGAGAAGATCAAAGTCGCTACTACGCCCAACGAACAGCGGAGGCCGTTAAAATTCTCGGTGAAAATGGCTCTCTTAGATTCATCACCTGGAAAAAGCTGCGAGCGAGTAATGAAATGAATCTCGCCTACGTTCACGACTACAATGGCCACGCGCCCTTTCACCTGGATAGCTTTCTCAATCACATGCTTTGGTCAAAAAATTGCCTGCCCACTCACACTCAGATGATTGAGGCCAATCCAGAGAGCTCCTACTTCGTTCGCCATAGTAACCACCATGGAATCACTATTCATTGCGAGCTACCTGAAGCCTATATCAATAAGACGCTGATCATTGAGGATATGAAGAAGTCTCTAGGTGTTAAGAAAGCCTCGGTTGAAGATGGCTACCGGGGAAGTGAGAGCCTTTTTAAAGCAGACTTCCTCAACTTCCTCGACGAGCTCTCTAAGACTGAGCGAGAGAGCTTTAAATATTATCAGTCTAATTAGGCGTAGCCTCACTGGCCTTAAGAGAGACTCGGTATTGATCGCGTAGCTCAATCTCCGCCGTCTCTCCTGCCCTAGCCACGACCTGAGGCTTGGCCAGAATTTCGCCAGACTTCAAATCTTTAATGTAGAGCTGAAGATTGTAGGTGCCATCGAGATTGGGAGTTGATTCCACTCGCAAATAAGTCTCAAGATCAGGGTGAGCTAGCTGCATCACGTTATCTGCCACAACTGAAGATTGAACCTTTGATTTTTTTGGCCCACTCAATTCGGTGTATTCCACCTCAAATTTAGTGAGGGCAAAGAGTGAATGAGAAAATAAAGTACTGAAAATAAAGAGCGTTAAATAAAATTTAGTCATCATGACCTTCCCTCACATCCATATGATTTTCTAAATTATCTGCCCGCTGGCCCTCAAGGTCAAATCTTCCAGTGGAAAGAGCGCCCTTTTGGCTTAGAATAGAGATTGCCCTAATATTTTGGAGATCCCAGTGCCCATCTTTTTTAATCAGTCTTTTAACCCCAAGGGATTACTCAAAAACGGACACATTCAAACGATCTATCCAAACCTCTTTCGCAAGGTGATTCTTCACTCTAAGCGCGTAAGGCTCGATCTTCTCGATGAAGACTTTATCGATCTCGACTATTATCCAGTACAAAGTAAAAAGCTGCTGATCCTCACCCATGGACTCGAAGGCCACAGTAAGGCGCAGTACACGTGTGGGATGGCCAAGACTTTCATGTCCGCCCACTACGATGTCATTGCCTGGAACATGAGAAGCTGTAGCGGTGAACTCAACCGCACTAAGAAGCTCTACCACTCGGGGAGCATTGACGATCTCGAAGAAGTGCTAGACTGGGCGCTCTCGCTTAAAAATTATGAAGAAGTTCATCTCATTGGCTTTAGTCTCGGTGCAAATGTCACGGCGAATTTTCTCGCCCATAGCGCTCCCAAGTATAATGGGCTCATCAAAGGCGGCGTTTTAATCTCCAGTCCCTGTGACCTCAAAACAGCGATTTTTAATCTCCAGCGTCCGGCCTTTAAAATTTACCGCGAGCAATTTCTCTACACCATGAGAAAGAAAGTTCTCTCAAAGCACGATACTGACGGCATGCCCGTCTATCCGGTAAAAAAAGTGAAGAGCATTAAGACTTTTATCGAGTTCGATAACCTCTTTACAGCCCCTCTTCATGGCTTTAAAGATGCTTTTGACTACTACGAAAAAGCGAGCTCGCGTCCTCACCTTCATCGCATTGAGGTTCCGACTCTCATGATTAATTCAAAAGACGACCCTTTTCTCACCAAAGAATGTTTTCCCTTTGAGCTGGCCAAGAAGAGCTCCTTTCTTCACCTCGAAATTACCAAGCACGGTGGGCATTTAGGTTTTCAAGACTCGCTTGATTTCGCTGGGGCCAGTTTTGCAGAAAGAAGGGCCTTGCAATTTATCAAGGCCCTAGAGAACTTAAAAAAGAATGAAAAAGTAAATCTCGATCTACTTAGTGCTTAGCTGATATCTCCCGGTTGCTCCTTTGTAGCCTTTCACCACCACAAAGTACTTTCCTGAAGTGCTTATGCTATAGCGAAAACTTTCAAGATCAGTAGTGCTTTCACTCTTGGCCAGAATTTTAAGAGAAGAGTCTAGAAGATAGAGATCAAGATCTCCAGCTGAGTGATTGAGCTTGAGTTCAACATCAATCACCTCACCACTTTTAAGCTCAAATCCAAAATAGTCCTGATCACTGGCACTCTCAATTTCAAGATCATCTCCACTGGCCGGGTGACTAAAAAGAGCCGCACTTTGGGCGCTATCATTATCTCCATCAACAAGCGCTGAGCTCGCAGCAGCCCCACTTGAACTCTTTACCAAATTAAGCTCATAATCTGCCACCGCATCTCTATAGCCATAGACCAAGATATAGAATGTTCCACTGCCTTTAAATTCTACGCGCTCTTGACCGGTAGTGCCTTCACTCTTAGCAACCACGCTGCCGCTTGCATTATAGACCTTTAAATCGAGGTCTCCGGCCGCATGTGAAAAGCTCACGGACACCACGGCGCTTTCACTTGCTGCGAGTTTTACTTTGAAATAATCCTTATCACCAGCAACTCCAATTCTCTCACTCAAAGTCACTTTGTTTTTTGAAAGCACGAGCGCACTGGCTTTATCATCTCCAGCTCCGGCCGGATCAACTCGATTCTCACCTGAGTCAGAGCCACCAAAAACTGCTGGAAAGCGCGACTTGATTTGCGCAACAATTTTTGACATCGGGACAGCGTAATTTTCAATTCCCCTTCCCGCTCCATTGTTTCCCAGGCCTGCATGGTGAATGGCGAGAACACGTCCTGAAGAACTATCAAAGACAGGAGAGCCACTCGAGCCGCCAAGTGTGTCTGCATTGTGAGTATATTCATTTGCCACGGCAGTGATTTGCCCTTGTGAATACTTCTTAGTCCAATCACAATTGCGAGTAGAGTAGTAGTCGCAATTTTGCTGGATCACAGTAATTTGCTGGCCAGCTGAATAAACTCCTGCATCTAATGAAACAAATCCATAGACTGTCCCGGGACTTCCACTACATCGAAGAAGAGCATAGTCGAGTGTTTCATCATTGCCGATAAACTCAGAGCAATCAAAGCGCTCTTGCTGGGATGACGATACACCTTTGACATGGTCAAAAGTTACCGTTACTCCTCTGGCGTAGCTTGCTGCAGGAATACAATGTTGATTGGTCATGAGGATATCTTCGCTAATTAAAAAGCCTGTACAGCGAGACCCCATCACTGGCAGATCGATATCCGCTACAGGGAGCGACCATTCTTTAATCCTACTTGATTCGGCCAAATCACCGATCTCGACCCAGTCAAGACCACCGACGATAATTTGCCCCTGAGATAGTTGCGGGACACTCCCCGCTTCTTTCTTCGCCCCACAAGAAACGACGAGAGCTAATAGAAACAGCAAACAGCAAAGATGCCTTCTTCTCATACGTGGACTCCTTCCCTCTAAGATTACCGAGTGAATCTGTTGTTCAATCGGTTGAAAGCCCAACTACTATAGCGAAGTCAGCTTTCTCACTAAAGAAAAGAAGTCTTAAAAAAAATTCGAGTATTCTAGCTTCTCTGGATGAAATTCAGGGACACTTTGGCCCTAAATATCGATGATCTTCACATCTTTCTTCTTTAAAGAGCGCAAACTCTGCGGAAGACTCGACACAATTTCTTCTTCTAGGGCCACAATGATCCTTTCTTTAAGAAAGGTCCTAGCATGAACCAGGCTCACTTCCCTAGTCGGAACGGGGCTTGAAAAGGAGTGCAGGAGCTTCTTTTGGGCCTCTGATAAATCAATCGCCGCAAGTTCTGGCAATAATGTATAGCCGCCGCTCTTTTCCACTAGATTTTGAAGCGTGCCCAAGTGTCCACTTTCAAACTCCACATTAGAGACGCCGCCGCCCTTACCTTTAAAGCGACACACTCTCATCATCTGATTTCTAAAACAGTGACCTTCATTCAAAAGCCACAATCCGTTTTCGGTCAGGTCCTTCTCTTCAAGCTTTTTCTTTTTTGCCAGCTCGTGCTCCGGAGAAGCATAGACATAGAAGGGTTCGTAAAAGAGCGTGCGCTCAATGAGTGAATCGTCATGCAAAGGAGTCACGAGCAGTCCCGCATCGTACTGATCGCGCGCAAGTCCAAAGATAATATCTTCAGTCTTCACCTCTTCGATGATCAGATGGACCTTGGGATATTTGCGCGCAAAAGGGCCGATAAAATAAGGTGTAAGGTAGGGCGCCAATGTTGGAATTACAGCCAGCTTAAATTCCCCCGAGAGCTCGGCCTCAGCGGAACTCAGCACATCGCGAATGCGATTAAATTCAAAGACCGCTTTTAACCCCTGCTTTAAAAAAAGCTCTCCTTCTCTAGTTGGGAGCACTGGGCTTTTTGAGCGGTCAAAAATGATAATGCCCAATTCTTCTTCAAGCTTTTGGATCTGCATCGAGAGAGTGGGCTGGGTCACATGGCATGCCTTGGCGGCATGGCCAAAGTGACGGTACTTATTTACAGCAAGGGCGTATTCGATTTGTGTTATTGTCATGGAGCTATTATATATTTATTGAATACTAAACATAATAGATTCTATCTATGAGTCAATAAAAGAACTCTTTCCAAGTGTTCTGGCCCCAAGTAGACTAAATTCAATCATTTAATCACGTCAGGGGAGCTCGATTTTTCGAGCTGAGAGGCCCACCTCAAGGGCGACCCTTCGAACTTGACGCAGTAAGTACTGCCGGAAGGAGACGCTCATGCAAACTAGTATCCTCATCACTGAAACTCTTAGCTCCCTCGATTGGCTGGTCTTTAGCGCCGTCTTGCTCATCACTCTAGGCTCTATTTTCTATGGTGAATGGAAAAAGAAGCAGCTGCATCTCAAAGACACTGAGGAGATGAACTTTTTAGATATCCTGATCATGGGCAGAGGGCTCACTCTCCCCCTCTTTGTCGCAACTTTAGTCGCCACTTGGTACGGCGGTATTTTTGGAGTGACCGAAATTGCTTTCAATCAAGGCATCTACAATTTCATCACCCAAGGCCTTTTTTGGTACGTCTCTTATATTATCTTTGCGCTCTATCTCGTGCACAAAGTGGCGCCTTATCAAGCGGTGACTCTGCCCAACCTCATTGAGAAAATGTTTGGCCCAAAGTCGGCCAAGCTGGCCGCAGTCTTTAATTTCTTTAACGTTCTTCCCATTGCCTATGTCATTAGCCTTGGGCTTTTTATTCAACTCCTCACCGATTACTCGCTATTGAGTTCGATGGCCTTAGGTCTCATCTTTGTCGTCGCCTACTCCATGTGGGGAGGGCTTCGCGCTGTTGTCTACAGTGATTCGATTCAATTTTATGTGATGTGCTTGAGTGTCTTTTTAGTGCTCTTTTTTTCAATGACCGAGTTTGGAGCGCTGGGGTTTCTCACTGCCAATCTGCCTCAGACCCATTTCGATCCCACCGGAGGCGTGGGGCTGGCCACTACATTCGTGTGGGGCTTTATTGCGCTCTCAACTCTAGTCGACCCCAATTTCTATCAACGCGTCTTTGCCGCAAAGAGCGAAGCGGTCGCTCGCAAAGGCATCTTGATCTCGACAGTGATTTGGTTTTGTTTTGACATTTGTACAACTTTTGGAGCGATGTACGCTAAGGCACTCATTCCAGAAGCTGAAAGTGGCCATGCCTATCTCACTTATGCTCTGCAATTACTGCCTGACGGACTCAGAGGATTTTTCCTCGCCGGCATTCTGGCAACCATCCTCTCCACCCTCGATAGCTACCTCTTTTTGGCCGGCACAACTCTCGCCTATGACCTTGCCCCTAAGAAATGGAAGGGCAGGGTTTGGATCCATCACTTTGGTGTGATGTTGGTCGCCGCTGTGAGTTTAGTCATGGCCGCTAGCTTTGAAGGCTCAATTAAGGCGGTGTGGAAGACTCTGGGCTCTTATTCGGCCTCGTGCCTCCTCTTTCCCGTGTTGATGGGTCACGTCTTTCCAGGGCGCCTGAGTGACAAGCAATTTATCACCAGCTCACTACTGGGAGTGGTCGCCGTGACTTATTGGCGCAACGCCACACACAGCGGTTTTTGGAAGGATGTGGACGAGCTCTACATTGGACTTATTGTCACTGGTGTAGCGCTGGGAGTGAGCGCTCTCAGACCGAGTGCAACAAAAGCCGAACATTCTTAAACTCTGCCCCTTTGCGCCCAGGCTCTATAGCGATAGAATGCCCATTTAAATTTTCAAGCTAAATTGAAGCAGCAATATTCGCAAAGGATGCAGTTCATGAGTGAACCTACACAAGAAGAAAAACGCAAACTCGCACTCGAATATCACTCCGGTGGTCGTCCGGGAAAAATTGAAGTTAGACCTTCCAAACCATGTATCACAAGTCGCGACCTCGCCCTCGCCTACACTCCTGGAGTGGCGGCCCCTTGCCTTGAAATCGCCAAGGATGAAGAGCTCGCTTATAAGTACACTGCCAAGGGCAACCTAGTAGCGGTTGTCTCTAACGGCACCGCTGTTCTTGGCCTTGGTGACATTGGCGCCATCGCCGGCAAGCCAGTCATGGAAGGCAAGGGCGTTCTCTTTAAGCGCTTTGCCGACATCGATGTTTTTGATATCGAAGTGAATGAAGCTTCAATTGATGGCATGGTCAATATTGTAAAGGCCCTCGAGCCAACTTTCGGTGGGATTAACCTGGAAGATATCAAGGCCCCCGAATGCTTTGAGATTGAGCAACAGCTCATCGAAAAAATGAATATTCCAGTTTTTCACGACGATCAGCACGGAACGGCGATCATTGCCTCAGCGGCTTTTCTAAACGCCATTGAAATTTCAGGTCGTAAAATTGAAGAAGCTAAAGTTGTCTTCTCAGGGGCCGGTGCCGCTTCTATTGCGTGTGCCAAGCTCTTCTTTGACCTCGGTGTGAAAAAAGAAAACCTCACCATGTGTGACTCAAAAGGGGTGATCTATAAAGGGCGCACTGAAGGGATGAATAAGTACAAAGACGAATTCGCCGTTGAGACAGACGCCAGAGCGATTGCCGACGCTCTCAAAGGGGCCGACGCATTTATCGGCGTTTCAGTGCGCGGAATTATCACTCAAGACATGATTAAAGACATGGCCCCGACACCGATCATCTTTGCCATGGCCAACCCCGATCCAGAAATTTATCCCCACGAAGTTCATGAAGTTCGCCCCGATGCCATTATGGCCACCGGACGCAGTGACTATCCCAACCAAGTAAATAACGTTCTGGGCTTTCCTTTCATTTTCAGAGGCGCCCTCGATGTTCGCGCGAGAAAGATCAACACCGAGATGAAGCTCGCGGCGGTTCGCGCCCTGGCCGAACTTGCTAAAGAAGAAGTGCCTGAAGAAGTCAAAGTTGCCTATGGCGGTGAGAGCTTCTCTTTTGGCCCAAACTACCTTATCCCCAAGCCCTTTGATACCCGCGTTCTCACCCGCGTGACTCCCGCTGTGGCCAAGGCGGCGATGGATAGTGGTGTGGCAAGAACTCAAATCCCAGATCTTGCAGCCTATGCCAGAAACCTTGAAAACCGTTTGGGCACAAGTGCGAACTTCATGAAAAATATTCGCGACCGTCTCGCCGCTCACGTCACGAAGCGTGGCAAGCCCATTCGCATGGCCTTTGCTGAAGGAGCTAATACTCGCATCCTGGAAGCGGTTCGCCTGATTCGCGATGAGAGTAGAATTGAGCCCGTTCTACTTGGAGATCAAAAGCAGATTCTGAGCAAAATGGATAAGCTTGGCTTTAGCGACCTGAAAGACCTGGAGATTATTCAGCCCAACAAGAGTGAGCACTTTGAGGCATTCTATTCTCAATATACAAAAGAGCGCCAAAGAAGTGGCGTGAGTATCTACCACGCTGAAGATGCCATGGGACAAGAAAACTATTTTGGCTCTATGCTCGTTCGCGAGGGTATGGTCGATAGCTTCCTCGCCGGGCCAACACTGTCCTACCCAACTTGCTTTGGACCGATTATGAACGTGCTCGGAACCAAGGAGCATAAACGCGCCGCTGGTATTTTTATTCTCACCTTTAAAAACCGCGTCCTCTTCCTTGCCGACTGTACCGCTCAGATTGATCCCAACTCTGATGAACTCTCTGAAATCGCCATTAGTGCGGCAGGCCTCTACAAAGACCTGATGAGAAAAGATCCGCGCATTGCTTTTCTAAGCTTCTCAAGCTTTGGTTCAAATGATCACCCAAATGCTAAGAAAGTGAAAAAGGCAGTGCAAATCACCAAGGCCAAGCGCCCAGACCTAATCGTGGATGGAGAGATTCAAGCCGACGTGGCCATCAATAAGAATATTATGAATAAGCTCTTTGATTTTGCCGAGCTTGATCAAGCTGCTGACATTCTCATTTTCCCAGAGCTCAATAGTGCCAATATCTCTTACAAACTTCTCCAACAACTCTCTGAGTGTGATGCCATTGGCCCGATTCTCGTTCCGATGAAAAAGTCAGTGAACATCATTCAAAGAACAGCTCCCGTTGGAGAGATTCTCAACATGGCAGCCCTCACGGCCCTCTTGGCCGTTGAAGAAACCGTCAGTGAAAATAAGGAGAAATAATATGCATAAGATCATTTCAACAGAAAAAGCACCTGCGGCCGTTGGCACCTACTCTCAAGGTGTCGAACTCCAGGGGATGTTCTACTTCTCAGGACAAATTGGGCTCGATCCAGCAAACGGAGAGCTCAAAAAGTCTTTTGACGAGCAACTTGATCAAATTCTTAAAAATGTCGACGGACTGCTTGAGTCTCAGGACCTCAAAAGAACTAATATTTTTAAAACGACAATTTTTATGACCGACCTCGCTGAGTTTAGCAAAGTGAACGCGGCTTACGAGAAGTACTTTGAAAAGCCCTACCCAGCTCGCAGCTGCGTTCAGGTTTCGGCCCTTCCCAAGGGTGCGGTCATTGAAATTGAGGTCATGGCCCAAAGACATTAATCGATGTTTGTTAAGAGAAAGTACATTTTTGAAACTCGCAAGACGAAAACCTTGCGGTACTTTCTAAACCTGTGCCTATTTCTCATAGGCACAGGCATTGTCTACTCTATGCTTAGTGTGGGCTTTGTGTGGTATGCGCATTTAGAAAATGAGCGTGGCATTGAAGCCTTCTACAAACGTCCGCCTGATCTAATTTGCGTATACACTGGAGACGCCGGAAGAATTGCCTACGGCATTCGTAAAGCAAAAGAGTATAATCAATCCCACATTTTCATCACTGGTGTTTATTCAAAGAACTCAGTTGAAACACTCATAGCTCCGCTTGAAGTTGGAAGTGAGCTTGACCCCAATCAGCTAGAGATCGACTACCTGGCCAGAAACACTGTAGAAAATGGAATTAGCACCCTTCGCTACCTTAGAGATCAAAAAGGTATTGAGCGCGTGTTAGTTGTTTCTCACGACTATCACATCCCAAGAATTAAGCACATCCTTGAAAAGGTACGCTCAAGTAGTGATCCCTATGAGTTTTACTACTCAGGAATTCAAACCGACTATCTCGATTGGAGAAACATTAAGATCCTCTATAAAGAGGTCTTTAAGTACGCGCGCACCTATCTTTTTCTCATGATGTGGGACCAAGAGATCTCTAGTGAAAACCTAGTTCAGTTAAACTCTGACGACTGAGATTACTTCTTCAAGGGACTCAACCGAAGAGATCGTGCGCAGAAGTTCCGAGTAATCCTTTACTTCCACTTCAAAGATAAAGCTTCCCTTGCGATCTGGCAGAGACTTGGCCATGGCCGAGCGAATATTCACTCCACCGCCGTTAATGGTCTTAGAAATTGAAGAGAGAATTCCCGGCTTATCGTGAGTGACCACGCGAATATTGACCGGATGTTTAAATTCAAAGTTTTGGTTCCATTCTACATCGATGGTGCGGGCAAGTTCACTCACTTCGACGCGATTACAGCTCGCCGTGTGAACAGTAATGCCGCGACCTCTGGTGATATAGCCACGAATCGGGTCTCCAGGAATTGGATTACAACAACGAGCAAGCCTCACCATCACGTCATCCATGCCGTCGACGATCACGGCATTATCCTTGTGGGCCTTGCGACGAACATTCTTACTAAGCTTTTGCGAGTAAGTATCGATCTCAGTCATCTGCTTAGCGACTTCATCGCTTGAAGTCTTATCTTTGAGACCAGGAAAAGCTTTCAAAGAAGCCGCTACACTAAACTTACCGGCCCCCAGATGAATATAGAATTCATCCTCATTGGCACAGCCAAATTGCGCCATGGCCTTGTCAAAATCACCGCTCTTTTTCACTGACTTGATACTGGTTCCAAGTACTCTTAGAGCTTTCTCAAGAATTTCAAGACCTAGTTGCTTATTACTTTCGCGCTCAATTTTAAGCAGCCATTGCTTGATCTTAGTTTTTGCCCGCGAAGTCTTAGCAATATTGAGCCAGTCTTTTGAAGGAGTCTGGTTTTTATTAGTCAGAATTTCAAGCGTATCCCCCGACTTCAAAGTGTGTCTCAGAGGAACCATCTTGCCATTGACCTTGGCGCCCACACAGTGGTTACCCACATCGGTGTGAATGGCGTAGGCAAAGTCCAGAGGAGTTGCGCCGTAGCGAAGCTCTCTCACGTCACCTTTTGGGGTAAAAATAAAAACGCCTCCAATATCGAGGTCATTTTTAATCACGTCGAGAAATTCAGTATTGCTCTCAACGTTATGGTTAAATTCAAGAAGCTCTTGAACCCAATCAAGCTTGGTGTTACCAGAGGCCATCCCCTCTTTATATTTCCAGTGCGCAGCGACCCCGGTCTCAGCGACCTCATCCATATCTTGAGTGCGAATTTGAATTTCAATGCGCTCTGCTTGAGGGCCGATCACTGTGGTGTGTAGCGACTGATAGTTGTTGACCTTGGGAATAGCAATATAGTCTTTAAATCGCCCAGGGATCGGCGTAAATGACGAGTGGATAATCCCGAGCGCTTTATAACATTCGGTGATATTACCAACAATCAGCCTAAAAGCTAAAATGTCTTGAATTTGCTCGAAGTCCACTCCACGAGCGGCCATCTTCTTATAAATTGAATAGAAGTGCTTGGGTCTCCCCTTCACTTCGGCCTTAAGACCGTACTCCAGCAGCTTGTCGTGAATGATCTCGATCGTGTCTTTGATATAACTTTCGCGCTCACTCTTTTTCATCGCGACCTTTTCGGCCAAGCGATAATAAATTTCGGGCTTAATAAAGCGCAGACACAAATCTTCGAGGTCCCCCTTCACTGAGTTAATACCGAGTCGGCTTGCTAGGGGAACATAAATATCAAGAGTCTCTTGCGCAATTTTCTTTTGCTTCTCTTCAGAGACGTACTGAAGGGTGCGCATGTTGTGCATACGATCGGCAAGCTTCACAATGATCACTCGCAGATCTTTGGCCATGGCCACGACCATCTTTCTAAAGTTTTCGGCCTGGCTCTCTTCTTTGGTTTTAAACTTAATTTTGGAGATCTTCGTGAGACCGACCACAATTTGAGCGATACTCTTACCAAATTTCTCTTCGATCTCACTGGGCTCAACGCCACAGTCTTCCACCACATCGTGCAGGAGTCCGGCAATAATACTATCGAGGTCCATGCGAAGTTTGATGAGTGTGGCCGAGACGTTAATGGGGTGAATGATATAGTCTTCACCACTTGAGCGTTTTTGCCCTTCATGGGCCTTGGTGGCAAAGTGAAAGGCGCGCTCTAATAAATCAAAGTCGGCGTCGGGATAATACGCAGCAAGGCGACTCTTCAGATCATCAAGACCTATGTCGCGCTCGTGTGAGAAGTCTAGTGTTCTATACATACTCAAGATTCAATTACTCCGCGTATTATATCAAAAAGCTCATTGTAAGCGCGATCCAGATCATCATTGACCACCAGGTGGTCGTAGTCATTCATGCGCTCAAGCTCGCGCTTGGCATTCATCAATCTCAGGTTAATCACTCCGGTCGAGTCAGTGCCTCGCCCACGCAAACGATTCTCCAGCTCTTTTGCGTTTGGAGGAGCGATAAAAATGGCCACCGTCTGATCAAAAGCCTTTTTCATGGCGTCTGTGCCTTGAACGTCTAGATCAAAGAGTAACACACTTCCAGCGGCAAGTTTTGTTTCAACAAAGCTTTTCGAACTGCCGTAGAAGTTTCCATGTACTTCGGCCCATTCAATAAAGTCGCCAGCGTCTCTCATTTTTTTAAATGTATCCACATCGATGAAGTTATAGCTCACTCCATCGACCTCCCCCTTTCTCATCGGTCTCGTGGTGTATGAAACACTCTCTTCGATCATTGGGAGGGCTTTTTTTAGTCTTTTTATAAGGGTCGACTTCCCTGAACCACTAGGGGCCACAATAACTATGAGTTTTCCGTGCTGGCTCACACCTACTCCAAATTCAACGCTTGTTCGCGAATCTTCTCTAGCTGGACTTTCATCTGAACGACAGAATTAGAAATCGCCTCAATACTGGACTTAGAACCAATTGTATTGGTCTCTCGTCCAAGCTCCTGCAAAAGGAATTCAATCTGTCTTCCCACTTCTCCACCCTTCTCTATGAGCTCTGAAAATTTAGAAAGGTGGGACTTAATGCGATTGATCTCTTCGTGAACGTCCATCTTCTCAAGATAAAAAACTACTTCTTGCATAAAGCGCGGTTCATCGACCTGAAGCTCATTAGAGAGATCGGCAAAGCGCTTTTTAAGCTTGTCTTCGACGGCTTTTTGAAAATTATCGGCTTCGCTCTCAATCGTCGTAAAATGGTTTTTATAGATTTCAAGATGAGATAAAAGTACCTCTTTAAGTTTCGCTCCCTCTTGCGCCCGTGATTGAGCAAGACCGCTTGAGGCGACCTTGAAAGCATCGAGGACGAGAGCAGAGAGCAGGTCGACTTTATTTTCATCCTGGTCTTTTTGAAACTCTCCACGAAAGAGATCATTTGGTGACATCACAAGCTGAGTGTCATACCTGTCGCACAGATGAGAAAAGCTCACGAGAAAGTCTTCCACTTTGGTCGAATCGATGTCATCAAATTTAGAGCGCCCTTCAGCGCGCTTATAATTGACGTAAATATCAAAGCTTCCTCTCGCAAATGAATCCGTAAGCGATTTTTTAAGCTCAAGCTCAATGGCGTTGAACATCGATGACATTTTAAAGCGAATATCTTTAAAGCGATGGTTGACGCTCTTAATTTCCACGCTCACTTGATAATCATCACTTGAGCTGTCGCCTTTACCAAAGCCAGTCATCGACTGAATAGTCATTCAAATCTCCAAGATTCTATGAGCGAAAGTCGGCGATCGTCTGATTGCCAATCTTTCTAAATTTTTCAAAGCGGGTTTCAAGGCGCTTCTTCTGATTCATTTTCATTAGGGCCGAAAGCTCGGTGTGGATCGTCTTCTTCACAATTTCAATAGCCGCCTTAGCGTCGCGGTGAGCGCCGCCCATCGGCTCTTTAATAATACCATCGACCACTTGAAGCTCTAGCGCCTTTTCAGGACCTAGCTGAAGTGAGTTCGCGGCAGTCTCGGCCTTCTTGGGATCGGCCCATAGAATAGAAGCACAAGACTCTGGAGAGATCACACTATAAACAGAGTACTCCATCATGAGCACGCGATCGGCGATTGCGATGCCAAGAGCTCCACCTGAGCCGCCTTCGCCAATAACGATAGAGAGAACGGGAGATTTAATATCAAACATCTCAACTAAGTTCTCGGCAATGGCCTGAGCCTGACCGCGTTCTTCAGCACCAATTCCAGGATAAGCACCGGGAGTGTCCACGAAAGTCACAACTGGAAGATTAAAGCGACTCGCCATCTGCATTATACGAAGGGCCTTGCGGTAACCTTCAGGGCGAGGCATGCCAAAATTGTGATGAACTTTCTCTTTAGTCTTGCGACCTTTTTCAATACCGATTACGGCACACTTAATGCCCCCAATATTACCAAGACCTGTTAAAATCGCAGGGTCATTGGCAAAGCGGCGATCGCCCGAGAGCTCATGCCACTCATCAACCAGGCCACTAATATAATCGACGGCGTGTGGTCGCTGTGGGTGACGCGAAAGCTGGACGCGCTCCCAAGGAGTGAGGTTGGTATAAATATCTTTTAAGAGCTGATTCACTTTCTTTTGAAGAGCTTCAACTTCACTTGAAAGATCAATATCTGGTCTCTTAGATGCTTCTTTGAGTTCTTTAATCTGAATTTCCAGATCCCGAACGGGCTTTTCAAACTCCAAAGCGAATGAATTGAGAAGATCGCTCACTAGGGGCCCCTCTGTCTAAAGGACCTGCTCTTGGCGGGCCCTATCGCGTTAATCATTTGAGGGAGAATAGCCCGAAAAGTGGCATAAAACAATGAATTGAAGCACAGCATATAGCAGGGAAACTGCGATCTATTGCAGCGCCCAGCCCTGAACCTGGCCGTTTTCAAAGTAAACCGTCTTCATCTGCCCATTGTGATAGAAGCTCCAGCGCTCGTTTTGATAGCGCGGATCGCCGGCCACATCCACACGCGCCGGTCTACCCCACATTTCAAGCACTTGTTCCTTTGGCATCCCCACATTAATCTCCGGACCAAACGAGGGGACCGTCGGGGAAATGAGCTCGAGGGTATTCATTTGATGGGATTTTGGATAATTCACCCCTCCAAATGAAGCTGGAGAGCGTCCACTGGCGAAGCTATCACCAGCACCTCCATCCTTGGTCTGAAGATAAACTTCTCGCTCATAGGGGCTGAGCGAGAGATAGTAGATGCGCTCAGAATCGGTGGTGAAGTAATTTTGGGCCTCACGATACTGGGCAAACTCGCGCTCATTGAGCATATTTTCACGACGGATGAGCTCGCGGCGCAAGCTCTCCTCTTCTTCGTATGTGCGCTTGGTTTCTCCCATGGCGGGAGTGCGTCTGTAGATATCATCCCTAGAGCGATAGGCCTGACCGGAGTCACCAGAAGTCATTTGAAAATCTTGCCCCGGAACCCAATACATTCCATCATCGTGATCCATCTCATCGATGAAGGTTCGACTGGTAAACATTTGAGCACAGCTCGTGAGTCCTAGCAGCGAGCTCAAAAGTAGTAGTGGGGCAAATTGCTTAAGTTTTCTGATCGTCATAACGACTCCTCCTAAGCAGTTATTCGGCCTAAAATCCCCCTGGCCCAAGCACTAGAGCTCCTAGAGGTAAAATGTTCCAAGCCAAGATGACTGACTCAACTCAACCACTTTAAAAGTCGATAAAGAGAGGTGACCAGACGTGAAAACGAGCGAGATTGTTTTTGGAAAAATGGCAGAAAATCGAAGTTATTATCAATCGAATTTTAGGACAAATTTTTGCCTTTATCTCTATATGTGCACATAAAATTACCCCGGCAAAATTCAAAAAGTTAGGGAGTAAAAAGCAAAAAGACCAAGCTCCCTCAAAACTAAAAAAGAAATTTATCGCACTTCAGGCAAAGCTCACAAGCTGGGCACTCGAGCGCAAAAAAGGCGTCCAGAAAATTGCTTCCAACTCTCAAGGTTACGCCATCTCTCTAGTCTTAAAAGCACGCTCAATCAAAATTCAAAATTTAAAGGTTAAAGGCTTAGGCCTTGCAGTCATAGCACTTATCTCGCCCCTCTTTTTAAAAGTGAAGTCATGGCTCATCACCTTAAAGCCGACCACGATTGCCCTCTCAGTATCGTCTCTGGCAATATTCAGTTTGGCCGGACTTCAAATCTATAGAAACTCTCAGCAAATTGCAGAAGAGAGCGGCATGAGTACTCAAGTGGAATTAATTGAGGAGCTAGAAAAGGCAGGTAAGCTCAGCCGTCGTCCTGCGAGCCATGGCAAGGCCAGACAAATTCTCACAGTGACCAATGTCAATATGCCCGTGTATCTAGGAAAGTCGACAGACTTGAGCTCAGTGATTCTCGACTTCACTATTATTACGAGTAACAGAACCACTCGAAACTTTCTCTATGAAAACGAGCTTTTAATTCGCGATAAGCTCACAAACTCGATTCATCCCACACTTCCTGAGTTTACCCTGACAACTGAGGGCAAAGAGATTATTAAGCAAAAAATTAAAGATGATCTCAACAAACTCATTAAAGAGCTCGATCAATCCAAAGAATACCAAGACCTCGTCCATGACGAGGCCCTGGGAATTGAAGATGTCTACGTTGATGCTCTCTTGGCCAACTAACTAGCGGCACTCTGAACTGAACTTAGTAAAAATTTTCGCAAGGTATTGGGAGAAATTTCCAAAGTCCTCGCTGTCAACTTGAGATTGCTTCCCAAACGTCGATAAATCTTGCGTGCATACTCGGTCTTGATCGTCTCCATCGTTAGAATATTGGAGTTACTCTCCTCGACTTCAATTACAGTCTGAGGGTTTTTCTCATCCTCTTCAGTGACACAGAGATAAGACGACAAAGAGACGGCCTTCTTGCGCTCAAGAAATCCAATGAGCTCACGGTAATTTCCAGGCCAGCGCTGTGACCTCAAATAGGTATGAAGCTCTCCAGAAATCGTCACACCATTCTTACTTGCCCACGAAGTTGCAAAGCTTGAGATAACTTTGGGGTTTGAGCGCAGGGGAGCTAATCGGTGGGTATAACCACTTGAGAGTCGAAAGAAAAAGTCTCGTCGCATATGCCCCGTTCCCACCAACTCAGAGAGCTCTCGTCCAGAAGCAAAGACGATTCGAGGCGAGGCACTCTTTTCAAAGTTTGCCCCGACCGGCCGAAACTTTTTATTGTCTAAAAATAGCAGTAGTTTGACTTGAAGATCGTGATTAAGAGAATCCACTTCATCCAGAAAGAGGGTCCCGTCATTGGCCTCTTCAACAGCTCCGGGCTTATTAAAAATGGCACCGGTAAAAGCTCCTTTCAAATGACCAAAAAGTTCAGAGGCCACTAATGCTTCGGGAATCGCCGAGAGGTTTAAATGCACAAACTTCCCCTTTCGCCCACTACCCTCATGAATGAATTTTGCGAGTCGACTCTTTCCCGTCCCAGTCTCGCCCATAATTAATAGATTGAGATTAGATTTTACAATGCTCTCAGGAATTTCAAACTGATGCTCATCTACTTTGAGATTGGGAACCATGAACTCGATACGGTTATATCCAATATCCACACAATCCCCTCGCAAGAGATAACTTCTAAAGCTTGGACTGCCATTATGAAGAAAAAATGAGCGACCTAGAGACTGAATCATAAAGCGGCCATCTTCTACCTGCTCATCAAGAATAATCTCATATCCTCCCTGCCCCATTGGGCCTGGGAGCATCCAACGCAGAGGTTCGACCAAAAAATCTCCTTGACCTGCTTTTTCAATAAACAATTTCGTTCTGCCGAGTTTGAGGCTGCGCGCTCTTTCGCTAAAGGGCTGTAGTCTAATCATATCCCCCAAGCGAACTCCCGATTCAATGATTGCACGCTCTCCAGGTAGTTGTTCATTCTGTCCGATCATGAGTCCTCCTTTCATTTGTTGAAGGGAGCTCAATACAATTTGAATGCCCATCGTTTAGCAGGCAAAGCACCGCCCCTTACCGAATCAATTCTTCTGGTCTATTATTTAGTCTAAATAGAGGTTTATATGTCCCACCAAATTGCTAAAGGCACCACGACATTTCGTTTCGGTTTCCAATCTGAAACTCAGCTTTTGACCTTCCTGCTGGAAAATAAAAATATTGCCGGGCTCGCTTTCATTGGCCGCTCAAATGTAGGCAAATCGAGTTTGATCAATGCCCTCTTTGGAAAGAAGACAGCGCGCACGTCAAAGACGCCCGGACGTACGAGAGAAATTAACGTCTTCACCTTTAGACTTGAGAGTGAGGGTAAGATTGATGAATCACTCCCAGAGTTTTATCTTTTTGACTTGCCAGGATATGGTTTTGCCCAGGTCGACGATAAGATGAGTCAGAACTGGAACTTGCTCATGACCACTTTCTTTAAGCATGCTTCAAGAAAAATTGCTCTTTGCAATCTTCAAGATGCCAGACACCCAATGCAAAAAGCAGACATTGATTACAGGGACTTCATCCTTCCCTACGATTTTGAATCAATTCTTGTGCTCAATAAAATCGACAAGCTCAAAACTCAAAAAGATCGGGCCGCACTTAATAAAGTTCTGCCTAAAATTAAGTCAGAGTTTAAACACGCCATTGCCACTCACACCACTTCGGCCGAGGGACTGCAAGGAGTCGATAAACTTCAAGATGAAGTTACGAGTTTTTTGATGAGCAAAATAGAAAATAAAGAGTAGCCAGGGCTACTCTTCCTTAGGGGCGCCCGATTGCTCGGCTTGAAACTCTGGTTGATCTGAAAAGCGGATGGTATTCACTTCTTCTTCAATACTTTCTAAGTCTTTTTCACAGGATTTAATCTCGCTTAAAATCTCATGAACGCGGGGATTATCCCACTTAAGTTCTCCACTACACAGGGCCTTGGCCACCATCAGGCCCAACTCCTCATAGCTTTCGTGCAACTTTGTATTAGTTTTGGAAGCCGTTAACATGCGCTTTCCAATTTCAGTGGTGCGCTTGAGCTCACCCTGACAGGTTTGCAGCATTTTGTGCATACGATCTTTAAAATTAGACTCAGCGGGCATGATTTACTCCTTGAACATTAGTATATAGGCATACTGGATTTAATTACCAGTACCCGAACTTCGATCGACCGAGCGCGGCCACTTGCTGATCTCCTACGGGGCCCAAATATCTAATCGACTTTAGTATAGAGATTCCTTCCCTTTATTGTGAAGGCGGCATCTTCTGATAATATAGAAAAGTGCTTAACCCGGCGGAATAACGAGATGATTGAGTCCCTGTTAAAATTCAAGCTTCCCAAAATCTTGACTCCCGATGAAAAAGATCGGTTACGCGAGACTATGGAAAAGCTCTACCAGCAGTACCCTAGTGGAACTGATGCTTGGGGTCTCAACCTTGAGCGGGCCAATAAAAGTCTCCACGCCCTCTATCCCGTTTTTAAGCGCTACTTTTCCACTAGAGTGTTTGGCAAAGAAAATGTTCCTGATGGCCCCTGCATAGTGGCCTCCAACCATTCGGGTCAAATCGCGATTGATGGAATGCTCATTGGAATGGCCTTTGCCCTGGAACTGGAAAGACCTAAGATTCTACGGGCCATGGTGGAGCGCTTTTTTATTGGGCTCCCCTTTATTAATCAAATCGCAAGTGAAGGAGGCGCCGTTCTTGGTGATCGCCAAAATTGCCTGTCTCTGCTCGAGCGAGGACAATCAGTGCTGGTCTTTCCTGAAGGTGTTCCAGGGGTGGCCAAGAGTACTTCTGAATTTTATCAACTACAACGCTTCACTCGCGGTTTTTACCGCATGGCCTTGCAAGCAAAAGTTCCAATTGTTCCTGTGGCCGTCGTTGGTGCCGAAGAGTTTTTTCCCTACGTCTATCAGGCTAAACGCTTGGCCAAGTTTATCGGCATGCCGGCACTCCCACTAAGTCTCAATTATTTTCCCTTGCCTTCACCTGTTGATATCCACATTCTTCCCCCGGTCATGCCAAAGCTTGAATTAGGTCCAGATGCTGTTGACAGTGTGATTGATGAAGAGGTTGTGGCCCTACGCAAGCTCATCCAAGATAAAATTGATAAAGAACTCCCAAACAGACGCAAGTTTGTCTTTAATACTAAAAAGGGAGATGACCATGCCTCTTAATGGAAAGAATATCCTCATTATAGGTATGGCCGGCGGTCTTGCCCGCCTAACGGCAGAGCTGCTCGCAAAGAAATACCCCGAACTCAACATTGTAGGCGTTGACTCACGCCACTCAAATAAATTCGTCAATAAAAAGAATATTCAATTTATAAAGATGCGCTATACACGTGGTAATTATGAGAAAATTTTTAGGGACCACAGTTTTGATGTCGTTTTACACCTGGGGCGGATTGGTCACGCTCAAAACCTAGGTGCGATCGATGCGCGACTGGACCTCAATCTCATGGGCACCCAGCGCATCCTAGATTTGTGCTTAAAATTCTCTGTCAAACGAGTCGTCGTGCTCTCAACTTTTCACGTCTATGGCGCGCTCATGGATAATCCCACGTATATTAAGGAGGACTCTCCTCTGCGCGCGAGTATTAAGTACCCAGAGCTTAGAGATGTGGTGGAGATGGACCAACTCTGCACCAGCTGGATGTGGAAAAACCAAAGAGTTTTAGACACGGTTATTCTGCGTCCATGTAATATCATTGGACCACAAATTAAAAATACGATCTCTGAATACCTAGATACCGCCTACGCTCCTTTGGGCATCGATTACAACCCCATGTTTCAGTTCATCCACGAATATGACATGGCCAATGTCATTATGAAGTCTTGCGACGACCTGCCGACAGGTCTTTATAATGTCGCTACAGATGAAAATATTTCAATTCAAGAAGCAAGAAAGATAGTAGGACATCCTTCTCTTCCTGTGCCCCTTTTTGTTCTGGAGCAAATGGCCAAAGTACTTAAGCGCTTGTGGCAATTTCCCGATTACCTCATTGAATACATCATGTTTTCTTGCATCATTGACAATAGTGAACTTAAAAAACATCTCCCAGAGAACTTCTTTCGTTTCAAAACAAAAGAAGCACTCGAGCTCCTGCGCCTAAGTTAATTTTAACAAACAACTCAAGTATAACCCACATTTAAAAACTTAATTATCCCTTTAAATTGAAATACAACGGCGCACCAACGGTTCTAACTCCTTTATCAGGCGTTTAAAAAGCTGGCATTCCCCTTGCTTATATAAATAGCTAAGTGAGGAGGAATTTTATGGCAACGACATTACAGAGAAAGAGCAAGAGAAACCTTATTAAAATACTCGCAGCGCTGATCATCGTAAGTCTATTCTTGACTCCAATTTTTCTGATGGCCAATACAGTAGATGTCAATCGAGCAAGAGATCTTCAAAATGTAGAAGTCAGCCCCTTTAGTCCACGTTATAAGTACGAAACGATGAAGGTGACTTTTGATGAGAATTCAGGCTTATTAGACGCTGCTTCTCAAAGAGCCATCATCGACAAAGTTTTGGATCTTAACTATTCGCGTGAGCTCGATCAGGTTACTATTGCGGGGTATTCAGACGAGCCGTATCCTTCACGTAAAAGCTCTTCTCTTTCTAAAGAAGATAGTAAACTTGCTAAAAAGCGAATCAAGTCTATTCAGACCGCCATCTCTGACCTAGACGGTGTTGACGTCAATATTGAAACCTTCAACCTCGCCGAGGAGCCGTCAACCTTTGAGCGCTGGTTTAATACTGAAGACTATCGTTTAAAGTCAGCAATTAAAAATAATGTCACCGCCACCGTCAATTCGCCGCGCAGTCTTCGAATAATTAAGGATCAAGGCGAAGAAAAAAGCGCCCTTATCATCTTTAGAAAGCGTATGACCTCACGAACCGCCTCTAACCCAGGCACCGTTAGTCCTAGTGAGGTCGAGAGATACGAAGAAGAACAACAACGAAAAAGAACTGAGCTTTACTCTGAATAAGATTCTTTTTTTAGGGAGGATTAAATGAAAAATTACCAGCGATTCTTATCTCACTTTATTATTTGCCTCGGCCTGTTTATCCCCACCCAAATTTTCGCCGACGACAGCCTTAGCAGTGGGATGGACTCAAAAAGCGGTCAGTATCACTACGAAACGGTAAAAATTATGTTCGATGAGAATTCGAGCAATATCGATGTGGAATTAAGACAAGAGCTGCGAAAAAAAATGCAGACCTTAAAAGAAAATCATCAGCTCGATCAAGTCACAATCGCCGGTTTCTCAGATCAAGCGTTTCCACCAAAACCTAATAGAAAGCTCAGCGACCTCGATAGCAATCTTGCCGCCCAGAGAATCGATTCAATCCAAACAACCCTCAGTGGCCTTGATGACTTTGATATTGACCTTGAAACCTACAACCTTGGAGAGGATGCCAACCTCTTTGAAAAATGGTTCGGCACCTCCGACTATAAACTCAAGTCCGCGCTAAGAAATAACATGACCTTGAGTGATCGCTCCCAGAACCTAAAGCTCATCAAGGATGAAGCAGAAGTGGGCTCAGCGGTCATTATCTTCAGAACCCGAACTCCAACGGCTACCGCCGAAAAATCTAAAACGCAGTCTGGCGACGCCTATTCGGAATAAGAATTGGCCCTCCTTACTCTTTCGAGTGAGGGGGGCTACGCCACAGCGCAACAATCAACTCAAGACCTATCCCTCCACCTAATCTGCTAAAAACTTTGGACAAATAGCCCACTCAATTGATACAACATTAGACTCTCTATGCCCGGGTGGCGGAATGGTAGACGCAGCGGATTCAAAATCCGCCGTTGGCAACAACGTGGGGGTTCAAGTCCCTTCCCGGGCACCAAATCCACCTAAGTTCAAAATACAAACCTTCAAATCAAACCCATTTTTGCTCTCGAAGTCGTAGGGACTTGAAAAGAAGGAACGGCAGCAGCAAAAGGCGACCGAGTAGGGAGCGTTTTAAAGAACTTTAAGGGCTTATCCTAACAGTGAGTGATCAAGAATCTGAGTATATATATTTCATTAGCAATAGGACGCGCCCTGGATTAACGTCATATTATGAAGTTAAGAACGGCCAGTTTAATTACCAGCTTTCTTCTACTAGGGGTTTTCACAGTACTCTCCTTTGCCCTCATGAGGGTAACCGACCTACTCGAAACAGAAGCTGATGAGCTAGCTCAGGCCAGTAAAAGTATTCAGGTAGCCCAAAGTCTTAAAACCAGATTACTGACACACAATCGAAATTCATTTCTCTTCCAGCTTCACAAAGATCCTGTCCGCTATGTCAATCGCGACAAACAACACAACGAGATAAATGAACTTTTGCAAACTGCTGAGCAGTTAACGAGTAGAGATAGAGATCGGGCCACTCTTCAATCAGTCAAAGCAAAGATCGAGGAGTATCTACAAAAACGCGCCGCTCATGCAAATGAGCCCATCTCCCCACTGGAAAAATACAATCTCATTAGTAAAGATGTCGACAACGCGATTGCTGAGATTGAGCGACTCATTGAGATCAATCGTGATCAAATGAACGAGCTGACAGCGCAGGTACATAAACAAAACCAAAGAGCAGACAGGCTTTCAATCATCCTACTCTCAGTTGGCACCTCACTCATATTAATCACCCTCTATGGAATTTATGTGCTCCTCACACGTCCACTTGGAGAGATTTCGCAAACGATCTCCAGCTACAAGGCAGGTAACTCTCAAGAGCGAGTACAGGCAAGCGGTCTTCATGAAGTGAAGGTCATTGCAGAAAGCTACAATGTGATGGCGGATTGGCTTGAAGAAAAAAGAAAAGAGCAAATGCGCTTTATTGCGTCTATCGCTCATGACTTAAAAAATCCGCTTAACTCAATCTCAATGGCCTCAGAAGTTCTCGTCTCACAATGTCAGCAGGAAAGCAAAGAACTCTCACAAGTCATTTATGACCAAGTTCAATCCCTTGACCGCCTAGTGGGAGACCTATTAGACACAACTCGAATTGAAGCGGGTCACCTCAGACTAAACCTTAGTCAATGTGACCTGAAGAGTATAATTACTAACTCCATAGGGCTTTATCAAACAAGCTCTCGAGTTCATCGCTTTATCATCAATTTACCAGAGTCACCAATCACCTGCGCTTGTGATGCAAATCGCTTAACTCAAGTCTTTAACAATCTCATTTCAAACGCAATCAAGTATTCACCAAACGGGGGCGATATTAAAATTGAAGCTCTGATAGAATCAGATCTCATTCATATATCCATAATTGATAGTGGTATAGGGATAGATAAGAGCGATCTTGAAAATATCTTCAAGCCTTTCCACCGAACAAAGGCGACTAGAGATTCAATTCCTGGCATTGGCCTTGGACTATCGGCCAGTCGCAAGATAATTGAGGCTCATAAAGGGCAGCTAAAAGTTACAAGTTCGCTTGGGAAAGGATCGACTTTTCAAATTACTTTAAATAGAACTTAAAGAAAAATCTTTAAGCCGCTTCCAACACATAGCCAAAAAAAGCAAGTAAGTGATAGGCCAAAAAGTAGCTTCTCACTAAGATTAGATTCTTTCTTTTCTTTATGTTTCTTATTTTTAAAGAAATAATACAGTGAGAGTCCACTTAGAAAAATGAAAAAAAGATTCAAGAAAAGAGTGTAATCCACCTTAAAGAACTCTCGTTCTGTAATGCTTTTTGCGGACTTCGGACTAGGTAGAAGATCAAAGAATGAGAAACCGTAGTGCATGATCAAAGAGGAAGAAACCAAGATCACTAAAAAAACAGCAAGTATGTAAAATGTCATTTTCCAACCATAGTATTTAGATTGAATTCTCAAGACTGGAAAAACAACGAGATCACTAAAGATAAAGGCCATAATACCAGCAAAGCTCACGCCATTTGAAAACAAAACCGCTGCCAGCGGGATATTTCCCATAGAACCTATAAAGGTAAAGAACGCTGCAATCGGCCCAACTAGAGATTGTAACAATACTTCATAAAATGCGAGCTGAGTGGTTCCTGAGCCAGCAAACAAGGACTCAAAAAAAGTTCTAGGCACAAATGAAGCGATAATCCCTGCCACCGTAAATCCGATAGTGACATCCTTCCACACCATTTTCCATTCCATTAAGTACTTATGTGAAACTCTCACCCAGCCTTCCTTGCTTTTGATAAGCTTTTTCCAGTCAGGTGCACTCCCTGATGAATCGCCTCCTTCTTGATCTTTTGCATTCTGACGTGCACTTTCCTCCAGTTTTTTAGGCAGAGTTAACTTCACAATAACAATCATCAAAAGTATAAGAATTAATCCGCCTAGGTACTCACCAACAACAAACTGCCAAGAGAGAAAAATAGAAATCACAATACCGAGCTCAATCACTAAGTTTGTAGAGGCCAATAGAAATGCTAGGGATGGAATAAGCCCCGCACCTTTTGCAAAAAGAGCTCGAGTTGTTGAGAGCGCAGCAAATGAACATGAGCTTGAGATAAACCCAAAAAATGTCGCGAGACCTATACTCTTAGGCCCAGCTTCTCCCATGGTCTCCTTCATGCGCTTTTCGGTAACAAAGACTTGAATCATGCTACTAATGACATAGCCTAGCCCAAAAGCCCAAAGCGCCATCCAAAAAAGACCAAGACTAATTGATGCTGACTTTGCCCAAAGCTCTATAAAATTTCCCATGAATTACTACTCAGTTATAGCATTATAGGATTTCATCGATCCCATAAAAACTGATACTTTTGAAAAACCGTTTGCCTGGAGGATAGAAGCGGCTATCGTCGCTCTCTTGCCAGAGCCACAATAAGTCACAATTGATTCGTCGGCCTTAAACTCTCCTATAGACCCCAATAAATCTCCTAAAAAAATTGTTCTTGCGTTTGAGATCAAGCCTTCTTCCCATTCACTGGGTTTTCTCACATCAAGTAAGGTCATTTTTGATTTTTTATTTAGCACTCGATGAGCATCAACCATGTCACCATTAGATAGCACTTCGCCTGAGACCTCCCAAGCGATTATTCCACCTTTAAGCATTGCTCTCACATTGTCGTAGCCAAGATTAAGAAGATCAGACTGTGCGCTCTTGATTTCATTAAGGCCCTCTCCAATGAGTACAATTGGATCTTGATAGTTTAAAAAATATCCTCCATATGAGCTCAGCATATCAGCCGGGATCGATAAGGAGTTTGGGACATGACAACCTAAAAATGCTTCGGCAGACCTAATGTCAATAACCTGGTAGTCCTTGAAATTATCCTTTAATTCAGCAACTGAGATGGAGTCTAGCTGACTATAATTTTTTAATTCAGTGTCACTGCCTTTTAAGTTCACTTCCTCCATTTGACGAAAGTAAGGAGGCATTTGATGAGTCTCATTTGCCTTCTTCTTAATAAATTCATCCTTCGATAGCTGTAGCATGGGATTATGACGTCGCTCAAAGCCAAGAGTTGATAACTCTCGATCAGCAATACCTCCACCACACACAGAGCCGGCCCCATGAGCGGGGTATAAGACAACTTGATCCCCTAACGGAAGAATTTTATCGTGAATGGACTCATAGAGCATGGCCGCAAATTCATTCAATTGATCTGGAAAAAAGTCGGTTCGCCCAACATCCGATACAAAGAGAGCATCACCAGTAAATACCGCCAATGCTTTTTCAGCGTCACAACTAGGATATAGTACGATAGAGATTGACTCAGGCGTGTGACCTGGAGTTTTTAAAACTTTGAGATGGGCATCAGCAAGCTCAAATTCATCTCCGTCTTTGACAAATTTTCCAAACTCAAAGGGCAGTCCTTCACCGTGATAAATTTCGGCTTCACAATACCTCTTGAGCTCTCTAGAGCCGGTGACAAAGTCTTCGTTGCGATGTGTTTCAAAGATATACTTTATCACTGCTCCTTTCGCTTGCGCTTTGTTGAAGTAAATCTCTGCGTCCCGACGAGGGTCAATGACCGCCGCTTTATCACCGTCAATAATGAGGTACGAGAGTTGGGCCAAGGATTCTGATTTTATTTTTATGATTTCCATTTTTTACTCCTATCAAATGATTTTCTTATCAAGACACATGCAAACGAAGCGCCCGATCATATTAATATTCGACAAAGATAAAATGGGACTTAGATGTTAACAATGCGACTAGCAAATTCATCCATTACGACTTAAAAGGAGTTAAAGAGTCTAGTAAGTGCTACCAGCACTGCTTAAAAGGAATTATGAATTAATGGTCTCATCTGACTTCACATGCCGGACACTTAGAGCTGGTCTTATTCTAGGCGGGTTAATTCTTCTTGGATTTCTGGTCTATGATGCTGCCAATGTGCTCTTTATGAGTCTCATTGGAATAGGAGCAGGTAGTCTTGTCTCTCCCCTACTGACAAAATTGCGAGAGAGGTTCAAATTCCCCAGGGCCCTTTCGGCGCTCATTCTTCTCACTCTCATTGTTCTTTTTGGAGCGGCCGTCTTTTGGGTCATCGGCTATCTTGTGGCCGATCAATTTAATGCCCTTTCTGAGCGTATGCCAGAGCTTTTAACTAACCTGCAATCTCAGCTTCAAAAATTATTTCAAAAACATCCTTGGATGCAAGAGAGAATCGAAAACATAAATATTCAAGAGTCGATTACCACCGGTCTATCTGAACTAATTCGTGGTGTGCGCTCTGGTTTTACACTAATTAGCGGCATTGCTTTTGCGGGGGTCATCGCTCTTTATACTGCCGTCGGTGCAAGTGATTACGCAAAGTCCTTCTCAAATATCTTTCCAGCTTCAAGGCGAGAAAGAGTCAGCGAAGTGCTAGACCATAGTGCTCAAAGCTTAAGACGTTGGTTTCGGGCGCAATTGATTGATATGGTAATCATTGGTTTATTGACTCTCGTTGGGCTGTGGATCGCGGGAGTCGAGTACTGGGCGGTATTCGGACTACTAACAGCGATTTTTGGACTTATTCCCTACCTGGGAATCTTAATTGTGGTCGTCGTTGCGGCTCTCGTTACCCTGGCCTCGAATTCGGAAAATGTTCCTTGGGTACTTCTGGTTTTTATCGTGACTCAGCAAATTGAAGGTAACTTGATTCTACCTCGAGTTATGAAAGAGCATCTCGAACTTCCGGAGATGCCGCTTCTCATTTTCATGCTGCTCATGGGAACTTGGTTTGGCCTCATCGGAATCTTCCTGGCCACCCCATCCTTCGCAGTTCTCAGAACCTTGTATATAAAACTCTATCGTCCCTCCATAGAAACCTCATGAGAAGTAGAGCACCACAAGTGAGGCCAAGTAAACGATCAGCATGAGAGAGCTCTCCACCCCAATATTACCTGGTCCTTTTTCTTGTCTTAAGAGAAGACCCAAGAGCAAAGTCACATTGAGTAAAATGCAAAGTCCAACGAGAAATATCTCACTTGGGCCCACTTCGAGCGCGTGATATATCGAGCCGGGTGTATAGAATATGTCACCGACTGCCATAAAGAGAGCATCAAAGACATTCCCTCCCACGATATCACCGACAGCGAGTGTAAGTGCTCCAACTCTCACAGCCGAGATGGTAGTCACAAGCTCAGGCAATGAAGTTGCGAAGGCCAAAAATGCAGCTCCGACAAAGGATTGACCTAGCCCAGTCTCAAGGGCAATCACTCCTGCACTTTTGCCCACTAAGTAGCCACCAATTAAAACCGCAATAGCAATGGGAACAAATTGAAAAAGAAGCTTAGCCAGACTGACTTGCATGATATTTTTTTCAGGGATGTCATACACTGTTTGGGCCGTTCTATGGGGATGCCACATGGGATTTTTATGTTGATGATAGATTATGTTGACAGCGCCGACAGTACAGGCGACTAAGAGAAAACTCATCGGGTGAATATGCCAGAGACTTATATTTGGAGAAGAAAAACCTAATAAGATCAGAGATAAGAGAAAAATTAAGATTCCGGTTTGAATCATATTAGATAAAGAAGCGGCGGCATGCTCTAAGTTCGCCTTACGATAGGCGAAATCGGCCAGTGATAGAAATGCAGTCTGAATAGCAATTCCGCCCAAAGCATTACTCGCCGTTAAGACTGGCAACTCATCCATCGCGGTTGTAACTGTCGCAGTCAAGCCCGGCAGAGCTGTAACTAAGCCTAAAAAGAGGGTACCAGTGACGGCCTCCCCTAACCCCGTTCGATCGGCGAGTAAATTAGCAAGAAGCGCCATTTTACTACCGGCAACAGCTACAACGAGTGCGCCGATAATAAATATCGCAATATTAATTCCAAGCGATTGTGGAAAGTCAGGTAAGACCGTCATAATGAAGTATTCTGCCGTTAGGCAGAATTAGCTAGGCAGAGATTTGTACCGACTCGTGGTCTCCCTCACCAATCTCTTCAATCATTTTGCGGTTAAACGCTTCTAAATCTTTTGGGCTTCTTGAAGTAACCAGGCCATGATCCACAACGACCTCTTCGTCGACCCAATTGGCACCAGCATTTTCTAAATCTTTCCTGATGGAAACATAAGAAGTCATTCTTCGATGCTTGACAACATCCGCATTGATTAAAGTTTGAGGCCCATGGCAAATGGCCGCAACTGGCTTTTGTTTTCCTTCTTGAAAAAAGCCTCTCACAAAATTTACAGCAACATCATTTTTGCGAAGAGCATCTGGGTTAATCACTCCTCCAGGTAAGACCAGAGCGTCGTAATCCTCAGGGCTTGCATCTTCAAGTCGAGTATTAACTTCTACTTCTTGGCCCCACTGTCCGTTCAGCCAGCCTTTTATTTTGCCGTACTTAGGCGAGATGATTTCCACCTTTGCGCCTGCTCTCGAGAGAGCATCTCGAGGACTTGTCAGTTCAGATTGTTCAAAACCATCGGTGGCCAAAATGGCCACTCTTTTTCCATTTAATTTCATTACTCATCCTTAGTTCAGAGTTAACAGCTATGACATGTCTTCATTACTCATTTATTTTTTTGATTAGCACCTGCGCTTCGAGATGATTTATCTGAAGAGCTCTCCTCTTTGCGATTTGAGTGCCGCTTCTTTGTGAGCGTTGTTGATGGTTTATCTTCGTCTCTTACTGAAGCACCAACTCGTCTTTCTATAGTGTTTTTATCTTCTTCTTTTCTTTTTGGTGAATTTGACTTTGACATAGTAACCTCTCTTTTTTTTCTAACATTTCGTTTCAATTATTAGATGCAAAAGCAGCTCCATTATTTTTTGCACCTATACTAAGTGTGAGCCAAATTTAAATAGTTCTATCGTAAGGACCCATTAAAAATGAAGTTTGCAGTGCAGGAGGCAGATTACAAGATTGAGTAGTTTACTAAAAGTGTGCGTCTCATAAGATTTGCTATCTTTTAGTATTTCTAAGATTTACTTTCTGCCTTGACTGGCGGTAGCTGCTGCCCGCAATAAAATCACACCACCCCGGAGAGAAAACTCCTTCACTAAAGGAACCATTAGCTCGACGCTGATGATGAGAAATATGTGGTCTCGTGTCCAGCGGCCTCCAGGTCGTAAAGCAATACCCTGAATGTTCGTACATAGCGGCTACTGACCCGATGCTTGCAACCAAGCAGTTGAAGTAAAAATTCGTTGGAAAAATCACAATGAAGATCATATAGGGAAGAATAATTTCAAAAACAAAGTCAATTGGACTCATATACATACTCGCTGCTGCTGTCCCCCCTCTACTTTGGTGGTGTAGATAGTGACCAAGCTTATGAAAGCCAACTTTTGTATGAAGTAAGCGATGCCCGGTGTAGAAGACGACATCATGAACGATGCCTAGCATGTAGGCATGAAAAAGGAGCACCCACAGAGGTTGCGGATTATCTTGAAAGCCCCAGTCCATGTATCCAATAAAGACCATAATGGGCAGCATAATTAAGATTTGGTTGGCTAAAACGCGCGGCAGAATTTTGAAATAATTTAGGCGCGTATCGATGGCAATTTTATACTTTGATAACCACTTATAGTGATCGGCCAGGGCGAAGCCAGCAGCAAAAAGATGCCAACTCACAAAGTGAATGATCCAGATGAGAAGAGCATTGTAATGAGCATTCATCAGAACTCCTCCAGAGCTTTGAGATAGACTCTACTCTCATCTGTGAAGGCGCACTACTGTCTTATACGGCCCGCTATAGAGAAGTCTAGCTGGCGCTAGAAGTGATTCTCGTCATAAAAAATGAAATTAACTCTTAACTTTAACTGTTTCATTATTTGAACTAGACTTAGTGATCAATTTTGCTTTTAAGGAAGCCGGCATGCTCTTTCTACGAAAAAATATCTTAGCATTAACAGGCCTTTTTCTTTGCCTCTTTCTAGTTGTGCATTTGGCGGGTAATCTCATCCTTCTTCTTCCGGCAAAAGAGGCACACGTACTTTATAATACATACTCGCATACGCTGAGCGAGAACATACTTATCAAGGCCGTTTCATTCATTTTGTATTTATCGCTCCTACTCCACACGATCTACGCTACTTTAGTCATTATTTATAACCGCAAGGCCAGAGGGGAAGCTTATCAAGTAAATCATAAGTATCAAAATAGTACTTGGACCTCTCAAAACATGGGATTACTAGGCTTTCTCATTTTAATATTCATTGTTATCCACATGGCACAACTTTGGGCGCGTGTTAAATTGGGTATCGGTGCAGCAGTTCCACTCGACCTCAATGGTCACAAAGACGTCTATCTCATAACGATAGAAGTTTTTAAAAACCCATGGATGACGCTATTTTATTCAATCCTAATGATTCCACTGGGACTCCACCTCGCACACGGAATTTCGAGCGCACTAAAAACACTTGGTCTGTATAGTAAGTATTACTTAAAGATTACAAAGATCATCGCAGTGCTTTTTAGTGTAGTGGTCAGTATAGGATTCTTTATTATTCCCATTGTCATTTATTTTAGAGGCTAGAAATGAAACTTGATGCAAAGATTCCAAAAGGTGATCTTCCTGATAAATGGCCAAATTACCAGGCGGCGAGCAAGCTTATCAATCCTGCCAATCGAAAAAAAGTGAAAGTTATCGTTGTAGGCTCTGGCCTGGCCGGCTCAGCTGCTGCTGCGACCCTGGGCGAATTAGGTTATCAAGTTGATTGCTTTTGCTATCAAGACTCGGCCAGACGGGCCCATTCCGTCGCAGCTCAAGGTGGAGTGAATGCGGCCAAGAATTATCAGCATGACGGTGATAGTACTTGGAGGATGTTCTACGACACTCTCAAGGGAGGAGACTTTCGATCGAGAGAGGCCAACGTCTACCGGCTTGCCCAACTCTCTGGGCCACTCATCGATCACTTCACCCAACAAGGCGTGCCTTTTGCGCGCGAGTACGGTGGAGTTCTGGCCAATAGAAGCTTTGGGGGCGTTCAAGTTCAGCGAACTTTCTATGCGCGTGGACAAACTGGTCAGCAGCTCCTCATTGCTGCCTACTCTCAGCTATCAAAATGTGTAAAGCAAGGTAATGTGAAAATGCATCCCCGCAAAGAAATGCTTGATCTCGTCGTCATTGATGGTAAGGCCAAAGGAATTATCACACGCGACTTAGTCACGGGAGAAATTGAGCGCCATAGTGCCTATGCCGTAGTTCTCGCAACAGGTGGCTACTCAAGGGTTTTTCGCCTCTCAACTTTGGCCATTGGGTGCAATGGCTCTGCGATTTGGAGAGCTCATAAAAAAGGCGCTTACTTTGCCGCCCCAAGCTTCACTCAAATTCACCCCACAGCTCTCCCTCAAACCAGTGAGCTCCAATCAAAGCTCACTCTCATGTCTGAGTCCCTTCGCAATGATGGACGCATTTGGGTGCCGAAAAAAAGAGAGGACAAGCGTCCCCCCAATGAAATTCCAGAATCCGAGCGCGACTACTACCTTGAACGAAAGTATCCTAGCTTTGGCAATCTTGCGCCACGAGACATCTCTTCACGTGCAGCCAAAGAGCAAATTGATGACGGCAGAGGTGTGGGCGCGCTGAAAAATGCCGTCTATCTAGATTTTAAGGATGCCATCACGCGACTCGGTGAATGTGTGATTAGAGACCGCTACGGCAACCTCTTTTCAATGTATGAAAAGATTACGGGAATTAATGCTTACAAAGCGCCCATGATGATTTCTCCCGCAGCTCACTTTTCGATGGGAGGATTGTGGGTTGACTATGAACTGATGACAACAATTCCTGGCCTTTACGCCATTGGAGAATGTAATTTCAGTGATCATGGGGCTAATCGCTTAGGAGCGAACTCACTTCTTCAAGCAAGTATTGATGGATATTTTATTCTTCCTAACACCATCAATAATTATCTTGCTGATGAAATCAAACTGGCTCAACCTGACGTCGACCATCAAGAGTTTTCACAGGCCCAAAAGCAGGTTGAAGAGCGCATAGCTAAAATTATGGCGATTAAGGGCAAGAAAACAGTCGACGACTTTCACCGTGAACTTGGGGCGATCATGTGGCGAGAGTGTGCCATGAGCCGCAGTCGCACTGGTTTAGTCCATGCCATTGAAAAAATTGAATCCTTAAAAAGTGAGTTTTGGCGCAACCTCGCCCTTACTGGTGCGGCCGATGAATTCAACTCTGAATTAGAAAAGGCTCTCAGACTCGCGGATTTTATTGAACTAGGCAGACTCATGTGTGAGGACGCGCTTGCTCGTGAAGAGTCTTGTGGGGCGCACTTTCGCGAAGAATATCAAACGAGCGATGGTGAAGCGCAGAGAAATGATGACGACTTCTCCTATGTGTCAGCTTGGGAGTACCGTGATGAGGGCTTTAACCTGCACCGCGAAGAACTTAAGTTTGAATATGTGCAGCCTACAGAGAGATCTTACAAATAGGTTATATGATGAAAGTTACATTTAAAATTTGGCGTCAAGACAATCCACACGAAAAAGGGGCCCTTCAAAGCTATGAAGTCGACGGCCTTAGTCCCGATATGTCTTTTCTTGAAGCTCTTGATCTTCTCAACGAGAATCTAGTGCGCAAGGGCGAAAAAGTAATTGCCTATGAATACGACTGTCGAGAAGGAATTTGCGGTCAATGCGGAGTTTTTATTAACGGACGTGCTCATGGGCCACAAGCTAACACCACCACCTGCCAGCTTCATATGAGAAGCTTTCGTGACGGCGATACAATTATCGTTGAGCCTTGGCGTGCGAAAGCTTTTCCTATTATCAAAGATCTAGTCGTAGATAGGAGCTCCCTCGATCGAATCATTGAAAGCGGCGGCTATATCAGTGCCAAGACTGGAACTGCCCCTGAAGCAAACTCCATTTTAATCGGCAAGGAAGAAGCCGATCAGGCAATGGACGCCGCCGCCTGTATTGGCTGTGGGGCTTGCGTGGCAACTTGTAAGAATGCATCAGCGGCTCTTTTCACAGCGGCAAAGCTGAGTCACCTGGCACTTCTTCCCCAAGGTGCGATAGAAAATAAGACGCGCACACTAAAGATGACCGAGCAAATGGAATTAGAGAACTTTGGTCATTGCTCATTCACTGGTGCTTGTGAGATCGAGTGCCCAGAGAAAATTTCCATTAGCAATATTGCAAGGATGAATTTCAGTGTCTTAAAGTCTAAGATTTTTAAGTAGGGTCTCTCAATAGAGACCCAAGATCTTCCACCATCCGGCGCCGACAACCATCCAAATCAATATATTGACGATAGAGATTAGAAAGCCAAGCTTCCACCACTCTCCTAATTCAACATAGCCCGATCCAAAGAGCACTGGCGCTGGACCTGAACCATAATGAGTTAGACAGCCAAAAAGATTTGAGAAAAAGCCCAAAGTTATGGCCATTAAATAGGCAGGAACTCCCACCTGAACTCCCACGGCCATAAAAACAGCCGCCATTGCGGTCACATGAGCAGTTGCTGAAGCAAAAAAGTAATGTGAATAGAAATAAATACCAAGTAAAACAGGAAAAGCCATAGTCCAGGACAGCTGCGCGACCTCATTGGCAACAAACTGACTAAACCAAGGAACGAAGCCAAACTTATTTAGATATCCCGCCATCATGACCAGCACTCCAAACCAAATCAGGGTATCCCATGCTCCCTTTTCTGACTTAACATCATTCCAAGTCAAAACTCCTGAGAGCAATAGAATTGAGAGCCCACCAAAAGCCGTAGTGGTCGCATCGATACCGATAGTGCTTCCTAAAATCCAAAATAGAATCAATAGGGCGAACACCGCCATCATAATCCATTCGTGCTTAGAGATTGGTCCCATTTCACTAAGCTTTTTCTTGGCAAGCCTCTTAGCGTCTGGCGTATCTTTTATTTCTGGAGGGTAGACCTTATAAATAAAGTAGGGAACGACAATTAATGAGACTATGCCTGGCACCAGTGCAGCTAAGGCCCATCCGCCCCAGGTGATAGTAACCCCATTGTCGGCAGCAAACTTTTGAATCAAAGGATTGGCCGCCATTGCCGTGACAAACATTGCAGAAGTCACCATCACTACTTGAAAACAGCTCAATGTTAGAAAGTGACCAATTTTTCGTGCTGAAGGGTCGTGTGGTTTTGAGTCATAGCTTAAAGCGAGAGACTTCATTATGGGGTAAATGACTCCCCCTCCACGAGCTGTATTTGAAGGGGTTGCGGGGGCAAGAATTAAATCAGTGATCGCCAGCCCATAGGCGAGGCCAAGCGTCCTTTTTCCCAAGAGATAGATAAAGAAATATGCGATCCTCGTTCCAAGACCAGTTTTCACAAAACCCTGAGCAATAAAGAAGGCGATCACTATTAGCCAAATCGTGCTATTGCCAAATCCTGTTAACGCCTCATTTTTAATATCTAAGGTCCCACTAAAGACAGATAAGGCTAGACCAACCATGCACATAGTTCCCATGGGAGCGGCTTTAATAATGATGCCCAAAATAGTCGTAAAGAAAATGGCAAAAAGATGCCAAGCCTTCGGCTCAAGAGCCGCTGGTGCAGGCACAAACCAAATGGCAACCCCCACGGCTAAAGAGATCAAGAATTTCATCACGCTTACTTCAGACTGCTTCACTTTACTTCCCCCGCAAAAAGAGATCATTTCATTAAGTCTCTAACGTAAAGACCAACTACTCAAGTTAATAAAAAAGAACCGGCGCCTTATTCTAGAGAAATCTTAAAGGACTCATCAACTTGTGCTCAGGTGCGAACCAAGGTATCGTTTATTTAAATTTAAACAGACACTCAACGCCATGAATGAAAAAATCCCCTCTACTCTCTTTAGTACCGAAAGGCTCGATCTTAAAGAGCGCAGGGAAACATACCGCGAAAGTATAGGGGTCTTTTTTGAAATCGATAATATTGACAGTAACGGTCGCCTCTTTCATGCAAGTATCGAGAGCTTCCTCTTGAGTGAGATCATGCTCGTCGATTGCCAAACTATGGCGCAGAATTTCTATCGCCCCTCGCAAATGATTGCTCGTGACGGTCTTGATCACTTCGTGATTCAGACTTTCCTAGAGGGAAAAACTGTCAGTCTAAAAGACCCTGATCACTCCACCGGTCACACGGGAAACCTCATCGTGATTGATGGCTCTAGGCCGTGGGAAGCTTACAACACTGACTTTCGCAACCTCTCACTCATTATCCCGAGACGCCTGATCAAGCATAAATTGATCAATGAGAGCGCTCACCACGGCAAAGCTCTCTGTCCCAAGAGAAATCCCTTTGCAGCACTATTGCGCGACCACATGCTAAGTCTTCATCGCAACGTTGCCAGCTTAACTCTAGAGCACGCTCATTCCCTCGTCTCCCCCTGTATCGACTTAGTCGTAGCCGCCTTGAATTCAAGCCAAGACCCAGACTCTAAGCAAGCCGTGCAAAATAATAATCACCTCACCCTCTTTCGCATAAAAAAGTTTATCGAAGAAAATATCACCGACCCATCTTTGAGTCTTGATCGAATTATCAACGAGTTTAATCTCACGCGCTCTAGCCTCTATCGCATATTTCCAAAATCCGAAGGAGGGGTCATGACCTATATCAGAGAGCGCAGACTCAAAAGTGCCTATCGAAGACTCGCCTTCCCCGGCAAGCATCGTGACTCAATTGCGCAAATTGCTTTTGAGGCTGGCTTTGAGAGTGAGTCGAGCTTTACGCGAGCTTTTAAAGGATTTTTTAAAGCCCTACCCAGTGAGGTGGCCAGAGGAGCGAGTGCCTTTACCTGGAATCAGTCAGAGAGTTCGGATCGAAAATGGGAGTCCTGGCTGAGATTACTCTAGACCAGGACCATTGCAAATTTAGTTTGTTAGACCATCCATCAAGGCAAAAGTATCTACTGCTGGAGCTGACTCTGTTTCACAAGCGCCCATATAAGGTCCGTACCAAGCATCAAATGGATAGACGTGATCGGACATACCATTGCTGCCTCTAAAAGTGAGAGCAATCTTCATTATTTCAGTATCATCTTCTTTGCGCAGGCTATACTCGCTACCAATAACTGGACCAGTGGTCGTGGTTTCAACGAGCTTTGCATTTTCAGCGATGATCACCTCTTCAAAGGTACCGCTATCTTCGTTATAGCTTTCAATCCCAACATAAGTCACAACCTTAGTCGCGGGGTTGAATTTGATATTAAAAAAGGGCTCAGTAAAATCGCAGTCTAGAACTTCCGCTCTTAGTCCTGCACTTAACAAAAGCGTGAAAAGCATGAGTGAAATTTTCTTCATCGTTTACTCCAAGGTTTATTTTCCCGGAGTATCTACAGAGCAGAGCTTATTGAAAAATATTTATTGAGTGTCTAGTAAAAATTACCGGTTCTAGTTAGACAAAATACTTCCTAGCAAAACAGCTCCCGCCGTAAAAATAACTGCATTGGTCGCGGTATCATTGACGCCACTCACGCCCGGGGAGCGCGGCTTGGGATCTCTCGCGGCGGTGGGTTTTTCCATGGGCTTGCCGGCCTGCTCGACTTCACTAGTTGAAGATATCTTTGGCCTAAGTTCAGACAGCGCCACTTGGTCTACTTCCGAGAGAGCGAGCACATAAACGCGCTGGACACCTTCGCCACTTTCCGAGACGACGGCCATCTGCGTACGCTCACCTTGAACCGCGTAAGTTTTATCAAGTGCGGCCATCACGCGCTTTTTCTCTACAGCATTTTTAAAAGTGACCGGAAAGGCCAAGGTTTCGCCCTTTTCAGTCACGATGACAAAGAACACCCCATCGGGGGCGATCTTGCTATACTTGGGCTGTGCCTTTTGAAACTTGCCAACTAAGCGGTGACTATTAGCTTGCTCAGCAGCAAAAATGGATTCACGAGTTGAAAGCTCAGGCCATAAGGCCGAGAAAAGAAATAAAAAGACCAAATGCTTCACCGCAACATCCCCTCGTGCTAAGTTCCCTTCTAGGCTAGTTGGTCTCTCCCATACTGTCCATGGCCCATCTGTTTGCATTCAATCAAGACAAGTTAAAACTTATTGGCTAGACTACGGAAAAATTAAATTCAGATGCATGGCGCAACGAGGAGCATATCATGTCCAATTACTATGCAGACTTAGGTCTAAACACCAATCTTGAAGGCAGAACTCTCTACATTGATTCACCTTCGAGCACGCTCATCGAGAAGGCCGTGCAAATGGGTCACGGTAACCTAACCAAAGACGGCTCACTCGTTGTGAAAACAGGTAAGCACACTGGTCGCTCTGCCGGTGACAAGTACGTGGTTAAATCTGAATCAACTGAGAAGACGATTTGGTGGGAAAATAGCATCAATCCGATGACTGCTGAGAACTTCGCCAAGCTTCGTGCAAAAGTTCTTAACTACTTTAATGAAGAGCGCGACCTCTTTATCACTGAGAGAAGCGTCGGCGCCCATGAAAAACACAATATTGGCGTAAGAACAATTTCTTCTCGCCCCAGTCATGCTCTTTTCACTCAGCACCTCTTCAGAGAAAAAATGAGAGAGTTTAGAAATGGCGACTTCCTCATTCTTCACGCTCCCGAAATGCCTGTTGATCCTGCTGAGTTTGGTACTAAGACTGAAACTATTATCGCAACTTGCTTTGATACCAAGACGACAATTATCACCGGAACTCTCTACGCTGGTGAGATTAAAAAGAGTATGTTCTGTATCCTCAACTACGAACTCCCAAGCATGAATATTCTTCCTATGCATGCCGGGGCATCTGAGCGCATTGAAGATAAGGCTGTCTCCGTCTTCTTTGGCCTTTCTGGAACAGGAAAAACAACCCTCTCAACTGATGAAGGAACTCTTTTGATTGGTGACGATGAGCACGGTCTCTCGGATGAAGGTGTCTTCAACTTTGAAGGCGGTTGTTACGCCAAAACTTATAAGCTCTCAGAGGAAACAGAGCCAGGTATCTGGCGCGCTTCAAATCGCTTCGGGGCCCTCCTTGAGAACGTCGTAGTCGATGAAAAAACTCGCACTCCTGATTACTTTGATAAGTCACTTAGTGAAAACGGTCGCTCAAGCTACCCGCTCAGCTTTATTAAAGAGCTCGAGCCAACTTCCAAAGGTGGCGTGCCTGAGAATATCTTCTTTCTCACCGCTGACGCTTTTGGTGTTCTTCCGCCGGTATCTAAGCTTACAAAAGAACAAGCGATGTTCTACTTCGTGCTTGGCTATACGGCGAAACTTGCTGGCACAGAAATCGGCGTGGTTGAGCCACAAGCTGCCTTCTCTCCCTGTTTCGGCGCTCCTTTTATGCTTAGACACCCTGGTGTTTACGCCGAACTTCTTGGTCACTACCTTGTTAAGCACAACATTCAAGTTTGGCTTATCAACACCGGCTGGACTGGCGGCGCCTATGGTGTCGGTCAGCGCTTCCCACTTCACACGACTAGAAAGATCATTCGCTCAATTCAATCTGGAAGCCTCAATGATATGGCCACTGAGCAAGAGCCTATCTTCGGTCTTCAGATTCCCTGTCAGATTGAGGGGATTGCGGGAAGTCTTCTCAACCCACAACAGAGTTGGGAAAATGGCGAGGCTTATGTCGCTAAAGCTCAAGATTTGGCCAAGCGTTTTCACAAGCAAATGGAAAAGTTTAGTGACTTTGCCAGTGCCAATGCCTCTGGAGCTCCGCTCTTTAAATAATTGATGGATAGTTTTCTCTACCTTAAGTCCCTGCATATCATTTTCGTAACCACATGGTTTGCAGGGCTTTTTTATATTGTCAGACTCTTTATCTATCACACCGAAGCTCAATCAAAGTCCCCACAAGAAAAGCGCATCCTTGGTGATCAGTTTACCATTATGGAAAAGCGCCTTTGGTACGGGATTACCTGGCCCAGCTGTATTCTCACCTTAATATTTGGGCCTGCAATGCTCCATCATTACTTTCCCCTCACGGATCATCCTTTCATGATTGTGAAGCTCTTATTTGTAGCAGGTCTTTTTCTCTACCATCTGTCCTGCGGACATATTTTAAAGAGCATTGGTCGCGGAGAATTTAAGTGGAGTAGCACAAAACTGCGCATCTGGAATGAAGTGGCCACACTTTTCCTGTTTGCAATTGTCTTTTTGATTGTTTTACAAAACACGCTTAAGATGGGTTATGGCCTGATTGGACTTATCGGACTTAGCTTCATTCTCATGTTGGCCATCAAGCTCTACCGCAAAAAAAGGACGCGATCTGTATGAGAATCATCTTCTTCATCTTGTTCCAAGCGATTTGCCTCTTTGCCTATCGCTGGTGCTACGAGCACGGAACGGGGATGAGGGTTGGTCTTGAATGCGAGCTCTATAAGTCGCGCTGGGATGGCCATCTTAGCACGGCCAAAGAAAAACTCTCCCAGGCCCCAGAAAATGTGAGGGAGTACCTGCTCGCTCTCTTAGTTGAAAAAGAATACTCAGTCGAAAATTGTCTTCCCATTGCTCAAATGAAGGCCGAACAAGTGTTGAGTCGCGCGCAAGTGGCCTATCAAAACGACTCGGGTAATTTTCAGAGTTTTGAACATTACCGCGCTGATCTCATTGAGCGCATGGATGCCATCAATTTTTTTGATTTGCACGGAACTCTCTTAGAGGGCGATGACTATTGGGAGCTAAGTTTTAGACAGGCGTTCTTCTTAGGCACTGGACCCTATAAATTTCACTCTGACTTCACGCGTAGGTTTGCCTTGAGTCAGTCAGTCGTCGTTTTTACCTTTTTAATCTTCCTCTTTTTCTTTCCCGGAAGTTCCAAACGCCGCTACCTAGGCCTCTAGCGAAGGTGTAAGAATTCGTTACAAATCGGGTAGTTCACAAAGTTAAATAAATTCGTAGCATAGATAAAGTCCGGCTCCTCCCGGACACAAGCAAGCACTCTCTCTCAAGTTTGTGCAGACAGTCTTTAAGGGCCAGCCATGCTGGCCCTTTTTTTATTCCAAATCATCTAACTTTGTTTGAAAGCTTTCGCTGATCTCTTCGATCTTTTCAATTAAATTCTCATACTCTTGGTAGAACTCATCTTTTTTGGCCTCAGTCTCTGAGAGCACAATCGATTTTTCCTCGATAGCACTCCCCTTATTGGCACTGGCAAGCTCAGCGATTTCGTTGTGGAGAATTTGAATATATCTCTCGAGAACATCGATCTTTCCTTCGAGTGCTTGTTGCCTCTCTTCCAGAGGCTTTAGTTCACGAGAGCGCTCGTTAATGAGCTGTTGCCTCGCGCGAACAAGGTCCTTTTTATTAAGTACCGAGCTTGTCTTCTTTGGGACTTCAGCGCTCTCATCTTCCCAGCCGATCTTTTCTAGAAAAGTGTCATAATCTCCCACAAATTCTTCGGCACTTTCAGAGTGAAAAACAATCAACTTATTACACACCCTACGCAAGAAGCGCTCATCGTGGGTGACAATGATCACTCCCCCTTCAAAGGCGTCGACCTCTTCGGCCAGCACTTCAATGGACTCCATATCCAAGTGGTTGGTCGGCTCATCGAGAAGCAGCAAGTTCACAGGCTTTGAGAGAATTTTCCCCAAGAGCACGCGAGCGCGCTCTCCCCCCGAGAGAACTTTAATTTTCTTTGTCGCCAAATCCCCTTCAAAGCACATGGCGCCACAAATCGAGCGTATAGCTGTCGTGCCAAGATCTGCATTTTCAGCGGCAATTTCCTCAATAATGGTATTTTCAAGATTGAGGCGATTAATATTAGTTTGCCCAAAGTAGCCCGTACTCACATTGGGGTGAAAGCGAAACTCTCCGGTGCGTGGAGTGAGTTCACCCGCAATAAGATTGAGCAGAGTCGACTTTCCCTTGCCATTCTTTCCAATGATTCCCACGCGATCTTCCGGAGTCATCGTAAAGGAGAGATCTTTAAAAAGTGTTTCACCGCCGGGATAGGCAAAGCTCAAGTCCTGCGCATCAAAGAGCGTTTTCCCTTTAAAATCTTTGTAGTGAAAACGCAGTCCCATCACCTGTTCGACAGAGAGCTCTTCAATGATTTCCATTTTCGCTAACTGCTTAAGCCTCGACTGTGCTTGACGAGCTTTACTGGCCTTGGCGCGAAAGCGATCCACAAAACCTTGAAGCTCACTGCGCTTGCGCTCCTGGGCCTTGCGCATACGATCGATTTGCTCACGAGCAAGGGCCAAGCCCTCATAGTACTCCTGCGTTCCACCCTTCGTTTTCAAAGCGCGCTGTTCATAAATACCCACCACACTGGTCACGATGCTATCCATGAAGGCGCGGTCGTGGGTGATCATGAAAACTCCGCCTTTATAGCGCTTTAAAAATCCGGCCAGCCACTTCATGGTCGGGAGGTCGAGGTAGTTCGTAGGCTCGTCAAGGAGTAAATAATCTGCCTCCTGAAGCAAGGCCTTCGCCAAAGAAATTCGAACTTGATAGCCGCCAGAAAAAGATCCCGGTGCTTTTTTCATGTCTTCCAAAGAGAAGCCCAAACCCATCAAAATCTTTTCGGCCAAGTATTCATCGTGGACTCGTTCACTCGGAAGTGCCCGCACCGCCTCGGCCAAAACACTTTCGCCTTGAAAGGCGAGATGCTGATCAACAGTGGCCAAACGCATGTTCTTAGGGATTTGAACCTCTCCGCCGCTCTCAATTTCTCTTCCTAACATGATCTTGAATAAAGTGGACTTTCCACTTCCATTTCTGCCGACAAGACCGACTTTTTCTCCTGGAGCTAATGAAAAGCTGACCTCTTCAAACAAGAGTTGAGGACCAAAGGACTTTTTAAGCTTATTAACAATAATCACGCGGCGCTTTCTTGGTTACAAACGTTCTTAATTTTGACATATTATCATCCATACCATTGCCCTCTTTACTTAAGGAAGCCCTATGAGCACGGCCCATACGCTGAAAAATATTGCAGTAGTCGCCCACGTTGACCACGGCAAAACAACACTTGTTGACCAACTTCTTCGTCAATCTAACACTTTTGGAGAGCGTGAAAAGCTCCAAGATCGCGTGATGGACTCTGGTGACATTGAAAGAGAGCGTGGAATTACAATTACCGCTAAAAACTGTGCCTTCACTTGGAAAGATCTCAAGATCAACCTACTCGATACTCCCGGGCACGCCGACTTCGGTGGTGAAGTTGAGCGCTCACTCATGATGGTTGACGGTGTTCTCCTACTTGTTGACGCTGCTGAAGGTCCACTTCCACAAACGCGCTTTGTCCTTCAAAAAGCACTTCAGCGTGGAATTAAAATCGGCGTTGTGATCAACAAGATCGACAGGCCCGATCAGCGCATCGATGAAGTGAAAGTTGAAGTTGAAGACCTATTGCTCGATCTCGTTTCAATTCTTGAAATTGATGACTTCAATCTCGATATTCCTTTCATCTATGCCTCTGCTAAAGAAGGATGGGCCACACTTGATCCTGCAGAGCAAACAGATAATATGCACGTTCTGCTCGACTTCATCGGCAGTGACTACTATCCAGAGCCACAGATTGCCGATGGTGAGAACCTTCAACTGCTTCTCACGAACCTGACCTACTCGGCCTATCTCGGTTCACAGGTGATTGGTCGTATTCACAGAGGAACGATTAAGAAAAACCAAAACTTCATCTGTTGTGATGAGCAAAAGAAGAACCGCTCTTTCAAAGTAAGTAACATTCAGGTTTTTGATAAACTGGGAACGCGCGAAGTAGATGAAGCCAGCGCTGGCGAGATCGTCATTGTTGCCGGTCTTGAAGGCGGGCGCATCGGTGACACCATTGTTTCACCAAACGCCATTGAGCCCCTACCGCGCATTAGTGTTGAGCCACCAACAGTTTCAGTAAACGTCTCCGTAAGCACTTCACCACTTTCAGGTCGCGAAGGTGAATACCTCACCAGCCGCAAGCTCGAAGAGTTTCTTGAAGATTCTTGCCGCATGAACGTGGCCCTTCAATATGAACCAACCGAAGATCCCAAAGTGTTTAGACTCAAGGGTCGTGGCGAGCTTCAGCTGGCCATCGTTTTTGAAGAGCTTCGTCGTAAAGGTTATGAACTCATGGTTTCTCGTCCCGAAGTGCTCTTCCAGTACGATGAAGAAGGCAACAAGCTTGAGCCATTTGAGCGCGTTGTTGTAGACCTTCCCTCAGACGCAACTGGTGCAGTCACTGAAAAGCTTTCTCAAAGAAAGGGCATCATGAGCAGTATGATTCCTTTGGGTGAGAGCCGCACACGTATGGAGTTCACTGTTCCTTCACGTGGCCTTATCGGTTACCGCTCTACTTTCCTCACCGATACGCGCGGCGAAGGTCTTATCTCATCAGAGTTTCTCGGCTATCGTCCCTACCTCGGTGATATGCTTGGCCGCTCTAACGGAGCCATCATCGCCGATAGAGCTGGCAAAATGACCGCCTACGCTCTCTTCAACCTTTTGAGCTCTGGTCGCCAATTTGTAACGACTGGTATGACCTGTTATGAGGGCATGGTTATCGGTGAGCACACTCGCCAAAACGACATCAACGTCAACGCCGTTCGTGAAAAGCACGTCTCAAACGTTCGTACCGCTGGTAAAGATGAAAATATGGTCTTCCCAACTGTGCCACCCATGACCCTTGAGTTCGCCCTCGATTGGATTGATAACGACGAATGGGTTGAGGTGACTCCCGAATCAATTCGCATTCGCAAAAAGGTTCTCGAGCAAAACAAGCGAACCGTGATTAGAAAAAGCTAAGAATTGTAAAGAGTATTTAAAGCTCAGTGTACTTCGTCGAGCGTCCCTTGGACTTTTCGACGGGGTACTTCTGGGCGTTCTTAATCATTTTTTTTCTTGAGGTTTCGACCGGATCAATACCAAGACGCTGACAGATACGCATTAAGTAGAGAAAAACGTCGGCAACTTCATCACCAATTTTTTCTCGTTCACGATCATCACCACCACCACTCAAAAACTTCTGACACTCGCTCTCAGTCTTCCATTGAAAGATTTCCAGTAGTTCCGAAGCCTCCACACTCATGGCCATGACCAGATTTTTGGGGGTGTGAAATTGCTCCCAATCTCGCTCGTGGGCAAAGCGCTCGAACTCACGCATCAAGTCATTCAACTCAGTTACCTGACAAAAATCAGAACCTTGCACCTAAGCCCCCGTCTTTTCACTTTCATCATAATTGTTTATTCATTATAGTTATTTATACTAACTACCTTAAATGATTGGGCCGTGTCATATGAAGGAAAAATTTACAATTGCTTTAGTCGACGACAACAAGGACATCCTTGATGCCTATAAAAGTCTTTTATCGACAGACTTCAATGTCCTAAGCTTTGAGTCGGCCAACAACTTCCTTCAGATTGCTCCGGGTCTCAACTTAGACCTCGTCGTCCTGGATATTCACATGCCCGAAAAGGATGGTTACCAGACGTACACAGAGCTCAAGAACACGCTTCCAAAAACGCCAGTGATCTTTCTCAGTGGTGATCCCAGTGAAGACTCAATCGTTCGTTGTCTCGAGCTCGGTGCCGACGATGTACTCAATAAACCTGTCAGCAAAAAAGAATTTGTCGCGCGTATTCTCAACAAAATTAAAAATGCGAAGTCGCAGCCTGCGCTTGAAGAGAAAATGTCTTTTGATGATCTTGAACTTGATCTCAACACTCACAGTGCTAGCCTTGCAGGCGAGAAGCTTCCTCTTACTCCTATTGAATATAAAATTCTGTTTACCCTCACCAAGAATGCTGGCTCAATTGTCTCGCGCGAATCTTTGGCGCAGACGATTTGGCAAAACATTCACGTGCAAAATCAAAATATCGATACTCACCTGTCTAATCTGAGAAAAAAACTCGGGAATTATGGTGAGCGAATTTCTACCATTAAAGCCCGCGGATATAAATTTAGTTAAACTTTCCTCTTACCTTTTTATTGAGCTAGGGAAAGTCTCGGGTTACCATTAACTTCACAATATTAACTATGCTTATTGGTTTACTTTCACGGAGGAAAAAGCATGAAAAAGTATCTCGTAGCTCTCGCTGCTCTCGCCCTTTCAGTATCGGCTCAAGCTGCTTCTTATCAAGCACAAGGTTGTGGTCTTGGTTCAACTATTTGGACAGACGGCTCAAGCCTTATGCACCAAGTACTTGGCGCTACAACTAACGGTACATTCGGTAACCAAACTTTCGGTATGACTTCAGGAACAAGTAACTGTGAACTCGATGGTATGGGTGGACAAGCTCAAACTGTATTCATCGAAGCTAACCGTTCTGCTCTTGCTAACGACATCGCTCGTGGACAAGGTGAGACTCTTACTTCACTCGTTCGTATGTACGGATGTGAGTCTGCTAACGTTGGTCCAGTTCTTCAAAAGAACTACCGCAAGATCTTCTCTTCTGAAGCTGTATCTGCTTCTGAAATCAACGGCCAAATCTCTGCTGTTGTAAAAAGAGCTTGTATCTAATTAATTAAGCTTTTGCTTTTTTATAAAGGGCACCTCGAAAGAGGTGCTTTTTTTTTGCCATTAAGGGCCTCATTCTCTAATCTTTTTCTATGAAATTAATTGCGACACTCCTTTTGTGCCTTCCCGCTCTGGCCAGCGCCGAGCTTACTCCTCCTAAAGACTTAGTCCGTTGGAAAGCTCTCTTACATGTAACTGAGGGCTTTTTTTCAGAGAGATCTCAAGCAGATGGGCTTGGCTTCTTTGTCGCCGAAAATGGGAAAGATGATTACCTGGTCGAGTACAAAAAGAGCCTGGAGCTCTACCAAAAAGATCCACTCTTTAATTGTAAATTTCCCGCTCGCGCCAAATTTATTGCCAGAGAGTTGGGTGAAGAGCAGGCGAAGACTGATCATTGCAGTGACTATCTCGATTTTTCAAAGCGCCTAAGTGCTAAATCAATCAGCCTGGTCTTTTCTAGTTATTACTTAAACAACCCGTCCTCGGCATTTGGCCATACGCTTTTAAGATTTAAAAAAGAGTCAGACGTGCAGGAATCAGAGAAGTACCAACTCCTCGATTATGCGGCGAACTTCTCTGCCAACGTGACAACTTCAAACGCACTGATCTATGCCATCAAAGGAACATTTGGCGGCTTTCGAGGTGAGTTTGCAGTCATGCCCTATTTCTACAAGATTCGCGAGTACAACGACTTTGAATCGCGCGATCTGTGGGACTATGAGCTCAATATTACAGATGATCAAATCGACTGGGTCATTGCCCATCTCTGGGAGATGAAGCAGACATATTTTGATTATTATTACCTCTCAGAAAATTGCTCTTATCACATTCTGGGTCTTCTTAATGTGGCCAACCCCGAATGGAAATTACTCGAGCGCATCAGCTCTAATGTCCCCCCTGTGGATACTATCAAGTCTGTTTCGAGAGCGCCGGGCCTCTTAAAGCACATTAGCTTTCGCCCTTCTAAAAGACGCGTTCTACTAGCGAGTTTTGAAGGCTTAAGCTCTAAGGAGCAAGAGCTCTTTAATGAATTTAAAAGTGAGCCCTGGAACGCGGAGCTAACAAGTGCCGAAGTAAAAACTCAAGCTCGAGTTCTCGATACACTCATTGAGTACTTTGACTTTCAATATGCTGACGCCATTGTCTCTGATGACAAAGAAATACTCAAAAAAAGACAAGAACTCCTCATCAAGCGCGCTGAGACGGGAGTGAGCACAGTTCCAGTCAAGGTTGATATGCCTGAGATAGAAGCTCCTCACCAAGGACATGAAACTGCGAGACTTGGAGTTCATGTGGGTCACTCTAAAAAAGGTGAATTCACTTCAAAGCTTGCACTTCGCCCAGCGCTTCACGATCTACTCGATCCTATCCCTGGTCAAAACCCAAACGCGATTATGGAAATGGGCAATCTAGAGTTGCGCTACTATAACGACCGAGCGGGGGCCAAGAAGGTCTATCTAGATCGTGCTGACTTCATTCAGGTTCTTTCAATCTCACCATTTACCACTCTCATTCCAAAAGCCTCCTGGAGAATTAGATTTGGTAGTGAGAGAATTAACGATCAAAGCTGTGACTCTTGCTACACCCCAAGTCTCGACGGAGCCTACGGAGTGGCCTTTGGAAGAGAGAATGTGAAATGGGGTCTACTTCTTCACACCGAGTTTCAGGCCAACAAGGAACTCTCCCGTGAAGGATACCGAGTCGGTGCTGGGCCAGAGAGCTTTTTTCTCTTAAGAGTCTCAGAGAAATTCGCTCTCAAAGCGTTTGCCTCGCACGATTGGTGGGTGTGGTCTCATTTAGATAGAACCTATGAATACGGAATGAGGGCCTCATGGCATCTCGGGATTAACACCAGCATTACCGCTTCACACACTCGCTTGCGTGGAGAAAACGAATCTCTTATTGGCGCCAATTTCTTTTTCTAATCGCTCCTAAGAGGACATCCCTGGCTTCATTGGGTAGGGGTTTTGCTCCCTCTTGAGAGAGTGCGACTTCGGAAAACAAGCTAGGCCAGTCAATACTGCCCAGATCTTTTTCTTCGATGACCACAGAGCCATTGAGCTCTTTAGCGGCCATGGCATTGTGATACTGCTCATTCTTTTGTGCGATCGCAAGAGGTATGTAGATTGCCTTTTTACCGAGCGCCATCAATTCACTCACGGTACCTGCCCCCGCTCTCGCAACCACGACTGAAGAGAACTTCATCAAATCAATAATCTCTTCAGAGACAAAGGCAACTGGATAATAGCCCACCCTTTCTAGCTTAGAGTACTTCTCGATATGGGGTGCACCTACTTGATGAACGATTTGAAATTGGCTTAAGAGCTTGTCGAGGTTATCAGCAATAATGCGATTTAAGCACTCTGCCCCATTCCCACCGCCGGTGACAAATATTGTAGGCTTTGCCGCTAAGTCGATATCATAACTTGCAACTTTAATCCGCTGGTGCCACGGACCTTTAAAGATGCGCTCACGAATAGGATATCCCGAGAGAACACATTTAGCTTCAGGGTAGAAAACCTTCGAGCTCTCAAACGAAAGAAATACCTTAGAGGCCACTTTGGCCGCAATCTTGTTGGCAAGTCCCGCGCGAGTTGTTTGTTCATGAACAAAAACTTCTAGCCCTAGCACCTTGGCAGCTAAAACTGGTGGGATTGAAACAAAACCGCCAAAAGAAAAAACTAATGAATCCCTTGGGGCCTTTATCAAGATAGTGAGTGATTGAAAAAGTCCACGCAGCACTCGTAAAAGATCGACAAAATTCTCAAAAGAGAAGTAGCGACGCAACTTCCCCGTAGAAATTCCATAATAGCGATTAACTAAGGATGGCATGATTTCGGCCTCGATCCCCTTTACTCCGCCAATATAGTTAATCTCGTAGTTTCCCTCTGCTCCCAGCTCGCTAATGAGCGTGCGGGCCGGAACGACGTGGCCTCCACTTCCCCCCCCAGTGAAATAAACAGTCCTAGTCATCTATTCTCCAATATCGACTCAAAATTGCCCCTGCTGTAGCGAGGGAAAAAGTCTAAATGCATTCTCCCCGACACGAAGATTAAGGAGTATGCCATGAAACTTAAACTTATAGTATCGACTATTATACTAGGCTTTGCCGTATCTTGTAATGACCTTGATCAAGTGGGCCTGGACGGACAGAACCTTAGCGTCTCATATGCCAATACGGCGGGGTCACTTCGGGGCACAATGATTTTTGACATCAATGGAGAGAAATGGTCAGACAATGAAATACAAATTTCTTACGATGAGACCCTTCAGGAAATTGATCTCATCGGAAGTACGCAAAGTACAGCAATAGCCTCCCCAGAGTGGTGGAAGCCTTTGTCGAGCGTCAATGCTTCTGGCGTGACACTCGACATTAGAGAGAATAATCCCAGACAATTCTCTATGAGGAGTGGCAATCTCGCCTATGGTGAAGATCACTACTCCCTTTCTAATCTTAATCTCAACTGTAAAATACCTGGCCCAGGACTGCGCCCTTTAGAAAACTGTCTGCAAAGTGGAGCCCTCAATATTTCAAGCTTTGAAATGGATCAGGCCAACTCTTTAAGCTTTGCTTTAGATGCAATTAGTGTTTCAGCAACAGATGCAAGCTTTAAAAACTTAGAGCTCACTCTAAGGAACGGAAGCTTTGACTTAGAGCTTAGGGCCACGTTGTCAGTGAGCGTAACCATTAAGGGAGAAGGCAAGATTGAATATCTTCCCGCAGGACAGGACTTCGACCTCAGAATCAAAATTGATAAGCTCAAGGCAAGCTTTCTCAATATTAGAGATGACCTCTTTAAAGAGTTGAAAAAGAATGAATCTGAAAAATTAAAAATTCAAGAGCCCTACATTTATATAGCTTTTGAGTAACTAAAGATTTTAGGGGTCTAAGATTGGGCCCCTTCTAAATCACTTAACATTCTTTGGTATTCACTCATAAATGTCTGATCTTCTCTAAAAATCTGCTCATCTTTTGCGACTCCTTTAATGAGTCCTTGTGAAATGACACTCTCTAGACCTTTTAAACTTGGCTTATTAAGAAAATCAAATGCTCTATACTTCATCGCTTCCTGCAGAAGCTCGCTACTTCCATGAGAGGTGTAGAACACAAAGGGTGTTGTAAGGCCATCAGCACGAAGAGTGCGAATAAACTCAACCCCATTCATTCGCGGCATATTAATATCTGAAAGGATACAATGAACTTCATTATCTCTCACTAAATCTAGTGCTTCTAAGCCATTGCTCGCTGTTAAAACGATATCTGCATACTCTTCCAAGATAAGCTTCAACCGCTCAACGATGTCTGGTTCGTCATCCACAATGAGTAAGGTTCCCTTGAGCATAGTCTCTCCCACCCTAATCAATCTTCCCTCTAAAATCATAGATCAATTTGAGAGTGAAGGATTTCTATTAATGGAATGTAAATCCTAAGATTAAGATCTAGCCGAAGAAGTTCAATTCCTCTCATGGAGGTATCGATGATAAGCTCTTGAAAGTACTCTTCTGCTTTAAATTCTATTGAGCATAGAGAGCTTCCGCCAAGAGTTCACAAGAATTTGATGAGTGTACTAAAGTTGGCAGATTAGTTCTTATTGAGCAGCTGCTTTAACTCTTTTAGCTCGGCCCTAATATCGCTTGGAATGAAGACACCTGCCGATCCAGAAAAGCTCTGATAAACACTATCCTCATAACTTTCATAGCACTTCTTTGCGAATTTTGATTTGGGATAATTGCGAATGCATTCTTTAAAATAGAGGTCTGATAAATTAAAAAGAAAGTTTGAGTCAACATAGCGATCGGCCATTCCTAGATAGTAAAGAAGCTCAGCTCGATCCTTTCCTGTGTCAGAAGTATTCATCATGGTCTTGCCGATTTTACCTAGTAGCAAATAATTAATCACCTCTCTAGCGCCATCGCGCGAATCATCAAGCTCAGCATCGCGTTTTTTATAAACTGAGATAAACTCATCTGTAGTCATTTGACTGATATTTTTATCAAGCTTGCTCCAAACTTGAATTTCAGAAAGCCAGTCATTTACGAGCATCAATGAAAACCGCGATAAGTTCATCGAAGATTGATTTACTGTGAAAAAATTCTCAGCAGCTGAAACATTTGTCAGACCTGTCAGATAGATATGTAGAATTTTTCTAAGAAGTGAAGTCTCACTGGTTGAGTCTCCTCTAATCGTTTTATTCTGAAGCTCAGACAAGTAGTACTGAGAAGCCCTAGTGTAATCTCTCACGATGGAGTAGATATCTCCTTTATCAACATTACTCAACTTAAGCTCAGAGCTAAGCTCATTGACTTTCTCAATAATATCCGGACCTGCTTTCCAATCAAGCTGAGTGTGACAAGAGAGACAAATCGAGCGCGTGGAATTAAAACGCAATCGCGCATAATTCATATTCTTATCTTTCAAGGAGTCTTCAATCGAAGCAAGGCTCTCTTCCAAAATTGTGGCCGATGGCAAGAGGGACTGCTCCTTTAGAAGTTCAAAGTGAGAAGCCTCTTTAAAGGTTTTTCTCATATGCGAGGCTAAGCGAATCATCTCCGGTCGACTGCTCGCTGAATAAAGTCTCTCCGGCGCATCAAAGTAGGTTCCAAGCTTTATGAGATCAACCAGCATCTGATCCATTTTACTGGCCACCGTATCAGCATAGGAAAAACCCGCTACCGAAAGGACACATAGAAAGGCTGCTACAATTTTTCTTATTAGACGATTCATTAATACCTCACTCCATAGTGAGTATAGAATAGCTTAACTAGTGGTTACAAGAGATGATCTTTGGCATGTTTGCCAAAGCAGAAAAAAGGTGAGTAGATTTATCTAGTTCTCTGGAGCTCCGAAGACGCCATGCATATTAGACTCATATTAACTCTTATTACTCTCTTTCTCCTGTCAAAGACATCTCTCGCTTTGAGTGTGACACCCATTGTTCGAGTCTGCACAATGGATAAAGGCTTTGGACAGAAGACAAACCCCGCGGGAAAGGGACTTTGGCAAACACATTTTCAAAAGAAGTTCCTAGAAATTCCAATTGATGTTCAATACTACCCATCTCCCCGCGCTCGCTGCATACAAGATGTAAAAAATCACAAAGCAGATGCGATTTATGCCACCTTTTCTACAGAACGAGCGCAACATCTCCAATTTCCAAAGAATGAAAAGGACGAGCTTGAACTCAAAAAATCAATTGATTCTGTAGCCTTTCACTTCTACAGAAATTCACAGACAGATATTCGTTGGGATGGCAGTTCGTTTAAAAATGCAGAGAATCAAAAAATCCTCATTCAGCAAGGTATTCAATTCGAAGCACTTCAAAAACTTGTTAGGCCAGCTGAAATTTTCGAGGTAAAAACGGTCAAACAAATTATCGATATGCTCAAAAGGAATCGAGCACAAGCAGCGATTCTTGCAAAAGAACAGGTTGAGGGTCTGATCAAAGATGAAAACTCGCTCATTATCTCACCACAACCAGTACTTATTGCACTCGTCTTTCTTGCGTTTGATAAAAACTTTTATGCAAAGAATACTCAAACGGTAGAGAAAATTTGGGAAGCGATCAAATTGACTAATTCTTCGACATCTCTTCCTGAATGAGGTCTCTCAGATAGCTGACTCCAAAGCGAGGCAGAGGTCTTCCATTGACAAAAAATGTAGGAGTGGCGCGCACATCTAGAGCTTTTCCATCCTCAATATCTTTGGCAATAATTTCAGCAATCTCTGGTGAATTCATGTCGATTCGAACTTGATCAATATCTAGGCCCTCAACGTTATTGAGATAGGCCCATATCAGCTCAGGTCTTGGGTTGTGATGATCACCCCAGATAGGCTGATAATGAAAGAGGACATCTAAAACTTCATCATACTTTCCCTGCTTCCTAGCAGCTTCAAGAATCTGCACCACCATTTTTGAATTATGATGAAAGGGAGCATAACGAATAATAAGCTGAATCTTCCCTTCATAAGCTTTGAGAATATTCTTCACCTCAGGATGCATCATGCGACAGCTCTCGCACTCAGGGTCCATAAATTCGACCAGGTGAACTTTCGCATCATCGGGACCAATTCGGTAAGCGTGATCGCGAATAAAGAGCTGAGCATTTTCTTGGGCCAAAAATGAGCTCTTTTGCTGCTTACTTTCAGAAACAAAGTACTTCCCAGCAAAAAAGGCTAAAAGAGCGACAACTAAAACAGAACCAGTGATTAAGTATTTATTTTTCATAATTTAAGATTCCTTCTAGGTAGATAGAGAGAAATGAGAACAATCAGTGAAAAAGCCAACCACGACAAAAGTGGAATTGTGATAAAACCAAACCATTCAATGTGAATTGACGTACAGGAGATCCCTTGGCGGCAAGGGCTCGCATGCTCGGGTAAGATTTTATAGTAAAGAAGGTTGTGATAAAGAGCAATCGACCAACCAATAAGAGCGAGAGGTAAAACATAAAGACGTGTGTCTCTGGCCCCGAAGATTAGCTTCATGAGTAAAATAACCACTAGCGGATACATACAAATTCTCTGATACCAGCACAGGACACACGGGGGGTACTCAAGGACCTCACTAAAAAAAAGGCTCCCAAGCGTGGCGACTAGGGCCACAACCCACATGGCAAAGTAGAGATTCCAAAGCGTCTCATTTTCTTTCAAATGCCACCTCCCAACTTTCTTTGAGTAGACCCACGGCAGAATTCATAAAAAGAAGAGCGATCAGAAGCCCAATAATCAAATCGGGATATGGCCCCCACCCAAACCAAACTAACACGGCCGCAAGAATGACAGACGAATTAGCAAAAATGTCATTTCGAGAGCAAACCCAAACTGACTTAAAGTTAATATCATCGTCTTTGTGCTTTGTAAGAAGATAGAGGCAGAGACCATTCATGACCAGAGCGATAATGGCCACAATGAGCATCACCTGCTCCTTAGGAGCTGCTAGCACGAAAAATTGGTAGAGAGTTTTCCCAAGTACCGTTAGTCCTGTCACAATCATAATAATGGATTTAAACATCGATGATTTAGCCTTCGCAGTTAAGCTCCCTCCAATAACAAAGAGCGTGCTTCCATAAGCGAGAGCGTCGCCCATCATATCGAGTGAGTCGGCCATCAAAGCTTGAGAAGAAGAGTAAATTCCCCAAAAGTATTCAACGAAGAACATGACAGCGTTGATGATGAGTACGGCCCAGAGTACTTTTTTTTGTTTTTTCACCAGCCCTTTGAGGTCTTCCTCTTTTGCCTGGCAGCAGCTTGATCCCATAAAATCCTCCAATAAAGTTAAAGAAAACTATGACAGAGGCAGTGGCGGTCTCAAGAGCAGGGAAAGATCTGGTGGAGAATAAAAGATGGCGCGAGAAGAATTGCGCAGATAATGAAAAAGTGAATGGAATAAGTGGGTTTCAACCGAGACGCTCAAATGAAGCTGGATGGATCGCTCACACAGCAAGCAGCTTGGCTCGCAACGACCCTCATCACAACCGTCTTCATGAACTTCTAACTCTGAAACAACGGAGGTTTTTTCACCAGAGCATTGCTCGGCAACTCCCATCTGCGGTAGCGACACAAAAATAGTGAGAAGTAGCATAATGATCTTAAACATCCCCCTCATTTTAGTGAGGGGGAGTCATAAACGTCAATCAATATAGGGTTAAATCGAAGCCCTGCTCGCCGAGCAATTTGCTAACTAAAGCCCTAGAAATACTGGTAGGAAAGTGAATCGTCACCTCGACCACTCCACCTGAAATTGTCAGGTCCTTTGCTTTGATGCGGTTTTGGATACCCGCGCGCCCAAGCGGGGCTTTGACTTTGCGTTTCACATATTTTTCAAGCTTATCCTTATCTTGATAATCATTTGCTCTTGGGTACAAATCAAAGAAGTTTGAAATGCGAAAGCTCAACTCAGTAACTTCAGTTTGAGCATCTTGATCCGGTTTCTTAGACTCACCTAACATATAGCGAACTTTTTCCTCAGTTACGTAGGGGTTTCCATAGCCATTTGAAGCAACCAACTGAGTCGGAAGCCATATAAAGTCAGGATGGGTTTCATTAAAAGCTTGAGAAAAATGCTTATCAAACTCAGGATGAGATTCGCTTATATTATAACGACTAAGAAATCGCTCTTTAAGCTCGTCAACTCCTTCTTCAGTCTGATGATACCAAAGACCATCTCCGACGATACGCCCTTTACTAACCACTCGAGTTCCCTGATCATAAATCTCAGGTCTTTGTGTAAAAAAGAGATAAAATTCAATTAACCTGCCCGTAAAGTGATGACCATATTTCTCTTCTGGATGATGAAGCTTTGAGGTATGTGTGCGCTCAAGACTAAAGTCATCACTCACCTCCCACTCATGAACTCCATCCTCGGCCCAATAGATCTTCATTCGTAAGTGCACTTGATAGAGTGTTTTGTTATCTTGCTGAACTTCTACAATATCAGCTTCATTTAAGGGAAGAAGTCGGTAGGCTACCACCGGCTGATTCCAAACCTGATCACCAGTAAAGCGGTCTATAACGACTCCCATGCGATTGAGCCCAATGTAGTTGGTAAAAATGTGGAAAAAAGCTCTCGGGGTTACATCCCAAAAGGCATCATAAGTTGTCAGCCCATACCCGATCCAGTTTTGTGAACTCTTATTGTCCTTATCATGAATCCAAGAGGTGCTGGTTTCCGTAGATTTATCAGTTTGCCCAGCAAAGAGAGAATTCACACTCATATAAGCTTCGGTGAGTAGCCCCTTTTGATCGGCCACACTTAGGGTATGCTTTTTCTTGGTCACTGGAGAGAGCGCCTCGATACTCTTTCTAGGCTCCGCTTCCTTAACCGCAGCCCCGGCCCAGGCATTGCAATGCCCCCACCAACCTTCACATGACTTTTTCTGGTCTCCTTTTAGATGCGAGCAAGTATGCTCCTTCTTTTCCCAGTCATATGTTGCACTTCCGAGTCCCCAAAACTCATCAAAGCGATCGGCCGGACTTGTACCATACTGACCTTTAATATCTCTAAAAGCGATACCATCTCTTTTGTAGGCCCAGTAACTACCAATCCAAGGAACGTCCTTGGGGATAGCCGCATTTTTCACTGACTGACTCGAGCTATAATTAAAGAGCGTCTCAAAGTCCTGCTCGTGAATCGCAAATGATCCTGTATTTGAGTGGGCGATCGGAGTGACAGATAAAATGGCCAATATTAAAAACGAAGCTCTACATAATGTCTTCATTCATCTCTCCACTAATTTGAAATTCGCTTAAGTACAGCGAAGTAAGTATCAGTTTGAATAGTCGTCGGTAGCGCGTCGCCCTTACACCAGCCAATGCGAACAGACTTTCCGAGATTTGTTTTATACTCAGTCTTGTAGCCTGCTTGGCATAGTTTATGATGACTCAACTTCGCCATTTTATTTTGAACGTACCGATCATTTGGAATTGAGAGCGCATTTGAATCATGGATCCAATTGTGATTAACATCTTTGCGCGCTCCTTTGAAGTTGGGGTAGTCAATCGGAAGCATGAATAAATCCGAGCTTAGGTGATCAAGTGGCAAGAGCTTAGCTCCCACGCTGCGAATACCGGCCCCAGTTTTAAAATTCACGCGACTTCCATCAGCGAGTGAGTTTACTTGCCCATAGGGTTTTAGATCTTCATCAAAGTAGAGCTGAACTTCTAGCAAATCATCACGACGAATATTGCCTTTTTTAATATCTGGCTCTACTTGCTGCCCTCTTACAATCAGGCAATGGATGGTCTTATCTCCTTCAAAGTTAGCGAAAAATTTATCAGCAGAGAACTTACTCTTTTCTTTGCGAAGTGCTTGGCAAGAGAGGTTGCGCTGGACACTAAAGAGATAAGTTCGTGCAGAAGCATAATCTGTGATTGAATCAAAGAACTCTCTTTTTTTAGCGTCACTCATTTTTGCAACGGCCTTAAAGTCGATGACGCTCTCATCATTTTTTTCAGCAATGTCGACGATCTTTGGAAAGACTAAATATTCATAGCTTTTTAGACTATCAAGTTTCGCTTCAATGTCTGAGAGCTCTTTTGGTCGCTCAACACTAGACGGACTGCGACGAGTCTCCTGTTGATATTCACGAAGCTCTCGAAAAGCTTGCGCACGCGCCTCTTCTTTTGCAGTCTTTGTTCCATGAGCGCAAGCCCCGAGCAAAGTAGAGAGAATGATGAGATAGCAAAGTTTCATAAACAGCTCCCGCTGAGATTTATAAATATTATTGACTGTCTCCCAATCCCTCTCAATGGGGTAAAATTAGTGATGCTTAGGAGCATCCGACTAATTCCAATGGGTAATAATCTTCATTTTACTTTGGCCTTGGAAATCTAAAGCAAGCCAATATTTCCCAGTCCATCAACATTTCCAATCCTCTGATAAAAATATTTGGTGAAGATTTTTATTGCCCTAACTTTCATTCTTCTAAGCTCCCTTCCTGCGGGCGCCGTTGATCTCGATCGGTGGTGTGACACGATCTTCAAATCAACCGGAGTCGGGTGTGAGGACCTAACTAGATCTAATAGCGTCGGGGGCTCCTTCCCTTTGCTCTTTGATGCCTTTAACGTCAATGCCTCGGCCCTCCCGATCAATATCACACCGGTAGGTATTGAAGCATTTTACGACGGACAAAAGCCTAACTTTGCGACTCTTAAAGGTTTTGATGGTTTTGGTCTGGGTGCCAGTATGGCCGAAACGGAAGCGGTTTTTTTTAGCGAGGCTAATAACCTCAGGTCAGCTCTTCTGCGCTCTGAACTTGAAGACCTCACTTTTGGAAAGTACAACCGCAATATTAACCTGGGCTCATCCTTTTCCCTCTTAGGTAAGAAAAAGTCCTTTCTTCAGCTCACAGGTGGGGCTTCCGCCCGCTATGATCAGGCTACAAAAACCTGGAGCCCCGCCATTTCTGCAAGCCTCAAAACAAGTATCCTCACCTTGGGTTTCTCAAGGACAGAGAGTAAATCAGAGGAAAGTGAAATTTCTCCTGAACAAAAATATGAAATCACAAAGTATAGTGCCGGACTTCGCCTGTGGAATATTTATGCAGACTTTCTCCATATTAGAAATGAAAAATCACAGACTATCACGACAACCATTTATTCCATTAACTACGCTAGTGGCGGTCTTCAACTAGTCTATGCTCTAAGAAAGCAAAAAGATCCCTACATCGATGCGAGCACACGCGAGCTTTTTAAAAGCATCGGCGTTGACTACCGAGAGACTCATCAACTCTATGGTGCGAGTTACCGATATAATGAGAAGTTAACTTTAGGCGTGTATCGAAACTACACTTTAGATAGCGATATTTCTTTTCTCTTACAGCTTGTCTTTTAATGAAAAAAAAGGCCATCCAAAGATGGCCTCAAAAATGTTTCTTAATTATTCTCTAACTAGATCAGTACACTCGATCAAAGTGTCTTGCTTCCAACCAAAAAGACCTCTAACTTGACCGTCGATTGAAACTTCACTGAGTTCTCCACCCATGAGGCTAATATCAACTCTCCCACGAGTGACCTTGTGTCCATTTTCGTGACCATTGCAAGAGATCATGATGCCCGTGCCAAGTGATCCTTCAAAAAAGTTGATTTCAGTTTTTTCTTGCGCGCAGAAAACGGTGTCGCCAAAAGAGTAATCATTAGCGTAGCCAACAACTTGTTGCTCGCCATTCTTAGTCACATACAAAACAACGCCATTTGGGCGCTGATCTTTTTCAACAAGACAGCCTTCTGAGTTAGAGTACCTAACAAAGTCTGCAAACGATGACGTCGAAGCTAATATCGTCAGAGCGATTAAAAATCCCTTCATGTAATTCTCCAGTTCAAAGTGGTGGTTTGAACTACATCTACACTCTCTATTAAATTTTATCGATAACTTAGAGGAATTTTGAAATTTTGACAGGGTTCTGAGTTTAGAGCTCTATGAATTATTGAAAGAAAAAAGATGGTGCCCAGGAGAGGATTTCTTGGGCCTATTTTTTTGATTTCAAATCCTATCTTCATTCCCACTACTTACCAAAAATTTTAACAACTTAACCCATGAGATTGGTCTTACTTGTTGCAGCCCATTGTAGCCTATTTCGGCCTATTTTTGGGTGCTCTAGTACCTTTTTAGTACTCGTGGTGCCTAGATTTCACTGTGAGCAGGAGATAATTATGCAATTGAATAACTTTTATAATTATGCTATGGTATAACTATGCAAATTAGGGAGTATGTAACCGCTGATGGTTTTAACCCTTTTTGCAAATGGCTTAGAAGCCTCGATTCTGCTGTGGCGATGAGGATTCGAGCGAGACTCACGCGCATTGAGCTCACTGGCAATCTTGGAGACTACAAGCCTATTAAGGGAGCTTCAGGAATTTTTGAACTACGTTTTAAAATGCGAAGTGGCCTTCGTGTTTACTTTGGCCTTGATGGCGATGCTCTCATCCTTCTCTTAATGGGAGGAGATAAGTCGAGTCAGCGCCGAGATATCGAAAAAGCAAAGAGCTACTGGGAGGATTATCATGCCTAAGAGAAGTGTCGATTGGAAAGAGAGTCTCTCGCAAGAGCTTTTAGAATCTGTTGAGAATCGCCGTGAGTACTTTATGGGGCTTTTAGAAGAAGGCTTTTCTTGGCGTGAAGCCCTTCGCGAGATCGTAAAAGTGATTGGCCTTAAGGAATATGCAGAACTCAGTGGATTTAAGTCGCCTAACCTTCTTAATCAGCTCTCAGATGAAAAGGATATTCGTGTGAGCACTCTTGAGAAGATGATCTCCCCATTAGGAGTAAATATTACCTTCTGGAAAGATATCCAAGCATCTTAAGGTTTAAAGATATACTAACCATTTTCGCTTTAGTTTCAGTGCTAGAATAATAGTCAATGTTCTAAACATGACTTCAAAAGAATTAGGCATGAAAAATTTTAAAGTGAAGTTACTGATATACATTTTCTCTATTATTGCGCTGAATATAGCTCTAACGACGATAGATATCTTCGGTGGTAATAATCCAGAAAGTAATATTTACAATTATAAAATATTGGCACAGATTGCACTTTATCCAATACCATATTTTCTAACGAGAATATTTTGTGGTGGGTTTGGGTATTTCAAAAAGTACACATACACCGTACTATCCCTTTTATTTGCACTAACCCTGTCAATACTCGTGAACTATAATGTCTACGCAGGGTTTTCCGGATACTTTGGGTTAGTAGAAAGTCCTTTATTTTTAAGTTCCGAATTTAATGCATATCCATTTTCTCTAGAAAGTTTTTCAAACTTCGGCCTGGGCTTGGCGAGCGAGTTGCCATTTCTTTTTATAATAGCAGCAGCTTCCATTTTTCCATTTGTACTCATTCATGATCAGGAAGACCTTGACTTAATCACTATTGGTGAAAAATTTATTCAAATAATTAAAAACAGCTACTATAAAATATTATTATCGTTGGTAGTCTTAGAATTTGTTTTTGACTTGTTATCATATTTCCTAGGAGGCGGTCTCTCTCCTATAATATTTCAATCAAGCCTAGACACCGTTAAGGGAATCCTGTTGTTTCATTTCTTATTCTATATTTCACTTAAAAGCCGAACCACTTAAATTCTTACTACCGAAAAAGTTATTAAATAGCCCGCAATCATAAGCAGATAACCTGAAAAGTAGAGCCACATCATTTCTTTACTCATATTGTCGCAGCCGAAGGTAAAATACATCCCTCTTTTTACGACAGATATTTTTGCTATCAAAAAGAGAATAGAACCCGCGAATAAGACTGGAGCGCCTATCAGCTGAACGTTGGCGTTTTTCATGTGAAAATAGATCACCAATGGAATGAGGATGTAATATGTGATTTCTGTAATTTTAGTTACTTTATTTTCTCTAAACATAAAACTATTCTATATCCAGTCTATACAATGCGCGAGTAGATCAAAGATGAATGTAGTCAAATCTATAAGCCCAGCAGTCCCCGATTCCTTAAATTTAAAAACAGCAAGTACCATGATCATAAACAGGAATGGAGATGAAAGAAAAAGAATTAATACCGCCAACTCTTGTTTGCTTGGTTTAGGGAATATCTCAAAATTACCTATCTTCATTTAAGATATAATAACTCAAAACTAGCAAAGCCTCCAAAAACCTATAAAATCAATCAATTACGCCCCTACCCTTTCTTGAACGTAGACCCAAAATATTGGCTTATAATATACATATCTTTGGGAGTATCATGAAGTCTATAAAGGAAATCATCTTAGACAATCCGAGAGAGATAATTCTCATTACTCTAATCACTTTGCTTATCGCAAAGTTGTCATTCCGTTTTATCAAGGAGAAAGAGAAAAAGAGTAGAGAGCGGAATGTCCTAATTGCAAATCAAGGTATAAAAGCACGAGCAAGGTGATTTTTTGAAACGTTATATGAAATACTTTACTATTTACTCGATGCTTCTTATCCCACTGTTCCAACCGGCTACCTCTCGGGCAAATGATCAATTTATTCAAAAGTGCTTGGAAAAAATATTCTCAACTTGCCCTCGCTCAGACGTCATCTGTCTTAATAAAAACTATGAGAATTCTTCTAACCAATGCAAAAACCTAATGAAGGATGAAGAAGTCATGAGTAGCTACGCTACTCGTGTTCGCGAACAACTCCAAAGTGAACAAATCAAGTTACAAAAAACAATAGAAGAAACTTCAATAAAGGCTGAGAGAATTTTAAATGAGCTGGAGAGAAATGAGTAAGTACGTACTCAAAAATTGCCCCAACTGTAATAAGGCTTCGCCTTATCCTGGCCAAGTATTTTTTTGTCAAAAATGTAACCAATATTATGAAATCAAATCTTCAAAAAAGGTAATTAATCTCACAGATAAATTTAACTTTAAGACACTAATCGTATTAGGCATTCTATTCCTCACACTAATTGCTATACGCTATTCAACACTACCCACTCTCGCACGAGGTATTGGGCAAGCAGCAGACATAGCTATTACGATCGGATACATCTCTTACCTTCTCGTGAGGCTTCAAAAAGAATTACCTGCAAGAACGACAGGCCATCAAATTAGCAAGGAACATTTTAATAGAGAGCTTATACGTCTAAGCAAAAAAGATAAGAAACTTATTCTAATCTATTCTCTACCTGCAATCATTTTTTCAATAATAGCAATAACTAAAAATTGGACTATAATTCTTTGGCCATTGGCACCACTTTTTATCTTATTACTAATTCAGCCTATTACCAGACTTCGTGAAGGGTATAAGATTTTGAGAGAGTCCAACAGGCTTCAAACTCACGACGATGGTTAACAAATACTAAATCGACAACAACGCTGACTCCACTTAATTAATCGAGTAGAATATCTCTAACGGAGTATCAATGTGAAAATTGCCCTACTTGCGATGAGTGGAGTACGAGCTCATGACAAAAAGTTACTAGACCTTGGACTTACGCTTCCCGCCTTTGTTGATCGTAGTAAGGTTATTGCATCTTTACCTTCGTTAGGACTTTTGTATCTCGCTGCAGTTACAGATAGCTCCCACACTTTATCATACTACGAATCTGAGGATTTAAATTTAGAAACAATCGAGCAGGATTTCATCAGCTACGATGTTGTTGCTATAAGTACAATGACTGCACAATCAAGCGAAGCATATGCAATTGCAAAACGTTTAAAGCTCATAGGTGTAAAAGTTGTCATTGGTGGATTACATGCTTCGGTATGTCCGGAGGAAGCGCTCGCCTACTCTGATCATGTCCTTATCGGAGAGGGAGAAAATGTTTGGCCCAAGATATTGGACTCAATTCAATACGGCAAGTCAAACAAGATTTGGAACTCAAACGATTTTGCAAAGGTTGATATCAACCAGCTTCCAATCCCAAGATATGATCTACTTAAGCAAGATAAGTACAATCGATTCACGGTCCAAACTAGCAGAGGATGCCCTTGGCGATGTGAGTTTTGCGCATCCTCAATAATGCTCACGAGAGGATATCGAAAAAGATCTGTAGAGAGCATTATTCGAGATATTCGCTATCTACAATCAATCCATATTAACCCGTACATTGAATTTGCTGATGATAACACTTTTGTCGATAAAAAATGGGGCAAAGAACTGTGCAAGGCCCTGATCCCACTCAAAATCAACTGGTTTACAGAAACTGATATTACTGTTGGTAAAGATAATGAGCTACTTACACTAATGAAGCAATCTGGCTGTAAACAGGTTCTCATTGGAATCGAAAGCCCAGACAACTCTTCTCTCGAGAATATTGAATTAAACGCAAACTTCAAGAGCAGGTACTTTGATAAGAATGAGAGGCTAATAAATAATATTCAAGAACACGGTATAACTGTCAATGGGTGCTTTATTCTGGGTATGGATGGACAGAGTACCGAGATATTTAAGCAAGTATTCGAGTTTGTAAAAAGAACAAATCTATATGAGTCTCAGATTACCGTTTTAACTCCGTTTCCCGGAACTCCACTTTACAAAAGATTAAAAGGTGAAAAGCGGCTACTTAAGGATAAGCCCTGGGAGTCATGTACGCTTTTTGATGTAAATTTCATTCCTCAAAATATGACTCCTGATGAATTAAGGGAAGGTTTGTACTGGCTCACGAAAAATCTCTATGACCCTAGTTTTGTGAAATCAAGAAGGAAAGAATTCTTCAAAAACATAAAAAAAGAGCTGCCCGAAAGGAATACCTGTGAATCTTAATACATATTTTAAATTTTTAACAGGTGATCGTGACTCAATCATCAAAGTCGCAGAAGATAGCAATAACTATATTTACGGAGCAATTCTTGTTTTGTCCGCTGGACTTTCAAGAGAATATGATTGGCACTATCTACCGGCAGGGCCATGGCACCTTTTAAAGCCCTTCTTAGGCTCGACGCTAGTTGCATTTCTAATTTTTAACACGCTCAAAACAACTCTTGGATTTAAGTATAAACTCCCTGGAGGATATTTTAGAAGTTTCAGATCCTTTTTAGGTGTATTCTGGCTAACTGCTCCCTTTGCTTGGCCATACTGCATTCCTTACGAAAGATTCACTACACCGCTCACGACAGCCAAAATTAATCTCTGGACACTACTCATCGTCTCAATCCTACGCGTCTCACTTATGGTTAGAATAGTGTCGGTCTTAACAAATTTAAGAGTCAGAGCTGCTATTCCTCAAGTAATGAAGATTTGTAGCATTGTGGCCTTCTTCGCTTTGATCGTTTTCAACTCCAATATAGTGGGGTTTATGGGAGGGATTCAAAACCTAACTGATGTCCAAAAGTTGATGATTAACGTTACAGGGCCTTTGGTTCCAATCGCATTTTTTGGTATTCCAATATTTTTTACTTTGTCGTTAATATTAAATCGATTCGAAAGGCCATACTGTACTTTTGTGATTAATGAATACGACAATAGCAAGATTAATAAGAGATTGATGATATTTTCAGTCTCTGCAATTTTAATCTGGCTTCCAATTCTTCCTTTCACACAACGAGAACAGTATCACGCATCAAAAGTTTATAACCTCTTGATGGATGGTGAAATCAAGCAAGCAACCAAATACATGAACAGCTTAGAACTACATGATTTTCCTCCCCAGTACGAACCTTACCTAAATTCCCTATGGATACCTCATTTTGAGATAATCCAAAGAGATTTCAACACCGCCGAGAATAAAGATTGGGTTAATAATATTCTTTCGAAGAAATTCCTACACTATGCTAGCAATTCACGTAGGTATATTGACACTGCATTCCTTAAAAACTATGCAGATTCATCTAAGCTCCTCACCGACGACGAGAGAATCTACAAGACACTAACGACTAGCTATTCTGAAAAGTATTGGCAAAGATCAGAAATTAAAAATGAAGACCTAATAAGTGTAAGTAATTTAGAATTTACACATTTATATTTGTCCAATACTCCTATAACAGAAAAAGGATTATCCAAGATTCTACACCCTGAAAAATTAATCCTACTTGATCTGGGTCGGTCAAACGTTAATGAATTTAGCTTCTTGAGACAAATGCTTTTCCTAGAAATTTTAAATTTATCGTTTTCTAATTTTTCAGATCAGGACATGGTATTTGTCGAAAAACTTTATTCAATCGTCGATTTAAATCTATCTAACACTCAAGTTTCATGCAAATTCGCCCCGATATTAAAGAATTTCAAAAAGCTAAAATACCTTAATCTAAGTAATACAGGAATAGCAGATGAATGCTTAGATGAGCTTAATCACTTACAACAATTGAAAACTGTAAACCTTAGTAAAACAAAAATCACAGGCCGTTCAGTAACCAAACTTAGTAAACTTTCAAATCTCAGACTTCTCTATCTCAACGAAATAGAGATTACGGAAAAAGAACTTCACGAGCTGGTCAATCAGCTTCCAAAGCTGAAAATCATTTTCAAAGATGGTGACGTAGTTCAAGGAACTATGTACAACGAAACCGACTCAGTCTAATGAGATATTTATTTGAAATTAGCAAAGAGTTAGGAATGAACGATACAGCTCTTTTTCCCCGGCCGAAATTCCCCTTTAATCCTCAGTATTTATCTAACGCCCAAAATTGACCATCCCCCCTCCACCAGTTGCGAGGGAATGGTCAATTTGGGGCTATAAATTCTGAGGAGAAGGAGTTTCGGCCGGGGAAAGCGCAGAGGTTTAAGATTCTCTCACCGATGAAAAAAGAGAAATGGGACTAAAATAAAATTTTTAGAAGGTGGTATAATTTAAGAGAATAGGTTCCAAAATAATTAAGAAGCAGGAATTAGACTTTGAATAATTTATTCAAAAATATCAATTGGTGTGTCGTTAATTTAATTCATTATCTCATCCTGATTGTGTCTAGCTCCGGAATCTTCATTGCGATGATGAACGATAAATGTCTAGACAGAGGTGGCGCATATTTCGAACCTCTATGTCGAGACGCAGTGATAGAACCAACTAAAATTGAACTGATCCTTGCAATGACGATTGGATATTTCATAGCGGCAACTGTTAGATTCTTTCTATTAAAAATACTCAAAACCAGTAAGTCAGAAATAAAGAAAGTCTTTGTGCTTCAACATAATTACGCACTAGATAACTGTGAGGAAACAAAGATGATTGGAGTCTTTCATTCACAAAGTGATGCTGAGAAAGTCGTTGATAAATTCAAAGGACTACCAGGATTTAAAGAACACCAAGATGCATTCTTTATTGATCCATATGAATTAAATTTCGCATATTGGGACGCAGGTTTTTTTACGTATAATTACGATGATGAAGATAGAGGAGCGGATGAAAAAGAATAAACTTCCTAATTTTCAAATTCTTAAGTCTAGGGCCAAAAGCATGGACCTAGATGCAATATGTGATTTAGCATATTGCTATCGAGAAGGGGTTGGGACTCGCAAAAACCTAGATCAAGCCTTTAGGTTGTTTTCTCTTGGCGAAAAACTGCAGTCCGCTTACCTAGTATGGTGCCTCGCTGATGCTTATAGCAACGGCGAAGGCACTAAGAAAAACACGAAGAAGGCATTTGAGAATTACGAGCTTGCTGCGATGAATGGCATACCAGAAGCTATGACTTCTTTGGGTGTCTGCTATTGGTATGGCAAGGGAACCAAAATTGATCATGAAGAAGCGTTGAAGTGGTACCGTAGAGCTGCACGTAGAAGAGAACCATCTGCTATGTACAACCTCGGCCTTTCCTTTCTTGAAATGGGCAATGAAAAGACTGCATTGAGATGGTTTAAGAAGGCAAGTAAACGCGGACATCTAGAAAGTAAGTATCAAATTGCTGATATTTTATCTGAGATGAAGCCCCATAAAACTAGAGATCGTGAGTTAATAGGACACTTAAAGCTTCTATCTAAAAGAGGTCATGCCAAGGGCACAACCCTACTTGGTATCTGCTTCTATAATGGAAGAGGTGTAAAGCGAAACATAAAGCGTGCGGCATACTTATATTCAACTGCGAAGTCTCTCGGAGATAAATGGGCTTCCAAGCTACTTCAAAAGATAGAGGAATATTAAATGAGTGATGATCAATTTTATAGTTTTAAAAGCTTTTATAAAATATATGCGATTGGCTCCCCGAAGACTAAGCAGAAGCCGGTTAAAGAAAGTGTCATGATTGAAGAAAGAATTGTTGTCTTCAAGGCCAAAAGTTTTGATGAAGAATTCAAAAAGGAGAGAAAGAGGCGAATAAATATGTCAATGAATGGCTAAGTCATAAAAACATATATGGGCAAACAGTAAAATGCAAATACATGGGGATCTATGATGTCTACCATATGTTTGATGATTTTAAACTTGGGAAAGAAATATTCTCTACAACCGAGATTCATCTCAAGATGCCCTCTCCAGATAAATTCGCAAACGCTAAATTTGGGAAAAAATATGGTGAAAAAGATAGACACTACCGAAAGAAATTCAGAGAGGCCTAAACATGAATGAATCAAAGCTACAGGCATCCATTTTTGCTTCGTCACTAATTACGTTTACTATATGGATTCCCTTTGCACAGCTCATTAGCGAAGAAAGACTAAATAGCTTTAGCGACTTCCTTACCGCTTTTATCATTATTGGCTTGGTCTCACTAATTCTATTTATTTCATTCTGGTTAATGCATTTTCACATCGAGTCAAAGCAATCGAACATGATTCCGTCTCTAAAATATACTTGGTTCTTCTTAAAACCTGCTCTTATTATCTTTTCAGCTCTCACCCTATTCACATCTTCTTTTTTCATCGGATTTAAAGACAGAAGGAGTGAATATTCAGAGGCATACAAGAGCGTTCAAGATATTTATGATTGCGCCACGCAAATCTCGGAGGATTCAGGCGAATTAAATAGGCTCTATAGATTGGCCAATGAAAGTAAAAATCAGAAATTCATACAGGATACCAACGACCTTCTCACAAAGATTAAGTCGATTAACATTTGTGAGTCTAAACTTTAAAGGAAAGACATTATGAGGCTTTCATTCGGTCAATGTTCCTGTAGATCCAAAAAGAATGGCAGGAAGATCATGGATTCTGCTTGTGATGTGATCTTAGACAAGCTCGAAGCTCTGAGTTTACTAAACTTTGAGCAAATATCGTCACTTCCTGAAGAGGAGTTTTATAAGTCCCGAATTTTAGAAAATGAGGTTCCAGTTGCAATTTATCGAGAGCAGTTGTCTATAGACAGCCATTTAATTGTTGTCCAAATATTCTACCCAACTCTCAAATTTCCGACGTATTTCTCCTTTTCAGGTATTGGAAAAATATATGCTGATGGGCTTATATTTTCTTCTTCTGGCGAAACTCAAAGAGCAAAAGAAGAATACCTCTATCCATACTGGTAGCCCACCCTCTCTTCATTAAATGGACAGGAGTATGAGAAGATGACACAAAATAAGGGAACTAACCTAAAGAGGCCTATAAAAAGTCCAAAATCAACAGAGCTGTTATCTACAGATGAAGTTGCAGCTCTACTTGGCAAGGATGCTGATTTTGTGGAGTTACTTACAAAAAATAAAAAGCTGATACCTGTTCAAACTTCAAAAGGTTGCGCATTATTCGCGCAGGAGGACGTTATCAACTTCATGACTACATCCAACTTTAATAAAGAGGACAACTAAAAAAATTCGCCCTCCTCTCAATTAAAATTCGACCTCCTTCGAATTAAAAAATCAAAGAAGCCATTTAAGTCTCAAAACCACTCCCAAAGCGTTAAAAATATTTTTCAAAATATATTTGACGAGAGTTTTTTGAATTTGATACGGATAAAGATTGCGCGCTTAAAATTGATAAAATCAAGGGAGGAAATATGTAAATTGCTCTTTGATAATACTGCAAAGATTACTCAAAGACACTTAAAAAATGAGTCAATTCGACTTGAGGCCTTTCGACTCTAATGGACCAGAAAGATTCCGGGAGAGCTAGGGCCAACCTCAATTCGCTTGTCATCATCTTAACTTTCTATTTTTTAGAAATGAGGAGGACAAACGTGCTGAACTACGAAATTTATCGCATCGTTAAATCAATGGTTGATGAATTCTTAAAAGAAAATCATAAAGAATCAACAACTGAAACTTATCTCACTGTCGAAGAAGCTGCGAGCGAGCTAAATATCAAAGTCTCTCGCGTAAGAGCGGCAATCTTTAGACGTGAAATTCCCTTTGTTAAAATTGGTCAGTTAGTAAGAATTCCAAAAGCTAAACTTCACGAGTACTTACAGACCAACCTCACGCTCCCAAACAACACTGGATTGTGCTAGAATGATTTGTTCTTTAACAACCGAATATGGGCAGCAACAGATGATGACCAGTCTCTTACTAAGGAGACTGAAATGATTATTCAAAAACAAAAGAAGGATGGTTCCTTTTCCTACAAAGTAAAAATCTACGTTGAAGGAAAGCAAGTAACCAAAACCTTTAGAAGAAAAGCCGATGCCCAACAATGGGAGCGGCAAATGATTGTCGATCGAGAGCGTGGACTCCTTCGCCCTGAAAATCCAGAAGCTCAAAAGCCTCTTCGTGAATTTGCGTGCACCTGGCTTGAAACTCACCTAGGCGGCAGATCACCCAAGACCAGAAGATCGTATGAAATGATTCTTCGTTTGCATATTCTCCCAGTACTTGGAGAAATGAAGCTAAACGAACTCCGTATGAAAGATGGTCTCTCGCTCGTCAATCACTTGCGAGATAAGGGCAAATCTCCCAAGGGAATTAATATGGCGACAGGTCTCTTAAAAGGCATCTTAAACGACGCCGTTAAACACGAAATTCTCACTCACAATCCCTTACGCCACCTCTCTCAAGAGAATGTTCCACCAAAGGCAGCAAAATTTTGGATGCCTGATGAGGTCGAACAATTCTTAAGGGCCAATCGTGATGATGAACTCTACGAACTTTGGGTCGTGGCACTCAACACTGGCATGAGACGCGGAGAACTTGCAGGACTTAAATGGGATAAGGTCGATTTTAGAAACCGTCTTATACATGTCGCAAGGACTAGAGATCGAGAGGGTCTACGAGAGAGCACTAAAACGCATTCTAGCTTTCGCTATATTCCGATGAACGAAGCGTGCGAGGAGGCACTCTCAAGCCTCCAGAGCAAGCGCTACCACGCGGAATATGTGTTTGCGCACAAAGAGGGAAATATTGTCGATGTTCAGCATTTAAATGAGCGTCACTTTAGAAAGGCCATAAAGCGCGCAGGCGTGCCAAAGATTCGCTTTCACGATCTACGCGGCACCTTTGCCTCTAACGTGTGTATGGCGCCTGGAGGCGATCTCTTTGGGCTCTCTAAAATCTTGGGTCACTCAAAAGTAGAAATGACCGTGAAGCGCTACGCGCATCTTCACAATAGTTTTCTCAAACAAGTGGCCATGAGTGTGAACTTTAAAGGGGACTAATTCTAGGAAGGTACTGCGGTACCTTTCTAGTACCCGTGATTTTTTTAGTGATTTAAGTGTTGGAAATGAAAAAGAAAAGTTAAAGATGGTGCCCAGGAGAGGACTCGAACCTCTTTGCGCACACGGTGTAAAGCGAGCAAAAATAAGCACTTGAATGAGTTTGAAAAAGTGGCTCACCCCGCTTGCACCCCCTCTCATTGCACCAACCTCAACTCGAATCTATCGAAAGAACCCATCCCCTCACACTCTGAGTAATCATCTAGTAGATAGTTATTTTCTGTTGTCTTGGCATTAGTGTGGCCAAGGAATCGAGAGGACTTCACAACATCTCCGATCAGGTTATGCATCTCAGTTGCTGTGGAGTGTCTGACTCCAGGATAAAGCTGGCACTTGATGCCAAGCTTGGCACAGCTTTTAAGCCACGCCTGTCTCAATGTATCATGAGAGACGTAGCTTGCCCTTTCTCCATCAAAGACATAATCCTCCCCCTTCTTACCGGCCAAATAGGGCCTAATTGAGGGGATAAGGTCATCAGGGATCTTGCGCTTAAGCGTTCCCATGTACTCATTAACCTTAATGGATTTACGGCCAGGTAAAGTCTGATTTCCGATCCCCTTCCCTCCCTTTGAGGCATGCCTTCTAATCGTGAAGAAACTCTCCCCTGAGACTTCAGAGATCACAAAATCTTTCACCTTAAGCGGGCGCACTTCACATGGCCTCAGCGCATAGCCAGCTGCTATGACAAGCATGATCTGATACTTGGGATTATCAACACCCTTAATGATCTTTGCTTGATCTTCGAGTTTCACATACTCATTTTTAGTGCGCCTGCGAGCTCTTTTAATCTCAGGGAACGGAGGAACGGTTTTGATGATCTCAAGCTCACTCCATGCCCACCTAAGTATCGTCTTAAGATCCGCAGTTGCAAGGTCCCTCGTGCGAAGCTTTTCACTGTAGCTTCTGTAGAATTTTAAAATGGCATGCTTGTCGATCTCATCAACCCACATATCTTGAAAATAAGGGCGAAGGTGAGTTCTCATCCTCATTTCAATTCGATCCACTGTCCCTGGTGCTAGAAACTCATCATGTTCCGGAGGATAACTACCACGCTCGCGAGCTCTTTGAAGATATTCATCTGCAAGCCGACCAAATTTGTATCTATCTGGTTGATAAGTTCCGGACTTGAGTTCACAAAGAACACTCTCCACAAGCGCAACGCACTTTCTGATAGAATCGAGTGGACTCCCATCTAGGGCCGAATAATACTCTCTCTTCTCAGCCTTCCCCTCAGCATTAGGAACGGACTTTCGCACCTTGAACTTCTCAGGTGGCTTTGAGCATGAATCGCAGATAGGGATCTTGAAATCAATGATCTCATTATAGACACTTTTAAACTGACCACCGCAGGGACAGGACGTACCTCTGCTTGGTCGAATAGAACCTTTCGACATAAATACACCTCTTTTAATTTTCGTCTGCCAGACGTGAGGTGGTTTATAGTCGATTGAATGTAGCTCATCAAACTTCATCTGGGACCGAGCGCATCAAGAGGTTAAATTTACGTTCAAAAAAAGGAGCGTGGACTCCCCGACCTGTTTTTTGGTGTTATTTGCTTTTAACTTACTAGGTTTAGTCCACGCTCCCGATCTCGCAGCCTGTGCCCATGGCCGAGTGATTTCATAAAAGGAAGTGACAGAGGCAAGTGTGATACTTCTACAACTGGGGAGAGAATTTTCACGCAAATTGGCCATTCGCCTTACCTCTGTCACAACTTAACTCTCAAACTGTTCAAAACCATCTAATTTCAAGGAGAAGATTCTTTCGCACTAGCCGAGGAGTTATCTGACTTATTAAATGAAAATAAATTGTAATTTTTTGGGGAAGTGAACCATTGCTCTTGCTGCTTATTCATTACAGCCATCTGATCAGCGATCAAGCAAAGTGGTAGGGCCAATACATAGAGTGCAACCTCTAGAGCTTCTCCCTTGCCAAGCAAAATCCCAGCTATTGCATTTATTGTGATTACAAAAAAAATACAATAGATAGTAAACCTAGGCATTTGTCTTCTCCATGTTGCTCAGAGCTCGCACCACATCTCTTTTGGTAGTTGATGAGCAATTGTTATCAGGCATGCCCTTAAGGCAGTCTTCTAGCTTCCAGCGAAACTCTCTCAATGCTACCAAAGCAAGATCAGCAGTCTTATCAGAGCAAAATTTCATCAACCGATTCTCAGGGAGCTCGGTAGCCCTAATCATTTCATTAATGTGGTGAGCGATGACTTCTTTCATAATTAAAAAAAGTACCTGGCAATATAAATAAGAGCGCCTAGAGTGAGATAAAAAAACGCTGCAAAGAAAAACCAGTAGCGAAAATAGATTTCGTCCTCATGGGCTTTTTGATGTTCGGGATCAAAAATAAAGTATCTTTTACTCTCTGAATCCATTCAACTCTCCAAATTAAGCGCACGTATCCCTGTAGTTTTTTCAAACACACTTTAAGTTAGTTTTAATTTAATCTATTTACTAAGAGGCTTTAGCTGCTCCCTTATCCTCCGACAGATAAGGAAACAGCAGATCTTCAGGAAACTCCATGTATTCACACATGGCCTTCCTTATTACTTCCTTCGGAGCCTTACCTGAATTGTAAACTCCGCGGATGAGCTTATTGGCCATAGACGTTGAAATTCCGACATTCAACGCAATTAGGGCTTCTGCGCCTGGGTTTTCGTATGCCCATTGCCGAAAAAGCTCAAAGTTAATTCCTCTTTCCATGGTGAAATTCTGCACTTTTGCAGAATAACTGGCCAGCAAAAATGGCGGAGCTGCTGTGGAAAAATTAAAAAATTCTGCAATTCTGTGTAGTTATATGACTTCAAACTTTGCAGAAACACTAAAAAAAATACGCAAGATCAAGCAACTGACCCTCGAGCAAGTTGCTGAAGGTATTGACGTACACCACACCACTGTCCAGCGATGGGAAGCTCAAAAAACAGATCCCAAATATACTGACTTCCTTCGTCTTTGTGCATTTTTGCAGATAAGTCCCGAAGAACTCGCGGGAGACATTGACCTAAATGTGAAGAAGTTAGAGGTCTCACCAGTTCAAGCTATTGAAGTACTCACAAAACTAGTTCAGCAAAGCACTATTGAGGCTAATTACAACTCAACAATTCTTTCACTTCATCCGGATCAAAAAGAGGCTATTGATAGAATGCTAAGTCGATTTACTGGCAAGGAGTTTAGTGGTGTCGAAAAGCAAGCCTGACTTCGATAGTGTTGACGATATATTGCAAAATCACCCAAACTTAATAAGAAAAGTTAAGTTCCACAATTCTAAGCGCAAAGCCAATTTCGAGTTAGAATATAATGGCGCTGTCTTCTACAAGACCTATTGTATTTCACAGCAACACTACCTATTTATTTTGATGTACTACATGATGAGTCCTAGAAGTATCACCGGTAAAGAGACGGTTCTGCTATTTTAAAGACTGCTTTGAATATAAGCAGGGTTGCCAGCTCGCTTCTTAGCAATATAGAAAGCTGCTAATTTACTTCAATAGGATCAAGCCCAGCCTTTCCCCTTCTTTTATTAAACTCTGAAATTATTGAATGGTGATCTGTTTGATTGTAGTGGCCCAAAGCTTTTACAAATGAGTCTTCGGTTAATTCCAAAGGAAGAAGGTCATCAGTAGTGACAGAGCAAAGTTGATCAAGACTGCCCCAGAACTTTCCTTCCTTAAGGTTCTTTTCAGCAATAGGGCAACTTGGCCATTCGTTTGATGTGTCACCTAAAAGATAGGTCATCCTTTCCCAGAAAGTGGTATAAGGAGCATCTCCATCTATTATTTCGTAATTTCTTGGGATTCCTACTCCAGTGAGATCCCCACCAGAGGTAACCATTGGGGCAAAGCCATTCTTTGCAGTGGAGATACTTAACGAAGCCTTGTATCCATTCTTCGTTTTCGATGTTTTAAACACCCATGTGTCTGTCCCAGCGCTCGCGTATAACACAGCGTAAATCAACCAATTTCTCTGAGCTATAAAACCATCTTCAGTATGTGAGATTTTAAAGTCTGAAGGATCAACCAGAGAGACCACTTGACTGGCCACCTGAATAAGTTCATCCTTGCTTCTCCCCTGATACTCTCGTGTAGTGATACTAAGATACTCTTCGCGAGTGAGGCTCTTTTCTGAATTCGTAGAGCAGCTACTAAATAACATTAACAAAACAAATGCAGAAAAATTGCTCTTAAACTTCATTCTCTCTCCAATGCAATGGACAGAGTACTTAACGGTAATTACGAATAAAAATATAGATAGCTTTTACTAACCCTAATGTAACTTACGAAGCATCACCTTGAGGACATAATTGGGCGTTACAATGTATAGAAACTCACCTCGAACTCTTATGTGGCCCAAGTCAGGTCTATCACCCAAGAGTAGTGATAAATAATCAATAAGCTCAATAACTAACTTAGACATTTAGCAGTTATTATCTCCAACTCCAAGGAATCTTAAGGATAAGAATCCTTAGACTCTTTTTTTGCCTACAAATAAAGTCGGTTTAATGAGATACTGATTTCACGGAGAGAGCATGGCAAAGAAAAAGAAACCTAAACGAAGTATGATTCGAATTGAAGAGACAGAGAAAAAAATTCGAATCTCCAATCTTCACACTTCCAGACTGCTAAAAAACCACATTCGTCTTATGAGGAAGCTTGGACTTTTAAGCCCCCTAAAGTTTTGACCTCTCTCTGAATTTCTATCCACGGGAGATGGGCAAAAAATCTTAACTCAGTAAAAATCAAGTAGTTACCGAAAAAGCCTCTACTTGTCACAGCATACTAGAAAGTATAATTAATGCTCTCCGGAGGAGAAGTGAGTCAAAAGGAAAAACAGCCAGAGAAAGTCACAATCTGGCAGATGATTAGAGATGTTTTAATCGAAGCTATGAAGAGGGGGCAGTTACTTCCAGCCGGAGTAATGCTTTTAGTCTTAATTGTAGCGGCTAAATACCCTTCTAATGGGCTCCCAAGCCTTCTCTCAGCGATTTACAAGGTCTTGCTAGACACTTATTTAATCGGATACATTGGTTTCGTGGTACTCGCGTTCCTATGGTACACTTTAGCAAGAAAGTCTAGAGAAGCTCATAAGAGAGAGTACGAGAGACTTGGCAATGAAAAGTCGAGACTACAAGAGCTTATTACTGGCCAAAATCTACCATCAAGTGACGATAATCATTAGCAAGGAGTTTTTAAATGAATGAAATGGTCCTAGCTTATATAATTGTTGCAACCGCATTGATTGGATTCTCGCTTTTTATCTATGAAGGTGTAATAGCACCTGAGCTTAGAATGATTGCCAAAAATGATCTTTTTGCATCTAGAGACAAGCTGAGAAAACTACTTGAGTCAGAAAGGCTAAAAAGAGAAACTTATGATCTAATCGGTATTCTTGATGGGTCTATCTGCTTTAGCATTAATCAGTTACGAGAGATGCACTTTAGGGACATTGAGAAGTTTATTAAGTCCAAAAAAAGCATTGAAATCAATAAGAAGATTCAAAAGCGATTTCATCTTTTGGAAACAAACACTAACGAGCAAATTTTTGAAGTCTTCAACGAAGTCAATCGCACTGTAGGGAAGGTTATTTTTATCAACTCCCTTCCATACGCTTTATCAAAAACTCCATTTTTTCTAGCAAGGGCCATTTACTGGAAATTTAAGAGCAACATGATTCAGGACAAGCTCAGTTCAATGACCAGAAATGTCACCCTCACAAGAGAGTCAGAGAAGAGATCATTCTTTCACTCTACTCAATATTCTCACGCCTAAAACAAAACTCCCCTCATTCGAGGGGAGCACAATCAAGAGGATTTCATCCCATGTGTGTTGCAGGGAGAATCAATTTAAAGCTTGTCGCAAATTTTGGGAGCGTAGTCTGAAGCTAGCTGGTCCGGACATGCTGCCACACATTTGGCCTCTACCTTCAGGAACTCCGGAAGTAGATTAGATGGCATAATTGCGGGCTGAACGATCTTAATAGCGGTGGTGCAAGCAAACCTTGCCAGGAAGCCCTTCTTACCGGATGAGCTCGCCAGAGCGAATCCTTGCGTACCTCCAGACGTGCATTCAGCATTTAGAGCATCACAACTCTTCTGCACGAAATACTCTCGAGCAAGATCCTCGTTTTCACAAACGAGTACCGCCTTCCCATCACAGAGAAGATTTGGCGTGAGCATGGCATCGGCAAAGCCTTCACCAAGACCTCGGGCCGTAACAGTTTTGACCTCTTCGACTTGCTGGCTTGAGCAACTGACAAAGACGGCCGAGAGAAGAATCATCGAAATCGCAAAAAATGATTTAAGCATCGCTCCTCCTTAAGGATTAATTTGGTCTATTTTGACCTTGTGTTTAGAAATACATTCTAGGTCCTGGTAGGCGCAGAAAAGTGGCTCATTCCGGCACTCCGTTTCTTCGAAGCCAAGAAACTTCTTTCTTGTGCGACAGTGGCGAGTGATAAAGCAGTAACCTTTCCCATCGTACTCAGGACCGTCCTTTTGTAGGGAGCACTCGCGCCACTCTCTCTTTTCTTCTGCGACACCACGATGCTCCCAATCTCCCCAAGAGCTCTGATCAGCATGAGAGCAAGATCCAAGGATGAGCAATAGGCCAAGAGTAATAAGTATGTATCTCACTGCTCCTCCTGAAGAATTGCTCCATAGGCTTCCTTAAAAGCTTCGACTCTTTCTTTGGCCAAAGCCTTACCGTCATCGTTATAGCGAGGGAAGCTTGCATTTGCTTCATTCTCGAGATGAGTGATCACATCGTGATACTCGTCTCGAAGTCTTTCTCGCTTGCTTGGAACAAGGTTATTAATTAAATGAAGGATCTCCTTCGCCGACTCAATAAAAGCGACTCCGGACAGAATGAGAGACATTAGAACTCCTAGTATTGAGTATTCAAGACTTCAAGGAATTGGATCAGCTGCTCCATATCTTCTGAAGTGATTTTGATATCAAAAAATTGAGCAGAAGCAACGAGCAGAGAAAAGAGGGCGATCATTGCAGCAGTCTTCTTTGCTCTCTTACTGGATTTCAATTTATCGATTAAAGATGGGACTTTGCTCATAAATACTCCACTTACAATAAGTGTAAATGGAGCGAGTTTTAAGCTAGGCATTGAAACGGATTAACGGTGGACTAGTTAAGCCACTTGGCTTCAGTACAAATCTTTATTGTGAGCTTTAAACTCTCCTCATCAGCTCCCTTTGATACGGTTCTTATCTTGTCGGCGCAGATCAGCTTGCCTAGAGAGTTAATTCTATTCAATGAAGTAGTCGATTCGATTTTAATCGCGTCAATCTCTTTTTGATGCTCACTTAATTGAGCCCCTACAGACCACCAATCCGTCAAAACCCCCCAAGCGACAGAAAGAAGTCCAGTAAAAACTGGAATAAGTATCGATAGAGCTCGAGCTTTCTTAAGAAAACTACTGGAGCCTTGTCCTTCTCTTTTAGGCGGAGCGGTTCTTGTTGCGTGCGTTGAGTTTCTGGACAATCGAATTCCTTTAAGGCTTTATATACCTAAAACAAAGATTGACCCCATCAATTGTGGTTCCTGTGGCGAGCCTCACTTTTACATTTCCATCAGAAGCATCTTGGTCATAGATGAAATAGTATTGGAAACTACTAGTACCACCCGATGTGTAGGCGTGACCAAAAACCCACTCGCCATTAGAGGCGGTGTAAACAGAGCCCCCATTATCAACAGGTCTATAGCCCTCACCAACATTAAATAGCGTGGCGGTCCCGGCCGTCCTGGCCGTATCGTCACTGTAACATTTTTGATAGACAGTCTTACCGTTTATCCATCTCTTAGAGCAAGCAACCTCTGACGTTGAGTAGTTATCGCAAGGGTCAATTTGAAAGATAGCGCGACCTTGATCCCAGCCTTCGATGGGGACAGTGAATCTAACCGACACAGCCTCAGAGCTTCCAATGTTGGCATTTACGTTTGCCGATGGAATCAAGTGCTCTTGAGTGTCTGAATACTGTGCACCAATATAAACCCTATCAGTTTCTGTTTGGGTAGCAGTCAATATAGTCCCAAACAGACCCCCAGAACTTGGAGCGTTTCTGAAGTAGTCACCCACGTGTGCTGTAGTCATTGATGTCGAACTATTTCTTGGCACCTTAGTCGAATCGATGTTGAGTCCAGATGGAAGAGTTATACTACCGACCCCGGTGGTTGTTGCCCCGGTAGCGAACCAAATAGACACCTCTAAGGAGTCACCCACTCTTCTCCATCTCGCTTCTTTTACAGTAACAGACCCGAATCCCGCACTAAAAGCTGGAGTGTAGTAATTCCACCCTGTCAGCCCTGTAAAGTTATCAAAAGGAACGGAAACAGCTTTTGAGTGACTAAGACCGTCGCTGACAGTGTAAGAGATTGATCCGCCCTTGCAGTTATTCGTTCTATTAGACCCCACACCTGTCGAAGCATTAATATAGTAGAAACCGATCTCATAGTTAGCCTCGATACTCGCGTTGCACGATATGTCTGTAGCATAATAGTTTTGTGAAAGTGGAACCGACGTAGGTCGCGCCCATTCGGGTAGAAAGCCATTTGTAGTAGTAACATAAAGATCCGATGCACCTCCGGCGTGAGAGAGTAAGGGCCAAGAAATGGTCACGAGATCGCCGACCCTTTTAATAGTAAAGGAGCCACCAGAAAGCTCATTGTCAGCGGCTTTAACTATCGACCATTCATTAGGAATACTCGCAAAGTCACCAACTCTTCTTTTGGTTCCAATAGAGCACGAGTCAATAATTGGCGTATCAGTTGTTGAAGAAGTAGCTTCGATCTGAAATCCGGTGGATGTCGAGCCGCCGAAAAATGGAATTCCCACCAAGGTGAAATTTGGTATCCAAGTCTCTTCATTAGCCTCGCATGTAGCCTTAGTAGTATAAGTGTCGTCAGAACATTCAGCCTCAGCAGGGATATCAACGGCAAGCCCTGGTACGTCCGTGCCGTTCACTTGTGCTTTAAACTGAAGTCCAGCAGCTGAAGCAGACACATAACAAGAGGCTTCAAGAAATACGCCACTTAAGCGAGAATCAGAAACCGTCGCGGTTGCTGTTCCAGTCTCAGCGCTTAAAGTCCATTTAAGAGATTGATACCCGTCAAAGGTTGTAGTGGTCTCCGTGCTTCCCGAACCTCCTGCGATTATTACGCTTGTAATTGCCTCCTCAAATGAAGGATCGGCCATTCGGTTACTTAAATCATTTGAGGCAGAAACCTCAACCCATTTCGAACGATCAAAGACCATTCCAGAGGTAAAGCCAGATGGTCCCTTTACGCGATAAATTTTATCCAAGTAAGAAACCATCGAAGCAGGGGAAGCCTCATAAGGCTCAAATTCTTTCCACTCAGAAATACCACCACCCAACGCCTTCCAGGTCGATCCACCATCAGGTGAGTAGTCATACTTGCCTGTAGAGCTATTTGCTCTCATCGTTAGGCCAGACTTCGCATCAAACCAAGTCGTGTCTTGTGAGGCTCCTGGCTTGCTATAAAAGTAAGTCGAGTCTAGCCAGGACTCTGCCAGTGCAGATTGCATTGTAAAAATTAAAATTAATAGAACTAAGACTTTGCGAATCTTGTTAAAAATCTCCATGCGATTTTTCCCTCGTGAGTTCCGGCATTGAATTCGTTAGATGAAACTTTGATCTGCCCCTGGTAGACACCGGCGGAGATCTCTGTGGTTGTGATTGAAAACTCGAGTCCCATTCCCTGAAAGTCATCTCCATATTTCTCAGAGATCTTCCAAGTATTAGTCCCCGCATAAAACAAGAGCCTCATAGTCCCTGTGGTAACGAGCTCTTTTGTATTGTCTTGGCGATAAATTCCAAGAGTAAGATCTGCGGCAAAAAACTGATCAGAGCGAATTGTTAAATCATCGAGCTCCTGATCAGCGACATTGTTATCAATGACATAAAGTCCCTCCTGGAGACCTATGCGAGCATTGGTTTTCTCCAGTGCTTCCTTTAAAGTGCTGGCCAAGAATGGAAGAGATGCATCGCCTACAGAAATGTCATTTGACTTAAGAAAAAGCCTAAATGGATCGAGCCACTGATCCTGAATCCGAAAGTACATTGTCGCATCAGACGTATTAAACCAAAGCTGGCCATCACTAACGCCAGCCGGCTGAGTATCGCTGATGATGACTTTTCCTGCATTGGTAAAGCTCACAGAGTGATTCACGGTATCAACACGAAAAAGCTCTACGTCATTTTGGCCATCAAACAAATTGAAAACTAGCTTATTTGTAATCGCTGTGGACACCCAGCCCATTCCGGCCTTAACGTAAGAAGGCCTGGCAACGCCAGAATGTTGAGAAAGAACACTCTCTTTAAATCCATTTAAAATTGAAGATAAAGAAATACCGCCTTCAATTAGTGGGTCAATCTCATTGAATACTTCTTGTGTCATAGCTCTGCCCTCACACTGATACCCTCGATATAGGCAACAGTATTTGCATCAGTCTGATCAGCTTCAACCCAAATTCCATCCGCATTGCTATTCACAACCAAATTATCGATATTTGAATCAGTTTGAACCGTGACATCTGGAGTTGCGACAGCCATTTTCACTGGATGCCTTAGAAAGGCTCCCACCTTAGCCGAGGAAGTGAGTCTTGTTAGATAGACTCTTTGCTCTGTGACATACCCATATCGATTAACGAGCTCTTTTTCCTTAACCGTTGGCCGAAGCTCATAGCTTGTAGCCCTTCCAGCATATTCAAATTGAATATCTTTTAACTTAGAGCCGTCTCCAGAGAAATTGATTGGAATGTTACCAGTGAAACCTTCAGGAATTGTTACGGTAAAGCTTTGGGAGTCAGACACAGTGCCTGCGATACCTGCTACTGTGACATCGACTTCAGTTCCAAAGGTCTTGGCACTGACAGTGAACTTTTTTAACTCTACATTCCCAAGCTCTAAAATTTGGCCAATAACACCAGAGTTGATCGTGAGAAATCCGTTACCGTCTAAAAGTGATATATTTCCAGCAGTGACGGCCTTCCAGCAGTCGAAAAAATAGTCTCCTAGTGAAAGGGCACCTCCAGGATGACCTCGCATATTTAGCAAGAAGCTAGCATTCAGCAGTAGGTTTTTCCGAGGTATATTTCCAGTGAGCTCATCTAGAAAATTTTGGAGCTTAGTTGAAGAGAGACCGGTCTTGCTATTATCAACAATAATTTCACTTGCCTCAAAGTAATCCGAGCGATCAGGTTTGGGTGTCCACCCTAGCCCATTGTAGACATATGTAACACCAAGATAAGTGTATTCATCGCCGGCGCTTGGAGTAGTAGGCAGTTCAAATGGCATATTTCCTCACTAAGTTCTATGCCCTTCTACCATAACCCTTTGCAAGCCAATCAAACTGCCTGGAAACGGACTCCCCATTCGCATTTTTAAACTGGATATCGAATCCTGATTCTGTTCGATTTGAAATAACCCATTGATCACCAAATTCTGCATCATCAAGCGAAACTTTCACGACAGGCTTTGCTTTGAAAGCCGGATTAAATAAAACTCTCATCCCTTCTTGAGGACACAGTATGTCTGATCCGGATGAAACTCTATCTGGCATATCAATATTGAATTTTGCCTTTATAAGTTGTGGGGTGACAGAATTTTTCTTGCTCACAAGGCGTACAGCGAAGTGAAAATATCTTCCTGTGAAGTCTCCGGAGGTAAACTTCCCCCACTCCGACCAGTCTGATCCAACGCCTTTTGCAAGAGTGTTCACACTTGCTAGCGTTGGCCAATTGGCCATTACATCAACATAAGTGGCAACTCTAACGTAAGCTTCGACATCCCAATCATCATCTTGAGCGCTAGAAAGAGTTTTAACGTCAGCAAGAGTAGTCCAATTAACCATGAGATCGTTTGGACTAAAACCATTTGCAATAATTTCCTGAGTACACCTTGCAGTATAGACATCACCAAGATCAATAAGCCTCTTTGAATAGTACCACCCCTCAGAGACATATTCGTTCGAAACTGATCTCAAGAGAAGTGTGCTGCCATGAATTTCGACATTCTCTTTCACTCCAACAAAATTCTTCTCTTCGATTATTTCTTCAACCACATTTAGATTGACCAGGGCCGGGATTTTGGTAATTGCAAGTGCGGCATTTACAGATCGGTTTCCGGCCAGGTCCACGGCTTTAACCAAGTAAGTACCCACACGCGCCTGCACTTCACACATATTCGTCCCGCGCGAGACCTCTTTTATGAGGATTGAACTTCTAAACCACTTCGGATTTACCGTCTCAGGAGTGTATCTAACCTCATAGTGAGAAAGGTCTTGATCTTCAACAGGCGACCATTCAATCTGTAGCGTCTCGGTTAGAATATTAAGATGTACACTTTCGACGTCTGATGGAATTCCTTTGTCTGGATAAGGAATGACAGTAATTGAAGGAGCTTCACCTAGGCTTATTTTCTTTCCGCTAGCACTTACCCCAATGACTCGGAATTCATGGGGAACATTGATGTAAATGGTATTGACGTCATATTCAAAAACTTCTGAAGTTGCATAGCCTACAAGAGAATATCCTTCTCCTGTGCTCACATAAATTTCATAGTTATCCACAACGGTGTTATCTGGAAGCTCCCATGAAAGAGTAACTAAGTGGCGATAGGATTGATTTTGAAATAAGACCTCATAATCAGAAGCAAGATTTACAATTGCTAGAGGTGTTGTATTTGCTGAATCTGTTCCCGTATTCAAGGCCGGACTATAAGAGCCAATCTCACCAATATCGGCAGTAAATATCTGTGGAGCATATTCCACTAAAGTCAGCACTGCGGAAAAATCATCACCAGGATTAATAGCTTTAACTAGGCAATCAATAGTTACTTTTTCGGTTTCTCCAACAACTACAAGTGCACCGACTTGAAACAAAGATGAGTCCCCTACTCTGAAAGATTCGGTAGTCAGCATAGAAGTGATACTACCAGAACTTATCTCTCCATTACCTCTGCGCAGTTGATATCCGAGAGAAGTACTTTGAGGAACCTCTACTGGATTAGATAGTGTCACAACGTCACCAGTGACACTTTTTACACGTGCGGAGTCTCCACCGACCATCATCACGTCATGGCTTAGTCTAATTAGTGAGCCTCTAGAGCAAACCAAATTCTCGTAATCTACTCGAATTTGAATTGTTTCTTTCCGGTGAGTAAACTGCGCCAACCAGTATCGTCCATCACGCCAAGCTTGCTTCCCGTTGGTTACTCCAAAGGTTTCGATCTCTTCAAAAATTTTAGCATTGTTCTCATCAAAGCCATCATTATAGGCTATGACTTCATTGATGTTGTAGTCAGAGATTGGGTCAACCCATTTGACCTTCACAGCATCAGGAACCTTCCCGTAGTTTCGAGTCGAGGTAAAGTCAGATGAGTTGAGGGGAGTAAAAATTTGGACAGGATACTGCTTAAGTGCATCAATAATAACGCCATATTTCCCGTCAAACAAATTGAATGTAGCTCTTGCGTTGGAGCATATCTTCTGAATAATTTGAATAACTGTTGTCTCGTAGTCTAAAACAAAATCGCAGGTCGCCCTGGGATACCCATCATCCATCACTTCGTCACAGTAGTTCGCCCATTTAATAAGACTTTCTAAATGAAGACGACTCTTTGGAACTCTTCTTTGGTTAAGAGTTCCTGTGAGGATATCAACTAGAATCCATGCTGGATTCCGAGTTGCCTTCTTCGTCCAGTTGTATCCGTCGTAAACGTCAAGGATTGAAGTAGCAACTACACTTAAATTACTCAAAGTTCCATTAAGCTGATCGGAAGCTTTGATCTTTATTTCTAAGTACGTATGCTTTTCTTTTGCCTGCACAGGTCTTTGATAGGTAACAGATTTCAGAATTTGCCAAACAACCGAACTTCTATTCTGATAGTTCCCATAGTGAAAATTGACTGCTCTACGAACTCTAACTTCGTACCTTGCAGAAGCGAGATTATTCACAGTGATCGATGTATAGAGAGGATTGCTCGTATTTTTAGAGATGATTATGCGGTCATTTGGTTGAAATGCTGTTACATCTCTAATCAATGAAAAATTCAATCCAGCGCCGATAAAGTTGACAGTCTTATAGTATGAGTTAAACACATAATCGCGATCAAGTGGCCGATCAAGCGTTATAAAGAAATAATCACCGGTTCCGTAGTCTCCATTAGGCAAGCTAGTTGCAACACTTTTGACTTTGTATTTATCTGGCCCAATGTTTAGAGTCCAGTTAACTGAAGGGTATTGCTGGAAAAAAGCAAGCTGAGTAGTGCCCTTCTTCAAACCCAACGTATATACATAATAATTCTGTGTTCTCTCACGAATATTATAATAATCAAGTGGCTCGACAAAGAGTCTGGAGCTTCGTGTCCAGCCGGTAGGTAGGGAGGCATTATTGAGCTTAACATTTTGAGAGTTAATTGAAATTCTGTTCCAAGTAGACTCTCCTTCAACTCGATAATCTAAATCAAAACCGACCTCATCTGTTACAGTGCTACCATCATTATTTAAACCCTGTAATCCTTGGGGAAAAACTAAATCAATGGTAAACTCTTGAGTCCCATCTCGAGTCGTTCTAATCGCTTCATCACCCACATTCTCAAGAGCAACACTAAAAGACTGATTATCAACATCTCTTGTGTAAACTCTAAAATCACCATCCTCAACAATGCGATAATCAACGCCTTCAAAATAAGTAAGTGAGGTTTCGCCAATTCGGATATCATTAATTTCAAGTGGCCCATATCCTAGGTCATAAACAGCGTAGAGATATTGCTTATTACCCAAGAGCTGAGTGTAGGGATTAGCTACTACATTTGGAAAGATTTTATGCTTTCCATAAACTCGGGGGACAACTTCATAAGGTCTCTTTTGATTCGATTGGCCAGAAATTGCATACGTTGGCGACTCAAGTGGACCAGAAGAAACTCCCTGGCCAAGGAGTCCAGGCTGTGGAGGAGGAAAAATCGAATTTACAAGTAAATTACCTATTAAGCTGACGCCAATTGCAGCAAAAGGACCAAGATATGCACTTGCGACTAAGGTTCCGGCGATCACAGCTATCTGAGCAACTGTTCTTAGAAATCCTCCGCTTCCTCCTGGAGTCACGTAGATCCTAACTTGTCCTTTCTTAGGGGTATAAAACTTCCAATCCTTTCGATAGATACGAGATCCCTCATGGATCACAGCAAGAAAGGGGTAATATTCTCGCGGAAGATTTGATCTCTCTACGATGTCGAGAAGAGATCCCCCAAAAACTCTAAATTGAAAGGAGTCTCTTTCAGAAAGTGGGTGCGGAAATACATCTACCAGGATGCCATCTGTATATTCCTTCAATGCGAGATTTCCACCGGATTGAATCATAGGCCTCGATTGCACTGTTATGGCCCTCCAGAGAATGAATCATTGTGGAGCTATCTACAATGAACCCTACGTGCAGAGGGTTGCCAGCAATATTAAAAAGAATAGCATCGCCAAATCGTCTTTCACTAAAACAAACGGGATTCCACTTAAGCGAGTCGGATCGCATCTTTCTCGAAATTTGAGGATCTTTTGTGCATGAAAAAGAACTTACAAAATCAGGAATTACCAAGCCAAAGAGATCTCTATAGAGCAAGACGATCAGGCCATAACAATCTAAGCCTTCCCTTATATTTCTCCCATTAAGCAGATAAGGGATTCCAATATACTTGCCCAATGACATTTTTAAAACATCCCAGGAAAGTCCTTGGGTGTGTACCGCGCACTTGGAATTGCGGTATTTAGGAAGTCATCAAAACTCAAAACACCAGTAATCTGCATCTTGTCATACTTAACATTATTCAGTTTTAGATCAGTAACTTCCATTTCAACCCTATCTCTATCAGAACCAAATACAACCTCAAGCTTCACATCTGGAGCTGTCTCAATCTTTCGTAGCTCACTCATTAATGTTAAACCAACATTATCAATAACAAGCTTCATAGTTGGGATGGTCTCTCCATCATCGACCGGCAAGACCAGATCAAAAATGAGAGGAGTGAAAACAAGTCCACGGCTAATAATTTCTTCGTTATTGTTTACGAATCTCTTTGTTGCCCATTGAGAATGAGTAACTGTAAGTAGCATTAGAAATGGATCTGCACTATTTTGCGCAAAGAGCTCGGCAAGAGCGCCTTGACTAAAATTTCTCACAAGAGTTCCTCCCTCCAATTAAAAGTTACCCTGACTACATTGTGACCGAAGGGAACATCACTATAGGGGCTATCTGCATCGAAAGAATAAATTTGATCAACTCCTCGATGAGGATGTCTAAAAAGAAAAGTCTTCACACCAAACCCTAGGGTAGTCTTAAACCATGTCTCAAAAGTCTCAAATTGATCAACAGTCATCACCATAGAACCTGAGACCTTATGCAGCTGCTTAGTAAAGCGAGCTCTTCTTTTTGGTGGCCCAAACTCACTCTGACTCTGTATTACATTACTAATAGGGGCTTGCCTCCAAGTCCCCCTTTCGACCTCTTGATCGATAGTCGCTGGAAAAAATTCGGCCATTAGAGCCCACCCTTCCTACGCACTCCATAAGTGCTAGACATTGATTTATCAAGCCTTCCGCTAGTGATACCACGCTCAACTGTGCCTAGAATAAGAACTTCTATTTCTCGTTCTCCATTAGCTCCTTCGCGTTCCTTTGTTTCAACCTGCCCTCCAGATTGATTGATCACATTGACAGTCACTTTTGAACTCCCTCCGGAAGCCTTGACTCCAAGCTTGCCATCAGCCCCCCTAGTTAAGGGCATGATCGCTTCAGGGCCAGCTTCCCCCATGAGTCCGAGACCATTCTTCATAGGAAAGTAAGTTGGAGAATTGACTACACCTCCGGAGGCAAAGGCTTGAACACGTCCAGAATTAAAGACATTCCCTTTCGCATTAAGCATGACGTCGCCGCTAATGCTTGGGCTTGCACCAGCTGGTCCGCTAGAAGCAGCAGGAGCTCCGGAGGGAGCAAAGAAACTGGAAAGGCCGGCTGCAAGAGGTGCCGTGATGCTTTGTCTTACAGCAATTCTAGCAAGATCAGCTATCACAGCATCTGCAAATTGTTTAAATTCAAACTTTCCTTTGGTTACAAATTGAACAAGCTGATCCTCGAGGCTTGAAAAAGTACCAGAAATAAAATTCTTGAAATTCTCTCCCATATCTCGAGCAGATTTAGCATATTCGTCTAGACCTCGCCTCATCCCCATGAGGGCTTGATTCTGAGAGGACTCTAGCTCTCTATACTTGTACTCCAAATCTTTGAGTTTATCGGTGTACTCGATCAAATGAATCTTTCCATCTTTAAATTGATCTTTTATTTCGACGAGCTCGAGCTCTTTAAGCTTGCGCTTGTACTCGTCTAGATCATTAATTGAGTCGCTCAAGTTCAAAAACTTGAACTTATTTTTTTTACCAAGAGCCATCTTCTTTTGAGCTTCATCAATCTTCTTATAAAAGGAATCCACATCATCAGAATTCATGGAAAAGCCAGTCATTTTGGCCTGGTTGGCTTTATCCTCATCAGCAAATTTTTTAAGAAGATTTTCTCGTTTCTTGGCGATATCTGCCAAAGTCTTCTCATCGCGCTTAATAGCCTCTTTATCCGGAGTGAAGCCTTTCCCCCCCCAAGAATTTGTCCACTTCCGAAACTTAATAAGCCAGCTATCGAGAGTATTACTGGCCAATTGAAGCCATCTATAGATGTCTTCCCAATAAGCAGCTACAACACCAAGAGTGACCGATACTGCAAGAAGAATTGGATTAGATGCGGTAAAGCCCTTCATGGCAATGGTTGCATTGACTATGCCCAAAGTTAGAGCGGGGAGAAGCGAGAAAGCAATGCCCTTGATGACCATTCCCACTTCTTCTGCATTTTCTCCCACAAAAGCAAGAGCAGCTCCTGCGACTGTCGAAATTGTTGCAGTAATGCCAAATTGCCTATTGATAGCATCCAGTGACTTTCCAACAAAATTCCGAAGTGTTACTCCAGTCTGCTCAAGTGTAGGATTGATATTTTCAAACTGCCTTCTAAGATCATCGGCGTTGTTTACAAGGGCTTTAAGAACGACGTCGGAAGTGATTTTCCCTTCAGCTGCCATATCCTTTAGTCTTCCATTTGAAACACCGAGCTCTTTACTTAGTAGCCCAAGAAGAACTACGTTTTGCTCAGCGACGGACCTAAACTCATCGCCTCTGAGCGCTCCTGCGCCAAGACCTTGGGCAAGCTGAATCATTGAATTTGCCTGCTCCTGGGCATTTGACCCTGAGACTTTGAAAGTCAGGTCGAGAAGATCCAACACATTAACGAGCTCTTTAGAATTGAGTTTGAGATCCTTCGTTGCGAATCCCAATCTATTAAAAGATTCTCCGAGAGAGTCTATGTCAGTGCGGTTTCTTTGCGCAACTTGATAGAGATCATTTTGCACTTTCAGCGCTGCTTCAGCAGATCCAGTAAAATTCTTAATTCTATCTCTATTAAGCTGCCAACCATCTGCGAGCTCCTTCAGGTAGGAGACACCTCTACCGGCAATGACTGCGAAATAGATCCGCTTAAAGATATCCAGGCTATTGGACATGCCATTAATTGATTTGGCAGTTTGATCAACAGAGCTCTTGATCTTGCGAAAGACCTTATCAGAGTCACTGACTACCTTGATTTGAATTACTCTGACTTGTCCCTGAGCCATCGGTATTGCCACCCTCTTCCGCTAATAACAATCGATCAGCGTACATGATCACATCAACCAAGAACTCCCAATCGCTTAATTGGAAAATGCGTGCATACTCAATGATATTTAGGATTGATATTGGGGAAGGACCAAAACCGGAAATCCGTGTACTGGAGAGCTCTATAAATGCCTTTAAATAGAAGTCATTCTCAGCGAGCTCTTCAATAATGTTTTGGATTTGATCCTCTTCTTTGAGCTTCCCAGTATTTTCTAGGTGCTCAAAGAAGTCAGGAGCCTTTGATCTCTTACTTAAATTTCTGACGTATCGGAAGATGAGTTTCCCAATTCTTCTACTTGCTGCTCACGAAAGGTTGAAGCCTCACTTGCATAGTTATAGAGAGTCGAGAAAAGATCTGGCAGGTCAGTAAAGAGTTTAATGGCATTCTCTCTAGTAAATAAAAGAGGTTTTCCCTCCTTATCTGAGACCCCACGCCAATCCTTCAAGCACGCATCTACAAATGACTCAATTACAATCTTTTTATATTTCGAATCAGGAAGCGAGTCGTTTTGAATTTGATGTCTATATGGCTTAGTTTTGGCCGCCATCAACTCAGCATGCTTTCGATTTGAACCACCGGCCCTGGCAACTAGGAATCCAGTCTCTTCCGACAATGAAAGCCATGCTCCTTCAACTTCAAGGTTCTTATTTGTCTCAAACTTTTGATAAAGGTTCATTGTTTCCTCTTATTAAAATCTGTAGATTCGTAGAGCTGATTGGCCAGTAGCCCCGACCTTCGCAGTCCCTGACATATTGATAAGTAGATCTTGATTCTTTCCACCAGCTGAAGGATCAGGGAATGAGACTTGAGCTGCTGGGATACTGAAGGCGTAGCCCTCACCGTCGTTCTCAATCACATGATCGATTGAGAGGGTTGATTGCTCGAGCTTTGACTTAAGCAAAGACCAGTTTGAGTCCTCGAGATAAGCCTCTTTCGTGACACTAATACCGGCTTCTCCTGCGTTATATTCTTTTGGTGCAAGTCTACCAATGCAGTTTACCGGAGTTGCATTATTGCTGAGTGAAATCACGATACTTCTAAGACAGAAAGGTGCGATCACACCATCAAGTAGAAGAAGCGAGAGGTCAACAGAGCTATTCATTGAGTCCTTACTCACTGGAGCATTGATAGTTCTTCCATTGGTAATGAAGTCAGCTGCTTGCTCAACTGGATTATATCCATTCGACAACAGACTCACAGACCAAGTGGCGATTTGCTGAAAGGTACAGTTGATATTTAGTGCATTCACAAGGGCACCTGGATAAATAATCGCCTTGTTAGTCAAATCCAGGAAAGCCTTTTCAACTGAGAACGATTTTTTCGTGGCACCAATGTCCAGATATTCAGGACGGATCAAGTCAGCTGTGACAGCAGCCTCATCAACCAAGTTTCCTTCAACATCGATCTCCAAAGCAGTAACAGCCTTAACTTTAACAGTACCAACATTGGCAAAATCCTCACCGAAGCGTAGCAGATCCCCGACCTTGACCCCATCGGTGATAAAACTGCCGGCGTCTCGAGATATTTTCTTAGTCGCTTTAACTACGGTATATTCAGCATTCATGGTTAGAGCTGCTGCCCAAGAGTTAAGCATCGCACTCTCGAGTAATTTTTCGAAAAGAGGATCTTTCCTAATTTCACCGGCAATGTCACCGCCGGATTCAAGTCCTACGTTGACTTGGCCAGAACTCATTCGATCAGTACGAATAAGCTGTGACTCAGTTGTTTGAGGTGTTCCTGAAAGTCCTTCACTTGTGAAACTTAGCTGATCAAAATCACCCGCCGCTGGAGTTTCACCATAAACTGTTTCTTCAATAAGTGATAAGCGAACTCGATTAGATGATGATGTGGCCATTTTTACCTCAAATGTTATTAAAGTCTCGGTAGTATGTGATTGTTGAAACGGCTCCTATAAAACCTTTCTTGAACTCGATTGCAGCTCCGACTGAAAAGTTTGGAGGTGACATTTCTTCAAACACAACGCTTCCGACTCTTTTATTCATCAAGATCCTAGTGACCTCTTTGGCCATCTCAAGTATGGCATCCCTCGGTACACTTGGGTCTTTATTTGCTCTTGCAAAAAAATGGAAGCTAACAGCCCCCAGCTCTCTAAAGCAATTCCCCCCCATGCCTCTTGACTCATTCGCATTGCCAATAAACTGAAGTAGAACGCCTTGATCTACTCCCTCAAGGCTATCATCAGTGACATCACCATCGGCATCATGGAACGGAACTCCGCTATAGCTGGTAGCTAAGAATGTGGTTAGCGCGCTTCTGGTTTCAAGTGAGCTCACTGTACTGCCCCTGCGTCTGAAGGAATGATTTTAATTGAAGGATAAAGATAGCTACGGCCATCCCCTTTAAAGGAAAATCCAATAGCTGACATCGGAAGAAACTCAAACTTAATCGCCCCAATTTGCTTGAATCGAGATCTGGCCAATCGGTAGACGACATTATAGGTGCCATTTGGACGTGAAAGGATAACGCTTCTTCCCTTTGAATCCTTTCCTTTTCTTGTCGTCTTGTTACGGGCCTTATTAGCGCTGTTATTGCGAGATGTGACACCCATGAGCTCTAAGCGCCTGGCATATGGTGCAAGGTTAACGATTTGAACGACATCTCCAAACTTGAATTGATCGAGCTCATCCGGAGATCCTATCGCCTTGCCATTAATTTGAATTACATGCCTTTCCTTGTATTTAATGGCGTATCGATTAGGAAGTGAGCCAACTCTCGATCTTTCAATCAATAAATCAAAAATCTGAAGAATAGCGGCTTTAATGTCAGACACCCTCTCATAGAACTCAATTTTGCCGATAAAGCGCACATTCTGAAGCTCTCGATCCCACACGTTATCGACTCTCTGGCGTGGATTATCATCCAAAAAAACCTTTTCAGCTTGGGCCTTCCAGAGAGATTCTTTTGCAGTTCGAATATGATACTTTTTGAGATTATCAATCTCAGTTTTGTTAATATCCTTCAGGTCGTAATTAATACTATGAGATATTGCCATTACTCATTCACCCAAACGCGATAGGCAAAAATTGTTTCTCCAAATTCGAGATTCTCTACTCGATCAACCGTTTTCGTTACACCTCTATCAACAATTTGATCGGATCTCTCAATTGGGAGTGGAAACTCTTTTTCAATGAGCTCACTGTGTAGAATAATTAAAGAAGACTGAATCTCTACCACCTCACCAACAACTTGATCCTGTCTACCATGACGAAACGTGGCCACATCAACGGTCATCTGGGTCACTGTCTCACCATCAAGCCTTTTAACCACTGCTTCTCTCGAAGCGATTCTAAAGCTGCTTTTGTATGCACGCAGCAGCTCTCTCGAGAGCTGACTCATACTGTCCTCACAGGGATCGCATATTGATCAAGTAGGTAAACATAAGAACCAAGCAAGAGAGCTTCCCCTCCCTTTTCAACTGGTGCATAAGAGCTACGAGGGGCCTTTTCAGTTGTCAAAACCCCTGGGATAACTATTTTCTTATGCTCATCAGATTCAACAAGCTCTCCTCTCCCCCCATCGATCTTTCGATCATAAGACTGGGCGACTAGATCCTTCACAATGTACTGAATATCTTCAGGAATTACCGCGTATCCGGCCGTGTAAGTTACCACGACCTCAGATCCCCAGGATCTTCGATAGCTTCCTTCCTTCCTGTAGATTTTCGAATCGATAAGTTCGTATTCACTATCAAGTAAAGGTGACTCACATTCGAGGATCTCATCAATTGAAATCACTGGTCCTTCAGGAAGATGGATATACTCGCGAGCTCTAGTGACCCAATCACTTTTCGTGATGGTCTTTTCATATTGAGTTGAGGCAATTTTTCGATTGCAATAACTCTCGACGGCCTTCGAAATAATTGTAATTTGCGAGTTCAAAAATGTATCGTGATCTTCAGACGCGATAGACAGATACTCTTTTATGCTACTTAGAGTTACTAGCATCTTTCGCTCCCAAATATTGGTCAATTTTCTTAATTGGGACTAGGTTATTTGCCTCAATAAAGAACGTATCTCCATCTTCATGCCGTGCCCAACCTTCCATTGCACGGGCATGGTTTGGCTTCATAACACACGACTTGATCATCGACCGATAAAACTCACCTCGAGATTTAAGATCTGCATATCGAATGAGATCCTTCTCTTGGATATCAAGGCTCCTACCGCCTTCTTTTTTATTTAATAGTTTAAGGTTCGCTTCACTTTCAATTCTCTTTACCCAGGGCATGATAGCATCTGACATTGAGTAGATGTTTTCATTCTCGGCATTGTCGTTCTTAATGTTCTGCCTGTCATAAAGCTTTGCTGGCGGTACGCTAAACCAACGTGCTATTTCAGAAATTGAGTGTTTTCGACTTTCTAAGAATTGCATATCGGAAAAGGGCATCTTTATAGAGTTATATTTAGCCCCTTGCTCCAGGACCGCGACTCCTCCAGTCTTTCTTCCCCCGTGAGTTGCGATCCAGCTCTCTTTAAGATTACTTTTTGCTTTATCAGAAAAGCTATTTGGTACCTCGAGCACACCACTTGGTAGCGCTTTATTTGCATAAAAGTCTTCTTCAAACTGCTCGGCGGAAATTGTAATTGAGAGAGTCCTTCTGGCCATCGAGATTACAGAAGAACCTACGATTCCATTCCCTAAGCCTTTCACATGAAACATTTTCCAGGAGGGTAAGTAGACATGCTCCCCATTCTCACCTGAATGAATGACTTTATAGAACAATCTTTTGTTAGAGACGATAGGCTCTACTAGCTCAGGGCGAAGTGGCCAAAGGGCAATAACTTCACCTATTCGATTGAATTCAATTTCTGCATAGAAGTTGCCTTTAATCATGGCATACGCAGGGATCAACTCCTTGAAGGTCTGAGCAGTCATCAAGGGATTAGGTGATATATCAAAAAGTTTTGATATGCGATCTTCAGGAAGGGTTTTCGAAATCACTTCACCGTCTTTAACAACAACATTGGCGCCCATGCATCCAATTGTTGAGCTCACATAGCTAACGGCTCTCCATACAGATGATATCGTTAGAGCCTGCTCATCAGAAATGAAGCCGCCGCCAGAGAGTGAAACCCATCCATATGGACTATTCTCATCCATTTTAGAAAAAAACTTTCTGGCAAACGACTTCAATATGCTCATTCTGTTCTCTATAAATTAAATTGCGAGATCGTAGCTTGGCTCATGACTTGACTTTGCAAGTGCAAAAACCGAAGCGTACACACCTGCTGTCGTTTTAGAGATGTCACAACCAACAAAGCTGTAAGTCTCATGATCGAGAGATCCTGGTTTAACATCAATAATGATCTCACCACCAGCGGCTGTGAAAAGTGCTTTCAGATCAACCGAATCAAGACCTTCTTCACTCTCGACCAAAGTATAAACTTCTTGATCCGCTTTTTTGTGAAGGTAGCGGAAGATTTTGAGCGCGGCTGAATTACCAAGAGTAGCAAGATCATACTGCTTGAGCGTTACATTGCAGTTGGCATCGGTTATTGCACCTGGAGCGACAGAGATTAGAAGCCCAAGGGAAAGCAAGCCTCCCACTTTAACTCTATCGCTACTAATTCCAGCGGCTAGTGTTCCAGGACGGAACAGCGCCTTCGGATTGATTGATTCAGAAATAAGGTTCATATTGTCTCCCTGGTTGGAATGAATTCAAATGTGCCATTTAAAACAAAATAATGGATGGGGAAACCCCATCCATTCAAGCAACTAGCGTGCTGCGAGTGTAACCATATTCGACTGAGTAATTGTCCCTTTGCGAGTAATCACATTCTTAAATGGACAATTCCCACCCACTTTAAATGTGAATCTAAAGGCGCTCTTATCCTCATCGAAGTAAATGTGTGTTGAGAAGTCTGACTTGATGCCAGTTCCTTCGAGGATTACCTCATATGCACCTGGATTAAGGAGTACCAAGTCACCAAGTTGGCCAAGAGGGGCGCAATATTCCAACTCATACTTGGGAAGCCCCAAAAGTACGTCGTGAGGTCTATTGGCCAGTGAGCCGCCCTGGATGAACACAGCATTGCCGTTATCGTCTTTAAGGGACATGAGTTGACTCAAAGTATTCAAGCCGGAAAACCAAATGGCTTTGCTTCGCACGCTTCCAGGAATCGACTCGAGCATCTTAAGTACGTTTTTGAAAACGATTGTGCCGTTGGCTTGACCAGCTTCTTTTGCAATGGTGTGTAGGTGGTCAAGATTCATGATCCCCTTTGGTTTACCAATCCCGTTTCCGTTGACAAGGGCATCGTTAATTTTGTATCCCATTGCAGCGGGTGCTGCTCTCATAACAATGCTCGACATTAGCGTCGCATCTTTAAGCGACTCATTTGTCATAGGGATAAGGGCAGCAAGCTTCGGTGCTCTATTGGTGAACATGTCGAGTACTGGTTTTGTGCCTACCAATGTTTCACCTTCTTCAACCCAATGTGCTTTTACTCCATATGGATTAGAAGGATCGTTCTGGTCAACAAGTCTTGAGTAAGTGCCAACCTCAGAATAAATTGGATTGAAATGTGGAAGAATTGACTCCTCCTCAACAACTTTCCGTGTAATTTCCTGCCTAAAGTCAGTTGGAACGGCGTGACCTCCATCAGTTCCAGTCTGTGTATTAACACCTGACTGAGCTCTAAGGCGATCATCGATAATCGGATTAGTTTTGCTTCCAGCCTTCGCAACGGCACCTAAAAACTCTCCAAAGCTTTTAAAGCCTCCGGTCCCAATCTTGCGATTAACAGCAGGAGCAACCCCACCGTTGTATTGACCATCATCGTCAGCCGCACTTGTACCAGCTGACTCATTCAAAAGGGCAAGATTCGCTTCTTGGGCTTTTGCTGCTTCAATCTGAGCCTTAAGCTTCTCAATTTTAGCTTGGTAATCTTCAACCTCTTTCATCTCATCTTCAGAGAGTTCACGCTCCTCTTTAGTGGCGAGGTTCATAATAACATTCATGGCATCAACATTAGCCTTGAGTTTTTTCATTAGAAGCTTAAGCATTATCTACTCCTTCGTGAGATATTCAGCCTTGAGCTGAAGATAGTTATTGGTAATTGATCGAGCTTTATCGGCAATAGCCTTGCTCCTTAACTTTAATTCGGAGTCTTCTCCAGGAGGCGTCAAAACCGGATCATCGTTTTGCGCCTTAAGAGAGGAAAGTCCCTTAACCGCATCTGGAGCCTTCTTCATCCAAGGAAGGTCAAAGGCTGAAGCTGAAAGGGCAAGAGGTTCACCACTGATCTCATCTGCAAATCCCAACTCGAGAGACTCTTCAGTGTTTAAATAAGTCTCAGCCTTCATGATTTCTAGAATTTTCGACAGCTCTAAGCCTGTTCGTCTTTCATAAATGGCTGCCATTTCATTAGAGATTGTTTCTAATCGCGACGCGGCTTGAAGAAAATCAAAGCGATTCCCTCCCACAAAGGTCCAGGGCTCGTGGACCATAAAGAAGGTTCCTTCCCCCATGATGATCTTATCTCCGGCCATTGCAATAGTGCTTGCGATCGATGCAGCAATGCCATCAACATAGACATTCTTCTGAGCGCTGTGAGCTTTAAGGAGGTTATAAATTGTAACACCCTCAAAAACGCTTCCTCCAGGTGAGTTGACACGAATATCGAGTGTCTCTGCATCGCGATGTTGGTTTAACTGCTGTTGAAATGAGACTGCCGTTACGCCCTCTCCCCAAAAGTCTTTTCCAATTTGTTCATAGATTAGGATTTCAACAGTTTTGTTTTCGCGTGCAAAAAATTTGATTGGCATCAGAACCTCTTTTCCCTTGAGGTTACAAGATGTCTCAAACCAAACTGCTGTATTAACGGGATTCCGATTTAGATATCAAACAGTAATGATGCCTCTTGTTTCATAGACAGATGGGCCATCACTGTTCATGCGAAGTCCTACAATCATAATCGCTCCCAGCGCTCCATCAATCTTATTTTCGGACTTTGCTTTCTTAGGAAATATGTTTCCCTTATTGTCCTCTTGAGTAATCACATTTGAAATCATCCAGGTAAGAACTGGATTCCCATCATGCCGAACCCCACCTGTTTTTATTAAGGCACCGAGCTCTTTTGTTGGCTCAGAGAGGTTCGCAACATTTTGCCGATATTCGAACATTTCAATGCCTTCATTTGAAAGCTCGTTAGCAAACTTGCTTGCCTGCCAAGGATCATAAGCAAATCCGGCCAAGGAGAATTCTCGAATCAACTCGAGAGCATCATTCTTAATGATATCTTGATCAATAACCTCTCCTGGAATTGAGTTAATATAGCCCTCCTCAACCCATCCTGCGTACTGAGAATTACTAGACCCCTCTACGGCACTTTCCGGAAGATAGAATTTTGGAAATAGGTATAATGCATCACCTGTATCAATACCGGCCACAAGGGCGGCAATGTCGTCTCGAGTGGCCATATCGACAGCCAGGTAAAGTGTCCCACCTCTCAATGCTTGGAGATCGATATCTTCCTGGATACAGCGATTTTTCCAGTGCTTCACAGAAAAGTACTGAGTTCCAGCTGCTGTCCACACATTCAAATGCTTCGTTTTAAAATTATTTCGAGAAGCTGGAGTTGCAATCGCCTTATTGTACATATTTCTGAGATAATCAATACTCAGAGTCTTTCCTAGACTAGGGTTGGCTTTATACCAATTCCTTTCATCGTTCCAATCGTCATCTTTGTCGATCGTACAGATAAAAATGAACCAGTTGTCACCAGAGAAAACACCTTCAAGAACCTTAATTGCGTAATCTCTCAATTCAAAACAAATGCCCGTAGTATTAAATCCTGCTGTTGTGATGATTAATATTAGAGGCTGAGTTCTTGCACCAATGGAAGTTTCGATAACATCATAGAGACCGCGATCTTTATGAGCATGGAGCTCATCAATCACTGCACAGTGAGTATTGTAACCGTCCTGACTTTCGGATTTAGAGTGAACAGGCTTGAAATAGGAGAAACTTCTCGGATGAAAAATTGCATTCGCAAGAAGTTTTGCATTAGTAGCTTTTAAAAATCTCTTTACTCTCCTGGCCATCGCTTTCGCTGTATCGAAAACAATCCGTGCCTGGTCTTCAGTAGTTGCAGCTGCATACACTTCTGCCCCACCTTCTCTGTCACCAACTGTCATATAAATCGCAATTGGACACGCAAAAGTTGATTTACCATTTTTCCTAGCGATTTCATTATATGCGTGATCAAATCTTCTTTTGCCAGAAACTGTCTTTAACCAGCCAAAGATATTGATGACAATAAATTTTTGCCAAGCCTCGAATCGAATCGCCTGGCCAGCAAGTTCACCTTTTATATGTGGAAACACTTCACAGTAATTAACAACTCTCTCAGCTTGAGAGAAGTCCATATAAATATCAGTTCGATCATAGTCATCCAGGTATCTTTTGCACGCGAGCCTTACATACTCGCCAGCGATCTCTTCTCCCGATAAAACATCTAAAGCGTACTGATGGCCGTCGCAAAAATTTGGAAAGTTCTTTTTGAGTTTTTCGAGCTCCGGTTGCATGAATTACTCGAATTCAGAGAAACCTGAATCATCACCTTCAACTCCTTCCTCTTTTTTCACGCGCACTTTTTCTCTTGATGATGGCGTAAGGCCAAACTCTGAAAAGAATGGTTTGAGTTGTTTTGACAACTCAATTTGAATTTGGAAATGCGGATTCTTTTTTAGTCCTCCATCGATGTCTATAAGAAGCATCCCTTGAGATTGAACTCTATTTGTTGCCTCTACCCATTGAGCGTAGAGCGAGCAGTACATCGAGAGAGAGTGGGAGTCAGATTTTTGAAGAAGACCCTTTTCAGTCATCTTATCTACAAGACTTCTCCAAATAGCTTTGGCGTCTTTCGAGAGATGCCTTGGTGGAGTTCGCTGAATCTCTCCGGACTCTGGCTTCTCATCATTGACTCTACATGCCTTACTTGTTCCTTGGGCATCCTTCACTGATTGCGGAAGTGGCTTTCGACCTTTCGTCACTGTGCAACCCCACCGACCACGACACTCAACTTTGAATGAATTCCGGAGAATATCCGGCCCTTATAAAAAACTCCAATTTTGGACGCGCAAAAAAGTGACTGGCGAACGACAGAGGGGTATGTGCCTGTTTTTAAAGGATGCCCCCCCCAGGGTGGTGCGTAGGGTACCCTAGACATCGTTCTAGCTAAGTGGTTGATATTAAACACGTTCACGACCGAAGCCTCCATCGACCAGAGCAGTCTTTCTGTTGTGACAGGAGCGACACTTAGGATCATGGTTGGTTCTATCCCAAAAGAGCCTCATTATCTCGGCCACTGTAGAGCCTCTTTTAACGCTCTTTTTATGATCAATTACCGTCGCTTTTTGATCACATCCAGGGGTTGAGCAGAAGGAATTTAGGGCCAAATAATCCTTCCTATAGCGCTTCCACTCCGCACTACGATAGAGATCATCTACCCAATCCAGCTTCCTTTTATGTCTAAACTTAAGACCCTTTGACTCTCGCTTAATGTTGAATGATAGAGGCTTTTTATTTCGCATTAATCATCCCAGCTGCTCTCAATTCTCTTCTTGTTGTCTCGATCCCATCGGTAAAGAAAGCGACACCTCCTTCCCTTCTGAGTCTCTCAATAAAGAGGATCTGCTCCTGGTAATGAATCTTCTTCTTACAAGAATGGACATGATCTCGAAGCATCTCATAGTGCCTCATGATATAGGCGTATTCCTTCTCATCCTTAACCTCGATGCCTAGAGATCGACCATTCAGACCTACGCCAAGAATATCAGGAGACCCCTTCGCCGAACCCTCTTGCTTTGGCTTGCGATAAATCTTTTTAACAGGATCAAAGATCCCAACTGTCTTATTTACCCAACAGAAGAAGCCTAGGTTCTCCAGGTACTGGTAGACTGATGACTGAATCTGGCCTTCTGTAGGCGCTTTTTTTAATGAAGATAGTCCCATACTGACATTAAACCATTGGGGCATTAAGTAGAGACAAAGCAAACGGTAAGCCGATCTATTTGCATTAAGTCCTCGCACTTATGCTGCGCCTTTCCCTCTTGAAAAGATGGGAGTTTAAAAGATTTAATGACTCTTCTAAATATGACTTAACAGAGATGATTCTCTCTTTCTCAAATAGGTTGAGATCAATGGTCTCGATGAGATGGTTATTATTCTTGGCAGCTGTATAGAGCCTTTCAAAACGTATAAGATTTTTCCGCTCATCTCCTTGGACTTTCTCAAAGAGCTTTAAGATCTCCTGATCCGACGCCCTTGCTCCCTTTGACTTAGCTTGGCCATCTCTCTTATTCGCGACAGTAGCTTCATTCTTTAAGATGCGGCCAGTAATTCTAGCAGCTGCCCACTCTTCAGGAGTTGGCTTCTTTATGCCAGCCTTCAATATGATATCCCTGTACAGAGCTACCCAATTACTAAGTGTTCTCCGCTCAAGACCAATATCATCAGCAAACCGAGATAAGGTGTACACGCCTTCGCTTGGTCCACCATGCCTGATCTCACACACCTTGAGCGCAATCTCGGCAATCTGTGCTTGATGGCTCTCGATCTGGCTTAGTAACTTCCTAGCGTGATCAACATAATCTTGATATCTCATAATTCCTCAACAGCTCACCTGATTCATAATATTGCTCCAACTTTCTTCTCAATGAATTTTCCGTAATTCCAAGTGTTCTCGCCGCCTGAGATCTGTCCCAATCAAAATGATTTAAGCATTGGGATATGAGCTCTCTTTCAACCTCTCTCAATAAAGATCCTGACTTGAAGTTAGAGACAGTTAGAATGAGATCATCAGTAGGCTTAATAAATTCAACATAGCGGCCAAAAATATCCCGTTGCTCTCTCTCGTTTGCCGCTTCGATATTCCTCTCGGCCACTTCGATTTCGATCTCATCAATAAGCTCAGAAAGGTCTCTGCTTTCATCTACATGTGAAGTGCTAGACCTCAACCTACGACAATCATCCAGCATCCTTCCTAGTGACTCCAAGCTCATCTTTCGCCCCTCAACTTCAAACCTAACCTTCAAGTCCAAATAGCTTAAACTCTTCATCGCCTTCAAACTCCGTTTTGAATACGCTGTATTTCTTTAATTTCAAATCGAGTAGCTCTCTAAATGTCACAAGCACTTCCACAGGATGGGCACGTTAGGATCTCTCGCCTAACTCCACTTGATGGCCTCGTGCCACCGGAGAAGCGACTCCAGATGCGTCCACAATCTTCATCCGAGCACTCAAGATACCTCTCTGGATATCGACTTATTTTTTGCTCCAAATATCTTTTAAAAACGTACTTTGAGTGACATTCTTTACAATCAGTCCCTGGTTTACCTTGTTTCAAATAGAAACAATCAAAGGACTTTACCTTATTGCACTTTCCACACTCCCTAACTCGCTCAAAATTATTAATGTAGAACTTTTGTGCGTGATGCATTTGCGCCTCGATTCTTTACATGGGACGGCTTGAGGAGAGACTCAACTTTCTGCGCGAGCAAAACCCTAGCAATGAAATGATGCCAGCTCATCTTGAACCCCTGGATGACCACCACCTGAAGAGTGCTCTGCAAAGTGCCACATCTTCCATCCCTTTCCTTTCCACACAACCTTCTTATAGTCACACTTGAGGTTCCGGCTCTCTTTGCGACTTCACTATATGTAAACTCCTTTGCGATCTTACGCGCTTCCAAAACCTCGGCGATTGCATCGACATCAAGATCAAGTAAGATCTTCATCGCTCACCCCTTTGCGCTGTTTTTGCCTCTCGCGAGCACGCCTGCCACCGACTCTTAACTCAGTAGGTGAGAATTGTTCTCTGTCTTGCGGGATGATTCGATAAGATTCCCAAGAGGTGTTGCGATCGGCGTAAAAATCTACAACAGCCCTTTCTTCTTTTAGCTCATCTTCCAACTCTTTGATTCGCTCGATGGCAATGTCTCCATAATGAAAGCCAGCGGTACCTATTGAGTTAGTTTGGATATAGTCCCTAAGTGGTGCCCATAATTTATCGACAAGCTCCCATTCTTTAATTTTACTCTTAAGCCTCTCGTTCTCAGCTTCAAGATCTTTTATTTGTTCGGCTTGCGTCTTAGTCTCTTCAGCTTTTGACAGGAGCTCTTCTATTTTTGCGTGGTGAGGAATTAAAACCACCCTCATAGAGCAATCTAACACCTCTTCAAGACTCATTGGCTCAGCATTGAATTTTATATAGCTTAAAAAGCTAGTGCTTACTGACTCATAAAAGTCCTCCACAACACAATCTGTTATCAAGACCTTTCCACTTATAACATCTGCCAATTCAATTTCATTTTTAGTGAGAAGCTTTTTTTCATTCATGACTAATTCTCAACAACGATTTTAAGGCCAAGAGATTGCTCAATCAGTGCAGCTGAATCTTTGGCAAATTGAATTTTCGACTCCTTCGTCGGGAGATCAGGAAGAGCTCCTGTTACTTTCAGCATCGGTCTTTCAAAATGATGAGTGGGAATTTCGATCTCTGCTTTAATGGCAACTTCATCGACTCCCAGAGATGGCTTTTTAATGGTGGTCCTCGGAGCGCCTTTGGCCAAGCTCCATCCCCAACTATTCTTTCTGGCTTTAAAGACTATATAGAATTCAGATTTCAACATTTTCACTCTTACTCCCTTATTTAAGCGCCCGAAGGCGCTCTATTGATTGCTTAAATTAAGTCGTACGGCGGGTTTCGCGCGACGACCTTATTGATTACCGGAGGACTTACTTTGAACTTTTTAGCTATGTCTGTTTGAGTGTAGCCAAATTTTGAAAGAGCTCTAATTTGCTTCACCTGTTCTGGAGTCAAGCTAGTCCGACCAGGTGCTTTCCCCATGATTTTCATCGCCTCTTCGAGGCTCAAAGTTGCTTCCTCATCATTAGCAACTTCAACTTTCCCTTCAACATACTCTTCCCATCCATCATCGGTTTTCCAGATGTCACGAGGAACCTGCACTCCACCTTCCTCATCAATAATTACACCTCCACCAGACATTCGAATAAACTCCCCTTGCTCCCATCCAAAATTGGTGATTTTCTTCCCTTGTTGTAGTAATTTTTCAGCTTCCTTTCTGTTCATTTTCATACTCCCTTATTTATCCAATTACGTAGCGTCCTTATGGACACTCCTAGGTACTTAGCGGTTTCAGTTCTATTGCCCTTACATTTCTCTATAGCGAGTCTTAACAGCTCTTTGTGGACCAATCTCAAAACTCCCTCAGAAAGAAGGTCTGATATTTCAATCGAAATCAATGTTGAGCCTTGTAATTGAGTCTCAGATACTTTTTTGGTTGATGTAGCCTTAGATATCTTTTTTGGCTGCCCGCGCTTAGTTGGAACGACTTCAATCTCATCAATCAAATCCTGGAATGAGTCATAAAAGTTAGGATCAAAACAGTTATCCCTAAGGCCTTCACACTTCTTGATAAACACATTCTTTTCCTCCTCACTAAAGTAATGCTTTCTCTTCTCAAAGTAGGATCTGCAATCCGGAATAGTTCTTAGTTCTTGCATCTTATCTCCCTATAAATCTTACTAAGCCTTTGAGAGACTCTTGATGCGCTAATATTGAAAAGCTCTCCCACCTCAACTTGATTGAAGTCGTGTAGCCAAGTCAGTAAGAACATCACTCTTTCAGGCGTCTTGAGTTTTTCAGCAAAGCTGATTACTAATTCTTTATATTCAGACCCTTCGACAAATCCGAGATCATTCTCTGTGAGTGCCTGTAAAATTGGGGCTGTTTTGTTTCGCGAGGTCCACTTTCGTTTTCTGGAGTAATCGATAAGCCAATAATCGAGTGGTTGATACTGCGACTTCCCCCGCATTAAATCGAGAGCATATTGCTGGACAATATCGTCAGCCTCTTGTCGCCTTCCAATTCTTGCACATAGCCAGCGCAGGCGAGTCGATAACAATTTCCATTCATTCGATTCAAAGAAGCAGCTTTTCTTAACCATAATTACTTCCCTCTTAGCTGCTCTATAAGATCCTGCTGATCTTTGTTCTGTACCTTCAACATGGCATTATCAAACTCGAGTTTTTTGATTTTCTCCTTATCTTTTGCGTCCATTACAGCAGAAACTGTTTTATTGATGTCGCTCGTGCAACCGATCAACCACTCAAGATCGATTTCCGGATTATTAAGTCGAACCCTGAGCCACCGGATCGCCTTAACAATATGAAAGAGCTTTCTTGGATTCGTCCCATTGAACCAATCAGTCACAGTCGATTGCTTCCCACCTATAGCCTCATAAAATTCTTTTTGAGTAATTCCATGCTCTTCTTCAAGTTGACGTAGACGACCAGTAAAAAGAGAATCAATGCCAAGTCTTTCGAGCATATCGATGTCATCATCAGATAGACTCTCCTTACCTTCGAGAGCTGAAAGTTTCGGGAAGATCCTCTTAAATTCATCAGAGAAGCGCTTTGCCTTCCTTTGCTCATCAATTAGTTTTGTAAAAGTGAGTGAATTGTTTTTTGCCTTGGTCTCATAAAACCAAGTGAGGTATTTTCCGGTGTAACCCATCTCTTCTAGAAAATCGAAAAAGTCCTTAATACCAGGGCCGACAAAATCTTCGAGGATGCCATGTAGAATACTCTCCGCCTGAAGGTCTCCGGAGGAGAGCTTTTCAATCTTCTTTTTAAGGTCTTTTTTTGATGCCATCTCTAACTCCTTGAGACTGAAATCGGTTAAGCGTTTTGCATCTTTGCAATGCGACTCACTAAAACTACTCTTAAAGTAATCGGAGCAATCAGGACGATTGGGAGGGAGCAAGACGCTCCCCCGATTGCTAGAACTCACAGACTCATCAAACCAGGAAAGAACTTCCTCTCTATCGAATCCATACGACAGATAGTTCTTGATTTCGTGAGCTCTATCGATTCCAATCACTAGCCCCATGCATCCTCGCACTTACTAATGATGAAATCGTGTTTTGTATTTCTTCTCAGGGTTGACCAGTATCTTGATCCACCTCGATGATCTGATGGCCTATCTCCAGCGATAACGTGATCCTTTGAAATCCATCTCGACAGAATTACTACGGCACATCTCAAATTGATGATTGGATCATGAAGATCATCAGCTGTGACTTTAGGAGCTCCGTACTTCACATAGCCATTCACTGACTCCACAGAGAGCTGGAAAAGACCTCTCGAGATAACTCTCCTTCCTTGGCTGTCATTAAAGCTTTCAGTGTACTTCGTGTGAGTATTTAAAGAGCTCTCAACTTGAGCTAAGCATGAAAGGAAAAACTCCCAGAATGCGATCCTGGCGACCGAGTTCATGCCAGAGTAAGTAGAGCAATACTCTTTAACATCACTCGGCTCAAGGCTTACGAGCTCACTAATTATTTCGCGCTTCTTGGCCTCAAGATCTCCAAAGATATCTTGGCCATACCAAAGTGGACGTGGAAAGTCGCTAAAGTCCAAATCCTCATAATCGATCTCATCTGGCTCTTGCACTGGAGGAAGCGGTCTATTAATTCGATCTGAAGCTGTTGGCCTTCTCACACCTAGGAGTTGATCCTCTGAATATGCCTTCAGCTTAAATTCATTGTCCTGATTGCCTCCATATACGAGAATCTTTCCACAGCGAGCTCTTCTCGCAAAGATTCCAACATGGCCTTTCCACGAAGTAGGCTTATCTCTCCAGAAAATGACAATATCACCTGGCTCAGCATCTTGAGGTCTAATGATTGCACCATAGTCCAGATAGCTCCTCGCCAACGCACTAGCGGTAGAAGCATATCCGCAATCGATCAAAATAGATCCAACTGCAACCGCGCACCAGGCTGTTGAGTCCGGCAATTCGCGCCCCAAAACCTTTTTGAACATAGCTACAATCTCAGGATTGCTACCAGCTCCTGGAACCTCTTTCAGTGTTCCGGCCATACTCATCGCTTTTTCGTAAAGTTCTCTCATCCGTAAGTCTCCTTTCAGTGTGTGTGAGCGCCTCTATGCGCTTTCGTCTTCATCAAATTTGTTTTTTGCATTCATAAGGGCCAAATCCATATCCCCCTTGGCATCAAAGAGCTCAAGCATCGAACTCTTGAGCTTGCTAACCGAATTTCTCAACGCTTCGACCGATGAGACATCCATCGAAATCCTCATTCCGGCAGCATCCGGATTATCTGAAGAGACCGGAGGAAGGATAATTTTTAGGTATTCCAGGAAGTATTCTTGAACTTCATCAAAGCCAAATTTTTCAATGGCCCTGTCATAGGTGCGAAGAGCTCTATCGAGAAGAAGCTCATCTTGATTGCTCTGCTTCTCTCTCTCGAGCTCTTTTTCTTTTCGTGCGATCACGGCTATCTGAAGCTCGACAGCCTTCTTCAGGGCTTCATACTTGGGTAAAAGCTTTGGCTTCTCGCCTGTTCGGTTATAGTTCTCCTGAATGGCTTTTCTCTCTTCAGCTAGGCCATCACGAACGTCTGGAAACTTGAATCCATCATTTACAAAAGCTTCAGCAAAAGACTCGAGCGTGGATCTCTTTGGAGTCACTTCGATATCAAGTGCAAAGTTCTCGAGAAGCCCAAGAATCGCGTTATAAATCCTGACTTTGAACAAGTCGTTAGTGTGCATAAGCGCCCTCCTCAACTTTTCCAGGGAGGCTTATATTTCTTTTTTGGAACTCAGCTTCGATATTCTCGAGAGTGATCACACTCTTGAAATTAAATGTGTTCCTTCTGAATCTATACCAGTCTCCCGCTTTGATAATTTCAAAGTATGTGACCCAAGTGCTAAGTAGTGGCATCGCGAGAACCGAGTTTTGAAGAACCCTCGATATTTTTTCCCATGCATCAGGTGCCATTGACTGCTCTGTGGGGGCCGAGATCTTCGATACTGGCTGGATGTACTTATCCCACAAGCTCATGACCACATCCGGATGAATAGGGCCATCCGTGAAGGTTTCAGGATCTTCGGTATCGAACTCATCTAAATTTTCAGGAGTAATAAATTTCACAACCTTAAGGGGAGGGCCTGCAGAAGTGTCTTGCCCTGCCCTGTTATGATTTGTCTTGCCCTGACCTGCTATGCCTTGCCCTGCCCTGTCCTGTCTTGTGGCATCGGTAGCAGATGCTATTGATGCTTGAGCATCTGCTTGAGCATTATCTTGAGCATCGCTAGAATCTTGGCGAGATTTTCCCTTGGACCATCTGGCTTCAGCCGCTCTCTTTGCCCTTTGCGAGTTCGTAAGTTTTGATTTCTTTATGCTGCCAATGTGATCTTCATTTCCGGTGATCCGGTAGAGCTCTCCACTATCTTCATCCTCTTCGAGTGTGATAAAGCCAGCGTGAAGAAATCCATCGACAAGTAATCTGCGCACATCACTATCTCTATGGGACGCTTCCATAAGGTCGATTAACTCATCCCTGGTTGCCAGTAAGATTTCGTCCTCTTGCGAGTTGTGCCAAAGCCTCCCAATGGAGTAGAAAATCACTTCCTCTTCGAGGCCGGTCTTCTTTCGAATGCGTGTCTCTTTCGCCCAATAGCTCTCATCAATATGCAGTCTGCTCACTTTTTGTGGTCCCAAGCGACGTCGCACCAATCCTCGGCACTAGAAGCTTTAGGGGGCCATTCCTTGGCCCTATGTTGGTCATGTGTATGTGTTGTGTGTAAGTCGGAAAATTAAATTGAATTCGAGCTCGAGAGAGAGCTCTAGTGAGTGTGAGGGAGCCAGAGAATGTGCGTGGCGGGGAGTACTTTCGCACCCCCCGCTGCACCCCCGAAGTCTGGCAAACAAACGAGGTATAAATATCGGGAATTAAAGAGTTATAGATGGTGCCCAGGAGAGGACTCGAACCTCCACGATTGCTCGCCAGATCCTAAGTCTGGTGCGTCTACCAATTTCGCCACCTGGGCACGAATGAAGTCTAAACAAGTTACTAGAAGTTAGGATTTTTGGCAAGAGTTGTGAGGGAGCTAGGCGGCTTTTTTGTCATTTTTTCGCTCCAACTCTTTGATCTTGTTTTGTAGGAGTGTGAGCTCCTTTTTGAGATCGAGAACTTCCTTTTTCTTATCGGTGAGCTCGTCGTTGAGCTTCTGGGACGCGGCGCCAACTTTCTTATTCATCGTCTCTAACTGCTTAATTTTATGTTCTAATTGCTGGGTACTCGGCGCGCCCCCAGGGCCTGAGCTGCCACCATTGCGGCGCGAAGCTTTTTGCGAGCTCTCAAGCTGTGATGAGACAAATTTTATTTTCTGCTCGAGCTGCTTTACCTTAAGTAGCGCGCCCTTGAGGTTTTTCTCCGATTCGCTTAAATTGTTTTGCAGCGTTTTGATCTCACTTTGCTGCTCTTGATTGCGCTCTTCTAGCTCCGCTGGATTTGCGCCTTTACTTCCAGTTTCACCTTTCAGGGCTTCACATTCAGCTTCTTTTTGCGCCAGGCTCTCTTCGAGCTGCTTCACCTTCTTCTCAAGAGTCTCGGATCTGGCCTTAAATTTAGACATCGCCGCTGAAGTCATATTGGAGCGCGACTCTGCGGCCGTCTTTTGAGTAGCCGCTTCAGCGCTTGCACGGCGCTGCTCTTCAAGCTTAGCGCTCATCACTTCAATGCGGCTTTCGGCCACCTGTACTTTGCCACTTAATTCATCAATTTCTTTTTCGGCCTTGGCGCGTTCGCGCTCGATAATTTCTTCGGCCACATTCTTACTAATGGTCTCCTCATCCACCTCTTCGTTGGCCGGAGCTTCCATCGTTGGCGCGATCATCTGCGCCGTCTGCTGCTTCATCTCCATTGCGCGAAGATTTCGTTTCAGCTCTTGATTTTCTTGCTCGAGGGTATTGAGTTTCGTTTGCCATTCGCGATTTTCTTGCATCGCTTCGCCGCGCTCTTGCGACTCTTCTTCGCGACTTTCGGCCAATTTTTGGGCGAGCTGCCCTTTCATTGAATCAATAATGCGCTTCATTCTCTTAATTTGATCATCGCGCTTATTCATTTCAAGCTGATGCTTAAGATTTTGGAGCTCTTCTCTCACCTCTTCACTGCTGCGACCTAGCTTTTTCTCAATGAGCTTGTCACTCGAAGAATCAATCAAGCCTTCAACGAAGTGCTCACAGTCGGTTGGATCAATGTTAAGTTCAGCGCCAACAACTGAGCGAACAATCTCTGAGACGCGCTCAACACTTGGGTTTTCATGGCGAATTCTTTCGACTTCTTCTCTGACCTTTTGTGCAAGCCCTAGCTTTTTGACTTCCCATAAATCTTTAGCACGGCTTGAGAACTCTTCTTTTGAAAATGAAGCGACAACTTCATTGTCGGGCAGGTCAACTTTATTACCACCCTTAATTACTGTTTTATGTTTTTGATCGGCGGCGAGATCTTCATAGGAGCCTTTAACAACAGTACTCTCCTCATGCTCACTCTCGCCCCCACTTACAACTTGCTTAAAATTGTCATCGGATTCAATCCAGCCCCCAACGCGTGTGAGAGTCTCACTAAAATCGGAACTTCCATCAAAGATGGTCTCTCCAGCTTCTTCAAAGGACATTTTGCCGAGCTTTCCAAGCATTTCATCGAGGAAATTATCGTTTGCTTCCTGTGAGTAGACTTCATCAAATGATTTTTCAAACTCATCGCCCACAATACTATCGTGCATGCACTTGACGACAAACTTATAATCTTCGCCGTCGAGCCCGCGAATTACTCTGGCGTTGGGATACCCCTCGAGGTACTCCTTCAGGTTTTCGATTGAGAGCTCTTTAATATGCCCTTCGTTCATTTTGTTTTTCAGAAAGCGAATGACTCGCTTAAGCTGAGAGAGCTTATTCTCAGTTGAGACAACCTCGATATCTTCACTCTCGATGACTCGCGCTCCCTCGGTCTGTGCAATATCACTCGAGGCAGATGGGACATCCCAGCTCATTTCATTTTTAGCCGCGAATGAATCGATATTTTGAAGCGAGAGTCCAACGATGTCATCAGCGTCATTTGTGTGAATTGAGGTAAAGCACAATTTCTTTGAATTGCGTAAAAAGAGAACTTCAAGAGCTCCGCAATATTGAGTGAGCGCGGCCATATTTCCACGCTCATGACTTTGTGTTGAAGCGGCCAAGTACTCAAACCAGTACTCTTCACAATGAACAATCAACTGCAGACTAAACCAACCATTAAAAATCACCAGTTCGATATTTATGGGAGCTTTAATAAGAGAGCTTTGAATATTGGTCGAATAGAAAAAGAACATCTCATCGAGATAGCTCTTAACTTGATCGACTTTAAATCCTCGACTCACAAGCTCAATATAAATTTGGTCACTATATGTTCCCAGCGAGAGCAGATGCGGACAACTCCAGCGGTTGAATGAGTGCTCTTCGTCTTTAACCTTTTCACTAAATGAATCTGGAAAGTGAAAGCTTCGCGACAATAGGCTTTTACCCCATTCACTAGTGAATAAATCAGTACTCAGGCGTCCAGCGAAGAATTTCACATTTTCTTGACTGCTCAGATCCTCGGGGATTTCACTCGTCACAAACACCTTGCAATCCCAGTTCAGTGTGAGCTTGAGCTCCTCCAGAGAGGGGACTAAAATAAAATAAGGTCTCTTGCCTGCAAGTTCTTCATGCTCACAAAATAAATCCAGATCAAATTTTTTAAGCTCTGACTCCCAGTCAGGCATCAAACTCTGATGAATATAAACGAGGTTTCTCGCCGAAGTGATTTTAGGAGACATTGGCCTCCTTCATCCATTTGCTCTCAAAACTTTTAAGAAATTCCTGAGCATTAGGCACTCCACTCTCTTCTAGCGCTTTAAGTACATGGTCTCGTAGGGTCTGAGACTTTGAGGGGTACTTAGTAGGGAATTGAATTAAATTCAGAGAGTAGAAAAATAGGTTGTTGCTTGTGAGCTCGTTCCAACGACCTCCAAGCTCATTATCAAGACGCTTAAATACAAGTACATCTTCAAAGCTTTGAGGCACCTCATTGTGTTTAATTGCATTTAGTGTGTAGAACTCATCAATACCAGCACTCTCGCGTGAGCAAAGTGCGAGATAACTTTGCACATTCTCTATGGCGATATCAAAACTTCGAGAACCAAAGATGAGCTCAAATAACACTGCTAGAGAGCAGCGATAGGCCAAGAGAGTAAAAACTTCAAAATCGAGCTCTTTTAACCATGAATGAGTTTTTTCAACTTCTAACAGTGGCCAAGCCGCCAGGAAGAAATTGAGAGACTCACTCTCATCTCTTTCACTCCAGAGCGACTTAAAGACTTCATCAGCAAAATGATCGCAAGCTGCAATTTGATCTTGGGGGTATTTTTCTTTTTTAATAAGACCTAGGAGTTCTTGCCAAAACTCTACGCGCTCAAAGTTTAGGCGTAAGGAGGGCTCAACGCTTCTGTACTTATCAAGCGCACGCTGATCGTAGCTTCCAAACTCTCGCACGACACAAATGCGCTTACCTGAAGGGGCAACCCAAAAATAATTGGCCAGAGCAAATGGATATTGCTCTTGCCATGATTGCAATGATTTCGGTGTCGATTTGCTATCCATAAATTCGCTTGTTTCCCTACGATTCACAGATAACTTATCGGAAAGACAACTTTTTTAACTGAGCGAGTCAATAAAGATTAACTAATTGATGACTTCTTTAAAAGTCAGTGATTTCAGAAAGTTAAAGGCCACATTCGTGGCCTTACACAATTTAATGAAAAAAAAATAAAGGCCGAGTAAATTACTTACCTTTAAGCTTTGGATCGAGCGCGTCTCGAAGGGCGTCTCCTAGAATATTAAACGCTAGAACGACGACGAACATAGCGGCCGTGGCCGATCCAAGCTGCCACCACACTCCGCGGGCCAGTTCGAGCTTAGAGTCGTCAATCATCGTTCCCCATGAGGGGTGACCCTGAACACCAAGACCTAGGTAGGAGAGAATAACTTCTGACTTAATAGCCGTTTGGAACTGCAGAGAGAAGTTAATAATCACGATGTGAGTGACGTTGGGAATGATGTGCTTAAAGAGTTTGCGGTAGTCACCGCCCCCAATAGCTGAAGCTGCATGAACATAGTCGCGCTCTTTATGGCGAATCACTTCCCCGCGAATCAAGCGACAGATATTAACCCAGCCCGTAAGACCGAGGGCCAAGTAAACCGCCAGCATCCCTTTACCGAGAATGAAGGTGATGGCCACAAGAAGCATAATCCCTGGAATTGATGAGAAGGTTGTGTAGAACCACACGATAAGTTCATCGATTTTTCCACCAAAGTAACCGGCCACGGCCCCTAGAACCACCCCAATAAAGATTGAGATGATTGCAGTGATCAGACCGACCGACATCGCCACCTGAGTCCCCGCAATTGTTTTGGCCAAAACGGAGCGACCAAAAATATCGGTTCCAAAGATGGTGTGAATACTATCGAGGCTTGGAGCCGCGTAGTAATCACCTACTTCTGATTGCCAATCACCAAGACCAAAAGGAATGAGGTCTAAACTCGAAAAAATGGCCACAAGGGCGTAAATAACAACGATCGCAAGCGAGATCACCGCCATTCTATCTTTAAGAAGCGTCTCCCAGGCATGTTGCCAGAGAGACTTTGAAGAGGCGCTTTTATCAACAGTACTATTTAATTCCATAACACTTTCCACAGGACAGTCCTTAGTTGAGTCTTACTCGTGGGTCCACGATGGTGTAGAGGACGTCGGTAATAACAGAGAAAACAATATAAGCAACCGCACTCAAAACCGTCATCGCACGAATAACTGGAAAGTCTGAGCTATTAATTGCTTGCAGCGTGATACCCCCAAGTCCTGGGATACTAAAGAAACTCTCAAGTAGAAGGGCCCCTAGAATCAGGAATGGGATCTGAATCACAACGTAAGTAATGATTGGAATCATGGCATTTTTGAGAACGTGAACGAAGAGAATCTTCACCTCTGCAAGACCTTTGGCGCGAGCAGTTCTCACGTAATCTTGGTAAATTTCATCGAGCATAATTGTGCGGTAGAAGCGCACATCTGGCCCGATCGTGAGCACCAACCAGATGATCACTGGCAGAATCACATAGGGAATAAAGTAGGGAAATCCAGACTCATAGCCTGAAATCTCAAACCACCCTAATTTATAAGCAAAGAACCACTGACCAAAGAGAATGTAGGCCAGTGAGGGAATCGACATAAAGGCGACACAAAAGAAGACCACAAATTTATCAATGGCCATTCCGCGGTAAAAAGCCACCACCAAAGAAATTGAAATGGCGATCAAAGTCGAGCAGACGAAAGCTGGAAGCGAGAGAGTAAGAGAAGGAATAGCACCTGCCTTAATCATCTCAACGATTTCTTGCTTCGTGCTCCATGAGCGGCCGAAGTCAAACGTGAATGCGGACTTCACAATATCAAAGTATTGGATGTACCAAGGGCGATCGAGTCCCAGCTCTCTTTTGAGTTCCATCATTTGAGCAGCCGTGGCGTGCTTGCCAAGCATGATCAGAGTTGGATCTGGTGAAACGACGTTAAAGAGAATAAAGATGATAAGACAGACACCTAGTAGCACTGGTACCACGTAGAGGAGTCTTCTTATCACATAGGCCCAAATATTCACGTTCTCTCCCCTTTAAGGAAAAAGCCCACCATTGCTGGTGGGCCATCAAATTAGCTTAAAAACAGTTGCTTAGAACTTCTCAAGAAGTTCTTTTTTCTTCTCGAGATCGATGTCGAGGTACTGAACGATCCCACTGTCAAAGTCAGTTGGGATGTAGTTCTTGAGCCATCCTTGCTTAAGAAGGTAGCTCTGACGGTGAACACCATAGATCCAAGGAACTTCTTCAGCGGCGATGCGGTTCATTTTCTCGTAGAAAGCAGTTCTCTCGGGAGAATCTTGCATCACAGAAGCAGTTTTAAAGAGTCTATTGAACTCTGGATTGTCGTAGTGTGAACCATTGGCGCCTGGTGACTTATTTGGTCCATAGAGAAGCTGGAGGAAGTTCTCAGCATCTGGGTAGTCAGCACCCCAAGCAATACCATAGAGCTCTACTTGGCGCTTAGTGATCTTGCTTTGGAATTCTGGCCATGGGCTAGTTTCAACTTTGATGTTGATGCCGATTTGGGCCATTTGCTTTTTAAAGAACTCTCCAATTTGGCGAGATTCAGTTGATGAAGGACAGCTGTAGACGATCTCTTTAAGACCTTTACCTTCTGGGTAACCAGCTTCGGCGAGAAGTTTCTTGGCTTCTTCAACGTTTGGTCCGCGGTATGGATTTACATAGCCAGGAATGTGACCAGCAATGCCCGGGGGAACTACTGATTGAGCTGGAAGAGCTGTGCCATTGTAGAAAAGGTTATTTGATTCGTTCACGTCATAAGCAAGGCTCATGGCACGACGAAGTTTTACGTTTCTAAAGAGCTCAAGATCGTGATTGAAAGCCGTGTAAGTCACGTCGAGTGAAGGAGTGATCTCGAGGATAATTCCCTTTGCCTTAAGATCATCAGAGAGATCTTTGCTGGGAGTAATCGCAGATGAGAAGTTGTCCTTGGGAACACCGATGTAGTCGAGACGACCTTTTTGGAAGTTAAGCCAGCGAGGCTGAGACTCTCTCATGATGTTAACGATAACTTTGTCGATGAAAGGAACAGTCTTACCTTTATATTCTTTAGCGATATCTGCGAACTCAGGAGAAACATCTTCAGCCGGGAAGAGCTTTGTTCTGAAGTTCGGGTTGCGAACGTATTCAATGCGTGTGTTTTGATTAAACACTGGCAGCATATAAGGACCAGTTCCCACCGGGTGGTTGAGGAATTCTGGACCATAATGGGCCACCACTTCTTTAGCCACAGCGAAAGTGAATGGCATCGCCAGGGCGTAGAGGAATTGTGGGAAGTTCTTAGTGAGCTTGAACTGAACTGTATAGCGATCAATAGCTTTAAGACCTTCTACCTCAGCGTTGTAATCAACTTCAGCCTTTTCAGCGTTAGCATCTCTCCACTCATTAAGACCGGCAATCTTGCCGTCGAGCAGCCACCAGCCAAGACCTTGAAGCTTGGGATCAGCAAGACGCTTGATTGAGTAAACAAAGTCTTCTGCCACAAGCTCTCTGCCCTTACCTTCTGGGAAGGCAGCGTCGTCTTGAAAGCGAACACCTTGCTTGATTTTAAAAGTGTAAGTGAGGCCATCCTCAGAAACAGTAGGCATTGCCTCTGCCAGGTTAGGCACTAGCGTGTAAGGACGCTTGAGGTAGTTATACTCAAGAAGACCTTCGTAAATACGCGCAACTTCGTTAGAAGAGTAGAGATCGTTGGCGTAGATCGGATCCATTCCCTTCACTTCTGATGGGACGGAGACATTGAGAACTTTTTCGTTTGTGACAGCATCCTTCTTACAGGCGCTCATACCAAAAATAAGAGCAGCAAGCGTAAGGATGGAAGCAAAACTCCTAACCTTCGTCATGAATCGATTCCTTGTTGAAACGTTTAATAACCGCAAAATGCGAGTGTCACGGGACTATATAAGAAGAATGTTAGATTTTCTAGAAACTTTGATGTGTTTTGGCCGCTAAGCAACATTAACGCGCGCAATCACCAGGAAAAAGTAAGATTTGCTCTTTTATGGGGTCTTTCTCACTTGGATTCCACCACACTAGTGACCATTTGGCACCAGATTGGTCAAGTAAAGGGAGGTATAGACGCAGAGCGAGGGCGGAGTCAGAGAAATCGAGGTAGGCCTGTTGCTCACTTTCAAAGCCAATCGGAATAACTTTTTCGGCCCTCAATTCACAGTCTTTAGTTGAGCAACTCACTTTGGCCACGGGAAGTGCTCGCACCAAAGCACCCAACTGGGCCAGTAAGTGGCGCGAACGGCGCGGTCCAAGTGCACTAGCAAATCTACGGGTAAGGGGCCCACTCGCCACAATCCCCTTCTGTCCCGGGGGTGGGAACTTCATGAGCAAATCTTCTTCCCCGTGGATGGGAAAGCGCAAACCCAAGTGCCATTTAGTGGAGTCTAGCGAAGATTCGTAGGAGAAAACCAAACGCTCTTGCCGCGTCTCAAGCCTCCCCTTGCCTTGTCCATTGAGACAAAGGCCACCGAGTGCCGCTTGGAGGCGCTCGGTGCGAGAGTCTTTTTGTTGAGTGCTCGAACAAGAAACAAAGAAGCCCAGCAGCGCAATTAAGGCGCAGGCGACGAGGCGGGAAGCCTCTTCTCGTTCGTTCCGGTTAGGTCGTCGATTCGCTTGATGAGATCGACTTTTTCTTCTTCTACTTTGCAAAACTTCAAGGCCTCCAAGTAATATTTTTTAGCCTTGGCATAATTCTTCATTTCCTGGTGAAGGATGGCCAGGTGTTTATTAATGACAGCATCGTTTTTAACTAAACTCCAGGCCTTCTCAACATGCTCGAGTGCCAGTTCGATTTTTCCTACCTTATAGTAGTACCAGCCAAGAGAGTCTCTAATGTAGCCATCTTCAGGACTCAACTCTACCGCGCGCGAGATCAGTCGATAGGCTTCGTCGAGGTCACCGCCGCGCTCGAGAATGGAGTAACCAAGAAAGTTGAGCGCATGAGGATTGTCGGGATTCTTGACCAGTAGCGCTCTTATGGCAGACTCAGCCTCATCATGGAGCAACTCCTTTTCAAGTAGGCTTGCAAAGTAATAAAGATGGGCTTCTGAAAAGCTCTCCTCTTTACTTACGCCTCTAAGCACAGCGATGGCCTTATTAGTTTCTCCCACCGCTTCAAAGAAAGAGGCCATATTGATTTGCAACTCCACTTTAATTTTTGGAAGTTCTTCTGATTTTTGCTCAATAAAACTCAGATAGCGCTCAACCTTCTCTTCATCGCCACGCTCGTAGTCCTCTAGCGCTAGGGCGCTGAGAATTTGGGCCACCTGAAAGCTGCCGTCCATATAAAGACTACTTGAAGTGGGGATGCGGCCAAAAGTCTCGACCGCTTTTTCGAGCTCGTCCGTCTGCTGATAGAGACTCGCCAAATAGTAGAGAATCTTATCTGAGTCGGGCACTGCTAATAGAATTTCTTTAAAAATGCCCTTGGCATCGTCAAAACGTTTTTGATCTGTATAAAGGATCCCAAGTCTCACCTTGAGATTGAGATCACTGGGATCGAGGGTTGTCAGTCTCTCAGCAAAAGGAACGACCTCTTCCATCTTGCCAAGTGCAAACATGATCTGAACGGCGCGCGAGAGCACTGGGAAACTGTCAGGACTTTGGTCCAGAAATTTCTTATAAATGGCCAGTGCGCCTTCAAAGTCTTTGGTTTCTTCTTTAAAGAGACCAAGGGCGAGTACGGCTTGATAAAACTTGGGATCGATCTTCGCTGCTGCTTTAAAATATTTAAGAGCTCGCTCTCTTTGACCAAATTGAATGGCCGTCTTGCCCATGTAGTAACTATAGACGGCACTCTTAGGTGAGCGTTTCTGACACTTTGCAAGTACGCCTAGCGCTTCTTCTTTTTTTTCTCTAATCGTGTATTGCTTAGAAAGAAAGATACAGGCTTCTTCACTTTTAGGGTGATCTTTGTGAATCTGCTTATAGATGGCAAAGGCTTCTTCTTTTTTCTCTAGAGCAGTATAAACGCCGCCCAGAATAAGACCCAGACCTTCGTCCGCTCCTTTAGAAGCTTCATAGAGCTCGCGAATAGGGACCTCTGCTGCTGCAAATTGCCCGAGGCGAATGAGTTCAACGGTGTACTTCTTTTTAATGAATTGATCTTGTGGCTGAAGCTCAAGAATATATTGATAAAGTAGTGCTGCTGAAGCGGCATCGCCTCTGAGAGAAGCATCGGAGGCTTTGAGATAGAGATCTGTACTCACGTATTGAATAGACTCTGGGCCACCCGCTTTGGCCTCTTTCACCATTTGCGCTAGACCTTCTTCCATCAAGGCTTTTTGTTCTTCATCAGAGAGTCCGGCCTCGGCCTTTGACTCGCTGGCATCGGAAATATCGACGGCGGGCGTTTCAAAAGATTTGTACTGCTTTTTAACCGCGCTTGAACAGGCCACAACCAGCAGCAAAGAAGTGCAAGGGAGGACTGAGGCTAAAAGTTTTTTCATTGAGTTTCTGTTCATAGCTGATCCACTTTTTTATTGGGCGCGCGTCTGCCAAAGGCCACTCGCTCGTTCCAACTTCTCGGTCGCTCATCTGTTTTCATGAAAACTAATATAGCGGCAGGCTAGACAAAGGCAAAATAATCCACCGTGTAAGTGCTCGATATCTTATACATTGGCCAAGATTGATGCTCATCAGCCGGGGCCCTGCCCCAAATTTCTTGACAGCATCTTTCGGGCCTTGCTAAATCTCTTCCTCGCAAGTCGAAGCAAAGCAGCGCGAGAGGCGCAGCACGTTTTCCGCCCTAATTAAGGTGCTGAAAATAGGCTGTTCTTTAGGTCTTTTACCTGCCTACTTCGCAACGCATTGAAAAGAATACAAAAACGAGTGGATTCGTCGACAGTTTAATTACACGGTGCTATAAGCACCCCAGTTAAACATAAAAACGCAAACGCTAACTCGCATCATAGGGGAAACAGAGATGAATGACGTTAGAATCATCAAAAGGTACCAAAACCGTAAGCTTTATGACACTCATCAGTCATGTTACGTGACTCTCGAGGAAATCGCTCAGATTATCCGCGAAGGTCATGAGATCCAAGTGATCGACAACAAGACTAAGAATGACATCACTTACATGACTCAAATCCAGCTTCTCTTTGATCAAGAGAAAAAATCTACAAAAGCTGGAGATGTTGAACTTCTTAAGCGCGTTATCCGCTCTACAGAAGGTACTTTCACTGGTTACATCAGAACTCTTGAAGGAACTGAAGCTGAAACTCCTGCTGTTGAAGCTAACGAGTTCAAGCCATTCATTTCTCAAGAGCTTGGCAACGCCAATGTTGAAACTCCTGCTACTTTGAACTAAGATTTAGTTCAGAGTCGACCAGAGTTTCACATGGTGAAAAATGCTTAAAAATCTCAAAAAAGAAATTTTTAAAGTGAAGACGGTGACCTATATGGTCACCGTTTTTGTTTTAGCCCTTACATCAAGTTCTTCTTGGGCCCAAAAAAAACCCAACATCAAAGAACTCACTTCTAATGAGAAAACAAAAGAGGTGGCGACTGATATCCCAACTGGCGGAGACTCAGGTCTTAAACTTCATTCGCTAGGTCTTGGCATCGGTCAGACTTTTATTGTCGGAGATGCAGGAGATAATGGTGAAGATAAAATCACTTGGGATGTCTACTACAACTACAGCGCCAGTTACTCATTTGATTTCGTCACTAACTTTCACACCAGCAAGCACAAGTACCAAGGTAAATACATTGAAACCACTGGCCTGGCATTAGGAATTAAGGCCAAGGCATTTCAATTTGATTCATTTGCCCCCTTTGCCATTGGTGGACTTGGATTTTACTGGCCAAAGATGAGACGAGAGGTCGCAGGATCACTTGTGGAGTCAAAGACTAAAACTACTTTTGGTCTTAACCTCGGTGCCGGAGCTGAGCTACGTCTGAATAGACACTTTATGGTGGGTGTAATCGGTCACTACCACAACCCATTTGATGTCAAACAAGACAACGGCCCAGATGTAGAGCTTTCTTACTTCAAGCTCCTCGTCACCCTCTTCTACACATTCTAAAATGAAAGCGCGCCTTCATGTCGTAACTGGTAAGGGAGGCGTTGGCAAAACCGTGCTGAGCTTAGGGCTTTGTCGCGCACTAGCAGCCCAGAAAAAGAAAGTTCTCTACCTCAATATTCAAGATCTGCCAGAGAAAAAAATCTTTGAAGATTTAGGAGTTGAGTACTGGGACATCGAAACCATGGAGTCGGCAAAACTCTATATTGCCAAAAAACTTGGCTCTCACACCATTGCCGAATGGATTTTAAAGACTCCTTTTTTTAAATCACTCTTTCACATGCTTCCGAGCCTGGGCCATCTCATTATCCTAGGCCACATTATTGAGCGACTTGAAAAAGATCCGGAGCTTCATCTTATTTTTGACAGTCCCTCAAGTGGACATGTGCTTGGCCTCTTTGAGAGTACCAGCAACTACAAGTCGATGTTTAAATCGGGCTTAATTGTAGAAGACATCAATCGTATGGAACGCTTTCTTGCAGGCGCAGGCAATGTCTTAATTCATATTGTCTCACTGCCCACGCAGATGGCCCACCAGGAAGGCGTTGAACTAAAGCAAGAGCTGCAAGAGCGAATATCCGCTCCAATTGAGACCACATATAACGACTGCTACAGCCTCTGCCCCGACTTACAAGAAAATTTAGACCAATTGCCTGAGGCACTCAATTTAAAAATTAAACTTGAAAAAGAAATTCTCGACCAGTCGAGCGACATGAAAATTCCCCATTACTCCACGCTTGAGATGAGTGAGACCGCCTCACTCATTGGCGACTTTATGGGAGGTCGCTATGAATAATCACACCGAGCTTGAAATCTTTTGTGGCACAGGTGGTGTTGGCAAAACAACACTGGCCACATCACGGGCCATTAATCTTGCCGAAGCGGGAAAGAATGTTCTGCTTATCACTATCGACCCCGCTCGTAGACTTAAGCAGGTACTGGGAATGACTGACGAGCAAGTGGGCGAAGAAGTGGCCATTCATTGCTCAGAGTTTATTGAGGGCTCTACTCATAAGATTCATGCCATCTTGCTCTCTCCTTTTCACACTCTTCAGCGCATTGGAAAAGCAAACGGCACTTCCAAAGAGCTCGACACTCCAATAGTGAGAATTTTGACCCGTCCCTATGGAGGAATGAACGAGATTATGGCGATCCTTGAGGTCCAGCACCATCTCTCCCACAGTAATTACGATGTGATCGTGCTCGACACACCTCCTGGAAAGCACTTTATCGACTTTCTTGATAGCGCCAATAAAATTAATCACTTTTTTGATCGCTCCTTTGTGGAAATCTTTCGCTTTCTTGGAAAGTCCTTTGGGCCAGACGAGGATAAGGAAAAGCCAGGTCTTTTCCAGCGAGTGATTAACTCTGGGGTAAAAAAGCTGCTGTCCTACCTTGAAAAAGTCACCGGTGCGAGTTTTGTTGAAGAATTTGTAAGCGCCATCGTGGCCATCTATAAAAACAGAAGTTCTTTTCTGAGTGCGCTGAGCTTTCAAGAAAACCTCAAGCGCCCAGGGCTTTGCCGTTGGTTTCTCGTCACCAGTGCTGAGCAAAGTAAATGGGAAGAGGCCCTTAAGCTCAAGGAAGGGAGCAAGGGCGTGATGGGAGAGAAGGCCACATTAGTGGTGAATAAATCCCTCGCTCAAAACCTTCACGACTGGCACCCTGAGTCATCTACACCTCTTGTACGCTTTAAACGAGCTATCCTCGCCAGAGAAAGTGCGCTAAAAAATCAAGCAAAAGACCATTTTGAAGCACTACTGACCTTTCCAGATGTGTTAAGCTCATCGCCGCAATCTCACGTGGCCGAGCTCGCTGGCCATTGGTCAGATTTGAAATAAAGGATTTTGCTATGAGCGCCACTTTTAAAGTGAACACCAAAGAAGAACTCGAAAGTTTTGTCACCAGCAATTGGGATGAAATCAATGCTCACATCGATAGTGAACTTGCCAAGCTCCCCACCTCGCTCTACACCTCTTGCGATATTAGAGAGAGCAAAGATAAGTTTGCTCCGGTAGATCTCAATATTTACCCTGCAGGATTTAATAATCTGTGTATGCTCGACCTAGAAGCTTCGGGCAAGCTCTTTAAGCGCGCTTTTGATAAAGTCAATCAAGAGGCCCGTCACATTGCGATTATTCCAGAGTCACATACTAAAAATAAATTCTATCTCGATCACTTGGCCATTTTAGGTCGTGCTATTAGAGACGCTGGTTATGAAGTCTCTTTTATGAGCCTAGACGAATCTCTCTTTTCTGAGAGCGAGGTTTTAGACTTAGTTTCTCACTCTGGCTTTGATCTACGAATTGAAAAAGCTCTTATTAAAGACGGTAAGTTTGAACTTCCCTCTGGGGGTGTCGACATTGCGGTTCTCAACAACGATCAGTCGAGTCCACTCCCGGTGAATTGGGGCGAAATCAAAACTCCTGTTCTTCCGACACCCCATATTGGTTGGTTTGCCAGACAAAAAAATATTCATTTCAGTTACTACAAGCAGGTGGCCGATGCTTTTTGCCAGCGCTACTCCATAAACCCTGATCTCATTCAGGCGCGTTTCAAAGCGATTGAGAATGTGGACTTTGAAACAAAGAGTGGCCTTGAGCCACTGGGCGCGGCGGTAGATGAACTCATTCATGAAATTGGAGTTGGCCGCAAGGTTTTCGTGAAGGCTTCGCAGGGCACTTACGGGATGGGTATTAGTGTTGTGGGCTCAGGCGAAGAAATCATTTCAATGAACCGCAAAGTCAGAAATAAGATGGATGTGGGTAAGAATAAAATCAAATTCACTTCCCTTCTCGTACAAGAGGGAGTGGAGACCATTCTCAAGTACGACGATGCTCCGGCCGAAGTGACGATTTATCTCGTTGACGGTCAAAGTGTGGGTGGGTTTATGCGCGCCAACTCTGAGCGCGATAGTGAGGGCAATCTCAACAGTAAAGGAATGGTTTTTAGGAAATTCTGTATTAGCGAAATTAGACAGAATCAAGATCACCAATGCAAAGAAGCGGTCTATTCTGTCATTGCTCGCCTGTCGACGCTGGCGAGCTCTCATGAAATTAAAGACGTATTGTAAGGTAAGGAGAGACCTATGATGAAAGGTGCAGTAGCAGATATTACAAAAGCGATTGGGGGCACTCCCATCGTGAAGCTCAATAAAGTAGCGGCCGGAGTGAGTTCGGAAATCTACGTCAAACTTGAGTATATGAACCCAGGCGGCTCAACAAAGGATCGCATCGGCACATACATGCTCGATCAAGCGGTGAAAGAAGGAAAGCTCAAGCCCGGCGGAACTATTATTGAAGGGACCTCAGGTAACACCGGGGTCGGACTTGCCATGTGGGCGGCCGTCCACGGCTACAAATGTATTTTCGTTCTCGCCGACAAGCAGTCGCAAGAGAAGATCGACAACCTTCGTGCCTTTGGGGCCAAAGTCGTTGTTTGCCCTACCAATGTTGAGCCCGAAGATCCAAGATCTTATTACTCAGTTTCTAAGCGACTGAGCGAGACAATTCCCAATTCATTCTATGTCAATCAATACGACAACCTTCACAACCGTGCGACTCACTACACTTGGACCGCGCCAGAGATGTATGAGCAAACTGGTGGAGACTTTGATGTCTTCATGGCAACTGTTGGAACAGGTGGCACCATTTCTGGCTGTGGACGCTACTTCAAAGAGAAAATGCCCAATGTTAAAATTGTAGGCATCGACTGTGAAGGTAGTATCGTGGCCCACTTCGCAAAGACAGGTGAGATGTGCGAAGCCAAGACTTATGTTCTTGAAGGTGTCGGTGAAGACTTCATTCCTGAGAACTATGACTTCCCAAATATCGATGACTGGGTCGTTGTTGGAGATAAAGAGAGTTTTCTCATGACTCGCGCTCTTTTAAAGCAAGAAGGTATCTACGCCGGTGGTTCAGCTGGTGCCGCGATTGTAGGGGCTATTCGTTATGCTGAGACACTTAAAGAGCCCAAGAAAATTTTAGTGCTCTTACACGACTCAGGTAACCGTTATACTTCAAAGATTTATAACGACACTTGGATGTCTAATAATGGCTATATGGACTCGTCTTTTAACGTGCAGATTTCTGAAGTGTTAAAAGCAATTGGCAAGGACACTCAGCCCCTTATTAAAATTCAAGACACTGCCAGTGTGGGTGACGCCATTAAACTTCTTGAAGACAGAAGTATCTCTCAGGTGCCGGTGTATCAAGGTGATCAAATTAAAGGCATCGTGACGGAAAAAATGCTTCTAAAGCCTGTCTTTAGAGGTGATGTCTCTCTTTCAGACAATATTTCAATTGCCTACACCAGTAACTTCAAGACCATTGATAAGAATGAGCTTCTCTCAAAAGTCGCCGATGCACTTCTTAACAAAGAAGTGGTTCTCGTCACCGACAATGGTCAAGCCGCAAGCATTCTAACAGATATCGACATTCTACAATTTATTTCGAAAAGGGAAGAAGCCTAATGAGTAAGTCAAAAAATAAAGAAATGGATTTTCACACTAGAGTTATTCACGTGGGTGGTCACCCCGATAAAGAGACAGGCGCAATCATGCCTCCCATTTATCAAACCTCTACCTACGTTCAGAGCTCTCCTGGAATTCATAAAGGCTATGAGTACACGCGCAGCCACAACCCGACTCGCACTCGTCTAGAGGAATGTCTGGCAAGTCTTGAAGGGGCCAAGCACGCTATCGTGACGGCCTCTGGACTATCGGCCGAGATGTTGATTATGCATCATCTTCCAGCGGGTTCAACCATTCTCTGTGGTGACGATGTTTATGGGGGAACTTATCGCCTCTTCACAACGGTATTTAACAAGCTTCATAACTATATCTTTATCGATACCACTGACATTAAATCAGTTGAAGCTGCCGTAAAAGAGCATAAGCCCTCTCTGATCTGGCTTGAGACTCCCACCAATCCGCTACTAAAAATCTCTGATATTAAAAAAATCGCAGCGATAGCAAGTAAACATAAGGCGCTCACTGTCGTTGATAACACTTTCATGAGCCCCTATTTTCAAAACCCACTTGCACTCGGAGCAGATATTGTTCTGCACTCAATGACTAAATATATTAATGGTCACAGTGATGTGGTGGGCGGCGCCCTAATGCTCAATGATAAAAAAATCTTTGAGTCGCTGTGGAAGCTGCAAAACTCCATCGGCCCTAGTCAGTCTCCGTTTGACTCTTGGCTCGTTCTGCGCGGGATTAAGACTTTGGCCATTCGTATGGAAGCTCACCAGAAAAACGCCATGGAAATCGCCAAGTGGCTTGAAAAGCATCCCATGGTTGAGCGCGTAGTCTACCCAGGACTTAAGTCGCACCCCCAATATGACATCGCTAAAAAGCAGATGAAGGGCTTTGGTGGGATGATCACTTTCTTTCTTAAGGGAAGTCTCAAAGACTGTAAGAAGTTCCTTCAAAATGTTCATCTCTTCTCTCTGGCCGAAAGTCTTGGTGGAGTTGAGAGTTTGATTGAACACCCGGCCATTATGACCCACGCCAGTGTTCCTAAGAAAGTTCGTGAATCGCTCGGCCTTTCAGATAATCTCATCAGACTCTCAGTTGGAATTGAGAATATTGATGACCTAAAGGCCGACCTAGAAGCTGCTTTTAAGAAAATTAAAAAATAACTACCAACTCACATTGGAATTTTTAGGGGACTCTTCGGAGTCCTCTTTTTTTTGTTCTGGGTGAGCTTCACTAGGAGTGGTTTCAAGATCAGGGTTATCAGGGTCTTTGTAAACGGGAACTGGTGGACTCACAGGCGGCGCAATCGTTGAGGAAGGGCCCGAATCCTCTTGTCTTGTTCCTTTAAAGCTTGCCTGCTCTCCAAAAATTCGATCATCATTCATATATTGATCAAGAAGTAGATACACACAATTGACCTTGCCATGGTCATCGGCCAGGCTTGATTTTTCACCAGTAGCAAAGATAAGTCCGTCATCTTGGATGAGCTGAAGAAGCTTTTTAGACTCTAAACAGAACTCACTACTTGGGGCAATCTGACAAGAACCCTCTTTCTTAACAACCTCTACTCCTCCATCGGTTTTTTTAATATGAATGGGTGAGCGACAGACATCAATTTGCCATGAATTCTTAATAAATTTATATGATGTAGCAGAAACATCGATAATACAGCGATCCTTAGAAATTGAGAGGCTTCGCTCTAACAGTCCAAAGGGCTTCACTTTATGTGAAATAGAAATTTCATTGCTTGCATTTAAGCAAGTCTGAAGATCAAATGCGGCCCCAGCACTAAGGGGACCTAGAAGAGAAAGTAAAATGAATGTTTTAAACTTGTAGTATTGCATTTGGATTTACCTCAAAATAAATAGCGGAAGCATCATATTCTAAAAAGCTCGATTCGCGGTCTTTCTTTAACTCAAAGAAGGCCTTAGTGAGAAAGTCACGGGCACCTTCATTCACTAGTGATAAAACGTGCTCTTTTTTCTTAATGTCACAATTGCGATTAAAGCCCGGACTTAAAATCACCAAGCGCTGGCCTCTTTCAAGCTGGCGAGTCCACAAGTAAGGGTTGAGTTCTGATAAAGGAGGAGCGTAAGGTTTTGTCTTATGAACTTCTTGGGCATCAATTAAAAAGCTCACTCCGCCGAAGCTAAAACTACTCACCTTCATCGAAGCGAGTTCCAACCTCATCACCATCATGGCACAGCTAGAGAGGTCGAGCCCCAATGTCGCAAACTCTTTTTCGATATTGACCATCACCCGGGTGAGGACCTCGTCACTAAACTCAGCTTGCTGGTAGAGAGACTCTAGTTGTGACATCAAAATACTTGAAGAGACATAACTATTGGTTGAAGTGAGAATAAAGATTGGCCCACCTGCACCAGAAACCACATCAAAAAACTCTCCGCCAGGCTTTTCACCTGAAGCGAACTTAGAAGTGACCTTTACACCTTTGAAGTCTTCACTTCTAAAATTTACGAGCTTCTCATGCAAACTCTTCACGCGTTTAAGCTCCACGCCCATGCGTTCAGAGAGAGTTGTCAGAATATTTTCAATCCCCTCAATTTTGTGTTCCTCTCTTTTAAAATAGGAGAAGTTTAGAAATGTTTTAATGTTGGGAAGTTGAGAGCGCATAGAAAAGTCTCGATAGAGAACTCCACTTGCTTTCGTTTGAGCGGCGTCACCACTTTTCATGATTGTGATGAGAGAGCACTTTAGATCAGAAAGATTTCCTAGAATTCGAGCTTCTTGTTCTTGCGAGTAAAAGACAACGCAGCCAGGATCTTCAAAAGAACTGGCATACATTTCAACATCGTCTGACTCACACTCCAAAAGTAATGCTTCAGGAGTGAGTTCTCTCAAAATGTCTTTGAGTTCACTCGCGATTTGAATTTGATCAATAATAACTAGAAATTTATTCATGAAAATAGCCTCAACTTAAGAGGCTATTTTCCCACAGATTCTAAGTCAGCGAAAGGTGTGGGCGTGATATGCTACGCGCAATCACTGCCCTCCTCCACAAAAATCGACCTCTTTGACCATATTGATGTGATGAATCTGAACTGTCTTACAATCGTCATAGGTGGCATAGACCTCTGAGGGGTAACACTCAATGGTCTTGCCCTCAGTGCTATTGTGAAGATAGTTATCCTTACATTGAAAGTAAGCTTGCTTATCCACACACGCCCAGTGCTTCCCACCACAGTTGTAGACTAGACCTCGGCCAATTTGATCGTATTTCGGAGGGGCCACATATTCTTTTTTAATATCTGCGGCGACCACCTCTTCCATCGTAGAACTAGGCTGATTAGTCTCTTCATCGACTCCCGCCGGACTCTCACCGACACTTTCTTCTGGAGCGGGCGTCTGTAAGAATGGATTTTCTTCCATCGTCACTTCAACCTCTGGTGTCGGTTCAGGTGTCGCGACAACTGTTGGCTCAGGCTTTGTCTCGACCACAGGGTTCGCTTCTTCGATGGGCGGAGCTTCAATTTGTGCTGGAGTCGCTTCGACCACTGGAGTAGTCGCTGCAGCAGCAGGGGTCGCTTGGGCGGCATCGGTAGGTGCCGCTTCACCTGGTTTTTTGCGCACACGCTTAGGAGGGCGCTTGAAGCCACCACTCTCTGCTGGGTCTGTACTCACAGCGGGCTCATCGCCTGCTTGTTTTAAGAACATCTCATCGACAACGACATAGGCAAAGAGAACCGCGACAACAGCGATGAGAATTTTTTTGCGCTTTTGCTTCTTGGCTTCATCCTCGTCGGCTTCTTCGTCGTCCTCGTCTTCTTCATCCTCATCTTCTTCATCTTCATCTTCGTCATCAGCATCATCAGATTTCGACTTCTTAGCTTTCTTAGACTTTACTTCGCTGACTTCGGTCTCTTCTCCAACCTCGTCCTCGTCTTCATCTTCATATTCCTCTTCATCATCGTCATCGCGACCACGCTTGAGTTTCGACTTTAAGGTTGATATGAGACTATTTAACTGCTTCATCCCTTGCTCCAAAGATGAGGGGTGTGGACTAAATTTGTTTTCCTTTTCTAACTTATCGAAATGTTGTCCAGGAAGTTTATGGTTTCACGTGAAGAAGGTGTCATAAAATACGATCGCAGTGGTTTTCAGCAAACCGAAGCCTTACCAAAGGCCGACTATATTGATCTGGAAAACTGGCGTGAAAAGCTCTTTAAGCTCGCTCTCATCGGGGAGTACGAGGATTTGAAGGTCGGCTATGGCAATATATCAATGCTTAAGAACCTGAGTCATTTACATCAGTTTAATGGTCCCCAATTTATCATCACTGGCACGCAGACCGGGAAATACCCCCACTTAACAGGCGAGCACTATACTCAAGTAGTTGCCCACGACGTCGCCCAGTCTAAGCTCAAATCCTGTGGGCCTCTCGAGCCTTCTAGTGAAGCTCTCACTCACGCATCCATCTATCTCGCCGCTCCCACTGTGGCGGCGATTTTTCATATTCACAGCACTCCCATTTGGGAGGGCATGATTGAACAGAATCTCCCCGGAACTCCTGATGATATTGAGTATGGCACACTTGAGATGGCCACTTGTGTGAGTGAGTTAACTCAAGGGAAAAACTCCGGAAGCTTTGTCATGAAGGGACATCAAGATGGAGTGATTGCCTATGGGCGCTCGCTTGATGAAGCAGGCGAGGAAATTCTAAAACTCTATCGCCAATTTATTAAAGAGCTCTAGGCGCAGCTTTTCTAAGCTTTGATGATCTTTGAATAAGATTCCCAAATCTCTTCCCTCGGGGGGAGAAAGAACAATCGAGTCATGGTCTTTGGCAATGGCAACTAGCTCTTGCCAACTCTTTAGCCCCAAGGGCTTGATTGGCCTCATAAGCCAGATCGCCTCTTCACGGCCTATCAAAGACAAGAAACGATAGAGTACACTGACCACTGATTTGCGATAATTAAACTCGCATAAAGCGCGAGGGTGCTCATCATGATGAGTGTCTAAATAAAAAAAACTATCCATTTGAATTTCAGTCAGTTGATCTCCAAAGCGATCGCTCAAGGCCTGTAGGATCTTTAACTGATCACGATCGTGCTCGGTGAAATCTTTATTAAAATTCAATTGAGTTGAGAGTTTGGCGCCCCTAAAATTAAAGCGCTCATCGATTTCATTAATTGATCTTTCTGTAAGTACCCACTTTTCATTAATAAAGCGGTAGCGACTTCCCACATCTAAGGTTCGCTTATAAAGGGGCTCAGTGAACTTGGCCTCTTTAAGTTCTCGTGCCTTTCTATCTGTGATTATTCCACGCCCTGAAACACTAAACTCACGCTTGGCCAGCCACCCATCTTTGAGAGTCTCACCAGCACGGAGCAGATGAAATTCAAATCCTAGTAGGTCTCTTCCTAACTCAGCAGCAAAGAGCTTTGAGTTGAGTTGAAGTTCTAGCTCTAAATTTTCAAGTGGGCCCCACCAGTTCTTGAGATGTGTCGCATGCTTCACAATACGAGGCAGGTTTTTAAAGCGAGAAAGATGCGCGAGGTATTCCGGTGCGTAATCTTTTTGAAGCAAGAGGCTACAATCTTCTAGCTCAAGGAGCGCCAGCCATTCAAAGCGCTTTACCACTTCGGAGCGAAGAGTACATGGCGGAATTTTTGCCAATTCAAACTCGTAATCAAAATTAGGATAAAGTGCTACTTCCATTCCTTTCTCTGAGTAACAACAAAGTCATCCTGATAATTTCGTGAGTTCTCCACAAAGTTTGAATCAAGTCCCCCTCGTAGGCGTCCCTGATGATCAAATGTTTTCCCCTTACCTCGCGAAGGAGAAACCTTTTCAGGTAATAAGGAGACATAGTAATCCCAAAGGGATTGACTACCTCGCCATTTATTAAGCCAGGTGGCGCCCAAGGCAACATGGCCGATCTCATCTTCGTAGACGATCTTCATTAGTTCCGCCGATTTTACGTCACCACTTTCACGAAAAACCTCAGCGTAGTAACAACAGAAATCGAGATTTGCCGCCTCGAGAGTCAGTGCCATTAAGGCAAAGAATTCGTCGTAGCTATGAACCTTAAGAAAGAGATTCCAAAAAAATTGATTTAAGGGAAGCTCGCCAAACTCAAGTCCCATTTGCTTCATGCGATGAATATAAAGTTGCAGATGCTTCTGCTCGTCTTTGATCGTTTGAATGAGTCCTCGAACGATGCGCTCATCTTCTCCCGGCAAACCTTGAAAACTTAATAGGGCCGCGGCCATAAGTTCAATGGCCAAAAGTTCATGATTGGCAAAGAAGTGCAAGGCCAGTGCGCGCTTTTGCTCGTCTTGAAAATGGGACCGCTTAGGAAATTTTATCTGTTTGTCGGAAAAATCAATACGCTCATCTCTGGCAGGACGCTCAGGAATAGAGATTTTATCAAATGAACTAAAGTCTGTAATGAGTGAGGTGCTAAGAAGCTTATCTTCTAGTGAAGGACCAAAAAGAATTGTCTTAGCAAACTCCTGAACTCTCATCTCTTAGGCTTAGTAAACTTTCTCTTTCGCGTGCGCTTCTTTTTAAAGTTATCCTTGCCACTTCCGGGGGCACCACCGGGGCCTTTACTGGGTCCGCCAGAGCCTGATCCTTTACGGCCATAGAATTTCTTCTTTCCACCGGAGTTGCGAGCGCCCTCATTATTGTCGCCTTTTGCGCGTCCTCCGCGCTTAAAGGGACGAGCTGAGGCAGGGATCATTTTATCCGAGAGAAGGTCATTGAGCTTCTCGATCGCTTTACCTTTATTTTGCAGGAGTTCATCTTCACTGAAGTCGAAATTCTTGCCATTAAAATGGCGAGAGAGCCATTGATAAAGCTCCACGCACTTAATCGACGTTTCAAGATAATCAATATCATTACTCTCAAAATCAATTGGTTCGTTCTTGATGAGCTCACTTTTGACGTACTTATTTACGATCCAGACAAAGTACTGAACGTGCTCCAATAGGCCAAGGTTAACCGGGGCACAAGAAAACCCAAAAACTTCAGAGGGCGAAAGGGCATCGGTCGTATCAGCATCTTCTACCATTTCGGTGAGCTCAATCATTTCTTTGAGCTCTACGCAGAAGAAGGGCTTTTGAAATGTCATGGCATTAAAGAGTCTTAAAAACTCTGAGAGCCTCAGGGAAGGTAGACCATTATTTTTAAGTGCGTTGGTCACTTGCCCATAGATCTCCAAGTCTGGCCCAACCATACATTCTTCTTTTTGATCCAGCTCAATTTGAAGCGCCTCAGTCACACTCTCAAGACCCTCTTCTACTTTATCTAAGCAGGTGACATAGCCCGTGGGGAAGCGATTAAAGCGTCCAGCGCGACCGGCAATCTGTTTAATCTCAGAGTGACTGATGGGGTATTCTTGATTGTTAATATATTTCGTTAAAGTGGTAAAAACGATGCGCCTAATCGGAAGGTTCATCCCCATTGCGATGGCATCCGTACTCACCATAATATCAGTGATGCCTTTATCAAACTTTCTCGCCTGCTCGCGGCGAACCTCTGGGCTCAAGCGCCCATAGACGATTGAAACCTTAAAGCCTAAGCGCTCTAGGTCGTATTTGTAGCGAAGAGCATTTCGACGAGAAAAAACAATGACGGCGTCGTGCTTATTGAGTTCTTTGGCCACAATCGGGCGCTTTTCAACTTTGAGTTCAGTCATGCGATCGTAGCGACGAATTTCAAGTGTATCCCCGCAAAGGTCAACAATCTTTTGCACCAGCTCTAAGACAGAGGCGTCTCCACAGACATGAACTTCTGGAGAGACGACATTAACCAGGGCGCGCGTCCAGGCCCAGCCACGTTGCGGATCATTGATCATTTGAATTTCATCAATGACGACACAATCAAAGGGTTCGTGAAGCTTTGCCATTTCAATTGTTGATGAGTAGTGAGTCGACTCATCCATCTCAATTACTTCTTCACCAGTTAGAAGTGACGTTTTCACTCCCTTTTGGTTCATCGTATCGAAAAGTTCGGCGGCGAGAAGTCTTAGGGGAGCTAAGTAGCACCCAGTTCTCGAGTCACAAAGGCGCTCAATAGCGTGATAGGTTTTCCCCGAGTTAGTGGGGCCCATATGATAGATAATTTTTCGATTAAGAGAGCGAGCTGTAGAGTGAATCCAGAACTCACCAATATACTCTTGAAGAATTTTTGAAGAGACGTCCTTCTTTTTGAGAATCACGATCGCATGAACAAACTTCTTAAACTCTCGGGAGATCACACGATCCCCTTTCCAAATATTGAGTCCTAGCTGGCCATAGAAGCGAGCATACTCCTCTTCTAAGATTAGATCCTCCGGCAGATCGAGCGCGCGAAGTTCTGCAGCAAAGATATTCTTTGCATGAGGAAGAAGCAGGCTCGTCAACTCTCCAGGGTGGCCAAAGAGCTCTTTCACGTGATTTTTAACTTGAGATTCGAGTCGATTGAGACTTGATCTTTTTAGGCGGTAGCGAACCTTAAAAAATTGCTTATCGAGCTTGCGCTGCATTTCGCGGTAAGTATCGCACATCGGAACAATGCCCTCTGGGGCGGAATCGATAATACTCGCTTTTGAGGCTTCGATGATCTCAACACACTCTTCATAGATGGCGTCGCGAAGTCTGGTGCGATAATCCGCACTACAGGTCACACATTGACAGTTGAGTTCAGAGAACTTCTTTTCAACTTCAAACTTCTCTCTTAAATAAAGCTGAGTCCCTTTGTGATCGCTTCTCTTTCCCTCAACCCAGTCGAGCAAGCTCTTTTGATGAATTGCTAAGATATTGGGAGAAATGCCACCATCTTGCCCATAAAAGTACGCTTCCTTTTCGGGAAAGAGACAGTCATCTAAAAAGATTGAATCTATGACAAAACTGCGAGCGAAAAACTCCTGCACTGACATAAACTCATTGTGAAAAAGAGTCATGAGTGAAGGCGCTTCATTGAAGAGATCAAAGAGGGCCTTCTGAACAGTTTCCACGAAGTTCAGAACAATCTGCGCATCTTCAATACTTCGAACAAACTCCTCATCATCACCCGTAAAAGAGTTGACCTGGATGACGGTTCTTCGCTCCATCTCTAAGTTTTCGCGGATGGAGTCAAAGGGGGCCAGCTGTGGGGGTGAAAGTTGAGACATAGGGTAAGGTGTCCTCGCTAAAGTCTTATCCTTACCCTATCTTATCTTGGGACGCCTAGTCTAGTTCGAGAACAAATGCCAAGGCCATGCGAGCAAACTTACTTGCGTGAGATGTGCTACCGCGAGATTGTTCGAGAGTGTCTCTCGCAGTGTGAATATTGCGGTTTGACTCTCTCATGCGACTCTCAAAGGGCATCGAAGCTGGAAAGCCTTCATTGTGCCAACTTGCGTGATCTGAACAAGCATATCCACAACGGTCATACCCCCATGAGACATCGGGAAGATAAGTGTCAATGAGTGTTCCAATAAAGGCATTTTGCTCTTCGTTAGTGTAATCAGTCATCATGACAATATCGAGGTCTTGGGTTCCTTTAAAGTTGGTCATGTCTAGCTGAAGAGCACCAATAACATTGGCACCTTGACTGCGCATGCTTTGGGCAATTTCTTTACTGCCGCGCAGACCCACTTCTTCAGCTGCGTAACCCATAAACTTAAGGGTCTTAACAGGCTTATAATTGCTATTCATCAGAACGCGAATAACTTCAGTGATCGTGGCGATACCGCTGGCATTATCATCAGCACCCGGAGCGCGGGCATTGGTGCGTCCCCAAAAACCAGCAATCGAGTCTAGGTGACCACCTACAACCACAATGTCGTCAGTCTGCCCTTGAATGGTCATAATGACTGAGGGTTGATCCCAACTTCTGTGCTCAAAGAGTTCAACACTTACATCACTTCTATGCTTTGAGAGATTACTCCAGAGATTTTTAATCCAATTAGCAGCCTCTACTCCAGTCTGTGATTGATAGTAGCGGTTGTTAAAATTTGAAAGTTGCTCAATTGTTTGCTTGATCGCAGTGGGGTCGACTTGGGTGATAGCGTCCCTTACGACCTTTTCATTATCAATTTGGTAAAAGGAAAAGAACGAACTTTTGGCCATGGCACGCTTGTCATCGGCGGCCAGGGTATTGCGAGCATCTTCTTCATTTTCGTGAAAAACAAAGCCTCCACAACGATTAAACTCATCGTGCATGAAGTAGCTAATATAAGGAATGGCCTCTTCATCAATCTTAATGACCACAATCTCTTCGCTCTCCTCCACTAATTCCAATCGCTGACCAAATTTACTTGACTGAAACTGTAGGGCATCTTTGCCCATGGTGAGGTAGACGTCTTTGGCAGAGGCGCTAGCAGTTAAGAATAGAGAGAGTAGAAGTCCTGATAAAATTTTATTTCGCATGCCCATACTTCCTTGTTGCGGACGCAAAATCACAACCCATCCATGGTGTGAAAATTAAGATAAGTCTATTAAACTCCTCTAGATGACATAGAGGTACTAACAACTTCTAACAAAGTCCTAAAAAAAGGTTGGTTAAACCCAGCAAATGCATCAGATACTAAATAAAAAGAAGGAAATCATGCAAACATGGCTCACAGAAACTTTTAAAATCAAACACCCCATCATTATGGCGCCGATGTTTCTCGTCTCAAACGAGCAGATGCTCATCGCCGCCAGCAAGGCCGGAATTATGGGATGTATCCCGGCCCTCAACTGGAGGGAGCTCGAAGATTTTGAAAAAGGTCTCAAAAACCTCAAAGACAACTGTCAGGGGCCTTTTGGCATCAACCTCATTGCCAATAAATCCAACATCCACCTTAAAAAGCAGATCGAAATCTGTGAGCGCATCACCCCTGACTTCATCATCACTTCGCTTGGTAGCCCACAGGAAATCATCGATCGCTTGGGGCCTAAGGGAGCAAGAGTGCTTTGTGATGTCGTCGACACTGACTATGCTAAAAAAGTAGAATCCCTGGGAGCCGATGCTCTCATTGCCGTTAATAGTGGGGCCGGTGGCCACGCGGGACCAGCCCCCGCATCCATTCTGATTCCAAACCTCAAGCAAGCCTCCAAACTACCCATCATCAGTGCTGGCGGAGTTGCAACTGGAAGTGGTCTGCTGAGCGCCCTGGCCCTCGGAGCAGAAGGGATCTCTATGGGCAGCCCTTTTATCGCCACGGCCGAAAGTGGTGTGAGTAAGGAATATAAGCAAGCGGCTATCGATTACGGGGCCAAAGATATTGTGCTCACTTCAAAGATTTCGGGCACTCCCTGTACGGTCATCAAAACACCCTATGTTGAAAAGATTGGAGTCAATCAAAACTTTATTGAAGACTTTCTCAACTCCCATAAAAAGCTTAAAAAGTACGCGAAGATGCTCACTTACTACAAGGGAATGAAGTTGCTAGAAAAAGCCGCTTTCTCGGCCTCTTACAAGACAGTTTGGTGCGCTGGACCTTCAATTGAGTTTAGTCACAAGATTCAAACGGTTGAATCTCTTGTGGCCGAGCTGATGGAATCATTTGAAGCCGATCGCAAGGCTTTTTTTGAAAAGTTCGGTGGTTAATGACACTAGCGGAGACGCTCAAGCTTAAAAATTTTCGCAAGCTCTACTTTGCTAGTCTAACCAGCGAATTGGGCTCCTTTATGACTGAGACGGCGCTTATGCTCGCCGTCTTTGAGTTATCGGGAAATAATAAAACCTACTTGGGTATTATCCGTGCAGTCTTTCTGGCCAGCTTAACTCTTGGAAGTTTACTTGGTGGTCTAATTGGTGAGCGCTTTAATCGTCGCCAGATTTTGATTCTCTCTTACGTCTGCCGAGCTCCTCTGGTCATTGCGTTGATCTATGTTCCCAAGGTCGAGTTCATTATTTTGGTGGATGGGCTGATCGCTTTTTTCACCGGAATCTTTAACCCTTCAAGGCAGACGATGATTAACGATATCGTGCCGACCAATCATATGAAGGGAGCGAACTCGCTGATGGGCTCGACTATGGCGATTCTGCATCTGATCGGGCCATTTTTAGGCGCGAGTATCTACGCTGCCAATAAGTCGATGACTCCAGTTTTACTCTTTGATTTTCTCACTTATGTTATTGGGGCGGGGCTTCTCATGCAGTTGATCTATCGCCCACCCAAAAAAACGAGCGCCAATCAAACAATGATGAATGATCTCATCCAAGGAATCACTTACGTCTGTAAGGATCGGGCCCTCTTTTCACTCTATCTCAATGGCATAGTGGCCGGATTGTGTATTGGAATTATGTTTCCCCTGCTTCTCCCCTACGTCAAAGAAATTCTCGGAGCGAGCGACACAATTTATGGCGCTCTTCTTAGTGCATTTGGCCTAGGGGGACTCATTGGTGGAAATCTATATCGGCGCCTAGGTGATCGCTTTAGTAACGGTAAGATCATTATCAACGCTCTTCTTGCCGAGCCAGTAATAATGCTTTTGTGGTTGGTGAGTGCTTCAACGGTGGGGGCAATGATTAGCTTTTTTATCTGGGGCATTGCCGTCTTTATTCGCATTCCGGCACAGCTCAATTACTTATCTGAAAGTGTAGAAACTCACTATCTCACCCGATGTTACGCCCTACTTGATATGAGCTTTGTCATTCCCAATATTGGCGGTGGTATTTTAGTGGCCTCACTCGGGGATCGCTACGGCACAGACGTAGTGCTCTATTTTGTGTGCGCAGCTTTTTTCTTACTCACACTACCAAGAAGACCTTTTAGTGAGATGAAGGCGCTCTACCACAGTGAACCTGCTCAGGTAGAGCGCGATACTTCAGTTCAAGATACAATCAACAATTAGAGTAGCCCGGCTCGCTTAAGGAGCGCTTGGTTGTCAGGCTCTCTACCTCTAAACTCCTTGTAGAGTTCCATCGGATGGCGACTGCCCCCTTTTGAGAGAATCGAGTTCTTAAATTTTTCTCCCACGGTGCGCGAGAATATTCCCTGCTCTCTAAAGGCATCAAAGGCGTCGGCATCGAGAACTTCGGCCCATTTATAGGAGTAGTAGCCGGCCGAATAGCCCCCTTGGAAGATATGAGAAAAACTTGTACTTGAGGACGTCCCAGCAACTTCTGGAAAGAGTCTTGTCTTAGAAGTGATTTGCTTTTCAAACTTCTCAACATCTTCAATGGCGCTTGGATCGCCATTGTGCCAGGCCATATCAAGCATACCAAAGGTGAGCTGTCTCAATGTGGCCAAACCTTCATGGAAATTTGAACTGGCCTTAATCTTCTTTACGATATCGGCAGGAATGGTCTCCCCTGTTTCGTGATGACGGGCAAAGAGATCGAGGCATTCTTTTTCGTAAACCCAGTTTTCAAAAATCTGTGAGGGAAGCTCAACGAAATCCCAGTAAACATTCGTCCCCGAGAGGGTTTGATACTTACATTGTGAGAGCATGCCATGAAGAGCGTGTCCAAACTCATGAAAGAGGGTTAGGACTTCATCCAAAGTGAGCAGACTTGGCTTTGAACCAGTCGGCTTTGAAAAATTACAGACGATGGCCACATGTGGGCGATGATCGACTCCATTTTCAATATACTGGCCCTTGTACTCAGTCATCCAGGCGCCACTTCTTTTACCACTGCGAGGAAAGAAATCGGCGTAAAAGAGACTCATGAACTTTCCATTCTCATCGAGAACTTCATAAGTCATGACATCCTTATGGTAAACGGGAATATCCTCTCGCTTTTTAAACTTAAGTCCATAGAGCTTGCCGGCGACATTAAAGACGCCATCAATTACGTTTTCAAGCTTAAAGTAAGGTCTTAGCATCTCAGTATTGACCGAGAATTTTTCATTTTTTAATTTTTCAAAATAATAGGAGTAATCCCAGTTCATGATTTCAAAATCGGCCCCGTGAGACTTTGCATAGGCGTTGATTTCCTCAATTTCCTTTTGAGCAAAGGGCTTTGCTTTACCTAGCAAGTCATCTAAGAAGTTCATCACCGTTTTTGAACTCTGGGCCATGCGCTCTTCCAAAATAAAGTCGGCGTGAGTTTTATAACCCAAAAGATTGGCGCGCTCGTGACGAAGCTTAGCAATTTTCTTTACCAAGGGCTTATTGTCATACTGCTCATTATTAAAAGCTAGCGTCGCTCGCGCCATGAACATCTTCTGGCGCAATTCTCTATTGTCAGCATAGGTCATAAATGGAAAGTAGCTTGGGTAATGAAGAGTGAAGACCCAGGCATTTTCTTTGTTTTTTTCCTTTGCTGTCTCTTTGGCCGCTTCGATCGCACTCTCAGGAAGTCCAGCCAGATCTTTCTCATCAGTAATAACGAGTTCAAAAGCATTGGTTTCTGCAAGAACATTGTCTCCGAACTCTAGAGCGAGCTTAGAGAGTTCATTATCAAGCGAGCGCAGCTTTTGCTTATCTTCATCATTTAAAAGAGCACCGTTGCGACTAAAGCTCTTATAAGTCTTAACCAAGAGCTCGCGGTCTTCGCCTTCTAACTTACCCAGCTCGTTATCGTAGACATGCTTAATTTTGGCAAAGAGTTCGCCATCAAGAGCGATGTCATTGCCATACTCAGTAAGCATTGGGGAGAACTCTTTGGCCACTGCCTGCAATTCATCACTAGACTCGGCCGAGTGAAGATTGAAAAATGTGCTCACGACCACATTCATTTCTCGGTCGCTGCTATCGAGCTTCAAGATGGTGTTTTCAAATGTTGGCTTATCTACTTTTTTAATTTCTTCCACCACGCTCTTAGCGCTCTTAATGGTCTCTTTAAGAGCAGGCATGTAGTGCTCGGTTTTAATATTTGGAAAATCAATGGCGCCGTGTGGAAAGGTGGACTTTTCAATTAATGGATTCTTACTCATAAAGTTCCTCTGAATGCTTAATATTGAAGGATATTGTGACTTACGAAGCCCGCGCCAGAAGTTGGTGGCGCTCCTTAAGAAGTGGGATAAGTGTAAGCGCCCAAAGCACAAGAATCAACATTAGAAGCACCTGCACAAGAAAGATTCCCTGAAAGAAGATAAGAAAGGTGGAAACCAACCCCTTGGAAAAGCGATAGGCCACCATATCAACGATGTACTTGCCGCCATACTTCTGCTCGGCATCAAGGGGGAAATAGAGGATCTCCTTGGCAGCTGAGAAGAGGCTATAATCCACCCCCTTCATCACCACAAATGCCCCGGCCACCAAGACAAAGCTAGAGACCGAAAGGCCAAAACCAAGATAGGTCACCATTAAGTAGAGCACGGGAATAAAGGTGTGAATGTACGCACTCTTAAAGCGTTTAAGGACAATCGGAGTCACGACGATTTGAACAAAAAGCGAGAGGATATTGATAGAAAGATAGACTTGCCCCAGGGCCTGGGCCTTCGAATCTGCATCATTAAAGAGCTTTTCAAAATGGAGATTGAAAAGAAATTGACCCATGTTAATCGCAAATTGCGTTAGAGAGATTAGGATTGAAATCCAAAAAACATACTTCCAAACACTTCGCACTGAAGCCAAGGGAGAAGGCTTCTGTTGGGTGATAATCTCTTTCTCACCACTGGCCGACTTGGTTAAAAAGAAGACGGCTCCAATTGCGATGAGCGAAAGCGGCGCATAGAGAAAAACCGCATCGACGCCAAAACTCTTCACTAGCGGAGAAACGAGTGAAGCTCCAATAATTCCCCCCAAGCTGCCAAAAGCGCCAAGCGGGCCATAAAGGAGCTTGGCCTGTTCAACATTCACAACATTATTAAGATGGGCCAGCGTGATGTGAACCAGCATCACAATGTAGGTCTCTTTAAGGGCGTAAAGTCCAAAAAGAACTTCCTTTTGACCCGATTGATAAAGCAGGCTTCCAAGGACAAAGAGCGCACTGGCAATAAGAGAGAGCCCCAGAAAGAGTTTTTGAATCTTTACTTTCTTTTGAAGGTGGGACAGACAAGTGATAGCGCCGATGAGGACCAAGCTAGAGAGCAACCATACTTGGGGCGAGTTTTTTGCCTTAAAGTGCTCAAGAAAGAGGGCATCGGTAGTGGAGCGAATGAGCGGATAAGTCAGCAAGAGTCCAAACATCACAAGGCCGACTAAAAGAATTTCCCTTCTTAACTCCGGGCGAAACTCTCTCAAAAAATTAAACTTTTTTTCTAACATGTCATCCACAAATTCATTTGAGTGCTACAATCTTAGCATAATTCATCATGATGACTTTCAATAAAAGTTTTACCTATTTAGCGCTCGCCCTCCTGAGCATTTTCATTGTGGCCGCAAGGACGGTTAACCTCGACGTACGTCCGCCGCATCATGATGAATCTATCCATGCCACCTACTCTTTTTACGAGTACCAAGATCCCAAAAATCTCGCTTATAAATATGATCCGATGTTGCATGGACCTCTGCTCTATCGCTTAACCGCTAAGGTTTTTACCTTCTTTGGCCCCACTCTCAAGGTGGGAAGAGTCTTTACTGCTTTAGTTCACTGCCTGGCAATCTTTGTCATCGCTCTGGTGCTCTATCGCCGCTGGGGACCGATCAGTGCTGTCTTTGCCTTGATAGGACTGGGCCTCTCGCCCGTCAACCTTCTCTGGTCCAGGTTTCTAAGAGAAGACGCCTTTATGATGCTTTTCCTAGGACTATGCTTTTGGGGCCTCAACCTCACTCACAAGAAAAAATGGGGCGTGCCCCTTGCGATCCTCTTTCTCATTTTACAGTTCACCTCAAAAGAAAATGCCTTTATGACTCTGGGCCTAGTTGTCATCTACCTCGCTTTTGAGCTGATTTTTAACTATCTCTACCAAAGAAAGTTTCCTCTCATTGACTCTTTAAAAAGACATTGTGGCTGGCGCGAATTAAGCGTGTGCCTGATTTTAGGAGTGCTTCTTTATAGCTATTTATTTTCCAATGGCTTTACCTATTCCCAGGGAATTTTAGATGGACTCTATCGCAAGAGTCTTCTTTACTGGTTTCACCAGCACAAAATTGAGCGCATCGCTGGCCCCTTCTTTTTTAACTTCATGATTGTTTCTTGGTACGACTTCTTTTTCCTGGTCTGTACTGGCTTTTTTTATTTTTTAACCAAGCTAGAGCATATTAAAATTCATCTCGTGGGTTTTACGCTGGCTCTGCTCACTTCACTAGTTTGTGTGGTCCTCATTGATTGGTCTAATACTCCTTTCATTGTGGATCAAGTGCTAAAGTTCAAGCATCCCTTTGATGTCGTCGTCGCCTGCATGATGCTCTACATGGGGGCCGCAACGACCATTGATCACCTCATAAGACATGAACGTGAGCTTGCCTTCTATGGCTTCTTCTTCTGGTCCAATTGGTTTGCCTACAGTTATGTGGGAGAAAAAGTCCCTTGGCTCGCTCTCTATCCGGTGCTCTTTGGAGTTCTCTATCACGCCACAATCCTTGGAAACTCGGCCTATCGAGCCTTGATCATCGAGCATCGCAAGCTCCTCATCCCCACTCTTTCAATCTTACTGAGCTTTCAGCTCTTCTCACTTTATAGAAGTGGACTGCGCGATGAAGGCGCTCAGCACGAACTTGCCTCACAAGTCCAGACAACTTGGGAGTTTGATCAGCTACTTACTGAGTTGCGAGAAAAGCTACTCGAGAGTAATCCCAACGAAGTGAAGACTCGCGTCCTAGTCAGTGGTGATCCCGTTTGGCCCGGGACCTGGTATCTTTACTCATTAAAGGGCTACAGCTTTCGCAGTCCTAATGGAAAGTTCTCTCATTATGACGACATGGTGGTGGATTACAATTTTCTAAACTCCCACCTGGAGGTTGAAAGTACTCACTCAGTAAGCGCGATTGCCTTTCGCCATTGGTGGTTACCCAATTGGATCGAGCTCAGCCCTGCCAACTGGCTCAATTACCTCATCTTTAGAAAGCCATGGAATCAACCGGGCAAGGTTGACGTCTTTCACTTAAAGTTACTTCAAAACTAAATAGAACTGCGTCTTTTTGAGCATCTCTTCAGTTGTTCTTTGATAGCCCCGCGAGAGCGAGACAGAGCGATTCTTATCCTCAAGTTCTTTAATGACATCACCTAAGAACTGCGCCTGCCCTTTAGTGAGCGTCAAAGTCGTAGAAACTTGGGCCCGCCCGCCGTCGGCATAGAGCCAAACTTCAACCTCAGCACTCCCCTTCAAGGATGGAATACACACTAAATCAAGCGCGGTATTATAAGCCTCGATGCGCCCTGGACGACCGCTACTGAGCAATAATCTTGAGCGAGTCTCGCCACTAAAAGTGCGCTTAGATTCACGAAATTCTAATTGTCTCGAAACTTCAGTGCGAGTTCCTTTTGAATTGCCACTAGTAGTTTCGATTAGCTCTAATTCGCATGGCGTTCTTGTCACTACCACTTCACTGCCCACTTCAAATGGGGCTACCTCTGAAAGTAGTCTTTGCAGGAGCATGTCTCTGCCTTCAGAAACTTGTAATTCAAAACAATTGATTTCCCAATCAATGCGCTCTCCTCTCTTTAAAAAGGGAGCAAGCTTATTTTCAACTGCGGCTTTTACATTGGGAGAAGAATTTTTAAGACAGTATTTTGCCGCGAACAGATTATTCGCGGCGAGAAGGAAAAAAAGCAGGGTAAAAAATCTAGGGAGTCTGCCCTTCTTCAGGAAGGTAGGTATCGCCCATCTGAGATTCGACAAAATCATCTGGCCCCTTAAAATTACACAGGTCAAGAGTCGTTGAGAAACGGAACTCTTTAGGTAGTTTACCTGCCTTTTCAAGGTCCTCACAAGTACAGGCGAGCTTTTTCATGAACTTGAAGAACTTCTCAGAAGTTTCTGGGCTCATGAGGTGCTCCATCAAACATGAATCTTTTTCCGCGACGTCTTCGCTCACGCCGACAAAATCTTTAAGAAAGTAAAAGAGCAAAGTTCTTGAAGAGAGAATTCTATGAACCTCCTCATGTCCCAAGTCGGTGAGAATGAGAAACTTGCTATGCTCTTCTTCTTCAACCAAGTCTTTCTTCTTAAGGTTGTTAATCGCTGTGGAGACACTACCCTTAGTCAGGCCTAGTTCCTTTGCGATATCTGTCACACGCGCGTACCCACGTCCCTCTTTCAGCTTGTGAATAGTGAGGAGGTAGTGAACCATCGAGTGCGAGAGTTCATGGTCTTGAGTTGGAATGGTGCTTTCTTTACTTCTTTTTGGCATACAACTTATTTATCCCCAGAGTTTGATACAGTCAAACTCCAATAATTTGGGCCAGCCCAATTCTAAAATCGACTCAGAACCCGGCAGCTAAACCACTGAAATTCCGTAAAATAATTCTGGACGATTTTTGCCTGCCTAGGATCGCTGGCACTCCATGTTAAAATGGTCCAAACCCCTTAATAGATAAGGACTAGGGCCACAATGAAGAACATTCCCCGCTACCTCACACCACTATTAATGGCCGTCCTCGTTTTGGGCCCCACGCCATCTATGTCAGAGTCGGCCTTGGGCCACACTCCCGGGGGACCTGAAGCCAATATTGAAAACCTCACCGATCAAGAGAAGTATACCAGCGAAACCTACGTTCACGAGGGACTCACTCAAAGAATGATTGAAGAAGCTTGCGGCAAAGATGAAACACTCAAAAAGGCTTGTGCCGGGGCCGACGTGGATCCTGAGTTCATGGGTATCAGTGGGACAATGTTTAAAGCGCTCTCTAAAGCCTACACTATGGTTGTTGGTGCTGGAGGACTGGGTGAACTTGAAGCGAGTGAGCCGGCAGCTGATAGCGGTAGTGCCGATGCTGGAAGTGGACAAGCTGATGCCGCTCAGTCGGGTGGAGAAGAAGAAAAAGCTGACAACACTGACTACTGTAAATATATCGCTGTTGGTACCGAGGCCATCTCAATGGTTCAGCAAGTGGCCAGTCAGCAAAGTCTCAACGCGACTCCTCTAGAAAATCCCAATAATGTTGGAAACGCTCAGAAAGAAGCGCTCTACCGCGCCTCGCGAAGTCACAAGGAGCGCTCTAATAACTCAAAGATTCAAACCTACGGTTGGGGAACCTCAACTGTTTGCTATGGCGCTATGATGTTGCGCCCAGGAATTTCAACAAGCTCTTGGAAAAACTGGCTCAAGCTAGGCTCCTCTGCTTTAATGACCGCCTTCTTTGACTCTCAAGTTAAGGGGCACAAGAAATACGCCGACCAAGTCAAGCAAATTGCCGACACTCTGCCCGAGCCTGGTGATTGTAACCCAGCCACAGAAAGAAATTGTTACTGTGCTCAACCAGAAACGCAATATGACCCCAAGTATTGTCAGAAAGAAATTCACAAAAAAATCGTCGCCGACAACTCTTATAAAATCTCCTGTATTGATGATAAGGCCCAGGCCGATGAGGACTGCTCGTGCCGCAACACCGACACCTGCTTAGATAAGACTTTCGTCAACTACGTCAAGGGACTCGGCTTTAGTGAGACTATGAATAAAGGAGTGGTCACTCCACTTTCTAAATTTGCCAAGGGTGAGCTAGTAGGTGGGAAACTCGATACCAGTGATATTGCCCAAGCGGCCATGGCCAAGAAAACCTTAGAGCAACTCAAAGATAAAATGCCCAATGATTCGGTTTCTCTTAATAAAGACCAACTTGCTGAGGCCAAGGCAATTCAGTCCCTCGGTATTCCAGCGGCGCTTGCCCGCAAAATGGCTTCGATGCCCTACACGGCAGAGGCTAAAAAGTTTGGCGATAAACTCGCCAAGGCTGGTATTGGCGGAGGAACCTATAATCCTAGTGCTGGAACAGGGAACCGCTACAACAATGGTAGCGTCCTCACCTTTCAAGGCGGCAATGGCAATAGAAAGTCCGGGCGCTCGACCAGTTCTAATATCGACTATAAGAAATTTCTCCCTAAAAAAGGTAAGTCAAATTCCAGTGGCCAAGTGCTAGACTTCGCCAAGCAAGCGGAAGCGAAGGCGCAAATTCACCACAAGGGAGATAATCGCAATATTTTTCAAATTATCTCAAGACGCTATCAAGTCACTGGATGGAATAAGCTAGGCTTCGAATAGCACTAAAGGAAATAGATCATGGAAGATCTGATTGAAAATCCCCCAAATTTGCCGCTTCTTCTCTTTGATGATCAGTGCCCGCTGTGCGTGCGCTTTACCGAGTCACTCAAAATGGCCGGCAGAGAACAGGCCCCCAACTTGATCTCCATTCACCACCCAGAACTTCAAAGTGTATTTCCCACCTTAAAGCCTTCCGAGTGTGCTGAAACCATTCACTATATAGACGCTCGCGCAGTCCTCCACACAGGGCCTGAAGCCGTCGCAGAGATTATTAAGCTCATCCCAGCGGCCCAAAAATTTGCCTGGTTAATTGATTCAGCAATGGGTCAAAAGGCTATGGACTTCTTCTACAGTACCGCCAATCGGATGCGGGATTCATTGCTAAATCGTTGCGGGGCGTGTAAAAAAAGTTAGCAAAGGAGCTAGCTTTGAGTGATTTTTCTAAAGCGTTGGTTATCATTCCAACCTACAACGAAATTCAAAATATCGAAAAAATGATTCGCACCATGTTCTCTCTCCATGAAGGGATCTCTCTTCTTATTATTGAAGACGGCTCACCCGATGGAACCGCTGGAGTGGTCAAAACACTACAAAGCGAATTTCCTAAGCTCCACATGATTCAGAGGACCGGAAAGCTTGGACTTGGAACGGCCTATATCACTGGCTTTAAATGGGCACTCGAGCGCGATTACGATTATATTTTCGAAATGGATTGTGACTTTAGTCACGATCCCAAGCAAGTTCCCGATCTGCTCGAAGCCGCCCAAACCAATGATCTTGCCATTGGCTCTCGCTATATTGGTGGTATTCGCATCATCAACTGGCCATTTAGAAGACTACTACTGTCCTATCTCGCCAGTATTTACATCCGCATCGTCACGAATCTTCCAGTGATGGACCCCACCGGTGGCTTTAAGTGCTTCACGCGAAAAGCGCTTCAATCACTCAATCTCAATGACATTATTGCCAATGGCTATATCTTTCAGCTCGAGCTCACTTATAAAATTTGGGCCCAGGGTCTCAAGGTAAAAGAAGTTCCGATCATCTTTAATGAGCGCCAAGAAGGGGTTTCAAAAATGGGTGGAGGAATTATTTTTGAGGCGTTTTTTGCGGTTCTACATCTAAGATTTTTAAAGCTTGTGGGCCAGCTTAACCGCTAGCCCTTCTCGCCTCTTACTTTTCGATAATCGTTCTACTAAAGATTTGTCGATTGTAAGGGGCGAAACACATCAGAACAAAGACCCAGCAAAGTCCAAACTCTCTAATCTCTCCGCCTTTACCACCATCGATAAACTTAGAGCTCACTGCAACCAGCGCAAAGAAAATAATGTGCATCACCCTAGGAAGCGGCACTGCCCAGTTATCAATGAGATTTCTCGCCTTTTCGACCTTGCGGTAGAGTAGCGGCATTACTAAAAAGTAGAGGCCCGCAAAAATGCCAAGACCTGTGCCAAAAATATAGCGATTGATCTTAAAATTTCCAAAGCGAAGATTGTGGAAATTAAATTCATGTTGAGTGTTGTACTGCTTAAAAAAAGCAGGGGATTCAAATCCAATCAGTCTCTGTCCATAGGAGATCTCTTCGAGCGCGCCAAAAAGAAAAATAAACGCCATTACATATAGAGCAAGCCTAAAGGTCCAGGGTCTAAAAGGAGCGAGGATTCCAGCGCGGTAAATGCAAAGTCCACTTCCAAGTAAAAGAGGAACAACCGTCATCCATTCCACAAAGCCATCTTCTCTAGCGAGAACGCCTTCGTAAAATGGAAGATCTTGATGAGAAACAACGATTCCAGCAATACAAAAAATAAAAACGAAGATATAGGCGATGCGCTCAGGCCACGTCATTTTGAAACTCACTCTACTCTCCCAACTCATTAAACATAGCAAGTCTAAGATCGTGTCTGCCACCTTCGTAACTAGCGGCAAGCCATGCATCGACAATTTCTTTCATGCGCTCCACCGGAGTAATTCTCGAGCCAAGACAGATGACATTAGCGTTGTTGTGACCTTTGGCCAGTTCCGCTTCCACACTTGAGCGCACCAAAGCCGCTCTGATGTGCTTATAGCGATTGGCCACCATAGAAATGCCAATGCCTGAGCCACATAGAAGAATACCTTGAGCGTCTGAATCACTCTGAAGGGCCTTGGCGACTTTTGTGGCGTATTCTGGATAGTGAGTACTCTCTAGAGAGTTTGTCCCCACATCTTCAACATCATGACCTTTAGCCTTGAGATAATTTTTGAGTTCCTCTTTGGCTTCATAAGCTGCGTGATCGCATCCAATCCACAATTTCATGAGTTCCCTCTCAGTGTGTGAATGGCCCTGACCAGGAGCGGTCAGGGCGAGACATGAATTTATTAGTAGCGGTAGTGATCTGGCTTGTATGGACCTTCAGCAGGAATGCCAAGGTACTCAGCTTGTTCACTAGTGAGCGTGTCACACTCAACACCAATTTTAGCAAGGTGAAGACGAGCAACTTTCTCATCGAGGTGCTTTGGAAGAACGTAAACTTTGTTTTCGTAGTTGGCGCTGTTATTCCAGAGCTCAATTTGGGCCATGACCTGGTTTGTAAATGAGTTACTCATTACAAATGAAGGGTGACCTGTAGCACAGCCCAGGTTCACGAGACGGCCTTCGGCCAGAAGAACAATCTTTTTACCGTTAGGGAAGATGTACTCATCAACTTGTGGTTTGATATTAACTTTCTCAACCTTGTTGGCTTTGAGATAAGAAGTTTGGATTTCTGAATCAAAGTGGCCAATGTTACAAACGATTGATCCTGATTTCATCGCTTCCATATGCTTGCCAGTGATCACATCTTTACAACCAGTAGTTGTCACGAAGATGTCGCCTAGCTTAGCGGCGTCATCCATTTTCATCACTTGGTAACCTTCCATTGCCGCTTGAAGAGCGCAGATTGGATCGATTTCAGTGACGATCACACGACCACCGAGACCTTTAAAGCTACCAGCACAACCTTTACCGACGTCACCGTAACCAGCAACCACACACACTTTACCGGCAATCATCACGTCTGTAGCGCGCTTGATCCCGTCAACAAGTGATTCGCGACAGCCGTAGAGGTTGTCGAATTTTGATTTTGTCACTGAGTCGTTGACGTTGATTGCTGGAATTGGAAGAGTGCCTTTTTTCATGCGCTCATAAAGTCTGTGAACACCTGTTGTGGTTTCTTCAGAAAGACCCTTGATTCCTTTGGCCATCTCAGGGTTTTTATCGAGGATGATATTTGTAAGGTCACCACCATCGTCGAGAATCATGTTCAGTTGTGAACCATCGGCCCAACGTAGAGTTTGCTCAATACACCAATCGTACTCTTCCTCAGTCATGCCCTTCCAAGCGAAGACTGGAATACCAGCAGCGGCGATTGCAGCAGCAGCGTGATCTTGAGTTGAGAAGATATTACATGAAGACCAACGAACTTCGGCGCCGAGGGCAACGAGAGTCTCAATAAGAACCGCTGTTTGAATTGTCATGTGTAGACAGCCAGCAATCTTAGCGCCTTGAAGAGGCTTAGAAGCGCCAAATTCTTCACGAAGTGACATGAGCCCAGGCATTTCAGCTTCAGCAATTTCAATTTCCTTTCTTCCCCAATCGGCAAGAGAGATGTCTTTTACTTTGTAATCTTGATTGGCCATTGGGCCCTCCTAATGGTCATGTCGGCATAAACCCCTGTGATTTATGCAGCGGTTGGTACTAAATAATTTGGCACAACTATAGCATCACTCTCTTCAGAGGCTCAAGGATTTGCCATGCATTAATTGACTGTAAATGCGCAAAAAGGTACTAAGCCTGAGTCAATTAGCACACTGGATTATTATGGGAAGTTACACTGCCATCGACTTGTCTGTCGCCAATCGCATCATGGCCCAGTATGGGAAGGGCGAAGTGCGCTCACTCGAAGCCCTAAGCCTAGGGATTTCCAATTCAAACTACAAAGTGACCACTGAAGATGAGACGATTCTTTTAAAAATATCCAATGATAAAAATCGCGCCCAGCTTGAAGACGAACAGCGCATCCTTCATTATTTGGCCAAGAAGTACCAATATAGTCTCACTCCTCATCTGACCCTCGCCGGCAAGCTCGTCTACGAAGAAGGTCCTTATTTTGGGGTACTCTATCCCTTCATCGAAGGAATTCCACCCGGTCCTTCAGATATTACCTGCTCACTCATTGGCCGCGCGCTGGGAGAGCTGCACGCTCTTAGTAAGTGCGAGGAAATGACAACTCTTCGCTCCCATGAAGACGTGGGTTACGATGCCGGCCAAATTATCAACTATATTGAAAGCAGCTCATGCCCCAAAGATTTTAAAGAGATGTTTCAAGAGTGTTTTCCCGATGGGCTCGCGGCTTATCTGGAACACCCTCATCGCACAAATGTTATTCACGGCGATCTCTACTACGACAATACTCTTTTTTATCATGAGAAAGTGGCGGCCGTGCTCGACTTTGAGCAAGGTGGCGTCGGCCCAATTCTACTTGACCTTGGAATTTCTATTTCGGGAACTTGTCTTGAAAAGGGCAGATTAATTACGCCACTTATTCACTCTTATTTGCGTGGTTACGAAGAGGTCATGCCCCTCACCGCTAGTGAGAAGGCCCTAATTCCCGACGCTATTGCCTTGGGCCTATTTAGCATCGCCCTATGGCGCATTAAAAGATTTAAAGAGGGCAACCTCAACCCGCTGATGGCCGATAGCTATCGCGAACTCTTGGCCCGCGCTCTTCATTTGCGCGCGAACCTTAAACAGGACCCACTATGACCGCACACGCTGCAAAAGAAAATTCCTTTTTCGCCTCTTGTCCCCGTGGACTTGAGGGCATGCTTAAAGCTGAGATCGAAGCCATTATCCCTCAAGGCTCGCTTGAGAGCCTCTACGAAGAGCGCGGTGGTCAACGCTTCCACACAAATATTAAAGATGCTCTTCGCTTTGTCGTAAATAGTCGCAGCACTAGTCGCCTCTACCGCGAGCTCTTTAGCTTTGGCTTTAAGCATGAAAAAGAGTTTTCTGCCAAGGTTCAGGAAATCGATTGGCCGGCCCTGATGGAGCTCGACGACACTTTCAAAATCAACACACTTTTTGATGGCAATGCTAAAAGAAATTTCAAAAGCAGCATCATCTTTAGCCAGCTCATGAAAGATGCCATTGCCGATACCTTTCGTGAAAAATTTGGCCAGCGCCCGTCAGTTGATAAAGAAAACCCACTACTTAATTTTCTGATTCGCATCGAAGTCTCTCCCAAGAAGGGATGGTATGCGCGCGTTCTACTTGATCTCACCGGCGTCCCTCTCTCTGATCGCGGGTATCGAATGGAATCAAAGGGCGCTCCTTTAAGAGAAAACCTCGCAGCGGCCCTTGTTAACCTTTCTGGATGGGATGGAAAGTCTGATTTTCTCGACCCCTTCTGTGGGACTGGAACCCTTCTGATCGAAGCCGCCATGGTCGCACTGGATCTACCAGCGCAACAAATTGCGATTCGCGATTATGTCGAGAGAAATAGTTTTCCCTTTTCTTTTCTTGCTCAAAAGTGGTTTGCTACCAACAAAGAGCTACAAGCGTGGTGGGCCGACTTTGCGAAATCGACTCACGCTGACATCATCAAAAAGCTCAATCAAAAATTTGATCAGCCCATCATTTTTGGAAGTGATAAAAACCCGCGTATCTTAGAGCTCGCAAGATCTCACATTAAAGAAGCGGGTCTGCCAAACTCGCTCTTTGATCTCACTTGTGAATCAGCACTCGAGCGTCGCCCTCCAAGTGAGAGCGGGCTCGTGCTTTGTAACCCGCCCTATGGCGAACGCCTTATGGAGCCACAAGAAGCATTTGATCTGGTTCACGATTTCGGCGAGCACTTAAAACAAAATTTCAAGGGCTGGAAGGCCGGAATCATCCTCCCTCACGGCGAACTTAAAAAGGCGATCTCACTAAAAACATCGGCCAAGATCCCAGTGTGGAATGGCCAAATTGAGTGTCGCCTTTTCCTATATGATCTCTTTTAGTGCCAGATGACTTTTGGGACGCTTCGCATCTCATAAGTCATCTGCAATTATAAGCTTTTAGAAACACTCTCCACGAGCATACTGAACAAGCTTAACAACCCGATCACTTCCATTACATTCACCCATCACTTGATACCAAATATACCTTGAAGGGTTGTACCAGCGATTATCAATCTCACTGACTTCAATTTCTTCCACATCAACACTACAGCCATAAGCTTTTGCTTGATTAAGGATTTTTTCCTGTCCCACCTCTAGACACCTTTGGGCCAAGTCCTCATTTGAAATCGCAAATGCGCTAGAGGAGAGAAGAAGGGATAGCAGCAGCATGATCTTTAGTTTCATTGTCTGATCTCCAGTTATTCCTAAATATAAGTAAGCATCTTAATCACAATATGGATGGAGAAGATGGTTATTTACGAATTTGAATTTATTGCAATCTCAAGGAGTAAACGGCTACCCCTCACAAGGTTCACATCTCACCCAGTGTTATTTCCTTCTAACTTTTATAAGATAGCAAAAAATTACCAACAATCTTATTGAGATTCTTTCATTAGGCGATAGAATTCTCTTATGGGAATTTTGTTTATTCTATCCTTAACAATTACTATCACTTATTCAGGTTTAATTCTGGGGTGTTCTTATTCATCTAACACACCAGAGAATGCCTTACGCTTATTTTCTCAAGAATTGAAACAGGCACTCAGATCAGATAAAGAAGATGCATTTTTTGGTAAATTAAAATCAATTAAATCAAGGAACATAGCTCGAGAGCTTGATAATTACGAAAAGAATGTAAATCAAATATGGAGTGGGAAGGCTAAAACTCCAATATTAACTGAGTGTGAATATGAATTCGAGATCACTAAAAACCTGAAAGGCCTTAAGACGAGAAAATCAATTAAAGTCATCCAAACCTTATGGAGTCGCAGAACAAAAGATTGTGAGAGTCACGAAGTTGATAACCTTGGTCATCCAATAGGCGAACTATCGGGTTGCATCCCTATGACTGAGCGATCTTTTTACTCGGATAAGCAGAGTGTCGGATCAGTTGATTTAAATAAAGAACGCCTTTATACCTACTCAAACAAATATGGAATTACGGGAGTTCATTATCGAAAGTTTTCAGTTCAATCCGACAGTGAATTGGAATCGAATAAAAAGAGTATGTTCGAAAAAAATCTGCTCGCAGTAATCGACAACATACTAAATTCACCATCAATTGAAGAGATCAACTGCTTTAAATCAGAAAAGAACCTCCCCCCTGAATACTACTACTTTTCAGACATTCTTGGCCCCCAATCATTTAAACAGATGAAAGCTAATAGGAAGCTGATTAAGGACGGTATGGATTTTGCCAATCTTCAGCAGTGTCAGACCTACTATATTAAGCAGAGAAGCCGCTCCATCTCAGAGATTGCTGAGAGACTGGATATTTCCTTCTAGAACCCGCTCGAAGTAATTTTAATGACTCTATCAGTTAATGTATTAGAAGGTTCTTTTACGCTGCGAAATACTTGCTTATTCAGATAAAAAACCCTAACTCACGGAGTCCCAAAAGTCATCTGGCACCTAGGCGAGGCACCTAAGCGTGGAAGAGTTCGGCGAGTTTCATGGAGAACATGGGGGAGCTGTATTTGAGGAGGGCGGTTTTGTTGACGACTTTGTCGAGGTGTTTGCTCGACTTACTGAAGAAGTAGGTGTTGACGTCGGGGTCTTTCAAAAAGAGCGTATGGCCTTTGGCGCCGAATTTGCGAGTGACGAAGTCGGAGTCGAGAAAGCAGATTTCGCGGATCATGAAATTGCGAGCGACGTACATGATGATGCAATAGTCGGCGAGATCGACGAGGGACTTTCTAAGCTTCACACCCTTGGGGGAAGAGGTGTCGGCCCAGTGAACTTTCACCTCAACTCTTTTGTCTTTAAGATAGAAATCAAAACCGCGCTGTGAAGCCGACTTCACTTGGCGCAGACCAAAGATTGTTTTGGCAAACCACTCCCCTAATTGTACCGGGAGGTTCTTGCCATTCATGATGATATTATTTTCGCGCAAGACTTCGTAGCACTTGTTTACTTGTTCGATGGCGTCGAAAATTTCCTTACTCGCTGGACGATGGAAAATATCCACCGAGCGCGCAAGGGAGCGCTTGAGTTTGTGGCCAAACTGCCTTTCGTACCAGTCGGGAAAATTTGAGTCGGTAAAAAGATCGTAGGAGTCCGATACATAGCCTAGGGCCAGTAACAAATTTTCATCCTTAATCCCCCCCAGCTTTTTTGAGAGATAAGTCAGTGGCGCAAACTGCGCAGGGTCTGATCCCATCACATAGACTTTATCATTATCGTAATCGCTGCTTCCGTGGGTCTCTTGGTTGAATTCCTTAATCTTTTGTTCCAGATCCTCCAGATCCATGATGAGTGTTGCGTCCTAAGTTTTAAAATTAAAATAAATACTTGATAATCTTAACACTTAGTTGCTCACACCGCTAGCCTAGAGAGTTCATCATCAAAGTTGAGAATAGTTTGACTAAGCCCAGCATTTCTCACCAGGACGTGCTGACAAAATATTTTATAGTCCGTGATCTTTGATTGATAGAATTCCTTGTCCTCACCTGTGGCAGTGGCCATGAGCTCACGGGCCTTAAGAGCGGACTCGAGGAGTCTCCAGGCAACAATCAAATTGCCGCAGTAGTTCAAAAAGTCAGTCGCATGAGAAAGGAGCGCATCCATTTTTTTCTGGGCCGCGTATGTCGCAAACTTGTTCATCACCTCGGCAGCGCGTCCAAGATTTTTCATCATCAGAGCATGCTCATCTTTCCAGGTGGCGGCTTCGCTATTTTTAAGAGTTGCCAGAATTTTATCGCCCATCGCCTGAAAGGCCTTACCTTCGTCTTTGAGGATTTTGCGAGTGATAAAGTCGATGGCCTGAATGCCATTAGTGCCTTCATAAATTGTGGCAATTTTAGTGTCGCGGGCAAATTGTTCAACCCCATACTCACAACAGTAGCCGTATCCGCCGTGAACTTGGATGGCCTCTACACTTACATTAAAGCCTTCATCAGAGCACCAAGCTTTTGAAATAGGCGTAAGGAGCGCAATCTCAGCGCCAACGTGCTCGCCCTTTTTCTCGCGATCAAAGAGTGAAGCGACGTAGAGATTAAGAGCGCGCATACCGCGAGACATCGCTCTCATTTTGAGAAGCATTCTCTTCACATCAGGAAGATTGATAAGCTCAGTTCCAAACTGTGTGCGCTCTTTAGCGTATTGAATGGAGAGCATGGTTGCCAGGTTGGCCTGCCCCTCGCCTTGAATTCCGCACAGAAGTCTCGCCTCATTCATCATATGAAACATATTGGGCATCCCTTCGCCCTCTTTACCAATAATCCAACCTTCGCATGTGCCACCCTCACCAAAGGTAAGTTCACAAGTTGAAGAGCCGTGTAGTCCCATCTTCTCTTCAATTTTGGTACAGAGCATGTCATTGCGCTCACCCACTTCACCGCTACTTGAAACTTTGTACTTTGGAACAATAAATAGTGAGAGACCCTTAGTCCCAGCTGGCGCACCTGGAGTGCGTGCTAAGACCAGGTGGATAATATTTTTGTAGAGATCATTTTCTCCAGAAGAGATAAAGATTTTAACGCCTTTAATTTTATAGCGACCGTCTTTAATGGGCTCAGCCATAGTGGCCGCCGCTCCCACATCAGAGCCGGCACCGGCCTCAGTGAGACACATTGTCCCGCCCCACTCACCGCTCATCATTTTTGGAACATAAAGGTCTTTTTGTTCTTTTGATCCAAGCGCCAGAATCAGGTTCATCGCCCCGCGAGTGAGTCCGTAGTACATCGACCAAGAAACATTGGCCCCGATCGCAAGCGACTCACAAGCGCCGCGAATCGCTTCAGGAGCAGGCATCCCCCCAATCTCTTCAGGGTAAGAAAGTCCAAACCAACCGTTTTCGTAATAGGCTTGATTGGCCTTTTTAAAACCAGGGGGCGTTGTCACGACACCCTCAGCGAGCTTCACACCAACCTTGTCACCCTCTTCGCGCGAGCTCCACACTTCATTTTCTACAAACTTATCAAACTGATTAATAATCTCTTTTAAATCCTGGGCCTCATAGCCATCGGCATACTGCTGGACTTCAAGTAGGTTAAAAAGATTGAAATTGATGTCTTTGAGATCAGATTGATAACGGGCCATGAACGAATCCTTGTCATGAGTAATACCCGTTAATTATAAACCCTTTTTGGCCGACTCGAAGAGAGTGAAAAAGAGTGTCACACAAATAAAAAAGGGAGGTATTAACCTCCCTTTTGTGTCTAGTATTTAAACACGCTGATTAGAGTTCGTAGCGAAGACGAGCGTACTTCTTTAATGAGCTAGAGAAGCTTCCCGATTTCCAAGTCTCCATTCTTACCGGCTGAGCAGCTAGCGGATAGCGAAGATCGATATAGTACACTTGATACTCTGAGCCTGTTCCCACGCGGATCACGAGAGTGTTATTGTCGCCGTTCACTTTACCCAAAAATCCATACCCGTAAGCCTTTTGATAGCTTAGAGCATTTTTAGCCAGACTTGCTAGGTGCGCTCTTAGACCATTAAGATCTGTGGGCAGTCCAGTGGCATCTTTGCTCTCGCGAGCGTCGATTGTCGAATCACTCGTCATTCTTCTAAAGAAGACATAGTCCCCAATATTACCTGAAGAAGTGTTGTCACACCAACTCGCTGAAAATCCAGAACAGTTAATAGAAAAGAATGAGCTACTAGAAGTTGTACTTGAAGAATAGTAGTCAAACACAAATTCCGAAGCTGAAGACTTTGGAGCAGCAAAGCGGCCATTTTCGATGTCGGCAATGATGCTCTCATAAGATCCATTATTTGTGGGGGTCCCAGTATTGGTAAGTGGTGGGTTAGAGTTAATAACATTACTCTCACCACCGCCGGCACTGTTACCTTTTCCACAACCTGTCATACCGCCTAAGAAAACAAGTGCTAATAAAAGCACCAAATAATTTGAAAGTTTCATAAATCCTCCCTCTCTCTCAAAGAGTTTGCTAAAACATTAGTCACCAATATGTAGACATAGGGAGCAAGAAGCGGGCCAAAAGTAAGGGATGTATTTTTAAGGACTTTGAAGATATGGGCCGTTAGCTGGCCCACAGGTGACTAAAGTTTCGACAGTCTAAAGATTTTGCACTCTCAATTGATCACCCCTACGGGCACTTCCACAGGGCCCATAGGCGCGAGCGCGAGCGCCATTTTGCTGGCATGAGATCCACAACCTCGCTCGGATAGGCACTCGCTAGGTTGTGGCAGCCCCTCTGCTCGAGCAGCAGCCACTCTTTATAGTCTCTAGTGAACTGATAAGGCAGAACCCGGTCTTCATCAAGCTCGAGCTCGATCTCCTTATTGCGATAGAAGTTCAGAGGAACTCCTACCATATAATAAGGATTCTCTCCGCGGTAACCCACGACACTGTACTCGGGCAGTTGCCTAAAGTGAGGATAAAAAGCGACACCCGAGTTGGCGGGCTTAACGAGCGTCACAAAGAGTATCAAGAGATTGAGAGCAAACCCCCTTCTCCACCACTTCGCTTGCACGAGGTGATAGCAAGTGATCACGCACATAGGTCCCGCGAGATAAAAAATGGGCATTAAAAAGCGCAGCTCTTTATGAGCAGTCAATTGATGAACGAGAAAGTAGGGCAAAGTGATCCAAGTAAGCTCACTCTTGGGGTTCTTGTACCAATAGGCGAAAACTCCAATCATTAAGATCAAGCTAAAAGGAGGGATGCCGCGATTAAAGGCCAGTCTAAAGTATTCGTACCAAGGCTCTCTACCGATTGAAGCTGCGTATCCGTGAAAGAGGTTCACATCAAGGTAGCGCCAGGGGGCAAAGACCAAACCGGTGCTATTTTTATAGCCCCAAGAATCGAGGGCTATTCCAACTCCTAAACTCAATATCAAAAAAAGAGTCATTAGAAGACCTTGGCCAATTGCAAAGCGACCCATAAGAAGTAGCCAGAGAAAGAAAAATAAAATCATCGCCCCTTCCATATAACGAAATTGGAAAGAGAGACCAAAGCCAATGCCAAAGAGAGGCACCGACCACCAGGGAAGCTGCCATCTGCTCTCACTATGAAGCGGGCGATTTAGCATGAACAAGCTAAAGCATAAAAGAAAGCTCAGTGCCCCCCAAGTGTCACTTGAGAAGCGAATCGAAACATAAGGAATAAACCAGGTAAAAAAGAGTGCGCACAAAAGGGGCCGAACTTGAACATGCTTATAACGGGTCATGAGATAGGCCGCGAGATAGTACAAGGTCACCAGAGCAAAAAGGCCAGTAATGATGCGAGTTACCCACGCATGGGTAAAAGGAGAACTCACTCCAATGAGGTAAAGTGACTTTGAGATCAGATAAGAAAGGCCTGGCTGTAACCAGGGGCGCATTTGCTGCTGATATTCTGTAGGTAGCTCAGCAGCACTGGTCTGTCCAAGCTTGAGCGCCGAAAATTCAAGAATCTGAAAGTGTTCATCAAAATGGTGAAAGCCAAGCGAAAAGTAAGCGCCAATCAGTAAAAGAAATGATGCAATAGCTATGAAAAGGATGAGTTCCCCTTTTTTAACTGGGTCGCGCTTAAATAAATCTAAATAAGTCATCTTCTTCATCTTCACCAAACTTTCCGAGCATCGCTAAAAATGTTAAAACTTTGCCATGCCCTAGTCTTTCATGACTTAAAGCACAAGGAGCCCCTATGAACTCTCTTTCGCATCTATCCGATAAATCTCTTCTGGTTATTATGGATGGATATGGCCTGAATGAAAACTCACCAAAAAACGCCATCAAGGTCGCCCGCAAGCCAAACCTAGATTACCTCTTCTCTCACTTTCCTAAGACTGAAATTGAGGCCGGCGGGGTTAGCGTTGGACTTCCCAAGGGAGTCACTGGTAACTCGGAAGTGGGCCACATGAACCTCGGGGCCGGCAGACCAGTGAGGCAGGACCTCGTGCGCATTAACGAATCCATCGTTGCTCACAACCTCGAAGAAATGGATGCCTTCAAAGAGCTCGTGGCAAAAGCGCGTGCGGGCTCAAATCGCGTCCACATGATGGGCCTTCTCTCTGATGGTGGGGTACACTCCCATATTGATCATTTAAAATATATCTCTGAAGCACTTGATCGCGAGGGGATTAAAGTTTACCTGCACGCTTTCATGGATGGCCGCGATACCGCTAGAGACGTTGGCGGAAAATACGTTGAACAAGTGCTCAACTTCCCCCTAACTTTTGCTTCTATGCAAGGCCGCTCGATTGGAATGGATCGCGATCGCCGTTGGGAAAAGATTGAACTGTGCTACAAAACCCTCATTGGCAAAGGGGCCCAAACAGACTTGAGTCCGATTGAATATGTTCGCGCCGAATATCAAAAAGAAATTTACGACGAGTTCATCACCCCTGTGCTCTTCACCAATGAGGGCGCCATTAAAAAAGAAGATTGTGTCTTCTTCTTTAACTTTCGTCCCGATCGCGCCATTCAAATTACACTTGCCATGACCGATCCAAACTTCAGCCACTTTAAGCGCGATTTTATGCCAGACTACTTTCTGTGCATGACCCCCTATATTCCAGACGAAGTCCCTCTTCCCATTCTCTTTGACAAAGAAAAAATTCAAGGGGGCATGTCTGAGTACCTCGCAAAGATGGGAAAAAAACAAATCAAGATCGCCGAAACTGAAAAATACGCGCACGTAACTTTCTTCTTTAATGGAGGCGAAAAGAAGCCCTTCCCTGGAGAAGAACACATTTTGATCAATTCACCTCGTGAAGTGAAGACCTATGACCTCAAACCAGAAATGAGCGCCTATGAAGTCACCGAGCGCCTCAAGAGCGCCCTTGAAAAAGACGAGGCCGATTTTTATGTGGTCAACTTCGCCAACTGCGACATGGTCGGGCACACTGGAAATTTCGAAGCGGCCGTGAAGGCCATTGAAGTCGTGGATAAATGTGTGGGTGAACTTTGGAGTGTGTGCGAGAAAAAAGGCATCACGATGGCCATCACTGCTGATCACGGCAATTGTGATCAAATGGTCTACGAGGATGGCTCCCCTCACACCTCGCACACAAATGCCGCTGTTCCCTTTGTCGTCTGCCACCCCAAGCTCAAAGACGTGAAGATTGAAGTCGCTCCCGGTGAATTTGCTCTTAAAGATGTTTCTCCAAGCATGTTATATTTTATGGGCATTCCCAAACCACAAACTTTTGAAGGTCATACCATTTTTAAATAGAGGAAGTTCTAATGACGAGATTAAAGTCCATCGCCGTACTCTGCTCAGGAGGAGACTCTCCAGGAATGAACGTCGCCATCCGCGCGGTCGTGCGCTCAGCTATTGGGCAGGGCCTAGAAGCTTATGGGATCAAAAGAGGTTTTGCCGGGCTGCTTGAAGGTGACCTGATGAAGATGGACGCTTCTTCTGTGGGCAATATTCTTCAGCACGGGGGCACCATGCTGCAAACATCACGTTGCCCAGAGTTTCGTGAAGCCGACGTGCGCCGTGAGGCCGCACACCTACTTAGGCGCAAAAAAATCGATGCTCTCGTCGTGATCGGAGGCGACGGCTCTTTTAACGGCGCTTGGGCCCTTCATAAAGAGCACGGCATTCCCGTGGCCGGGATTCCAGGCACCATTGATAATGATATTGCCGGTAGCGATTACACTATTGGCTTTGATACTGCGGTGAGAACAGCGGTTGAGGCGGTTGATAAGATTAGAGACACCGCCCACTCCCATGCCCGCACCTTTATCGTTGAAGTCATGGGAAGACATTCACCGGCCATTGCCCTTCATGTTGGGGTTTGCTCTGGCGCTGAGAACGTCGTTTTACCCGCTGAGAAAGTAGAAGTTGGCAATATTGCTGCCGATATCATGAGAGGCATGAAGCGCGGAAAGAGCTCTTCGATTATTATTGTCGCTGAAGGCGCTAAACCTGGGCTTCTTAGCTATGACATTCAAAGTAAGCTTAAAGAAGAGCACGAACTAGAAGCTCATGTGTGCGTGCTTGGGCATATTCAACGCGGAGGCAATCCCTCGCCGACAGATCGCTTTATTGCCAGTCGAATGGGCAATATTGCCGTTGAAAAACTAGTCGCTGGAGAAAAGGCCATAGCCGCTGCTTATCTCTCAGGACAGGTTGTCGCCGTTGAGCTCGACCAGTGCCTCACTCGCAAGAGCAATTATCTTCCCGGTTATATTGATATGATTAAAGCGCTCTCTATCTAGAGAGCGCACCATTTTACCAACGAGCGGGAGTAATTCCCGCAGGTAAAAAGAAAACTCCCATGCCATACATATCGCGATACTTACGCAGCGATAGTGGTGAGGCGCGCAGGTCAAGTCCTCTGGGGTTGCCATTGTCGACAATGAACTGTCCGCCCTCTCTGGCCACCATATAAGTGTGGCCTGGCGTCCAAGCATCAAGCGCCATGGCAATCGCGCCCACTGGCGCGCGGTAAACGCTGGGGTCCCAAGGAATCCAGCCAGCAAGCGCCAGGCGATCGGCCAGACCTCGTACCGATTGCGGCCCAAAAATATTATTTTGCCAGGGAGTAAAAATGAGCTGCTCACGAATGGATTCATTAAAGTCATCGGCGTGAGAATATCCAGCCCGAGCATAGGCCTGTCTCAACACCTCAGAGACAAACTCCGCACAAGGGGCGTGAGCAAATCCCAATCTCGTGGCCGTTCCATAGATGGCCACATCCCAAGCGCCATAGGCCGGCGAAAAGCCGTAGTCATCCATTGTTTGCAGAGAGAGTGAGCGGGCCAAGGCCTCACTACTTTGACCCTCACCCACATCTAGATAGACGAGGTTAGATGGCGTTGGGTTTGTCCGGTCAGCAAATTGGGCGAGCTCTCTTAACACCGCATGAGCGCGTTCTAGGTCTTCACGTGCAAGATCACTTTGCGCATAGGCTTTATTCCAAATTGCTTTAAAGCGCTTTTTATTGCGGCCAATCCCCCAGGCAATGGTGTCATCAGACTTTTTCACCTGACCTGCCTCAGTGTAGATCGCTTTGTAGGTTGCATTTGAACTAACTTCTAAGGGAAGAGCTTCAATATCTTGACGACTGTCATAGATCGGAACCAGCGCGGAGATATAAAAACCACTTACGCTCTTACAGCTTGCAGGAACGCTATGGCCGCTAGCCAAGACCTTGGCGTAGAAACCAGAAGTGTCGCGTCCACCAGTTTCAAAATCCATCAGGATGGGCAGACTTCCCTTGGGGACTTGGACTATTGAACCTGCGCTCAAGGTTTTCACTTTGCGCAGAAGACCATTGGCCAGTTCGCAGTAGAGAGGTCGCTTCATTTTAAGAGTGACGTCAATATGAGCTGAAGCCTGGAGGTTTAGAGAAGTTAATGTTAAAAGACCTAGTAAAGCGGTCAACACCATCCTTGGCATATAGCGAACTCCTGTTCTCAAATGATCGATAGCTTTAGTTTAGCAATTTTCAGCGCTCACGGTCATAGACAGGCAAAACAGGACTTTGCCGCCCAACGTGGACACTCTGAAAACTTTTCCCACTCCCTTATCAATGCCTATCCACAGTGATTTTATTGGCAGTTAACTACCACCTACACACCAGAGACGATGAGATGAGAGAATTTTTTTGGGCCTGCCTTGCCCTCGTGGCCACTTCAACGGGTCTTAGGGCCGCGGAAACCGTCGCCTATCCTTTTAAACTTGAATTTTATACTAGTGAAAGTGCGCTCTCAGTTGCGGCCGAACTCAAGCAGAGTTGTCGCTACGAAAAAATTGTTTGGAGTGATTCGGCCGAGTTTGAAACCAAGTGGCAAGAGACTCCCCTTGAAGTCAAGAAAACAAAACTAGCTCATGGCCGAACTCGTGTGAGCGTTTCACTAGAATCTGAAGTGCGCATGGAAATTGGCGGCATCTTTCGCCCCTCTAAAGGCTGCTATAGTAATGTCGAAATTATTGTCAGCGACACTCGCTACGCCATAGGTTGGGCAGGCAATAGAAAAAAGGCCATCTCTTTTGAGCTCGCGACGAAAGACTTTTACAAAGAACAAAGTACACTCGACCTCACCAAGTTAGAAAATCTTCTGAGCGACAGAGAACTCGACTTTCACTACCGAGCAGTTGGCGGTAACCAAGTAAATGTCTTTTTGTATATTGACGGCGAGAGAACCTGGGAAGTTTTTCCCACCACTGCCCTTAAAAACCCTGTGACAAATAGACCCTACCCGCTCGAAAAACCCTGATTTTCTCTAGACGGCCCAAAGCCTTCAGCGAAGTTTCCGTCAGCTCGCTATAATGAGAGCATGAAAGTCTATGATGTCCTAGTCATTGGCTCTGGATATGGGGGACTCGCCTGTGCGGCCAGACTTGCCCATCAAGGCGTCAAAGTTGCCCTTATTGAGTCCCATTTCTTACCTGCCGGATGTGCCAGCTCTTTTAAGCGCGGGCCCTTCAAGTTTGATGCTGGCGCAACCACTCTTAGTGGCCTCTTACCGGGTAGACCAGTTTGGCGTCTGATCAAAGACTTAGGTATCGATAAGAAGTTAACCTATGTGCATCAAGATCCCGGGATTACGATCTATCAAAATGGAAAAGTCATTCGCCGTTGGGTAGATAACGAGAAGTGGATAAGGGAGCTTGAAGAACATTTCCCAGGTCATGCCCATCGAGATTTCTGGCAAAGACTCAGTGAGCTTGAGACCTGGGCCTATGAAAATGAGGCTAACTTAAAGTCTTTTCCTCCAAAGCCAGATGGGAATCTCATCTCCTTGGCGCTTAAAAATCTAGTGCATCTTCCAAGACTCACACTTTTAAAAAGCCCGCTCATCGATCTCTTACCTAAAAGCTATCTCAAAGAGCCTGAGATTCTCTCCCTTTTAAATGATCTACTTATGATCAGCACTCAATCCACTCTTGAGCACGTTCCGGCGCTCGTTGGAGTTTTAGGACTATTCTATCCCAATGACACCAACGCCCCACTTGGCGGAATGGATAACTTAGCGCAGTTACTCATTGAGGATATGAAGGCCAAGGGCGGCGACGTCTTCTTTCGCACACGGGCTACGAGCCTAGAGCGAACTGGCCAGCACTTTACTGTTAGTACCAACAAAGAAACAATTACTGCTAAGAAAGTGGTTGCCAATCTCACCGCCGAGGGCATTAGTAACTTACTCGTTCATGCAAGTGAAGCCCATCTCATTGAAAGACAAATCAGAGAGCCCAGAAAGTATTGGGGTGCGATGGTTGCGAACTTTGCCGTGAAGACTAGAACTCCGATTGAGAGTTGCTATCATCAAGTTCAAGTGAGCGACCCCATTCCGGAGCTTTCTTCAAATGCACTCTTCTACTCCCTTTCTCTACCAGAAGATCGCTCTCGAGCTCCAGAGGGACATCAATGTGTGAGTGTATCCACTCACATGGAGCTTGATCGCTGCCCGGAGCGCGGGAGTGAAGATTATAAAGATCTCAAGGCCAGATACTTAGAGCTTGTGCTCCAACATTTTCAAGAGACTTTTCGTTCCTATGGCATCGAAAAGATTCTGCACGAAAGTGCCGCTACCCCCAAGACCTTTGAGCGCTACACACTTAGACCGCGAGGCCACGTGGGGGGGATTCCACACGACATCGATCTGCCTCTCTACAAATTTCCTAGTAGTAAGACGGCAATCGAAGGGCTTTATCAAGTGGGTGATCATATTTATCCGGGTCAAGGGGTGGTCGGAGTTGTGAGTGGAGCCGAGCTCCTTTGCCGCGAACTTACCTAAGTCCTTTTAAGTACATTTTAGCCCCTCAGAATTAAGTACAGGGCTTACTTAAGTGATTGAAGTCTTAAAGTCCTAGTGATAATTCTGGGGCCTTAAAATTTGGACGCAGGAACCCCATGAGTCAGCAAGACCAGTCAGCAGACAATGATCAAATCGAAACCGATGAAGATCTCATTCTTCGCTTTACTCCCGAGCAGCTTCAAAACTGTCTTGAGACGCTTAAGATGTTTCATGATCATAGCGAACAACTCGTCCACTTGAGCGAAGAGGAGCGTGTAAGCTTACTAACAATCGCCGGGCAACTCTCGCGACCTTCTTGGGAAGAAGTTAAAAAACGCCAAAAAGACGTCAAACGCATTCGAAAAAAACTCAAAGTGCGTGAAGATAAAAAGGCCCGCGCCCTCACTGGAATTCGCACCGCCAGAGAAAATACCATCTTCACGGCCCCCATTCAGATCACTGATAAGTCACACCCCGAAGGCTTTAGCGGTGAAGAGCTGAACTCCCCACGCAACTGCTACGTTTGCAAAAAGGAATTTACTAAGCTTCATTTTTTCTACGATGCCATGTGCTTAGACTGTGGTCAGTTCAACTACCTCAAAAGATTTCAGCGCGCCGACCTGACTGGTCAAGTTGCGCTCATCACTGGCTCACGACTTAAAATTGGATATCAAGCAACGCTCATGCTCCTAGAGTCTGGGGCGACAGTCATTGCCACCACTCGCTTTCCGGTTGATGCGGCCATGCGCTTTGCCAAGGAAGAAGGTTTTAAGAGATGGGGTCATCGCCTTCAGGTCTACGGCATTGACCTCAGACACACTCCAAGTGTGGAGCTCTTTGCTAGCTACATTGAACAGAAATATGAAAGGCTCGACATTCTCATTAACAATGCCGCTCAAACAGTCAGAAGACCTCCGGGCTTTTATGCCCATCTCATGGCCAATGAGTCCCTTCCCTTCGAAGGGCACAGTGAAGAAGTGAAGCAACTTCTCAAAGGGCACGAGCATTGTAAGGCGGACCTCCTCGATTACAACAATAAGCAGTACCGCTTAAGCGATATGTCTAGCGAAGAGGCCCTGCCAGTGAGCTGGCACGGTAAGGGAGTGGGTGTTGGAATTTGCGCTTCGGCCGAACTCTCTCAAATCCCCTATAGCTTTGACGACTCTGTGGCCCCGGCCGAGGTCTTTCCGGTGGGTGAGCTCGACGCCGATCTTCAACAAGTTGACCTCAGAAAAACTAATAGTTGGCGTCTGCGCCTGGGAGAAATTCAAACCCCAGAGATGCTTGAAGTTCAACTGGTCAATGCGGTTGCTCCTTTTGTTCTCATCAATCGCTTGGTTCACTTAATGCGCAAAGATTTTACGGGCAACAAACATATCGTGAATGTCTCGGCGATGGAGGGGAAATTTCATCGCTTTAAAAAAGAAGACCGCCACCCTCATACCAATATGGCCAAGGCGGCCCTCAACATGATGACCCACACATCGGCCAGCGATTTTGCTAAAGATGGCATTTACATGAATGCTGTGGACACCGGTTGGGTGACAGATGAGGACCCAGTAGAGCTTGCCAAAAACAAAGAGAAAACTCACGACTTCCAACCGCCACTTGATATTGTCGACGGTGCCGCTCGAGTCTGTGATCCCTTCATTGATGGCATCCTCACTGGGAAACATTGGTGTGGAAAGTTTCTAAAGGATTATTTTCCCATCGACTGGTGATAGAGTTTCTTTTCCCACTCCAAGGCCGTGCGACAGATATTTTCAAGATCGTCGTACTTAGGGCTCCAACCAAAGAGCTTTTTGATTTTATCACAACGGGCGATGAGCTTAGGAGCGTCGCCCTCACGGCGTGGCGCTTTATTGACTTTAATATCAACCCCACTAACCTTTTTCATCGTCTCAATTACTTCTTTTACACTGGCCCCATGTCCATAACCACAGTTAACCACCGTGGAGGGCTTGCCCTCATTTAAATAGTTGAGCGCGCACACGTGAGCGGCAGCCAGGTCATCAATATGAATATAGTCGCGAATGCATGTGCCGTCTGGTGTTTCATAGTCTTCACCAAATATCGCCATTGAGTCGCGCTTGCCCACTGCGGTTTCTGAAGCGATCTTAATTAAGTGAGTCGCGTTGGGAGTGCACTGGCCAAGTAGCCCACCATTATGAGCACCGGCCACATTAAAGTAGCGAATGGCCACGTAGCGAAAGTCATCAAAAGCAAAGGCCGTGTCTTCAAGCATATTCTCAGTCATGAGCTTACTGCGCCCATAGGGGTTAATGGGACCTAGCTGAGTGTCCTCTGCGCACTCTCCGCCTGGCGCCATTCCATAAACGGCGGCGGTCGAAGAAAAAATAAACTTTCCCACACCATGCTTGCGCGCCAGCTTAATGAGCGAGAGCGAATTCTTTGTATTATTTTCGTAGTACTTAATTGGATCGCGAACACTCTCAGGAACGACAATTGATCCCGCAAAGTGAATAATCGCCTCGGGCTTAAACTGCTCCATATGAGCGTCAAGGGCCGCCGTATTTTCGATATCAACAACCGTAAGCGTGGCGCCGCCGAGAATGGCCTCTTTTCTTCCAGTCGAGAGATTATCGACTACACTCACTTCATGTCCGGCTTCAGTAAGCTGTAGAACAACGTGTGAACCAATATAACCAGCACCACCAGTAACGAGAATCCGACTCATTTTTTTTCCTTATTTAAGGGCCGCAGAAATTGCATCGTTCATCTTGGCCACGAAATTTTCTTTTGAAAACATTTCAGCTCGACTCCACAGAGCATTCTTATCAAACTTCCTATCTTGCATACGCACGACTTCCATCGCCAACGCTTCCGCAGTGGGTTCGGTAAAGAATGAAGCCACTTCTTCATTGAGCGTCTCAAGCACTCCCCCGGCCTTGAAGGCAATAACGGGAACACCTGCTGCAAGGGCCTCAAGCGGCGTGATTCCAAAATCCTCAACACCAGGAAAGATAAAGGCGCGCGCTCCTCTGAGAACGCGAATCACTTCTTCGCGATCGACGTTGCCCAGAAAGTGAATATTGTCCTTGGCCATGGCGCGAAGCTCGCTCTCTTGCTGGCCCGACCCAATAATCTTGAGCTTCAAGCCCAACTTATTAAAGGCTTTTACCGCGAGATCGACGCGCTTATTGGGAGCAAAAGCACTTACCATTGCGTAGTAATCATCTTGAGCAAGATGATCATTAGCATGCGCTCTGAAATCATCGAGCTCCACAAAGGGGTGAATCACCCGGCTCTCAACTCCATAATAAGTTTTGATTCTCTCTTTCACAAAATCAGAATTAGCAATCATCATATCGACATTGGCATTGGAGGCGAGATCCCAATTGGTAAGATACTTGCGAAAGAAGGCCATGCCCATGCGCTGATAGGCCGGAGCCCCAGGACCGAAGTATGAATCATATTGATCATAGAGATAGCGCATTGGACTATGAATATAGCTCACATGAACACTGCCAGCTGGCTTAACCACCCCTTTAATCACACAGTGAGAGCTCGAAAGCACCAGGTCACACTTGGGAAGTACCAGACTTCCAGCAGCAGTGGGAAAGAGTGGCAAAAATTTGCGATAGTGCTTAGCAATACCAGGGACGCCACTCAAAAAAGACGTATTAATCGTGTGCGACTCAATCACGTTGCCCACCGAGCCTTCTTTATGGATCAGCGTGTAGATCGGGGCATCGGGAAACATCTGGCAGAAGACTTCAAGGACGCGCTCGCCCCCACGAAATCCTGTCAGCCAGTCATGAAGTAAAATGACTCGCATAATTTTGTTGGCCTTTACAAAGAAATTATCTCTCATAGTAAGGGAAGAAGGCGCGGATGTCTCCCCAGCAAATGTGATTAGTTCTTTTCGGGCCTATGCCATTGAGTTAAGATAAAGGCTTACTAGAAGCCATTTAAGGAAAAACCGATGAAAGTAATCGAGCATATTGAGCGCGCTAGCGAACCCCTTTTAAGTTTTGAAATTGTCCCCCCTCCACGCGGCCGCTCTGTTCGTGATATTACTGAGATCGTCAAAGAGCTGGTCCCCTTTAACCCCTCATGGATTGATGTGACTTCGCACTCGGCAGGGGCCTCCTATATTGAAAGACCAGACGGCACTATTGAGCGCCGAATCTTTAAAAAACGCCCCGGCACCATTGGGATCTGCGGCATTATTCAGAATCGTTTTAAAATCGACACTGTTGCTCACCTACTGGTTCAAGGCTTTACCAAAGAAGAGACTGAAGACGCACTCATCGAACTCTCTTACCTCGGCGTGGAAAACGTGCTCGCACTCAGAGGCGATGGCCTTAACTACAATAAGAAAATTTCAAAAGAGCGCACAGTCAATAGCTATGCCAGTGACCTGGTGGGCCAGATAAATGATATGAAGTTTGGGCGCTTTATGGACATCACTTCAAGTGCTGAGCCGCTCGACTTTTGCGTCGGAGTGGCCGGCTATCCAGAAAAGCACTTTGAAGCGCCCAATATGAAGCAGGATATTGAGTATCTTAAAAAGAAAATTGAGCTGGGCGCTGACTATGTGGCCACGCAAATGTTTTTTAATAACGAAGCTTATAAGAAATTTGTTCAAGACTCTCGCGCCGCAGGGATTACTTGTCCCATTATCCCTGGTCTTAAAATCATCAAGTCGATGGCACAGCTAAGAACAATTCCTAAGAACTTCTATATCGATTTTCCCGATGAACTCGTGGCCGAAGTGACAGAAAATCCAGATCACGTCCAAGACATCGGCGTGGAGTGGGCCATTAGACAATGCGAAGACTTACTAAGCTTTGGCGTTCCTTCGCTGCACTTCTACATTATGAATGACGCTGAATCTGTTATAAAAGTCATCAAGCATCTACGAAAACTCTAGACCTATAAGGGGCCTATGAAGACATTAAAGCCTTACACTAAATCGGGCCAAGCGCTCGAGAGTGCTCTACATGAAAATATTCTCTTTCTCGATGGCGCCATGGGTACCATGATCCAACGCTACAAGCTCGAGGAAAAAGACTTTAGAGGTGAGCGCTTTAAGGATCACCCAAGTGATCTAAAAGGCAATAATGATTTGCTCTCCCTCACTCGTCCCGATGTCATTAAAGAAATTCATCTCGCTTATCTCGAGGCTGGCTCCAATATTATTGAAACGAACACTTTTAGTGCCACTCGTGTTGCTCAGTCAGACTATGACCTGGACAGCGTTGCCATGGACATCAATATCGAAAGCGCACGCATCGCCCGGGCCGCCGCCGATGAGTTTATCGCCAAGAATCCCGGCGCTCAAGTTTGGGTTGCTGGTGCCATTGGGCCAACGAATAAGACGGCTTCACTCTCACCAGATGTGAATAACCCAGGCTATCGCGCCATCACCTTTGATGAACTGGTAGACAATTACTACGAACAAATCTGCGGTCTGGTCGAAGGGGGAGTTGACCTGCTTCTTCCTGAGACCACTTTTGATACCCTCAATCTCAAAGCGGCGATTTATGCCATTAATAAATTTAATGCCGCTAGAGTTGATCGCATCCCCGTGATGCTCTCAGTGACGATCACAGATCAGTCGGGAAGAACTCTATCTGGTCAAACAATTGAAGCTTTCTGGAACTCAGTTAAACACGCCAATCCTTTAAGCGTTGGTATTAACTGCGCCCTAGGTGCTACTGAAATGCGTCCTTACATGGACGAGCTCTCAGGCTTAGCCGATTGCTTTGTTTCTTGTTACCCCAATGCCGGCCTGCCTAACCCCTTGAGTGAGACTGGCTATGATGAAAAACCAACGGACACCGCCGGATTTCTAGAGGACTTTGCCCAAGCAGGCTTTCTCAACATCGTTGGAGGTTGCTGCGGCACAACCCCTGATCACATTAGAGCAATTGTTCAGACGCTTCAAAATATTGCCCCAAGAAAAGTCGATTCAAGTGACGCCCATGCCACTCACCTCTCAGGGCTAGAGCCCCTGACGATTGAAGAGAAGCACTCCTTTATTATGGTCGGTGAGCGCACTAACGTGACTGGCTCTCCACGCTTTGCCAAGCTAATTAAGAATAATGATTTTGATGGCGCTCTCTCTGTTGCTCGTCAACAGGTTGAAGGTGGCGCCAATATTCTAGACGTCAACTTTGATGAAGGTATGCTTGACGGTCCAGAGTGCATGAAAAAGTTTCTCAACCTGCTCGCCGCTGAGCCAGATATCTCACGCATTCCGATAATGATCGATTCTTCGAAGTGGGAAGTTATTGTAGAGGGACTTAAGTGCGTTCAAGGAAAAGCAGTAGTTAACTCGATCTCGCTCAAAGAAGGCGAAGAAGAGTTTCTTGCTCACGCCAGAGAAATTCAAAACTTCGGCGCCGCCGTAGTAGTCATGGCCTTTGATGAAAAGGGACAAGCGGTAACCAAAGAAGAAAAAGTGCGTATTTGTGAGCGCGCTTATAAGCTCCTCACAGGAATTGGCTTTGATCCCCACGATATTATTTTTGATGCCAATATCCTTACTGTGGCCACGGGTATGGATGAGCACAATAACTACGCTGTCAATTTTATTGAAGCGGTCAAAGAGATTAAAGTGCGCTGTCCCGGTGCGCTCACCAGCGGTGGTGTATCCAATCTCTCATTTAGTTTCAGAGGTAACAATATCGTTCGTGAGGCCATGCACAGTGCCTTTCTCTATCACGCGATCCGCGCCGGTCTCGACATGGGTATCGTCAACGCCGGAATGCTCGGAGTCTACGAAGACATTGAGCCTGAGCTGCTTAAAAGAGTTGAAGATGTTATTTTCAACCGCCACCCTGGTGCGACTGAAGCCCTTATCACTTATGCTGAATCAGTAAAAGGACAAGAGTCACAAAAAGAAGCCTCTGCCGAAACCTGGAGAATGACAAGCCTGCAAGAGCGGGTCACCTATGCACTCGTCAAGGGCATCACAACTTATATTGAAGAAGACACCGAGGAAGCACGCCAAGAGCTCGGCTCTCCCCTAAGTGTGATCGAAGGCCCTCTGATGGAGGGGATGAAGGTTGTCGGTGATCTTTTTGGTTCGGGAAAGATGTTTTTGCCACAAGTAGTGAAGTCTGCTCGAGTCATGAAACGGGCCGTAGCCTATCTTGAACCATTTATGGAAGAGGAGAAGGCCAAGAATGGTGAAAGTTCAGGGCAGGGAAAATTTGTCATTGCCACCGTAAAAGGTGATGTTCACGACATTGGAAAAAATATTGTGGCCGTCGTGCTTAGTTGCAATGGCTATGATGTTCACGATCTTGGAGTGATGATTTCTTGCGAGGAGATTCTCAGAAAAGCTCGTGAACTGAATGCTGACTTCATCGGTCTATCAGGTCTTATCACTCCCTCACTTGATGAGATGATTCACAACGCTAAAGAGATGGAGCGCCAAAACTTCCACTGTCCTCTTTTAATTGGAGGCGCAACCACCTCAAAGGCCCACACGGCGATCAAGATTGCCCCACACTATTCCGGTCCCGTTGTGCAGGTTGGAGATGCCTCCCTGGTAGTAGAGGTCTGTAGTAGTCTGAAGAGCCCATCTAAGCGCGAAGAATATTTAAAAGAGCTACTCATCTCTCAAGAGCGTATGCGCGAGCGTTTTGGCAAGTCCGGAACTGAGCGCACAGAGCTCCTCAGTCTCACTGAAGCGCGGGCCAATGCTCCCAAGTACAACTGGGATGAAGTTGATTTGGCCAAGCCTTCAAAGTATGGAGTCAATGTTCTTCAAAATATCTCCCTCGAAGAAATTGTCCCCTATATCGACTGGTCGCCCTTTTTCTGGACGTGGGAGCTCAAGGGCACTTACCCGCAAATTTTCAGTCATAAGAACTACGGTCATGAGGCCAAGAAGCTCTTCGACGACGCCATGGTTCTCATGCAAGATATTATTAAGAATAAACGCTTTAAGCCCCGTGCGGCTTTTGGTTTGTGGCCTGCAAACTCTGAAGGCGACGACGTTCTTCTTTATGAAAATGTCGACAGCGATGAACCCTTTGAGCGCCTCCACTTTCTGCGCCAGCAAAAGCCAAAGCAAGATAGTAAGTCTCCCAATATGTGTCTGAGTGATTATGTCGCTCCAAGATCGAGCAACAGACGCGATTGCATGGGAACGTTCGTGGTTAGCATGGGTCCTGAGGTTGACGAAGTGGCCCGTGGCTACGAGAAAGCCAAGGACGATTACAACTCAATTCTAGTCAAAGCACTTGGCGATCGCTTTGCCGAGGGCCTTGCTGAAATGCTTCACAAGCGAGTTCGAGATATTTGGGGATTTGGAATTGATGAAAACCTCTCCCAACTCGACATTATCAGAGAAAAGTACCGTGGCATCCGCCCCGCTCCAGGTTACCCAGCCTGTCCTGATCACCTTGAAAAGCAAACGCTTTGGAAGTTAATGAACGCCACACAAAATACGGATGTCACTCTTACTGAAACCCTGGCCATGAACCCAGCTGCATCTGTGTGTGGTTACTACTTTTCACACCCTGAGAGTAAATACTTTAACGTGGGTCTTGTGGGGCGCGATCAAGTAGAAGATTATGCCAAACGAAGAGGTGAAGACTTAAGCTATGTTGAAAAATGGCTTGGGCCAAATTTAGATTATGAACCAGAATCAAATGATTGAACTTGCGCAAGCACTAGAAAAGTCCACCGGTGAGGGCCAACAGAAATGGCTTGAGGCCATTGAGACAGGGCGTTCTTACTTCAAAGCAAGTGAGCTCAGTGATGAGCTACTCGTCAAACTTGCGCAAGCTTCAGACGACACCGCTAGCTTTAATCGCTTTCTAAAGGAAGCCTACCGCAGTTGTCAGACTCACCCTGATCGCACTCGCCCCTTTAAGGCTTTGATTAATTACTGTGATGAGTCCATCTACTCTCTCAAAGAGTGGCTGCGCGCCTACTCTCACTTTCTGCGCTATCTTGATGAGCAGTCTCGCCAAGAAGATCTTTTAACCATGCTTGGCTATTTGCAATGCTGCTCACTCTCTCCCGAAAATAAAGATATCAAGCATGACTTCATTGATCTATTGGAGGCCATGCTTAATCAGTTTGGCTTTGTAGGGAAAAACGCTAAATAGTCTGTAGCGACTCCATCGCCAAATCCAGATAGCTCGCCTCACCCCAGATAAAGACACATTGGTCCTTAGTGGGACAAACCTTATGCTCTTTGCGATTTTGATCACTCACACTTTTAATAAAAGCCTCGAGATTAATAAAGTAGCTCCCTAGAATCGCTTTTTCAGCTTTTGTCAGGGCCACTTTTCGCAGTTTAATCTGACTGCTCCCTGCAAATGAAGAGTTCACCATCGAGACAAAGAGTTCGCGCAGCTCTTCAAGTTGCTCCTGTGAATTTCCATAGCGCTCATTAAAGCTTTTGACATAGGACTTAGAAAGCTCGTAGCGGCCCGCTTTGAAGGTGAGAAACCCTTCATGCACTAGACCCGTGACGACTTGGGCGGCAAGCTCCTGCTTAAGACCTGTATCCAGAGCAATTTCAGCAATAGATCGGCAGTGTGCTGAGAGTGACTCAAGAATCATTCTCTCGAGCATAAGTAGACTTCTTTTTTTAAAAATGGGTGTAACGTTATTCATTTTGATCCTCACTAGGCGATTGATTGTTGAATTGTGACTGTTGACTGAAGAAGACTTGCAATTTGCAGTCTTCTCTCGAGCTCTCTAGAAAGACAGAGAATGGCATTCGCGCTTAAGTGTTTTTCCACCTCTCGCGCCAACTCACAAAGTCTGCCACCCATGGCGCCTCTTTCTTGGATCTTTTGGTAGAGAGTTTCGTACTCACACAACTTCATGGGTGCACCATTAAAAATGCGAAAGACTCGGGTCATTTGAATGCCAGTGTGATCGGCAATCTCGCGGTAAGTGCGATTTTGAAAAACTTGGTGGTATTGCTTAATGATTGCTTGCTGTAACATATCTCCTCCTCAGCATGAACGTTGTTTCATAAAGCAAGCAGATCGCCAGGTTTGACAGGCGCTAAATAGCTGAAAAAACGTTTAAAGTGTGGCGAAAATCAAACAGAGCGTTTCCTTTTCCAAACAGGGCCAGGCATAATAGGCTCATGGAAACGAGACTGATGTCCTTTAATATTCGATTTGATAATCCCCACGATGGCGTCAATGCCTGGCCTCACCGCCGGGAGCTACTCGCAGGGATCATTCGCGATTTTCAAACCGAAATCTTAGGCACTCAAGAAGGTAGAGAGCCACAACTTAGAGATCTCGCCTCTCTTCTTCCCTCCATGAGCCTTATCGACGGCCACCGCGAATGGATCGAAGAGCGCATGTACCCCTGTCTTTTCTATAGCCCTAAAACCTATAGTCTCATCGATAGTGGAGATATTTGGCTCTCTGAAACTCCCCATTCTCCGGGAAGCTCTTCTTTCGAGTCGGCTTTTCCCAGGCTCTGTACCTGGGCGCGGCTGCGCCACCATGAGGGGGTTGAGCTTCTTTGTGCTAACGTTCACTTGGATCACGTAAAAGAATCCACGCGCTTGGCCCAGGCAAGGGTCCTAGTCAGTGAACTCCAAGCACTAGCGCACACGGGTCCGGTCGTTTTGATGGGTGACTTCAATAGCGCTCCCAACTCCCTCGTTCGCAATCAGATGACCCGTGAGTTTAGAAGCCTTCGTGATCCTTGGGAGCTCTTAGGTCTTGAGGAGCAGCCTAGCTATCACAACTTTGGTCCCATCCCCGCCGACGCCTCAAGAATTGATTGGTTTCTCCTCTCTGAGGACTTAACTCCTAGGTTTATTGAGCTTGATACCCGCTCACAAGAAGAGCTCTGGCCTTCAGATCATTATCCTCTCAAGCTCATCATAGGTTCGATCAATGATTAAGAGCGCACTTTACTATGAGCAAGGCGTGCTACTTTTTTGCTATAATGGGTCATGTCGAATTTAAGCTACTTTCTTATCGCTTCAGTGACCCTGACTTTACTTCCAGGTCCTGATTTTATGCTGGTGCTCACCCTCGCTTTAACAAGAGGGGCAAAGATGGCGATGAGCTTTGCTCTAGGTCTTTGCAGTGGATTGATTTTTCATATTGCCGGGGCAGCTCTAGGGCTTGGGCTGCTCTTAAAGACGGCCCCTACTATCTATGATTTTATCCGTTACCTGGGCCTTGGGTACCTGATTTTTTTAAGCATCCAAAGCTTTAGGGCCTATCAAAAATTTGCCAAACCCACGCGAGAGCCTCGTGAGTCCTCAGTGCGCAAGAGCTCTTGGCAGCTCTATCGCCAGGGCATTCTTATGAATGTTCTCAATCCTAAGGTAACGCTTTTTTTTCTTTCGTTCTTCCCACAATTTATCAAAACAGAGGGAAGCTTTTATCAAGGCCCAATTGGCTTGGGTCTTATCTTCATTGCGCAGGCTATGGTTGTGTTTTTTTTGGTGAGTGTTTTAGCTTCAAAGATAAAGGGAGCATTGAAGCTCGAGACCAGAGCAACCCATCTGATCGAAGGGCTGCTCTATTTAAGTGTTGCTCTCTTACTTAGCTATTGATCCCAAACAGGACTTCTAACCAATCGAGTGGCATCAAAGCCTTGCTCAGTCGCAACCTCAATGAGATGTTGGTAATCCAATTCACTCAAAGTTGGGGTGCGCGAGAGAATCCAAAGTGATTTGCGATCTGGTCCGCCCACCAGGGCATATTCATAATCGGGGCCTAAATCAAAAATCCAGTAGTCAGCCGCAAATAGACCCCACCTTCTAAGAATTGGAACAAAGCTCACTTTAAGCTTGGCATTAGTCTGCTCATCAACAACAAAGGCACGGGCCTTAGCGCTCTTGATTTTTTGAGGATTATCTAGACGCTTGCAGCTGTTAACGACCTTAACGCTCCCGTCTTTATCAAGGGTGTACTCAGCGATACTTGCGCCGCAATTGCGCTGAAAATATTGGGGAAAGCGAGCGATTTCATACCACTTGCCCATATAGCGTTCAATGTCGACATAATCCACCGTGGTAGGATCTCCATCACGACTTCCGGCATGAGAGTTCTGAGACATGGACATAAATAAGCCTAGAAAAAGAAACAAGAATAATTTTGAGAGTATTGACCTGTTCATCGTGCACCTCCACTTAATCGTAAATTAGCTGGAAGTGCTACGAAGAGCCAAGACTTTCTAATTGATTTAAAGGCCCAAGTATTCAGACATTAGCTAGACAGGGCGACCTCGTCTCCCAGGTGCACGTACACTTCATGACCGGCTTTAGTTGCCTTGAGAATGTCATCAGAGGGCTTCCAACGTCCCGGCTCTCCAAACACGATCACAGTCGAGCCACCAAAGAGAAAGTAGCCCTTCTCTTCACCGCGCTTAAAGCTCTCTAGACTACCCGACTGCACGATTTTACCAACGCAGACGGCCCCGACTTCGACGTAGGCGAGCTTGCCAAAATTTTCTGTCTCTAAAATTGTGACAACACGTTCATTGCGAATAAAAATATCGGGCTTTTTTTGAAGCGCGAGAGGATTCACAGAATGGAGCTTTCCTTTAACTCTATAGTGGTCGAGGACCTTTCCATCGTCCGGGTAGTGAAAGCGGTGATAATCAACCGGGCATAGGCGCGCTAAGAGGCAAGGTCCACCAGAAAATGTCTCGCTCCACTTCTTAGAATTAATGACTGCTGGGCCCGAGAGAAAATTTCCTTTCACGGGAATTGTCTCGCTATCAGAGAGGGCCTCATAACCATAATAGCGGGCCTCTGCAAAAGCCGCCATCTTCTCCCCGGCCACAAAAGGGCGTTTTCCCAACTTAAAGGGTCTGATAAAAAAATCATTAAAACTCTTGTAGGGAACTTCACTATTTAATTGTTGAATTTCAAAGTCATCAAGCTCAATGCCGAAGTTATGGATAAAGGGTTTAATCTTACCAGCACTCCAATTTGTTCCTTGAAGCCAGCCATAAAGTTTCGAGATAAAGGGCGCGACAACGAGCGGGCCAAAAATTTTCCCAGAGGCGCTATCATAGAGCCATTTCACGGCGCCTTCGCCGTAGACTCGCTCTGTTTCCATTTGTCCGCTATATCGATTAAACAGTTTAATTTCCAACACTTACTCCAGTTTTTGACACAATTCTTGCAGAGATTGCACAAAGTTGGCTTGATCATAATGGTCCCTGGGATTATACCTAAAAGATGTTAGTGTTTCACACCCTTTGGAGGTCTTTTTAATGTTTTCCTTGAAAAAGCTTCTCGTCGCTCTCTCGCTCTGTCTGCCGCTCACTCTCCTGGCCGCCAGCGAGACGCTCCAACTCGATCAGGCGCGCATGCTCGCTGATGAGAAAAACACTATTTCGGTTTTTAATAATGTGGTGGGTTCAGTTGTGAACGTCTCCAATATCAAGCGAATCACTCGAGGCGGAAATTTCTTTGTCTGGGGCGATGAGATGGAGGTCCCCCAGGGACAAGGCTCGGGCTTTGTTTGGGATGATAGAGGACATATCGTCACCAATTATCATGTGATCCAAGGGGGAGATTCTTTTATCGTTTCATTCCACGAAGACAGTAAGCAGTACAAGGCAAAGCTGGTGGGAGCTGAGCCCAAAAAGGATATCGCCGTTTTAAAGCTTGAAGAAATGCCTAAAGGACTTAGACCCATTTCAATGGGTGAATCGTCTAAATTATTAGTCGGACAAAAAGCAATGGCCATTGGCAACCCCTTTGGACTTGACCATACAATTACTTCGGGGATTGTCTCGGCCCTTGATCGCAAAATTCTAGGTATTGGCAATGTGACTATCAATGGGATGATTCAAACCGACTCATCTATTAACCCCGGTAATTCGGGTGGCCCGCTGCTGGATTCAACTGGTCGTGTGATTGGCATGAACACCATGATTTATAGTCAGTCCGGAGCAAGTGCGGGTGTGGGTTTTGCCGTTCCGGCCGACACCATTAAAGCAATTGTGCCCCAACTGATCATCCACGGAAAAGTCATTCGCCCAGGCTTGGGAATTGGCATCCTCCCCGAAGGTCAGAAGCGACGCTTTGGAGTCGAAAATGGAATCGTCATCACCTATGTTGATGAAAAAGGTCCCGCTGGAAAAGCCGGCCTGCGCGGAATCACCCGTGATGCCTATGGCCGCTACTTCTTAGGTGACGTGATCACTAAAATTGATGATAAAAAAATCAATAGCTACGATGATATCTATCACGCCCTGGAAGCCTATAAAATTGGACAGGAAGTGACCGTTGAATATATTCGCGACGGCAAGGTCAAAAAAGAAGAGATTAAACTAAGTCAAATTTAGTCTTTTGTAAGTGAAGCTTTCGCAGAAGATCCTCGAGGCTTTGGGCGCGCCCCTTGCCTCTGGGACCTTCAAAAATCCAAATGCCATCACTAATTTCAATGTTAAAAGGAGCTTCAGGACGCAACCTAAAGCCAGCCTTTGTCAGTGCATGCTCCGTCCATATGTGAAGTAAAGACTCATCCCCTTTTAAAACGACGTAGGTGAGATCTTCATAAGTTGGGAAAAAGCGGCCATGATTAACATCCAACTCTAAATTGGTCGTCGTAAAAGCTCGGTCCATCACACCAGTCAAAATAAGATCTTCTGGCATTCCACAGTGGAGTCGTCCTACATCATCGATAAGATAGGTTTTCTCAACCATCGAGAGCACAAGCTCCCAGTCGTGAGTGGAAAAGAGTACGGCCTTACTGGTTTTAGCAGCGAGATCTTTAAGAAAAAGCACTAAGTCCATGCGACGGGGAAGATCGAGAAAAGTCGTGGGCTCATCTAAGAGCATCACTGGGGCGTCCTGACTTAGGGCCCTCGCAACGAGTACCTTTTGTTTTTGGCCGTCACTTAAGTCATCATAGAATTCATTTTCAATGGCAATTAGATCAGATACCTCGAGGGCCCATTGGACTTTCTCGTGATCTTCTCTACCCAGCCCGCCCCAAAATGTGGCAAAGGGAAGTCTTCCTAGTGCAACCACCTCTCTCACACTCATATAGGGAAGTGTTGGCCGCTCAGTGAGAACGACTGACACAATCCCCGCACGTTCAGCAGGCTCATAGGAGTGTATATCTCGCCCACCTATCGAAACACTTCCAGACTGAGGTGGCCTAAGACCAGATATCGTCTTTAACAATGTCGATTTACCACAACCGTTGGCGCCCATTAAGCAGGCAAGCTCACCTGGACGAATCTCAAAGTTGAGATTCTTAAGTATCGTCTTATCGCCATAGGCTAAGGTGAGGTTTTCAACTAAGAGACCTGATTTCATATCACATCCCTCCCCTGTCTAAAGAGCACAACCAGTACCAGAGGCACACCGAGAATTCCAAGTAGAGCGTTTACTGGCAAGCTAACAAATGGCGAGAAGCTTAGGGCCCCTTCTGCGATCACGCAGAGAAAGCCGCCCAGTAGAAATGAAGCCGGGTATAAGATGCGATGATCTTGAGAGCGAAAAATCCACCTGGCCAAGTGTGGAGCAATGGTTCCAACAAAGGCAATCGGTCCGCAAAAGGAGTTCACTGCACCAATCAAGACCGCACAGAGAGTGAGAAGAATGAGCTGAGTTGATTTGACATTCACACCCATACTTTGAGCATAACCCTCCCCTAACAAAAGAGCATTGAGTCGCTTTAAAAGAGTGAGGCCCGCAATGCCACCAAGAAAGGTGATACTGAGTAGTCCACTAAGCTCAGAGGGAGAAATGCGCTTAAAGCTTCCAAGGCTCCAAACCAGAAAGGTACGCAGTTCCTCGGCGCCTGAAACGGCGTAGAAGACATTGAGAATGCCCCCAGCAAGTTGGGCAAAGAGAAGACCTAAAATTAAGATCAGAGATTTATGGGAAAGTCGCTTCGAAAAAAAGAGCAATACCATTAGAAGAACAAAAGCGCCGATCATCGCAAAGCCACTAGAGCCAAGCTGGCGCCACCAAGAGTCCTCGGTAATTCCGAGGGAGTAAAGCAGAAATATCCACAGCGCTACACCTAAGCTTGATCCGCTATGTATGCCTAAGATATAGGGACCTGCGAGAGGGTTGCGGAAAAAAGTTTGAAGTAAAAGTCCTACAACCGCCAAACAGCCCCCCGCGCTTAGGGCCGCAATTGTTTTTGGCACTCGCAACTTCCAAAAAACGATATGCGAGATGGATTCTGAGGATTTAAATATCTCGCCGAGGTGAATCACCTCTTCTCCATAAAAAAGACAAAAGAGAGTCGCTATTAAGACGGCCCCGAGAACGAGAGAGAATCCCCCCACAGGATTTAGTCTAGTTTTTGATACCACTTCGTATCCTTTACTTTAAAAAGGTTCTCTAACTTATTATCTTTCTCGTGCAAAACGAGAATCAAATCGCGCAGAAGTAAATCGGGTCTGGCCACACCACTTTCCCAATAATCAAAACCTCTTCCAGTAACCTTACCCTTTGTATAGTTATAAGCTTCAAGCTGATGAGTGCTCATAAGAATTTGGTAGCGAGCATCTTCTTGATAAGCGTCTCGCAATTTCGTCCACTGATTTTGTGTGAGCCACACTCGAGCTGTGCGAGAAGATTGGAGAACTTTTTCAAAACTTAGAAAAAGAGCATGCCCCTTGAGATTCTCAGCCCCGTCTTGACTCCAGAGATACTCTCCTCCAGCATCTTCAATGAGTTGAGCGAGGTCACTCTGGGGAAGAGGGGCACTCCAAGCATTCTCCGCAATATTGCCCACGATGACAGGTGTCTTTTTGAATTCGCTAGCAGCTTTTTTAAAGCTCTGATAATTTTTAAATCTCTCACTCCAAATTTGCTGCGCCTTTTTTAGATCTGACTGATCACCTAAGACCGCACTTAAAAAAAGTAGCCAAGATCCGCGCGCCAGTGGCTTTGTTTCTTTGAACTCCGAAAGTTCAAGAACCTTGAGCCCCAGTGAGCTCAACTGCTCGATACCCTCAATTTCGCGGTCGACTGGCCTATAAGTCACCACTAAATCAGGACGCAGTCCGAGCACTCTTTCGGCCGAGGCCGGAAGACCAACTTCGACCACTTTTTTGCTTTCAATCATGGAATGAATTTTTTCGTGGGCAATATATGATTTGGAAGTCACTCCCACTACCTGATCGATCATTTCTAAGTCTTCAAGCCAAGGAAGATAAGTCGAGGAGAGAACCACAATTCGCTGCGGGTGCTTAGGAAACAGCTTGGCTTCTTTGCAAAACTCAAGCACGGCCTCATCACTGGTGAAAAACTCTCCATCGGTCTCTGCCCACTGAAGCGAACCTTTTTGATAGAGTTTATATCCCTGTGGGGCCCCTGCTATATCGACAGCTATTCCCGAGCGGCATTTTGCTTTATCCGCAAAAGCAGGTGGGGATTTCAGCAGAAATCCGAGCCCAAGAATGAGTAAAAAAGCCAAAGTTTTCACATTCTTATGATGCCTTCACTTGGCAAAAATTGACAGGGCCCGGCAGTCTCCGCTATATTCTGCACCGTGACGTGGTGAAACCAGTGTAATTCTGGTGCTGTCGCGCAACGGTAATGAAGAAGCCTCTTCTAAGCCCGATCCCACTCACGAGAACCCCCTCCCGCGCCAGGAGCCGCCGTGAAAAATATCTTTCTTCTGTCCCTCTTTTTAATTCCGACAGGTGTTCTCGCCCAAGAAAAATTTGTCATTCGCTCTGAGCGCCTCGTTCTGCCTCAAGATGAAGTGACGAGTTCGGTGAGTAAAATTGATGAAGATGTGCTTCTTTACAATGACCCCCTGGAAAACCTTGAGCTCTTTACTCCAGGATTTAACGTCAATCAAAATGGGACATTTGCGGCTAGCACCAGTGTTCAACTCAGAGGGACCGCTAGGGGATTTTCACAGACTTACTTTGATGGACTCTCGTTAAAAGATGCCTCTGATATTGATCAAAGTTTTCAAAAACAGCTCCTGCCCTCGAGCTTCGTGGGAGGGGGCGAAGTCATGCGCGGAATTCAAAGTGGACTCTACGGTTCAGACGCCGTCGGAGGAGTCATAAATCTTGAGGCCAGTGATGGTCACAACCAATTAACGGCCAAGGTCGGAAGCTATGATTACTTTGCCCTAGCGGGTAACGTACAACTCAAAAAATCTAAGCTCTTAATTGATTACTCCAAGGCTGAGGGCCCCTCGGCCTATAATCATAATAAAAAGGCTTATGCAGAGAAAGATCCCTACCACTCTCTTGCTGGCTACATCGCTCATACTGAAAATGTGCTTGGCCACGACTTTTTTATAAAAGCGCTTTTCATCCAGCAAGAACAAGAAATTGATGGCGGCTTTCCCTTTGGGGACAAAGTAGACAATGACCTCAGCTCTCAGGCTTATCGCATTCTGGGCGTTGGGCTAAAAAAATCTCGCCCCGGGGCCCTCCAATACAAACTTCAAGTACAACACACAAATGTTAAAAGAGAAGTGCTTGATACTGCCTATCAAGGCGATAGTCAGTTTGTTCAGGCAGAGGGTAGCTATCTCTTTAACCGACACATCAGTGCGGTGGCCTTTAGCGATTTTACCCACGATGAAGTTGATATTGAGGGTGAGTTTAATAAAAAGTCAGTCGACAATGGAGCTATAGGCATCGGACTTCACGAGAAAATAGGTGCTACATTCTTTTCTCAAAGTCTGCGTCTTGATCACCACTCACGATTTGGGGATGAGACAACTTATCGCGTTGGGATTGGTCACAACTTTTCAAAATTTCTCACTTTGAGATCAAGTTATGCCACCGGCTTTAAGGCCCCAACCCTTTATCAGCTCTACACGGTTTATGGCGGCAATCAAAATCTTAGGCCAACTAAGGCCAAAGGTTTCGACATTTCAGCTAGATTTAAATTCCTGCAAACCGAGCTTGAATTAGCTTTTTTTAGCACTCGACTCGAGTCGCAAATTGATTACGATTTAAATAGGTCGGCCTACTTCAATGTGGCCAAGAGTGAGATCCAAGGCGCTGAATTTAGCCTTCAACAGCGAATAGACAGAGACTTCACCTTCATTCTAAATGCAACCAGGCTGTGGACAGAGAATCTTGTCACTGGGGCGAAGCTTTTAACTAGACCAGAGCTCACGCTCTCAACAGTACTGAGCTATCAAGTTTCTGAGGCTCACAAAGTGTCTCTACAAGGTTTTTATAAGGGAGAGCGTCGTGATCTAGTGGGTACGATGCCCGCTTACCACACCTTTTCTCTAAGCGCTGAGCACCAGCTTACTTCAGAACTAGCGGCCTTCTGGAAAATTCGCAATATTCTAGGAAGAGACTATGAGGACGTTAGAGACTATGGAACATATGAGAGATCTTTTATTCTTGGAGTTAAACGGGCCATCTAATGAATAATTCGACTTACTTCTTTCTCCTTTTCTCAATTTCGGTTCACGCCATGGTTTTTACTCCTGTGGCGACTATTTTATTTGGTGACCCTCCTACTCAAAGTGTCTCTTTTACCGAGGGAAGAAATAGCTTTCGTGTACTTCTGAAATCGAAAAAGATTTCGGTACCCTCTCACTCACTCAAGAATCAAATCTCTCGCCAGCAGCAAGTAAGTAAACCTGCGCCAAAGCAAACTGGTGTTCAAGATCAAGTAAAAAAAATCGCCCTCTCCCCCCCAGAGTACCCGGAGGAATCCAGGCTCTATGGTGAAGAGGGTGAGGTTGTCGTGAGAGTGAAGGTTGGTGAGTCCGGGTGGCCCAATGAAGTGGCGCTCATCTCCTCTAGCGGTTATGAGAGACTTGATCAAAGCGTCTTATCTAAAATCAATCAAACGCAGTTTATTGGCCAAGAGGCAGCACAGTTGGAGCTCAGCTTTAAATTTGAGCTCCAAGACTAGCTAGGTAAGATTGGGGTCCATAGCATCGCGCACGCCATCTCCAATGAGATTGAGCATGGTTAAAACCAAGAACAGGGCAATTGAGGGAAAGACCGCCAACCACCAAGCAATAGAATAATATTGATTGGCCTGGCTAAGGAGCTCCCCCCATGAGGGTGTTGGAACTTCAAGTCCAAATCCGAGATAGTCGAGACTCGCAAGACCAATGATATTACTGGCGATCACAAAGGGTGAGAAAGTAATAATTGGAGTCAAACTATTTGGCAGAATGTGTTTGATAATAATACTTCTTTTACGCGCTCCCATTGAGCGTGCAGCTTCCACATACTCTCGCTGGCGATTTTTAAGAAACTCTCCACGCACGTAATAGCTGATAGGAATCCAACCAAAAACAGTCGAGATCGCAATTAGCCACCAGAGATTGGGCGAAAAAATTGAAATTAAAATAATCAGTAGAAAAAACTGAGGAACGGTGGAAAAGACCTCAACGAGTCGCTGACCAATGAGATCGACCTTGCCACCAAAAAAGCCCATCACCGCTCCCAGTAGTGAGCCCACCCAAAAGGTTAAGATCCACACACAGACGGCGTAGAGGATTGAATATTTATAGCCATAGAGCAGCCTCGTTAAAACATCTCGGCCGCGATCATCGGTTCCAAAAATATTACTCTTAGATGGTGGGGCGGGATAAGAGTCAACATTCTTGTTTGACTCAAAAGGATCCCACTCAATAATAGGCCAAAGTGCCCAGTCGCTCTCACCTAACTCTAGCTCTCGATAGTCCATTAGAAGACTTGCGGTGATACCAAACTCCTTAGCACCATAATCTTTAAACACCGGAAAATAGACGCTTCCCTGATAACTCATCACGATGGGGCGACTATTGGCGATAAGCGGAGACAAGAAAGTCAGTATCGTCAAAAATAAGATAATGATTGCCGAAGCACAGGCGAATTTATGCTTTTTAAAGCGGCGCCATCTCTTCTTTGTTAAATCATTCTTAATCCATTTCTCAATCATTTGAAATCAATCCTCGGATCAACCATGATATAGGCCAGGTCACTAATAAGGTTACCAACGAGCATGAGCACGGACTGAATAAAAATAAGTCCCATAATCACGTTATAATCGCGCTCGAGTACCGACTGAAATTGCAATAAACCGATACCATCGAGCTGAAAAATTTTCTCAAGCAAAATAGAGCCGGCAAAGAAAATGGAAAGAAAACTTCCCAATCCCGTCACAATAGGGATCAAAGCGTTGCGGGTTGCATGCTTTAAGTACACCACTTTCTCTGGAAGCCCTTTGGCACGAGCCGTACGAACATAATCCTTTTTAACTTCTTCAAGGAGGGAGTTTTTCATCAGCATCGTGAGCACTGTAAATTGTCCAATCATGTAGCAAATGAGCGGCAAGACAAAGTGATGCAAACGGTTGAGAACTTTTTCACCAAAGCTCATGTCAAAGTACATATCAGAATAGAGCTCTCCCACCGGAAACCACTCAAAGAATCTTCCCCCTGCAAAAAACACAATGAGCAAGATCGCGAGCATAAATCCTGGGATCGAGTACATCGCCGAGAGCACTACACTACTGGCCATATCAAAGCGGGTGCCATGCTTAATCGCCTTCATAATTCCCAAGGGAATACAGATGAGGTAACTCAGAAAGAGCGAGGCGATCCCAAATTGAATGGACACAGGAAACTTACTGATGATGACGTCAATCACTGGCTCTTCGTAAGTGTAGCTCTCACCAAAATCGAGACGAGAGAGGTTTTTGAGCCAAATCCAGTAGCGTATGTGCACAGGCTGATCAAAACCATACTGCTTTTTGAGCGCCTCGATCACATCAGAGGTCACAACTGAATCTGAGCTTCCCCCACCGTCTGCTCCGCCCATTCCCGCAGCTCCACCACCAAAGCGCAGCTGCTGAATTTTTTGATCTATCGGAGAACCCGGCGCCATATTGATAATGGCAAAAACAATAAGAGTGATCCCAAACAAAGTTGGGATCATCACTAGTAATCTTCTTAAAATATAAGTTAGCACGAGAGCTCTTCCTTCTTAACTATGGAGCCATCCACCAAAAGTCGTAGCCCATGGCATATTTCATTGTATCTTTAAGTTTTTTAATGCGCTTATTGTGAGCGTAGAAGCCCTTGGTTGAATTAAATAGAAAGATATAAGGAACATCGTCGGCAATCTGCTTATAGACCTTGGCCAGGATTTCCTTTCTCTTCTTCTTATCCATTTCAGCACGTGCTTCGTTAATCCATTTATCAACATTAGCATTTGAATAGCTAATAAAGTTTGAACCTTCATTGGCGATAGAGTCACTATGCCAGATTTGCTTTGGATCCCAATCAAGGCTCTCAGCCGCTCCCCAAGCAAGTCTCACGGCATCGAAGTCTTTATCATCAAGCTTTTTAGTGAAGGTGTTCCACTCCACAATTTTAATATTAACGTCGACACCAATTTGCTTGGCATCTTCCTTAACGATTGTCAGATACTTTTCAAAATCCTTGAGGGGCTCGAGGATTGTGAAGCTAAACGGAGTTTTTTTGCCATCAATCACTTTATCGAGAACTTGATCTCCATCAGTATCGCTCCAGCCATTCTCTCTTAGAAGTTTGAGTGCTCCCTTAGGATCAAATTCAATAGGCTTCACACTTTTATTGGCATAGGGACTTCTCAAAAAGACCGGGCCAGTGGCCTTTTCAGCGTAACCATAGAGAAACTTCTCAATCATCATGTCTCGGTTAAAGAGCATCGCGAAGGCTTTTCGGGCGACCTTATCCTTAAAAATGGGACTTTTCATATTCAGTCCAACAAAGCCATAGCCACGAGGTGCATCGTTTTCATACTCAACTTTGATGATCTCTTTGCCATATTTGGGGCCTGTGGTCTTACGTACGTACTCTTCTGCGCCAAGAGCAACTAGATCCAGGTCACCTTTTTCAAGTCTGATTAACTCAGCGTTAGCATCTCCAATAAAGCGAACTAGAATTTGATCAAAGTTCCAAGCACCTTTATAGTCATCGAGCTTAAAGCCAAACCAATCATTATTGCGGACAAGTCTTAAGTACTTGCCACGCTTCCACTCACCAAATTTATAAGGACCAGAACCAATCATGGTTTTGTTAAGTTCCTTATCTTCTTTTTCTGAAGGGTTTTCATAAACGTGCTTGGGCACAATTTCCATGATGGCGACATAGAAGAAGTTACCGTGATAAGCACTCTTCACCTTGAACTCAATGGTGTAGTCGTCTTTAACATTGGCCGCACTGATATTTTCAAGGTACGGCTTCATATGGGCAGTCTTATATTTATTAGCTGGGTCAACAATAGCATCGAAAGTAAACTTCACATCATGAGCAGTGAGTTCCTTTCCGTCGTGCCACTTAATCCCCTTTCTAATTTTAAATTCGTAAGTAAGTCCATCTTTTGAAATTTTGTAGGACTCGGCCAAGCGATTAATCCACTCATCAGTTTCAGGATTCTTAGAAAGAAGGGTGTCGTAAACGCGTTTTCTAAACCATGCGGCACTGAAGTCCGTCGCACGTAGTGGGTGAAGAGTTGGCTGCTCCCCAGAGAGGTTATAGCGAAAAGTTCCTCCAATTGGAGCATTTGGATTTCCAACCCCGGCAAATCCACTTCCAGATAGGAGCGTGGCAATAACAACCATCATGGCACAGAGTGCTTTTTGCATTTTCATAACTACCCTTTGAATATGAGTGAGATTTAAAAATTACTTTTCTATGTATAATCGCGGATCGAGCGCCCATCTGTCTAAGACAAAATTCTTGTCTTCAATGCGGTACTGCTCCATCTTGAAATTTACTTCATCGAGCTGGTTCTTAGTTGTCTGGTATTGGCCCAAGGTCGCGCTCTTGTCCTCTTCAAGCGCCTGGAGCTGCTCTCGCCACTGTGCTTCTAGCTTGTCCTTAAGCACCTGATAGCGCTCATTCACAGCGTTAACTTTTTCGATATGCTGATGCAACTCTTCTTCATGACGCTTGAGCTTTCCGCCAAGAGCGAGCTTTTTCTTAATGAGGATTTGGTAGACCTCCCTACCCATAACGATATTGTTTGAGAGGTCCTGACTGTGAAAGAGAATATAGCGCCCGGGTGAGACGTTAACGTACTTCTGACAGACCTTAAACTCAGGCACTTTCACCAGGATGTAATTGGGGGCTCGGCCCACCACGTAGCCGCGACAGCGATAGCGCGGATTGCCGGTGTCCCAAAAATCGAGCTGGTCCTTTTTATTGAGATATTTTTGGTTTTCAAATTCCAGATGAAAGCGCACCAAGGAAGCCGCTTGATTGATCTGACTGATTCGGCCCGAGAAATTACCATCGTCAGCGTCACTTGAAACCACTGCAAGTGCGCGTGCGCTCAAAAGAAAAAGGCCGATAAGAACTAGAAATCTCATCCTTTCATTATGCCACGGGCCCCACAGATTCCAAGGGTGTAGCAAATTGTCCCACTTCTTTGAATGATTTCGTCGACTATTTCAAGCGCGGCTTGCGGGCGATGACAAAAGCGCTAAATTCCTCGCGGTGAAGAGGTTCTTCATACTTGAGGATTCGTAGTCCAGGAAAGAGTCCCAAGACCTCTCCCTCTTCGAGGTGGTAGCTTGAGTCGCCCCTGCCACTTTGCCTCTTCGTATAGGCCTCGTAAAAAAGAAGACCTCCAGGGCGCAACCACTCCATAAACTTGGCGTGAATTTCCTTATCCACATAGTAATAGCAAATGATGACATCAAAGCTGCCGGGGGCCGGGTTATACTTATCCATACTAGAGAGCACGGTTTCAATTCTCACATTTGATTCGCGCGCTAGCTGCTTCGCCTTCTGAATTGCCACCGGACTAATATCAACTCCAACGACCTGATGCCCTTTGCGAGCAAGAAAGACCGCATTTCTTCCCTCACCCATGCCAACATCGAGAACGCGAAGCGGGCCTTGGAGATAGTCTATATTTTGCGCCAGAGAGGGCGCTGGCGACTTTCCGTAGACGTAATTATTTTCGGCGTAGCGCTTGTCCCAAAACTCGCGTGAGTCTTCAACACTAGTCTTGCGACCAGAAAGAATCTCATAACGGGTAAGCGGCTCACTCGCTGATAGCGAAAGCGAGAGACCAAGGGCCAATAAAATAAATTTCATAGGGGGTTTTTACCCAGAATCGCAGCAGCAGACAAGAGGGACAGTGAAAATGCTCCGACGGATTTACAGCAACTTAGCTAGCATCAGACTCGTTATCACCCTCTTCCCACGCAGCTTCACTGCCAAACTCGGCTTCAGGGAGATTCTCTTCACTTGAGCCATCATCTCCAAAGTCGATGCTTTCTTGATCTGACAGGGGACCGACTGAAGAGTCAGAGTCCGCTGGGCCACCGATGCCGAGCTCAGCATTAATATAGAGACCAAGGGTTTCATAGAAGACTTCGATCTCGCGCAACTGAGCGTAGACCTTGTCTTCAACCTTCGCTGGCATGTCCTCAGTATGGCCTAAGTACCATCGAAGCGACTCCACGCTGGTGTAGAATTGATCAAGACCAACCAGAACGTCCTCACTACAGTGTAGAAGTTCGGCCACCGAGCAGCTCTCATAACGGCTATAAAAAACTTCTTTGAAATGCTCACGGGTGCGCTTCAGAGAGAAAATGGTGAGGTACTCAGGAGCGCGATATTTCACGCGCTCAAAGAGGCGTCTCGAGTCGAGCTTTAAAATAACCAAGAGGCGGCTAGAAGTTTCATCAAGTCTACTTTTCATAGTCCTATCCTAACGCGATTGTCCCTGGTCCGGTAGCCTGGACCTCTTGCCGCCCGGCCAGAGTGCATCACTGTCCCAATTATAGTAGTAGTCTCCGGCCACAAAGCGAATAGCACTTTTTAAAGACATAGGAAGACTTAGGTGACGATAGTATTCCTGACCATTAAAGATGAACTTTTTTGAAATGGGCGCAAATGAACTTAGCTCATAGAGCACCAGCTTCTTTCGGGTCATCGCAAAGTCGAGATAGCGAGAACGAAAGCTCGCCAGAGTCTTATGAGTTAAGGGGGAGTCATTAAAACAGAGCACATGAACTCTGTGCTTGATCGAGACTTCCTTTAGATCAGCTAACGTCATAGGGATCAAGGTCAGATCAAATTCCTTCATCTCACGCGCGAGCCTGCCATACCAATACGGAAGCCGCTGGCTTAGTTTGAGAAAGATAATAAAATTTAGACCGTCGCTAGTAATCGCACTCATGAAGGACTTATCGGCTAAGTCGGAAATGGAGATAAAGCCAGTAAGTTTAGAGTGAAAAATGTGCCGGGTGGGTTAAGGTGCCTGGGTCCTCTCTCACGCTAAAAGGAGAAGAAAAAGCGTAAAAGAGGACCCTTATCACCTTCTGGGGGGAACCAGAGAAAAGGAGAATATCTGACTTGAAGAAGCAACTAATCATCCGTGAGTCGACACTCTTCCACCGTTATCTTGTTCCGATCCATCCTTAGAAGGGTCCAAGCGGTGTTGTCATTCGAAAGTAAATTATAATTTAAAGGGGGCTTTGGACTTTTCCTTTTCACTCTTGTGAGCGAAAAGCCAGACAGGTTTCAAGTTAGTAGCGACAGCGTGAGCATAAAGAGCGAGAGCGGCTAACATCATTCCCTGAACTGCTTCCCAAACGTAAGTGGTCTTCATCCAAAAGCCCCTTTAAATTCTTGCGACCATCCTGGTCTCTTTCTCGAAGCTCCTTCCATGGTGCCTCGATACTAATACTAGTTGCTAAAGCCGTGCCAACTTCAAACGCGCTAAAAAGCAGTTTCATCCCCTACTGGTGGGCTCCTGGCCCTACCTGGATTAAAAGAATCTCATTGAAGTTCAAGCGTTACAGGGGCTTGGCCCAAGTGCGTTTTGGCCATGTGAAAAAAATACGCGGGCCTTTAAGCACTTAGAGCGCACTTACAAATTCTCACAAATCGAAGTTTAGCGAACTTGGAAAACTTGAGTGTATTAAGCGGCACCTGACAGAGGCTGACATTTGTAAACTTCAGGTGAAAAAAGTGTCAAAAAGGGATTTCATCGGTGACGTAACGTTGACGGTAAAATGAAAACTCAATGAATGAAATTGCTCTCTAAGGAGCGCAAGTCTTTAAGTCAAACACTCCTGGCTTTTTGAGAAAGAGAAAAGACTTCGTCGCACTATCGGGCTCACCAAACGTGAGATGATTCACTTCAATTTTATTTGTCTCGAAGTTAATTTGAAAGCTCCCAGAGTCATCGTCACCGAGACATTTAAGATCTTGCCCCTTGCCCAGACACTGCACCTGGAGTGAGAGCTGTGGCTTGCTTTGAAGCTTGAGGGTTAGTCCCTGCTCAGGTTCGCGCTCAATTACCACTTGCAGAGAATCCTTTCGATACTTTAGTTCAAAGCATTTCGTTTGTGCCTTTCCCATAAGAGGAGAGAGAATTAATAAACTCAATAAGAGGATCTTTATTATTTTGAGCATTTTCTGATATCCTCCATTCCAGTTCCATAATTGAGCACAAGACTAGGTCCGTTGTTGGCCAGCTTTTCAATCATCCAATAATTGTCAGGAGAGATAGAGGGGCAGCCCCAAGAAGACTTATAACCTGAAACGTGCATATATTTTAAGTTGGGCCCAGCCTCGTTATTTGTCGTCGACAAGCCAAAGAGCTGTACCGAGGGCGCCTTATAAGTGCCAGAGAGCGATTTAACTCGCGATTTGACTGCCTGATAGGCTGAATTATTTTTTTGAAAGCTAAACGTTTTGTAATTAGTGAAAAAAGCGCCCTTGACCGTGGTATGTGCTCCACCTCTATCAGCATAGCTATTCTTAAAAGTCCCTGTGCCCATATTAAAATAAGACTTCACTACTTTAGGGGCCGAACCGGAGCAAAGATCGATATAGTACATCCTCCCGCGATAAGTGCCGAGCTTGTCTCTAGTATCGTTAATCACCATCTGACATTTATTGGGGAGACCGCCACTCATCTTTCTTTCAAAGTCTGCCTTGGAAACACCTCTCATGGAATAATGACCACTAGGACCGGTCTTATAACACTTATTTGATTCAAAGCTGTCGTCGTTAAGCTGCATTACTTTGAGCGCATACTCGAGTGCATCCTTTGGTATACCTGCTCTATAGAGCGCCTCACAGTTTTTAACCCATTGCTCGCTCACGCCTCTCATTTCACAAAGCGGCTTAGAGCTCGACGCGCTCGCCGCTTGACGATAGCGCTCGGCAAGGCCTTCAGGTCTGGCCATAGGAGTAGGTATATTCTCAGGTAAAGATACGCTAGTGATCTGCTCCGGTCTGGCCCTAGGCCTGGGGACATTTGTCGGCAAAATGACCTCGGAGCTGCGCTCTGGTCTAGCCCTAGGTCTTGGGACATTTGTCGGTAAAATGACCCCTGAGCTGCGCTCTGGTCTAGCCCTAGGCCTTGGGATATTTGCCTGCAAAGACACACTCTCTGGCTCATCTGCTTCTGTGATTTCTTGCGAAAGAGTGACGACTTCTTCATTCTCCGGATTTACCCCAGCTGCATTTTGATTAAGGGCCAAGCTCGGACAAATCTTTGCAAATCCCTCTTGCGCCATCAAACCCGTCTCACCCTCTTTGCCATAAAGCCACTCGCTCTGGGATTTGGCAGCGCCATTTTGACTGGACCATTTGAGGATGGCCTGCTCTCCATTTTCGAGCGTTACCTCTAAGTCACCTTCACTTTGATCTCTCGTCAGAAAATCAAGTTCAATAGCACATGAAGAAATGGACTCGATCGGAAATGCTGCCTTACTGGGAATTTTAGAGCGGATTGAAACTATCTTCTGAGCGCACTCTTTCATGGCAAAAACAGTTACGAGAGAGTCGTAGAGTCCCTCGCTTAATTCACTATCTCTAGATGAGTGCTTCATACAGCTTACTTTGTTGGCCGGTGCCCCCAGAGCAGAGACTATACCTTGATCGAGCTCTAGGCGCAGAGATTGTGCAACCTGCTCTTGATCAAGGCTATCAGCTTCTTCATCTTCATTAGTTGCCCCTTGTGAAGGATCTTCGGCCGGTGGGCAGTTTTCCGCAGAGGTGACGGGGCTTGTAGCCTCCTCAATGATTTTATTCATCTGGGCCACCTTTAAAACCGCATCCACATCTAAAATGCGGTCGGCCCACTTATGAGAGATTAAATATTTCCCTGGAAGCTCGTGGCCATCCTCATAGAGAGCGATCAAATACATCCCTCTTCGACTCTCCAGGATGCGAACGCTTGATTCAACCCCTGATCTTGGTCTGTAGGTAGTCTGCTTCGCATTTCGCTTATTTGGGAGAATAGGAAGCTTACTATCTACTTTTAATTCTAAGTCATAAATAGTGAGAGGTCGTTCAGGTCTCGGACTAGGACGAGGAACCGAATCGAGGGCCATCACTACACACGAGAGCGCAAAGATAAAAGGCAAAGCAATGGCATTCGAAAAAAATCGAGACAAAAAAGACTCCTCTTAAACAAAAAACAATTGTCTATATAGCTTATCTGTATCTCGATGATTTTTCTTAACTTTTCAGGAAAGTCTAGATAACCCACTAATAATTCGCTCGAATCAAATGGCAGCAATGCCTCATTCTTTTGGCAGAAAACAAGACCATTTAATCATGGCAATGAGACTATATTTCTTTGGCTTCACTCATAATCACAGATCTCTGACTTGCGAACTTAGCTGCTCCAAGGGTTATTAACGGCACAATCAAACTTAAGGCCAAAACTATTCTTGAAGAGTCCTCAACACCAAGGCTTACAAATGCCATACGGTAGAGAAATAACCCCAATGAAAAACCAACTAAATTTTGAGTATAGTAGAGCTTCCAATTGATCGCTGTATTTTCATGAGAATCAATTAAGCTATAAAAAGCAATGGAGCCCGTACCACCGATACCAAAAATAAGAATACAGGCCGCAATTGTACTTATTGAAGAATGAGCATTAAAAAATAAATCTTTACCAAAGCTCACAAAGGCCGCAAGGAGCAACATATGTAGACCAGCAAGTAGCATTCTTTTTTGATTACTAACTCTTTTTAAGAGAAGGAAAGCCATCGTGCTTCCTGATAAAAGAAAAAATGCAGTCAGCGCAAAACTCAGCGCGACTTCATTAAAGAATAATTCAAAGGCTTGAATAAAGTAGAGTTCTAAGAATCCATAGTAGAGGCCAGTTAAAAAGCTTCCGAGTCCGAGCAGCAACCACCACTTTGGGCCAGAACTCCTTCGACTTTCTCCTCTTGACCAGAACATAAGCAGAACAAATCCACTTGCAAGAACTAGAAAGTACCATTTGGCCTGGCCCTCGATAATTCTCATCATGTTATTTTTATCTAAGACGGGCTTATTATCTGTCAGATTCCATTTAAGGTGAGAACTCGAAAGAAAGGAGGACTCAACCGCCTTATTAAACATATCCGACAGAGCTGAATCCTCCTCGAACTCAAGTTTTTCAGGTCCATTGGTAAAGCGTGGCCCATAAGCAACGTAGAAGTGATTATCATTAATCAATCGTTGAAGATCAGTGACTTCAACTTCAGTAAGGTCACTTTTCTTATGAATAAAAAGAACCTTAATCTTTTCTTTAGTCGCAGTCCGATTTGGTCTCTTCCATAAAATTACGTTTCTTTTTGTAAACTCTTCGATAGTTAAGACCTCATTATTCATCAGGCGAAGCATATCAACTAGGTTTCTGGCATGAACATCTCCATGTCTTCCACCAAAGCGACCACCTTTAAGCATTAAAAAAAATCCTTTATCAGTCAGTCTTTTATTGATGAGCGACAGACCCTCTTTAGTACTTAGATAATCAGTATAAGTATTGAGGCCATTCACAATTGAAAACTCTGATCTTGAAAAGATAGTAATCAGATCAAAGTTCTGATCGGTAGCCTCAAGAAATGAGCGTCCTCCCATTAGGGCGACATTCGCTTTTTTGTAAATGTAACCACTATATGAAGCATAATCTTCAGTCATGTAGTGATAGACAGAGTCACTGATTTCAACTCCTCGCATTTCTAGCCCGCTATTAACTCCTTGCTTTAAGGTCTCCCCTCCCCCACTTCCGATGTCTAGCGCTTTATGCGCATTTCTGAAATAAGGAAATAGCCCTCTTCCCTGGTAGCTCTCAGGAACAATGTCACTAAAATTCATGTCATCATGATAGAAAATAAGCGTATCTGTTTCTTTATCACGTAGCAGATCAACTCTCTCACCCAAGTTCCAGCGCGTATTGATTAACTCCAACTCGCCTTTACGTACCCCCTCAAAACCACTGTAGGATGGTTTCTTTTCCACTCCCCCAGTACTCACTGAGCTAAGAAAATAGATGAGATTAAATTTATCAGTTAACAATTGTTGAGCTGTAAAAATCAAAGCCACGACGAGCATGAGAGTACTCGTAAATTGATAGAACTTCTGTTTTTTAGGAAAAACTATAAAAATTAAAACAGCTGCAAGCGTGATGATCAAAAGAAATAGACTCTCAACTCCAATAGCGGGAACTAATAATGACGCCAGAACGACCCCACAGCCGGCTCCGGCCAAATCAAAAAGACAATATTTTTTTGGGTCTGAATAATCAATAGAAGCAATTAATAAATAACCCAATGGGGTCAAACAGACCGAAGAGATGATCATTATCCAACGAGGAGTCGAAATGACTTGTAAAGTTGCCACGCTCAGAACAAGAACTAAAGGTAAGCTCCACAAGGCCACTTTAATTGCTTTGTCAGAAGAAAATCTACTGGCCAGCAGGCCCCCCAACACAAAGCCCACACTCATATAAGAAATAATTTCCAAGCCCATGAATTGCTTAGTTGAATACTTGAAGACCAAGACAATGATAATTTGCAGGATAAAAGAGATAAGTGAAATTGCACCTGCGATTAGATAAGACCCGTTCTTGTTCAAAAAATCTCCAAGGTAACTTCTAGGCAAAAAAAAGGGGCGCACTCTTGTGCACCCCCTCAATTATACACTAAGACTTCTTTTGGAAGAACAAGTCTTTAAAGCGAAATACTAGAGCGTTTGACTACATCATGCCGCCCATTCCGCCCATTCCACCCATGCCGCCCATGCCGCCCATTGCTGGAGCTGCACCTTCATCTTTTGGAAGATCGGCAATCATGGTTTCAGTTGTGAGCATAAGGCCAGCAACTGAAGCTGCATTTTGAAGAGCTGAACGAGTCACCTTAGTTGGGTCGATGATACCGGCAGCAACAAGGTCTTCGTACCTGCCATCACGAGCGTTGTAACCCCAGCTAGGCTTACCTTGCTTGCGAACTTCGTTCACAACAACTGAGCCTTCAAGTCCAGCGTTACCAGCGATTTGGCGAAGGGGCTCTTCAAGAGCGCGACGTACGATTCGGATACCGAACTCTTGCTCGTCTGAGTCGCCTTTTACACCTTCAAGAGCGTTAATGGCGTGAACTAGGGCCGCACCACCACCAACAACGATACCTTCTTCAACGGCAGCGCGAGTAGCGTTAAGAGCATCTTCTACGCGATCTTTCTTCTCTTTCATTTCTGTTTCAGTTGGAGCACCAACATTGATTACAGCGACGCCACCAGCAAGCTTAGCAAGTCTTTCTTGAAGCTTTTCTTTGTCGTAGTCAGATGTAGACTCTTCGATGGCCTTACGAATTTGACCAACGCGGGCTTCAACTTCTTTTTTGTCGCCAGCACCGTCAACGATCGTTGTATTTTCTTTGTCGATTGAAATTCTCTTAGCGCGGCCAAGAGCATTGAGGTCAGCAGCCTCAAGAGTCATACCAAGCTCTTCAGAGATCACTTGACCACCAGTAAGGGCAGCGATGTCTTTGAGCATTTCTTTTCTTCTGTCACCAAAGCCAGGGGCCTTAACAGCGGCAACGTTAAGAGTTCCGCGAAGCTTGTTAACAACGAGAGTTGTGAGGGCTTCACCTTCAACGTCTTCAGCGATGATGACGAGTGGCTTAGAAGTTTGAACAGTCTTCTCAAGAAGTGGAAGAAGCTCTCTCATATTAGAGATTTTCTTATCAGTGATAAGAATGAAAGCGTCATCAAAAGCCACTTCCATTTTCTCTGAGTTATTTACGAAGTATGGAGAGAGGTAGCCACGGTCAAATTGCATACCTTCAACTACGTCGAGAGTCGTCTCAGCAGTTTTTGACTCTTCAATTGTGATCACACCATCTTTACCAACTTTGTCCATCGCTTCAGCAAGGAGCTTGCCGATTTCGATGTCGTTGTTAGCAGAGATTGTCCCTACTTGGGCAATTTCATTTGAAGTTTTAATGTCTTTAGACATTTCTTTAAGCTTCGCTACAACTTTTTCAACAGCTGTATCGATTCCACGCTTAAGGTCCATTGGGTTGTGACCAGCAGTCACAAGCTTGATCCCTTCACGATAAATAGCTTGAGCAAGAACTGTGGCTGTTGTCGTACCGTCACCAGCATCTTCGTTAGTTTTCTGGGCCACTTCTTTCACCATTTGAGCGCCCATGTTTTCGAAATTGTTTTCAAGTTCAATTTCTTTGGCCACAGACACACCATCTTTTGTGATGTGTGGAGCACCAAATGATTTTTGGATAACAACGTTACGGCCTTTTGGTCCGAGTGTTACTTTTACAGCGTTCGCAAGAGCGTTCACACCGGCAAGAATTCTGGTGCGTGCTTCTTCTGAGTATTTAAGTTCCTTAGCCATTTTATTTCTCCTAGAGAGTGAGTGAGTCGTTATTAATTACTGAAGGATTCCGAGGATATCGTCTTCACGCATGATGAGGTATTCTTGGCCTTCAACCTTTACCTCTGTACCGGCATACTTGCCAAAAAGCACAGTGTCGCCTTCTTTTACATCAAGAGCGCGAACAGTTCCGTCGGTATTGCGGTAGCCAGAACCGACAGAAACTACTTTCCCCTGTGCAGGCTTTTCTTTGTTATTGTCGGGAATGATGATCCCGCCAGCTGTTTTTGTTTCTTCTTCGAGTCGTTGAACGAGAACTCTGTCTTGCAATGGACGTACTTGCATAATTCCTCCTTAGAAATCAAAGGTGGGTTAAAACCCTACTAAATTAAAAGCTCACTAACAGTAATATCGATTGAACCAGTGTCAAGGTTGGTGGGATTAAAAAAAATCAAAAAAAATTAGTGGCAGCGCAGTAGTAAATTGAATTTAAAAGATTTCCCCCCTATGAATCTACTCTCAAAGGGCCTATATTGGGGATTAGACCCTCGAGTGAGTCGAAGGCCCAAGGTTAGACGTTTTGAAGCTTTCAAGTATCTGGAAATCCACACTTTTCAAGAAGTTAATTGCCACCGAGGAGGCCGAGGAGCGCACCTACTTTGCCCTGACGCTCTTGGCGGGCTTTCTCTCAGCAGTTGTTGCAGTGCTTCTGCACGAGGTCGTTTACTTTCTCACTAACTTTTATGGGACGAACCAAGCTTTCACCCTGCGAACCTTTCTGCTCGGTGGACTCTCCATTTTTATCTCTGGCTACCTCACTACCCGCTTCTGGCCTGACACGGAGGGCTCGGGGATTCCCGGCGTTAATATCGCCCTGGCCGTTTACCATGGAAAGATAAGCTTCAAATCGGCCATGCAAAAGTTCTTCGTCACCATCTTCTCTCTTCCTTCGGGTATCTCCCTCGGCTACGAGGGGCCTACTGTGGCCATCGCCGCTGGGGTGGGAAGCTCGCTAGGTGGATTTTTCTCCATGTCTAAAAAGCGTGTTAAGGCGCTAGTCGCCGTCGGGGCAGCCGGTGGGATTGCTGCTGCCTTTCAGACCCCCATTGCCGCCGTGGTCTTCACGCTCGAAGAGGTCATTGGTGACCTACATGCTAAGGCCCTAGGTAATATCATTATTGCTTCCGTTGTCGCCTCAGTGACGGCCTATGCTCTCACTGGCCACAAGACGATGTTCTCGGAACTCCACTACTCGCTCAATGATCAAAGAGAGCTCATCATCTATCTCATCATTGGACTCATCTGCGCCTTTCTTGGGCCACTTTGGGTCAACTCTGTTTTAAAGCTCAAAAAATTTAATTCAAGGGTCTTTAAGCATCACAAACTCACTATCATGATGCTCACCTTTGTTATCATTGGGGGCATTTCGTATATCGACGCCCGCGCCCTGGGTAGCGGCACCGACACAATTGAATCGGCCCTGCTCTCTCTCATTATTGACTGGCGCGTGTTGCTCGTGCTCCTCATCCTGAAGTACGTTGCAACCACAATTAGCTACGCCTCGGGTATATCGGGTGGACTCTTTCTGCCCTCACTCTTAATCGGTGCTCTCATTGGCGGCGTCATCGGCTCAATCTCCCACTCGCTCTTTCCAGAAATCACCTCTTCCATTGGTGCCTATGCTCTCGTTGGGATGGGCGCCTACTTTGCTTCAGTGACTCGCGCCCCATTTACTTCGATCTTAATTGTCTTTGAACTAACGAGAAACTACAGCATTATCGTCCCACTCATGATCGCCAATATCGTCTCTTATGTGATCAGCTCACGCATTCACCAGGGCTCGGTTTACGAAAATATTTCTGAACTCAATGGAATTCATCTTCCCACCCATGAAGATAATGAAATTCTCGAGAGCTTAAACGTCGAGGATGCCATGTGCCGCGAGGTCGTGACTCTAAACGCTAATCTCACGGTGAAAGAAGCGCTCAAGTCAGTTATTAAAGGCTCAAATTTCTCTGGTTTTCCGGTGCTTAAAAATGGTCTTCTCATTGGCATGGTCTCAATTAACGAGGTCGGCCAGCTCTACGCTAAGGGTGAAAGTGACAAGCTCATCGAAGATGTAGCGGAAAAGAAAATCATCAGTATTTATCCAGATCAATCTCTCTTTGTCGCATTCCATAAGCTCAAACGCTACCAAATTTCTCGCCTACCAGTGGTCAGCCGTCTCAATGACAAACGTATCATTGGAATTATCACGGCCGAAAATATTGTGGCGAAGTTTGGCTACCACCTCGCCGAAGAGAAAGATAAAAGTCTGCGTCATAAAGAGCTCTTCCAAAGAATCGAAGACGAAGCTGCAACTGAGAGCGAGTCCAGCAATAACAAAGCTTAAATTCTTAACGGATACGTTTCGAAATGAAATGTCTTTTCCCAAGACTACCAAGAATCTTACCTTCTAAGCGGAATGAGAGTTGCAGATATTTCTCCAACCTAAACCAAGGAGAATAATATGAAGGTGAGAGAAGTCATGAAGAAAGATGTCGAACTCATTGCTAAGGACAAGAGCATTAGCGATGCAGCGAAAATCATGCGCGATGATGGAGTGGGGTCACTCCCAGTAGCTTATAACGACAGATTGGTCGGAATGATTACTGATAGAGACATCACGATTAGTGTTGTTGCTGAAGGCAAGAAGCCAGATTCAACAAAAGTCGAAGATTGCATGAGTGAGCACATCAAGTATTGCTACGAAGACGAGGAGCTTGATGATGTGATGCTACAGATGAATAAGCTTCACGTCAGACGGCTTCCAGTAATGAATCGCGACAAGCGACTCGTTGGAATTGTTAGCCGGGGCGATCTCAGCTCTAAGACGAGCCGAGAAATCGCTAGCTAATTTTTCTAAGAAGCGCTCACTAGTGGACGTGTTACTTTTACATCCGGGCCTGGTTCATACGCCGACTCATGAACCTTATTGGCCCGGCCACTAGGGTCTTTATTGGCCTGCCAGCGCGGTACCCAACGCTTGATTTGCATTGGGGCATCTTCATGAGGAAAGGCGGCTGCAAAAATCTTGCGATAGAGAAAAGCCTCTTTGGTCTCAGGAGTTTGATAGGCAAAGAGCTCTTCTCTTTTAGAAAACTCTTCATCGGAAATCGTCTTTTCTGCATAGGCTTTAAGACCATCAATCCAACTATAGCCCACGCCATCAGAAAACTGTTCCTTCTGGCGCCAGAGAACAGACTCAGGAAGATAGGGCTCTTGAGGATCAACAAAGGCTTCTCGAAGCACCTTTTTTTCAATGCGATCTTTGCTCGAGCGCTTATACTCTGGGTCGAGCTCCATCGCCACTCGCAAAAACTCTTGATCGAGAAAGGGAACTCTGGCCTCGATCGCGGCTCCCATCGTTGCGCGATCACAGCGAAGGACGTCGGAAGTGTGAAGGCGCTTCACTCTTCTTAAACATTCGGCGTGAAACTCTGCACTTGATGGAGCGTGGTGGAAATAGAGATAGCCACCAAAGAGTTCATCGGCCCCCTCTCCTGAGAGCACGACCTTTACTCCTTGCTTTTGGATGTACTTAGACATGATATACATCGGCGTACTGGCGCGAATTGTTGTAACATCATAACTTTCAACTTTTGAGATTAGTTCAGGCAGAAGTGCGATCCCCTCTTCAACTGAAAAGAGAATCTCATGGTGCTCGGTCCCTAAGAACTCAGCCACTTCTCTGGCCTTGGTTAGGTCTTGAGACTCGGGAGTAAGTCCAACGCTAAAAGACTTAATGGTTTTGCCTTCTTTTTTCATCTCCCTGGCGACAATTGAAGAAATAAGACTGGAGTCGAGTCCCCCAGAGAGTAGAACGCCAAGTGGAACATCACTCATCAGGCGCTTTTTAACGGCCTTAGTCAGTGCTTCGCGTAGCAGCTCTGGCCCCTGAGTTGCCTTAGAACCTTTAAACCAGCCCGGTGAAAAAAATCTCACAAAGCCAGTCTCGCTCGAATAATAATGCCCGGGTGGAAACTCTGTAATATCCTCGCAAACCGAGATTAGGGCCTTCATTTCAGAGGCAAACCAAATGACCCCTTCACTGTCATGGCCAAAGAAAAGGGGTTTCACTCCTAGTGGATCACGAGCAGCAAACATGCGCGATCCATCTGCAATCACAAAGGCATAGACGCCATCGAGGAACTGCACACATCCCTCGCCCCGTTCTTCATAGAGTCTGACGATGATTTCGGAGTCGGACTTGGTTCTGCGCTCGCCCTTAAAAGTAATTACGTCTTGCCAGAGAGCTTCGTGGTTATAGATCTCGCCATTGTGAATCACATAGACGTCACCACGTCCTTTAATAGGCTGATGCCCTGACTTCACATCAACAATTGAGAGCCGCTCATGGCACAACACTGCACCTTCAGAGGTTTGAACCACACCTGTCTCATCTGGGCCGCGATGCTTGAGAAGAAGTGACTGCGCCCGAGCGCGGGAGAGATAGTGACCGGGAGACTTTGCACTTGCTTGATGGGCCGAGACAGCGAGAATTCCACACATAAAAACCTCCGTGAGTTGTGGCTTAATAAACCTAACCCACGAATCGGTTTTCCTGAATTTTATTCAATGTTTTTATTTCAAAACTGAAATATATTTAACAAATCAATGAAATACTTATACTACATTCAAAAATACAACCTATTTCCAATAGGATACTAAAAAATTTTTAGCGCCTACTTGAGTTCATACCAATTCTTGCCCACTCCAATATCCACTTTAAGCGGTACGTTGAGTGAAACGACGCTCTCCATCTCCTCTCTGGCAAGCTCTTGGACCTTTTGGACCTCGTCCTCAGGGCACTCAAAGATCAATTCATCATGCACTTGAAGAATCATCTTTGAAGCTAACTTCTCACTGGTGAGGCGCTGATCTATTTTAATCATCGCCAGCTTGATGATGTCCGCCGCGGTCCCTTGAATGGGGCTGTTAATGGCCATACGTTCGGCCATCGCCTTAATCGTACGATTCTGAGAATGAATATCGGGAAGCAATCTCTTGCGTCCATGAAGCGTAATCGCATAACCCGTCTGCTCACATCGTTCTTTGAGCTCGTCCAAATAAGCCTTCACTTTATTAAAGCGCTTAAAGTAGTTGTCTATGTATGTCTTCGCCTCAGTTCGAGAGATTCCAAGTGAACTCGCAAGCCCAAAGGAAGACTGACCGTACATCAGCCCAAAGTTCACGGCCTTAGCACGCGAGCGATCCTCTCTGGTCACATCCTTTAACTCAACTCCCAATACTTCACTTGCAGTCTGGGCATGAATATCATGACCTTCTTTAAAAGCGTGCACCATCGTGGGATCACCTGAGAAGTGAGCGAGCAACCTAAGTTCAACTTGTGAGTAATCAAGTCCTACTAGCACCTTCGAATCAGCGGCGACAAAGCCCTTGCGAATCATGCGGCCAGATTCAGTGCGAACGGGAATATTTTGGAGGTTGGGGTTCGTACTTGAAAGCCTTCCCGTTTGGGCCACATTCTGATTAAAGTGCGTATGAACGCGTGAATGAGTGTCAACGAGCTCGGGAATTGCTTTAACGTATGTTGATTGTAACTTAGAGAGCTCCCGGTACTGCAACATCAAGCCTGGAATTTCAGAACTCCCAAGAGCTGATAGTTTTTCCAAAACTTCGACGTCCGTGGATGCACCAGTCTTAGTTTTTTTGAGAACCGGTAAACCTAGCTTTTCAAAAAGTAACTCTCCAACCTGTTTGGGGCTATTGAGATTAATCTTCTCACCGGCCACCGATTCAATCACACCCTCAACCGTATCAATTTGGGCCTGCAGTTCATCCTCATAATTTTTAAAGAAATCCACATCAACCAAAACGCCCATCGCTTCCATCTTGGCAAGAATCCGGTGCATAGGATTGTCGATATCATTGTAGATATGCGTAAGCTCCATCATCTCAAGCTCTTTGCGCATGAGCGGCTCAAGCTTGGCGATATAGTAAGAGCGCTGACCCAAATAGCGCTCCATAAACTCGGGTGGAGCTTCCTCAAAGCTTGCAAACTCCTTTTTATTTCGCTCAAGAAGATCTGCTTCGAAGTACTCTCTGGCCATAGATGAGAGATCGTGTTTACCACCACTAGAGATATTGTAATGAACTTGAGAAATATCAAAATAGCTGGCCTTAATTTCAATGCCTTTTAAAGCGGCGTAGACTAGGTCAGTTTGAATACGATCAGAAATAATTGTTAAAGTAGAATCTGCCCAAAGCTCGCCCAAGATCTTTTCACACAACTGACTATCGCGCAGAACATAGGAAGCTGAATCACTTTCAAAGCTCAAAGCGAGCGAGGAGAGCTCCATGGAACTCACTCTATCTTCACCTTGGTAATGGGCAAAGAGAGCGACTTTCTGGGCTTTTTTTATCTCAGAGAGTGTTGACTCAAAGGAGTCGCCATCGATTTTCGTAAACTCAATTTTCTCTTGATGATTTTCAGTCTCTAAATTGATGAAACTCACTTCATCATCGCTGTCATTTGATTGTGCTTGCGCCACCTGATGCTTCATATCGATAAGCTTTTGCACTGAGGACTTAAAGCCAAGCCCTTTGAGAAAGCTAATTAGTTCCTCACTGGGATAAAACTGATAGGCCGAAGACTCTGGTGTACAGGCGAGCTTTAAGTCTGTGACGATGGCGATAAGTTTTTTTGAAAGGAGGCCGTTATCTAAGTAATCGGTAAAAGCCTCAATAACCTTCTTGCCCTTGAGTTCGCTTTTGTTCTCAACAATCTTTTCAAAGGTTCCATATTCCGCCAAGAGCTTGGCGGCTCCCTTGGCACCAATGCCCTTCATGCCCGGAATATTGTCTGAGGTGTCGCCCACCATTGAGAGGTAGTCGACAATCTGATCTGGTCGCACACCCATTTTCTCAAAGACGCCATCTTCATCATAGATTTTGTCTTTCATGGTATCGACCATTTTTATATTGCCTCCCACAAATTGCATGAGGTCTTTATCTCCAGAGGCAATAAGGATTTCATCAAATTGATCGCGCCACTGAACACAGGCCGTGCCGATAATGTCGTCAGCTTCATAATTATCATCTTCACAATGCGGTAATTGCATCACCTCGAGAAGCTGCTTAATCAGAGCAAACTGGGGAATTAATTCCTCGGGTGGCGCCGAGCGATTGGCCTTATATTCTTTGTAGAGCTCGTTGCGAAAAGATCCCCCAGCAGTATCCCTCGCCACCAAGATATGAGTGGGTCGATACACCGAAAAGAGCTTTAAGAGCATATTGAGAACGCCGTGAACTGCATTAACTGGTGTGCCGTCTGGTGCACTCAAATGCCTAATGGCAAAGAACGCCCTAAAAATCCACGAGGAAATATCAATGATGATGAGTCTTTTATGCACGGTTACCTCAAAACAAAAAATTTGAGGGGCAAGCATAACCCGCCAAGTGCATTAGCTAAAGACATTCAATGTTACTAAGGAGTGGGCTGTGCGCCCTTATCATCAAACCAGCTGGACTTGCGGCGCTTGATGGCCTCCGAAGTGCCATCGTGGGCCATCACCGAAGTATCGGCCATCACGTCTCCGAGTCGGTGACCGGAGTCCAGTTTGAGAAGCAGGTAGATCTCAAGCGCAATAAGCGGTGCACCCATAATGAGAGACATGATCCAGCCCCAAATGGGAATTATTGAAAGGGCCAGCGGAATGAGAATAGGCAAGTTTCTAATAACCGACTGCTTGAAAGAGCACGGGGTCCCATCTTCAAGACTGATCACCGAAAAACCCATCAGTTTTTTGCCCACACTCTGTCCGCCAGAAAGGCAGTCGGCCACGCCGATATAAATGAGGGCGAGTAAAACCCCCATGGGATAGAAGAAAATGGCGAGAATGCAAACGATAAACATATCCACGCCCTTGGCTAAGAGCCTGGCAATCAGGGCGGCCTTAAAAGGTTGCTTGAGTAGATATTTTCGTTTCATCATTTCCCAATTCTAACTAATTGATTATTTATTCACACCGGGGAAAAGAATGTCTAGGTACCGCACAGCAAAATCAAGGCAGAGCTGTACTTTAATCTAGGAATGGCCTATAAATTGGGATAGGGAACTTTAAACAGGGCCCGAATATTAGAATTTAAGAGGTATGATATGAGTAACGTTGGAAAAGTTGACCAATCTACATTTGAACAAGAAGTCCTAAAATCTGATAAGCCAGTTCTCGTAGACTTCTGGGCAGAGTGGTGTGGTCCTTGTAGAACTCTTGGCCCAATCCTAGATGAACTTGCTGGTGAAATGAGCAATGCCAAGATCGTTAAAGTGAATGTTGACGAGAATGGTGACCTCGCTCAGCAGTTTGGCATCAGAGGTATCCCTACCATGATCTTCTTTAAAAATGGTGAAGCCGCTAAAACACTTGTTGGCGTTCAACCAAAAGATGAGATCAAAAAGTCTCTTGAAGAACTTTCTTAATTTTTAAAATTAAGCTTCAACATAGGCCCCTCTTGGGGCCTTTTTTTTGTTATTATTAAACTCATGACAAATTTTATTCAAGCAGCTCTTCAGGATTCCGCCTCTACTCTCGAAAAATTTATGAGTAATCCTCATCATATTGAGAGCATTCAAAAGGCAATTGACCTCTTCACCCACGCTTTTAAAAATGGCGGCCATGCTTTTAGCTGTGGTAACGGGGGCTCATTGTGCGACTCCATGCACTTTGCTGAAGAACTCACTGGGCGCTATCGCAAAAACCGCCGCGCCCTGCCCGCTGTTTCCATCGCCGATCCTTCGCACATGAGTTGTGTGGGTAATGACTTTGGCTACGATCAAATTTTTGCCAAATTTCTCGAGGGTTGGGGTCACGCTGGGGACGTACTTGTCGCCATTTCAACCAGCGGCAATTCGGCCAACGTCATCGAAGCAGTCAAAATGGCCCATTCAAAACAGATGAAAGTGATCGGTCTTCTAGGAAAGACTGGCGGCGCACTCAAAGACATGGTCGATCTGCCCATCGTCGTTGAGGCCGAACTCACTGACCGCATTCAAGAAATCCATATCAAAATCATCCACATTCTCATTGAAGGCATTGAGCGCGAGCTTTTTCCAGAGAATTATCGCTAACGGAAGATTCTGCCTCCTCTCGTGAAATTCGTAGCTTAGAGTTATTTTCGGCTAGAATAGTTAAGGTACAAAGATTTTTGTAACAAGGAGAGGGTTCCATGGACGGAACGGAAGTCGTACAAGCGGCAACTACTGATTTAACGATCATCAATACCATTGCTAATTTCTTTCAAAGTGGCGGTCTCTTTATGTGGATCATCCTCCTCGTCTGGGGTGTGGGTCTGGCCATTGCAATTGAAAGATTCATGAAGCTCTCGTTCAAGTTTGACGTGGATGGAGCTTCTTTTATGAATGAACTTCAGCGCTACATTCTCTCAAATGATATTCAAGGGGCGATCAGAGTTTGCTCTGGAAGTGTCGCCGCCCTTCCTAAAGTTCTTAAAAGTGGACTTAAGCGCGCCAATCAATCTTCTGAACAAGTGCAAAATGCCATCGACGCTACTGCGCTTGAAGTGATTCCAAGAGTTGAGCTTCGCTTAAACTACTTGCAACTCATCGCTAATATTTCAACTCTTTTTGGTCTACTTGGAACAATCCAAGGTCTTATCCAATCATTCAGTGCTGTGGCCGCTGCCGACCCTTCACAAAAAGCCGAGCTTCTGGCCACTGGTATTGCCGTTGCCATGAACACCACGTTCCTGGGTCTTCTTGCAGCGATCTCTATTATGATGATCCACACATTCCTGACTTCTAAAGCTGACAAGATCGTTAACGAGATTGACGAGTTTTCAGTAAAGCTCATGGATATTCTTGGAACGAAAAAAGAGAAAATGGAATAAGCCGGAGTCAAGTCGATGTACCGAGTACCTAGTAGGAAATCGAAACGACATACAACAGTTAAGCCAAACCTGATTCCTATCTTGGACTCGGTTTTTATCTTCATCTTCTTTCTTTTGATGTCAGCGAGCTTCATTAAGATTTATGAAATCCCAAGTGATGTCCCGCTGGTTTCAGACCAAGAACCACCGCCAAACCAAAAGCCCTTGGCGCTCACTCTTAAAATTGTACCTGACCGCATAAATGCTTACGTGGGAGTTCCCTCTCGCCTAGTAAAGTCTTTCGGAAAAAATAGCGATGGTGACTATGATCTTGAAAGTCTCCACACTTTCATCGTTGGGATGAAGGAACAACACCCTAGCGAAAAGACCGCAATTCTTGAGCCCATCGTCGACATTACTTATGAAGATATTGTGAAGATCATGGATGCTTTACGAGTGGTGAGAAAAACAGACGAATCAATCTACATCAAGAACAAAGACGGTGTGGATGAGAAAGTTAAAGTTCTCTTTGACAATATTGTTTTTGCCAACATTATCAGTGGCTAATGACCCTGAAAGTAGGACTCAATGAGAAATAACCGCCTTATTAGAAAAAGAGGAAATCGCACGAAGAGAGAGGTTCTTGATCTCGATATCACTTCTCTTCTCGACATTCTGGTTATTATGCTTGTGTTTCTTCTCAACAGTTACAATTCTTCAGGCATTATCCTCAATGTCCCCAAGGGCGTCACACTTCCAAAGTCTGAATCACAAAGTTTAAACACTAATGGAGTCGTCGTACAAGTCTCTCCAGATATGATCTGGGTAGATGATAAAGAAATCATTGATCTTAAAAAAGATAGACTTGGTAGCAACGGCATCATTGCCCCACTCTACGATGAGCTGGTGGCCAAGAAAAAGCTCATTAAGCAAATTGAGCAATCGGCAGAGAACGCTAATAAATTTAGTGGAAACGTGAACCTAATTGTGGACAAGACAATTCGCTATTCCTTTATTAGAAGACTCATGTTCACCGCCGCCGAAGCTGGCTACAAGCAGTACAAATTCGTTGTTCTTGGCGAAGAATAACTAGAAATAGAAGACACTGACCACAAATACGCACAGAGCGAGATTGCAGTAGAGCAATCTCACAATTCTAGAATGTCCTTTTAACTCTTTAATTGAGATCGTAAAAAGACACAGACTCCAAAGCGAAACTGCCGCCAGCGCAGAGAACTTCACCTGCTGGGGGTCAAAAGAAAATGCATCCAAAACAATCGGCGTAATCAAGCAGAGTCCGAGCACTGAATTCATGCCCCATTTCACTATCTTTGGTGAGATTCCAGGCGCCATCTTGGATAGAATTGAATAAAGTCCATTTCCTCGCTCAGGCTCCACTCTATAGGAAGTTTCACAAACATTGTCTTTAGTGCAGACAATATAGAGATGGTTAATGAAGAGCACCCACAGTAAGGGCGCAAGCACGTCGGCCAGGTCTTGATCACCATCAAGTAGCTCAAGCACCATAAGCCCCGTAAAAGAGCCAAAGAGTGCAAAGCCTATCTTTGATACGCGAGTTCTTGACTGAACCCATAGCCATGCAAGACTAGACATTTAGCTCCCTCTTGTTGCTTCTATGATAAACGATAAGCAGAGAATATTGAGAATATGAGGCTAAGACTCTGAAATCACAGAAGGCCCTTAGATAGGGCCTTCTTAAGAAATGCCAGCGAAACTTGGCGTGAGTGCTCTATTTTCTTCTTGGATAGAAGTTAAAGGGCTGATTCACTTCGACAACACTTCCCCCGCGTGGAGCTGGAAAGCGCAGATCTTTAAGAACGGTGATCACACAGCCTTTTACATCATTAGTCAGACTTCCCGAAGCCGATTCAACCCCTGCTTTGGTCACTCGCCCGCTGGCCCCAATAATAAAGTCTAAACGGACGACTCCATCCATGGCCTGAGAGGCTCGATCAAGTTCCTTTTGGTAACAGAGCCTAAAGCGAGGGATGTTGTCGATAAGAATCTTGCGAATCAAGTCTGGATCCATACCTCCGAGGACGACGGTTTTATAGGGAAGGCCAGCAGTATAAATACTCTTCTTATCCACAAGACCATCCACCCCTTTGGCGGAATCGAGTGTTCCCGAGGCTGCTCCGACGAGACTGCCCACGTTGGTGTTAACCTTAGCAGTCTCCAAAGTGGCACTATCGCCTCCTGAGACCACGCTCGAAGCTGAGCCCGTGGCCGAAACATTGCCATCAGCAGCTTGAACACCTTTAGTTGTTCCCCCTTTAGTGAGGATATTACTCATCGTGGACTTCCACTCCAATGCCTTATAAGTTTGGACAGGTCCCTTCGCAGCGACGTTATTCACTTGCTTACTAGGAGCTGACCTGGCGCGAGAAGACTTGGCCGTACTCGTGCTTTTATTAGGCGTGACTTGAGTCTTTGTATTGGTTGGCCCCTTATTGGGGGTGGCCTTCTTAACCTCGCCAACTTTAGTTGCAGTTTTAATTCCCACTCTCTGTGCAGGTGTTTGCTTAGGCTTATCAGCTGTTTTTTGAACCGGTTCAACCTTAGGTTTTTCAATTGGCTTTTGAACAGGAGACTTTTGAATTTTCTCTTTAGGCGCTTCTTTAGTCTTCTCAATGGCAGAAGATTTAGAAGCAACGAGCTTTCTTTTATAAAGAATTGTCGCCACTCTCTCAGGCACTTTCTCTTTTTCAATCTCCTCATCAACCGTCACCATCGAAATCGCGCTAAGAAAGGCAATACAGAAAACGAAGACCAGCAAGAGATACTTTTTTAAATCTGTATCTCTATCAAGGATAGGGGCCGGCTTAACTTTTGGTGGAGCCTGAGTGGCCCGCACAAAAATTTGTATTTCACCGTTTTTAAAACGAAGAATATCATCGCCGTAGAGAGGAATACTACTCGCCCCGCCATCTTCCGTTTTACTCCCTGAGATTCTCATCACCTCATAGCCAGGAAGTGGATGTACTAGGATGTCATTATTTTTAACTTCAACAAACTCGAACTTTTCATCCTTACCTAAGTAAGCATACTCAATTTCTTTTGAGGAAGGATCTTTGCCTACAAGCTTGTACTTCCCATCAAGAGTTGGGACGTAATCTACTGAGTAGACCATATCCTTAAAGAGAATAATCACTTCAACGGCTGAATAATTAACGCTGTAGTTGAAGATGGGATACAAAAGATCAGCATCCTCAAAGATATACTCACTAAATTCGGCCTTGGGGTCCTTTGCAAGCGGGTACTCGACTCGGGGAACTTCTCTAAAGGGACTATCCGTAGGCAAGGCATCGCTGGCCTTGGGAAGTCTCGCTCCCTTATTGGAAACCGAGCTCTGTGGCAGCTCAGGAGTTCTTGCAGACTGCCTTGCGCCACCAATCTCAGGAGGCATTGTCTCTGAAATTGGGGCCAGCATCTCAAGCGGTGGAGGGAGAATATCTTCTTTTTGAAACTTCTTAAAAATATATTCTTGTGAAGCGAATTTCAGTGTATCGCCCACTTGAACTTCTTTAAAGACAACGCTTTCACCATTAACGTACGTTCCGTTAGTGGAGTTCATATCGTAAACGATGGCGCCATTTTCTGTTATTTCTAAAACGGCATGGATAGAGGTGACATCTCTATTGAGCAAGATGATATCACAGGCCTGGGAGCGTCCTATAAGCACTCGTCTCTTTTTGATGAGAACACCCTTCTTGCCTTGCATGGCACCTGCAGGGAGTAGCTCAAACATTTGTCTTCCAACTATTTTCTCAAGATTCACCGACCGCTCCTTGGTGGCTTCAAAAACTATCTTACGCGCTCAATACCCTTGCGGATTTCTGCATTAAAATTTTTTCTGTAAGGTAGCTTATTCTTAAATTGTTTCTGAAAACGCGAGGATGCTGAAAGATCACCCGGACCACCGGTTTCCCCTTCAATCACTAGATCTTCAAAATCAAATTTTTCGTACTTCTTGTACTTATAAATAATCTTTGGCTCTTTGGTGATTTCCTGAGCTAAGGCCACCCATGAAAAAACCGCAACAAAAGCAATCAATAAACGAATCATCTTAAAGACTCCTCAATCTTATTATAATAAGACTGCATCACTCCTAAATTTTCACGATCAATCTTTGAGAAGACGCTATGGGCGTCATTGACACGACCGGCGAGTTTAAGGGCATAAGCATAGTTAAGTCCAAACTCTGGGAGCTCAAATTTTCTTTCATCAATTCTAGAGTAGAGTGTCACCGCCTTTTTAGGCTCACCTTCTACGAGATAGATAAATGCCAATGCATTGAGTAGCTCAGCATCAGTTCCCTCTTTTTTGTAAAGAGCAATAAACGTCTGCTTTGCCTTTTCCTTGTGACCGTACTGTAGAAAAATCTGCGCCATATTAAAGTTTGGCGTAAGGGCAAAGCTATTAATCTCGGAAGCCTTTTTGTAGGCGGCGAGCGCCTTTTGATCTTTACCTTGGCGTTGATAAACAACACCTAGGTTGTTAATAGCGGGAACGTAACGGCCATTAAGAGCGCGTGCTTTATTGTAAAAAAGGAGAGCCTTTCTCTCGTCACCTTGAAGAAAATAACACGTCCCTAAGATATTCCAATACGGAGGATGGGACTTAAATTTATTATAGAGCTGCTTTAAGCTCGCAAGGCCCTCTTCGAAGTTTCTCGCGTAGCACTTCAGTGCCACACCAGTGAGGGGATCTGTTGCATTTTGATCAATATCAAGCTTCGGTGTCGGAACACGGGCCAAACTCTCACTCGAGAGAATATCTAACTTCTCAATTTCTTGTGGATAGACGTCTTGAGATTCGACAAAAGGAACCTCTGCATCTTGGCTAAAATCGACGTTCTCAATCCAAGCAAATTCCTCACTCTCACTCTGCGGCAGTTCATTAGAGCCTTGAGCTTCATTGCGAGTTGGGCCAGACGAGCAAGAAAAAAAGAACAAAAGTGCAATTAGTGGAATTATTTTTTTCATTAGCGTCTTCCCCCTCTATCCATCATGATACCGGGAATTACGGGTTGGTACTCAGGAACGAATTCCCCTGGTCTCTTTGAACTCATGAAGAAGAAATTGTCTTCAGATAAAATATCTGATGACTCTATTTGCTTCACAGCTTCTCTTCTAAACTCACTGGCCTTACCAAGCAAGGGCACTGTGAGATCGTTCATACTTTTAGAAAAAGAAGTCACATATTCAGCGGTTTTTCCCTGTGGAGTAAAAGAGCGGATGTCACGGGCCATTCCTTCGTAAGCATCTATCAAGTAGCGGTAGCTTCTCACGATTCCCTTACCTGAACCGAGCTTAAGGATATTTACGCCTATCGTGGTCACTCGATCTAGCTCCTTAAACTTTTGCTGCAATCTTTGATTGTATACAGCTTCGGGAAACTCAAGCTTGATAGACTCTAGCTCTTTGACTGCCTTATCCAAGTCAGGAAGACTTAGAGTTGCAATGACGTCTAGACCCTCAAGTGGAATCTTATTGCGATTTCTCTGCGCATCTTTATAAGTCGAAATAATTTTGGGAACTAGATTATTGGCCAGATCACCTCTTCCACTGGCCTGATAAGCTTTTGCGAGTGTCCAGTAGTGATAGATAAGATCCCCTTGGAGCGCATCATTTGAGGCGAGGTGCTCAAGCCAGTCCCTATAGTTATTCCAAAGAGTGTTTTCTTTATAGCTCTCAAGTAGTTCAAGTGACATTTCATTGACAACTTTTTGATCAATTCCACAGCTTGGAGCTTCAAGAATCATCTTCTTGGCCTCATCTAGCTTTTTATCAGCTAGTGCTACAACCACACCGTTTTTAAAGAAAATCTTCTTATTTCCACTTTTTTGACGACAAAGCTTATCAAGGACAATTCCATAGACGCCCACGGCTTCACCGAACTGCTGTCTGCTAAAAAGATCTGTTCCTATACTTAAAAAACTCGATTCAAACTTTCTCACATCTGCCCCATCCATGTGCTCAAGCGCTCTCAGAGACCAGCGATACATGAGAGGAGCGTCTCCAGATTCATAAAAGAGGACGGCCATGTTATAGGCTGCATTCTTCTTTGCATCCTCAGAAGTATTTGGGTTTTGATAGATAGAGAAATATCCCTTAAGTGCTTCTTTTTTATCACCACTGGCGTTGGCCTTCTCGACACTCTCAAACTGAATGGCCAGTAGAAGCTCTCTTACTTTGTCGGCATACTTTTTAGTGACGCGAAATTCACCACTATTAATGCGTTGAACCCAGCCGTAGATAGCATCCTTATCTTTTTTACGACGGTGATAGTCCATTAAGCGCGCAAGCATAGCTTCCTGTACCTTAACGGCACTGGGAAAGTTAGATTTGAAGCTAAGGAGCACTTTCTCGGCCTCAGCGATTTGCCCTTTTGAGTAATAGGATGAAAAGAGCCTCTGATAAATTGAATAAGCTTTCTTGCTCTTTGAATCTCTAGCGAGATAAGACAAATAGGCGGTTGTGAGATACTTCTCTTCCACCGCTTTAGAAATGCCCTTCTGTCCAAGTGAGGCCATCATTCCATCTTGAGCAAGCTTCAAAAGCTTGGCATCTCCGGCCTTGGTGGCTTCAGTGATTACTTGGTCATAGAGAGCAATGGCAGCTTCAAATTTTCCGCTAGCATAATTGGTTTCAGCGGCATGAAAGAGCGCCTGGTAATTTCCACTTGGAGTCAACTCAGAGAGGATTTTAAAGTAGGCAACGGCCTGGGAAGCTTTCTCACTCTGAACGTCTTTTTGAGTTTGATAGCGCTTAGAGGCAACTTGCTTTTGCAATAGTGCACTCATTCTCTCAACATGGTATTTCAAAGTTTCCAATTGATCGGGCTTAAGCTTACCAGCACGGTTAAAAGCCTGCAGCTTTTGAGCTGCATCAAGATGCTTATCGACCTGTCCAAATTTCTCATAGAGAGCTAAAAGCTGGACATAGATATCAATTTCGTCATTTTGATTCTTTACATTGGCAAGGGCGGTAACCAGAGCTTTTTCGGCCACAACAAATTTCCCCTGCCCCGTCAGGTAGCGTGCCACCTTCGAGAGGTTTTCAGAAACATCCTTACCCGTTTTGTTGTAGAAATTAATGGCCTCTTTAGTGCGGCCAGCATCGGTATAAAAGTAAGCGAGATCTCTCTCGACAGAGAAGCTCATATCCACATATTGAGGCTTTTTACTGAGCTCATAGATTTTCTCCATCATGGAGATTGCTTGCGATTTCTTGCCTTCGCGAAAGTAGCACCAAGCTAAGTTGTATGAGTCTTTTGTATACCACTTATCCCCAGTGCTTCTTCTGAGAGCATCCTCATAGTAGGGAATCGCTTTATCAAAATCACCTTGATTAAAGTAAATTTCGGCAAGGGCCAATTCACTTCGAGTTTTAGTATTAATATCTGTACTATACTTAATGGCCCGAGCGAAAAACTGACGGGCTTTCTTATCGTCTTGAAATTCTTTGGCGTTATAGGCCAGGATGTAATAGACATCCCCTCGCAACTTATAATTGGGGAATTTCTTTAAAATGAGGTAACAGGTTTTTTGAGCCTGAATGAAGTAGCTTCGCGAGGTGGCGTAGAGCTTATTCTTATCCACACGCTCACGCTCTTTATCGCTCATGCTAATAAACTTTGTATTCTCAACTTCTTTTGAGAGACGTGCCTTTTCAAGTAAAAGCTCGGCCATGCGAAGTAGCAAGTCAGGCTTTTGCCCTCTTGTTCTTTGATTGAGTCTAGTGATTTCCCTTAATTCTTCATCGATCACACTGATTAATTGAGAACGACGCTCGTCTACCCCTGCCTTTACATTCAGAGAGACAAAGATAAAAAAGAAAATGAGGATGATGTTCTTCAGCATATTAAAAACCCTTACTCACACTCACTCTTGAGAGAGAACACGTAGTCGCCTAACTCATCGGCCCAAAACTCGCCATTAAATGTCCAAAAGTACTGCTTATCTGTTCTCACCAAGTTCTTAATATCTCCACGGCTCCTCGATACAAAGCTATCGGGAGAATAGAGATATTGTTTTTTACGATTGAGAACTTCGAGCTTGATATAACTCATACCCTCAAAAGAGCTCACGAGGAGCTGATCCTGAAGACTGAGCTGCTTTCTGACGTAGGCACCAATAAGATTGCGCTGCAAGAGCATGCTATCTTTCAAGTTCTTGATCAATATGGCCTGATGGCGCTTGTTTGGAACTTGCTTAATTCTTTCGATCTCATCACGACCGCGGTTAAATGAGTCAAAGAGCTCAATATAAGTGGCGTCGCGAACAATAAAGCGCAGTAGTTTATCAATAAGAGAATTGCCTCTCGTTCTTCCACTCTTACTCGCCTTGGCCAAAAGGTAATAGTACTTATAATCCTTGCCATGTTGATCGAGTAATTTCTTTACACCATCGTGAGCATTCTCATAGGTGGCGTAAAAATTATCAACCGTCTTACGGGCATCATCCCAAAGACAAAGCTCCATATAGGTAAGCGCTTTAAGCACATCTACTTCGGGATTAAAAACGTAATCTAAAAGAGGAGCATTATAGGTAACAAGTTTGCCAAGCGTTCTATTGTAATTCTTCATATAAAAGCTATTCCAAGCTTCTTCAAAAAGAATTTCAGGCCAAATATAGGAGTCTTTATCCAAATCAAGGTATCCAGAGTTGGCCTCTTCATAGTTGCGGCTAGCAAAGTCAGCACGTGGTCCGCCAACAATACAGTAATCTCGATTAACCTCGAGCTGTCTTCTGCGGTTCATATTCTTCGTGCCTTTAATGGCCTGCCGTGAAGAACTCACACATTCTTTGTAGGCGTTTTTTGCAGCTATTTGATTGCCCTGAATCGAATGCGAGCTCGCCTCTAACTGCAATGCAAAAGGCTTGGCCGGATGATTTCGTGGGATACTTGCGTTGAGTGTGGCCAGAGTTTGAGAGTACTTTCCAGTTCTAAAATATTTCTTGGCCAGAATATACCTTACTGTCGGTGCCTTACTTCTTTCCAGCACCGCCGTTGGGAGAACTTCAAATTGCTTCACACCAACTTCAGTGATCACGCGGTCAATGAGTTCATCAATCTCTCTACTTTCAACACCTTTAGTGTTGAGAAGATACTCTTTTAAATATGGAATCGATGAAAAGTAGAGCCCTTCATCGACCATGTCCTTAACAATCTGTGGGTAGTACCTAGTACTCCCATTACTTTGTCTCAATAAGTCCCATGCACGATCTAGGCTTGCGTGAGCGTTGAGGGTGACAAAGCCAAGTGCCACCAATAATGTCGTCTTCATTTTTTTCATGACATCCATCCTAGAAGTCGTATACAAGTCCTACAGTCAGGTCGTAGTGGTGATACCAATCTTTCTCACTACTAGTAATACTGCCGTTCACAACACTCGTTGGTCTTTCGGCCTGATAGTTAATCCCAGTAAAATCTGTTCTGACTGCCCAATTTTCATTTATATAGAGCTTAAAACCAACATCCCACATCACACCGGTATGTGACTCAGTGGTATCGCCACGATCAAAGGGATCGTTGATAACTTCTCTAGTGTTATTAGTCTCATCAATCTTGGCCAAACCAAGGCCGATAACCCAATCAACATAGAGGATCGAATTAAAGGTATTGATCTTTGAATAGAATGGGGACCACAAAAACATCCCACCCATGTATGAATCAGTAATTCTTCTGAAGGGAATACTTCCGGCACCATTTGCATCTGGATTCACTCTTACAGTTTGCGCCGTATCGTTCTCCTTACCGCTATTCATAGAATAGAGAACTTCAAATCCCCATTGCTCTCTGAAGAAGTACCCCACTCTCCCTTGAAGAGTGTTGCCATCCACAAAAGCCCCAGAAGTAGTGATGCCTCCACTTAAAGAGGCATACAGTCTAGAGGCTTTGCGAAATTTTCTATTTTGAAGGACGTAAACTTCCTTATCCGGATCAAGCCAGGTAAAGCTATAGGTGTCGCCCTCGGCTGCATGAAGCAGACTTGGCGAAACCAAAGAAATAATAAGGAATGAAAATAGGCTAAGTAACTTCATAAGACGCTTCCTGCGATAAAATGGAGATGTGGAATCCTTCCAACATTTTCATGTATTTATATCATATCAGATAGCTTTACTGGCGCAACGCACTCCCCTTGACCCTGGCATAATTTTCCAAACTCACAGACCCCACAATGATCCCTATTAACTTGGTCAAGCTTATAAATGCGCTCCCAGTTGCGCGATAAAAACCTATCATTTTGCTCAGAGGTGAGATCAATGGACTTAAAGTCATCACTATCTATGTAGTAGAGGGCCAGTCGAATTGAATGAATTGAGTACTTTTTGGCCAAGGCGTGGCCATAGCAAGCCACTTGAAACCAATAGATCAGATCTTTTTCTGGTGCGGACCTGCCCGTTTTAAAGTCCCAGACCTCAAGGCAATTATTTTCGTGATCAATACTAAAAAAGTCAGGAATCCCACTAATCATATGACCAAAAAAATCAAATTTAAGCTGCGTCTCACTAAAGAGCTCTCTTTTTTGATTCAATTGCTCAGCCACTCGCCTCTTCACCCCCTCAAGCACTTGTCGCTCCTCACTTGAACATTTAAGTGGGATCACATTGCCAGCAATAACCATGCGATGAATAAGGTCGTGGAGCCTGAGTCCTCTTTCAATGCGATCATTCACACTTGTCTTAACAAAGGGCAGGTCAGTGCTCTCATCGCGTTCATCAAGATAAGCACTTTCGAGATACTCCCCCTCATCTTCAAAAGTGATGTCTTCAAGCTGATCAAATTTTAAAATATTTTTGAGGTAAAACTTACGAGGGCAAATGGCCAAGGTCGCCAGCCGAGTGACACTCAGATCAGTCAGGGTCACTAAGCTATTTGCGTTAGCTTCTTTTTCATAAACTCCAAGCCCATCATAGTGAAAGAAAGGAATATGAGCGGCAGATGCGTTCTGCTCACCCGCCTCGCTCTCTTTTAAAGTCACAAGATTAGAGTTGTAGTGCTCACTCTCCCATTCGCGCAGGGCCAAGATCCAGCTGTCATTTTCACAGCGGACATCTCCCGTAGAACTGGTGAGGCAGGTCCAATATAGAGCTTTTTGCGCTCTTGTACAGGCAACATAAAAGAGGCGCTTGGCTTCGGAGAAGTTCTTAAGAGCTTCTCTTCGCTGTTCTAAGATAAACTGAGGAGTAGTAAATGTGTCGCCCTTAACTCCTCGTGGAGACCATTTGAAGCTTCCAGGGGTAACGCCCACTCGCTCAAGTGAAGGCATCTTGCGCCCGTTTGTATAAATGCCACCGAGAAAGACATGTTTAAACTCTAGACCCTTTGAAGCGTGGGCGGTCATGATTTGAATTTGTGATAGCTTGCCGGCATATTGAAACTCAATACTATATCTCTCATCGCGCCCTTCAGAGATTTTTTGGACAAACTCTGGGCGTCCACCACCTGCCTGAACACTCAAGTCTCTCAAGCGTTCATAAGTCTCTGCGTAGTTGGAGTTTGAAAATCCAAGACGCCAAAAAAAGCGCAGTAATGCTTCTAACTCTCCCCAAAGCGATCGCTCAGACTGATAATTTTCAATATCATGTACTGCTACTCTCTTATGAATCCCAAGCACGTTCAGGTATGAATTCAAAAGAAGTACTACTGGCTCATACTGATCATCCTCATCACATTGAACCAAAAGTGAGCACATGCTTAAGACCGGATCTTCACTTGATAGAATTTTAACCTGAGCACTAAAGCTCATGTCCATTTTCATCAATAAACTTATCAGATCAAAGCTCGGCGCTAGCTTGCTATAAAGGATAGCAATATCCTCATCCGGTGAGTGACTTAAAATCTCACCAATCTCCCGAGCAATGACCTCTGCCTCAAAACGGTTGAGCTGTGAATTTGATGGCCATTTTTTCGATTCATCGCCCATTGGCTGCGCAAGCTCCAGATGAAGCTTTTGAATAAGACCTTGCTCAGTGCAAATATCAGGAACCTCTTGAGATTCAAAATCGACTGCGTGTTTATCTTGGTCTTTGTAACCCAGTCCTTTGGGCATAATGTGAGCAAACAATGAGTTATTAAACTCGATGACACTTTTACTTGATCGATAATTGAGTTTCAGATCAAGGTTTAGCGGCACGCGCTCCATTGTTTTTCTAAAAACACCAATATCTCCCCCTCTAAAGCCATAAATCGCTTGCTTTAAATCACCCACACAAAAAAGCCTCGTGGAGTCGCCTCTAATTAAGCGATCGAGAATCTGGTATTGAATTTCTGAAGTGTCTTGATATTCATCCACAACGAAATAGCGGTAATTGGTCGCAATGAGCTGGCAAACCTCTTCGCTCTCAAGTCCCTTAAGAACATAATATTCGAGATCGGAAAAGGTGATTCCTCTGACATTGAGGTAGTTTTCCTCGATATAATTAAACAGTGAAAAGAGAGCATCACTCCACGCGAGGCAACTCTTTTTCTCGTGCTCATAGTAGGCTAGTAAAGAGGCCATCTGGGCCTTCATTACTTTGCGAACGGGGGCCAGTGCTCGAATGTAGCTGGCCACTTCGGGGTGATTCTTAGGTGGAGTCAAACGTGCCTTCTCAAAAACCGCCTCAAAATCAGAAGGGGTCAGTCTCTCTCCAAGACCAAGCATTTCATTATAAGAAGCTAAGACTCCAAGATAGGCCGGGGGCTTCTTCCCACCTTCAGGAAGAGCGATTGGCGCTAAAACCTCTTCACTTCCTAGCTCAACGGCCAAATGCTTATAAAAATCAGCAAACGTCAGATGAGAGGTAGCCTGTGAATCCAACCTGGCCCACATCCTCCTCGTTTCTGGATCGGAAAAGATCCGCCCCATACTTTGCACGAGAGTTTTTTGAGAGAGAAGAATTTGTTTATGAACTTCGCGCTCAAGGCCCGTTTGGCTTTGTATCCACTCTTTAGTGAGCTCGGCGATTCGATCACTTTGTGCTTTATCCGATATAATTGAGACTTTTGGATCAATCGTAGGAAAGAACCCTTGGGAGATTAACTTAAAACAGTAGCCGTGAATGGTGCTAATCGTGAGTGACGCTAGCTCATCCTTAACAAGATTCCAATAAGAGTCACCGCTCAATTGTCTTTGCTCATCAATTCGATTTTGCAGTCGAATCTCAAGCTCAGCCGCGGCTTTTTTGGTAAAGGTCATGAAGACCAGGGTACTCAAATATTTTTTGATTTGAGAACGTAGCTCCAAAGGACTCAATCCGCCTTTTTCACTCTTAAACCGCTCCATTAGATAGAGAAAATGCTCCACCAGCACAAAAGTTTTCCCTGAACCGGCTCCGGCCCGGAGGACAACTCCCCCTTCGTGTTCGATGGCCTTTCGCTGTTCGGGATTAGGCGATCTCATGTTCTTCCTCTGCTTCATCAGCTAGGCCTGACTTTAAACACACATTACTGATGGGACAGTAGGTGCATGTTTGCGCGCTCAGTGGAGTTGCTGCATAGGTTGAGTCAGCGTAGCACTGAGCAGACAGGTCTGCGATAAAGTCTTTTGCAAATTGTACGTACTCGGCCGAGGACATTTGAAAACTATTAAATTTAAACTCTGAATTTAATTCGTGATCAAAAGTCACTAGCATAGACTCACTTGGATTCGAGAGATTTACATATCCCATAAAGGAGCACTCATCTGGGTTCAATCCCAAATTGAGCAGGTAAAAAGGAAGTTGCAACTTTCTTAAGTCTTCGACTTCACTCTTTCTTGCCACACTTGACTTTGATCTCTTAAAGTCAATAAGTCCCCAGCGAGGTCCTTTTGCAGAGTCCCACTCAACCACGCAGTCGGCTTCACCTCTATTCTGAGCAAGCTTCACGTCAAAGCTTACTTTGGTAAAGCGTAGTTCGTTGGCGAGCTGATCTAAAAAGCGAAGGCCATTTCTTACAGCTTCTTCAATTTCAAAGATATAACTCTGCTTTAAAACGGGATTAATTTTTTTATTCTTTTTCTCTAATAGTGAATCGATGGCCATCAGGGCTTCATGATGAATTTCACTATCAGCGCGCGCCATAGTGTAGAGCTTACCTATTAGCTCATGTTCTAGAGTTCCAAGTTCGTTTGGAGCGATCTCAATTGGAAGCTCCTTAAACTGATCAAGCTTAGCGATTTTTGAAACGTAGAATCTCCGCGGGCAATCGCGATAGAGCTGTAGGGAGCTCGCACTCATTTCTCCTTTATAAGGAGAAACATCGGCCGCAATAGAGAAGTCTTGTAGCTCTCTGCTCTTATCTTCTTCTTGGGATTTAAGAACCTCACTCTCAGTCAGATCAAAAATACTAAGAAGATCATTCCAAGCTGGATCATGTTCGAGTAGACCTTTTTCAATAATAAGATGCGGTTTATTCTTAGTCATGAGTTCGCGAAGTCTAAGCTTTAGAAATTGAAACTCAAACTCACTACGTTTAAGTGGACCAACCACACTTAAGAACTCCCCCACTTCCTCACTATAATAACTCTCTTTAGATTTAAGCGCTCCGTAGTGTGAGGAGATAATCACGAGCGCGACCTTGCGTCCTAGTTCCTGCTCGAGTGAGCTCAGGGTGGCAAGAGAGATAGAGGGCTCCCCATCAGGAACGAGAGAGCTGGTAAACATCCGCGGCAGAGTCGACGTAAAGACTTCTTCAAAAAGTTTTAAATCAAAGTGCTCTAGGTCTTCATTTAAAGATGAGAGCCCATGATAGCTCTCTAGCAAGCGCTTATACTGGAGAACTACTCGCATGAGTCGAAAGTCCTGGAGATTAAAACTTCTTTTAAGCTCTAACTCGAGTACATCATGAAAATCACTCGCGCTTCTTAGTCCTTCTGAATATTTCTCTCTCATGAGCTTAATCACGCCCATGGCGACACTCGAAAGACCGTCACTTGGCGTCTTAAAGCCAATGGGGGCGAAAGGAATTTCCTGAAATAAATTATAGTCAGCTCTTTTGGCACAAAGAAGAATTTCTCTACCCTTAAGTTCTTCGCTCGAGAAGTGCTGTTTTAAGACACCGGCAAGACGCTTCTTTGCAAAGTAAATTGTTTCAAGCTCCATCGGTTGCTGATCACTGACTTCACTCAGGGCTTTCTGTTCCACATCTTTATCAAGCCAAGCGATGTAATCACTTGAGTGAACGAAGGGAATCATGGCACGTGGAAAAAATACGTGAACATTGGCCACTAGCCCCAAGGATTTAATGAGAGAAATTTGAGTGCCGGATAAGTGAGGAAAACCCCAAAAAGTAATATTCTTCCAGCGGCACCTAGGCTCTTGCGCCTCAGTAATTTGAACGGCCTCTTCGGCGCTGGTGCTAATCATTTCATAAAGCGAATGCTCGTCCATAATCTGCGCTTCACCCAAATAGCGCCAATAGAGTGCGAGAGCATTTTGTTGCTCACTTGAAAGAGAGCCAAGCGCTTCACTAACAAGTTCAAAGTTAGTGGTGAAACTTCTAAACTCTGAAAAGAGCTGGTAGGACTGAATGAACATCTCGAAGTTAATCGCTCCGTGAACGCTCTTCCACAGCGTGCCAAAGTGCATGAGAATCTCGGCCTTGCGCAGGGCCTGTCCTTCTATCTTATAAAAGTCGCGCAGCTCACTGGTGGCCTTGGCGATAGTGATGACATCAAAATCTGTTGCATTTTGAGCGTCAAATAATCTCCTGACGCCATCGGCCAACTGGGGATTCGGGCAGATGATCACCGATTCTCTGCCCAGTGTGGATTCAAAGTCCTCTTGAGAGGGGAATAGTCCATCGGTATATCTAATCTGGATGCTCAAAATATTCCTCAGAGGTTTAATTTATGATATTAAACGCTATCACGCTCGAGAAATAAGGACCAGTCCCATGCTTCCAACAAGTCGTCTCCTAAGTTTTATCAATCATCAAACAGGCTTTAGCCTCAACTTTCTCGAAGGCAGCAAGTTGATTGAAGATCTCGTACTTTTGCACGAGCAAGAACTCCGCGGCTTTAGTTATCTCAGAGACTTCGTTCTCATGGGAGAGCACTTAATGAGCTACCTCAAGCATCAAGAGACAATGGGTATCTTCATTGACAGCGAGACACCCTATTTGCGCCTTAAGCTTGAGATCTCGGCCATTGGTCACACGCGCACTTTACTGCTCCCAGAAAATCTTCAAGATATTCCAACGACGATCAATGGTTACTGTCGACTAGTAAAAGTTAACCCTTTTCAAAATGAACCTTATACTTCATTTATTAGGCTCGAAAATCTTGCGCTCAAAGAAGCCATCACCCTAGCGCTCAAGCAGTCCTACCAGGTGAATTCGCAGCTCTCACTCTCGAGCACATCAGATCAAAGCGTGATGATATCAAGACTTCCAGACATTCAGGTGGACAAGCAGATTAGAGAGTCTCGCCCAAGCCTTGAGAGTGAAACTTCCAGAATGCTCCCAGCGATAGAACAAATCTATAATCGGACGACCACTAACCAAGAGTCCATTGTGGCCGAGCTTGAAAAGCTAGGTTACGAATACATCTCAGGACAAGACGTAGAGCTTACTTGTTCCTGTGAGCACGCACGCATGGTCAGTGGAATTGCAAGTCTTTCTCATAGTGAATCTCTTGATAATCTCTACGAGGGTGCCAATAGCATTGAAGTTAAATGCGATTACTGTAAAACTCTCTATCAAATTTCAAGAGATGAGGTGGAAGAGTTTATAAAGCGTGCCTGATTCTCCTCTGCTGATCTGTCTTTAGGATTTCTTCTTGAAGAGAGTTCGCCCGACTTTGAGGGATAAATATAAATTGAAACTGTCGCTGTTTAGAATGTATCTACCGCACTTCAATTTTGAGTAGGTCATAAATGAAATTGGAAATGCTAAACCCGGCAATTGATAAAATAGCAAGGAGTTAACAGAGAAAAAGCTACTTCCGCTTGGCAATTCAGTGCCACAAAAATTGTAAAAAGCAAAAATGCCAACAGTGCCTGATATTCCAATAAAAAAAACTAACGCAATTACAGCTATAATTATTCTAATAATATATACCTTATAGGTCCAAAGGAAATAGCGATAAGGAATTAAGCTAACAAGACATAGAGCTAATAGAGGCAATGAAATATGTAAATATCTTGAGTGAATCCCAGTATTAACACAAAGACCTATAGGGTTACTACTCATGAAATAGAGCAAGTATTCAACTAACTTAATTAAAGAATAAAAAAGGAGATATAAGTAGCTAATCCAAAATATGATTTTATTTACTTGAGTTCTTTTTGCTGCTTCCATACGATCTTCTCCTATGGCCCAGACACCGTTATTTTGTCCTCATCATAATCTAATCCATTTCGACAGGTAATTGTTTGACTTCCAGAACTATATGACAATGCTTCCGCCTTACCCATAACATCTGGCTCAGAGGCCAGATTCTCGATATAGCCAGGTTGAGAAATGCTTAATGACGATAAAAGGACTACTCTTTTCCTCGTTAACCTTCAAGACCTGAAACTTCCTCTATAATTCTTGAAGAAGCTTGCCAAAGCCATCCCGAACGTTAGTTCGAGTAGTTTAACATTTTTAGTGTCCCCTACAAAAAATCAAAATTCTTAATTCCGCCCTTAGGTGTCCAGAGAATACGCTTGAGGATCTCCGACTCTTCATATTGGCCACAAAGATTCTGCGCCTGAACCCCATCAGCGTAGACAACCCCAAGCAATGACGAGCGCTTATAGAGTACATTGCGTCCGCTTTTTTGAAATTGCTGCCAAGACACGCCTTGCGTAGGCATCTCAAGCCCCAATCCACCTGAGGAACTTAAAACAAGAAGCAATTCATTTGAATTCTGGGCCTCTAGCTGAAAGCTTTCATAAATTTTGACAATCTCTGCAAGCACCTCTTTAGCGGCGAGAATATTTCCCGCCTTTAAATACTCCAGGTATCTCCCGTCTCTAATAATAAAGACGCTGCTCTTAGTTTCTTTATTAAGAAAGTCATTAATGGCCTGAGAGTTTTGTTCAAGAGAAGCATAACAGCCCTTTGAAGAGCATGACTTGTCATTTAAAATCACCCCTGACTTAAAGAGCATCTTTTCTTGAAAGTGAAACTCTCCGTCTGAGCTTCCCTTACTCGAAGCGGACATTTTAAAAAGCATCACATTATCTTTGTAGCTCGCTTGGCTCTTTTCACATTTCCACGCTGTCTCAAGACCTTCCTGGGCATCTCGCTCAAGAATGGCCACACGGTAAGGGCCAGTGCTTCTGAGATAACTCCAAAAAGGTGTGAGCGTCTCAAAGTCTTCACAGCTATTTTTTAAATTCTTACTCCCACTCATTTGGGCCAGAAAGCCTAGGTCGGGACTGTGTCTTAAACGATAGAGGTCATATTGCCAGGTTTTTCCCAAGCACAGGGCCTTCTCTACTGGAGTTACGATTCGAGAGTCAGCATAATCAAATCGTAGCATTGCAAGGTGCTCATCAAGCAGCCCTGGAATTTGAAGCCAAACAATGCGATTGGGGATGCGGGCGTCCTTTACGGGATTGAGACCGATCAATGTCTGGCCAGCGCAGCCCAGTTGGAGGCAGAGAAAAATATAAATAAAGAGGTTTCTAATTTGCTTCACTACTAGCTCTTACTCTTGGTTCATAGATAAAAAGGCCGGCATTTGCGATGAGGCCAAAGCCAATAATCCACATTAGCGGTTGTGCCACCAAAAAATAAACGACAAGGCTCAGCACTAATTGGATTAACAAAATAATAGTTTGAACGATCGAACAGCTTCGCCACGCTAAAGCCCCAAGGGCCGCACAAAAACAAATGAAGATCGTGCTCGCCTTCATCCCTCCAAGCTTCATTGCTGTCACTCCCACCAGCAGCATCAGAAGATAGACGCGGATAGACGTTTTCCATGGCATCCCCAAACGCTCTCTCAGAAAGGGGTTGAAGTGATACAAGAGGGCGTAAAAGGTCACTCCATAGAGCCCCACCAGGGTCTGCAGCAACTTGGGATGGCCGTAGAAATGTTGCATTCCAAAAGCGATGACCGATAAAAAAGCTCCGCAAAAAGCGATCCACAGCGACCATTTGCGCTCGCGCAGTTCCTCTGCACTCGTGTGCTGCCACAGACTTTTCATCCTAACACCCAAGAGAGGGAGGAATAGAAAAGTGAGAAAACAAAAGATATCTAGCAATTTAAAGCTCATGTACATTTGATTATGCCTCAAAATCGACTATTCTAGATAACAATTATCATGAAAAATTTTATGAGGGAGAGAACGGTCCATGAGTGATCAAATTACACGTGAGATTATGTGGAACATCCCGCCGGCCATGAAGTATGCCATGTATGCACTTCTCGTGGCCAGTGTGGTCATTTGTATCAAAGGTTTGTATGAGAAGTATGCCTTTGTCACCAAAGGCTTGTCCTTTGCCGAAGTTAGAAAGCAACTCTTTCCCAAGAATCTCAATTGGAAAAACTTCTTAGAAACTATTTTCTTTACCGGAAAAGTTCCGCGCAAACCAGAAGTTGGTCTGTTTCACTCACTTATTTTCTACGGCTTTGTCGTGCTGTGGATTGCAACTGATCTAGTGGCCATTCACTACGACACTCCGTTCAAGGTCTTTAAGGGCAATGTCTATATGCTCATCTCGCTCTTGGCCGATCTTGCGGGCGTGGTTTTGATGGTTGGTCTGGCCATGGCCTTTCATCGCCGCTACGTCAAAAAGCCAGACTATCTCAAAGCGACAAAGCCGAATCAAGAATACTTCATGTACGGGATGCTCGCGAGTTTAGTCTTGATAGGTTTCTTTCTAGAGGGTCTGCGCATTCTCGGCACTGAAATGCCTGAACATGAGAAATTGATTTCTCCAGTAGGGTGGTTCTTCGCTACTATTTTTGGCACCTTTAATCTCACTGACGAAAGTCTTGCCTACACTTATCGCGGTCTGTGGTTTTTTCACATGGCCAACACTATGCTCTTTGTTGCTAGTATTGGTTACTCAAAGTTTTCTCACATCGTGCTCCTACCCATCACCTCTCTTTTAACTCCCTATCGCAGAGGCGGCGTACTCTTACCCATGAACTTTGAAGATGAGAATGCCGAGACATTCGGTCTTGGAAAACTCTCGGAGCTCACACTCAAAAACCGTCTCGACCTCATTAGCTGTGTGGAGTGTGGGCGTTGTACTTCCGTTTGTCCCGCCACAGCTTCAGGAAAGCCACTTGACCCTAAACTCATCATCACTAAGGCCCGCGACCTTGCCTATGCCACAAAGGAAACTGGAGAGAGTGACGCTGAGATTTGGGGAGAAAACCCTATCTATACTGCCAATGAGCTTGATGCATGCACCACCTGTGGCGCTTGTATGCAGGAATGCCCGGCCAATATTGAGCACGTTAATATGATTCTTGAGGCTAAGCGCTACAAAACTCTCACTCTCGGAGAAATTCCTCCGGCCGCCGCAGATGCCGCCAACAAAATTCGCGTCAACGGCAACCCCTGGGGCATCACGCAAGACGATCGCTTTAAGTGGGCCGATGGAATGGATGTCCCAGTCATTGAACCTTCTACCGAAGTGGACTACCTCTACTATGTGGGTTGTGCAGGTTCTTACGATGCTGCTAACCAAAAAGTAGTCCAAGACACCGTCATGCTGCTTAAGAAGGCTGGCGTAAATTTCGCCGTGATGGGGAAAACTGAAAAGTGTAATGGCGATCCCATCAGACGCTTTGGCGACGAGTACACCTTTTACGAGGTGGCGATCGAAAATATCGCCAACATGAGACAATACAAGTTTGGCAAAGTGGTCACTCACTGTCCTCACTGTCTGCACACAATTGGCAAAGAATACGCTAAATTTGAAGACGGCGAATTTGAAACCGTTCACCACACAGAGCTACTTGCTGATCTTGTAAAATCTGGAAAGTTAAAACCGACCAAAGAAGTCAACGAAGAGCTCACCTTTCACGATCCTTGCTACCTGGGCCGCCATCATGGTGAATACGATGCCCCAAGAGAAATTCTTCACGCCATCCCAGGTCTTAAAGTAACTGAAATGGAGAAGAATAAAGATCGCGCCGTCTGCTGTGGCATGGGCGGAGGAAATATGTGGTATGAACTGCCAGAGGGTCAACACCTGGCCATTAACCGCCTAGAGCAAATTGGAGAAACCAACCAGCCAAAATTGGCGACAGCATGCTCCTACTGTATGATAAACTTTAACTCCTCTAAGTCCCAAGTGGATAAAACGGAGAACTTACAGGTTGAGGATGTTGCATCTTATCTCGCCAAATCTGCGCTCGACTCTTAAAAGAATTTTTCTTTACTCATTTTCTATTGGCCTTGGACTAAGTTCCAAGGCCTTTTTATTTGCGGCTGAGACGGGACTCATCGACAGCATCGAAAATCTCATGTCCCTCGATCGTACTAAATATGAGAAATTAGTATCGGAAGCGAGTAAAAACCCTCTCGCGCTCACCGACCTCAGTGACATTCGCTCGGTAAAGCTCGATCCCCAATTTACAAAGTCCCTCCTCTTTAATAGTGAAAAAAAGTACGTCTCCATGATCTCAAAAGATCCGTGCTTCTTTTACGCCGCTCTTCAAAATGGCCTGCTACGAACCGTGGAAGGCGAAATTCAAAATGTAGTGGTTATCATTGAGAAAAATAATGGCGCCAAAGAGTCTGCTTTAGTTCCAAGAGAAAATTTTCTCTCGGCCGTTTATCAAAAAGAATGTTTTAATAATCGCGATATAGCCACACTCTTTAATCTTCCCAATCTCCAAAAAACTCTCTCCAGTATCAATTTTGCTAGTCCGAAAAATGCCTCTGAGTGTGGAGTTATCTACAAAGAATGGACTAATAATCTTTATACTCTCTTTTTATGTAAGTACCCCGAGCGCTTAAAGCAAGCTGCAAGAGTTCAGCTCTCAGACAAGGACTATCAAAGTAACGATGTTGCTAAAATTCGCGCAGTCAATAACCTCAAGCGCGAAGCCGCACAGATAGCTGGGGCCATGAGCAGCTATCAGAGAAACTATCTTCAAAATTTATGTGAGAATCTGGAGTCTCAAGAGAAGTTTTGTAAGTTCTATACAAGCTCAGATGTCTGGAGCAAAGTAATCAGCGCCGAGCGCGATAAAAGTGTGATGAGCTATAAGTGCCAGAGCATCGGAAATCTTAAAAGTCCTCCCAACGAAGACCAGCTCAAAGCTTGTCGCACTAAAATGCTACAAGAACCAAGAATTTGCGTCACTGAGAGCGCTAAGGGCTATCCAAGTTATTTTCCCTACCCAGACTGCAAAGACCAATCAGACGCTCTCATGAATGCCCACTTAAAAGCAAATTATCATGATTGTCCGGGCAATATTGATAACGTTGCAATCACTAATATCCATCGTCTGATGAATCACTTCTCACCAAGAGATATTATTAGCACTCCAGAGACTTGTGCCAGTGAGGCCGGCTTCTCGTTTGCGAAGCTCAACTTTGATTTTGAAAATGAAGAAGGTTGGCCCCTTCGTATTTGTTATGAAGATCGCCTAGAGAGCAAAGAGATCTGTCTCCCCTACATTCCGGGACACAATCCCAATGCCGATATGTCTGAGACATATGTGGTTACGAAGATCGTGAACAAATTATTTTCAGTTCCCTCTGAATACGAGTGCAGTTTTGTTACCAAGGATATCTATAACCCCATCCGCCTCAAGTATAAGTCCGGATGCCAAATTGTCTACGATGCCGAAAACTGCACTCCACTCTACTGCCCTAAAAAGATTTATCTCGATCAAAAAGATGTTTCTGATCGTTTTAAATATCAGGGGGTCCCAACGTTTGATTACTTTCCAACTTCCTATTTAACTGAAAAATTCTCAATGACCAATATAATGGCCGAATCTTATAAGCTCTCCCAAAAGACGATTAAGAATCTCACTGAGCTCACTTTTTATTTTGAACAGAATAAAGATGGAATTATTCACGGAGTAGGCTGTCTCGAGGACTTAAGACCTGAAGACTATCCAAAACAGAGCTTTAACCAATGCACACCTATCCCCTTCATTATCGACGGCGTCAGCAAAAGTGATAACGAAGAGGTCTTCATTGTTCTTAGGCTCTCTATCGACGATGTTCATTCACCAAGACTGCTGCCCTGGAATCACCTCTTTTCCTCCATCAAGACCTATCAAGTTCTTCATCCGCTTGGGACTTGGACGCTATTTGGGATAAAGAAATGAAAGCAATATGTTATTTAATTTCAATTCTTTCATTGCTGAGTTCAATTGCGTTGGGGCAAGTTGGAAATTCTAAGCTCCCACTCCTGACGACAAAGCAAGATATTTCCAATATTCGCTTTATCTCTAAAGACGGAAAATTCACATACTATCAGCGAGGCTCGGGAGATTTTCTCTTAAGCACAAACTATAAAGTTGAAAAGCTTCTCGGCGGCTCAGAAGGCACCCACTACGAAGTTGTCGGCTCAATGACACGTAAATTTCTAGTCGTATCTCAACTTGAGAAGTACCACACATTCTATGGAATTCGCTTAGTCCCCAAACTTTTCAAAGTCGATTTTGGCGGGGCCACTGCTCGAGAAATCGGCAGTGGTCTCTGGCCCAAACTCCATCAATCAGACACTTGGATGTCAGCTTTTGATCCAAATAAAAGAGAGATCATTTTTGTAAATATGCAGACTCCGACCTTGCAATTTTCAATTAAGCTCTACAACTCGGCAAACCCCTATTTTAGGCCCCAAGTGGTTATGCCCAACGGCAATACGATCCTCTACACCGATTTAAATAAAGAGGGAGTGGTGGGCGTACTTAAATTTGAGCTCTCTACCAAAAAAATTTCTCCACTTTACAAAGCGGATGCTGCCGATCAAAAGATTGAGCTCTGCTACCACGCTGGCTATGTCTATGTTGGCCAATTTGGGAAAATCAGCTCGAAGATGGGCTCACAAATCTCAATTATGAAAGAGAGCAATATCGACTTTGGTAAGCGCGACATGATTTACGAATCTAACTTTAATGATATCGGAAACCTGGTCTGCGATTACGACAAAACCAAAATCTTCTTTGTTAAGACCAGTGAACAAGGCTCACATGATATTTCAAGCCTCGAAGTTGCCACTAAAAAGCTCACCCAGGTGACCGACTTGGGTTTTGCCACTCAAGCACTCAACCTGGATGGCAAGCTCCTCGCCCCCACAAGGGCCGGCTACTATGTTATATTTGGAGAAGATAACCTCGCCAATATTGATCGACTGCCACAGGAAAATAAAAAGGCTCAAGAGCCTGGAGAGAAGAAGTAGTGACTTGGCCTAAACGGACCCTTTTCATTTTTGTCACCCTCTTAGGATTTAAAGCCCTAGCGGCGAACCACCCTGTCATCTCGGCAAAAGATCACCTGCCCTATGAATTTAAAATTCTAACTTCGGCGACTAATAAATACTTAAGCTCACTCGATGAGCATTACCAACTCATCGAAGACTTAAAGCAAATTGACGCTTCCTTAGAGGTGATGAAAAAAGAAGAGCAGTTCTTCCTCATTAAGGCCGAGATTTATAAAGAGATTTTGCGCTCAAAACCGAGTATCGCTCTTAATAATAGATTCATCGACCCTAAAACTCTGAGCGAGCTAGAGGCCAAAGCAAAAGAATATAGTGAGAACCAATATCTCTCGTGGTTAATCACCATGATTAAAGATGATTTGAGTCCACTGCTCAATTCTAGCTTGAGAAACACCTACCTTTTTCAGTTAAGTAATAGAGGGCCCATCACTGATTCAGAACTACAGAAGTATGAGAGAAAGATTAAAATTTTACTTCCCTGGGCGATTCTCTTTTTGCAGCAATCTGAAGCAGAGCTTGATTTAATGTGTAAAAATCTAGTGAAGCGAAGTCTCGCCTCAATCAAGCTCGCTTTGGTCGAATTTAATAAGATTAATAAAACCCAAACACCGAGCTTGGCCGAGAACGTCTACAAACTTTCAAACTTTAAAGTTCGCTCTCAAGAGGAAGTGGATCGGCCACAAAGTGGTGCCTTGGAAAATGAACTCCTAAGTACTGATTTCAATGACGAGCAAACAGATTCAACGAAGGTAGATGAGACCCAAGCTTGGCAGCCCAGAGAAGAAAAACCAGCGACTCGCCCCGAACTCTTCCCCACTCCGGACCCGAGCTACACGCCGCCACCAGAACTACCCACTGCACAAACAGACTGGGATACCGAGTATCTCTTCCCGGATCCAGACCCCGAGTACCAAGCCCCCAAGGAACTTCCTCTGGCCAAGAATGACTGGCAAAAGGAATATCTCTATCCCACGCCCGACCCCAACTACGTTCCACCAACCACAATGCCGCTTCCAGTGCAGAGTTGGGAGAGCGTTCGCCCTTAAAAAGCAGGCTTGCTCCATGACGTTTTGCTCCTTTGCTGCTATCATAAGGCACTCATTTAATGCCTGCAGTCAAAGGGATATACATGGCACTATCTAAAAAGCCCTACCGCGGAACGCGCGACTTTTTCCCCGCGCAAAAGCGCGTGCGCGACTACCTCTTTGAGGTCATGAATAAAACCGCCGAATCATTTGGCTTTGAACCCTACGACGGCCCGATGCTCGAAGAAGTCGAGCTCTATAAAGCAAAGTCCGGCGAAGAACTTATCAATGATCAGATCTATGGTTTTATCGATCGCGGTGAGCGCCATGTGGCGATTCGCCCCGAGATGACTCCCACAGTTGCTCGCATGGTAGCGCAAACCCACAAAGAGAGCACAAAGCCCATTCGCTGGTACTCAATTCCAAATCTCATGCGCTATGAAAAACCTCAGCGCGGCCGCCTGAGAGAGCACTGGCAATTTAACTGCGATATCTTTGGCTCAAATGGACGCTTGGGTGAAGTTGAAATTCTTCAACTCGCCGTCGCCCTCTTTGAAAACTATGGGGCCAATGAGTCTCATTTTGAAATTCTCATCAATGACCGCGAAGCCGTCGACGCTCTTTTTAAGAACGTCCTCAAGCTCTCAGACGATCAGTCTTATAAGCTCTATAAGATCATCGACCGCTCGAAAAAAGAGCCGGCCGAAAAAATAAAGAATTCTTTGCTGGAACTTGGACTCACAAATGACCAAGTCGAGATTTATGAGCGCTACATCAAGCTCTCATCTTTTGATGAGCTCAAGAGCTTTCTTTCAGACTTAGGTGTGGCCGAGCATATTGCGAGTTTATCGGAGTTTATCGAGCTCACTAAGAATCTCGAATTAGAAAAATACCTAAGCTACGATCCAACGATTGTGCGAGGTCTCGACTACTATACGGGCGTGGTCTTTGAAATCTTTGATAAAAACCCTGAAAATCGCCGCGCTCTCTGTGGCGGTGGAGCTTACGCTAATCTTTTACAAATTTTTAACGAGAGTCCTCTGCCAGGAGTGGGCTTTGGTCTTGGCGATGTCACGCTCACAGATTTTCTCACGACCCATGGACTTCTTCCAAACTTTGATCTCCCAGTCAATGATGTACTTCTCACCTATCAAGAAGACACGGGTCTCATTCCGACACTCAAGCTCGCCACCTCGCTTAGAAAGCTTGGGTTTAATGTCGTCACTCACCCAGACTCGGTAAAATTTAAAAAGGTCTTTGCGCTGGCCCAAAAGCGAGGAGCGCTCTGCCTAGGGCTTATGGGAACAACTGAACTAGAGCAAGGCGTGATTCAAATCAAAGATCTTGCCAAGAAAGAACAGCGTGAATTTAAACTCACTGATCACCAAGAAATTGCCGACTTTCTTAAAGCGGCCAAGGAATAAACTCTATGAGCACTCAAGAATTACCCAAAACCTACTCAAGCGAAGACGTAGAACAAAAGTGGTACAACGAATGGGAAAAGGGCGGACACTTTAAAGCCCGTCCCGGAAAAGCTGGCGAGACCTACTCAATTGTCATGCCTCCCCCCAACGTCACCGGCATTCTCCACATGGGTCACGCTCTTGATGTGGTCACTCAAGATGCCCTTATTCGATTTAAGCGGATGAAAGGCTATGAAGCTGTTTGGCTTCCAGGTATGGATCACGCCGGGATTGCCACCCAGTCTGTCGTTGAAAAAATGATCTTTGAACAGGAAGGGAAAACCCGCCACGATATTGACCGCGAAGATTTCCTCGCCCGCATCTGGAAGTGGAAAGAAGAATACGGCGGACGCATTTTCGACCAACAAAAACGTATGGGTGCTTCGCCCGACTGGGATCTCTCAGTTTTCACCATGGACCCAGAGGCCAATGAGGCGGTGCGAACCATCTTTGTGAACCTCTACAACGAAGGCTTAATCTATCAAGCCGACTACATCGTCAACTGGGACACGGTTCTTCAATCGGCCATCAGTGACGCCGAAGTTGAACACAAGGAAGTTCAAGGCAACTTCTATCATATTAACTACAAGGTAAAAGAGACTGGGGAGTGGCTCGAAATCGCCACCACTCGCCCGGAAACATTACTTGCCGATACCGCAGTCTGTGTGAACCCAGAAGATGAGCGCTTTAATAAACTGATCGGCAAAACGGCGATCATTCCCATCTGCAACAGAGAAGTTCCGATTATTGGCGACTCGCACGTCGACATAGAAAAAGGAACAGGCTGCCTTAAAGTGACCCCTGGTCACGACTTTAACGACTTTGAAATTGGTAAGCGCCACAACCTACCAGTGCTTAACATGATCAACAAAGACGGCACCCTCAATGAGCTTGGGCTTGATTTTAAAGGCATGAGTGTTAAGGACGCGAGAAAGGCCGTTGTTAAAAAACTCAAAGACCTCGAGCAACTCATCGATGTAAAGCCTCACGTGCATCAAGTAGGTCACGGAGAAAAATCTAAATCTGTCATCGAACCGATGATTAGTAAGCAGTGGTTTTTGAACGTCAAGGATATGGCCGCTGACGCCGTTGGCGCCATCGAAGATGACACCACTCGCTTTTATCCCAAGGGTTGGGAGAATACTTATTTCTCATGGCTAAGAGAGCCCAAGAACTGGTGTATCTCACGCCAGTTGATTTGGGGGCACAGAATCCCAGTCTTTACCTGTTCATCGTGTTCACACCAATGGGCCGCAGTCGAAGAGCCTGCCTCGTGCGCACAATGTAGCAGTGATCAACTCATTCAAGATCCAGACGTCCTCGACACTTGGTTTAGCTCTGGTATCTGGCCCCTCACGATGCTTGGCTGGCCAAACCCCGAGCGCATGAAAGAGCGAGGCTTTGAGCGCTTCTACCCAACCAGCGTGCTCGTGACAGGCTACGACATCATTTTCTTCTGGGTTGCGCGCATGATGATGATGGGAATGAAGGCAACCAATAAGGTTCCCTTCCATAAAATCTACATCCACGCCATTGTTCGCGATAAAAATGGCGTCAAAATGAGTAAGTCTCTCGGCAACGGAATTGATCCCATCGACATGATCAATGAATATGGAACAGATGCCTTGCGCTTCACGCTAGCGGCTGGCTCAGGCTATAACCGCAATTTAAACCTCGACCCTGAACGAATCGCTGGGTATCGCAACTTTATTAATAAGATCTGGAACGCCTTTAGATTTATTCATCCCTTCCTAGAAAATGCGGGCGAGGAGCTTCCACCAAAAGAGAGCTGGGACCACCATGAACGCTGGATCCTCAATGAACTCAATCTTGTGGCCAAGGAGATGAACGAATCGATTGAAGACTTCCGTTATGATGACTCTTGTAGCGCCATTTATTCATTTGTTTATGACAAGTTCTGCTCTTGGTTTATCGAGCTTTCAAAACCGGTTCTCCATGGCAGTGATGAAGCTTCAAAAATGAGAAGGGCCACTATTTTGAAGTACGGCTTCAGAAAGATTGTGGCCCTCATGCATCCCTTCACTCCTTTTATCACAGAGGAGTTGTGGTCATACCTCAAAAATGAAGGCGAGACTCTTCTCATCTCTGGGGAATATCCCGAGTTTGATTCAAGTCTTAACTTTGAATCTGACAAAGAGAGCATGGATAAGTTTGTCGACATCGTCACGATGGTCAGAAACTTGAGATCAAGCGTGAATGCGAAGCCAAAAGATGAAGTGAAAGTTTCACTCTTTACTGACGATGAAGCCTTAAGCGCCTACATGCAAAAAAATCAAAGCTATCTCTCTGACCTAGCTCGCGTGAAGGAACTGGTCATCGGCCCCAAGACAGGGGCGTCTCGTCCAGGAAAATCAACTTTTGCCGCAGCTCCGCACTCTGAAGTTTTCCTTCACCTTGAGGGCATTGTGGATCTTGACGAGCAGCTCAAGCGAATTCAAAAAGAGCTTGAAAAGAGTGAAAAAGAGATGATGGGTCTCTCAAAGAAACTCTCCAACAAGAAATTTATGGACAATGCCCCTGAAGAAGTGGTGACTGAAGTCCGTGCGAAGGCCAGCGAATGCGAAGCAAAGATCGAGTCTCTCAAAAAGAATATTGAAATATTTAAATCATAGCTCGAGATACTGGCAGACGAAGTCTAGGGCTTCGTCTGTCCCTTCCTCTTCAAAATTTAGACCTTGAGGAAGTAAATCAAAGTAATGGGTCTTGACCAAGTTATCATTTAGACAAACAGACCTCATTCCCCAGTACACACCTAACCAGGCCATCCATGCCTGATTGGTAATAAGTCCCACGCTCGTTCGAAGAATGCTACATACTTCCTTGAGCTCGTTGGATTTAATAATTTTATACTCAACCTTGGGATGAAGAAGCTCGTAGAACTGGCTTGAAAGTTCTCCGTCGAGCTCCCAAAAGATAATGGCCGTCTGATCTAGGCCATTTACAAAATTCGCGTAGAGGTCTCTTGTCTTCGCATCAAAAAGACCTTTCAAAGCAATAAAAACATAGCGAGTCAGAGGCACCGGTCGATCGGCGTGAATCACTTCAAGAAAAGCCTCACGATCACTAACCCCCATCGCTTCAGTCAGTAAGCGCACGTACGACTGATCTAGAGGGAGCTCTCTTTTCCACGGAACACTTTTTTGATAGAGCAGCTTGCCAATAAGCCCTTTGTCAAAGCCAACCCGCAGGGAAGCCTTGGCCGTCACTCCGAGTGACATTGAAGACAGAGAACTCTCCAAATCAAAATACTCATCAATATTAAAGATATCGTGATTATTCATCAGGTAGTGATGCGCCCCTAAGATAGTTTTCTTACTTTGGGGTATCTCAAACAGTCTGCCACTATAAAAGCGCGACTCTTCAAAGCCTGATAGCAATATGGAGTTTCCCGGATCGGCCACCACAAAGATTTCCCTCTCCCCCATTTTGGAAAGCAAACGCAAGAAGGGAAAGCAAAGAACTGTTTGGTCTGCCTGGCGTGGCAGCTTAACTAGAGTTCTAGTCAAGGTGTTCATCCAATTGATTAATAGTTCTTAGGGCGCTGTAGTAGACCACGGCAAAAGGCAGGGCAAAAAGGTTAATGACTGGGATCGTAATTACAAAGAGAAAGCCAACACCCGAGAGTCCATAGCCCAAAACATTGCTGCGTACCTCTTTAAAACAATCACCCATTTTCACATCGTGTCTACTCCATGAGTAGTCAAGAAATTGCGAAGCAAGTAAAAGAGCAGAAATAAAAACACTAATGGGAAAAAAGATTGGAAAGAAGCTAAAAATAAAAGCAATTAGTGAGAAAAGTGCAATTAGAAAAACTTTTTTAAACTCGTTTGCTAAAATAAAAACTATCTTTTTCAACATTTTCCCAAAACTCTCGCTCACATCGGCTGGAGTCTCATCAAGGATGAGGCGCTCTACTCGCGCACTCATGACTTCGTTGAAGGGACTGGCCAAAATGGAGACCACCAAAACGAAAGTCCAACTTATTAAAAAGTAGAGTCCAATGGTGACAAGTGCGATTAAAACAGCGTAGAGAAAATTGCCAAGTGCTCCATCTGAGACCATCCCCTTTACCCAGCTCTCTCCCATGGCCAAGAGATCGGTGTACATCCAGGTGCCAACAACTGAGTAGAGAGCAATCCCAATACTGACCGGAACCAGACCAAGAAGAATGAGCCACTTATCTTTAAAGAAGTATCCCAGGGCTTGATGGTAAACTTTGAGCGCGTTTTTCATGAGTATCTCCACTCCGTAGGCGCAGGGAAGCGAAAATTTACGAGCTTTTCATACTCTTCAAAGCTTCCCGCAACTGGACTTGATTCAACCAGTTCACAAAACTTCGTCCAATCTAAATTATAGAGGAGTATATCACTTTCCACATGACTTTCACGTGCCCGGCGAATTTTATCTCGTGCCTTCTTTAGCATTCCTTGAACACCGATAAGATTTTTTGTCTCAAAGTGGACAAGGGCCGCCGCCACTTGAATCACGGCCCAATAGATATATCGCGCATTGTCCCCTCGGGCTTCGAGCCAATGATGCTCAAGCTCTTCGTGACACTCCCAGTAATAACCCTCATTATAGAGTTCAATCCCTCTTGTCATGAGGCGCAAGTGGTCACTGTCAAACTGACCAATCTCAGGTTTTCTCATGGCCCAAAGCTTGGCCTGATAAGCTTTAAATGGCTAGCTTAACGCGGCGAACTTAAGACCTTTCGCATGAAGCATGTTAAAAAAGAACGGTCTTTTTTTACTGGGGAGTTTATGAGTTCGACGCAACACTTCAAAACGCTGGTGCCAGAGTACCTGCGCACACTCAAGATCTATCAGTCGGGTAAACCCATTGAGGAGCTCGCCCGAGAGAAAGGTCTGACACGAATTTCAAAACTCGCCAGCAATGAAAACCCACTTGGTGCTTCTGAAAAAGTTTCAGAGGCCATTCGCGCCAAGCTGCCCGAGCTTCACCGCTATCCCGATCAACATGCCTTTGAACTCAAGAAAAAACTCTGTGAACTCTACTCGCTCAAGCCAGAAAATATTATTCTTGGAAATGGGAGTGAAGGAATCATGGCCTATATCGTGCGTGCCTTCCTCGCCCCTGGTGAAGAAGTCCTCACTAGTGAGATGAGCTTCATTGGTTTTTCAATTCTCGCTCAATCTGTCGGAGCAAAATTAATCACTCTTCCTCAGACACCAGACTATCGTTTTGATGTCAAAACTCTTGCTCTAAATATCACAGAGAAGACAAAAATCATCTACGTGGCCAATCCAAATAACCCGACCGGAACATTCATTAGGCGCGAAGAATTTGATCACTTCATGAGGTATGTGCCTCCACACGTGCTCGTTATTCTCGATGAAGCCTATTTTGAATACGCTGTTCACAACAGAGAGGAAAACGACTTTCCCGACAGTATGGACTACCGATATGACAACGTCATCACCCTTAGAACTTTCAGTAAGGCTTACGGCATGGCCGGTCTGCGCGTCGGTTATGGATTTGCTCACGAAGATCTAATCTCCAACCTCACCAAAGTAAAACTTCCCTTTGAGCCAAGTCTTTTGGCCCAAGCAGGAGCGAGAGCGGCCCTTGACGATACCGATCACCTTAAAGCCTCGCTTGATCACAATGATCGCTATAAGACTAAGCTTTGCCGCTTCTTAACTGAGAAAAGTTTCGAATACCTCAAGTCTGCTACCAACTTTGTGACTTTTAAAACTGGTTCTGAAGAGGCCGGCAAGTATCTCTTTGAAAATCTTTTAAATGAAGGGGTCATCATTAGACCCCTTAGTGCCAATGGCATGCCGGACTTTGTGCGCGTCTCGATTGGAACTGAAGATGAAATGAATCATTTTTTTGAAAGCATGGAGCGCATTCTAGCAGAATACGACCGCCGCTTTGGGAGACCCCACCTATGAAAATTTGTCACTATCGCCTAAAAGAGGCTCATGGAAAAAACGTTCGCCTAGGCATCTTGCTTGAAGATGGGAAGACGATTCTCGACCCAAACTTTACCTGGGCAGTGGATTACGAGCGCGAAGGAAAGTACAACCCTTGGGAACGCGCCGATCACCATCTTCCTTCAAGTCTTTGGAAGTTACTCCAACTTAAAGATGATCCTTTTGATCTACTCGAAGAATCCTATGGACTCTCACTCTTTTTAGAAAAAGTGGGCGATGTTCAAAGCCGCAATGGTACAAAAATTAAATACACCCTCGATCAAGAAGTTGTTCTTGATAAACCCCTAGATCGCATCTCAACCTATCGCGACTTCTATGCCCATGAAAAGCACGTCGCCGTGGGTTTTAAAAAGCGAGGCGAGCCGATTCCTGAGGCTTGGTATGAAATTCCGGCCTACTACAAAGGCGCAACCGAAGGATTTATCGGACCCAAAGATGAAATTCTCTGGCCACGTTACACCGACATTCTCGACTATGAACTCGAACTTGCCATGGTCATTGGTAAAGAAGGCAAAAATATTAGGGCCGAAGATGCTATGGACCATATCTTTGGCTACACCATTCTCAATGATATTTCGGCCCGAGATATCCAAAGAAAAGAGATGGCCATTCGTTTAGGGCCGGCCAAAGGAAAGGATTTCTGCTCTATCATTGGACCAGTAATTGTCACCAAAGACGAGTTTGATAATAAAGAACCCAACCTACTCATGACCGCAAAAATTAATGGTCAGGAGTGGTCCCGTGGCCAAAGTGGAGACTCTCACTTCACTTGGGCCCAGATGATTGAGCACGTTTCAAAAGATGAATGGGTACTCCCAGGAGACCTCTTTGGCTCTGGAACTGTAGGAACAGGTTGTGGGCTAGAAATTGATAAGTGGATTCAACCAGGAGACTCAATAGAACTTGAAGTTGAGTCAATTGGAAAACTCATTAACACTGTTGGAAACAAGGCTTAATAAAATGGAAAGTTTTAAGGCAAGTGGTAACTACACAAAACAAGCACATGTTGACATTCCCGATGGTCTTTACGAAGAAGAGCATGGACGCAAAGGCTTCTTTGGGCGCGTAAGTCAGCTCTACCATGAAAATCCTCCCGTTAGCTGGACTAAGATCGAAGGTGATCTAAAGCCTCGCTGCCTTCCACCAGTATACGGCGAGCATCTTGGAAATAATAACTTCATGCCCATTCTGCACAACCAAGACTGTGTGGTGAGTGTGGGTAAATTCGAGCAAACGCTACAGAACTTCTCTCGCAACGCCGACTTTGATGAGCTCTTTTTTATTCATGAAGGAAGTGGGTGCGTTGAGAGTGTCTACGGTCACCTCACTTATAAAAAAGGCGACTACATTATCATGCCACGCGGGACGACCTACAAATTCTATCTTAGTGAAGTCACAAAGATACTTAGGATCGAGAGTCGCGGCGAGTACGAAGAGCCCAGCCGAGGGATTCTTGGGCCTAACGCTCTCTACGATCAAACGGCCATAGAAACACCAGAAGCTGCTCTAGGTAGCGAACAAGATAAAAGCGAGTATATTGTTGAGATCAAGCGCCTTGGGAAGGCCACGCTCATCACTTACCCATTCAATCCTCTGGATGTTAAAGGATGGAAGGGATCAGTTTATCCAAAGAAAGTAAGTATCTACGACATCTGCCCTATAATGAGTCACCGCTATCACGTACCGCCCTCAGGGCACACAACTTTTGTCGCGCCAAACTTTGTCGTCTGCTCGTTCGTAGAAAGACCTCTCGAAGACACCAAACATAAAGTGTTAAAAGTCCCCTTCTATCATTCAAATATCGATTACGATGAAGTTATCTTCTATCACCAAGGCTCATTTTTTAGCCGCGACAATATTGATGCCGGGGCCATCACTTTTCATCCGCAAGGAATTCACCACGGACCGCATCCGAAGGCATTTAAAAGCGCAGACGATAAGACCTATACTGATGAGTATGCGGTCATGATCGACACCCGCTATCCCCTTGAGCCCACTCCCTGGTTTAAAGAAAATGAGAAAAAAGATTACTGGAAGAGCTGGATGCCAAAGGAGTCATAATGCTTTCATTTGATACAAACGGACTATTTAGTGACAATTACAAGTATCTCATTGGCTCAATCTTACCGCGTCCTATTGCAGTCGTCTCAACTGTGAATCTAGATGGAACCAACAACCTCGCTCCTTTTAGCTTTTTCACTGCGATTAGCGCCAAGCCTATGATGATTGCGTTTTGCCCTCTCGCGCGCTCATCAACAGGCGAGATGAAGGACACTCCCAAAAATATTCTGCGCGAAAAAGAATTTGTCATTAACATAACAAGCTTTGAAATCGCCGAGAAAATAAACTTGTGTTCATCTGAACTTCCGTACGGTGAAGATGAGTTTAAGTTCTCTGGCCTCACCCCTCTAGATAGTGAGAAGGTTAAGGCAAAAAGAATTAAAGAGAGTAAAGTTCATTTTGAATGCCTCTATCGCGATCACTTAAGCTACGGCGAAGGTCCTGGAAGTGGCACACTGATCACGGGAGAAGTAATTAAGGTTCATGTCGCCGAAGAGGTTTATGACAATGGTCGAATCGTCACCCAGAAGCTTGACCCAGTAGGCAGAGGTGCCGGCAATGATTGGTTTAGATGTGATCATACATTTGAGCTTCAACGTCTCATGAGTGCCCAAATTCAAAAGTAATTGAGGTAAAAGTGGATAAAAAGCAGATCCTAGAAGACTCCCTTAATAACACGATCTGCGTTCTCCCTTGGAATCATCTTTATATTGATAATAATGGTATTGTCTCACCTTGTTGCTTCTATAATTACGATCGCAAAGAAAATAGCGAGAGACATGACAGTATTGAAAGGTCGGCTTCGACCAAGAACATCTTTACAGGCCATCAAATTCAATTAAGTGCTGAGATTAAAAAAGTTCGAGCTGAGCTTCTTGCCGGAAAGAAGCCCATTGGCTGTCAGACATGCTTTAAAAATGAACCAGAGCTCGCAACAAGCTGTCGCACTCAGATGAATGGTCAGTACCCAAAAACATACCTCAAACTCAAAGACCAGCAGTTCAATGTGGACAGCCCCTACCAAATCGAAACGCTCGACTTGAGATTTGGCAACCGATGCAACTTAGGTTGTCGCATGTGTACGGCTTCGGCATCAGAAACTCTAGCAGAAGATCTCAGAGAGTATCTTGGTCGCAACTTCGATGAATCTAAACTACAAAATACTGACTGGTATAAAGATAGAGACTTTCTTGAGTCCCTAGCAAATCAACTTCCAGGTCTCAAAACAATTTACATTGCTGGCGGTGAGCCCTTCTTAATCCCAGAGGCCTGGGACTTTCTTGAGATGATTGTGCAAAAGGGAATTGCAAAGAATGTCACACTCCAATACCACACCAATCTAACTCTCTTACCCGAACGAGCGAAATCCCTTTGGAATGAATTTAAAAATGTTGAGCTTCTCTTTTCAATCGATGGTATTGGAAGGGTCTTCGAGTACATTCGATATCCGGCCAAATTTTCGACTATCGAAAATAACATGGTGAAACTAGATCTTGATTTTTATGAGTATAATATTGATAGCGCCGCCGTACAGATGACAGTTCAGGCCTACAATATCTTTGAAATCCCTCACCTTTTTCATTGGCTTCAAACATTCACTCATATCGACCACTATCCCATTCTCTCGATCCTAGATAGCCCTCATGAACTAAGTCTTTCAGCAATTCCTGCAAATATTCGCCAGAGTGCTGCGCGCGAAATTGATAATTTTCTAAGTGAACTCGATACAACGATCCTTCATGAATCCTCAAAGCGCAAGATTCGTTTTTTAAGCTCGCTTCGTACGCTCAGAGATCGACTGCGCTTATCAGACTCTGAAATTGGCTTTAGCTTTAGTCTTTTTAGCGAATTCAAAGACTTTTCAAGGTGGTTTGATAAAAGACGCAATCAAAACCTCTTAGAAGTTCTTCCAATGCTGAAATAAAAAAGCCCCGAATTCTCGGGGCTTCTCTATACGTAAATTTTTGCCAAGCCGATTAAGCCTGTACAACCTTAACTTGTTCTTTAATTTTGGCGAAGGTCTTCTCTTCTCTGATAGCAAAACGAAGATTGTTCTTAATTTGTGGATCAGAGTTGTAGTACTTCTTTACTTGTTCAGCATCAACTTTGGCCATAAGAGCAGTCTCTTCAATTTTCTTATTGAAGTCTTCGTCAGTTGTTTCGATATTCCAATTCTTAGCTAGCTTGTCCAAAAGCAGACCTGATCTCACTTGAAATTGGGCTTTAGTATTTAAGTCCTCACTCCAACGAGAGAAGTACTCGCCAGTCATTTCATCAGTGAAGCCTTGTTGCTTTAGTGTGCGAGTAAGGTCTTGCTTAAGATGCTCTTCTTGCTGGGCCACGAGGGCTTGTGGAACGTCGAAGGTATTTTCGGCAATGAGCTTCTCAAGAATTTCTTGGTGAAGTTTTTCATCAGCTTGACGAGCTTTTTGATTTGCAAGAGTTTCCTTATTCTTCTCTTTCATATCGGCTACAGATTCATAACCAAATTCTTTGGCAAGATCATCAGTAAGTTCCGGGTATTTCTTTTCTTTGATCTCAAGTAGCTCAACATCGAACTTAACTTTGGCATTCCTAAGTTCGGCCATGTGATATTCTTCAGGGAAAGTGACTTCAATTGTCTTCTTCTCACCTTTTTTCATTCCAATCATGCCATCTTCAAAACCTGGAATGAAGTTTCCTGAGCCAATCTCAAGTAAGAATTCTTCACCTTTCATATTCTCAGGACGAGAGCCATCGGCTTTCTCACCTTGGAAGTTCATTACGGCAAAATGGCCCTTAGAAAGAGTCGCTTTTTCGTCTTCAAGCTCTCTCATTTCAGCTTTACCTTCGAGGTAGTTTTTAATGAGGTTATCAACATCTTCATCAGCAACAGCTACACTATCGCGAGTAAAGGTGAGTTTTGACATATCTTTGATTTCAACTTCAGGGAAGATCTCAACGAGGGCGTCAAATGAAACACTTGAACCTGGTTCGTACTTCATATTTTCAATTGAAGGATATCCAACCACACGAAGTTCTTCTTTTTGAACAGCTTCGTAGAATTGATTTTGAACAAAACTATTAAGAGCTTCAGACTCAACTTGAGGTCTATAGAGTTTCTCAACCATGGCCAAAGGAGCTTTGCCCTTTCTGAAACCTTTGAGGTTAGCGCTTTTTTGCTTCTTAACGAGCGCAGCTTTGATTTCGTTTGTGAGGTCGAGAGTTTGGAAATTGAAGATTAGCTTTTTAGTGCAACCATTCACACTTTCAACGGTATAAGACATGATCATCCCTCTTTAATTGTTGCATTAGACGCAATGCAAATTTGTCTTGCAAAGATGGAAAAAGGTATCTGCCACAGGCTTAATTGTCAATGAAACGACGGGATTCTAGCCCTCTTTAAAGAGGTCAAATGGATAGGAAACATGGTGCAAATGAAGGCCATGGGCGGGGGAGACCGCCGCTAATTTTGGACCGGGATGCTGAAGTGAATCCGCGAGCTCATCCAAGCTCACCTTCCCCTTACCTACCGCAACAAGCGTACCTACCATCAGCCTCACCATTTGCTTGAGAAAGCCCGATCCCCTCACCTGGTAGAGCCAGACATGGGAGTGAGGTGCCGAATCAGCAAAGGGTAGACCCATGGGGCCGTAGGTCAGCGTGGACTGATAGATGGTTCTCACGGTGCTATTCACTTTTGTACCCACCGTTTGATAACGCGCAAAGTCCCACTCACCGATAAAGAGCTCAGCCGCTTGCTGCATCAACTTCCAATCGAGAGGTCGCTCTTGCACCCATAAGTGAGGCGAGAGAAAGGGAGAGGTCACGCCTTCACTCATGAAGTACCAATACTCTTTATTTTCGGCGTCTCTCACCGGATGAAAGTCAGCATCCACCACTTGAGCATCTAAAACTCTAATATCCCAAGGTAGTTTCGTATTAATAGCTTGAACCAAGCGCGCCGGCGCCAACTCCCGATCAAGTTGGAGGCGAACAATTTGGCCAAAAGCATGAACACCGGTATCAGTTCTACCGCTACCAAGAGTCTTAACCGGCTCACTCTGCGCCAGTGGCAAAGCTGCACTCTCAAGACAGTCTTGAATGGTGGGAAGATCTCCTGGCTGCTTTTGCCAGCCATTATAGCGCGTACCTACATATGAAATTTTAAGAGCGTAGGTGATGAGGCTCACAGATACTCGAAGGTAAAGCCAATCCCAAACGACTGTCCCGAAATTCCTAGATCTTCATCTTGAAAGTTTCCATAGTCGTGAAGACGAACTTTAAAGTCCAAAAAGGCCTGACTAATTTTATAATCTCGATAGAGATAAAATGCTGTGTCTCTAAAAATATTCGTCAGACTGAGTTGAAACTTAGCCTCACCAAAGTAACCAAATCCAACCTGTCTCTTCTCTTTTCCTTTGGCCTTTTTTTCAAAATCTCCTCGATTCTGAATAAGCCCCATCACACCAGGGCCTCCTCTGAGCGAGAGCTTTGCAAATTTGCCAATCGGAAGATAAGCCCCCAGAGCAAAGTCCACTGGAATTGTATAGAGTTTAAAATCGGCCTCACTAGAAGTCCCATCAATGAATTGACCTTTCCCGCTATTAAAACCGAGACCAGCTCCCAGTCCCCAAGTCCCTTGGATCCCTTTATTAAAAATGACTTTCTCTAGGGACAAAAGTAGCATTCCCCCCTTAACAGAGCCCGTCGACTCTTCGTAGGTTTTGCTAAAGATGTTACTGTCATCGCTATAATCGTAATCGTCTTTAATATAGGAGAGACTAAAGATACTCTCACTCTTTTGCGTCAAACCTGCCAAGACATCATCTTTACTATAAGCACGAATACTTTCCTGATCCTCATCCATCCCTAAGATTCCAGGCCCAGGCTCAAGAGTGTCTTCGGTAGGAACGTAATCCTCTATAGCTCCGGGAATGAGTGGAGAAGCTCCCTTGGCTTCGAGTTTCTCAAGCGCAGTGTAATCACCGTCTCCATCTCCTGGAATGAGGATAGTACTCTCAGAGGAATGTTTTAATTTTTGAAGGGATTGCTCAAACTCAGCTTGGTTGCCTTGGTCTGGCATCATTTGGCCGGCGTCTTTAGCGAATGATCTTGCAGAATTTGTTAGAACTAAAAGTGATACTAAAAGACTAATCTTCCTGACCATGAACGCCGTCCTCCGGACTCTCTGACACTTTAAAAATATCGCCTAATTGGCCCTTATTAATAAAAAAGTATACCAGAGATCCACCGACATAGAGACTGATATAAACGAACACCATGATTTGCTCATAGATAAACAAAAGAGAGAGAAGTAAAAAGAGGATTAAAAGAGTCTGTCTTTTATGTGTTTTAACCCACTTAGATTTTTTAAAAGAGTTAAAAGGAATACTTGAAATCATCAGTAGGCCATAGAAAACAACGTAGGCAGCCCCGATTCCTGGGTACTCGTTAATGATGGGATAGTCACTGCTAAGAAAGATAAAACCGATGACAGCAATGGCCGCACCGGGAATGGGCAAACCCTGAAAGAAGTTAGAGTCTACCCGATCGATATTCGCATTAAAACGAGCAAGCCTAAGCGCGCCACAAAGAAGATAGATAAAAGAGGCGACAACTCCCACTCTGCCCAATTGATGAAGAGAGTGCATAAACATTAAAAAGGCCGGCGCCACACCAAAGCTAACCACATCACTCATGCTATCAAATTGTTCACCAAAAGATGATTGCGTTCCTGTCAGTCGCGCAACTCTCCCATCTACTGAATCAAAAATACCACCCAAAATTAAAATCATGCATGACTTGTAAAACTCACCTTTGATGGCAAAGACAACCGCCGCAAACCCACAGGCCAAGTTGAGAGCAGTAAAGGTATTAGGTAGAAAAAATGAAAGTTTATTTGAATTCATAATTTATTCTCGCCAATTGCATCTTTAGTTAGACCCGCAAACACCGAAACTCCGGCAATCAATTTATCGCCCTCTTCTAATAAAAGCTGAGTTTCGGGCGGAAGATAGAGGATGAGACTTCCACCGTAGGGAATATAGCCGATATTACTTCTTCTTTTACCACGATCACCTGGCAAAAGTGCGACTTCAGGCCACCCACCAGAATAACACTGGATCAACTTCATTCCTATTGTTGTCCCATTCACCCCATCACAGATGAGATCAATGCCAATGTCAGGGGAAGCTTCTAGGTATTTTACCAAGTGGGCCCCGAGCCTAAATACTCTCTTCCCCCTATGGGCGCGAAGCTCTTTTACTTCGCAGGTAAAAGGAAGGTAAACACCGAACTCATCCCAAGGCATCATCACCAGATGAACTTCCGTTAAATTTTTTCCAAAAAAGGGATGATCGATATTTTTTCTAACTTTTTTGAGAATGCCAGAGACAGGCGAGTAGAAAACATCGTTCTTAAAGCCAACATCATCTTTGTAAGTAAGTCTATTTTGACGAAAGAGAAAATACATTCCCGCATAAATAAGTAACAGAATAAAGGCCCAAAAAAATGAGAAGATAAGCCAAGCAAAGAAGGCCATCACAATGAAGAGAATGTGTAAGCTTTTAGGCAAAAACGACTTGGGCATAGCAACAGGATCTTATCAGGCCAGTGCTCTCTCTGTCACCTTGAAACCTTGAACTCTTGTTCAAGCGCACGGAAATAGTAAGGACCTTTGCGCTCTCCGCGCTCCCAAACCTTCTTAAAAAAGTCTTGGGCGTCCCTGTGAATTAAGGTCGAAGTCAGCTCTTTGGCGGCGCTCAGATCGTCTTGATAGTGTCCAAAAACTTGCAGTGATTCGCGCTGCCACTGTCTAGAATACTCTTCAAGCTCTGACTCTCTAATAAATTCGACGCGACTGGCCTCACCATTAAAGTGATAGCAAAAGATCTCGCCCTTAAAAGCTTTTGCGATCCACACCCCTTGCTCAATGCCACAAAGGGCAGGAACTTCAAAATGGTAGAACGAGCGACATTCGCGCTGTTGCCACTCGAGGATTTGGCAAAGACCTTCGGCCACCCTCATCCCCGTGTAAGAACCAGGGCCGGCGGCCTCCACAACTTGAGTCAACTGATCAATTGTGAATTTGTTTCGTTTGAGCATCTCTAGGAGCTCTACATGCAAAATCCCAGAAGTCTTCTTCTCTTTAAACTCACAATAATCGATCCACCCAAAAGACTCATCAAGTAAGCCTAAGGTGAGATAGTGAGAAGAATCTATGTAGAGCGTCAGCATTATTAGAAGAAGCGAGTAAAGTCGTTAAAGATGGCACCAACCATCAGCATTAAGAGCACCGAAAGACCTAATTGCTGAGCAATCTCCATCTTGCGACGTGACACGGGACCACGATTAATCACTTCTAAGAAGATAAACATAATATGGCCGCCATCAAGCACTGGAATGGGAAAGAGGTTGATCACTCCCAAATTGATACTAATTAGGGCCATGAGTTGGAAGAAATAGCTAATCGAAGTATTAAAGGAATCATGAGCGACCTTCCCGATCGCTAGCGGTCCACCGATAGTTTTCAAACTCACTTCTGCTGTGAAGAGCTTTTTGAAACCTTCAAGCGTTTTCACAATCGTATCCCAAGTTCTGGGAACGGCCGCAACCATAGAGCCAATAAAGCCCTTTGAAGCCGTTGTGACAAAGTTCACTCGCTGATAGAGACCGTCACTATAAACGCCAATGAGTTTAACCTTTTGATTGTTAATGACCTGTTCGTTGGGTCGGATAGTGATCTCTTTGACTGCTCCATTTTTCCAAACAACAAATTGAGCTTCCTCGCCAGGAATCTTTTGGAGCTCACCCCTAAGATCGGTAAAGCTTGTGACCATTTTCCCATTAAGAGCGGTGATGACATCACCCTTTCTGATGCCCGCTTTATCGGCGGCCGAGTCAATATTGATCTCACGAACAAGAAGGTCAACTGGAGCAAAGCCACTCTGATTGAGCGCCTGATAAAACTCAGTCACACCAGCCTCAGGGCCGAGATTCACAACCGTTTCAGAAGAGTAATCAATCTTAAATGAGTTCTCTTCAAGTTCACTAATGGGATAGAGGTAAACTTGCTGTGCATTAGCCTCGGCCATGCGATCAATCGAATACTCTCTTCTAAATCCTTTTTCCTTGAGCGAGACGCCGAATTTTTCTCCCTTTTGATCGACTACAATCGGCTGTCTTAAAAGGGGGGGATTCTCCATAATGTGATTAAGGAGTTCCTCACCATTCATCTTAATTGGTAAATTAACAATCTCCCCATCGCGCTCAACACCAAGAGATTCAATCTCAGCAGGATCTGCCAAAACGATATCTGAAGGGTTATAGATTTCTCCCCCATTTACAGTCTTGAGCACATCCCCCGTGCGCAAACCAGCCTCATAGAGCGCCGTTTTGGGAGCAAGAACACCAATCTTTATTTCAGGTAATTTCTCTCCAACCAGCATTAGGCCAAAGAAAATGACAAAGGCCATAATGAAGTTAGCTAGGGGGCCGCCCATGACAATCCAAAAGCGCGCCCACTTACTCTTGTGAGTAAAACTATAATTGCGCTGCTCTTCAGGCACCTGGTCCTTATTGAGAGGATCATCGCCAAACATTTTGACGTAACCACCCAAAGGAATGAGCGAAAGGGCGTATTGAGTATCGCCTTTTTTCCACTTGAAAATTTTTGGGCCAAAGCCAATTGAGAAGACCTCAACTCGGACGCCAAAAAGTCTGGCAAAGAGAAAGTGACCCAATTCGTGAAAGAAAACGAGTGGTCCCAGGAAAAGGATAAAAATAGCAATTTTTTCAATAAGCATAATTTAAAAGTGTAAGTAGTTAAGGGCCTTTAAAAAGAACGGGGCCACAAATATCAAACTGTCCACTCTATCATACACCCCACCATGGCCTGGAATCAAAGCAGAGGAATCCTTTATCCCAAACTGGCGTTTGAATTTTGACTGAACGAGGTCACCTATCTGTGAAATGACCCCTAACCCTATAAAAAGAGTGAAAGCAAAAGCAGTTTTGTCCCCTATTCTAAGGGCCCAGTAGGCGGAACCCAGGACCGAGGCAGTAAGTGCCCCCCCAATGAGCCCCTCAATTGTTTTATTAGGGCTCACTCTTGCCCAAAGCTTATGGCGCCCAAACTTTCTGCCAAAAAACCAGGCTCCGGTGTCCATCCCAAAATTAATGAGTAAGAGAACAACAAGCAAATCAATCCACATTGGATAGAGCATGAGACTTGAAAGACAGAGGCACACCACTAGCATATAGAGAGCGCTTAACTGGGGAATCAATTTGATGAATCTTAATATTTTCCCAAACTCTCCATGAGGTGAAAAGAAAAGATAAAAAATAAGAATGGCATTTATCAACAGGCCAGCGTTCATGAAAAGGCTCGCGAAATCGAGACCCATCTCAAAAATAAAAGCAAAGAAGCCATACCCTAAAATAAAAATAGCAAAGGAGCTGAGGTAAATCGCACCTAGGCGGCGCACTCCAAAGAACTGACAATGAAGCTCATCGATAATGAGTAGACCGAGCAAGCCTATTAAAAGCTTGAGGGCGGTCACTCCCATAAGAACACATCCGACGACTACAGTGATAAGTACAACGGCAGAAATAATGCGCGTTTGTGTATTAGTGAAACTCAAAACGTCCTCATTGAGATATCGGCTTTGTTTCCGCTGGCCTTTTGTAGACTCTCCTCGAGCGAGTCTTGTCCCTGAACAAAGCCAAAGCGTCTCTCACGAGTCGATACGCTTTCTATGATCTTTGAAAACTCTTTAGTGGTAAAGTCAGGCCACTTTGTATTTGTAAAAAAGAGTTCAGCGTAAGCAATTTGCCACAGCAAATAATTTGAAACGCGCTGGTCACCGCCAGTACGAATTAAAAGATCGACATCGCCAATCTCAGGTCGATAGAGATAAGCGTTTATATCTGCTTCTGTGATTGGTTTTCCAGGATTAGCTTGAGTAAAACTATTAACGGCGTCCACAATTTCTTTTCTGGCGCCATACCCAAACGCAAAAGTGAGCTTAAGGCCATCAAAGTCCTTTGTTCGCTCTTGCAAGGACTCGATAATTTTCTTGGTGTCGCTGGCTAAATGGGAGATGTCTCCAATAATTTTAAACTGAATATTATTGCGGATAATTCTTTGTTCTTCTTTTACTAAGTACTTTCTAAGAAGCTTAAAAAGAACATTCACTTCAGTCATTGGCCGCGACCAATTCTCAGTAGAAAAGGCATAGAGAGTAAGCGCTTTCACACCGAGCTCGTCAGCTTTTTCAACAATCTGACTCACGACTTGAGACCCGCGTACGTGCCCCCAAACTCTAGGATGAGAGCGTTCTTTGGCCCATCTACCGTTGCCATCCATAATGATGGCAACGTGACGGATACTTGTGGGCTTAGCCGTAATACTCATATCGTCTAGAGAGACATAACCTCTTGTTCTTTTGCTGCTATGATCTTATCAATCTCAGCAGTGAACTTATCGGTCATCTTTTGAATCTCATCTTGAAATCTCTTAGAATCATCTTCAGAAATCTCTTTTGCTTTCTCAGCTTTTTTAACGATTTCATTCTGATCGCGACGAACGTTACGAACAGCAATCTTGGCGTCCTCACCAGCTTTTTTAATATCCTTAACTTGTTCCTTTCTTCTCTCCTCTGTAAGAGCAGGGAAAGGAATGCGAATCAAGTTTCCATCGTTAGATGGAGTCAGGCCAATATTGGCGCCGAGAATAGCTTTCTCAATAGCAGCAATCATCGAGCGATCAAATGGCTGAATTTGAAGCAAGCGAGCTTCTGGAGTTGAAACTTGTCCGACTTGCTTTACTGGCGTAGCACTGCCGTAGTAGTCAACAGTGATGCCATCAAGCACTGAAGCTTGCGCACGCCCTGTCCTTACTTTAGTTAGTTGGTACTTCAAAGATTCAATGGCCTTCGCCATAGATTTATCAATCTCTTTGCCAATTTTATCCATCATAACTAGAACTCCCTAATCTATTTACTCTCAATCTTTATAACGAAGTAACAATTGTCCCTATCTGATCACCAATCACAACTTTTTGAATATTGCCTTTGGTGAAGGTATTAAAGACAACAATATCGAGTTTGTTATCCATGCAAAGTGTAATGGCGGTAGAGTCCATCACCTTAATACCTCTATTAAGAACATCAATATAACTTAGTTTATCAAATTTAACGGCATCTTTATGAATCATTGGATCTTTGTCATAGATACCATCAACTTTTGTCGCTTTAAGAATCACGTCAGCGTCAATTTCATTGGCGCGCAGAGCAGCTGCTGTATCGGTAGTAAAGTAAGGATTACCAGTTCCCGCAGCAAAAATGATCACGCGTTTTTTCTCAAGATGTCTCACTGCACGTCTTCTAATATAGGGCTCGGCAATTTCTTTCATTTCAATGGCCGTTAGAACACGGGTTTTCACACCCTTTCTCTCAAGGCTATCTTGGAGCGCCAGAGAGTTAATCACTGTCGCAAGCATGCCCATATGATCGGAAGTGGTTCTATCCATTCCCTTAGTTGCACCGGCCACACCACGATGAATATTGCCACCACCAATAACCAAAGCAACTTCGACTCCCATATCCGAGAGTCCTTTAATTTCACTAGAGAGGGCGTCGAGAACCTCAGGAGAGACGCCTTGACCTTGATCACCCGCGAGGGCTTCACCTGAGAGCTTTAGCAAAATGCGTTTGTACTTCACGCAAACTCCTAAAAAAAAGGGGCCAGGGGCCCCTCTTCGTTTTTAATGTCGATGGCCTATTTTTGGCCAGTCATCTTGGCAACTTCGTCAGCGAGGTTGTCTTCTTTTTTCTCAATCCCTTCACCGAGATTGATTTTAGCGAAACCTGCAACCGCAATTTCAGCACCAGCGGCTTTAGCTGCGTCTTCAACGAGCTTCTTCACTGTTACATCTGGGTTTTTAACGAATGGTTGCTCAAGAAGACAAACTTCTTTAGCTAGTTTAGCAAGCTTGCCTTGAACGATCTTTTCGATCATGTTGTCAGGCTTGCCTTCTTCTTTAAGTTGAGCAGCATAGATTTCAGCTTCTTTTTGCTTGAATGTTTCATCAATGTCGCTTGCGTTCACAAACTTAGGAGAAGCAGCTGCAACGTGCATCGCGAGGTCGCGAGCAAGTTCTTCAACAGTTTCACCAGAAGCAGTTGTCTTAAGGTTAACAAGAACCCCAATACGACCACCGTGGTTATATGAACCGATAACGCCTTCTGACTTAACGAGTTCAAAGCGACGAATATCAACTTTCTCACCACACTTAAGAGTAAGTTCGTTAACTTCTGTTGCTTTAGCATCTTTAAGTACATTGATATCAGCTGGCTCATTTTCAAGAGCGAATGCCGCAATACCGTTTGCGAAGTTTTGGAAGTCGTCACCTTTTGAAACGAAGTCTGTTTCACAGTTAACTTCAACAACAACAGCTTTGTTACCAGCGACTAGTGTAGCGACGGCACCTTCAGCAGCAATACGGCTTTGCTTTTTCTGAGCAGCAGCAAGACCTTTCTTACGGAGGTAATCAACAGCAGCGTCTACATCGCCATTTGTTTCACCAAGAGCTTCTTTACAGGCCATCATTCCAGCGCCTGTTAACTCTCTCAATTTTTTTACATCACCTGCAGTAATAGCCATGATTTATCCTTTATAATTTTGAGTTCTGTCGCAATCGACTTATTCTTCGTTTGTTACTTCTTCTTCGTCATCACCCATGAGGTCAACGTCTTTCTCATATTTAGAAAGAATTTCTTTCTCAAGAGCAATGTCACGAACGTCGTTATCACGGCCGAGTTTACCAGTTTTACGAGCAAGACCAGCACCTTCAGCTACAGCTTGTGAGAAGTAGTCAATGAAAAGTGTGATTGACTTGATCGCGTCGTCGTTACCTGGAATAACGAAATCAACACCGTCTGGATTACAGTTTGTATCTGTAATAGCAACAACTGGAATTCCGAGTGTGTTGGCTTCTTGAACAGCAATTCTCTCGCTGTTTGGATCAACAACAAAGATAGCGCCAGGAACTTTTCTCATATCCTTGATACCACCAAGGTTACGCTCAAGTTTCATAACGTCTTTTTCAACTTTTGATCTTTCTTTCTTTGTAAGAAGACCAAAGTCACCTGTTTCTTTCATCTTTTCTACTTTGCGTAGTTTATCAATTGAAAGAGCGATTGTTTTGAAGTTAGTCAGCATCCCACCAAGCCATCTGTGCGTGATGTGGAAAGCGCCACAAGACTCAGCTGCTTGACGAACAACGCCTGAGGCTTGTCTCTTTGTTCCTACGAAAAGAACTGGCTTGCCTTCAGCGCTTACGCTTTTTAGGAACTCATAAGCTCCCTTAGCAGCTGGAATAGTTTTTCCGAGGTCGATAATGTAGATGCCGTTTTTCTCCCCATATACGTACTTGCGCATTTTGGGGTTCCATTTGTGAGTTTGGTGACCGAAGTGAGCACCAGCTTCGAGCAGTTCTTTCAACACGAGTTCGCGTGCCATAAAATTCTCCTACGTTGGTTAGTCTTATCACCCACCACTAGCTGTCAGCTAGACCACCGTACGTGAGTGACTGAACGTTAATAAATTAAGCCAAAGTGACTTGAAGCTAGGTATTTAACACACTTAGGCTAAAAGGATCAAGAAAAGACTTCAGGATATTTGGGGGCCATCAGCCCCCAAGAAATTCACTTGGGTTCGAGATTAACACCTTGCGTGGTTTTGAATTCCCACTTGAAGGCCCCACGACCCCTTTTTCTTCCAATTCTTCAATTAGGGTGGCGGCGCGGTTGTAGCCGATCCCCAACTTGCGCTGCAACATTGAAGCGCTAGCCGCTCTTTGCATACATACAATTTCCACCGCCTGTCGCACAAGGTCACCATCAGCTCCACCGCCGCTTGATTCACTGACGAGATGCGAGCCGAAGGCATAAGGGTCAACTTCAACCTCCCCTCCATTTTCAATGAACTCCATTGCACTCTCGGAGAAATTCTGCGGCATGCGCTCTAGGTTCTCCATAAAGGCGTCAATCTCTTCGATAGCGACATAGGCCGAGTGAGCACGGACATTATCCGTGCCCGTAAAGTAGAGCATATCCCCGGCCCCCAGTAACTTCTCGGCCCCTGACTTCTGAAGAATTGTCTTTGAATCGTTCACACTGGTTACTTTAAACGAGATTCTCTTGGGGAAGTTATTCTTAATAGTACCTGTAATAACATCCACACTCGGGCGCTGAGTGGCCAGAACGAGGTGAATACCTGCGGCCCTTGCCTTAGCGGCCAATCTCGCAATATTCATCTCGATTTCTTTACCCGCCCGGCTTTGAATGAGATCGGCAAATTCATCGATAATAATCACGATATAGGGCAGCTCATACCCATTTTCGGCATCGTCTTTATAGTGCTGATGAATATTGGCCAGTTTTACCGGATCGGCGTGAACAACCTTGCGATTAAACTCTTCTAAGTTTCTCACACCAAACTTATTGAGGATGGTGTAGCGATTCTCCATTTCTTCTACTGCCCAAAGAAGTGAAACAGACGTTATTTTGGGGTCTGTAATCACTGGCATAATAAGGTGAGGCAGATTTTTATAAACCGCGAGCTCGAGCTGTTTTGGGTCAATCAAAATAAGTTTCATCTGACGGGGAGAACATTTCACGAGCAGAGAGACTAGAAGCGTGTTCACAAAGACAGATTTACCGGCACCAGTGGCCCCAGCAACCAGCAAGTGAGGCATGGAAGCAAGATCAACTACCAGCGGCTCTCCAAAAGCGTTTCGCCCAAGAGCAATCGGAAGTTTTGCCTTAGTTGCACTGAACTCTTTACTACCAAGAAGCTCATCCAGATAGATAATGTCTCTAGGACTTCGAGGAACCTCAATACCAATAGTCGAGCGTCCCACCATTCGAGTCACAATACGAATGGGCGCACCTTTCAGTGCCATACTTAAGTCGTCTTCAACACCTGTAACCTTGGTGATCTTCACACCGGGTCCAAGCTGAAGCTCGAAAGTATCTACAACTGGGCCTTTGAGAACGTTCACAATATTGCCTTCAATTCCAAACTCTGCGAGTTTTTCTTCTAGGGCAGCAGCAATCATCTCAAAGTAGCTATCGTCAGGATTAATATTCTTCTTTTCGTGCTCTTTAACACCAAGTGATGCTATTCCAAAATAAGCATTATCGATTCTCTCCAGCTCCTTTGGATCTTTACGATGAATATTGATTGGCTCAGTTCGCGAGGGAGGCTCTTTGGCTTCACTCGAGCGACTCGCTCCAGCAGGAACTTCGCGCTCAGAAGATTTCGGAAACATCTGTTCAAACTCTGTGTCGTCATCATTTTCATGAGAGGCAGTACCCAGACTGCTTCCAAAAACCAAATGAGAGGTGTCTTCTTCAGCCTCGGCCGTGGCCTGAACGTCTGCTCCCTCGTCATTCTCGGCCCTATCTTCAATTGAGAATGAAAACTTTCTCTTAGCTCTCTTGGCAGTTGTTTGATCCTCAATGGCCACCGGAGCGTCCTCTTTTGTTGGTTTTTCACCCTTAAGAAATTGTGGAATCGCAATTTTGCTCTTTTTGACCGCTAAATCAGGGCTCTTTTTAAATTTCTTCCAAACCGGTGAGTTCCAAACTTTTTTACTAGTAACAACGAGGGCACCAGGGAGCTTAACCATCGTATCGCTCGCCTTAAGCACACTGTCTTTAAATGAGGATCTAAATGAGCCCGCAAAGAAGGCGCCAAGTGATATAAGCGCGCACACTCCCCACATAAGTGGCGTGAGCGTCTCATTCATAAGAGTCACCATTCCTCGGCCAACAAACTCAGGAGCAAGAAAGTAACAACAGATTAAAACCGTTAAAACGAGGGGAATCACGTTAAAGAGATCAATCACAGAATCACGACGACTGAACTTAAAAGCGTAGAACAGAGAGAAGATAAAAAAAGCTGCCAACGTCCACGGTCCTGAATAATACCCGATCAGGGAAATCGAGGAGAAGGTAAAGTAGGAAATGACGCTCAAGCCCTCTGTGTGCGAGGAGATGCTAAGGGCGTTATCTGGCAGCGAATCACGAAAGTAAAACGCAAAGAATGCCAGCGTCGTTAAGAGAAAAAGACCAAAAAGCTCAATTTTAAGTATTCTTGCAATCATATACTTAGTGTAACCAAGCATTGAGTTTTAAGGAAATTTTTTGCCAACATTTCATCTTAATACTTACCCGCGTCAAGCACACCAGTGCTTGAAGCGGAGTAAGTGTTGTTTTGAGCAAGCGCCAGCGCAGCCTCAAAACAACGGGCACAGACCCTCGCAGAATCCCTTCC
>JBLXCO010000002.1:0-741038 GCA_048264885.1 Bacteriovoracaceae bacterium
GCAAAATGAACTCACCAAGGGAGAGCTAAGCAATTAGAAAGTCAAAAGAAGTGAGTTTAAAAGGATAGGCTTGAGCACTGAAGGATAAAAAGTGTAGCCCCACGGTAGTGGGGCAGTTTTTATCATTCATCACTATTGCCATCATCGCGTTTGTAATTATCAAGAAAATCTTTTTTAAATTCGCGAAAGCGATCTTCAAGAATGGCCTCTCGAGCTCTCTCGGCAAGGGACTTGTAAAAAGCAATATTGTGCTCGGTGGCCAAAATTTGCCCCAAGATTTCATTGGAATCAAAGAGGTGCTTGATATAGGCACGAGTAAAAGTCTTATTCGAGTAGTTATCAAGATTAGGCTCAATAGGAAAAAAGTCTCGGCGATAGTTTCTGTGCTTAATGCGAATTTTTCCTCTATTAGTAAAGAGCGTTCCCCCGCGGGCAAACTTGGTTGGAATGATACAATCACTCATATCAACGCCATATTCCCAGATCATCAGTAGGTCTTCTGGATTGCCCACACCCATCACATAGCGCGGTTTATCTTTAGGCATCAAAGGGGCCGTGTAGCTGACAATTTGCTCCATCAGTTCTGGACCCTCACCAACGGAGACTCCTCCAATAGCGTAACCAGGCAGGTCTCTTGCAACCACTTCCTCAAGGCACTCACGGCGATAATCATCGTAGGTTGAGCCCTGGATAATTCCAAAGAGCGCTTGTTCAGGATTAGTCCACGTCTTGATACAGCGATCAAGCCAGCGGTGTGTGCGATCCATGGAGTTTTTGGTGTACTCGCGCGTGGCCGGATAGGGAATACACTCATCAAAGGCCATCATAATATCTGAGCCTAGATTTTGCTGAATTCCAATTGAAGTTTCGGGTGAGAGAAGAATCTTCTTACCCTTGTGATCGAGAAATTCGGCGCCTTCTTCTTTGATCGACTTCTTTTGGAGAGAGAAAACTTGAAAGCCTCCGGAGTCGGTGAGAATCGGCCCGCCCCAACCCATAAACTTGTGAAGACCGCCGGCCTTTTTAATGAGCTCAGAGGTGGGCGATAGGTGAAGATGGTAGGTATTTGAGAGAATGATTTTTACATCCATATTCTCAAGGACCATCGGCTGTAAGGCCTTGATGGCGCCATGGGTACCCACAGGCATAAAAACGGGCGTGGGGATGACTCCGTGAGGAGTGATGATTTCACCAGCGCGCGCGCCAGTGTGTTTATCAACGTGTACGACACGAAACGAGAAATGTTTTTTGACTTCGTCTTGAATGGCCATGAGGTTCCAAATTGCTAGAGTTCACCAATAAAGAAAGATGGGTCCCTTTGTTCCACTGCTTGGATGGCCTTGTCAAGAAACTGACTGAAAGTAGGTAATTTTGATTGGGTTTCTTTTCTCAGTGCCTGCATAAAAGGCAGGAGCTCGCGGCCAAAGGGATAGCTGTCTCCACCGAGTGCTTCACCGCCAAGAGAGCGCAAGAGATTGGACATTTCTTTAATTTGCTCTTCGTTTTGAGTCGAGAGGAATGTGGAGCGCGGCCAAATCTCGGCAAAGGCTTCGGCCTCACGGGAGCGATTGCCATTCCAAGTGCCAGGTATCTGCCCTTTAAAGAGTGAGTCGATAATATTTGTCGCATCGTCTCTGAGGGTGAGAGGACCACTTAGAACGTAGGAGTCGCCATCTTTTGAAAGTAGGGGAATCATCGCTACTTCAAAGCGCTGCTCAATCTGATACTCGGCCACGACATAGAGCTGGTCACCATAGGTTCTGAGAAAGAGTCGCTCTTTCATAAGTCCCTTAAGGTTTGTGGCCAATTCCTCACGGGCTTGAATGGGTGCTTTAATAAAAGGCCCAAAAGTGAGCGCCGCTTCGCCAAGGGATTCAATTGAGAGCGTGAGGGTTGAGTTAAATACCTTAAGCGCTTCTTCAAGGGCGAGCGGACTTGGATTATTGGTGGGTTTTTCTAGAAAACTGGCCAATTCCGGGTAGCGATGAGGCAGTAGCGCATTAGTGGCCAACTGGCTTTGCCAAAAACTGACCAATGCGCCGATTTTTTTGTGTTCAAAAATCAAAGGAGCACTCACCTTATCGGCCTTAAGGCGAAGGCCGGTGAGGTCCTCTTTTGGGAGAATGCGCCAGGTGCTCCATTGATTGAATGCGCGTGCAAAGGGGCGCTCTTCCTTGGTCGGGGTCTTAAAAGCCTCAACCGGCCATGGGCCCTGGGCACTGAGCTTTAATAGATCTGAAGATAAGAGTGCAAGACCAATAAAGAGGGGAATGAGAATAAATTTTCCAACGGCATGTCTCCAGGTCGCCGGGGCCGTCCACTTCGTACCCGTTAAAACATCACTTAAAGGTCTACCTGCCCACAAAACGGGAAGAAAAAAAATAGGCAGGGCCAGGCACACAAGTACCAGTGGCAGGCGCAGGAGCGCTTTAATTCGTTTTCCAACAAAACCCCCTTGATCGCGGTAACCTTGAATCAAAAGACCCAACGGTCCGCCAAAGAGCAGGGCCTGGATTATTTCAAGGGCAAACCACAGCACAGTGAAAAAAGCGATGAGGCCCAGAAGCTCTTTATCTAGTAATGGGGTGATGGCCTCATGAGTGACAAGTTCTTTGAGCTTATCAATCCATGGGGCCAAAATCTCAATGGATTTAGCTTGCCACTCTTTTACCTGCTCTGTCGGGGCACTTTGATAGCCCAGATAAACGATGGCACTGGAAAAGAAGACCGAAAAGAGCCGACCTACAAAGCCTGGGGGGTTAAAGTCTCGCACCCGGGTTCTTTTAACTGGGGCAAGCTTGGGGCCGCGAGCTCCGGCTCGAACAGGACGCTTTGCCTCTCTCTTAGGGCGATCGTCTTCACCAAAATCAATATCTTCGCTCAATTTTGGAGCTTTTACTGGGGCCTTAGGGGCAGCTTCGGCCTTGGGGCGAGGCTCAGGCTCAAGTTGCTCCTTTGATGGCTTTTCATTCTCACCAGTTTCTGTCGCAATCAATCTGGCCACAGTCACTTCGTCAAAGTCATCCTCTGGAGCCTCTTCGCGCTCGAGCTCTTCAAGGGCCGATTGATTGGAGGAGAGCATCGTGTCTTCTGCAAACTCGTCCTGATCTTCTACAAGCTCGACAATTTTGCTCACTTCAATCGAGAGACCCTCGCAACTGATGATGTCTTTATCTTCGAGAATATACATCTTGTTGGTGGAGAGTTTTTGTTTGCCAATTTTACTCTGACCCTCAGGGCCTAAGTAGTTTAGCGTGAGAATGTCTTCTTGCTTACTAAAGACGAAGTGCTTGGGGGCGAGGTCAAAATCTTCTAAAACCAGCGAACACTTGGGCCCCGAGCCCACGACGATCTTGCCATCGACATCAACTTCAAAAGGATCTTCTGAGTCGATTTCAAAGGTCAGAACATAGGAAGTGAGCGAGTCACCTGCTGGTTCTTTGGGTTGCGATTTGCCAAATAGCGCCATTTCTTGTGTTGCTCGTTTGATGATTTAAGTGTCTATTTTCGGATGCATTTCCTCTTATGGCAACTCTTTGAATTTACTCTTACTGTGCTTCGTGGCATATTGAGCACATGAAAAAATCAAATTGGAACTTTCTCTCTGAATCACTGAACTCTTTTATTCTTGAACAAGGCTTCAAGTCGCCCAGTCCCGTGCAAGAAACGGTCTGGGGCCCAAGCCTAGAGGGAGAGTCGATCAATGTTCTCGCTCAAACGGGCTCGGGCAAGACTCTGGCCTATGCCCTGCCGCTGATTGAGTCGATAAAAAAACTTGAAGCGGGTGGCGCCTTTGATCAGGAGCTTCTGAGTGCTCCAAAGGCGATTATTTTTTGTCCAACAAAAGAACTGGTCCGGCAGGTGAGCTCGGTCTTAAAGCTAGTCACTCACCATGCAAAATGCCGAGTGCGCGCGCTCGTGGCCGACCGCTCTCTCAAGAGAGAGAGTATTGATATTGTCGTCACCACTCCAGGTAAGGCGCTAGCGGCGCTTCGAAAGCGCGAGCTCGATTTAAGTCAATGTACGCGCTTTGTACTTGATGAAGCCGATCAGCTTCTTGACGCTCACTTCATTAAAGAGCTAACCCCCGTTTGGAAAGGCTGGCTCGCGGCCAGTGAGGGGAAGCCTCACCCCGTGTCACTCTTTAGTGCGACGATGCCTCCTGACTTTACACTCTATCGCCACGAGCTCTTTGGCGACTTAGGCTTTAAAGAATTTCAATTTGAAGGTGGGCATCAGGTTCAAAAGACGATTGAGACTTATAATTTCTATGTGAGTGGCCGCGAGAAAGACCTCGCGCTAGAAGAATTTATCGTCAAGCGTGGCGGTGGTAAGGGCATTGTCTTTTTTAATCGCAAGCAAGATGTGATTGAAAAGAGTGAGGCCATTATTAAGCGCTTTGCTGATAAGAAAATTTTGATGCTTCACGGAGAGATGGGTCCCAAAGATCGAAAAAAAGTCATTGAAGCTTTTAAAACTAAAAATGCTATTTTACTAGCTAGTGACATCGCCGCTCGCGGGCTCGATGTGATGGGTCTCAATTGGGTTCTCAACTATGACCTGCCCAAAGATTCCGTCTACTATATCCACCGCTGCGGGCGAGTGGGCAGACACGATGAGATTGGTTATGTCTTTAATCTGATTGGTTCTAGGGATGAAAAATTGGTGGCGGCCATTAACGACGCTATCAAGAATCAATCCCTCTTAAAACTCAAGCCCTTGAGAGCGAGTGGTAAACCTACTGTAAAGAAAGCGGCCACTGGATCAACTGGATCAGCAAGCAAGACCACAAAAAAGGCAAAGACCAGAAAAGAAGAGAAGAGGGATAATTTCTTTGCCGCTAAGAAGAAAGTGGTCACCAAAAGAAAACCTCTTCACTTGAAGAAGAAGGCCAAAAAGAAAGCGAGCCAAAAAGCGACCCAAAAAGCGACCCAAAAAGCGACTAAGAAAGTAGGTAAGCGCTCATGAGGTGGCCCTCGCTCTTTTTGATTACTCTTTTATTGACCGCTGCATGCACTAAAGAAGCTCCCAAGTGGGAGCCACTTGAACTTAACGAAATTATCACCCGCTCTCCAGGTGGCGCGACGCAGGTTAAAATGAGCGAGGAGAATACTCCTATTGCTCAATGTGTGGGCTATGGTGAGCGCTGTATTCCTGGATCTGGTCGGATCTATCAGTTGGGTCTTGTTAAATTTATCGCCGTTCAATTTATGAGTGAAGAAGATGCTTGGTATACGGCCAGAGAGCTTGGTCAATTCTATTCGCGAAATTGGCTCTTTGACGACGTCTCTCGCGAGCCATCGGTTGAGGCTTTCTTGCGCGAAAGGCTTGGGGCCAGAGCTCCGACGACAGAAGAAAGTGAGCCGCCAGTGGTGAGCGAGAATTAATTATTTTTTCGCTTCATCAAAAACTGCTTAAAACTCTCGCCGCGGTAATTTCTAATCTGCTCTTTTTCGATAAAGAATCCCATCCTCTCAAAAAAGGGGCGCGCCGTTAAACTGACATCGGCCCAAAGTTCAGTGATGGGAAGTTTTCTCGCCTCTTGAAAAACGCGCTCAAGCATCGCTCTTCCCACGCCTTGGCGTTGGGCCAAGTGAGAGACGTAGAAGCAGTCGATCTCTCCATGCGGGCGAAATTCCACAAAGCCTAGGATCGTCTTTTGGTCTTCTTCACTCATGGCCACTAGGACGAGGCAATTCTCCCAGCGACTGAGCCAGTACTCTTCACTCTCGGGCGCTCCTGCCCAAGCTTTAATTTGAGTCTCTGAATAGTCGCGAATATTAATGTGGTTGACCGTATCATAGTAGAGTTTCGCGATTTGCCTGGCCTGACTTTTGTGTACTTCTTTAATGATCATTCGTTCTTTGTCCCGATTAAATTTTTTTCCATGCGCTCTTGAAAGAGATCGACCTTTAATAGCCACTGTTGAGACAAATCAATGATTTCCTGCGCGTAGGGGGGATTTTCCATCACCTCTCGCTCGCGATTTACGGCCAGTGTTTGCTTAAAGAGAAACACCCATCTAGAGAGTTCTCCGCGTTTGATATTTAGGTAGGCGTGAGCGCTAATGAGATCAAAGGGAGGCTCGCTCTCGGGTTTTTTTTCTCCAAGCAATTGGATGAGCCAGAAAGCTTCGATGCGGGCCAGGTGAGAGCTAAAAGCCTCGAGCTCAGGAAAGAAGATATCTTCAAAAGTCGTCTCGGCCGCCTCTTTAATTTTTCTAAATTGATAGCCAATAAGAAAGTCGCTGACTGCCTGGCGATAGAAGTCGCGCAGGACTATATTAACAAACCTCTTTGCTCGGGTATTATTATTTCCCTTAGTCATATTAAAAGTTTAGCACCTCCCTTCTTCTCTGGCAGCTTAGGCCGATAAAAATATTTCACTTCAAATTAAATGAGTCCGTTATTTATCCGATAGGAATACTACAACTCAACAATGGATTTACTATGAAAACACTGATCACTTTGGTCGCGTTTTTACTCAGCACCTCGCTCATGGCCCAGCACACTCAGACGGTAAAGTCCTTAGGTGAGGGCAGCTGCTGGCTCGCTAGCCTTGATGAGGGTCAGGTCTCTATGGCGAGCTTTAATGATAAGAAGTCGACCATTCTTACTGGTCATGAAGTTCAAGCGCATGTCGAGTCTCTATTAAGTGAGCTGGGGGCCGAAATAAAATCTCTCAATAGTTATGTTCACTGTAGTTCACATGGACTCTCGGTAGTTTTTAGCATGAACACCAATCGCGGCGAACTCTGTCTGTGGTCTCATTTGGGGGAGCGCGGAGAGCTTGAGCGTGGTGCGCTTGGACATATGGGAGGCGCCTTGGCGGGGAATTTCTGTGATGGCGCCAAGTTTGGTGAATTGATGGTTCTCACTAAAGGTGAGGGCGTTCAGGCCTCACTGGAAGCAGAGCTTGAGACTCTACTAGGCAATGATGGGGGCTTTGAGGTAAAAGCACTTGGTCAGAGCGTTTATAAAGTAGTCCTTAAAAAGACTCACTTTGGTCAGGAAGAGAAAATTAAGCAAGCGCTCCTTGCTGCTCCTGCGCTGGTATCAGTGATTCGCTCGGTGGAGTACTCCTCTTTTTATCATCCCATTGGTGAAGTGATGGAGCTTTCTGAGTTTAGTTATCATGAGTAAGATTCTCACATTTAAAAATGTTCACTTTAGTTTTGAAGCAAAAAAGCTCGCTGCTCTTGGGGGAGTGAGCTTTGAAATATTGAGTGATGAAACTCTGGTGCTCTTAGGGCCCAGTGGCACGGGTAAGAGCACGCTCGTGAGTTTGATCACCGGTGCACGAAGCCCACAAAAAGGGAGTATAGAAGCGAAGGTTGCCCCAGGAGATATTGGTGTCTTTGGCCAATTTAGCTCTGCTCAAATGAAGAGCACTCTTAAGACTTTACTCGAGGCCAAGCTCACCTCCCTCACAGTAGAAGAGGCCCACAATAAAATTCACACCATGATCGACCTTTTGGGTCTGCAGTATAAAGAAAATAGAATTTTAAGCGAGCTCTCACAAGGCCAGCTCACGCGCGCCATGCTCGCCCATGCCTTAATTACTGAACCAAAATTACTCTTACTCGACGAACCTCTGGCCCACTTAGATCCGGTGCTCAAGAGTGAGACCATCGTTGAATATCGTGAACTCAGAGCGGCCTTTAAGTTTAGTGCACTTTGGATTACTCACGATCCAGGGGAGGCCTTAAGTGTTGGCGATCGACTGGGCTACTTAGATCACGGAGTGCTCAAGCAAGTTGGCGCACCAACTGACTTTGTTTATCATCCTAAGATGCTCGAGATCGCGCGTTTTTTTGGCCCGCTCAATGTGTTTGTGGCCAAGCGTGTACCTGAGACGAATCTTTTAGATGTGGGCTTTGATCGCTTTGAAGTCGCCGCTGAAATTCTGGATACGTTTGCCGAGCAGCTTGTTGTGGGGGTGCGCCCAGCCTCAATTTTTCTTGATACAGAGGGAGCTTTAAAGGGGAAAATCCACCTTTTATGTCCAATTCCTGGTGCAGTGATGGCCGAGATTCGCGGTCTGCATAAAAATCCAATTAAAATTCAGCTATTTAGAATGCCTGGCCAGCGCCACGTTCACTTTCGAATTAAGTGGAGCGAAAGCCTCTTTTTTGCTCTCTAATTTTAGGAAATATTCGCAAGTTGCCGATAAGACTACATATGGTAGTCACGATTGATTCTACATTCATCAATATCGACCTTTTCTTTGTGCGCAAGTTTAAGAAAGGCATTCCTTTTGACATTTATATTAAACGCAGTGATCGCCACTACACAAAGATCTTTCGCAAAGGCGAAGTGGTCGATGAAGAGCGCGTGCTTCGCTATCAAGAAAAGGGAGTTAAATATTTCTATGTTGATAGTGAAGGGTATAAGACTTACTTAAAAGCACTTGATGTAGTGAGTGAGCGGATTTTTAAAAATCTTGATGGCGCCAAGCCTGACGAGCTCACCCATATGCTGCGTGAGCTTGTAATTGCGACGGCGATTGATCTCGCTAATACAATGCAAATTGATCAAGAGCAGCTCTCTAATTGCGGCAACGTCGTCAAAGGATGTGTGGATGTTCTCAATAAAGATCCCAAGTCCTTTATTCGAGTGTTGAGCCTGCTGTCCCATCACCCCCATGCTGTTAAGCACTCGGTGATGACGAGCATTTTCTCGATTCTCTTGGCGAGAAATCTTGAAATTGAAAATCAAAAACTGTTGCAGATTATTGGACTGGGTGCTTTCTTGCACGATGTGGGCATCGCTCTTTTGGACTACGATCCCGAGATGGTTACTGATCTCACACCGGCGCAGTGGAAAGAGATGAAGGCCCACCCTGAACTTGGAAAGAGAAAAGTTGATCACCTCGAGATTCCCCCCGAAGTGCTGACGATTATTCTCCAACATCATGAACAGCCTAATGGTGCAGGTTATCCCAACAACCTCAAGATTAATCAGATTTACTTTCCCGCACGTATTGTGGCCGTGGCCGATACTTTTTGTGCTCTTTTGACCAAAAGACCTTTTCGAGATGCCTTCACACCTCTTGATGCGCTCAAGACGATGAGAGCAGACGTTGGCAAGTTTGATTCACAAGTCCTGGTCGCTTTAGAAAAAATGCTGGGAGACTCGATTCAATCCAAGGCCTCTTGATACACGCTAACTTCTTGAAAACTCACAAACCTTGATTAATATCAATTAAGCCCAAGCCATCATTTGTTTGCTTTATCAAACAAAAATCTTCAAAATAGAATTAACCTCTCTCTCTACTTAAACTCTTAGGAGTAGGTTGTGGATCTATTTAAGCTCTCAGAGGCCCAGGTTGGGCAACAAGTGCAGATTGACTCAATTGAAGCCGATGAACACACTCAATTAAAGCTTCTCTCGCTGGGAATTTTACCTGGAGATGTTTTAGAGATCACTGGGCGCGCTCTGTTTAAAGGGCCCATTTCTCTTAAGCACTCGAGTGGCTCTTTTTTGGCGCTCAGGCGCGATCATGCCGGGCAAATTCGGGTGACACTTCTGCGCTAGAGAGACTGCTCGCTCAAAAGGACAAGGCCGTGCAATCAATTCTTCTCGTGGGTTTCCCTAACTCTGGTAAGTCGACAATCTATAATCTTCTCTCTGGACAGTTTCGAAAGGTTTCTAACTATGCTGGGGTCACTGTTGATAGTGCGGCCGCGGACTTGCTCAGTAATTCAAGACATGAGCAGAAAGTACGAATCATTGACCTACCGGGGATCTACAATCTCATCCCCACCAGTCTTGATGAGGCCGTCACAACCAACGCTCTTTTAAAGCTCGGACCTAAGTCAACTGACTATCACTTGGTAGCACTCGTGCTCGACCTGCACCGCTTTGAAGCTTCGCTCTCGCTTGCTCTAGCGCTCAAAGAAGTTGTGGGGGAGCGCCTCGTTCTCATCATTAATAAAGACGATAAAAAACAAATTGGCCCTCATCAGCGCGAAATGTTACGCACTTTAAGTGGCCTGAGCGTGATTTCTACTTCGGCCAAACATGATTCACCACAGGAGCTCGACCAGTTTTTACGCGAACATCTTTTTCATGATCCCATCGAGCCCACTGGAGAATTTCTCATTGGCCCCGGTTCAATTGACTTGACCACTTTGCAGGTTCCCAAGGAAAAGCTAACTCAGCTTAATCAAGACGAAATTCACCAGCGCGTAAGGTCGCTGCACCAGCAAGCCCGTGAGATGATCCGCGAGGTCTTAAGTGTGGACCCCAAGCAGTCAGCACTCACTCATAAACTTGATCGCATTTTAGTCCATCCCTTTTGGGGCTCGATTATTTTCGTGGGTATTTTCTATCTGATCTTTCACTCCATCTACACCTGGTCAGCACCGTTCATGGACTTTATCGATGGACAAGTGGCCGCACTCGGCAGTTACCTGGCGGGAGTGATGCCTGAAGGGGCCATCAACAGTCTCATCGTGGATGGTGTGATTGCTGGGGTTGGGGGAGTGGTGATTTTTCTGCCCCAAATTGTCATTCTCTTCTTTTTGCTCAGTTTACTTGAGCAATCGGGCTATATTGCCCGCGCCGCCGTGGTGACAGATAAAGTGATGGGAAGTTTTGGTCTTAACGGCAAGGCCTTCTTACCCTATATCTCAGGCTTTGCTTGCTCCATTCCTGGAATCATGGCCACGCGAACGATTCCAGATAATAAAGAGCGTATGGCCACGCTCATGACCATTCCCTTGATTACTTGCAGTGCCAGACTTCCAGTTTATATTTTACTCATCGGAACATTTGTGCCCGAAAAAACCGTGCTGGGAATTTTCAATGCTCAAGCGTTGAGTTTTTTCTTTCTCTACTTTTTGGGAAGTTTCTTTGCACTTGTGATGGCCAAAGTTTTTAGACTGACTTATTTCAAAGGTGAGTCCAGCAACTTCATTATCGATCTTCCCCTCTATCAACTTCCGCACTTAAAGATTGCTTTTAAAAATGCTTACGTAAAAGGAAAGGTGTTTTTAAAAAAGGCGGGCACCGTTATTCTCGGGCTCTCCATTCTCATTTGGTTTGCTTCTAGCTATCCCGCGCCTAAAGATGAGTTTGTGGCGGGGATGTCACCAGAGCAGCAAGCCTCCTATAGACTTGAGCATTCGGTTCTTGGGACCATGGGGCGAGCGATCGAGCCTGCACTTGGGCCGTTGGGTATGGATTGGAAAATAGGGGTTGGCCTCTTGGTTGCCATGGGAGCGCGCGAGCTATTTGTCTCGACTATGGGAACGATTTACGCTCTTGGAGATGTGGATGAAGAGTCCAGCGGTCTGAGGGATCGTCTTAAAAGTGAAATTAATCCGGTGACTGGCAGGCCTGCCTTTAGCTTGGCCGTGGCCTGGTCGATTTTAATCTTCTTTGTCTTTGCGCTTCAGTGCACGAGCACTCTTGCCGTTCTTAAGAAAGAGACCGGGGGCTGGAAGACGCCACTTATTATGTTTAGCTATATGGGGGTGCTTGCTTATGTGGGCTCATTCATTGCTTATCATCTTTTAAGTTAGAACATAAGTTAGAACGAGCGAGAATCGCCTCTCCTGCCTTGAACTAAGCAAAACAAGAGAGGCGCATGAAATTATCTATTGGCGAGTTCTTGTAGAGTTTTACCGAGAGACTTTGATTTCTTGGCAAAGAAATTATTCTTCTCGTTAAACTCAGCTTCTTCTTTGCACGTAATACAAAGTTCAGCAGTTGGGCGTGCCATGAGACGCTCAAACCCGATCTCAACACCACAGTCTTCGCACAGACCGTATTCGCCACGTTCGATTCCGGAGAGGCTCTTGTTGATTTTCTTTAGGTAGAAGCTTTCACGATTTCTAAAACGAAGCTCTTGTGACGCTTGAATGTTGATGCTTGCTTCATCAAGAGGGTCGGCGAGTTCATTTTTGTCGAGTGAATAGCGTTGCGGGTCATGGTCTTTGTTGAGAATGCGCTCTTTCTCAGCGAGCAACACATTCTTGAGAGTGTCGATTTGATCATCTGTCAGATAATCATTCTCTCTAGTTGTTTTAGCAGTGCTTACTGCCGGGGTTGTTTCTTCAGTAACGGCTTCAGTGCTCTTTTTCTTCGATCCCATACTTCCGCGACTCCTGTTTATTTGCGTGTGTGTGGTGGTGTCCGAAAACATCATTTTTTCGCTGCCCATCCTTAGCATCACTGCTTTAGATGCGACACCGTTTTTTCCATCACGCTTAACTCATCCGTAAGTTTGAGTAGACTCCAGTTCCTACAAACCGTGACACATTAAAAAATGTTTTTTGAAAATACTTATGAACCACAGCGTTCGTAAAACAATTTGTTCTTACAAAAGGTGACAGTAATGTGGTGTGTTTCTTAAAAAAGTTTAAGAGTTATTGGGCTTTGGTTAGGATTTAAATGGAGATTCACAGTGGGGACAGAAGTGCCAAAATTGTTTATCGACTTCTCTTTTACAGCCCTCGCAGTTGATGATTTGTTCAAGGTCGCTAAAGAGTTCATCACCCACGGCAAAGATATCTTTTTTGAGCGCCGCAAGAGTCACCGGGTGGGCGAGAAAGCCTCCGGGGATTAAGGGATCGGGCTTAAACATTCCAGGTGTTACCAACTTATCTGCGCGCAAAGAAACACTGATATCTTCTCTGCCATCCAGGTGCAGCAGCGACTTTCCCGCGGCGTTTTGCAGGGTAGAAATTTTTTCGAGCCATTCATTTGCTTGCTTACTCATGGCATTAGTATAACGCGTCTTTGAGGTTGATTCCAGCGGGGGAACTAGGGGCCTAATGTCGTGCGCAGAATGAGGTCCACAATTTCCTGTGCGTGGCGTTTATGGACATTGAAAATGGCCGAGAATCCTGGGCGGTGTTCCAGAATAAGGGGGCGCAACTTTCTTGCCTGGCGACCAAGCTCGGCTATTGTTCGAAGTGTCCACTCGAGGACTTCAGGGTTTTTATCAGCGAGCAAAGAACCTAGAGCATCAACGAAATCTCCAGGCACTGGGTCCCCGGCGCGCATGCGATAGGCTAAGATATGTTTGGTGGCCACTGAGAGCGTGAAGATCAGCGTTTCATCATCGCTATTTTGGGCCAGAGTTTCGATGATGAGTTCATCAAAGAGCCCACTGAAACTTTGAGTGTTATCGAGCACGCAAAGAACTTTATGAACTTCAGCTAAATCCTGATTGGACTTTGCCTTTTGCCAATGCTCTTTAAGGCTTAGGAGCTCTTGGCCGCTAAGCTTTACCAGCGGCCGCTCGCCGCGCTTGAGCTTCTCTAGAATCTCTTGGTAGCACTGATTCACATTCATGACAGAACGTGCTCTTCCATATTGCGCCCGGACTGAACGCTCCAGAGCTTGGCGTAAAGTCCTTGGCGCTCGAGGAGTTGGTGGTGAGTTCCGGCCTCCACAATTTGTCCCTTATCCATAACGTAAATCACGTCAGCGCCCACGATGGTACTGAGGCGATGGGCAATGGCAAAAGAAGTCTTGGTCTTCATTAAGCGCAATAGTGAGCGCTGGATGGCCGCTTCCGTTTCGTTATCAACCGCACTGGTCGCTTCATCAAAGAGAAAGATGGGTGCATCTTTTAGAATGGCGCGTGCAAGCGAGAGGCGCTGGCGCTGTCCACCTGAGAGTTTTTGTCCTCGCTCGCCAACGATAGTGTCATATCCCTGCTCAAGACCCATGATAAAATCGTGGGCCTCACTGGCCTTGGCGGCCTCAATGATCTGTGCTTCAGAGGCGTTAAAAGAGCCGTAGGCGATATTTTCTTTCACGCTTCCATGAAAGAGGTAGGTATCTTGGCCGACATAGCTAATAAGGCTTCTAAGTTCATGCATGCGCATTTTGGTTAGTGGTCGACCATCGACTTCAATCGCGCCTGCAGTGGGGTCATAAAAACGCAGCAGCAGTTTGATCAAGGTCGACTTTCCCGAGCCCGTTGCGCCGACAATGGCCACCGTTTTTCCCTTGGGAACTTCGAGGTTAATATTTTTTAAAACTTGGGGGCCAGTTTGGTAGCGAAAATCTACATTTTTAAAGGCCAGTGATTTTTCAAAACTGTGATCTTCCACCGCGAGCGGACCGTCATTAATTTGAATAGGTGTGTGAAGCAGGGAGAAGATGCGATTGATACTGGCCATGGCACGCTGATATTGATCAAAAGTTGCTCCAAGACGAGTGAGTGGCCACAAGAGTCTTTGAGTCATAAAAACCATGACTGAAAAAGAGCCTACCTCGAGGGCGCCAGTTGTTGTGAAGTGCCCTCCCAGCAGTAACGTGGCCAAAAAGCCCATGAGAACGGCCATGCGAATGAGGGGACTAAAGCTTGAGGAGAGTTTAATCGCCGACTCGTTGGCGCGTGCATAATTTAGACTCTGCTCGTGAATGCGGCCAATTTCATATTGTTCAGCATTGTAGCTTTTGACCGTGGCAATGCCGGAGAGATTGCCTGAGAGAATTCCATTTAATATTCCCACTTCGCTTCTGACGTTGGCGTAACGTGGCTCAATCTTGCGCTGATACATAAAACTACCCCAGAGAATCAGGGGAATGGGCAGAAAGCTCAGCGCTGCGACCATGGGCGAGAGATAGAAGAAGATGCCCCCGATGACGACCACAGTTGTGGCCACTTGGATCAGGTCATTGGCGCCAGTATCGAGAAAGCGCTCGAGCTGGTTGATATCGTCATTCATGATGGAGACGAGATTTCCCGTTGAGCGGTCTTCAAAGTAGGCGAGCTCAAGTTTTTGCACGTGAGCGTAGGTCTCAAGTCTTAGGTCGTGCTGCATATTTTGGGCCAGCGTGCGCCACTTGACGCCCAAGAGATATTCAAAGACCGATTCGAGCGCCCAAATCAAAAGTGTCAGTACAGCTACTATGGCCAGCTGACCCATGACTGAAGTGACGCCGGTCCATTCGGCCAGTAAGCCGCCATCTTTTTTGACCACAATATCCACCGACAAACCAATGAGTAGGGGTGGGGCGAGATCAAAGATCTTATTAAGGGTGGAAAAGACAACACCTTGGCGAATATCCCCTTGGTGCTTGGCCGCGTGGTTATAGAGTTTTTTAATCGGATGCATGGGGGCTAAGTACCATGGGAGGGGGCAATAGACACTTAAAATCACAAAATAAGGCCACATCCCAAGTAAAAAACGCTGCGGGGGGCTGCACTAGGACAGAGATTATGCTATAAGGCGATACCTCCCAGCACTAGAGGAAAGCTTTGTGAGCAGGTTTTTGATCAATGGTATTTATCGGGCCACCGAGGGTGAGGGCGTCTTTATCGGCACGCCTCAGGTCTTCGTGCGCTTTCAAGGCTGTACTATTGGTTGCCTCAATTGCGATAGCAAAGACACCTGGGACTTTTCTGGCGTGCCGGAGATGAGCGTTGAAGAAATACTCGCCGAAGTTCACGAGCAGAGCTATCAAGGCTCAATTAGACGCGTCTCCATTACTGGTGGCGACCCTCTGCACCCCAAAAATGTTCCTGCGGTTTTAGAGCTTGCTAAAATCTTAAAGCGCAAGGGCTTCTTTGTGAATATTGAAGCCGCTGGCACGCGTATCGTGCACGAAATTTTCGATATCATCGACTACATCTCTTTTGATTTTAAAACTCCCTCCACTGGAGTTCGCGCCAACCTCTCTCTCATTGAGAAAATGAGCGCTCACTATCCTGGGCGTTTTCAAGTGAAGTCGGTGGTTCAAGATGAAGAAGATTTTAGATCGGTCCTCAGTGCACGCGAGACGCTTGCTGCCGGTGAGTGTGATATGAATTTTCCTTGGGTACTTACCCCTGCCTATAACCCTGGCGAAGAATTTCCGCTTTCTCGCTTTGAAAATGCCATCGTTTGGAACGAGCAAAATGGCGCTTATTTTCGCGTCATTGGTCAGCAGCACAAGTGGCTACATGGACCAGATAAGAAGTTCGTCTAGGAGGGCTTAGGCAGCGCGAGCGATGTGCTGAATGCCTTCTTTTTGCTTGGCCTCGATCACGGCCGTGCCATAGTCTTTAAGTGTCTTTAAATCAATAAGTGCGTAGCCTTCGGCCTGGGCCTCGAGCCAATCGGTTTGATCGTGAGTCGCAGAGATCACAACTAATTTACTGTCTTTGGGACACTTTTTGAGAGCAATTTGGATGAGCTTTCTGACTTTCTGAAATTCGGGCGTGCAGTAGATAATATACTTCTTTCCCCCAGAGGGGCAGACCGCTGAAAAATGCCAAAGATTGCTCTTATTCTTTGACATGATGACGTCATAGTTGAAGGCCTTAAAGGTGATACTTGAAGCAGTGATAATGCTTTTAAGTGGTAACATGAAATTCCCCTAAACCTTGAATTGAGTGTGCTTGATGATTATAAGCGACCTTTAGATTTCTTATCGGATCTCAGGAGAAGTTGTTGATTTCAATTTAAGAAATCTTAGTATTCACCCCAGATTTTCATAGTTTAGAGGGGCATAAGTCTCATTGAATTTTCTTGAGGTCTAGGCCCAATTTAAGCCAGGCCGCCAAGAAACTGAGTCCGCCGATAGGGACGATAAGCCCAAAGGTTTTGATTCCCGTCAGCGCGTAGAGATAACAGCAACCGCTAAAAATAATGATTCCTAGGAGTAAGAGTCTTGGCGCCCACGCGCTCTTGAGAGGAACCAGGGCACTGACAAAAAGTGCGCCGGCGTGAATGAAGTGATAGAGGTTGCCCGTCTTCCAAGTTTCCAGAGCGAGCGGAGTGATTTTATCTTTGAGTCCATGGGCCCCAAAAGCACCCAAGGCCACAGCGATAAAAAGTAGAGCGCAAGCAATTCGAGCATGTTTAAGATTTACGACCATGAGGGATTCTCCGCGCGGGCCTTTGATTCGACGTCCTCTCTCTTATTCATGGGATAGAGATTAAAGGTTCCGAGTCCCTTGGCCACAATTCGATTTGTTTTTTCTTCAATGATATCAGCACTGGCAACAACTAGTCTCTTGCCAGTGTAGTCAAGCTTCGCGCGTCCAATGAGTGTCTCACCAAGCGCCGCGCCCGAGAGGAAGTTGATTTTAAACTCCACTGTCGAACATAGTAGATCTGAAGTCGCTGCATGACAGAGTACTTGAATTCCTAAAGTGGCGTCCATCATCGCTGAGATCGCGCCACCGTGAACTGCAGCGGGAGAGCTCATGAGGTCCTGATGAATTTTTAAGCGGTACTCGGTTTGTCCTTGCTCGCTCACACTGAGCTCTAGTCCCAAGTGATCATCTAATTTATTAATGCTTTTAAAGAGTGCTTCTAATTCTTTTGGTTTCATCACTTACTCCTAATTTCCAAGCAGCTTCGTGGCGCCCGCTGTATTTTTAAGCCCGGCGCGGATGGAGAGTTTTGATCCGGCCTTCATTCCTGTTTGGTGAGAAGAGCTATGTTCGCGGGTGGGGCGAGAACTCACTTTTGAGAGTCTTGGGAAGGCGCGGGCAGTGTGGAGCTCGAGGTCTTTTTTTAGGAGGGTGAGCTCTCGCGTGCTAGGTGCTTCTTTTTGTGAGGTGGTGAGTTTTTGATGTTTGGCGAGGTAGCCTTTGGCAAGGCCTCTAAAAAAAGAGTTTTTGGCCAGTGCACCTGAGAGCTCAGGATTATGTCTCTTGGCATCTTTCCAACTGCGATCAAGTTCAACATCTAAAAAAGCGGCCACATATTCGGCCAGCTCCACATTGGTGCGATCGCCACAGACTTCCAGGGCGCAGCGACCTCTGCCTTGATTAAACACCACACATACGTGAAAAGTCGTGAGGATTTCATAAATGGCCTGAAGCTTAGCGCTTCTTTTGGCCGCCGTGAGAACGCGCTTGAGGTAGGTTGGAGCTTGTTTTTGCTCAAGACTGAGCTTAGAGAGATTGTAGTCTCTAAGCATTTGATTGGCCTTGAGGGTTGCGAGCTCTGACTCGTGTTGGTTACTACTGGAGGCGAGACTTAGGAGCTTTTTAACTTTTGAGATGATGCGCTCACTTTGAAGTGCCACACTCTCGCTCATTACTTCTTCTTGCTCGATGGCCGCACTAAAATTTAAGGTCGCCCGCGCCACTTCTGGGGCCAGTCCATAGCGAGCGCAGACGGATTTGAATTCAGCGCCATGGGGGGAAGTGTTTGGGCCATGATGCAAAAAAGTGAAGAGGTGGGCGAGCTCGTGGGCAATGATGTCTTTGAGAACACTCTCACTGCTTGAGAGCATGAGTTTTTTATTAATTCCCAGTCGATAGCAAGAGCTATCAAAAAAACCTAGCTTGCTCTCTCCTTCAAAGACCACAAATTCAAGCGGGATCAGCATTCCAGCGAATTCAAAGCGCTCCCTTCGCGTTTGAACGCGAAAGGTCTGGTTTAGGATTTGAAAGGCGAGTGCTTTGACTCGCGCGAGAAAAGCCGCTGAGGTGTCGTCAAAGAAAAGTAGCATTGATTGTCTCCGTACTGGCGCATTCTCTCCTTTAGGGGAGAGGGAGTTAAGGAACGCCGCGAAAAGAGACAAAATAAAAACTCGTGTATCCTAATGATTCCGTCAACCTTGCTAGGAAGCCATCATGATTGAGAAAGTCGACTCTTCCAAATTAAATCTTATGCCCGGAGAGTACGGCTTTTGGTTTCGTGGCGCTCAGGAGGACTTCTCCATCGTTTTTAACGAAAAAAATATTCTCTATTTTGAGTACAACACCCGCGGCGCCCATCTCAGTGGAGGAGTTGATAAGATGCTGCGCTTTGGGCGAGTCAAGCACGATCCCAGTGAGAAGGCGGTGGGCTTTAAGCGCGCAGATTTGATCGAATATGAAAGCGAAATTCCGGAGGGACTCATTGATGAAGCCTTGCGCTTTATCGAGCAATGTGACTTTGATCCCAAAGTGAAGTCTGCAGTGATGGAGCATCTGAGAGGATTGGGTCGTAGCAACTCTCTTTTGCAATCTGACGCCGGCTTTGAGAGCTATCATGAAGCGCTAAGAAATCATCAAGTTAAAAAGTCACCAAATAAGTGGGCAAGGCAAATCAAGGGCCTGGTGCTGACCTTACTCTTTCTCGCCTTAGTTTTTTGGACCTATTCCCTAATTAATATTTCAGAGTACGAGCGAACCTGCCATCAAGGGGATGCTTCAAGTTGTCAGCGCTTAATCTTTATCGAGATGCTCAGAGGCAATAAAGAGAGAGTTGAAGCATTAGGCATGCTTGAAAAAAAGGCCCTCACCGGCAAGGCCCATGGGCAGATGAAAGACAAGTGCGAAGCGGGAGATTTTGATGCCTGTCTTAAATTACATCAAACAGGGGCCGGCAATCTTAGTGAGAATCGCCTCCTAGACTGGGCCTGCCGTGGCGGCAATCAAGAGTATTGCCTCGATCAAGCGCTTGGCTATCTCAAGGGTAAAGAGCTGCCTATTGATGAGGCTTCTCTAAGTAAAGTGCATAGCGTGCTTGAGAATTCAAGTGTCCATGAAGAAGTTCTTAGAGCGATTGACTTTGCAACTGGCGCAAAAATTTGTGAGCAGGGACAAGAATGCTTTCAAGCGGGAGAATTGTTGGCAGGTCACGGCCTCAGTAATCTAGCACTCAAGCTCTACGTCGACGCTTGCCAGTTTAAAAGTCGCGAGGGCTGCCTGGCCGCGGCTCAACTCTTTGATCGCGTTGGTCAAATACAAAGAGCAGTGGCCATTTACCGCGAAGATTGCTTGGCAACCAAAGCGCCTAAGTCTTGCTTTCAGGCCGCCTTTGCAAAATATGATGATCCCGCCGATAGAGTGGCCCTGCGCGATGCCTTTGATCGCTGCCAAAAAGGGGCCGAAAATTATTGCATGTTCCTCTACGACCGCGTGTCCCGGTAAGGGCAATTTTCTCATCTTTTTGACCAAAATCCTTTAATTTCAAATTGTTGGTAGTCTCTTGAAGTATTTAGAGGGGCTGGACCTATGGTGATTGTTTGTGTTATCAAACACATGTTCTGATAATCAATCTTAATCATAATAGGAGATCCTATGAAGATGACCAAGCGACTTATCGCCCTGGCGATCGCCGCGCTACCTCTGGCCTCATTTGCTGTGACCAAAGAGAGGGCAGTACAAAATTATAGTAAACATGTTTATGACTCATACAAAGAGAGCTACACCCGTGCTGTGGCCATGAAAGCGGCCATTGATAACTTTATTGCCAACCCCAGCTTGATCACTCAAGAAGTGGCCAAAGACGCTTGGAAATATGCACGTGAGAGCTATGGGCAAACAGAAGTTTTTCGCTTTTATAATGGCCCAATTGATATGGATGGTGGCCCAGAGGGGCAACTCAATGCTTGGCCACTTGACGAAAATTATATCGACTACGTCGTTGGCGCTCCAAACTCAGGGATCATCAACGACACTGTAAACTACCCAGTGATTGACACTGAACTTTTGATCTCTCTTAACGAACTCGATGGCGAAAAAAATATTTCAACTGGCTATCATGCAATTGAATTTCTTCTTTGGGGGCAAGACCTCTTTGCGGGTGGTCCTGGTCAACGTTCGTTTGAGGACTTTGTCCCTGGGGTGGGGAAAAATGCCCACAGAAGAGCGCAGTATCTCTCAATCGTGACTGAACTCCTAATTGATGATCTGGCCGGTCTAGTTAATGCTTGGGACTATAGCCGCTCAAATAACTTTCGCGTCTCATTTGAGGCCCAAACAGCAGCCGAGTCGATTAAAAATATTCTCACTGGTCTCATCTTTATGGCCGGAGATGAACTCTCTGGTGAGAGAATGTACGTGGCCTACGATACAATGGGACAAGAAGATGAGCATTCTTGCTTTTCTGATATGACCCACATGGATATTCAGTGGAATTACTGGGGCATTGAAAACGTACTCGCTGCCACAGGAATCCTAGATCTTCCAGAAGTTGCAGACACCATTGAAGTGGCCAATGTAAAGGCGAGCCTCAAAAGAACTCACGCGCTACTAGCGAGTATTCCAGTTCCATTTGATCAAGCGATTACTGATACAGAAGGAAGAAAAGTCATTCTCTCAAGTGTGGAATCTCTTGAGCAGCTGGCAGTGGAGCTCACGGAGCTCTCTAAGCTTCTTGGAAGTGCAGTAGATTTCTAATTTTTTTAAAAGGATATGTCATTGAAAGCGACTAGAGAGCTCCTTCAAATTCTCATGCTTTGTCTGACGTTAAATGCGCAGGGAGAAGTCCCTGCGCTTTTAGTTTCAGAAGAACTTCCAGGTGGAACGGGTTCAACCTCAGATTTTTCGACGAATGCCTTTTCTCACCCCATGAGTGGAACGAGAGGATCGCTAAGAAGAGACTTCGTCGTTGGCAATAGCTTTTTTAAAACCGCTTGGGTGACATCTCCGAGTTCAACTCTGATCCGAGACGGCCTGGGCCCAATTTATAATGCTGTCTCATGTTCTTCTTGCCATCTACTAGATGGGCGAGGGCGAGGGCTGCCTGATGAAGCGGGAGTCGTGGACATTTCACTACTTTTTAGATTGCGTGTGAAAAATCAATTTCATCAAGTGGCGCCTCACCCAGAATACGGTGGCCAATTTCAGCCCGTCGGAATTCAAGGCGTGCCCGGTGAGGGCGAAGTTCGCGTTAAGTTTAAGAAAATAAGCGGCCAATTTGCCGATGGACAGAGCTACGAATTAGCGGCCCCTCAATACGAATTTACTAATCTCGCCTATGGCCCCTTGGGAGCTGAAACGATTGCTTCGCCGCGAGTCGCTCCCCATATGGTAGGTCTAGGGTTAATTGAGGCCATTGCGGCAGATGATATTCTTGCTCAGGCAGACCCCGATGATCTTGATGGTGATGGCATCTCTGGTCGTCCTAACTTGGTCAATTCGCTGGTCCTGGGCGACAAGGCGCTTGGACGCTTTGGACACAAGGCCGGAAAAGCAACATTGATCGAACAAAATGCGGCGGCATTTAATGGCGACATTGGCATCACGAGCTCACTTTTTCCAAAAGAAGAATGCACCTACATTCAAGTGGATTGTCAAAATACCATGACCGAAGCCGACATTTCTGATGATGTTTTAAATAAGGTCACAATTTATACACAGCTACTTGCTGTGCCTAAGCGTCGTCATTTTAATGATCCAAGTGTGAAAAAGGGACGTGAACACTTCTATCAAATGAAGTGCACGAGCTGTCATCATCCAAGTTATCAAACGACAGCGCAGGCAAGTCTCACTATTTTAGAAAATCAAACGATTTATCCCTATTCAGACTTTCTTCTGCATGACATGGGTGATGCGCTCGCTGATGACGTGCAAGACTATTTAAATGAAGAGGGCGCCAGTACCAGAGAGTGGAGAACTCCACCCCTTTGGGGACTTGGACTCGTTGAAACCGTCAACGGCCACACTCGCTACCTCCATGACGGTAGAGCGCGCTCGCTTGAGGAGGCGATTCTGTGGCACGGTGGGGAAGCTCAAACGGCCAAAGAGAGCTTTCTAAAGTTGAGTGCTCACGAGCGCGGTGAATTAGTCCAGTTTCTGAAGAGTTTATAAAACTTTAAAAACCAATGTGGTCATCCATTTAATCCCTTCTCGTTCAATGAACGACTATTGAACGTGGGGGGATGAGCATTTACTTAAAAACACTCCGTGGAAAATAATCTGCCTATCTTTAAATCTAAAATCCACGGAGGATTCATGAAAATTTTAAGTCTTATTTTTCTCACCATTACAACTTTCACTTTCAGTGCTGGGGCCTGGGCAAGTGGAACTTGGAGTTGTGAGGGAGGCAATGTGGCCATTGGTGGCACCTATTCTAGTGCTGGCTATGCAGTGAACTTCTTCGAGCATAATGGAAGTGATGTCAGCGATATCACGCTTACGGGGCTCTATGGTGACGCCGCTCATCTGATGATTGAGATTAAAGATGATATCGCTAATAACACCCTCTTTACGCTCAGGGCCTTTAAGACTCCCTCCGCCCTTGAAGGTAAGTCGGTTGAGCCAACCTACGACTGGGTCGGCGGTGGTCTCTACCATGTCACAATTGGTAGTGATGATTCCTACGGAAGTGTTCTGTGCCTAGGAAATTACTAGGGAAGTTTAGCGAGAAATTTTGCGAGCTCATTATTGTAGGACTCATAGTCTTCAAAATGAGGGAAGTGAGTTTGACCAGTGAGCTCGATCATATGATTTTTTAAAAGTTCGCGCTCTAGAAAGTAGTTGTGGTTAATGGCACGGTCGTTTTTGGCCTCCAGAATGAGCCATGGGACTGATAGGGCGCAAAGCTTACTGACTTCCTTGGGAACAAAGTTGGGAGCACCCAAGGAGGTGCTAAAGTTGATTCGAAATTGCGGGTCCGTTTGTGACCACGAGGAGTGAAGCTCTGATCTAAGTTCATCGCTAGTCGTAAAATTTTCAATGACGGCCTGAATTTCATTTGCCTGCGCCTGGGGGTTATAGAGCGTCTCAAGAATTCCAAGCTCATGGTTAAAGCCGCTGATTGAGTCAGAAATCTCTTCTAGCGGGGGGGTTTGTGACAACACTACTGCGCTATAGTTAAAGTGCGAGCTGGCCCCAATTGCGATGTGGCCACCAAGTGAGTGGCCGATGGCAATCACTTGATTGAGGGCGAGCTCACGCAGAAATTCGGCAAATATTTGGCAGTAAAAATCATAACTAAAAATTTGAGGGCCTTTAAGAGAGCTCTGGTCAACTTGAGACTGGCCGTGCCCGGGTAGGTCGAGGGCAAGCATTCTAAAGCTCGCAAGTTTTGGTGACTCAAATTGCTTAATGAAAGACTCTTTGCGGGCAGAGTTGCCGTGAAGAAAAACGAGTGTGTAGGCACTCTCTTTTTCATTATCAAGGTAGGATAGATCATAGCCTTGGAAGTTAAGAACTTTCTGCTTCATACAGTATTTTTAAAGCAAATTGCGGCGAATTGCTAACGCAACTTTCTTTTTTACTCGCATGAAAGTGATTTTTGTGGAGGAACCTAAGAAAAATTTAGAAACACAGAGGCAAAGAAATTGGCCACTCAATATAAATCATAGTGAGTGGCCAATGAGTATTTAGCGCTTAGTAATTGTGGAAGTCAGGTACTCACGATTGAGGCGAGCGATATTTTCAACATCAATGCCTTTGGGGCAAGCGACCATACACTCGTACTCGTTTGTACAGTTACCAAAGCCAAGATCATCCATTTTAGCGACCATTGATTGCACGCGCTCTTTGGCCTCGGCTTGACCTTGTGGAAGCAAGGCAAGTTGAGAAACTTTAGCAGAGACAAAGAGCATGGCAGAGGCATTCTTACAGGCCGCCACACACGCCCCACATCCAATACAAGCGGCAGCGTCCATCGCAAGATCAGCTGCTTCCTTTGGAACGAGAATGGCGTTGGCATCTTGAGCGTTACCAGTGTTTACATTGACGTAACCACCGGCCGCAATGATGTCATCAAATGCCGTGCGATCAACCATCAAGTCTTTGAGTACTGGGAAAGCACGGGCCCTCCAGGGCTCAATCACGATTGTATCGCCGTCTTTGTACTTTCTCATATGAAGCTGACACGTAGTCGTCTCGCGCTCAGGCCCGTGGGCCTGACCGTTGATCATCATCGAGCACATGCCGCAAATACCTTCGCGACAGTCGTGATCAAATGTCACTGGATCTGCACCCTCAGCAATGAGTTTCTCATTGAGAAGATCCATCATTTCAAGAAATGACATATCTGGAGAGACGCCATCGAGAGTGTAGTCCACCATTTTACCTTTGGACTCTTTGTTTGGCTGACGCCAGATTTTTAAGTTGAGTTTCATTGTATTATTATCACTCATATCAACCTCTTATTTATAACTTCTTTGTGAGAGCGGAACGTTGGGGAAGCTGAGGTGCTCGATATTTCTGATCGGCTCCTGCTCGTCTCCCGTGTATTCCCACGCCGCAACGTGAGCAAAATTCTCGTCATCTCTCTTAGCTTCGTTTTCAGGTGTTTGCGACTCCGCTCTAAAGTGACCGCCACAACTCTCACGGCGCTCGAGAGCGTCGCGGGCCATGAGTTCACCCAGTTCGAGGAAGTCGGCCACGCGGTTGGCCTTCTCGAGTTCGATGTTAATGCCATCGGCTGAGCCGAGGACTTTCACATCTCTCCAAAAGTCATGGCGAAGAGCTTTGATTTCTGAGATGGCCTTCTTGAGACCTTCTTCATTTCTCTCCATTCCCACATATTCCCACATAATGCGGCCAAGTTCTTTGTGGAAAGTATCCACAGAGCGAGTTCCATTGATAGAAGTTAAGCGATCAAAACGATCTTTTGCCGTTTTCATGGCCTTTTCAAATTCAGGGTGATTCTCATCAACCTTGTTAGTCATCAAACCTTCGCCGGCAATGTAGTTACCTAGCGTGTAGGGGATAACGAAGTAACCATCGGCCAGACCTTGCATGAGGGCCGAAGCACCTAGGCGGTTCGCTCCGTGGTCGGAGAAGTTGGCCTCTCCCAGAGCAAAAAGTCCGGGAATATTGGTCATGAGATTGTAGTCAACCCACAGGCCACCCATTGTGTAGTGAACCGCAGGATAAATTCTCATGGGCACGACGTAGGGGTTCTCGTCAGTGATGCGCTCATACATATCAAAGAGGTTGCCGTATTTTTCACGGATAACATCTTCGCCATCGCGCTTAATAGCATCTCTAAAGTCGAGAAAGACGGCCACACCTGTTGAGCCCACGCCACGGCCTTCATCGACCACGAGCTTGGCGTTACGGCTAGCGACGTCGCGCGGAACGAGGTTACCAAACGAGGGGTATTTTCGCTCGAGGTAGTAGTCGCGCTCGGCCTCAGGAATGTCGGCGGCTTTTCTGGTATCACCTTTATTCTTGGGAACCCACACGCGTCCATCGTTGCGAAGTGACTCAGACATGAGTGTTAGCTTTGATTGGCCTTCACCGTGAACTGGGATACAAGTCGGGTGAATTTGCGTGTAGCAAGGGTTACCAAAGTAGGCGCCCTTTCTATAGGCCTTCCAAGCAGCTGAACCGTTAGAAGTCATGGCGTTAGTTGAGAGAAAGTAGACATTGCCGTAGCCACCAGTACAAAGAAGAACGGCGTCGGCAGCAAATTTTTCAAGCTCACCAGTGATGAGGTTTCTCGTGATGATCCCGCGCGCGCGACCTTCAACTAGAACTAGCTCAACCATCTCACGGCGTGTGAACATTTTTACTTTGCCCTTATTAACTTCTTTCATAAGAGAAGAGTAGGCACCTAGCAAAAGCTGCTGACCGGTTTGTCCGCGCGCATAGAAAGTACGCGAAACTTGAGCTCCACCAAAAGAGCGGTTTGAAAGAGTGCCGCCGTACTCGCGAGCAAAGGGCACACCCTGGGCCGCACACTGATCGATGATATTGTTTGATACCTGGGCCAAGCGGTAAACGTTGGCTTCACGGGCGCGGTAGTCACCACCTTTTACAGTGTCGTAGAACAAGCGCCAAACTGAGTCGCCATCATTGGGATAGTTCTTAGCGGCGTTGATGCCCCCTTGAGCAGCGATCGAGTGAGCGCGGCGAGGAGAGTCTTGAATGCAAAAACACTTAACATTGTAGCCGAGCTCACCTAGGGTCGCAGCCGCCGAGGCGCCAGCAAGGCCCGATCCTACAACGATGATATTAAATTTTCTTTTATTGGCAGGGTTCACAAGCTTCATGTTGAAGCGGTGGTTATCCCACAGTGTGCGAACATCTCCCTCGGGGACTTTTCCGTCGAGTACTTTGATCGTCATATGAATTACCTCACATTAAGCAAATAACAATAGATTGGTAGAGCGGCAAAACCACCGGCAACGACTACGGCAAAGACTTTTGAAAAAAGTTTAATCGTTGGCATGTACTTGGGGTGATTGAGTCCGATAGATTGAAAGGCCGACCAAAAGCCGTGGCTCACGTGCAGACCTAACGCCACCATACAAAAGAGATACCAAGCAACTGCAACAGGGCTTGCAAAGTATTCCACAACTGTGCGGTAGAGATCGCGCATTTCCACGCCACCGTAGACGCCCTCATAAACCGGGCCAAACTTAAAGTGAAGTAAGTGGCTGATGAGGAAGGCGAGGATGATCAAACCTGTCACCGGCATCGAACGCGAAGCCAGAGTCGCACCATGACCAGACATCTTAAAAGCGTGGTAGCGCTCAGGGCGGGCCATTTTATTTTCAATGGTCAGCTTCACCGCAAGTCCGATGTGGGTGAGGAAGATAGCCGCTAGAATTGCCTCTGCAACGTAGATAAGCGGATTGCTCACCAGCGTATGGGCATAACGGTTAAAAGCCTCGGGGCCAAGGTAGATAAGACAGTTACCGATCAAGTGTGAGACCAAGAAGCCACAAAGTAGTAGCCCGGTCACCCCCATGATCTGCTTCTTGCCAATCGAAGAGCCAAGATAGGTACACAGTCGAGAGGTCATAAAAGGGAGACTCCTTTCTAAGGGTAATTATTCAAATGATATTCTTTGAAGATTGGAATACGCCTATCTTAGCCGAAGAAAGTCAGATGGTTAAGCGATTCGTTTCCAAACTTTGATCATAAGTTCAAAATGTCTAGGTTTGAGGAGTCAAACTCTTATGCGTCAGGCGTTATTTGATTAAATCACTCATTTGGGCCACTTAAGTCGTAGCAATTTATAAGCCTTGTTCCGGCAGACAGGCATGAGGGTGGGTGATAAATAAAAAATAGAGATCATTTAAAAGAGAGGGAGCGCACATGAAGCACTTTGCTGGATTTTGTCTGTTAGTGAGTCTACTTTTCGTCAAGAGTACTTGGGGGTGCGAGTTCTATATGCACGAGCTTGAGCGCTCACCGGATAAACTTTTCTCTCGCGGCAAGACCTTTCCCTTTGATCGCGCGGGGAAAATTGCAGGGGTGGCCCGCCATAAAATTTTTATCACCATCGATGATGGACCCTACGCTCGCACCACGCCTGAAGTACTCGACGTGCTTTATCGCTACGGAGTGCGCGCCACTTTCTTTGTAGTGGGCAAGCAGGCCGAGACCTATCCCCATATTTTAAGAAGAATCTATAATGAGGGCCACTCTATTGGGTCACATACCTATGAGCATGCGCTGGACTATCCTCATGCGGGAGATTTTCTAGGTTCGCTGTTAAAAACTCACCGTGAAATTGTCCCCTACCAAAGTACCTCTCCCGCTCTTCTCTTTAGGGCGCCAGGTGGGGTGTGGAATGATTGGCGCGCCACTATTGCCAATGACAATCGCATCCTCTCTGAATATGTGGGGGCCATTTATTGGAACGTGGGAGGTGGTTCAAGTGGCCGCGATGATGACGCTGACTGGAAGTGCTGGACCAAGAGTGCTGTTACACCTGAGCAATGTGCCAGTGGCTATTTGAGTAAGATTAAGCGCAACTATCAGCGCGGGACGGCCTCAATTCTTCTTATGCACGATATCAACCCAAAGTCGGCGCGCATGCTTGAGATCATTCTGCAAAGGCTCACTACCGACCGCGAAGTCAATTGGGAGTTTGAGTCTCTGTCTGATATTCCCGCCGTTCGCCACTTGATGTAGCGAGCTTGTCAGGGTCATAATGGGGAGATGAAAGTCATCTTACGTGAGCTAGAACTCGGTGATGAAGCCCCATTTATGAAGGCCCTTAAAGATTGGGAGGGAGAAGATCTCTCCTGGTTTACTTTTGACTGGGCACCGGGCATCGATTTTGCGGGTCACCTCGAGCGCTTAGCACTCAATAAAAGAGGCGTTGATCTCCCCACCGGCTTCGTTGCTAATACGATGTTCTATGGCTTTTTAGGTGATGAAATCATTGGCCGAGTGCACGTGCGCCATGAGCTCAATGAATATTTGCGAGCGCGCGGAGGTCATATTGGCTACGCCCTGGCCCCGCGCTTTAGAGGGAGAGGCCTCTCATTTGAGATGGTCTCACAAGTTTTGCCCTACCTTAAAAATGAACTTCGCCTCAGTCAGGTCTTAATCACTTGCTCCAAGGACAATGCTGTTTCCGTGAGCCTGATCAAAAAGTTGGGCGCGAAGTACGAGAACTCTCTCCATGATCAAAAGTCAGGCGAGACAGTTTGCCGCTTTTGGCTCGAACTAAATTAAGGCGCAGGCCCGGAATTACCACTCTGGATAGGGCAGGGTTTGCAACAGCTCAAAGGCCACTTTGTGATCAAATTCGAACCCCATTTTAAAAGCGCGCCCTTTCAGGGGATGCACGTCTTCCATACGGGTGAGGTATTTCCAAGTGGAGTGCAGCGGCTCACTGAAAATGATCTCGCCGAGTTTATCAACAACAACGAGGTCTCCGGGATAGAAAATATTGGATTCTTGCTCAGAGACAGTGACGCTATAGCCGCCAGGTCCCACATCATATAATGGAAGCGTGAAGATATGCTGAGTAATGATGCCGCGATCAACTTTCCTAAGATGAGCGCGATGGGTGCTCCCTTGGCCGTAGCTAATTCGCGGATCGAGTCGATTGTCACGCATGACAATTTCCTCTGGCAGGTTGAGTACCAGAGCGTCCCCTTCAAAAACTCCTCGGGATTTAAATAGCAGAGAGCGATGTGAACAACGGATAAAGAAGGGAAGTCTTGGATCGAGTGCTCGCGCGCAAGCACCCTCATCGGGGACCACAACCATCTCCCCGCTCTGCTCGTCTAGATCGACGATGCGTACGTTACAGCGAACGCGCTCACCGCTCTTTGGCGTCTGCCACAAAAGAGCGCTCTGTCGATCGCGCCGAGCGAAGTTGAGACCTTTTAAAATTTGTATTCTCTCATTGAGTCGCTCCCATCCACTCATCGGCTACACTCCTTTGTGGGGACACTGATATCAAGGCGCACATCACTCCAAGTCTTACCTTCATGAAGGGCAAAACACTCTTTGGTCAGCGCCGCGAGCTCTTTGGAGAGGGCAAAGTCGATCAAATCGATGTAACCATGGGCCTTGAGCAAAGAATTTTTGTGCTCCCAAAAAAGTTTAGAGCGCACCAGTTTTTGGTTCATGAAGATCTCAACGGCAAGGTAGTTCTTGGTCACACTGGTGACTCTGGCCTTAATGGGCCTCGAATTGAAGATATACTTGATAATATTTTGATCACGTTGAGTGATTCCCGTTGAGAGGGTATCGATGGGAATCTCAATTTCTAGCTCTGACAAAAGTGCGCTGATGTCCCTGGCCTTAAACTCTTGAGCGCTCTCACTTTTAGTGGGCGAAGTTTTTTTAAGTCGAACCTCTTTAAAGACTCCTTCAACTTCTTGGCGCAATGGTGTTTTATAGGCGCTCCATTTGAGTTTTAAGTCTCCAGGTGAAAAAGACACACATTGCGCCGCTAAGACGGAGGGGCCTAGCAAAAATGAGATGAGAGGCAGCGCGATTTTGAAATTCGTCATAAGAAGAGTATAAAGGACGCCCCCTGGGCCCGCAAAAATTGTTTTACCCACAGGAGTCTGTTTTTGAGCAGCGCAAAAGAATTTCCTCAAGAGTACTTTCTCGCTTTTTCCCCCGAGGACTACCGCGAGGGGAGAATCACGGTACACCAAGGTGGGCAGGAATCCTTTTGGGTGGAAATTGATATTGTGCAAAAAGAATCGCGTAAGATTGTGGCCGCTCTCGATCGCATGTATGGACTGAGCGACCCCGATGAAGCGGTTGATCTAGCAGTTCAAAAGCTTTCAAGTTTTACCAGACAGCTTTGATGTCAAAATCTCGTCGCGTTAAAAAGCGCATTCGTCAAAAACGCAACACCTTAACCCTTTGAACTTAGTTATATACATGTTTGATGGCCTTTAATTTTGGCACGACCGTTGCAACTATATTTAACGTGTGTGTGTAGGAGTTTTTGAAGAAAGGATTTTTTCTGAGCTCCGTCAAATGTCTCTCAAAAAAAGCCCAATCGTAAGATTGGGCTTTTTTGTTTTTAGCGCTCTAAAAAGGTCAAAATCAATTTCGCCAGCATGCGCGCGCCATAATTGGAAAGATCATCAAAAATTGGATTGTACTCATAGACTCCCAAGATTTGGGCGTCGCGAGATAGTTTACTCACTAATCCAAAGACATCATCAGCTCTGAGTCCTCTGGGATTGACGGCGCTGACTGCTCCTAGCTCACTGCCATCAATGGCGTCGCAATCAAGACTTATAATGAGGTGATCATCTGCAGCAAGCTTGCGGACATACTCGCAAGGTCTGTCGATCAGCTTTGTCTCTTCGAGGGTGATGAGACTTGTGCGGTGGGGTTTAGTAAGGGCACCACAGGTGCTCTTGGAATTGGCGCTCAAGTGTATTCCCCATTGAATCATGTGTAGCGGGCGTTTGGTCTGGGCCGCAAATTGGCGAAAGGGAGTGCCACTATGAGGGGAGGGATCAACTCTGGTATCGAGGTGGGCATCTAAATTTAAAATAGTGATCCCGCGTTTGTCCCCGATGGAAGTTAGGTGTGAGTCATAACCACAGAGCAGGGGATAAATATGATCATGCCCGCCACCCAGGTGGATGTAGTTGGTCTGAGATGAGATTTCGCTAAAGAGTTTTTGCCAGTTCTGGGTGTGGAGTGATTGCAACTGTTCAAAGGAGAGATCTGGCCGAGAGAAGGTAGAGTCGAGAGTGTGAAGCTTAAGGCCTCCAAGTTCACGGGCAGTGTTATTTTGAAAAGTTCTTAAGGCCGATAAAATTGCTTGGGGAGCAAATCGCGCTCCTCTTCTTCCCCCATTACGGGCCACTCCCCAATCATCTGGGCTCGCTACAAAGTGGGTGCCTCCACCTTCGCGTTCGAAGAGTTTTTTTAAGGTGCTCTCACTGCGGGAGCTTAGTTGAGCTTTTACGATGTCTGTGAGGGGGCCTAATTTTTTCATGTGTCCTCGAGGCAGATGGCGAGTTTACTTGTCCCAATTCTATCACGCGTATAACATGGACTAATATATGAATAAAGTCTGGTTTATTTTTAGAGGCGATCACCATCTGGGTCCTTTTTCTGCGCGTGAAATTTTGCGCATGTATGAAGAGGGTAAGATCACAGGCCAAACACTTTTGTGGGCCGAGGGTGATTCAGGTTGGAAAGCCTTGCATCTGCAGGAGCGCTTGGTCCAAGTTGGCCCGCCCAAAACGGCTGCGCGTCCAAAACCTGCCCCGGTGATGAAGGCGCCTCGCAAAGAAGAGGTGCAAAAAGAGTTACAAGAAGAGGTGCAAGAAGAGGTAAAGCAAGCGGTGAGCAAAGACGCCACGGATGATCTTCCCCCCGAGCTTCCCCCGCTGCCAGTTGAAGACCCCCCGCCAGCAAGACCGGCGCCTCAAATGCCTGCACAAGAAGGCCCAAGAAAGAGCGCAAAGCCGCTCCTCTCTAAACAAGAAAATCTTCCCAGAGAGAGTGGCCCTCCCGCTTTTACTCCTCCACCAGAAGCGATTGCAGTTGAAGACGACTTTATCTCTGAGAGCGAAGAGACTGAAGTAGAGTTGCATCCCGTTTTTACCGATCTACTTGAAGGCCAACAAGACAGCGAGATTGACTCGTTCTATGAAGACCGAGGGGAGAATAAAAAGACTCCGATAAAATGGCGCTGGCCCTTAAGAGGCGTTGCCTTGCTAATGCTACTCATTTTATCTTATCAAATACTCTTTACTAATGTCGGTCCTTTTAAATTTGGCGGTCTCTCCTTGAGACGCTTGCCAGGACTCTCTCGCGATATTGAGCAACAACTCCACCGCTTTAGTAGTGAAAATAGAGGCCAATTTAAAGTGACCCTGGCCCTCGGACACAAAGGGCAAGTGATCTGGCTCTCCAGTGGACTGCTTGGCCAGGGAATGATGAGACTGCGCCTAACTTCTAGAGCAGGTGAATTACTGGGGAGTGATCAGATTGAAGCCCAGGCAAGTGCTCCCTATTATGGAGGGGCGGCACTCTTTGATAATTTTAAATTTCTTAAAGGCCAAGGGCTCATTCCGGGGCGCTACGATGCTTATCTTACTTATCGCCCAAGCGGTTTTTGGGACGGCCTCAAAGAGCGCTTTAATGAGTTGATGTCTCGTCCAACGGCAGGCAATCAAGTCTTAAAATTTACCTACCTTTATTACTTGGGTCCCAATGATCAATTTGATCAGGCGCTGGCCGATTATAAGAATAATCTGGCCCAGCAAAAAGTGGCGCAAAAGCAGGCGGAATTAGCGCCTCTTAAATTGCATCTGGAATTTCAGTCGACCTTAAAAGAGCTCGGGCAGAAAGTCATGAGTCTCTATGAAGAGTCACTGGCCAAGATGAAGCGCGGTCGCGATATTGCCGCATTTACCACTCGCTACGCTAGAGAGATTGAACCACTTTACCGTCCTCTTACCCTAGAGTCCAAGGCCAAGATGGAAGACCCCATGGCAAGTGAAACTCAGCGCCTGGCGTGGGAGGAGATTCATAAAGATTATCGCTCGCTGGGGGAACTCGTCAGTGATATGCAGAGTATGACTGCAAAGAGAAATTCTCTTTCTCAAACTTCAAAGGATCGACTGTTGCGCATCTTTCGCGCACGCGCTAGTGAGATTACGGCCAAAGCACAGAGCGAGATGGCCAAAATCATGGAGAGTATCGATCCCGGCGCGGCCAAGGATTAGATTTCGACTTTCGTTACCAGCTCGCGCCGGGCCTTAATCGGTGAAGTTGCCACAAATCGTCCCTTAGCATCCTGAGTGATTTTACAGCCCCACTGAAAGGGGTCGTGCTCAAAGATAGTGGTGAGTCCTTGATCCATGATGAATTTCTCAAACTTCGCCTTATCTTGGGTGGTCACTCCCGGAGCGATGTCGTAGCCCATCACCCAGGGAATATGAATGTGTCCAGCGGTGGGAATGAGGTCGGCCAAATAGATGAGCTTTTCATCATAGGGATGCATGAGAAAAGGAGTGTGTCCGTGGCTCACCATAAATTTGAGGCCTGCCTCTTTTATGAGCTCTCCACTTTCTCCCTCGTGCCACACGAGTTGATTTCTCTCTTTATAATAGTCGACGATGGGGTCAAAGTTCTCAGTGTGAAAAGAGCCGCGATCGCGCTCAGTGGCATGGTGAGCGTAGTGATAGTGATCCTGATGAAGATGTAGACGGGCATTTTTAAAAACCGGTTGCAATTGACCCTCGCGCTTCACTCCAATGCCGCCAACGTGATCAAAGTGCAGGTGAGAAATAATTAAGTCGGTGAGGTGCTCCGGGCTTTTGCCAATCTTTGACAGCGCCAGCGCCAGCGGATTGTCTGGCCCTTGAACGTCAAAGTTAGTGTTAAATTTCTCATCGTGGTAGTCGCCAATTCCGGTGTCGACTAAGATCAAGCGATCAGGAGTCTCAATCAACCACAGACGCAGTGCTAGTTCGATGCGATTGAGCTCATCACTGGGATGCACTTTATTCCACAAAGGTTTAGGGATAATGCCAAACATGGCGCCGCCATCGAGTTTAAAATTTGCGGGCCACAGGAGATAATAGGACTTGTTGCTGGGCATAATTCACCTCTCATCAAAAGGGTTACTTGAGACACACAGAATTATGACGACAAAAAGTCTTAAAAATCAACTAAGTTTGGGCGTTGCTCCTAGTCTCGTATAGCTTGCGCGACTAAGATGGGGAGCATTTAAAGAAGACATTATCTGTCATTTTTTCTACTCACACACTTTGAGGAGTTAGTATGAACGTGCATGAGTACCAGGCCAAGAAGTTGATGAAACAATTCGGCATCAACGTTTTGGGCGGTGAAGTAGCAAATACAGTGGATGAAGCTGTAAGTGCTGCAGAGAAACTTGGAGGAAAGGTTTGGGTGGTCAAGGCCCAGATCCACGCAGGCGGTCGCGGTAAGGCCGGTGGGGTGAAGCTCGCGAAGTCACTTGATGAAGTTCGCACTCACGCCAGTGATATTCTTGGCAAAACTCTCGTGACTCACCAAACGGGTCCAGAGGGCAAGAAAGTTCTCAAGCTTCTCATTGAAGAGGGTTGTGAAATCGATCACGAGTACTACGTTGGCCTCGTTCTCGATCGCGCTACAGGTCGCATCACATTCATGGCCTCAAGTGAAGGTGGCGTTGAAATTGAAAAAGTAGCCGCAGAAACGCCAGAGAAAATCATTAAAGTCGCCATCGATCCTTCAAGTGGTTACACGTCATTTATTGGCAGAAAACTCGCTTACGGCATCGGTATGAAAGATAAGGAGATGATTAAGAAAGCTTCAAAGTTCTTTGAAGGGCTCTACAATCTCTATATTAAGAAAGACTGTACCATTGCCGAGATCAACCCACTTGTTGTGACTAAAGGTGGTGATGTGATCGCGCTTGATGCCAAACTTAACTTTGACGACAACGCACTATTTCGTCAGCCAGACGTCAATGAAATGCGCGACCCCACTGAAGAGAGCGCTAAGGAAATTGAAGCTGGTGAGTTTGGTCTTTCCTACATCGAGCTCGATGGAAATATCGGCTGTCTCGTCAACGGCGCTGGTCTGGCCATGGGAACTCTCGACATTATTAAACTTCACGGCGGTGAGCCCGCTAACTTCCTCGACGTAGGCGGTTCGGCCACTCAAGAGACTGTTCAGAAAGCATTCTCGATCATTCTTTCTGATCCAAATGTGAAGGCCATTTTGGTTAATATTTTCGGTGGGATCATGAAGTGTGACATCATCGCTAACGGCGTGGTGGGAGCTGCTCGTGAACTCAATCTAGAAGTTCCATTGGTTGTTCGCCTTGAGGGAACAAACGTGGCCCTTGGTAAGAAAATTCTCAATGAATCAGGACTTAAAATTATTGCAGCTGAAGACCTAGCGGACGCCGCTAAGAAAGTCGTTGCAGCTGCTAAAGGGGAGGAGGCGTAAGATGGCCATTCTCATTAATCGCGACACAAAACTTATCACTGTCGGCTTTACTGGTAAGCAGGGAACTTTTCACTCGCTTCAGAGCCGCGACTACGGAACTAACTTTGTTGGTGGTGTGACTCCTGGAAAAGGTGGCACTATTCACGAAGGCTTTCCAGTCTTTAACACTGTGGCCGAAGCTGTAGCAAAAACTGGTGCTAATGCCGCCATGATTTTCGTTCCTCCTCCATTTGCAGCTGACTCAATTCTCGAGTGTATTGACGCTGAAATGCCACTCGTGATTGCTATCACTGAGGGGATTCCGATAACTGATATGATCAAAGTTAAAGGAGCTCTCAGAGATTCAAAAACTCGTCTTATCGGTCCAAACTGCCCAGGCGTGATCACTCCCGGTGAGTGTAAGATCGGTATTATGCCAGGTCACATCCACATGCCAGGTAAAGTGGGAGTGATCTCTCGCTCTGGTACTCTTACATATGAGGCTGTTTACCAACTTACTCAAAGAGAAATTGGTCAATCAACTTGTGTGGGAATTGGTGGTGACCCAGTTAACGGCACTAACTTCATCGACATGCTCGAGCTCTTTGAAGCAGATCCGGACACTGAAGCTGTGATCATGATCGGTGAGATCGGTGGCTCTGCAGAAACTGACGCCGCTCGCTGGATTCAAAAGAATATGACTAAGCCTGTTGTTTCTTTCATTGCTGGGGCCAGTGCTCCAAAAGGAAAGAGAATGGGTCACGCTGGCGCCATTATCTCTGGTGGAGATGACACAGCAGAAGCTAAGTTCAAGGTACTTGAAGAGTGTGGTGTCACCATCGCTCGCAGCCCATCTGAACTTGGTAAAAAAGTAGAAGAAGTACTAAAGAATAAATAAGTAAAATTACTTACGAGGAGTCCTAACAATGGAAAGAACACTTTCAATCATCAAGCCAAACTCTGTTCTTGATAACAACATCGGTAACATCATCGCCATCTTTGAAAAAAATGGTCTTCGTATCAATGCTGCTAAACTTATGAAACTCTCTAAAGAAAAAGCAGAAGGTTTCTATATTGAGCACAAAGAGCGTCCATTCTTTGGCGAACTCGTAAGCTTCATGACTTCAGCCCCAGTAATGGTTATGGTTCTTGAAGGTGAAAACGCTGTTGAGAAAAACCGCAAGCTCATGGGTGCCACTAACCCAGCTGACGCAGAAGAAGGAACCATCCGCAAGCTCTTCGCCAAGTCTGTTGGCGAGAACTCTGTTCACGGTTCTGACTCTCTCTCAAGCGCTGAGCGCGAGATCAACTACTTCTTTGATAAGAACGAACTTAACGATCGCTTCTAATTAAGAAGGCCCCGAAAGGGGCCTTTTTTTTTGGCTAAAATAACTTCTCTACTTCTCTGATCGCCACTGCTCCTGCATCAAAGCTTAGCTCCCCTTGGTAATCATAGGGAGGGTTGTCCTTAATCTCATCAATACACTTCATGAGCTTACTCACACTTAGTTCACGGTGCTTTATCACGCGAAGATGTGGCAGGTGCTTAAGTGAGTCTAGGCGTCGCTCGTGCTCAAGGTCATCAAGTCTGGAAATAAAAATGGTCGGTAGCCCTGAGAGAAGTCTCTCAATCACCGTGCCGTATCCAGCATAGAGAATAGCCAGCTTGGATGTTTGCAGGTCAAAGGGAAAGCTCTTGCGAAAAGAAGTGGCCGTCACGCTGTCTGCGCTGGCGAGGAGTTCTCGCTGAGCAGGATGGGAAAAAATAAAGATCGCTTGATCGCGATACTTAAAAGCAGAGTTGGTGACCACATCAAAAATCGGCCTGGGGTCAACTTCAGCGCCAAAGCCAATGATGAGCTCTTCTCTCTTTTCATCAGGACCAATACTTTCAAGAAAGGGGTCGGCCAAATAACCGCACCACTTTCCCTTGAATTGGGCGCCAGGGGAGAGCTCTACATCAAAACTTTCTCTCAGTTCTTCAGGTCCATGCACTAAAAAAAGGTCATAATACGCTTCGAGGTCGTGACTGATACGGCGGGCATGTTTTTCTAGCTTAGTGGGCTCCAAGGGATCGGGGGCGCGCCCCACAAATTCTCTCATCGAACTCACTATCTTGATCTGTGGTAGTTGCTCGCGCAGCCTGGTGAACATCTCCCTCATTTGTGAGCGCAACCCCGCCCGGCCAAAAGGGAAAAACTCGGTAATCAGAACATGAGTTTTATTCTCAATAACTTTTGCATAAATACTTTCAAAGTCGGTTATTGTGCAGCATTTAATATCCGAGTGAAATAAAAACTCTTTCTGGGGCACACCAGAATTTATGAGCAGTGCGCGGTGACCCTGCTTAAGGGCCGCTAGGGCCAGATTGTGGGCCATTCGCGTGTGGCCATAACTCTTGCCGTAGGATTGATAGAGGATGGTGATGTTCAACTTCATGGAAGAGTTCAATATGCCTTCGACGCAGTAGTCTTGTCCAGGGTAATCGCCTTGCCACCCTCTTCTTAAACAAGCTATAATAATATGTAATTCCAGAGGGTTATGCTAGTTCTTTCACGACCCTGCGTGCTGTCATTTTTACACGACCACTGTTGCATTGATGCGCAGTGCGATACTATGGAAAGGTCTATATTGTGTACGGAGGTATCCATGTTTAAGATCGGCGATTATGCTGTCTGTCCCGGGCATGGGGTAGGTCAGGTCATCGATATTCAACAGCGTGAACATGGGGCTGAGACTAAGTATTTCTACATCATCAAAGTCATCGCTAACGGTATGACTGTTATGGTGCCCACCGATTCAAAGAACGGTGCTCGCACTCTGGCCGATGAAGGCGAGATATCAAAGGTTTTCACAGTCCTAGGTGACCACGATGTTGAGGTTGATAACTCGACCTGGAATCGAAGATATCGCGAGTATATGACCAAGGTGAAGACGGGCTCGCTCGTTGAAATCGCCGAGGTTCTACGCGCACTCTTCCTGCTCAAAAGTAAGAAAAATCTTAGTTTTGGGGAAAAGAAAATGCTCGACCAGTGCCGCGACCTCATCTCTCAGGAGATCTCTCTGTCTAAGGCCATGGACAAGAAAGCTGTCGATGGAGAAATTCACTCTTACTTTGAATAAATGTTTAGACTCATTGTGAAAAAAGGCTTCCGCTGGGAGCCTTTTTTTTTGCTCCCGGGCCGTGTAAGCTGCCCAGATGTCAAAATCCAGCGACTCTGTTTTTTCTCTCAAATCTCCTTTTAAGCCCACCGGTGATCAGCCTGCGGCCATAGAGCGCCTGGCCAGTGAATTTCAAAAGGGAGTTAAAGAGCAGACGCTCCTGGGTGTGACTGGGTCTGGTAAGACCTTCACCATGGCCCACACCATTCAAAGACTTGGCAAAAAAACTCTTATCTTGGCCCACAATAAGACTCTGGCGGCCCAGCTCTACGCTGAATTTAAAGAATTTTTTCCCGATAATGCCGTTGAATATTTTGTTTCTTACTATGATTACTATCAGCCCGAGGCTTATGTCCCCAGTTCGGATACCTTTATTGAGAAGGATTCCTCGGTTAACGATGAGATTGATAAGCTTCGCCATGCGGCCACTCGCTCGCTCCTAGAGCGCGACGATGTCATTGTGATTGCCTCGGTGAGCTGTATTTATGGTATTGGATCGCCCGACGAGTACGCTGCTCAAAGGTGCACTCTTTTTACTGATACTGAAGTCGATCGCGATGAGTTTCTGCGCACTCTCGTCTCCATTCAGTATGAGCGCAATGATATTGATTTCACCCGCGGTAAATTTCGCGTCAGAGGCGATACCGTCGAGGTTTTTCCCGCCCACGAAGATAGTGATGTGGTACGCATTGAATTTTTTGACAACGTGATTGATCAAATCTCTATTGTCGATCCTTTAAGAGGAATTGTTAAGACCACGCTCTCGCGGGTGACGATCTATCCAAAGTCTCACTATGTCGTTTCTAAGGATAAATTACAGGCCGCCATTGAGGGTATTAAGCTCGAGCTGCGCGAGCGTCTCAATGAACTCGAGGCGCAAAACAAGCTGGTTGAAAAGCAGCGAATCGAACAGCGCACACTCTTAGATCTTGAAATGCTCGAGGAGATGGGTTTTTGTTCGGGCATTGAAAATTACTCGCGCCATCTAACGGGCGCTGCTCCCGGAGAACCACCACCAACACTAATCGACTTTTTTAATAAAGACTTCCTCATGATCATTGATGAAAGTCATATCACCGTCTCTCAGGTGGGTGGGATGTATCGAGGTGACCGCGCGAGAAAGCTCAATTTAGTTGACTATGGTTTTAGGCTCCCAAGTGCGCTTGATAACCGCCCGCTTAATTTTACGGAGTTCGAGTCCAAGCTCGATCAAATTCTCTATGTTTCGGCCACGCCTGGTAATTATGAACTCGAGCACACTGGCGGCGAGTATGTGGAGCAAATTATTAGACCGACGGGTCTGCTTGATCCCGTGGTTGAAGTGAGGGACGCCAGCACTCAAGTAGATGATCTACTTATTGAAGTGAAGAAGGCAATTAAAGAAGGTCACCGGGTTCTAGTGACAACGCTTACTAAGAAGCTCGCCGAGGAGCTCACTACTTTTTATAAAGGTGCTGGCATTAAAGTGAAGTACCTCCACTCTGATATTGATACCCTTGAGCGCATTGAGATCATCCGCGACCTCAGACTTGGAGAGTTTGATGTGTTAGTGGGGATTAATCTTCTGCGTGAGGGGCTGGACATTCCTGAAGTCGCCTTAGTGGGCATCCTCGACGCCGACAAAGAGGGCTTTTTGCGATCTGAGCGCTCTCTGATTCAGACCATCGGTCGGGCCGCCCGCAATAGCGAGGGGCGGGTGATTCTCTACGCTTACAAAGTGACCAAGTCGATGGAGCGGGCGATGGGGGAGACGGCCCGTCGTCGTCAAATTCAGATGGAATTTAATAAAAAGAATGGCATCACTCCCACGACGATTAAAAAATCTATTAGCGGTGGAGTGATCGAAACTCTGCGGGGAAGTCGCGGGAAGAAAGGGGCGAAGAAAGAAAAAGTGACCTATAAAGGAGAGCTTGACGTCCAGGCGCTGGACGCTCAAATCAATGAGCTTCGCTCGCGCATGAAAGAAGCGGCTAAGGAATTGCGCTTTGAAGATGCGGCCAAAATCCGAGACGAAATCAAAATGCTCTCCGAGGCGAGGTTGAGCTTGTGAGAGTGGGTCCATTTCTTTTACTTTTTATCTTTGCCGCCTTGAAAGGCGCTTTTGCTCAAAATTACGACGTCAATTTAGAACAAACCCTAACTCCGCGAACAGAGCGAAGTTTTAGTCTACATTCCCCTAACTATATCGTGGGTGGCAGAGATGATGTCAAACTTCAGCTCAGCTTCAAGTACCGAGTGATGAGTGAATCTAATCTTTACTTTGGCTACACTCAGCTTATGTTCTGGGATGTTTATAAATATTCAAAGCCTTTTAGAGACATTAACTTTAACCCTGAAGCCTTTTATCGCTTTCCTATTAAGGGGCGCTATCTAGGGCATGTTGATGTGGGTTACCTTCATACTTCAAATGGTAAAGGCGGGGATGAAAGCCGTAGTATGGATCGTCCCTATATTCGCTGGACATCTTTTGTTTACCGATCAAGTATCAAGATCCTCTCAAGCTTTCGCCTTTACTATGTGACCAATATCGATGATACCAATCGCGATATTAGAGACTATGCTGGGTATTGGGATTGGACGCTCTACTTTCTCAATCTCACCCAAAATTCCACTGGGGAAGGGCTAGACTTTGGTCTCAATATCTTTGCGGGCAAAGAGGTCATTGATTTCAATCAAGGTGGTCTGGCCCTCTCGCTACGCTACAGCTTTAAGCCGCTCAAGTTTAATCCAGACATACTTTTACAATATTATCTCGGGCATCTTGAGAATCTGCTTGAGTACGACACAAAAGTAGAGCGCATTCGACTGGGGCTCATGTTTTATTTCTAGGATAGGGTCATGACTAAAGTATTTATTCATTTGGTTTTTTTTATTCTATCAATTGGCATCTGTCGCGCTCAAGGGCCCGCTGCAATTGATGAAAAGCTCCAGGAGTATATTGCGCAATTTAATCTGCGCCCGATGGAGTATCCGCAAGCAAAGTCTCAAGATCTTGTCATGTTGGGGGCCAGACTCTTTTTTGAAAAGAAGCTCTCGGGAAACCAAAATATTTCCTGCGCCACCTGTCACGCTCCGATTTTCGCTAGTGGAGATGGCCTGCCCTTAGGGCTTGGTCAGGGAGCGAGTGGCTTTGATCAAAGTCGCATTCAAAATGGTGCGCCCCTGCTCCCAAGGCATTCTCCCCATCTCATTAATATTGGTCAGAGTGATCAACTCACTATGTTCTGGGATGGTCGCGTGAGTTTTGATCCATTGACAAAGATTTTTTCAACTCCTGAGCCGACTCTCAATGGCGTGAACCCCATCTTAAAAAATGTTGCGAGGGTGATGACTCATTCAGCAAGTGCTCAGGCGCTCTTTCCCTTACTCTCACCTGAAGAGATGTTAGGACAAGAGGGCGATAATGATATTGCCTCTTTGGGGAGTCCCGAACTTATTTGGCAGGCCCTATTAGATCGCTTACTCTATGGCGCCCAGGCGAGTGCATATCAAGCGCTCTTTCTTCGCGCCTATCCTGCAGTGACATCAGTGGACGACTTTAATATTGGCCATGTGGCCGAAGCGATTTCGGCGTTTGAGCGGCACGGCTTTGTGGCCATCGACACTCCTTGGGATAAATATTTAAAGGGAGACTTTGGCGCTTTGTCTGCGCAGGAGAAGAGGGGAGCACTGGTCTTTAGTGAAAAGGGGCGTTGTGTTCAATGCCATAATGGTCCTCACCTGAGCAATTTTGAATTTCGCAACATTGCCGTTCCACCTATTGGCCCTGGCAATAGTGAGCAAGGCCAAGACTATGGCCGCGAGCTCGTCACTAAAAATCAGAGTGATCGCTATCGATTTAAAGTGCCACCACTTCGCGCTGTCGCCCTAACGGCGCCCTATATGCACAATGGGGCCTTTAGCACGCTTGAAGAAGTAGTGGATCATTACAATCATGTAAGACACAGCTTCATGCACTATGAGACCAAACTGATCATGGGTCAGTTTGGGAAGGTCTACGATAAGGCCATTGAGCGCGTTTTCGTTCGCGATCGGGTTATTGAGATGTTCAACGGCCTAGATGAAAATGTTTGGCCGCCAATTTTTCTCACTGAGCTAGAAAGAAGTGATCTTTTGCAGTTTTTGAGAGTGTCGCTCACTCCGCAAAAGCTTGAATATTACCGACCTTGGGACTCGAGTTTTTAATTTCTCGCAATACTAGGGCGAAATTCATTTAAGACGCTCACACTTCTACTCATCGGAGCAGTGGTTCCTCTCACTGCTCACTAAAATCAAAAGTTTTTCTTTTGTCCTCGCCTTAAAATTCCGATAGATAAGGCGAACTCATAACCACAGACGAAGTAATCATGGAAAAAAAGATAGCTCTTTTGTCGGCCATTCAGGTCTTTCCTCCTGAGTCAGGAGGACAGTTGCGCACGGCCAATCTTGCGCTGTCGTTTAAAGAGCTAGGATATCAAGTTCGCCTAGTCTCTTTAACTGGTCGCAAAGAGGATTATCTAAAGGGAAGTCCATCGGGAGAGATTGAAAAGGGTGGTGTGAGAGAATGGGTCAATCGCTCACGCTTCTTTGGACTGTTGCAGTGGCTCAGCTATAAACTCTCTTTGCCGCCCTTTTGGGTGACTTATCTGGCTAAGTTTTTTATTCCGCGCGAAGTGAAGCGCATCCTTCAAGAAGCTGATCTTGTCGTCCTAGATTTTCCTTTCCTATACCCTCTTGCTAGCAATGGGGACTATTACTTAAATACTCACAATGCTGAGTTTGACCTCTACCGAGATCGTCCTTTTCTTTCAAGATGGGTATTTAAGATTGAAAAGAGGGCGCTTGAGGGAGCGCAGAGGGTGCTCTTTTGTTCACAGGAGGATCAAAAGCGCTTTGCGGCCCTTGGTATTAAGCCTGCCGCTGCTATTGTGCCAAACGGTATTAACTTGGAAGACTTTAGGCCCGATCTCGCGCTTGGTCAGTCCATGCGCCAGAAGCTTGGTCTCTCAGATGAGGACGTCGTCTTTCTCTTCACCGGCAGCCAATACCAACCCAATAGAGAAGCGCTTGAGTTTTTACAGCAATTCATTCGTGATCATAAAGATTTTCTTAAATCAAAGCGCATTAAATTCTTAGTTGTAGGTACAGTGTGTACAGAAAAAGTGAGGGGAGAGTCTCTTATTATTGAGGGGAAGGTTCCCGAAGTTTTTCCCTATTTTTGGGCCAGTGACTTTGGACTCAATGTCGTTGATAGTGGCTCTGGGACTAATGTGAAAATGATGGAGTATCTCGCTGCAAAGTTACCGATCCTCTGTACCAGTTTTGGCATGAGAGGTCTGGATTTAGAGGGCGGCTCGGATGCACTCATCTATGAGAGAGTTGATTTCAAAAAAGCTCTAGAACATGCGCTCTCGCTTTCATTGAATGAGCGAGAAGAAATGGCACAAAAAGCCCATCGTAAAAATTTAAAATTTCTAAGTATGAAGGACTCACTCCGTGCATTCTCGTTAAGGGAGTAATGTATAATGGATCAAAAGGCCTCTCAAAGGAAGATTTGTGAAAATGATTAGTAAGTTTAAATTCAGTATTATCATGGCAACACTTGCCTTACTTGTGGGTGTGATCTATGCCCAGACGACTGCTGAAGTCTATCAAGCAGTCAGTGAAGTACTTATTCTTAGACCGGCCCAGGAGACCAATCTTAAAACGAATGAAGAGGCCAGAAATCGATGGATATGGGCCAGAGATGGACTTGCGCTTAGAAAATCAATTCTAAATGACAAAGTGATGAGCGACATCCTCAAGCTTGAAAGTATTAAGAAAATAGAAAATCCCCAGCAGGTCGTAGAGAGAATGATCACTATTGAATACACAGGCGCAGATGAGTTTGCCTTTAAGATTCAAGTTAAAGGAAGTGATAAGAAACTTATCCTTGAGATTAATAAGATTCTCTTTAATGAGCTCAAACACAATTATCTTACGCTGCCAGATCGGGCCTACAACCAAGCAATAAAGCGCTTTGAAGAAAAGGCCATCACTTCATCACTCAAAGAAAAGCTCGTTGAGATCAAGGCCATTCAAGCTTGGGAGTCTAGTGTGAGAGAGGAGACGTGGAAGGTGATCAAATCGCCACAGGTGCTACCTGAGAAAGTATGGCCTAGAAAGACTGCAATTGTAATTTCACTGGCTTTTATGGGTCTTATTCTTGGAATGTTTCTGGATGGTCTCATGAGCTTGAGGGGAAAAAGTATCAATGCATGAAATGAAGTTTGGCCTTAAGGCCAATTTTAACTTCTTCATTAAAGTCGTTGGGCAGTGTTATATCGTTGCTATTTTACTATTTTTATTTTTACAAATTACAACGCTTCATCACTTCTTTTCTTTTACGCAAAGCCTTCCTCTTGAAAACTTGTCAGTTTTTTTAATTCTTGTCTGCGTAGTGGCGAGAATTTTTACTTTGGACAGTAGTAAGAAAAAAGAGACCATCGGGCGTCTTCAATTTCACTTTGGCCTCTTTCTCTCCATCGCGGCAATCCCGCTTTTAAGCTCGTTTGCTAACTCTGACTATCTATCCATCTTTTACGATTCAGAGTGGAGGACTCTACTTAAAGCATTGATGGTCGTCTCGATAATGACTTCGGTTAGACTCTCAAAAGCAGAGATTGATATTTTTTTGTTTTGCTGTTTGAGCTTTTTTAACCTACTTGGCGCTTACTTTCTATATCGCTATCTAGTTTTACACGAAGTGAGAGTCTTTGATCACAGACCGCTTCTCAATATTAGACACGGAGACCCTAACTTCCTAGGAACATTCTTTGCGACCATAACCCCCCTTTGTTGGTGGGATATTTTAAGAAGAAAGAACTACCTTTCTCTTACTTGCGCTTATTCATTTCTAAGTTTTCTCTTTCTCTCACTTTGTGTTTTTGCAACTCAGTCACGAATGGCCATCTTGGCGTATTTGCTATTTTTTACAGTGACCCTAGCTTATAAGCTTTATAAACTTGAAAATTCGCTCTATCGGCGCACTGGATTCATTTTCTCTCTGTTGTTGTTAGGGATAGGGCTATTTTTTATCATTAATTCAGATCTAGGGCTGCGATTCACCCAAATCTTAGATAAATCTAACTCAGATCGTGTTGGAACTTTTATTAATGGGATCGCTCTCTTTTTTAAAGAGCCCATTTTGGGAGTTGGGATGCATCAAGCCGTTCATAGTTTCTATGAAAATGCTTCTTACCCCCTTTTTCAGACAGACTTTCATAGGCTCGATGTTCATAATCTCTACTTGAAAGTTTTAGCAGAGTTGGGAATAGTAGGTTTTTGTTTGAGTCTCTTTCTCGTGCTTTATATCTTCCGTGTCATCCTACTCAGAAGAAATTTCTATTTATTAGGATCTCTTTTTATATTGATTCTTTGTACGATGTCGGTTGGAATCTCCTATAAAGATATGTACTACATTTTGCTCGGGCTCATTTTTGTGTTTTCAACTTCCACAACTAAGGAAAATCAATGGCCATCGTATTTGCCGTAACTTTCTTTTTGATTGTTTTTCATTACTTTTTCTTTGCTCCGCTCATTATCGTTTTGGCCAAACTTTTTCCTAAGAAGCATTTGGTCGACTCAGAGCACCTACCAAGTGTGACCTTTATTGTTGCTGCTTATAATGAAGAGAGAGTGATCGAACAAAAAATTCTTAATGATCTCAATATGGATTATCCCAAGGATAAGCTTCAGTATATTGTGGTCTCTGACGGCTCATCCGATAGTACTCCTAGAATCGTTGAGGGCTACGCTGACAAAGGAATCACTTCACTGCATGAGAATGAAAGAAAAGGAAAAATCGCTGCCCTCAATAGAGCGATCACTTATGCCAAAAATGATGTCTTAGTTTTTTCTGACGCAAATTCCTTCTTTCAAAAGGATGCCATTAGAAAGCTTGTGAGGCACCTTAAAGATGACTCTATCGGGGGCGTTTGTGGCCGTAAGGCCATCCTTCAAAATGAAGAGCGCAAGGCAAGCTTAGGTGACTCACTCTACTGGGAATATGAATCTCGCCTAAAAGGAGCGGAATCAAAACTCTCTTCTATCCCCACTGCTGATGGAGAAATTTTTGCGATGAAAAGAGAGCTTTATCGCCCGGTGGAATCCTTTGTTATTAATGATGACACGGCCATTACCTTAAATATTATTTCTCAGGGCAAAAGGGTGATCTATGATCACGAGGCAGTCACGCTTGAAGAAGCTTCAATCACTCTAGAGGATGATTTTAATGTAAAATCTAGAATGGTTTGCGGGGGTATCCAGATGCTCACTCTCTATCCCAAAGAGTTGGGCCCTTTTTCTGGTTGGTTTGGATTGCAGTTTTTCTGTCATAAGACTCTGCGCTATTTTATGTGGCTACTACTAATCCTAATTTTTGTATCAAATGTCTTTTTGGTAAGTGACTCTGCCTTCTACTTTATTTTCCTCTCACTCCAACTTGCTTTTTATGCATTGGCCTTGGTTGGCTCCCTGCTTGATCGAGCGGGACGATCGGTGCCCACCCTCCTTTACATTCCCTATTACTACTGCAATGTGAATATAGCCTCATTTAAAGGTTTTCTCTTCTTTTTAAAGCAGCGCTCGATTGTCGATGTTTGGAAGAAGGCCCAGCGCTAGAGGGTTGAGTGGAAAAAAAATATTTCATTATTTTTGGTGAGGATTTTCAGCGCCACCCCCATGCGCTGGAGCACATTCTAAGGCCTTTATTTGGGCAGCATGAGTTCCTTTGGGTCGAGACTATGGGGCTTCGTAGCCCCAAGCTTAATTTGTATGATGTAAAGCGGGCACTTGAAAAAGTGGTTAGGATTTTTAAGAAAAAAAAGCAAAGCACAAGAGAGCTACCACCTTTATTTACGATCATCTCTCCCCCGATGATTCCCTTGAATCAATTCGCTGTGATCAGGGCCTTTAATCGCTGGTCCGTTCTTCGTCAGGTACGCCGCCACTTGCCAGATCAAATAAAGCCTATCACTCTCACTTCAGTGCCCAATAGCTGTGATTATGTTGGTGAGTTCGCTGAAGAATTGAAAGTCTATTTCTGTGTCGATGAATTTTCACTGTGGCCTGGACTTAACTATGAGATGGTCCGGGCGATGGAGGCCAAACTTCTGGCCCGTGTTGATATGGTCATTGCTACTTCTGACCAGCTCGCTAAGACAAAAGTGATAAAAGGCAAGCAAACTCCTGTCATTACTCATGGAGTGGAATTTGAGCGCTTTGATATTGGAGTTAAGGATGCCTCTTCACCTTATCATTTATGCTACTTTGGTCTTTTTGATGAGCGCACGGATCAGCAGATATTGCTTGATCTGATTGAGGCGATCTCTGACTTAGAGATTCACATTTTTGGACCAGTGGTGTGCAATACTCAAAAATTGTCCTCTCGAGAGAGAGTCCATTTCTATGGCCGCGTCCCCTATGAAGAGCTGCCAGCTAAAATTGCGCAAATGGACGCATTTATCCTTCCTTATGTTCGAAGCGAGCTCACTGATAATATAAATCCTTTGAAGCTCAAAGAATATCTGGCCACATCTAGACCTGTGCTTGCGACTGCTCTACCTGAGGTGGCGAAGCTCTCTGAATATCTGCATCTTTTTCATCATTCTAAAGAGGCCATAGATCTCATCCACTCTCTTCGAAAGGGGGAACTCCCTCACGACCCTAAGAAGGTGAGAGATTATGTGATCTCTCACGAGACTTGGAAGGCCAAATCTTGGCTTTTGATGGATCTATTGCATCGTGCTTTGAATCGGTGAGCTAAGTGAGGAGCCAGGTACAGCAACTGGATTAAACTGATAACTGCCAAAGCTCTCATTTTTATCTATTAGATCCTTAATGCTGGTGAACTCAAAGTCATTTAGTAGTCTTTCAAATTTCTGTCTATTTTTTGAGAGTCCAACATAGTGCCTGAACTTCTTCATTCCTTTAAGTCCAACTACAGGTTGATTGGGATCAAATTCCCAGGGATGGAAATACATAACTGTGGGTCCATCCTTAAGCCCTTTACTGAGCGCCGCTTTTATCAGTGGATAAGGAAGCATTCTAAAGTAGCCGCCCCCACAAACAGGGATCTTTGTCCCCATGATATGTGATTTTCTCATCGGCACTTCAAGCAGTCCGTTATGAAGAAGCGTCATCTCTACCGGAAAGTCCTGTATCCCATAATCTGGGTGAACAGTGACAAAAACGGAGCTATCGTAGCGAAGATGATGTTTCTTTAAGATATCAAGCGCCCAAGAAGTCTCGTGAGTAATTGAAAAACTTGGAGCGCGAAAGCCTTCAATCTTTTGTCCGGTAATACCCTCAAGAACTTCAATAGACTTAACAAGATCTGCTTCAAATGTCTCGGGGGTGAGTAGGTCAATAGGGGTGTGTGAGTGGCCATGGCTCGCGATTTCATGCCCTTTTGAGGCAATCTTTAGAACTAGCTCTGGTGATCTCTGGGCAACCCAGCCTAAAATAAAAAAGGTCGCAATGGTGTTGTGCTTTTCTAATTGATCAAGAATATAATCGACACCGATGTGAACGCGGTACTCTTGTTGATCCCACGAAGATTCATCAATAAGATGTCTCATATTTCTGACTGTAAACCAATCCTCAATATCAAAACTGAGAGCAATTTTGGGGTTAGATATATTGCTTTGCATAGCCAGCTACCATTTGTTGAATTGAAAATTTTCGAATGACTATTTCACGACAAGTCGCTGCCTTTTCAACTAGGAGCTGTCGTTTTGTGGGTACTTCTTTAAGCTTAAGATAAAGGGCGAGCGGGTCTTGCTTATCAAAGAATATAAGGGCCTCTGAATCAATCTCACGATGAGGAGCAATATCACTTACAAAGCATGCCTTGCCATTTGACATCGCCTCTAAGAGTGCTACGGGGTGGCCCTCGGTATGACTTGCACTCAAAAAGATGTCACCCATTTCTAGAATCTCATGAGTGTTGTGGCAAAAGCCGTGCATGGTGACTTCACTTTCAATGCCGAGTTCTTTAATGAGCTCATTTGTCTTTGCTAAGATTGAGGAGTCCTCAGATGTTCCTGCATGGTGAAATTCAAAAGAAATCCCATTTCTTTTGAGTTCCCCGCATGTTCTTAAGAGATACTCGAGATTCTTTTCAGCTGAAATGCGCGAGACGCTCACTAGCTTGAGTTGTTTGTGTTCTTGAGACGTTTTTCTTGCTGGTGAGTAGACGTCAGTATTAACACCATTTGAAATGGTGATGAGTTTCTTTTTGTTAATGAGTGTGAAGCTTCCTAAGAGAGTTTCTCTTACATGATTTGAGACGCAGATGAGACTTTTATAAAAAAGGGCCGCCACTTGAAAGGCCATGACATATTTTTTATTACTCACAAAGTGATGAAGAGTGTGTTGGGTATGAATGAGCGTGAGAGATGGGCGCAGGATTTTGAGGATGACAGCATATTCCATGGGCCCAAAATCATGGGTGTGAATCACTTCGATTTTCTCTTTCTTAATATAGCTTAGAAGTTTTGAGACTAGCTTCCAGTCTCTGGGAGCGCTCTTTTTGATCACACTCACTGGAAGACCGAGGTCCTGAATTTCCTTGCCAATCCCACTGAGCTCGCTGGTTTCATAGCTAAAAAAGTGCATCTGAGCGCTCTCTTGGCCATGCAAGGCAAGCTGCTGGAGTAGGCGCTCAATGCCTCCGAGATAAAGATATTCGACTAAATGGAGAACACGTGTTTTTCCCATACAGTCTATATAACATTTATTAGGTAACCTAGGAGAATTATTAGGGATAGGTATGTAAAAGCTATGGGATTGTCTAAATAGGAGACAGAGGCCCTAACTGGTTTGTTAGGGCCTGGGCCTATTACTTTTTTGCGTACGTCATATCGATCTTGATGCCCATTTCCTTCGCGCCATACTGAAGAATCTCATAGCGACGAGTGAAAAGGCCTGGCGACTTATCCATTTTAAGTACTGAGAGCGACCAAGCAGGAGCTGTGTAAGTTGTTAATTTCTTAACAGAACCATTTTCTTTAACAGAAATCTCAACCGTTTGAGCATAGGGTTCTTTATTGACAACCATAACATTGAGGCTGTCGCCAGAAACGGTGGCGTAGGTATTGAGGATATCCCCAGCATTATCCTTTGTTTCAACGACGCTCCCTTTAAAGTTATTCGTATAGAGCTTGTAGATTTGAAATAGGTCCGTTTTAAAACGACCTTGCTTAATGAGGGCCCACGGAATGTCACCGTTATCGGCGGGGCTCGAGAGAATAAACTTATTAAAGAAAGTCACTCCCTCTTTGGCCATAATCCCAACCGTATCTGCTAGGTAGAGTGGGCGAACAATCGGATGGTAGTTCGTCGTTCTGTAGTCTGAATCAAAAGCAAACTCATTATTCACAAGGTCCGCTTTTGGGTAGTAGCGATTGATCCAAGCTCTCATTCTAGGAATGATATTTGGACTAAAGTTCTTGTATGAGCTTAGATCAAACTTATTGACGTAGTCTGAGCTGTGAAGAACCTGAGTTCCCGCTAGCATTTCTGCGACAATTTGCTTGCCTTGATTATCGGTGTGAATTGAGTTCACATCACCAGAGCTTTTGCGAAAATTTGGGTAGTAGTGAAAAGCAAACTTATCAAGGAACTTGTACCCATTTGGATTGAGTGTGGGATCAGCTTCCGCGACCTGAAGGCGCGAGAGAAAGTAGGGGATAAAGTGAGTGAATTTACCCTCTGCGTACGAGCAGTTTACTTGCGCCGGAATATCACTCCATTCACAATCTTCTGAGAAGTTGCCAGTGTTCCAATCCATCCAAGATCCTGAGAACTCAGGCCCCCAAATCTCAATACTATTGGGATCACCACTTACTTCTGCTTGGGCCTTTCTGATGGCAAGAACGAATTCTATATATCTTTCAATATACTCGTCAGCGGATACGCCATCCTCGCTGTGCCATACAGCGCTGTGGGTGTAGTGCCACTGCTCAAATTCGTTTCCTAGACTAAAGGCTTTAATTCCTAATTTGAGTGTTCCGTTGAGGTGCTTAACTAGTTCGTAGGCCGCTTTTGAATCAAATGACCTGACGACATTATAGCCATTTCCATTCCACTCGGGCTGATAGCCGGTGAGGTTGATCTGGAAAATGCCTTTAGTGTTAAGTGACTGTAATTTAGGGGCAAGTTCTTCGTACTTTTGGATGCGCTCAAATTCTTCGTTTTGCCCAAAAGACATCCCATTTTGCCAATTAAAAACGTCGTATTCATTTCCACCAACACGCAAGGCCCCTAATTGAAGCTCTTGGATGAGTGAGGTATTTGGAAGCCCCGCACGGGATTCAACAAAAGATCCATAGAAAGAGCGGTCAATCTTTTGGATTTGCTTATCGAGGTCAATAACCGCGTTATTGCCAACACCAGACTGACCTCTTCTATCGTACTCACCACGTGTTGTGGCAATCTCTCCTGCCTGGAGTGATCCAGCGACAAGAATGCTTAAAACGAAACCCGAAACCTGCTTACTCAACATATATTCTCCTCACTCTCACTGAGCGTACTAAAGTACGCCCATCTCTTTTGCGCCATAACGGTAAACTTTAATAGTTCCAGCTTCACTGAGAGGGATTTCAAAGACAGTTAGAGACCATGGCTCTAGGGACACTTCTGTGAAGCTCTCAGCTGCAGCAGAGTTTGATAACTTAACTGCAGTGTTGTGAATCTTTGCGTCCTTATTTACTACGAAAAGTGTCACTACGTTACCATTCTTTACTGAGTATGTATTAACTTCATCCCCGTAGGTTTTGCTTGATTCAAGGGTGAACCCTTTGAACTTAGTCGTGTAGAGAGAATACATGTAATAGAGGTGAGACTTGCTTTGCCCATTGATTAAGGCCCAGTCGCTGCCGTTGATTCCACCTTGTAAGAAAGAGTGGAAGAAATTTTTAACTCCAAACTGCGCCAGACGTGGAAGCATGTCAGCTAGGTAGAGAGGGCGAACGATAGGGTGGTAGTCGATATTTTCAACCGAGTCGATACCAAACTCTGTTACGGCAAGTGTCGCACCAGGGTAGTAGGTATTTTTCCATCCTTCAAACTTTTGTAGAATCATGGGACTTGTTCCAAGTGGAGAGGCCCTATCGTAGCTATTGATATAGCTAGGATTATCCCAAACATTTGTTGAAGCTAGCATTCCGTCTACATTTTGGTTGGGAAGTGACTTGGTGATGATTGAGTCGTTATCACTAAACTGCTCTCTGAAGAGCGGGTAGTAGTGAAGAGTGAGTTTGTCGAGCATTTTGTAACCGTTAGGGTTATTCACTTCATCTTGCTCAAACTCAGCAATTTTTGAGAGAAAGTAGGGGATGAAATCTTTGAACTCGCCATTTTCTCCGTAGCTACAAGTTGCAACTTCTTTAAGAGTGTAGTTGAAAACACAATCATTGGGATGATTCGTTTGCCAGCCAGTCCAACCTGTCGCAATTTCAGGACCCCAGATCTTTAGGTCCCCAGGACGATTATTAATTTCTTTTTGAGCGTCTTTGATGGCCACAACATAGTTAATAAACTTTTCGATATATTCATCGGCTGAGGGAGAATATTTTCCGTGTGTCAATTCCCAGTAGAAGGGTTCATTGCCCATGATAATATTTTTGAGACCTGCTCCCTGAGCTCCATTGATTGATCTAATGAAGTCACCAGCATGCTCGGCATCGGCAGTATTGGCGTAGACCAATCCACCATTAGATGTCGTCTCAGGCTGCCATCCCATCATGTTGACTTGAAAGAGAGGCTCTGCTTGATATTGTGAGCGCACTTTCTCTATGAGTGTCTTCGGGCCTTCTTTAACGGTGTAGAAACTATTGCTGTAAATATCGAGGTAGGTGTTGTTTTTCCAGTTGTATGTTGAATGAACATTGCCCCCAAATTTAATCATACTTAACTCGAGGGGAGACACTAGGGATGACTTTGGCAGGGCTGCAAATCCCATGGCGTCTGCACCATAGAATGATTTTGTGATAACTTGTGCAGCTTCACTTTCAGCGAGGTTAATTGTAACTGAACCATCGATATTTCTAGTAGGAAGACGATTGTTCACTGGAATTTCATAGGTGCTAATGCCTTCTGCATTTACCACTGCGGAAGCTAACCCGAGGGCCACTGTTATAAGTGTACGAGACTTGAGTTTCACAATATACCTGCCTGATGAAGTGTAAATAGTTTTTCCCGAGTGGAGTATCAATTTTTTTTACCGCTGACAATGAGTACTTGGGTAGGTCTGTCTATTTTTACAGCTTAGGTCTAACGGCAATTTTTCTCGAATTAAGTTGAGAGTTAGACTATAATTTTTACATGCCTACACAATTACTTAGACACTCGTCATTACTGGTATTACTCGGAACTCTTCCCCACACCTTGGCGCTGGCCAGTGAGAAGGGAAATCTAGGGGCCCGCTGGAGCTATAGAGAGACTCAGGAGCGCATTTTTATGCGCACTCTCGACCTAGAGGGGAGAAATCATCGCAGAGACTTATTTTGGCCTTATGAAGGCTCGCGCTCTGGTGGTCACGACTTTGGAGCTGATCTTCAATTAAATGATGGCTCTTCAAGAGAGTATGAAATTAAAGGGGAGCGGTTAAGATTTCTATATGCCCACCAATTCTCAGATGAGCTTCTCGTTGAGTCTAAAGTTGGTCTACATCACTATCAGGCCGACTCTCGTGGAAACTCTCGCTACACCAGCGTGGAGCACATCACCCCAGCTGCAGAGCTCAAGCTACAACATAAGCACTCCCAGGGTCGACAGGAAATCTACACCATCTACGATAATCTCTACACGCGCTTACAATTACCCGCGAGTTTTAGTCAGAATTTGAGATACCTAACTCTTGGCTACCGCGGAACCTATCGCTTCTCACCTAGTCATGAAATCACCGGTGGGCTACTTCAGCGCTTTTACTCAGATAGTAATCGTCGCCTTGAGGCCAATGTGAGTTCCATGCACAAGCTGAGTGCTCATGAGCTCTTTCCCTGGCTTGGGTTTGGTGTCTCTTATCTTGATACCGCTGAGAACCGAGTTGATTACTGGACTCCTAGAAGTCAAACCGCCTACGGACCAAGAATTAGTTGGAGCTACTGGCACAGTGAATTTTTCTCGATGGGGATCTTCTCAGATATTAATTACTACTATGATTCAAGCAGTAAGGAGTCTGGATGGGGACACTATACAGCGATGATGCTTTGGCTTGGAAACCGCAACAAGCTCCATGCTATTTTGGAGCTTGTGCGGATGGATTCAGCTCAGAATGATTCAAGTGGGTGGTTCGAAAACGATTTCGTACTCACCCTCAATTATCCTTTATAGACAAGCGTTTGAGTAAGTGTACTTCTTCTCAACTAGGTGCTTGGCAAGACGCATACCTGAGACTTCGTAAGTGAAGTCTTGACCACAGCTCTTACCTTTTTGGTAGAACGCTTGGAAAAGAGCAGGTGACTTCCAAACCACTTCAGCGAATTTGGCCGAGTGACGAGCAAACTCTTCATTATTAGCAGTTTGATAGTAAGCTTTAAGCTTTGAGGCAATTCTCTTTAAGCTCTCAACACTACTGACAATGCCTTGTGGATTGCTCTTGTTACAGCCATTATTGTTGTAGCGCAGATCTTCTTCGTCGCAAGTACTTTTGGCGGCCATTTCTTGGTCGTAGCTAAGGGCCATTCTCTTCACGTCAGCAAAAAGACCAGCGTTATTTCCTTTGAGACCCATAATCGCCTTCATGTAGTCTGATGACCACTTCATCTCTAGGCGAACTTGGTTGTAGTGAAGTGTATTATTAAAGTCTCCCACGCGGGCACATGTCTCTCTGGTAAGACCAGTGAGTTCTCCAGCACGTCTAATATATTTATTAATACGGTTTTCTTGTCCCCAGTCAGACTCATAGTGATAGGTGAAAGTTCCGTAGGTCGAGTCAGTTACTTTTCTGCCACCAGTAGAGTAGTCAGGGAAATCTTTAACAGTGATGCCACCTTTGAATGAGCGTGTTTCTCTTAAGTGCTTATCAAAGAGACGTGAGCGTCTTTGCTTGATGTAGATACCATGACTTCTCTCAGTTTTTTCGTCCCATGAAGAGACTTCTTCAAAAAGATCATAACTTCTCTCTGTAGAAGCGCGAAGAGAGATGAGTGGAATGAAGGGAGTTTGAACCCCGATGCTATTAGTATAGCCATTTCTTAACTGTGAAGAGTCAGAAATTTTTTGCACTCCTGAACCTTCAACATCGCTTAGCTCTTGAGCTTTCGTGGTGTCGCCAACCATAAAGCGCTCGAAGGCCTCAATGCTTTCTGGGTTGTTGAGAACGAACTCATAGCTAAAACCAGTAGCTGCTTGGGCCACTCTCTCATGAGCGATGCTTGGGTAACTAACACCTGCACCAAAGCTGATGGATTTAATTTTTGTCTTAGCGCGCTCTACATAAACAGTTTGTGGACCAGTTTTTTGTAGGTAGTTAGTCCAGCCACCTTTGGCCACAGCGAAGGCGCCAATATTAAAAGGAGTGATTCCGGCTCCGAGGTAGAGAGAAACACCACCAAAAGATTCCCAGTATGCGCCGTCAGTAACTTTCCACTTGGCAATCTCTCTGGCCGTCATTGGAAGTCGCTTTTCTTTTGCAGTAATTACACCATCCCAGTCTTTTGCTGAAGTGAAGTAGATTCCAAATCCGTCTTTGACCGGTCCAACACCAACTGAGGCCCAAAGAGACAGATCGCTAAACCAGCGCGACATAGAGGCACTTACACTTGCGTAGTAAAGCGTCTCGCGAGCGATATTAAAACCGTCTCCGTAGAGATCGACGGCAATATTGGGACAAGATGATCTTTGAGCTGGTGTTTGATTCACAACTTTATTCATCCAATCATAGTTCACTGTCGCCGTATTAAGCGGCGAAAAATCTGTTTGAGCAGCAACTTGAAAGGAAACAACTGCGGCTAGGAGTGCAATCCCACGTTTCATTAAATACCCCGGGTTAGTAGTTCAAGACAAAAATCGAAATATAACTAGGGGGGTAATACACTATCAGATTTGTTGCTGCAATATGCTTAGATAAAAATCATGGAGATGTTGAAATTAGTATTCGATTTATCTTCTATTAATTTTTTTAAAGATGAGTTCGCGCTCATCCTTAGAGATTAATCCCGTGAGTAGAGCGCTCAGAAGACAAAGAAAACCGTAAAGAGAAAAACTAATGGCCAGAATCCAAAAGTAGTGAAGAGAGTGTAAATATTTCACACTCATGAGATGGCAGGGGTAGGCCCAAAGGATACAAACCAGGATTAAGAGCCCTAGCTCGCGCCATCTGGCCAATTTGAGGGGACTGGCCCCAAGTAGCCTACCGCCTACAACAAGAGTTAGACCGTTGAGTAAAAAAAACAAAACCACTTTCACAAATAAGACACTTATGGGGGGGAGGTAGACGGCCGCACAAACCAGGGCAACGGCGCCCAAAAGAAAGCCAATCGTTCGCAGCTTGAGATAGAGATTGGTTTTAAAGGTGGCCCTAAAGAGTGGCTCAGGATTAAAGACCTGAGCAAAGATGAAGAAATTAAAGAGAACGAAGTAGGGGGCGCTTTCGAGATACTTAGCTGAAAAGATAAAGCCCATCAGCTCTTTGGCAAAAAAGATCATATAAACAATAAAGGGCGTGGCAATTAAGTGAAGTTTGCGAAGCATATTGCGCCAAATCTCTAAGGCCAAGTCTTTACGACCGGCCCTGACGGCGTCAACCATCTCGATATTGGCCATTTCATAAAATGAGGCTTGAGTAGCGTTCACAAGTGGATTTTCAAAGCAGCCAACGGTATAGAAGGTGAAGTCTCTCACTGTGTGCAGGGAAGAAATAAGAAATTTCTCTAGATTGAGAATATTCTGCATAATTCGCGATAGTCCCAGAGGTAGACCAAATTTTAACTGCTCTCTCCACAACGGCCAGGAGTCGCGGTAGAGCAGCCCAAGCTCTTTGCGATGGCCTTCAATCACCACGATCGTAAGCAGTAGGCGCACTCCCATGAGTAAGCTCAAAAGCATCAAAACCATATGGAGTGAGTTGTAGAAGTAGTAGGCGCCTAGGATGGCGAGAGCTTTTAGTAGCTCAATTCCTAGCTCTAGGTAGAGGCGTTGCTTGAGTCGCTCAAGACCGATGAGGATTCCCTCTAATTGCATGGATGAGACAGTTAAGACAATTAAAAGGCTCAGCATGGGAATGTAGCTGGCCAGGGCGGGGTTTCCCAGCGCCTGGGCAATTGGCATGCGCAACAGGCTAAAGGCGAATCCAATAAGAGTTGTGATAACGACGTTGAAGGTCAGGGCATTGAAACTATAGAGAGGAAATTGTTTAGGACTCCACCTCAGGTAGTAGTAGGCTGAGTCATCGAGACCTAGGTTTAAGGCCACTTGGGCAAACCAGTAGAAGAGCATGACTTGTTTATAGGTCCCATACTCTTCTACTTCGAGCGCCCTTCCCAAGTACATGGGGATAGCGAAAGAGAAAAAGATTCCAAAGATGCGAGCGAGAGTGAGCCAAATTGTCTTTTTTAAAGAGCTATTATCTTGGCCCACTCAACGTCTACCTTATTATTAGTAAGCAAAAGGAATTTGCACAGACTGATAGTCTAACAGCAATCCTTGTACAAATGTACCCATACCTACATCTTCGTCAATGATATTCCAATCAGTATAGAACATTCTTGGGCCCCACTTGTTGTCAAAAGTCCAAGCTGTCCAGCTGAGCTTGTGCTGATTCATCCAACTCTCAAAGCTTCTGCCAAAAGTGATGTCACCACCTTCTGTTCCGCCTTCTTCAAAGCCCCACTCGGTAATGAAGACGGGGAATTTTTGCAGCACTGGTAGGTAGCGCTCATCCCACATCTTAGAGGTTTGATTGCTATAGACGTGGGCCACGTAGGCTAAATTTGTTCCTTGAACAGGGTTTGTCGCGGCACCAAGAATATTTGATGACCAGTAAGGTCCACCCACTAGAACCAGGTTCTTTGGGGCATGCTGGCGGATCAAGTTGACAATGGGCTGGGCGATGGTGTCTTTCCAAGTATTCCAGTTATTTGGATTAATGGGCTCGTTAAAGATTTCATAAATAACATATGGGTTATCTTTAAACTTAGGCGCCATGTAGGTCCAGAACTCGGCCACGCGCGGGTAAAGGTTAGAGTAGTCACTGATATAGTGCAGATCAATGATCACGTAGACACCTTTAGAAGTCACTTCGTCGACGAGCGGCTTAATATGGTCATTGAAGTACTTGTCATAACCATTTGTGGCACTAAAGAAGCCTTCATTAGGATAATTGGGGTTACCTGGCAGAATGGGCAGGCGAATGACCTTTGCAAAGTATTCGTCTGTGGCCATTGAGGCGATACTTCTGGCGGTCACACCTGGTCTCTCCCACGGCTTGGTGTCTAGGTGCTGTGGGTCGGCAATATTAACGCCTTTAAGGATGACCTGCTCGCCGCGCGAGTTAAGAATCTTGTTACCACTCACTGAAAGCCACAGATCGTCTTGAGGTGGCTCAACTGGGTCTGTCGGTTCATTCGGGTCAGTGGGCGTGGGCGTTGGCTGGGTTGTCGGAGCTTTGATGGCCGCTGCCGAGAGGCTAAGATTCATTGATTTATAATCCCAAGTTTGACCAGGGTAGTATCCCAGGGTGAACACTTCATTATAGCTGCCCTCCCAAGTTGGTCTGAAGGTGATATTGATATCACAACTCGCGCCACTGGCCAGTACGTAGCCAGAGTAAGCACATGTTCCTCCATCAACGTGAAAGTCTTGAGTGTTATTAAACCAGTATTCATCGAGTCTCACTTGCTCACCAGTCTGGTTATCAAGTTTAAAGATGTGCATGACCTCTTCTCCAATCTGGAGCTGACCAAAGTCGGTGTGGCCAGTCAGTGTGAGCTCTCCTTTGGGAGTCACTGCGGCGCTGCCTGTAATCCCTAGGTTGATCTCTTCCCACGTCCAGCCCGATCCGAGAAAGTAGCCCAGTGTTAGGCTATCTTGATGGGAGCCTTCCCAGGTCGGCTTAAAGCGAATCTTCATTTGGCATGATCGTCCCTTTCTAAGAGTCCAGCCTCCATACTTACAAGTTCCACCTACGACTTGATAAGAGTCGGTTTCATTGAACCAATGACTATCTAATCTGACATTTGTCATTTTTTTATTGGTAACGGTTACGGTCAAGTCCTTAACCTGTCCTACTTCAATAGTTCCAAAATCAGCAGAGGTCTTAAATGAAAGATTTGCTGCCATGGCGCTAAAGCATAGGAAGGGAAGGAGTAGAAATAAATGCTTTGCACTTTTCACACTGGCTCTCCAAGTTGCGTTATTAATGGGGCTGTGCAGAGCTTATCGGGAGTTTGAAAATGCACCTAAAGCAAGAATTCCTCAGGTGAAGTGCATGTTTTCTTGAGTGTTTAGCAGGGCAATGGCATAAGTAGTTGGCATTATGTAGAGCTAGAGCAAAAGGATTAGTTGACTATCTGGCTTTTAATGAATGATAAGAGGTGTTTTCTTAATCGCATCAGCGCGAGTGGGTATTGTGTTTTTGACCAAGTTTGAGCGGGCGAAATTTATGTTGTTAGAAGTGAGTGAGGATGTCCTTGGTCACTACCGCAAAGACTTAGAATTGCTCGACTTTCCTCCTCATCTTGAAGACCTCCACCCGCGGCGAGCACTCGAATTTAAGCTCGGGCGCCTTTGCGCCCATTTGGCCCATAAAGAATTAACTGGAAAAGCACTGACTCATTTGGGGGTTGGTGAAAAGCGTGAACCTTTGTGGCCCAGCTCAATCGTGGGTAGCCTCTCGCATACTAAAGGCTTAGTGTGCGCAGTAGTGGGATATCAAGCTGACATTGAAATCTTGGGTATCGACTTAGAAGTTTGGCCCAGGGTTCGGGCAGATTTGAAATCACAAATTTGCTGCGAAGGTGAGGTGGAGAGTTTAAAGGCTAGTGGTCTGAGTGAAGAGCAACTCCTGACACTCATTTTTAGTGCCAAAGAAAGTCTCTATAAGGCGCTCTACCCACGGGTTCAAAAGTATTTTGGCTTTAAAGCCGCGAAAGTTCAGGCCGTACGTACTCACTCCTCACTACGCTCAGGCCAAATTGAGATCAAGCTCATTGAGTCTCTAAGTAAGACCTACGGTCCTCAGGGTGAGGATATTTTTGCTGTTAATTATGAGCGAAGTGAGAATCTTGTTTTGTGCTGGCTTGAAAAGCTCACTCAAAAGTAAAAAAAATTTCAAATGCACATGTTAAGAGTTGTAAAAAATACAAAATATAACTCTTGTTTAAAAGGAAGTTGTCTATTTTCGTGGCAGGTCAGTCTGTATTTTTTCTAAGCTTTTAAGCCAAATCAAAATCTAATTTTTAAACAGGTCGACTCAAATTCTTGATCATGCTAAAAAGCAAACGGATTTGAATTAAAATTTTTCTTGGAGTTTATGCATGCCACCTCTCGCGGTTGTTGAGTCTAGAATCTTAGATGTCGCACAATTTGACATGAGTTCAATTTTCTTTACCGAGACTAAGGCTTTTAGAAAGCTATGGGTTGAAGAAAGTACGATCAGTATTTGTGAGCGCTTGCTCGCAGCGCTGATGCTCCTCGTGCTCTTTCCAGTCATGCTCATCGTTGCCCTTAGTGTGAAACTATCTATGGGCGGCGAAGTTTTCTATCGTCAGGTAAGAGTCGGCAAACACGGTCGTGAGTTTTCAATCATTAAATTTAGATCTATGGTGGCCGATGCCGAAGCTAAGACGGGACCAGTCCTTGCTAGTGAGAATGACCCGCGAATTACGAAGCTTGGCAATATTTTGAGAAAGAGTCACCTTGATGAGTTACCTCAATTAATTAATGTCTTAAGAGGTGAGATGTCTTTTGTGGGACCACGTCCTGAGAGACCAAATTTTGTTTCGGTCTATGATAGAGAAGTTCAAGGATACGTCAGAAGAAAAGAAGTGAAGCCTGGTATCACAGGACTTGCTCAAATCTGCTTACCTTACGACGCCACTGCAAATGATAAAATCTCTTATGATATTTTCTATATCGATCGCAGAAAGTCATTGGTTTTTAATACAATGATTTGCTTCTACACCCTTAAAAAAATGGTCACTTTCTACCAATCTTGATCACCGCTAGTGAGAATTTCGGCCGTGAGCCTGGAAATTCTCACACGGGTGTCAGTGGTTTGTGGGGAGTCTAAGAGGACTTCCTGCAATTCGTGTCCAAAGCCACAAGTTAAGGCAAAGTGATCGGCCTCTACTTGGGCCTCAAGAATGTCCATTATTTTTTTACTATGCTCGTGAAAGAGATGACCCATTTCATGGAGAATCACCGCCACACCACGCAGGTAACTGGCCGAGTGAAAGACTTTTACGAGGTCTGGAAAAATGAGAATCACATCTGTTGATTGGCGGGCCCCAAGAGCGCAGGCCAAGCTCCCACTACTTGGGATAAAGACGATTTCATTACTTTTTAAAAAGTGCTCACAGGCTTTTTGCGAAAGTGAGCCAAGAGCGATTTGAAAGGAGCGCTTGAGTTCAGGTTCAGTGAGAATCCACTGATGGGCCGGATTCTTTTCAAATTGTTGCCACAGCCGCTCTCGAAGAGCTTCTAGGCTGACATTTTTTGGGTCAGTTGACCTGGTTAGTATGTTTCTCACCCTTTCAATCATGAGCGCCTCCATACACTTTTTCGGTGGATCAAGAGCACGCCCTAAGGATGGTGGGTGAGTGGGGGCAAAGCTTGCCATTTGAGCACTTGGGAGACCAATTTTCGCTAATATAGAAGTATTATGATGCGATTTAAGTCCACATTTTTCGTGCTCACTTTCATGTTCACGCTGGGAAGCTCTGCAGGGGTCTCTGCGCGGGAGAGATCTGAAGCCTTTATGGTGCTATTTCTCAATGATCACGTAAAAGTGATCGCACCTGATAAAATGACCAAAGAGAGCTTTGTCATCCTTGAGAATAAAACACTGACAAAACTCGTGGCGCGCATAGAAGCTCCGCTTGGAAATATAGTTAGACAGGTGGCCGTGGAGGCAAGTGAGCGGGCATCCTATTCCCTAAAAGATGCGTTCGGGTCGCGCGTGTACTTAGTCCCTCTGAGCCCCGCCTCCCAAGAGGTTGAACTCATTCCTGGAAAAGACTCCTATGAGATTCCTGCGCAAGACAAAAACTAAGAAATCAATCCTCGTCATCTCTGATATCCATCTTGGTGCCGGCGCTTTTGTAGGCGGTGTTCGCAATTATCTTGAAGATTTTCATCACGACACAGAGCTGGTCGATTTTCTAGAATATTATTCCAGTGGGGATTTTGCCTCTCGCGAGGTTGAGCTCATTATCAATGGGGATCTCTTTGACTTTTTGGCCGTTCCCTTCGTGCCTTTTTTTGACGATGAGTTCTGGTCTGAGGATGCGGCGGTCGCCAAGTTTCGCATGATTCTTGACGCCCACCAAGAAGTGATTGAGGCCCTTAAGGGTTTTATCTCTGCTAAGCGAAAAAAACTAGTCTACATTATCGGAAATCATGATGCTGAGATGATCTTTCCAAGAGTTAAGGAAATGTTCTTTGCTCTCTTTGATGAAGATTTAAGAGATAGGGTTGAATTGGTTGCTAATAAGGCGGGTGAATACTCCCCGTATCCAGGCGTTGTCGTGCAACACGGTCATGACTACGAAATTGCCCATCAATTTTCTCCAGAAGATTCCTTAGTAAGTTCTAGTGAAGGTAAGCTTTACTTCATTCCCCCTTGGGGATCTTATTATGTCACGAGAGTCATTAATAAATTTAAAGAACAAAGGCCTCATATCAATGCCGTGAGACCTATTCGCAAATTTATGATTAATGGGTTTATCTACGACACTATGTTCACGATCCGTTTTGGCCTGGCCAATTGTTTTTATTTTATTATGGTGCGCTTCATTTCGCTTTTTAAGACCAAAGATAAGCTCTCACACGTGCTTGAGAACTCACTGCGTGAGTTAACACTTTTTCAAGATTATGAGAGCTTAACCAAGGCAACTCTTGATCGGCGTGATGACATTAAAGTTCTTTTAGTAGGGCACACTCATGAGCCGATATATCGCCCCTATAGTGATGGCTCGACCTTCATTAACACGGGTACTTGGACCAGAATGGTCAATCTCGACTTTGGTCATAATGGCGAGAGCTCACAGCTCACGTACGCTCAGGTCTTTGTGCGCGATGATGGTGCCTTAGAGGCGGTTTTGAATAGTTGGAAAGGGCTCCGCAAGGAACCCTTTGAAGAATATTGATTTGATCACTCTGCTGCGGGAGCGTGTCCTTCTTTGTAACAAAGCTCCATGTAGAATTCACCGTGGGCCGACTTCATTGGAATGAGCACAACCACAGTTTTGGGTGGATACTTAATATTGTGACCCGATCCTTCAATCATCGAAGGAATCGCCATATTTGAAGTATAGCCGATAGTTCCCAGGTCCCTTTTAGCGTTACCCATAATCATATTACAAATCTCACCACCCACATCGGCAATCTCATCGTTGTATTCGGTGAAATTGTCCATGAGCATGGCGCTGGCAATCTTTAGATAAGTCGCATAAGGCCAGCTTAGAACGAGCATGGCCTTGTAGGGGATTTTGGCCCCATTTTTTTCAACTTCACCACTCAGGCCGAGGACCGCAGAGACGTCGCCTTTTGAGGTCGAGTCTTGCTTAACACCGGGCTTACCTGGTTCTAGCTTGGTGAAGACCATGGTTTCAAAAACATTCTTGCTCGCCTCAATAAAGGGCCTTGCAAAATCTACAAAATTAGTCATTTCCCCCACTGATAGCCCCCTTTATTCATCAAAGCCAACACTGGCCCGTTTGATATCTTTAAATTTTTCGGCCAACCACTTGAGGCGCTCACTGAGGGCCTCTGAACTCACTCCAGTTGCCGGGTCTTTTTGGGCCTTTAGATTTTGAATCATTTTCTCTAATGCTTCATTGGCATCAAAAAGAATAGATACTGTAATCTCTTTTAGGGGAAGCTCATTTGTTTGACTTCCCTTATACCCAATGGCCTTGCCAAGCTTGGCAATGGTGCCAATGCTCGTAAGACCAATTGACTCCGCGGCGCCCATAATCCTATCAATAATCTGTCCATATTTTTCGAGCAGCTCATTGTTAGTCATATCTTCTTCGAGCTCTTCGAGAAGACCTTGCATCTCTTCGATCAATCCCTCACTTTCTTCGCAGAAAGCATCGATGATCTCTTTCATGTCTGGATCATTATAATCAATCACTGGCGCCAGTCCTATTTGTTAAAGATCTTGTCGATCTTTTCTTTAAGTACTTGGGCAGAGAAGGGCTTCACAATAAAGTTACTCACCCCGGCCTTAACCGCAATAACCACGTTTCCTTGTTCAGCTTCAGCGGTAATCATGAGAAAGGGCAGATGCTTAAAGTTGTCTGAGGCGCGAATATTCTTCAGTAGATCAAGGCCCGTCATTTGCGGCATGTTCCAATCTGAGACGATAAATTCAAAAGGCTCGCCATTGGCGTGAGCTTCTTGAATCATGGGCCAGGCGGTGGCGCCGTCATCGGCTTCTTGAAGATTTTTAAATCCAATCTGACCGAGCATATTTTTAATAATTTTTCTCATCGTTGCCATATCGTCGATGACAAGGACTTTCATGTTTGCATTGATCGCCATAGATTGGATCCTCCAAATTTATATAAAAGCTTAACTTGCTTGATTTTCTTCAGTATCAGTATTCGTACTTAGTAGATTGATTAAATTATCGTAAATTGTATCTCCAAACTGAAATTCGAGTCCAGGGGCAAATGTTTTTTCCTTCAAGTTTCTTAAGACGCTTGCCAGGGGAACTGGACTTCCTGTGACCATTCCTGCGGAGTATTCTAAGACGTGTGAAACGGCCCCTAAAATCAATGAAAGTGGCTCTAGGGCGCTTCCCATGATCCCACGAGGGTAGCCACGGCCATCATCTCTTTCATGGTGGTCCTCAATGATTTTTAGTACACGTTCATTAAGTTCAACTTTACTTTTTCTAAGAATATGATGGGCGAGTCCAGGATGTTTTTCGAATTTATTTTTTTGTTTTGGCGAAAAATTGAGGCAGGCATTCTGCGAGTAAAAGAGATCTAATTGAGTTAGACCGATATGCGCGAGATAGGCAGCGCATACTAAGTCACCTAGCGTGCTCTCATCTTTCATATCTAGATTCTTGGCCAGGAAGTAACTGATCGCAACGGTTCGGTTTGTGTGATTGTCCTCTTTGAGTAGATGCTCGGCAAAGTATGAGGCGAGAGACACACATGGAGAAACACGAGGTGAGAAGGCCATGATCTCAAGCCTTGCTCTGCGAATAATGGCCAAGTAGTCATTACTTTGACTGGCCAGACCCAGGACCTCTTTAAAGGGAAAAATATCTTCTGACTCTGTGGCCAGAACCTCTTTGAGTTCACGTCCACGCTTTTCTAGAGGATCTTCTTCTTTTTCACGGAGCGAAGGAATATCTTCTTGCTTGTGATCTAGGGAGCGAAGAAATGTCTTGGACTGCTTTCTTGAAACCGCTAGTTCTCCTCCTTTAGAGAGTAGAAAATCTAAGAACTCCATTTTTTCACTCGTGAGTGGGCTATTGCCATAGAGGTAGACGGTATACTTTGCACTTACTGGATGGAAGATAAAGAGATTAAAGCCGAAAATTCTCTCACCTTTTAGGTGAGCTTTTTCAATGTGAAAGTACTCGCTATCTATGTCTTTCATTTTCATCCCGCTTTCTTCCAGAACATCATCTTAGAAAGAAGAGTCTTTTTCTTTGGTTCTTCTTTCTTTTCTTGATTGTAGTTTCCTTCAAGCCCCGTCTTATGGAAGGCCTGTAGGTAGATGCCTCGAACACTCTCAAGAATGACTTCAATTTCACTGGAGAGCTGCTCTTCTACTTTATGAAAGAAGTGCACTGTCGCAAAACCAATCTTTTGCGCCCCCTCTGTGTAGGGAAAGAAAAACACTTGTTTGTCGCTTTGAAAAGTGTGGTCTAGCCAATAGGGAAGGCTCATTAAGGCCCAGGTCTCAAACTTGCTTTCCATCGCAGCTTCCATCGAGAATTGTCCCTGTGGACTCTCTGGGTTGACCTCTTCAATTTGCTTTTGAAAAACAATTTCATATTGAGATTTTTCTGGGCGGCGAAGGAAAAAACAGCAATGAGCGCCAAACTTGTCCCAGAGATGTTCTGAGACCGTATTAAAAAAGTCCTCCTCTTTAAGTTCCTTGTTGGCAAAGAGGTTGGACATCTTAATGACAAAGTCTAGACCGGCGGGAGTAGGCGAGAATATTTGATTCTTAAGCTTCTCTTCTTCCTGCTCCTGTTCATCTGCTGTGACTTCATCTTGCTGGGTAATGTCCTCACGGTAGTAACGAGGGCCTTTCTTCTTTTTACCACCACCAGAATCAGTAATAATGACGTCGGCCATTTTGAGCTTGCCGTCGCTGCCCATACTAATGGCGTCAAATTGCTCTTTGAGGCGCTTGTAATCGATGGTCTGCTCACCCAGGTTTTCTTTGGCAAGCATTTGCAAGACTTTTTCTTCACGATTGCCACTCTCTTCTTCGGTGCGATTTGGGCGATCGTATTTATTATCCCAATTGTCATCGACGTGTTTGATTCCCTCGCCACTCTTATAATAGGTTTGGATATGATCGGCATGGCCATCAACAGGTGAGCGCTCTCGCTCTTTTTGGGCCTCTTGAGAACTTCCCCTCTTCGTTCTTAGAAAGTCGTCCTCTTCATCGGACGCTTTTGATTTCTCCCGATCTTTATTGTCAACGAGCTCTAATTGGACTTTAGTGGGACGCTCAAATTCATCCTCGTCCTCTTGATCCTCTGAGCTTTCACTCTGACGCTCTTTATTTTGAGTTGTCTTAGCGACCTGTGAGCGCTCTCTTTCGTAGATATCCTCTGACCCTTCTTCAGGCCTTTCTTTTTTAGCGTCGGGCGAATCAGTGAATTCGAGGCTCACTTTTTCTCGCTCATAGAGATCGTCTTCGTCCTCAGGCTCTGCTTGATCGCGCTCCTTAGTCTTGTCTTGAAATTCAAGACTCGTACTTTCGTGCTTGTCCTGAAAATCTTCATCTTCAGACTCAGGCTTTCGTGTGTGATCCAAATGGCCCTTGAGCATTGTCTCGATATGATCGACTTCTCCGGTGTGAGGATCCTTTTTCGCCTTACTTTCTTCCTCACGCTTGGGGCGCTGATGATCGCTGTCGTCTAGATCTACTTCGAGCGGCTTTTTGGAACTTTGTTCATCTTCTTCCTGCTGCTCTTCTGGATTGTTCTTTCGTGCTTTGTCTTCACTAAAATCTAGATCTAGGTCCTTTGCTTTTTTTGAAGGACTCTCTTCTTCATCGTCTAACGCCTCTGGGTTAGTCTGTTTCTTTTTCTCAGAGTCAAAATCTAAGTCAATATCAGTTCCGGTAGTGAGTTCGTCATACTCTTCTTCATCAATTTTGAAGTCACCGATACGCCCTTTATAGTGGGTTTCAATTTTTTCTTTGGTGCTATCTGCGCTAAGGTCCTTGTCTTCTTTTTCTTCTACTTTAGCCTTTCTCTTCTTCTTTTTGAGATCATCAATGTCAAAATCGAGGTCGTCTTCCGTTCCCTCTTTGAAATCATCATAATCAATTTCAATCTCTGGAGATGCTTTCTTCTTGGAGGCCTCTTCTTCGTCTTCTTCAATATTCGCGCTGAGCTTGCCCTTATAGTGAGACTCTAGATAATCGACACTACTGGCCTCTGACTCCTTTTTCTTTTTTTCTGCTTGTTCCTTTTCAGCTTGAAGTCTACCGCTCCAGTGACCATCTATTTCCTCGGCCTTCTTTTCACTGCGAGCATTGAGGTCATAGTCGGCTTCAACGTCTTGCTGCGATTTTTTATTTTCTCTTTGATAGAGATCCTCGGCCGACTCCTCTGCGACGACGCCTTTTTCAAGATGATGTTTTTCATTTGAGTTTGTCTGGGTTTCCTCGTCGCCCTTGATAGAGCGCATCTCCATATCGCCTTCTTCTTTGCGAGTGGCAATTGAGCGCAGCAGTAGCTTCACTTTATAGAGAAGAGTCTTGGGGGGGACGGGCTCGACTACACACTCAGTGAGTCCAACCTTCATAAATTTCTCAAGCGTCTTGCGGGGAATCACCTTAGGGGAGAGCAGAATTACTTTTGAACTGAGTTTATTAATGACCTTTCTATTGGTCTGTAAAATGGCCGCACACTTTTTTGGGTTTGAGCAGACAATAAGACTCTGACCAACACTAGGAATAAGTTGGTTTGCCTCCATCATGTCTTCGATGGTGAAGATTTCGATTCCCTCTTCAGACGCCGTCTCCATGACAACTTCTTTGAGTTTCTGAAGTGTATCTGATAGGGGTTCGATGAATATAAATGGTTTTGTTTCGCTCATATCTCTCTTGGTTTTGCTCACATCTTGTCGGCAAAAAATGCCTTTTTTCTGAGCTCTTTGGTGTAAAGAATTGTGAATTCAACATTCGCCCCTTCTTGATCTTTTTAGTCGGTCAGTTTTTTTCAAAAAATGGAATTTTTTTCTTAAGGCCGGACGAAATTGTGTCGAAGCGGTTCTATGAAAAGTTTCTTGCATGGTGTGAGAAACTAAAAAATTTGATTCTGTTGGGCATGAAGCCCGTTGAACTCAAGTCGAGATCAAGTCCCAGTAGGGGCCACAAGACCAAGGAGGATTCAATGGGTTTGAGAATTAACACGAACGTCGTTTCACTTTCTGCTCAACGTTCACTCGGAAACACAACCAGCGCACAAGAAAGCTCACTTGCTAAGCTCTCATCGGGATCGCGAATCACTCGCTCTGCTGACGATGCTGCTGGACTTGCTATCTCTGAGAAATTGAAAGCACAAGTAAGAGGCGTCAACCAAGCTGAAAGAAACGCGAATGACGGTATTTCAATGATTCAGATCGCTGAAGGTGGTTTGAACGAAGTATCAAGCATTCTAACACGTCTAAGAGAGCTCTCAGTTCAAGCTGCTTCAGACACCATTGGTGATTCTGAAAGAAAGTTTACTGACCTTGAGTATCAAAACCTCAAGTCTGAAATTGAGCGTATCTCACAAGTGACTGAATTTAACGGCAAGAAGCTTCTCACTGGTGACGGTGAGACTTATGACTTCCAAATCGGTATCAACAACGATGATTTCCAAGACCGCATCAAGTTTGACACTCAGATGCTTAACTCATCAATTGAGAATCTTGGTGTATCAGAGATCGGTGTTGGCTCTAAGGAAGGAGCTCAAGAGTCTCTTGCTATTCTAGACGATGCTATCCAGAAAGTATCTGGTCAACGTGCTGAACTTGGTGCCAAGCAAAACCGTTTGACATCAACAATTCAAAACTTGCAAGTGTCTTCTGAAAACCTCAGTGCTGCTAACTCACGTATCAGAGATACTGACTACGCGATGGAAACAGCAAAGAATGCCAAACTTAACATTCTTAACGCTGCAGGTACTTCAGTACTTTCACAGGCCAACTCTCAAGGCAACATGGCCCTTAAGCTTATTGGCTAAGTGTAAAAAAAACAGGAAATGTTTTGATGAAAACCCCCAGAATTGGGGGTTTTCTTTTTTGGTGCCAGATGACCTTTGGGACGCTAAGCGTCCCAAAGGTCATCTGGCACCTGTCAAATCTTTTGACAGCACCTGTAGATATGAGACCACCCACTTACTCCAGTCAGGTCGGCAGAATATATTGAGGAGATGTTCTCATTATGTAATCAATGACCCTTTTGGAGGAAATGTGAAAAATCTCATTTTAAGCACTGTGCTTTTAGCTTCTGCCACGGCCGGAGCAAGCGTTTGCAACATTGCAAAGCTCTCAAACGGATACTTCTACACAACTATTAATGGTAAGACCATGACTGGCGGCTTCGCTCAAATTGAAGATGCCTATGAGAGTATGGAAGAACTTTATCGATATCGTCAGTGCGATATTATCGCAAATGATAGTCATCTAAACTGTACGGTAAAGAGATTTTCTAATGGCTACTTCTATGCTTTGAGGGGAGATCAGCATTACTTTGGTGGGTACTCTGATGAATTGGATGCGGCTAAAAGCGTGCACAAAATGGCCTCACTGGGCCTGTGCCGAGTGAAAAGAAGCCATCACAAATGTGAGATAAAGAAATACTCAAATGGCTATCTCTATGTGACAGCGGACAATCAAAGTCTTGCTGGTGGCTACTCTCAATTTAAGGATGCATTTGAGCGTTCATATAAACTTGATCAAGCTGGACTTTGCGTTTCTCAAAGACCAAGAGGAGACGTCTCACCGAGACCACCAAGAGGTGGAGGAGATAGGGATTACGACAGAGGCGATCGTCGCTACGACAATTTTAAAACAATTGTCCTTGATATGTCCGAGGATATTATTCGCATCATTGAAGACCTAGAGCCTGTCGCTAACAGCGATGAGAGAGTCAATATTCTGGTCCCTATTAAGAAGCAAGCCGCTAGACTTTCGGCCCGCATTCAAGGTGGGGCGGAGTTTAAAATTGTGAAAAATACAATGGTTCACCTTGAAACTCTACTCGATGGCTCTGCTGGCTATATCGATGAAAACCTTGAGCGCGATGGTGTCTTTCACGATGCCAAAAGACTTCTCACTTACAAAGAAACTGTGAGAACTCTTGTCTCTCTCATGAGAGAGCGTGGCAGTAACGACGATCGAGTTCTCTACTAAAGTTCGGTGCCAGATGACTTTTGGGACGCTTGGCGTCCCAAAAGTCATCTGGCACCATCCTCCTACTAGCAGCGGCGAACGCTGAGGGAGACGCCTTGGCCAACGCCAATACACATACTGGCCAGACCTTCTTTAAAGCGTGGATTGTCTTTCATAATATGGGTGAGGGTGGTGAGAATGCGGGCACCCGAACATCCCAGCGGATGACCTAGGGCAATGGCACCACCGCGAAGATTGGTGATCTCGGGATCGATTTCAAGATCGCGCAAGCAACCTAGAGATTGGGCCGCGAACGCTTCATTGAGCTCAACCACATCAAAGTCACTTACTTTTTTTCCAAAACGTGCGCACAGACGCTTGGTTGCTTCGACGGGGCCCAGACCCATGACATTGGGGTGAAGACCTGCCACTCCAGCGCCGGTAATTTCAACCATAGGTTTTAGGTTGTGGCGCTTTAAAAATTCTTCGGAAACCACAAAAACGCAGGAGGCGCCATCGTTGAGGGATGATGCATTTCCAGGAGTGACCGTTCCGCCTTTTCTAAAGACGGTTGGAAGCTTGGCGAGTTTATCAAGAGAAGTGTCCCCACGAGGACCTTCATCTTTATCAACGATGTGACTATTTTTCTTCTGAATGATTTCAACTGGGACAATTTCATCTTTAAAGTGACCTGCGTCCCAGGCCAGCACCGCTTTTTGATGAGAGGCGAGGGCAAACTGGTCTTGATCTTCGCGGTTGATATTTTTAAGGGTGGCCACCTCTTCAGCGGTCTCTCCCATCGACATTAAAGGAAACATCTCTTTCATCTTGGGGTTTTCAAAGCGCCAACCAAAGGCAGTGTCAAACATTTGCGAGTCGCGGCCATAAGGGGTACTCGCCTTAGAGATAACAAATGGTCCGCGGGTCATACTCTCAACTCCGCCGACCAGCACACAATCGGCAAGTCCAGCGCTAATGCGGCAACTGGCATCGATCACAGCGTCGAGTGAGCTGCCACAGAGACGATTCACTGTGACTGCCGGTACTTCATAAGGGATGCCCCCAAGCACCGCACTCATGCGCGCGACATTGCGATTATCTTCGCCCGCTTGATTAGCACAACCTACAATGACATCACTTATTTCTTTTAGATCAAAGTTCATCGACCTAGCAAAATCTTTAAAGAGGATCGCGAGTAAATCATCGGGGCGAACCGAGGCCAGGGCGCCTCCAAACTTACCAATGGGAGTTCGCTTGGCGTAGACGAGGTAGGTATTTTTCATGATTATTCCTTCGTGGCCCTTAACTTAAAGTAGGGCCCTCTTTCTTAATTCAAGACTCGCGCGGTAGCGCGGATCCCCGGTGAGATCGAGGAGCTCATCAAGCAGCATCACGACATTATTGAGCCCACACTTCTTTGACCACTCGATGGCACCTAGTGGATAGTTCACCCCAAATTGCAAGGCGGTGTCGAGATCATTTTCACTGGCAAGTCCATCTTCTAGCGCAAAGTAAGCTTCGTTGATGATGAGCGAAAGAGTGCGCGGAAAGATGAAGCCTAGTCCTGGAGCTCTCACGCGGTGAGTGGTGCGACCCATGGAGTCCATGAGTTCTTTAATGTGGCCAAGAGTCTCTTCATCACTGGCATAGCATTCGTGTTTTTTGGTCGGCGAATAGAAGACCGTCGAGAGCGCACCTTTAACTTTGGGAAATTTTCCCACAAAGTAGTCACCCCAGTAACAAGAGAGTTCACTGATAATGGGGACTTTATATTCAATCGATAAATTTTTTAAAAAACGATACTTGCTCTCTTTATCGACGAGTGAGAAATCAAAGATCGCCTCACAATCGAGATAGCGGTTATCTTTACTTTCAAAGTCGGCGCTACTAGAGAGATCGATGAATTTATGCCCACATGCTTTGAGTTCATGGTAGAGCGGATGATTTTGAGTGGCGAAGATGAGGTACTTTGTTTCATTCATAACGATAAAACCCTCGCTTCGTTTTGCGCCCATGGCGCCCAGCTGTGACTAAAAAGTTTTGTAGTGGGTGAGGGGCAAAGCGCGGTTCGCGAAAGTTAGCTTTCCACACACTTTCGCTCACAGCAAAATTCACATCCACACCGATGAGATCCATCAGTTCAAATGGCCCCATCTTAAAGCCGCCTACACTCGAAAGAGTGCTATCCACTTCAAAGAGACTCTCGTCATCACCTTTGGGTGCAATTCTCATGGCCTCACCATAAAAATTGCGCGCCAATCGATTGACAATAAAGCCCGGACGATCCTTACAGATGGCGGGCTTTTTATCATTGGCGCTAAACCAAGCGCTGAGCTCTTTGACTAGCTCAGCTGAAGTTTCATCAGTGGGAATCACTTCGACTAACTTCATAATTGGGGCGGGATTAAAGAAATGAAGACCTAAAAAACGCTCTCTTCTCTTGGGGCAAATTGCTAGCGAGAGTTCGCTGACTGACAGTGAGCTGGTATTAGTGGCAAAGATCGTCTCGCTAGAGAGCTTTTCATCGAGTGAGCCAAAGAGCTTGCTTTTAATTTCTGTATTTTCAACAATGGCCTCGATCACTAGGCTGACGTCTTCGTCAATTTGCGAGACTTCGCGGGCCTCTAGCAGATCTTTAAAATGACTGACCTTATCAGCAGTGAATTTTCCCTTGGCCACCAGGCGGTCCCACGAAGTGTGAACGCCTTTAATGGCCTCTAAGGCAATATTGATATCGAGATCGCACAAGTAGGCGCGCACGCCACGAGTGGCAAACCAGCTGGCAATGCCAGCACCCATAGTGCCACTTCCAATGATGGCGACAGTCTTTGGTGTAAACATAATTCGTCCTTAGACGGGTTGATCACTCTCACTGTAGCTGGGAACGATGAGCCCTACTTCGGCACATTTTTCATGAATTTCCTTCACGAAAGTCTCTCTTACCACAGCGTTGGTTCGGCGCTTAAGTCCAAGGTTTACGTAAAGGTCATTGGTCGCTCCTCTAGAGTTACCAAAGACATTCATCACGCGTGGCCACCATAGGTTCAAGCGCTCTTGGAGGAAAGGGCGACGCTCGGGATCTCCCCCCAAGATCTTAATCCACTTGTCTCCGTGAGTGAGGTGCATTGTTTCTTCTTTATAAATTCCCTCGATTCCCTTTTTCCATGGAATATAAGAAGAGTCGAGAGTGTCTTCGAGTTGGTGACCGGCAGCGCGGTCCATGAGGAAGTTAAAGAGAATAAAATCTTCCCAGTACTTAATGTTGTAGTAGAAGATATTTACGCGGAAATCATCTTTAATGCGTTTAAAACCAATATTGACTTGATCTTCTTCAAGCTTGTAGCCAAGCTCTGTTTTTTCAATATGAGTTTCAGTGTCTTCGCCCAGGCCCTCAAGGAGACGATAGATCACAGAAGCGTGTCTCATTTCATCTTTCACAATTTGGGCCACGAGAACTTTTTCTTTGACGTCGGGAGCTTTTTCAATCCAGGGCATATAACCAAGAGCACCTGAGTATTCACTATCTCCTTGCATCCATAAAAGATTTTTAAGTGCTTTCTCATAAAGAGGGGGAAGCTCGTCGCCCTTGTCAAAGGTGCGGCCTTCTTTAATCTCTTGAAATAGTTTGCGTTCTTCTGCTGAGTATTCTCTTGCTGCCATAGTTGTCTCTCCCAAATAACTATCGATTAAATCTGTTATTGTCCTTTAAAGTTAGGGGCGCGCTTTTCAAAAAAAGCGGCGAGTCCCTCTTGGTAGTCATCACTTGCTCCCAGGCGACCCTGTGACTCGGTCTCTACCTCAATCATCTCATAAAACTGATGTTCAGCCGCGAGTTTAACATTGGCCTTGATGATTTGAATAGCTTGGGGCGCCATCTTATTGATTTCCCTTGCCCAGCTAAGTGCGTCGTCTAGGAATTGTTCGCTCACTAGATTGACCAGTCCCGCTTCTTTCATTTGCGCCGCCTCAAATGGGCGATTAAAGATGAAAAATTCCATGGCGCGCGCGGGACCGAGGGCGCGCGTTAAAGCATAGGTCGAACCAGCATCGGGGCATAAGCCCAGCTTGGAAAAGCCACTTACAAAGCGCGCTCCAGGGGCACTGATGCGCAAATCACAGGCCAGGGCGACTGAAAGTCCCGCGCCAGCGGCCACTCCATTGATGGCGGCGATGACAATTTTGGGGCAATCGCGAATGGTGCTCACCAGGGGATTCCACTCACTTCGCAATGTCTCTGAGAGATCGGCGCGGGTTTCCCCCTCACTCTTGACCGTTCGGTCGTTGAGGTCTTGGCCTGAGCAAAAGGCTTTGCCCTCGGCGCTTAGAACAATTGAGCGCACATTCTCGTCATTTCCGGCCTCTTCGATGGCCTCAGTTAGTTCGGTCTTGGCCTCTCTGGTGAGGGCATTGTAGACCGTGGGTCGATTAATTTTTATGAGGCGGGTTGCGCCGTGATTTTCAATAATAAGGGAAGTCACTTGGTCGTCCTTTCACGAGGTGAATGTTCTCTATGCAACTTGGCAATTCCATGGCCTTCGTGGTTTTCTATTGTGACAATAAAAAGTCCATCTCTCAAGCTTTGCCTGCACTAGAGCTTCGCAGCATAGTGAGAGAATTTTAGACATTGGGGAGAGAGCATGAGTGAAATCATAAAAAGTGAAAATAACCCGTTGGGTCTACGTGGAATTGAGTGGGTGGAATTTGCAGGGCCCGCGCCTGAGTCCCTGGGCGCCCTTTTTAAAGAGTTTGGTTTTTCTAAGCTCATGACTCATCAATCTAAGGCGATTGATTACTATCGCCAAAACGACATTCACTTTCTCTTAAACCGTGAGACGGGCTCTTTTGGGGATCGTTTTCAAAAACTTCACGGGCCAAGTATTTGTTCGATGGGTTGGAGAGTGGATGACGCCAAAGCAGCTTTTGAAGGGGCGATCGCTCGCGGCGCACGCGCTGGTGAGGGCGACTTTGCCGGTGAGAAAGGGGCTATCCCGGCCATCTACGGAATTGGCGACTCACTCATTTATTTTATCGATGATTACTTTGATAAAGAGCGCTACCAAAAGCTGGGCTTTAAGGCTCTCGCTAACCCCGAGCTCGTCGAGCATAAGGGCTTTATCGCCATTGATCACCTCACTAATAACGTCAATAAAGGCGAGATGAAGAAGTGGTGTGACTTCTATAAGAATATTTTTAATTTTAGTGAGATTAAATACTTCGATATTCGTGGCGCCAAAACGGGTCTCACTTCTTTTGCTCTCAAGTCTCCCGATGGCTCATTCTGTATTCCAATTAACGAAGGTACAGAGGCTAAGTCGCAAATTAATGAGTACCTCGAAGAGTATAATGGCCCTGGTGTGCAACACTTGGCCTTTATGACTCACGATATGGTCCGCTCGCTCGCGGCCCTTTCAAGCACCAATATTGAAACGCTTGATATCGATGATGAGTACTATGGCGAAGTCTTTGAGCGCGTACCCAATGTGACGGAAGATCATAAAGAGTTACAAAAATATAATATTCTCATCGATGGTGATGAGCGTGGCTATCTCTTGCAGATCTTCACTAAGAATATTATCGGCCCCATCTTTATTGAGATCATTCAAAGAAAGAATCACTTTGCCTTTGGCGAGGGGAATTTCGGTGCACTCTTTCGCTCTATTGAGCGCGATCAGCAAAAAAGAGGCTATCTCTAAGTTTAAGACAGGGCGCGAGCACTATGGCAAAGTTTGAAATTCTAAACGGCAATGAACTCATTATTCAGGGTGGACTCGAAGCGGGCTTCTCTCTGTACACCGGCTATCCCGGCTCACCTTTGGCCGACTACTTCAATATTCTTTATAAGAGGAAGAAGGAGTTTCACGACAAGGGCATCAGAGTGGTTATTGCTAACTCGGAAGCGAACGCTGCTGCCATGGCCTCAGGCGCCAAGCAAGCAGGCCGCGACACTTTGGTGGCCATGAAGTCGATGGGTCTTCACGTCGCCAGTGACGCCCTTTCAGTGGGAAATTTTGCCAACCCTGGGGCAGAGTTCACAGACCCAGGCACCGGCGAGAGCGTCGTTCCTGGCGTAGTCATTGCTGTAGGCGATGACCCGTGGTCGATTTCAACTTCAACTCCGGCCGATTCGCGCTATCTATTTAAGCATCTGCACATTCCCTTTCTTGAGCCCTCAACTCCAAAAGAGCTCAAAGATTGGATGAAAGTGGCGCTCGATATTTCTAGACGCACAAGTGTCTATCAGGGACTGCTACTCACAACCTTTATGGCCGAGGGCGGAGGGCGTGTAGAATTAGGTGAAGAGCGTGCTGTTTCGCACGACTTGGTTCACATTGATCCGGCGAGCTTTGATTTATCTAAGAACGTGATGGTTCCACCCAACTCCCTGAAGGCCGATGTGGCAATGATCAACGAGCGCTTTCCGCGCGTGAAGGAAGTTTATCGCCGCATGAACCTCGATACCCGTATGGGCTCTTATGATTCGGGGGTGGGCTTTATTAGCGCCGGGGTGATCTATGAGACCTTAAAGCAAGTGATGGAAGAAAAGGGGCTGCTCGAATCTCATTCACTCTATAAAGTCGCCTCGAGTTTTCCCCTGGTTGAGGACTTCCTGGTGCCGTGGCTTGAGCGCTTAGAAACAGTAGTCGTGGTTGAAGAAAAGCGCGGCTTTCTCGAAGGAGAACTCAGACGTCTCATCGGCGAGCAAGGTCTTAACGTTAAAGTTGTAGGGAAAGAATTTAACTTAGGTCTTGCTAGCGAGGAGGGTTTTCCTGCGCACGGTGGACTTAACTATGAGATTATCACTCAAAGAATTGAGCGCTTGTTTGAGCTGATGGGAGTGGAGAGTTGTCCTCACCATAACCCCGAAATTAGCACTCTTAATGAAACTCTTCCCAAGCGCCTACCTACCTTTTGTCCGGGTTGCCCCCACCGAGAAACTCTAAGTCTTTTAAAAGATCTGAGACGCACTCTTGATAAAGAGGGAGTGAAACTTATCTCCCATGGAGATGTGGGCTGTTACTCACTTTCTTTCTTGCCGCCCTTTAAAGAAATGCACAACCTCTCGGCCATGGGTCAAGGCGGTGCCTTGGGGGCCGGCTTTGATCTCTTTACCGATAATCCCTCAGTAGTTTTGATGGGGGACTCAACCTTTTATCACTCGGGGCTTACGGATATCTCTAACTCCGTTCAGTCTGGTCACAATATCACTTATATCCTGCTCGACAATGACAATACTGCCATGACGGGCCACCAGATGACGCCGGCCTCGGGCATTAATGTGGAAGGAGAAAAGCGACCAGTTCAGAGCATGCTCTCGGTGGTTCGAGGGCTGGGTGTGAAAGAAGCACTCGAAGTGAACCCAAGTGATCGCTACTTCTATCAAAACGTTCTCCACGAACATATTAAAAAGCCGGGAGTGAAGGTGATCGTCTCTAATAAAGAGTGCGCCCTCACTTTTCATGCCCGTCGCAAGGCCCAAGAGCGCAAGCTCTTTAACGAAAATAAGCCTCTTGAAAAGCAGAGCTTTTTTCAAATCAATCCCTGGGTCTGTGAAGACTGCCGGGTCTGTGTCACTGAGACGGGCTGTCCTGGTCTGTCGCAAACCTTTGATGGCTATGGCCCCAAAGTGACGATTGACCCTCAGATCTGCGTCTCTGATTCTTATTGCACTAAGCTTAAGGCCTGTCCCTCTTTTGAAGAGGTGATCGTTGATAAATATCATCCGACTCTCTACAAAGAAGAGTCCGAGGCCCGCTTGGCCGACACGCTCAAAAGTAGCGAGCCTGAACTTAAAAAGACTTTTGACGATATCGAAAGCGGCAATGACCTGCGAATTGTCGTCACTGGAGTTGGGGGCACGGGCGTGACCACAATTTCACGCGTGCTCGCTGAGGCCGCGAGAGAAATGGGTGGGCGAGAAGATATTGATTTTAAATTTGTCGATCAAAAGGGACTCGCCCAGAGAAACGGCAACGTCACTGGCCACTTGGCGCTCTTTAAAAAGGGCAAAAGCTATGGGGCCGTGACTCCGCTAGGAACTGCTGATCTACTGCTCTCACCGGATCTGCTCGATGGACCTAGTCACTTAAATTTTCTCTCTCAAAGTGGCGAGATTATTGTCGATCAAAAATTTCAAGTGCCCCTTTCAGTGATGCTTGATCGCGCACTAGAAGCGGAGCCAATTACGGCGTCTCGTTTAAAAGAGGCCCTCACTAAGGCCGTGGGTGGGCGCGCCCATATTCTTGGCTTTAAAGATATCTGTGAAGTCGCCTTTGGAAAGAGTGTATATGCTTCGGCCATGGTTTTAGGAGCGGCCTTTCAATCTGGCCGTCTTCCCTTTAGTGAAGAAGATTTGGTGGCCGCCTTTAAAAGCTCGATTAAAAGCTCTGAGGTCCAAGCTAATTTGGAAGCTTTTAGATTGGGCAGACTTTGTTATGAATACGGCACTGAAAGTGTGCTTGGAAGTGCCAAGAAAGTGGCAATTGATGCTAGTGAGCAAGATATCTTTAAGCAAAGCCTAAAGGAGAGTTTTCCTTTCTGGCGCTCTGGCAAGAAAGCGCTTATTTCTTTTGAAGTAAATCTTGAAAGGCTCATTAAGAAGCTTCCCGAGATTAAGGTAGCTTATCTCGCGCAATATCTGCACGATATTTACCTCTATGATCGCGGTCGCTACGCTGAGGATTTCATCTCTTCAATTGATAAAATTTTAGAGCGCTATCCGACAACTCTAAGTGCTCGAGCGATTCGAACACTAGCGCGCACTTATTTTATTAAGGACGAAGTTTTCATCGCTCATATGATGATTTCACCCATGATTCGCCTCAAAGACGCCAAGGCCTATGCACAGGTCGGAAAGAAATATTCCAAGACCTTTATCAATAGGCCAAGCTTTAATATCTTTGATCGCGAAGTTACTTTTGATATTTCACCCAGACCTTGGATGCTTAGAATTATGCGCCATTTAAGGCCCTTAAGAGTGATCCTTTCTGGCTGGCATTTTAAAGAAAACAAAATTGCAAAGACCATTCGCCATAAGTTGCTTGAGCTTCCCAATTACGTAACCGGGGAAGAGTTGCGATTGGAGTTGGTTAAATTAGAAAATATTAAAGGCTACCGAGAGGTGCGCTACGAAGCTGCGGCCCCAGTGCTGGGAGATATGACGGGTTCCCCACCAACAGTGGGTGCAGTCAGCTCGAGCGCTCACTAGGAGGAAGTTAGAGGCTTCCTCCGGCCTGCACGCCAATTTCTGCAAAATTCACCGACTCCATCCACTTGCTGCCATTACACAAGAAAATGGACTTTGTGAGTGGAGAGTAGCGCATGATCCCCTCAGTAGTAGGATTGCAAACAGTCTCTTGGTCATTGATTTTTGGGGCGATACTCTTACATTTTTTGTCCTCATAAATTCCACCTAAATCAAGACAGGTTTCTTCCTTGGCCTTGAGCACCGCCGCCTCGAAAGTAGAGAAGCAGCCGATGATGGTGTTGCTCTCGTCGATAGCAATGAGCAAGGGCACGCGGTGCTTGACCATTTTGGTTCCTTGCACCTGCTCCGAGTTTTTTTGAATTTCAAGACTGAGATCGACCATCCCCTGTCCGGCCACTCCTAGCTCGATGTCAGTGGGGGTGAGGGTGAGAGAGCTAAGAGTGACTCGACTTCCTTGTGGCCTAATTCCCACACTAAAGCGATTTTCTCCGGTGGAACTTTTGATATGCTCCAGCGCCGTATCCTCATTTTCACTGAGCCTCAGACCCGTGAGAGACTGCATACACGCCTTTGAGTTTAAGAGAGTAAGTTGGATATCTTGCATGAGATTGAAGATTTCAAATTGAGTTGAAGCAGTGGCCTGAGAGCGGTTTTGGAGCTTTTGCATGGAAACAAAAACCATTGCGGCCATTCCCATAAGACCCATCACCAGCATGACCTCGACCAAAGAGAAGCCCTGTTGATTTCTCACATTGCGTCCTTTATTTTTGATTAATAGCTTTTATTATCTCGCCCGTCAGCGCAGGGGTCAATCAATGCGGCAATCAGTTTCGGCCATTTTTTGTTTTGAGGATCAGATATTCTCGATTATCCGGCAAAATCACTTGAGTGTATTTCCCGGCTATGTGGCCTTTCCCGGGGGCAAGGTTGATCGGGCCGATCGTGAAGGCGCTGAGCTGATTGCGGGCCAGCTTGGAGTGAATTACCCCGCACACCTAATGAAAGCTTTGGTGCGCGAAATGAGAGAAGAGCTCTCCATTGATTTAATCGCCCTGGCCCAAGCTGGAAAAATTAAGAAGATTTCTTATCTTGGACTCGCGGTTACTCCGGAATTTAATCCTTACCGCTTTGAAAATTACTATTACAAAATTGAATTGAGTGAGAAGTCTCCCTTGCAGGCCGCGACAGATGAGGCAGCTTCAAGTTGCTGGTCAAAGTGTGCGGAGCTTTTGCGACAGTACCGAAATTGTGAACTCCTCGCTGTGCCTCCAATGGTCAAGATCCTGACTGTTTTGGGAGAGAATGCTAGATTTGAAGGGGAGATTGATCTCGACTTAAAGTATGGGCCGACGCTTGAAGTGCCGATGATTGAGTCGATTTACGGCGTGAAACAATTTCTCCCTTTAAGTCACACTTTTCCTCCGGCCAATAGAACAAATTGCTTTTTAATAGGTGATGAAAGCTCCCAAACGCTCCTCATCGACCCCTCTCCCAAAGATAGTAAAGAGTTAAAAAAACTTCAGTATTCACTGCGCCCTTATCGTGTTGATCGCATTCTCATTACCCACCATCATCCTGATCACCATGAACAGGTCGCTCTCCTTGCTAAGGAGCTTGGAGTTGATCTTTGCATGAGCCAAGACACCAAGGATCGCATCAGAGCTAAGTATGGAGGTGACTACTTTGGTGATCTAAAAATTCACATTTTAAAAGAAGGCGATGTGGTGACACAAAGTCGTGGCCAAGATGTGATCGTCTTTGAAGTTCCTGGACACGATGAGGGGCAAATCGCACTCGCGCCCAGGGATCTTCACTGGTTTTTAGCAGGTGACTTGATTCAGACAGTGGGAACAGTGGTCATTGGTCATCCTGAAGGTGACATGAAGAAATACTTTGAGACTCTTAAGCGTGTGATCGCTCTTAAGCCTCGCTTTATCATTCCAAGTCACGGCATCTCAATTGGTGGCACACACAAATTGGAAATGACCCTAAAGCATCGCGAGTTTCGAGAAGAACAAATTCTAGAGCTTGCCCTCGCTGGGGCGAGTAATGAAGAGATTTTAAACAAAGTCTACGAGGGGCTTGAACCCGCTCTCAGTAAGTACGCACTAAAGACCATCGATGCTCACTTAAGAAAATTAGCGCTGGAAGGAAAGTGCTCTTATCCCAATGCTTTAAATTGATCCCAAAGCCACGAGGCCACGGGCCCAGGCAATGAGCCACGCTTTCTCATCAGAAAGAGACCAACCTTAGTTTTTGGAAGCCCGCTAAAGACTAGCTCCGTGAGCAGGCCGCGCTCCAAATCATCGCGCACCAGAAAGTAGGGGATGCGACCCCAACCCAGTCCTTCAAGAATTAAAGTTCGTTTGGCAGAAAAGTCTGTCACTCGCCAAGAAGTGCTCGACTCAAAGACGCCAGCAGTCTTCACACTTTGATAAGTCGAGGCCACTACGATTTGCGGAAAACCCACGGCATCCTCTGGCGTAATCTTTCGCTTCATCATGGCCAGGGGGTGGTCGCACTTAGCGAGAATCGGCATTTCAACTTCGCCTAAGAATTTCGATTCATAGCGCTCTAAATGTTCTGGGCCCTCACAGATGGCGAGCTCTACTTCATCACTCTCTAAGAGCGCTTCACCCGAGAGAATTTCTTGGCGAAGATTAAGTCGCGTGTTTGGAAACTCTCTTCTAAAGTCGCACAGAATGGGTGTGAGCTCTTTAAGACTGAGAATCGAGCTCACACTAAAATTGAAGTTGGGCTCCTCGCCACTTTTGAGGATTTGCGCCCACTGTTTGAGGTCGCTACTTTCTTTAAGAAGTTTTCTCGCCTTAGCAAGAAAGGCCTCGCCTTTTACCGAGAGCTTGGGCGTGTGGGAGGAGCGATCAAAGAGTTCAAAGCCGATCTCTCCTTCAAGTGTTTTAATGGCGTAAGAGACCGCCGATTGCGCTCGGTGGAGTTTTTCACTCGCTGCGCGAAAGCCGCCCGCACTGACAATGCTCTCAAGGACAACAATTTGATCTAGGGTCACTTAAATACTCCATCTTGATCACAATTTACGATCAGTCTTAGCGTATCTTTATAATTTTCTTAGATCAAGTGGCCCTGTATGATGAAATAAGGAGGTAGATATGTGGACTAAGTTATATGAAAGCGAGCAGCGCGGAGAGCTAAAAATTGATTGGCTTGAGGCGAAGTATGTCTTTTCCTTCGCTGGATTTTACAACCCAGAGCGAATGGGTGTTGGCCCTTTACTGGTGCTTAATGATGACTACATTGCTCCCTTAACGGGCTTTCCCTCCCATCCTCACCGGGATATGGAGATTGTCACCATCGCCCTTGAAGGTGAGCTCCATCACAAAGACTCCACCGGTGGGCATGGGGTGCTTGAGAATGGATCGGTCCAGATCATGAGCGCCGGAAAGGGTATTGTTCATAGTGAGTATAATGGTGGCGCCCGTGATCGGGTGCACTCATTGCAGATTTGGGTTCGTCCTCGCACCAAGGGACTCACAGCGAAGTATCGAGACTATCACGTCGGCGTGCCTGCTGCTGGAGAGTGGTTAGAGCTGGTGAGTCCTGAGAGTGTGCGCAGTATCGATGCAGATGTGACGATCTCTAGGGGGCAGGCCCTCGGTGGGGGTGAGCTTACTTTGCCACCGCTTCAGGAGAGCTATTCTTACTTTTTGTATGTGATAGCGGGCACGCTTAAAGGGAGCACGTTTTCTCAACGTAATTTAAAAGCAGGCGACGCCCTTTTAATGAGAGCGCCAAAAGATGATCTTAAAATAGAGGCCATCGATAATTGTGATCTACTGCTTTTTAAATTAAACGAATCAGACTAGCTGTGATTCACATTGAGGGGCAGGCGCAAGGTGAATTGCGCTCCTTGCTCCGAGTGAACGCAGTGAATCTCGCCACCCATACTTTCGGCCAAGGTGCGAGAGAGCGAGAGCCCAAGTCCGAGGCCCTCGCCCCGGCGCTTTGAGGTGACAAAGGGTTTAAAGATCTCTTGTCTTTTTTCAATCGGAACACCTGGACCATTATCCTTGACGTGAATGAGAACTACTTCGTCTTGAACTTCCCAGAAGATGCTAATGATTCCCTTAAGTTCTCGCTCCCCACTGTCTTGAAGTCTTATTGCATCGAGGGAATTGGAAACAAGGTTAGTTAGAATTTGCTCGACCTCAAGTGGTAGACCTATCACTTCAACTTGTGGATCACTTGTGGGCCTAAGAACAAGCTCAATACAATTTTGCTCGCACCTAAAATTCATCATCGAGACCACTGACTGAACCACGTCAAAGACTTGAACGGGTTGTCTTTTATTGTGGCGAGAGTCTCCTGAACCAAAGGTATAGCGCTTAAAACGGTCAATGAGCGTATTAATGCGCTCAAGCGCCCCATTCACTTTAGGAGTTTTAGTGCGCACATACTCCGCATTCTCTGGCTCTTCTTCAATGCGGCTCATATAGGCCATGGCCACACTAAGGGGATTTTTTAATTCATGAATCATCGAGGCGGCGAGCTCGCCAACCGCCGCCAGTTTCATTTGATTGAGAGCGATATTGTGCTCGCGCTGGGCCGATTCTTCCGAGAGGACCTGATCAGTCATATCGATGGCCACTCCCAATACATAACGATTGGCGATGGGGTATTTGAGGGTTCTCACAAACCTCGTATCTCCCTTGGCGCCTTTAACTTCCTCGAGCTTAATATCGACAACTTTTCCTCTGGCCAGCACCGAGTGATCGGTATGGGTAAAGAAGTCAGCTTGGTGCTTGGGAAAGAAGTCGTAGTCTGTGGACCCAAGCATTTCACTCTCACTGTGGCCAAAAAACTCCTCGGCCGCCTTATTGATCAGGACATAGCGGCCGTCGCTTTTGTCTTGGTAGTCCTTACAAAAAACGACTACCGGCAGGTTTGAAATGATCTGTTGCAGTAGCTCGGGTCCCATCAACTTTGGGCCCCTTTCTTGAGCTCGTCGACAATTTCTGGATTTAAAAGTGTGGACGTATCTCCTAAGCTCTCTAATTCACCCGCTGCTACTTTACGCAAAATTCTTCTCATAATTTTTCCAGAGCGCGTTTTGGGAAGTCCTGAGACAACTTGAATTTTATCGGGCTTGGCGATGGGGCCAATAATTTTTGTTACAAGGTCATTGAGCTCTTTTGCAAAAGCTTCTTCATCCTCAACCTGCTTGTGAGAGATGAGATAGGCGTAAATCCCTTGACCCTTGATATCGTGAGGGTAGCCCACTACCGCAGACTCAACTACATTTTGATGTTCGTCGAGGGCCTCTTCAACTTCGGCGGTTCCAATACGATGTCCAGAGACATTAATCACATCGTCCACGCGTCCCGTGATGCGGTAATTTCCCTTGGCATCGCGCTTGGCGCCGTCGCCGGTGAAGTAGCGACCTTTGTAGGCGCTGAAATAAGATGAGCGGTAGCGCTCGTGATCGCCGTAGATTGTTCTGGCCATGCCAGGCCAAGGTCTGGCGATACACAAATTTCCTTCTGCTGGGTCGCCGCCAACTTCCTTGCCTTCAGAGTCAACCAGAATCGGAATGATTCCAGGCAAGGGGTAGGTCGCATGGGCGGGAATTGTCTTGGTGATACCGGCCAGTGGCGAGATCATAATTCCCCCCGTCTCCGTTTGCCACCAGGTATCTACGATTGGACAGCGCTTGCCACCGACCACATCGTGATACCACTCCCAGGCTTCTTCATTGATGGGCTCTCCCACCGAACCCAAAACTTTTAAGCTCTCAAGATTGCAATCAGTCACAAATTTATCTGGGTTCACCATGAGTGAGCGAAGAGCGGTGGGGGCAGTATAAAAATGAGTCACTCTGAGCTTTTCAATCACCTGCCAAAAGCGACCGGCATCGGGCCAGGTGGGGATACCCTCAAACATCACGGTGGTGGCGCCATTAAGTAGTGGTCCATAAGTGATATAGGTATGACCGGTGATCCAGCCAATATCGGCACTACACCAATAGATATCATCTTCATCCATTTGAAAGACATTCTTAAAAGTGTAGCCGGCCCAGACCATGTAGCCCGCTGTCGTGTGCAGAAGTCCTTTTGGTTTGCCGGTTGAGCCAGAGGTGTAGAGGATAAAGAGCGGGTCTTCACTTTCGACTTCAACTGCTTGACACTCTGAACCCACTTCTTTGATGAGCTCATGATAGAGCAGGTCACGTCCTTGTCGCATTTTAATTTCATTATTGGTTCTTAAAGAAACGATCACTTTTTCAATGCTGGGGCAACTCTCGAGGGCCTCGTCAGCAATATCTTTGAGCGGGATAACCTTTGTGCCTCGGTAAGAGCCGTCATTGGTGACCAAAAGACGGGCCTGGCAGTCTTGAATTCTCCCAGCTAGAGATTGCGCCGAAAAACCGCCAAAGACCACTGAATGAACAGCGCCCAGGCGCGCACAGGCGAGCACACCGATTAAGAGCTCCGGCACCATGCCCATGTAAAAGCAGATGCGATCTCCCTTAGTAATTCCTAGTTTTTTAAAAGCGTTCGCGGTTTGGCAAACGCGCGCGTGCAGTTCTTTGTAGGTGAGGTTGAGAGTGGGGGTCTCTGGATCGTTAGACTCATAAATGAGGGCAACTTTATCGCCGCGAGTTTGGAGGTGGCGATCGAGACAATTCTCTGTGATATTGAGCCTGGCGCCTTCAAACCACTTAACATCGTTATCGGCAAAGCCGCCGCTACTGACTTCATCCCACTTGCGGTGCCAGGAGTATTCTCCGGCAACTTCGCTCCAGAAGGCATCTGGCTCGCTAAGGGCGCGGTGATAAGCGTCCTCATATTCCTTCCAATTAGTGATACGTGTACTCATGGGCTCTCCCTAGCTCAAAGTCAATTAGTCAATTTATCTATGTTAAACGTCATTTTTTTAGGTGCCAAGTTTTTGGGGCTGCTATTTAAGGCCGGGCCTGGACATAAGTGACCAAAATGTTGTGAGAAGAAGGAGCTGTGTTACTACGTTGCGGCAATATCGCTTAAGTCCCTTATAATTAAGGAAACTCAATAAATTGGGCGTAATGACCGACAAGGACTCTATGAATTTAAGCTCACAGCGCTTTAAAAATTTCATCATCGGCTTCTTTACTCTCGCTTTAGTTCTAGTGGGCGAAGGGTTATGGGCAAGTGATCAAGTCACGAGTACTTGCGTTACCAATAACTGTGACTCATCTCCACTGAGCTGCACCAACGAGATGGTACAGACTGCAGGGCAACTCGAATGTGAGCGCTTGCGCTCTGCTGATTCCGAAGAATTTCTTGGGCCCAACGGCTACTGTGCTTGTCTTTCTTCCTTGGGCGCCAAGACTCGCGGTGCGGGCTATATGTATCTTTCAGAGAGAAGGGTGCAAGATATTGAGAAGCTCACCCGCGACACTATTCTTAAGGATTTTGCCAACGAATACCTACAACAGAGTCGCGAATTTTCGGAACTCTACTTCAGTGCCAAAACCTCAGGCTTTTATAAAGAGGGCGAAATTGAAGCCTATATTTTAGGAATGCCCTTTGCGGAAATGGAGCAATTACCGGCCGAGCAAAAGAGCGCCAAAATGGCCGAAGCCAAGGAGTATATAGCTTCTTGTAGCGGGACGCGACTCTATGATGAAATGCAGGCCCAACGTGAAGGGGGCTACTGTAATGAGGCTGGCCCTCTGCTCGTCGAACAGGTGATTGCGCAGGAAACCAGAGACAACGACGGCAATCAAGCCTATGATAATTTTTTTCACTCACTCTCAAGAGCTGGTGTTAGTGCAGAGGAAATTCGCATTCGCTTTATTGAATTTAAATCAACCGAGACCTTAGTCAACAATGAGTTGGCCCGCAATGTGATCGGCGAAAGATATTCAGATGTTTTAAGTAATATTCAAAATGTTAGACCCGTTACGGTCGATAACTTAATCAATTTAGAGCTTGTCACCAATGAAGCAGCACGCTCTCCCGGAGAACGAGCAAAGCAGGTGATGGCGCAGATTATGAATAATTTAGTGGACCTCACTGCTCTTGAGAGCTCAAGTGAAGAATACAAAGCTAAAAGTACTGAGATTGAAAACCTAGTTCATACTTTTCCTAGCTACGCCAAATTGATTCGCGGATGGGGTGGAGAGGGTAATAGAGAAGTTCAAGCTGGAGTGGCAAAGTTTATAGCTGATAATAAGAGTGAAACGCAGGGTCGTACAAGCGAAGAAATGTATGAATTCTTTGAACGAAAAATCGCTGCTTCTCAGCGCGAACTCTTTAGCAGTAACCTCAATCGCTGTAAGCAGCGAGAGAATAAGCGCAAGATGTTATGTGAAGCCTATAAGGGCAGTGGGCATAGTGTGCATATTTCGGATCTCGTGCAGCTAAATCCGGCCAATATAAATGACTATGCCGGGAGAATTATTGCCAGTAATCAAGTCCCTGAAGATGAGCAGCCACTCTTACGTCAACACCTCGATATTTTAGTGTGCGCTAGTAATGCACCACGAGCGTCACTTTGTCGTATTGGATCGGGCTCGCGACAGAGGTATAGTCAAAGTGATCAAAGGTCTTGGGATCATTTAGATTTTACGACCATGCTTTTAAATGAGCGCCGTGAGTGTAGCGCAGGGCTTAGTACGAGTATCTTTTATCCTGGATGGAAAGAAGGTGATAAAGAAGACGTGATTGCCCGCAATAGTGATCCCAGTCTTAATGGTGCTCGTGAAACTCCCTGGGGGGCCGAAGCCGGTACTGAGGGTGATGATGATTCAAGACCAAGTCTTGCCGCAGACCCAGTTGAGCAAGCCTTTCTGAGTGATGAAGCGGTCGCTAGGGGGCTCGAGGATGAAGCTGGAGATCAAACGAGTCGCTCTGGTCTATTTGGCTCTATTGATAATCAAGTGAGAAATGATCTTTCAAGACGATATGCCGATCGCGATCGCGCGGTGGTTACCAGTAGGGGGTTTTCATCTCCTGGAGTCATGGCCACTACCACGTCTAATATAGCGGGTGTGAGTGCACCAAATGCTGATTTTATGAGCTCCTCAGCTTCGTCACGGCCAGACACCTCGGCCGGACGCGCCCCCGCATCCTTAGCCTCATCAGTGGGCGAGATGGTGAGTTCTACTTTGAGGTCAAATACTGCAAGCGCTCCGGCCGCTAATACAAATTTTACTAACGTCCGTGAGTTTGTCTCTGAATTAGTCGATGACGAAGGGAATCTCACAGAGAACTACGAAGAAGTGAATGATGAGATGTCTGAAAAAGAAAAAGATCTCGTCAGTGAGATTGCAAGGATTAAGGCCGAGCTTTCAAAATATAAATCAGAGGCCCAAGAAAAAGAAAAACTTGATAACTTAAGTGCTCAATTTGAGCGTGAAAGAGAGCTTAAAAAAGAGCTTGAAAAAAAGTCTAATGAGCTTGCTAGCGCATTCCAAGCGCGCACCAACACAAGTTCAAATAATGTGGCCCAAGCCCGCGCAGAGCGCCCCACCTTCGCGGCCCCGCGCGTATTTGGATCGGTAAGTAGCACTCCTGCCCCAGTTAGTACGCGAGTGGCACCCGCTCCAGCGATTCAAAATTCGGGCTTAGCCTCAGGCCGCATCGCAAATCCAACTGGCCCTTCCCAAGCGGCGGCGGGAGTGAACTTGAACCGTTCTTCTTTGCCAGCAAGTGGAGGACTTACACTCATCGCGAGTGGCAATGGAGTTTTTAAAGTTGAAGGTGGCTCAGACCCCTCAGCTCTTTCGGCCGAACAATACGATAGTATTAAGTCTGCGCTTGACGGTTCTCACTCACAAGTCGTGGTCGAATTTCCCGATGGTAGACGTTATATTTATACTGAAAATCCAGAAACAGATGAGTTGATTCAAATGCCTGCAGAGGAGGCCATTTTCTCGCTGGCCGACCTCAAGCGTCTAGATGAAGGACTTGAGCATCAAGACGATCCTGTGGCCCGGATGCCGGCCTCAGTCGTCGATCTTCCAGAACTTGAAAAAGCCCCGGCTCACAAGTGGAGCGACGTTCTCAATATTCTCAGAGAGTCTGGCGCCAGTTCTGGCCAATGATGCATCGTCAATTACCCTGAATTGCGTCTTGTCATGGGCCTCGTCAAAAGGCGATAATTCCCCTCGAATATTTTACTATTTACTGGGGGAGATTCATGGACATTCTGTCCACCAACATCGACTCACATTCGAGTGATTTTAAAGCTAATGTCGAACACCACCATGGACTTAGAGACGAGCTGCGCGCTCGCTTGGCCCGTGTGAAAGAAGGTGGTGGAGTCAAATATGTCGAGCGACACCATTCGCGCGGTAAGCTACTTGCGCGCGAGCGCATTGAGCGCATCATCGATCCAGGCACACCCTTCTTGGAGCTAGGGGCCCTGGCCGCCGATGGCGTCTATGAAGACGATGTGCCAAGTGCGGGTGTGGTCACCGGTATTGGCATTGTGCATGGCCGCGAATGTATGTTTGTCGCCAACGACGCTACCGTTAAAGGCGGAACTTACTTTCCCCTGACTGTTAAAAAGCACCTACGCGCCCAGGAAATCGCCCTCGAAAATAAACTTCCTTGCGTCTACTTAGTGGACTCAGGGGGCGCTTTTCTGCCCATGCAAGACGAAGTTTTTCCCGATCAACTCCACTTTGGACGCATTTTTTATAATCAGGCCCAAATGAGTGCTAAGGGCATTGCTCAGATTGCCTGCGTGCTTGGTTCATGTACCGCGGGCGGGGCCTACGTTCCCGCGATGAGTGACGAGACCATTATTGTGAAAGACAATGGAACGATTTTCCTTGGTGGTCCACCCCTTGTTAAGGCGGCCACCGGTGAAGAAGTCAGTGCCGAAGACTTGGGTGGAGCTCGCGTTCACACCAGTGAGAGTGGGGTGGCCGATCACTTTGCTGAAAATGAAGAAGAAGGTCTTTTGATGGTTCGAAATATCATCGAAAACCTGGGACCCAGACAATCCTATGCCGCTCAAATTGCCCATGAAGCAGTTAAGCCTCTCTACCCAGTGGAAGAGATTTACGGTGTTCTTCCCAAGGAATCGAAAACACCTTTTGATATTCGCGAAATTATCGCCCGGCTGGTTGATGGTAGCGAATTTCATGAATTTAAAGAGCGCTATGGCACCACCTTAGTTTGTGGTTTTGCGCGCCTGCATGGAATGCAGGTGGGGATCGTGGCCAATAATGGCATTCTCTTTAGTGAGTCTGCTCAAAAGGGAGCTCACTTTATCGAGCTTTGTGGTCAGCGTGGAATCCCCTTGATCTTCTTGCAAAATATCACTGGCTTTATGGTCGGGCGCAAGTATGAGTCTGAAGGGATCGCCAAGCACGGCGCTAAGATGGTGACGGCGGTCTCAACTGTTAATGTGCCAAAAATCACCGTGATCATCGGCGGCTCTTTTGGTGCAGGAAATTATGGAATGTGTGGACGCGCCTATCAACCGCGCTTTCTCTTTATGTGGCCCAATGCCCGCATTAGTGTCATGGGCGGTGAGCAAGCAGCAGGAGTGCTCTCGACTGTGCGCCAAGATGCTCTGGCCGCTCAAGGGAAAAAGCCCATGAGTAAAGAGGAAGTGGCAAAATTTGAAGCGCCTATTCTGGAAAAATATGAGCGCGAAGGCAGTGCTTACTACTCAAGCGCGAGGCTGTGGGATGACGGGGTGATCGAGCCTCATCACACGCGAGACATTTTAGGACTTGCGCTTAAAGTGGCCCTTAACGAAAAACCCGAAGAAACCAAGTTTGGTCTCTTTAGAATGTAAGGGGGAGAGAATGGAAAATTTGAAATGTGAAATTGATAATCGTGGTGTGGCCACTGTCACTCTCAACCGCCCCCAGCTCCACAACGCTTTTAATCAAGCGCTAATTAAAGAGCTTGTTGAAACATTTACGCGTCTTGGAAGTGATGAGAGTGTGCGCTTAGCGGTGCTCACTGGCGAGGGCAAGAGTTTTTGCGCTGGCGCTGATATTAACTGGATGAGTGAGATGGTGCAGTACTCGGTGGCGGAAAATCTCGCTGACTCAAGAGAGCTGCAAGGTCTTTTTGAAGTTCTCAACTCATTTCCTAAGCCCTTAGTTGGCAAGGTCAATGGCGCCGCTCTTGGCGGCGGCTCAGGGCTGGTGGCCGTGTGTGATATTGTCGTTGCTAGAGAAGAGGCACTTTTTGGCTTTACTGAGGTTCGTCTCGGACTTCTTCCCGCTGTGATCTCTCCCTTTGTCATTGCTAAAATTGGAGAGTCTCATGCACGCGCTCTCTTTTTAACTGGTGAGCGCATTGGACCTGAGCGCGCTAAGGAAATTGGACTCATTCACCAAGTCTCTCTTGAGCGTTACTTTGAGCGCGATGTAGACGCTGTGATTTCGAGTCTTTTAAAAGCCGCTCCCAAAGCTCAGTGCGCCGCTAAGGAACTTGTCAACTTTGTGGTTCACTCGGGCCAGTCTCGAGAAGATGTCAAAGAGGGCACTTGTCAGCGAATTGCAAAGATTCGCGTGAGCCCCGAAGGCCAAGAAGGTATGCACTCACTACTTGAAAAGAGAAAGCCCGCCTGGCTTGGAGGCGAGTCGTGAAAGAAATTAAAAAAATTCTCATCGCTAATCGCGCTGAGATTGCCCTGCGAGTGATTGCAACTTGCCGCGAATTGGGCATTAAGACGGTGACAATTTATAGTGAGAGCGAGCGCGATCTGCCCCACGTCTATGAAAGTGATGAGAGCTATTTGCTGGGAAGTGGGCCTCTTAAAGAGACTTATCTCAATCAAGATCTCATTATCGATATTTGTAAAAAGAGCGGGGCCGATGCCATTCACCCGGGCTATGGCTTTCTCTCGGAAAATGCTGGCTTTGCTCGCAAAGTGAGTGCCGCCGGAATTAAATTTATTGGTCCTTCTCCTGAGTCCATGATTCTAATGGGTGACAAAATTGGCTCAAAACGTGAGATGGAAAAAATTGGAATCCCCCTTATCCCTGGCTATCACGGGGAAAATGGAGAGGCCGATCATCTCTTTAACGAAGCAAAAAAAATTGGCTATCCGGTTCTCATTAAGGCGAGTGCCGGTGGTGGTGGTAAGGGGATGAGAGTGGTCGCGAGCGACGCCGAATTCTACGATGGACTGGCGAGTGCTAAACGCGAGGCCATGAGTGCCTTTGGCGACGATAAGGTGCTGATTGAAAAATACATTCAGAATCCACGACATATTGAAATTCAGGTGATGAGTGATACCCACGGAAATCACCTCCATCTTTTTGAGCGAGAGTGTTCAATTCAAAGACGCCATCAAAAAATTATTGAGGAGTCTCCGGCGCCCGCTCTCGATGACCAGCTTCGCGCCCAGATGGGGGCTGTTGCTACCAAGATCACTCAGAGTATTAACTATGAAGGGGCCGGTACTATTGAGTTTATTTTTGATGGTGATAGACCCGGAAACTTCTATTTTCTTGAAATGAACACGCGACTGCAAGTTGAGCATCCGGTCACAGAGATGGTGACGGGACTAGATCTTGTGGCGATGCAAATTGCCGTGGCCCAAGGGGAGAAGCTCACGTTAACTCAAAAGGAAATCACTCAGCGTGGTCACGCTTTTGAGATGCGCATCTACGCCGAAAATCCAGACGCCGATTTTCTGCCGAGCATTGGAGAGCTTGAGCGCGTTTATTTTCCCCGTCGTCCTCATACCAGACTTGATAGTGGGTATCGCACAGGCAATAAAGTAACCGTAGACTTTGACCCCATGCTAGCTAAGCTCATTGTTTGGGGCCAAGACCGCGAGAGCGCTAGAGCGCGGGCGCTGCTGGCCTTAGAAGAATGTGCTTTTTTAGGAGTGGGAACGAACCGCGACTACCTTGCACGCATTCTCGCTCACCCGGCCTTTGCCCAAGGTGAGACTTACACTCACTTTGTTAAAACTCATGCTGCTGAGCTTGCCCATCAAGAACTCAGTGACGAGGAAGTGGCGATGTTGATTGCGGCCAAGGCCCTTAACTCTCGGCCAGTCGCCGGTAAGCATCAAACAATCGCCCCGAGTCTCTGGGAAACTCTTGGTGAGTTTAGAAACGTTTAGGAAAGAGCGATGAAAAAGATCTGGAATCTAAAAGATATTAAAGAGCGTGAACTTGAAAGTGTCGTCAAAAGAGATGACTCTAAAGTGAGCGTCACCCTGGGCGATAAGACCTACCACTTTAGCCTACTTGCTCAAAGTGATGGTCATATGGTGCTTCAAGGTGAGCACAAGCGTTTTCAAGTACGCCATGGCGATAGGATGATGAGTTACAAGACTCGCGATATTGCTCTAGCGCCCGCCCAAAGTGGCCGCAAGAAGAGCGCCGGGGCCGATCATGGTGGCTTGATTTCTCCCATGCCAGGGAAAATTTTTAAAGTGCTTGTGAGTGTTGGAGACGAAGTTAAAAAGGGCGAGCCCTTACTTATTCTCGAGGCCATGAAAATGGAGCATTCAATCAAGGCGCCCCATGATGGTGTGGTTAAGAGCATTGACTTTAAAGAAGGTGATCAAGTCGATGGCGGAGTAGAGCTTGCCTGTCTCGATGAGATTAAAGAAGGATAGCGTATGAGTGCCATCCCTAAAAAAGTGCGAATCGTTGAAGTTGGTCCTCGTGATGGACTTCAAAATGAAAAGAGGGTCTTGCCTCTCCAAGAAAAGGTACGCTTTATCGAAGATCTGGCCAATGCGGGGATAAAGACTATTGAGGCCACTTCTTTTGTGAGGCCAGATAAAATTCCCCAAATGGGAGACGCGGCCGAGCTTTTTACAAAAGTTTCCCCCTTACTCTCGCGTGGCATTTCACTGCCGTGTCTTGTGCCCAATCTCAAAGGACTTGAAGGAGCAGTGAGCGTTGGAGTAAAGGAAATAGCGCTTTTTAGCGCGACCAGTGACACTTTTAATAAACGCAATATCAATGCAACAATTGACGAATCTCTGGCGCGCTTAGAAGAAGTTGCGCGCGAAGCCCGCGCTCAGGGAATGAAGCTTCGCGGTTACGTGAGCACGGTTTTTGGCTGTCCATATGAGGGTGAGACCTCTCTTGATCAATTAAAGTTGGTGGCGCAAAAACTTATCGATTTTGGCTGCTATGACGTCTCACTTGGAGACACAATTGGGGTTGGGCACCCGTTACAAGTTAAAAAGATCATCTCAGCACTTCGCACTGACTTTGATCTCAATACCTTCTCGATGCACTTTCACGACACGCGCGGTCTCGCGCTCGCCAATGTCATGGCATCTCTTGAAGAGGGGATGAATTCTTTTGACTCAAGTGCCGGTGGTATTGGGGGTTGTCCCTATGCCAAAGGGGCCAGCGGAAATGTGGCCACTGAAGATCTGCTCTATCTTTTTGAGTCTCTGGGAATTGAGACGGGCATTGATCGTGAGCAGGTCTACCACGCATCAGCAAAAATATTACACTCACTTGGAAAAAGCTCCTCATCAAAAGTTCATCAGGCGATGGAGCGCGAATTGGGGAATCCATGAAACATGAAGCAGTGATTATTGAAAGGGACTACCTCGCTTGTGAAGGTGTTTGGCTGTTGCGCCTCAATCACCCAGAAAGTAGCAATGCCCTTAGCTATGAAGTCATCGATGCTCTCGTCACTGCACTAAAACTAGCGGACTCGGACAATTCTTGTCGCGTGGTCATGATGACCGGCGAAGGTAAAAGTTTCTGCGCGGGAGGCGATGTTAAAGCGATGAAAAATCGCTCGGGTATGTTTGCGGGGGAAGCTTTTGAACTTAAAAGACTCTACGAAAATGGAATTCAACTCATTCCCAAAACCATTGAAGCTTTCACCAAGCCTTTGATCGCCCTGGTCAATGGAGCGGCCATTGGAGCGGGCTGTGATCTCGCTTGCATGGCCGATATTCGCCTTGCTAGTGAAGACGCTCGCTTTGGCGAAACCTTTGCTCGCCTGGGACTCGTTCCCGGTGATGGGGGAGCTTTCTTTCTCTCTCGCATTGTTGGCTACTCACGAGCGATGGAGATGTTTTTGAGCGCTAAAATCTATAGTAGCTCTGAAGCCTTAGAGATGGGCCTTGTTTCAAGAGTAGTGCCCGGTGATGAGCTCTTAATCGCCGGAGCAGAGCTGGCCAAAACGATTGCGGCCAATGCTCCGGTTGCCGTGGCGTTGGTTAAAAGGGCCCTCAAAGAGTCGCGCATGCATTCGCTTGAAACACATCTCGATTTGATTTCAACCTATCAGGCGCTGGCCCAACGAACTCAAGATCACTTTGAAGGAGTGGATGCCTTATTAGAAAAGCGCACCCCCAAATTTCAAGGAAAATGATCTAATTTCAACTGCTTGACAGTCCGCCTCCGAGACTTACACAATGATTGTATAACTTAGGAGTTTTCGTTGGCGACCAAGCTTTTTTGGCTTTTTCTTTTGGCCATCCTTGTCTTACAAGGCTGCGCTAAGATCTCCTTTGAGTCTTCTAATAAAGTACCCACTTACATTTCATCTAAACCCGATCACAACCACCGTTTTTCAGTGATGGGGGTGAAAGATTTTTATTTTTTTGGAATGATTCCCTCGCAGCATCGAGTTGATCTCTCTGAGGTGATGAGTAGTGCCGGCATTCTCACTTCGGCCGGTCTTCAGGTAGAGGATTTTCAAACTTTTGAAGATAAGTTCTGGGCACTCATCACTTTGGGGATGTACACGCCAAGACATTACCGGGTGAAGGCTTGGGGACAACTGCAGCAGGAGGATGTGAGATGAAACTGCTCTTGTTGATCATCTCATTGTGTCTACTCGTATCTTCGTGTGCTGGGCCTGTTATTTTATCTTCAAGAAAATGTAAGGGCCAAGGACTTTGGACCACACCAAAAGGTGAAGCGCAAAAGTCGATTCAACTCAAGGTATGGACGGGAGTGCAGGGCAAAACGCTTGAATTAGTTGATGTACTCGAAAAAAATAAAATGAAGTGCGAAGACGTGGGCGGAATGCAAATGCTCGTCACTCAATCGACGAGCGATCTTTTGCTATCGCTCATTCCCTTTGTCTCTCGCAAAGAAGTCACTCTTAATTTTTACGCTAGACCAGTCATCACGGAAGAAGAAGGTATCAGTGAGGATAACTGATACTCATTCATGAAGAATGGATGGGCCAAGGACGGCCCGTTCTTTTTATCGGGTATTTTAACGCCTGTCTCAAAATGCCTAAAAATTCTCTCATAGCTCAAGATTTCCAGAGTTCAAAAAGCCCAAAAAAGCGCGTATTTTCAGCTGTTTACAAGGCACAATGAAAGTTATTACAGCACCCGATTGACGAGGCATTCCATGCATGAGTAAGTTGGTGCAATTTTAAAATTTGGTTAGACATACCCTTGTCTTTAACACCTAAAGGAGAGAATTATGAAAAAGACGATCCTAGGCACTCTTATGGCCGCCGCCCTTTTTGGCGCGAGTGCATTTGCCGTAACCCCTGAAGAAGCCCGTGAGTTTTTTCAAAAGAGAGATCAAGGAATTGAGTGGTCACTTAAAGCAGCCGATGCTTATAAGTCGCTTGCCACTAGCTCATCACGCTCTGAAGTTGAGAAGGCCACTTTCAAAATTAACGAAGCTGAGGCCCTCTACTTCCACATTGGTCAAATTCCAGATGGCCGCTCAAACAAAAAAGAAAAACTAGAAAAATATGAGCGCGCTTATACTGCCGCCGGCACTGGTGCCAGCATTCTTGCTAGCTCACCTGGTGTGGCCAAAAAACCTGAATACAAATCAGAGCTTGCTCGCGCTTACTACTGGTATGGTGCCAATCTTGGAAAATGGGGTGAGACAAAAGGCGTTCTCGCTTCACTTGGTCGCTGGGGAGAGCTCAAAGAGCACGTAAACTACGCTCTCAATCTTGATAAGACGATTGAAGACTACGGTCCAAACAGAATCTTCTCTCGCGCTTTTCTTAAAGTGCCTTTTGAAAGTAATGACGAAGCTCTCGCTTTTGCAAAAGAAGGTTATGACAATACCCTTACTACTGTAAGTGGAATTGAAATCAGCCGTCACACGACAACTGTTCTTTACTACCTCATCGCTCTTGAAGATCGTCGTCAAACAGACACTTTCTGTGAAGTCTTTGATAACTTCAGCGATCTTTCTCGTCTTAGCGATGCTGAGCTCCTTGAATATAATCCAAAGCGTCTTCCAGAGACAAAAGCTGACATCAAAGAATTTGAAAACGACCAAGATCTTAACGATTACTACGACGATAACTGCTAAGATTTTGCGCCAAGTTTAATTGAAGGGGAGGGATAGTCCCTCCCTTTTTTAAGAGAAAGGTTACCCATGAAGCATCTTATTCTTGCAAGTCTACTTCTCGGTTCTGGCGCCTCACTGGCCGCCGTGCTTAAACCGCCTTTTGCTATGCCTTCAGCTGCCGTTCTACCTAAGGGTGTGAGAAACCTAAGCTTTAAAGGCATTATCGCTAGTGGTACTGAAGCCTATAATAACGACGGCACGACTCAGGTCTTGGCCGATCCGTTTTTTCAAAATCTCGATTTTGAAAACTTCCTCAAAGGCGAGCTCGATCCAGTCGATCGTGCCGGTATTCAGGCCAAGATGGACGCGCTAGGATTTAACGCTGATGATTCCTTTGGAAGCACCAGCGGAAACGTCAACGTGGTGGCCAATGTCTCTGTACCCGTTCTGGCCTACGGTGTGACCGATAAATTTACTGTCGCCGTGGCAGTTCCCTTTGCTAAGACTAAGACTAACGTCTCTACAGGTGTTACTCACGCTAATAAAGAAAAGTTTGAGCAATTTAGAAATGAAATTGCTTCAAGTGCTCCACTCAAAGACTCTGAGTTTTATGAAAAAATCTCAGACCCAATTAACTATAAAATTAAAGACTACAATTATGAGCCACTTGAAAATCAAGATGTAAATAAGCTTGGTGATATTAAGTTGGTGGCCAAATATAAGACCTTTGAAGATATTCAAAACGTCGTGACGATGGGCCTTGAAGTGACGCTTCCAACTGGGGAAGAGATCAATCCTAATAAAGTTGTCGATATCGCTGGTGGTGATGGGCAAACTGACGTTGGGCTTGGGGTTAACTATGACTTCCTCATGCATCGCTATTGGACTCTTGCGGCAGGAGCGAGCTATACCGCTCAACTTCCAGATCATGTGGCCAGAAGAGTGCCTGAGAGATCGGACTCAACTCTTTCTCCCGATCTCGACAATAACGTGAACCGCGACCTCGGAGACGTTTGGGGAACAACTCTAGGGCTTAAATACGCCTATAGAGGTTTTTCTATCGGTAGTGCCTATGCCTTTCAATATAAGGACACAGATTCTTATAGCGGCACTGAGTACGAAACTAGTCGCTATGATTGGCTCAGCATTAATACGACTGAAAATATGCACACGGCACTTTTAGAAGTCGGCTATGACACGATCACTCTCTATAAAGAAGGCGGCTTTCCGGTTCCTCTTTCAGTGAAGATTTCTCACTCAAGAGTGCTGGCTGGTAAGAACGTCGTCGTTGATCCCCTTACAACTCTAGACTTCAGCATGTTCTTTTAGGTGAATGAAATGAAGAATTTAAAATTATACGTATTTTCGCTCTTACTTGTTGGCTGTGGCAGAGCTCCCGATTTAATTGATATGGGAAGTAGTGTTTTTCCTAATAGAACCCTTAATTTTTCCTACGCCGACAAGGAAATTGACAGTCATGTTCGCTCGGTGACGCTGCTCAATTTCCCCGATAAATCTGAAATTGGCGCTTTTACTTATGAGATTGAAGACGCCAAATTTAATGAGGTTTTTAGTGTTATTCCAAACACCAATAGAGTTCCTCACGAGATCGGTTCTAATTTAGATGGCTTTCAAAAAGTTCAGACGATCACATACCTCGTTTTGCGTGCTGGTGACGCTAGAGACAAAGGACAGGTTGAGATTGAAAAGACTGAAAAGAAGATCGAGTCAGTTAAGGTGACGCTTTCAAATATTCTTGGCCGCCACCCTTGTTATAAGATTAAGTCAGGGCCTAATAGAAGAAAGTGCAAGGCCCATGCTGATGAAGACACTGATAGCGACGCACGGGTGGCCAATACCTGTGATCAGCTCTCACGCTGGATTGAAAAAGGTGATTTCGTTGAATATACCGCTGAGGATATGACTCGAGCGCAGACCGATATCAACGAATGTAATAGCTCTGGTGGCAATGATCTTGGCAATCTTGAGAGCTATATTCTGGAGCTCTCGACCATGAGAGAGACGGCCAAAGGGATCGTTCTTGAGATGCTTCACGACGCAGAGGAATATACTGGTGAACTCTATGTCGCTACGGCCGCTACAAAAACGGACAAAGATGAAGTGACCTATCTCGAGTCTCATGTTCAGATGAATGCTGATCGCTCGGCCTTCACTGAGTTCTCCTTGGCCATTGACTTTGGTATTGGCAAAGGCTTTGAGCTCTATAGTCTTGAAAACGGAAGAATTCAAAACTTCTCATTTGAAAAGCGCACCGATGGTGTTGAAGTTCTCAGGTTTTCTATGGACAACGGTGTGTACCGCGTAGATGCTGAACTTTCGACCACTGTTGCTGACTATTTCGATCTTCGCTTTGCGGGTGAAACTACCATTACTCTTAGAGATGGTAAAAAGCGCAAAGGTGTCATGAAGATCGAGCTCGATTTTAAATAAACTTGCTCTGAGTGCCTGTTGCTCTTAACCTAGAGAGATGAAATATCTCTCTAGGCTCCCTCTTTTCTCTCTCTTTCTCTTCCTCTCCTGCCAGCCGCAGACGCCGCTTGCACCACTGACAATTGACAAGGGCTTCATTCAAAATGTTGTAAACTGCGAAAATGCTACTGATAGTGAGCGTTTCGTCTATTTCATTAAACAGTGGCACTTAGGCCCCAAGGCCGTCACCAGAGTTCGCGCCGCCACAAAATTTCCTCAATACACCAATCAGCAGGCCATTTATGGTCAACTGGTGCAGTGGGCTGAGCAAAGAGCGAGCGCTGAGATTTTGATGGAGGGCTGTGAAGGGGAATTGAGCGTGGAGGATAAGACCCGCTTTAATGGTTTTAACCTCGAAGAGCTTTTGAAACTTCCTGAGAGCGAGCTACATTTGGCCCTCACCCATCTTGGCCTTAAATTTAAGGCCTATCTCTCTCATCACCCGAGTCAACTCAATGTCTCCTGTGGCGATAGCAGTGCGCTGGTGCAAAAGCACTCTCTTACCTTTTCTGATCTGCGCGGCTATATCGGCTTTTATGAACGTTTACTAAATTCTAAAAATTCTAAGCCTGAGCTTTATGAGAAATTTCTTAAAGGGGCCAGAGAGGTTTTGGGACTCACCGACTCTGCTAGTTCCGTCACGGAGGCCCTGCGAGCTAAAATCGTGGATAAGGTGGAGGAATTTGATGAGCTTATCCAAGCGCGAAACGATGTCTTTTTGCGCCAAATTGATACACTTGAAGGCAATGTGATCGTAATTTTAGGGGGCGTCCACGCGGCGGACTTTAAAGAGAAGCTTCAGGCGCGAGGGGTGGGGTGTAAAATTCTCACCCCGATTGGGTATCCCAGCGAAGATGAGAGTTCTTTGATTAAAGATTTAAAGGCGAAATTTAATCATCACCCAAAACGTTCATAAGGCCTGCAAAGAAGTTCTTTTTGTATTGGGCCTCTTCATCTTCACTCATATGGGCAAAGGTAGTGCGGTCTTGTTCTACAAAAAGACCGGAGGACACTAAGTTTTCGACAAAGCGCGAGCGAAAGCGTGGCGTTTTTTTGCCATAGAGACTGCGCTCTTTACAGTAGGTCATAAAGAGTTTCTCACGAGCGCGCGTAATTCCCACATAGGCCAGGCGTCTCTCCTCGGCAAGTCCGCCGCCCTCGCGCACAGTCTTTTTGTGGGGCAGGCACTCTTCTTCCATCCCAACCAAATAGACGATGTCAAACTCAAGTCCCTTAGATGAATGCAGTGTCATGAGAGTCACTTCATTCTTTTTAATATCATCATCCTCATCTTCATCGGTATCGCTTGAATCCTGAAGAAGCAGTTTTTCTAGCAGGTTTTCAAGTGTCGCCGCTTGCTTATAGTAGCGCACAAAGCGCTCGACCGACTCAATGAAGACCATAATATCGTTTTTGCGACGATCTACTTGTTTGGCATTATCATAGTTCTTTTCGATAAACTTTAAGTAGTCGATATCTTCAATTAAAAGACTCAGGGCCTCGGGCAGCGGACGCGACTTAAAGTTTTCACTACAGCGGCGTATGAGTTCACAAAATTCCCTGATATGAACTTCTCTTCTTGGATCAAGGGCCGGATTTTTTTCAAGGGCGCTAAAGAGATCGCTACTATTTTCAATTGAGAGGGCCACATATTTTTCAAGTGTGGCGGTGCCAATGCCGCGATTTGGAATATTGAGAATACGACGCAGGGCCAGCTGATCATGGGGATTTTGAATAACGGTTAAGTAGGCAATGAGATCCTTTACCTCTTTTTTCTCATAGAATTTTTGACCACCGACTAAACGATAGGGGATTTGATTGAGGCGCAGGGCCTCTTCAAAAACTTGGGCCTGAGTGTTTGAGCGGTAGAGAATCGCCACTTCACCTAAAAATCCCCCTCTGGCCTGATGCTTACTAATCTCATCAATGACTACCGCTGCTTCGTGGTCGGTGTCGCCCATCGCCCAAAGGTGAGGAAGAAAGTCACTGCGCTTTTGACTCCAAAGGGTTTTGTCTCGCCTTTCTTTATTTTCGCGAATCACCGCGTTTGCCAGCTCCAAAATGGGGCTCGTGGAGCGGTAATTTTCTTCGAGTTTAATGACCTTGGCGCTGGGAAAATTTTTTTCAAAGTCGAGGATATTTTGAATATTGGCGCCTCTAAAAGAATAGATACTTTGATCGTCGTCACCCACGACACAGAGATTATCATGGGTACTAGTAAGACCCATGATCAGTCTAAATTGAAGATCATTAGTGTCTTGATACTCATCGACCATGACATACTTAAAGCGCTCAGAGTAGGTTTTGGCCACTTCGGGAAAGGTCTCAAAGAGCTTCACTGTCAGGTGCAGAATATCGTCAAAATCAATGGCGTTATAGAATTTCAACTTATCTTGATAGTAGTGATAGCAATACTCAGTGGCGAGGTCATAGGGATCTTCGGGATTAAAGAGATCGCTGGCCGAAAATTGCACTGGCTCTAGGCCTTGGTTTTTTAGCAGTCCAATGCGCGAGAGAATATCTTCTTTCTTATAGGCTTCTTTTTCTGCGCGATAACTTTTGAGCGCTTCGCGAATGATGGCGAGCTGATCATTTTGATCATAGATGGAGAAATTCTTATGGTAGCCAAGTTTATCGAGTTCACCTTTGAGAATGCGCACTCCTAGGGAGTGAAAAGTCGCCAGCGTCATGCCTCGGGCCTTGGACTTTCCAAGCAGTCCCATGACCCGCTCCTTCATCTCACGCGCTGCCTTATTGGTGAAACTCACCGCTAAAATTTGTTTGGGAGAGATGCCGAGATTGTCCACCATGTGGGCGATACGATAGGTGATGGTGCGCGTCTTACCACTACCGGCACCGGCCAAGATAAGAACCGGCCCTTCGACGCATTCAGCGGCACTGCGTTGGGGAGTGTTAAGACCTGCTAGGGAAATCATAGTCGCTCATCTTATCACGGCCAGACAATGTGACTAGGGCCTTATAAACTAAAAGCGATTTGGTTATCGCGCTCTAAACTAGTGCCTGGTGACACTGGAAATTTTAGAGCATTCCACTGTAGTATAGTCGCATCCAAAAAATTCAAGTTAATATGACTATGTTTTATAGCTTATCTCAATTCAGGAGTTCCTATGGCAGTTCGCAAGGCAACGAAGAAAAAATCCTCGACCCCAGCAAAAAAAGTAGCGCAAAAAGCAAGTAAGAAAACGACTAAGAAGGTCGCAAAAAAAGCTGCTAAAAAGTCGGGCCAAAAGCAGGCTAAGAAGGTGGCCAAAAAAGCGACCAAAAAAGTAGCCAAGAAAGTAGCCAAAAAAGTAGCCAAAAAAGTAGCCAAGAAAGCGACCAAGAAAGCCGCAAAGAAAGTGGCCAAAAAGGCTACCAAAAAAGCTACCAAGTCGGCGGCGAAGAAAGTAGCAAAGAAAACCACCAAAAGAGTTGCCACGCCAAAGCAGGCCGCCCAAAAATCTCCAGCAAAATCGGCCAAGAAAATCACGCTCTCAAGTAAAGACTTTGACAAGACTCTTTTTGATTCAATCCTCGAACTCATTCGCTCTACTTCGGCCGAACTTCCCGATGATGTTCAGAAAGTTATTCTCGAGGCCTTGGCCCGCGAAGAAAAAAATACGACTGCTGAATATGCCATGCAAATTATTAAGGCCAATATTGAGCTCGCTAAGAAGAAATCGCAGCCTTTGTGTCAAGACACTGGAACCATTCTGTTCTTTGTCGAGCATCCAGTAGGTTTTAGTCAGCGTCATTTCACAAAGATTTGTGAAAAAGCCGTGCTCCACGCCACAGAAGTAGGCTATCTGAGACAAAATAGTGTGAACTCTCTCACCGGGAAAAACGACTGCATGAACGTCGGGGGAGGGCACCCTGATATTCACTTTCATGAACATGATAAAGACACCGTTGAAATTCGCTTGATGCTCAAAGGCGGCGGCTGTGAAAACGTTGGAGCTCAGTACTCGCTACCAAATACCGCCCTTGAAGCTGGCCGCGATCTCGACGGGGTTAGAAAAGTGATTCTCGATGCCATCGTTAAAGCTCAAGGAAAAGGCTGTGGCCCTGGAGTGCTTGGTATTTGTATTGGGGCCGATCGCGGAAAGGGTTATGTGAACTCAAAAGAGCAGCTCCTGCGCCGACTGGACGACACCAATGAGATCTCTGAGCTCGCGGAGCTTGAAGCCGATATTGTTGAGACGGCCAATCGTCTCGGCATTGGTCCGATGGGCTTTGGTGGCAAGACAACTTTACTGGGCTGTAAAATTGGTGCCCTCAATCGCTTGCCTGCCTCCTACTTTGTTTCCATTTCTTATATGTGCTGGGCCTATCGTCGCAAGGGTGTGAAGCTCGCTAAAGATGGAAAAATTTCTAAGTGGATTTATTAATTTAAGAATTAAGGAATATCGATGAAAAAGCTCAATTACCCGTTTACCAAAGAGGCCATCAGAGAATTGAGAGTAGGGGACATGGTCCTTATCTCCGGTAAACTCTTCACTGGCCGCGATGCCATTCACAAATATCTTCACGAGGGAAACCCAAGTCCAGTGGATCTCTCCAATCAAATCATCTATCACTGCGGACCGGTCGTTCTTGAAAAGAGCGATGGAAGCTATGAAGTGAAGGCCGCTGGTCCCACCACTTCAATTCGCGAAGAGCCCTACCAATGGGAAGTGATGCGCGATCACGGCATTGTAGGTGTGATCGGCAAGGGGGGCATGGGTCCTAAGACTCTCGAGGGAAATAGAACTTATGGCTGTGTTTACTTTCACGCCATTGGCGGTGCCGCTCAAGTTTTGGCCGAAAAAATTAAGTCGGTTGATAACGTCTACCTCAAAGAAAAATTCGGCTCGCCTGAAGCGATCTGGGAACTCACTGTTGAAGATTTTCCCGTCGTCGTCACTATGGATGCTCACGGTGGCTCGCTTCACGCAGAAGTTCAGCAAAAGAGTGAAGAGGCCCTCAAGGGACTACTTCAAAAGTAATCTGATTAGGCCTCAGTGGGAGAGATGTCATGAGTCATAAAATTATGTGGAGTCCATCAAAAGAACAGCAAGAGAGTTCAACGATGATGGGCTTTATGAAATTTGTGGAGGAGAAGACGGCCAAAAGCTTTCAGGGAAATCCTGAAGCCTTTCACGACTTTAGTGTGAAAGAGAGCGATCTCTTTTGGAAACTTCTCATTGATTATCTTCCCCTGCAAATCGAAGGTCATATGGAGCCCGCATGCACGGATCACCACTTTGATCACTACGGCTGGTTTCCAGATTTAAAGCTCAACTTTGCGGCGAATCTCTTGGGAGTGGGGGCCGATGAGGACCTGGCACTTGTAGGTCTTCACGAAACTCTTCCCACGCGCGAGCTCACGTTTAAAGAGCTCAAAGAGCAGGTCGGGCGCTTAATGGAAGTTCTGCGATCTACTGTGGGTCCAGGAGATGTGGTGGGCGCATATATGCCCAATATCTTAGAGACTGTGATTGCCATGCTTGCAACTTCTGGCCTGGGAGCAACGTTTACCTCGACCTCACCCGATTTTGGGGTGGCCGGTGTGACTGATCGCTTTGGCCAGTCTAGGCCGAAGGTTCTCTTTAGTGTGAGTAGCTATACCTACAACGGCAAGCTCATTGATATGAGAGACAAGCTCAAAGAAGTGATGGAGAGTCTTCCCGATATTGAAACCCTGGTGGTTGTGAATTTTACAGGCCATGATCTTGATTTAAGTGAAATTCCCAGAGCAAAGAAATACGAAGACTACGTCAAAGACTCGGTGTTGGCCGCACCTAGCTTTGAAGAATTTCCCTTTAATAACCCGCTCTATATTATGTACAGCTCGGGTACAACAGGGGTGCCAAAGTGTATTGTCCATAGTGCCGGTGGGACTTTACTGGCCCATGCAAAAGAGCTTTTCTTGCACACAGATTTAAAACCCAAGGATCGCATTCTCTACTTCACAACTTGTGGCTGGATGATGTGGAATTGGCTGGTGAGCTCCCTTTTAACAGGGGCCACCACCTATCTCTATGAAGGATCACCTGGGTACCCAAGTCTCACTGATTTTGTCGGTAAAATGGATCAGCTCTCGCTCACTCACTTTGGCACTTCACCAAAATTTCTAAAGTCCCTGGAAGAGAGCGGCTACGACCAAAATTTTAAATTAGCTTCGCTTCGCGTTTTGCTCTCTACTGGTTCACCACTACTGCCTGAGCAATTTGATTTTATCTATGATAAGCTTAAAGCGGACCTGCAAGTCGCCTCTATTTGTGGGGGCACTGATATTATCGGCTGCTTTATGCTTGGCCACCCCCTTAAGCCCGTGCGCCGAGGTGAGATTCAGGCATTAGGACTAGGTCTTGATGTGGCCGCTCTGAGCGAGAGTGGACAGCGCCTTTTTGAAACTGAAGGTGAGCTCGCCTGTATGGCGAGTTTTCCCAATCGACCGCTCTACTTTCTTGGCGATGAATCGGGCGAGAAAATGCGCGATGCCTACTTTAATAAGTATGAAAATGTTTGGCATCATGGCGACTTTGTCACGCTCACTAAAGAGGGCGGCGTAATTGTCTATGGGCGCTCTGACGCTACTTTAAATCCAGGTGGCGTGCGCATTGGGACTTCTGAGATCTACCGCCAAACAGAGGGACTGAGTTTTATTGAAGACTCACTCTGTGTTGGTAGAGAAAATCAAGGTGATGTGGACGTGATTCTCTTTGTGCTTTGTAAGCCTGATGAAGAACTCACTCCTGAGCGCATTGCAGAGATTAAAAGTCTCATTAGAAAAAATACCACACCAAGGCATGTTCCAAGAGAGGTCATTGCAGTTTCAGGAATTCCCTATACACGAAGTGGTAAGAAGATGGAGTTGGCCGTCACTAGACTTATTAATGGGCGCGAGCTCTCAAATATTCAGGCCGTCGCTAATCCCGAGTGCTTAGATCAGTATCGCTCTCTTTTTTAGAGCGTTCCAGTAGGTGACATAGTCCCTACCTTTTGTCTTTTGAGACGATAGGGGAATTCATTCTTCGTTCGGTCCCAAGTCTCAAGAATCTTGCCGGTGTCACTCTCAACAAGTGCGCGGTAACTATATTGGGAGCCATCGTCCATTGAAAATGTGACGAGAACTTGCTCCATATACTTGGCACTACTTTGGAAAACCTCAATTACGCTTTTTTCATGCTTGAGATACATTTTGGTTTTCTCGTCTTGAAAGCGCATTAAGCGCTCGGCCATCTGCTCTTGCCAGTCACTTACCACCGTATTTTTAAAAGAAAAGCGAGACTTATTTTTTTCAAATTCCTGGGCAAAGGGTCCGCTGAGCTCTCTTCCAAGATAATACTTCTTGGCCTGGGCCACGGCCGCTGGCCTGCGCTCTTGCTGTGGCGGCTGCACTTCAGGGCCGGCATTAGAAGCTTGTGGTACTTGGGGGAGTTGAAGTTTGATCTTCTCCTCCACTGTGGTCGTTCTTGACTCGATTGCGCCATTTTTCTTTTCATAGGTCGTCCAATCTTTATGGACATTCATCCCTTGATAATAGGGGCCAAAGGCGCGGTAAATGATCACACCCACAAAAGCGATAAAAAGAAATAATGTGAGCCGCTTGTAAGTCCTCAATTGATCACCGTAAATTCAAAGGGAATGATTTGAAAGGGTCTGGCCCCACTGTATTCTTTCTCTAAGTAATCATCTCCCGTCGCTGAGTCGTTCCAACAGTCTTTACAGTTAGTAAAGCGCGCTCTAAAGCGGCAGTGAAAAGTCGTACCAGGTGGGATCCACTCTGAGACTTCAAAGAACATAATATTGCTGTAATTAAATGAAGGCGCACCTGCACTGGTTGTGAGGGTTTCGGCCCAGGTTTTCTTGGCCCCGATGCGAGAATAAATGGCATGATCAGCGCCAGAGACCACTCTAAAGTAGCAGTCTTTTGTATCGCTACTGCCACCCAGACAGATATTGGCCTCATCGCCGCGAAGTTTTCTAAACTCATCTTGAGAGACCCATTTAGTACTAGTTTCATCAGAATACTGCATGAAGCACGCCGGGCCCACAACATCACCGTCAAGGCCATTACTGCTAGTCACCGTGGCGCAGTCACCTGTTGAAGGGGCGGCACCCTCTGTACTTGTGGGCCAGGAGTCCCCAAGATTATTACAAGGGGCGCGATTTAGTGTTCCTTCTGAGCTCACATGATCCCAGTCATTGGCGAGCACTTCAACACCGGCCATATCAGAGTTTGAGCTGTTATAGAGATTGAGAGAGAGGCCTACAAATTCTCCCGGAGAGATTTGAGCGTTGCCGTTATTATAGGGAAGATCATCTTCGATCTGATCACTGATATTTGGGGCCTGGCCATTGGCCTGAAGTGAGCGCAGGGCCGCGATCATTGAGGCGCGGTCATCAAAAATAAAGGCCTTACTCGCGCCTGATCTCGCGTCAAGGGCCAGCTGAGACTTATTAATAAGCACCGACTTCTTTCTGTTGAGCGAGTTCACTTTATCTGAGGTAGAGCCCAGAGAGCCGTCATCGTTATAGCTCTCAAAAAGTAGTAGGCCATAGAGATCGAGAATCTGCTCAATTTTATCTTGAGGGTAGACTGTACCCTTACAGGCATTGATTGCTGGATTTGAGAGATAGTCTTTCATGGTGCGAGCGAGAATTTGCGAGAAGGATCTGAAGTTAAAAGGATTGGCCTTTTTTAACCACTCTGAAGCGAATGTTGAATTGAGATTGATGCGACCGGCGGCGCTTGAGTTTTTGCCTCTCGTGGAGAGATCGCCCTTATAGGCAAAGGTTTCAGTGAGCAAGAATGCAACATGCTCGGTCGCCTTTTCTTTACTCCAATTACAGGTGCTGGCCAGATCGTCAGTGAGGGCGACCAGAAAATGTGAGATCACTTGACCTGCGTAGTGGATATCTTCAAAGGGATCAGCGGGAAAGTTTGGATCATAGTTAATATACTGCGGGTAACTCAATCTTTCGTTTTCATCGCGTGAAATACCCGGGGCATGAAGAGTGTCATCTTCGCTTAGTGGACGACTTTGGTTATTAAAGCGACCCAGCGCCCATTCGCCAAAGTGCGTGCGCTTATTAATGTAATAAGAAAAATAATCGGAGACGCCTTCGCCAATAGAGCCGGCCTCGTCATAAAAGAGATTTCCGACCGTGGACTTTGGTGTGATTCCACTGGCGACGTTTCTCATGTTAATCATTACGTCTTGAAAGGCATGGCCCATTTCGTGATAGATAACAGACGGGTCTTGCGCAAATTTTACCGATGGCTCAATTGAGTCGGTTCCAAAGCAAAGTGAGAAAGTACTAGGCGAGTAGAAGGCATTATCTTGAACGTCACAATTAGAATATCCAATAAGAGTTTGACCACCTTTCCAGTTGGCCAGAGTGGTCGAGAGGGTGAAGCTCTTTGGGATTGAGAAGTCATAACTTAAAAGACTATCGGCCGAGCTTGACCAGTTACCAAGCTGCTGTTGATAGCGGTCGATAATGATTTTCATATGGCCAAAGGTATTGACCTCTAAGAATTCAAGTGAGTTCGCATCATAGCCCCACTTCGAAGTCGTGTTTTGCAGGGGCAGCGTGGTCTGGTCTTGCTTCACGCTGTAGCAGCTATCCACACTCGGGCACTCACCATTGAGAAACTGATCATTTGTAATATAGTACTGGGTCTTTGAGATGAGCTCATTGAGGTTTTTATTTGCGCTTAAATTGGTGTCGCCGGTGAGGACAATGGGGTTTGCCTCTAAAAGCCTTCCGTATCCAGTGGCGAGATTTTTATTACTGACACTCGCGCCGCTTGAGAGTCTGCCCCCAGTGCGAGGCGAGGGAACACATGAGGCGAGGGCAAAGCAAATGAGACCCAGCGACAAGCTCTGCTTGACGGTGAAGATCATTTTGTTTTGTTTTACTTCCATGTCCACTCTTTTATTAAGGATGGAGCGCTAACCATTGCGCTCCAACTAACTAATCACTATTTCCCAATTGTCGTTTGATGAAGGTTGTTGAGCCCTCCATTTCCAAGGATGCTAGAGTCAAAGGCATCGAGGAATGAATTTCTGTTGCCCGAAGAGGCGGTGCCGTTACAGGCTCCATTGTAATTCTCACCTAACTGGCTAAAGTCTTGCTCTAGCTGTCTACTTCTTGCACTTGCAACTGAGCGATCAATTGGTCCGCTCAGACGGTTGCCAATTTTTTCTAGTGCCGTATCGTAGGCTTCAATTTGCTTATCCACATTGCTGCCATTACTGTCCACGCGTAGACGAGCAATGGAATCGGCCGCGGCATTTAGCTTCAGCCTTGAGCAGTAGTCTTCTTTATCAATGTCTTCGATATTAGCAAGTCCATCGATTCCAGCTTTCTCGAGAATACTATCGATACCTGTTTCAACTTGTCTCTTTAGCCCATCTGCATTATCACCTGCAATTGCACCTTGCTTTTCTTCAAGGGCCCTTTTGACTTTATCAATGAGTGGGTCCGCTTCACCCGGATTGACGCTTTTTTCAAAGGAGATAATATCCATCTTGGCCTGTCCATCTAGACCGTTGAGAAGAGTCGTATTTTGCTTGCCATCTTCAAGATATCTTCTGGCCTGCTCTTGAACCGAGCTGGGAAGACTATCTGTGTAGAGGTTGATGATATTTTGTCTTGTCTCTGAACCATAAGCTTCACACATGGCCGCAATATCAATGGATGAATTTTGAGTTTGTTCCTCATCACCTTTTTCCGTTCCAAGGAGCCCTTCACTTTGGGCCTGGTCACAGAGGTCTGAGGCTTGATTGACTAGTGAAGCACTCTCTTTATCAAGTGACGCTGCAATTCTTGAGCTATCTTCAAAGAGATCCCCTGGCTTTCCACACAGACCAAGTGGGTTTGAGCTTAGAATTTTGTCAATCTTTGCACAGTGCTCGAGCTTGTCGGCATTGGCCTGCTGGGCCTGCTCGGCCTGTTTTCTAGTGGCCTCGGCCAATTGCTTTTCAAACTGGGCCATATTCTTAGAACAGCTTTTCTCAAGGTTTTCCCACTTTCTCATGTTGTCTTGCATCGCCTTGTCTTGCTTGGCGATGTAGTCCTTAATAGTGCTATTCATCTTTGTCTGTTGCTGCTTGAGAGTGGTCACGAGTGTTTCTTCAATTTGCTTAGCAAGATTGTCGAGATAGGCGAGATTAAAGTCATCGCCGCCTCTAATTTTCACACCAAACGCTTCAACCATCTCTTCTTCTGGCATTTTGATAAAGAGGTCTTTGGGGAATTCCCAAGTGGCACCGGGGAAATAATTTTTAATAAAATCAGCATCGCTTAGAACTTGATTTCTAATTTGTGTGAGGAGTGCTTCTTGTTGAGTGATTAGAGCAGCGACACCCTTATTATAAGAGGTGGCCTTGTTTTTGAGATTGGTCTTTCTCTCGGTGATGAGACGATCGGCTTGTTGATAACAACTAGTTGTTTGCTCTGAACAAGTGGTAGCGTGGGCAATACAGAAGTTTTCGCTGCTGGGGCTTAGGATTGAGCCGTCGGCGCTACAGGTCTCCGCTTTATAAGATCTTCCTGAACAGTTGATGAGCTCATTGCTCATTTTCTGCATCAAGGTAGGAATAAAGGTGCGAGACATATTTTCGATTTCTTTAATCTTTTGCTCGGCCACTTCAATCTTTTTGGCCATTGACTTGGAGCTTACACCCATTCCTTGTGAGTCTGTGGTTGAGTAAGTGTCGTCTTCATTGTACTTGGCCTCACACGAGGCAACGGTCTTTTGAAAGAGCGCGTAGGGTGGTTCCTGAACATAGCCAGCGCCGCTATCTTGATAGTTAACAACGACGTTGCCACCAAACTGCTGGTCTAGAGCTCTAATGCGAATGAGCTTTTCTTCCATATAAATGTCAGACTCAAGAATATTTTGAAGCGCCAGCTTATACTTTGGTAGGGCGTCTCCAAAACCATTGGTCACTGGATATTCAAGCGCGCCTAAAATCTGATCAATCGTGAGTCCGACGCCTTTATCGGCCATGGTCACACACTCATTGATAAATTTCTTTTTGAAGTAGACTTTTGCACCACTTCTAAAGTCGGCCATATCAGCAGTAAAGCTGCTAGAGAGATTTTGAATTTCTGGCAGATTGAAGATGTCATTACTAGCACCCAGAGTGGAAGTCACTTCATTTTTAAGTCTAGTGTAGTCGACTGAGAAGTCTTTAATCTCTTTAGTCATCATGGTGTCGACAGATCTAAAACCAGAGATACCATCTTCTGAAAGAGTTTGAAGCCATGGACCGATACCACGCTTGGAAACTTCGGCCTGAATTTCAGCAATCTTTTTATTGAGTTCACTTTGATAAGAGGATTTATTTCTGGCGTAATCATCGGCACTTGATTTAAGCGGTTTCATCCCGTCGTAAATACCGGTGAGACCTGTCGTGGCACTTGTTAAGTTGGTGTTTCCAATAATATTTTTACAAGTGGCGCCGAAGTATTTAGAAAAGTCGCGGCTACCATTTTTTGAGTTTCTCTCATCGACACCAGAGAGACCATCACCGGCCTTACTTCCATAGAGCTCCTGAGCAATATTGGACATCTCATCGACGAGCGCCTTATTTTGCTCCTTAAACATCTGGGTGAGCTTTTTAATATCATTGGCCTTCTTTCTAAGCGCATTCAGACGGTTTTCAATTTCGGTGTTGAGATTGGTCTGCGATTCTTCCAGACACTGCACACCTTTAATTGGTCCAGCAGGGCGTGACTGCGGGCCCATGCCGGCAGAAGGGTTTTGAGCGTCTGATAAAAGATTAGAGAGGGTTTGCTTGTATTGAATAGCTTTCTGGCGACAGCTCTCAGCATGGCCGTGGGCCTGAGGTGTGGCAATTTGCTCACACGCACCTTCTGGGAAGGCACTCTCGGCGCGAAAGATCGCACAGCCAGGAAAATAGCGAGCGGGAATAATTTCTCTTCCGGGATTCAGGGCATCACATGGCCCTGGCATCGGGCGGTTGCCTAAAAACTGCATGGCTATCTGGCCCGCGGCATTGATCACTTGAACAGCTGTTTGGGCTCCGCTGTTTTTGACTTCCTCTGCGGCGCTGACCGAGTGGATGGGAAGGGTCGAAAATACTGATGAGAAGATTAACGAAGAGTGCACAGCAAAGTGTGTCACCAGTCTCCTCATGGGTGCCTTCGAAGCTTTGGGGCGGTTGTGTTTTGAACTCTTCCTCATGCTAATCCTTTTAATCCACACACGGGCACATCAGTATCTGACTGCTTTTCGTCAAAATCGCACTAAAAGTTTACTTAGATGCTATTTTAATACCTGAGCGCGTTAATCCAAAGAATTCTAGTAGTTAGTGGGGAGCTTCGAGCCTCGTATCAAGCACTTTTAAAGAGTTGTCCTAGGATTTTCAAGAGTTTAGACTAGTAGTTACAAATACTCAGCGCGAGCGCTCGTAGGAGGTGAATATGCCCGATTTTTCTGGCATTCTAGCCTTCTTGCGCCATTGATAGAGATTTATAGGAAGTGAGGACTGGTTGCGGCCACTAAATGCTGAAAGACTTTTTCGCTCAAGTGTAGCACTAGTGTGGGATTTGGCGGTGGCCATCTCCCTGCAGGCGCTCTTTGACCACGCTTGGTGGTTGAGTGCCACTAGAATTGAGGCGATGCCAGCATTGAGCATGGCCCTTGAACTGGCCTTTTTCGCTTCTTTGTGGCGCTTTTTTACGACTCTCATTTTCGGTCTGAGCTGGGGTCAGTGGTTAGCGGGGCTGAGTGCTGAAGTGGATCGCCTCACATTGGCCGGCATCGTTTGGGTGGACTTTCTTCTCGCTCCTTTTTTTCCGCTTAATGTCCTCTCCTTATTTTTAAAGAAATCTTCACTGAGTGAATTTATTTTTGGCCCTATGATGCGCACTCGCTTGCGTCCGACCCGCATGGAGATGTTGGTCATGCGCCTGCCGTTGGGTCTGGCACTCATCGTTGTCGCCCTGGCCTTTCACGGGGTGATCTCTCGTTGGCCTGATCCCGTGAGGGTGGAGAAGATTAACGAAACTCCGCTGGTTGTGAATTATCAAAAAAGTAGTGGGTCAGTATATTCGAGTAATCGCTTTCGCGTGAAGCTCACAACTGACTTACGAAATTCCTTGGGAGTCAGGCGCGTTTCTTTGATTCCCTCTTTTGAAGTAGAGCGAAGACTGGGTAAGAAGCTCTTTTATCCAGAGCTCGTGATTTTTGATCGCGAAACGAAGAGCTTTGCCGCCTTAAGCCTCTATAAAGAATTAGGCTATGAGCAGTTCTTAGGGCGTGCGATCGCTCTTGATCCCAGTTGGGCCCAGCGCTATCCGCGTCTGGCGAGCGCTTTTAGCGAGTCTCGTGGGCTTTCTTCCATGGCCGACGCTCGCGACTTTCAAAATCTTTTGATGGATATTTTTGAGTTTGACGTCCATCCCTTTAAATCTGTGTTGAGTGCCCCTCTAAGTTCACGCTCACGCTCACGAGCGCTCTATGATCTTTTTAATTTACTCGACCTTGGATTTTCCCCTGAGGTTGCTCGCATGACTCTATCAAATGAGTCCTTTATCCGTCTTATCGGAAGCGATGAGCTGGGACATAGGCGCGAGTATTGGCTGAGCACTAGAGGGCCTAGGTTGCGAGTTTTTGAACTTCGAATTACCAAGGGAGCATCCCCATGGAGAACCGCGGAGGTGGTGCCGGTTCTCTTTAAAGATGCTAAATGGGATTGGCTCGCCGATCAGCCTTTTCCAGTGGGGCTTTTAAAAGACGAGGTCAATGCTCTGAGTGTGGTTGATCTCTACACTAAGACTGAGCTTCAAAGTAAAGAGAAAGAAGAAATTGAGCGCTTTCTCTTCTTTCATTTTTTTGAGCTCGCACGAGACTCCCTACTGTTTAAACAGCAAGAGTTGCAGCGCCTTATCATCGACACGCTCGAGCGCTTTTTAATCATTGCCAAGAGCTCGGGCGGTGAGAAGGGAAGTACGCTCTATTCCCAACGATTTCAAAAAAAGCTAATTGATCTTAAAGAGTCACTTTCGACGCAAGATCTAAACTACTATAAAATCCCATGACTTATTTACATGCTTGTATATATGGCCTTGTTCAAGGCATCTCAGAATTTCTCCCCATCTCAAGTAGTGGGCACCTCGCACTTTTGCCAAAGGTGATGGAGTTTAAAGACCCAGGGGTCGCTTTTGATCTGGCCATGCATGTGGGAACTGCTTTTGCAATTATGTGCTACTTCTGGCGTGAACTCTTAGGTCTCTTAGACGCTCTTGTTTCTAAACTCAAAGGTGAAGCCGATGAGCGCAGCTACTATGCCATTAATCTTATCGTGGCCACGGTTGCGACGTTGATCGTTGTAGTCTTTGTGAAAGATATCGCCAGCACTTATGCTCGCAATCCCACCTGGATTGCGGTGAATCTGATGGTCTTTGGCGCGTTTATGTACGTGAGTGATAAGTTTGCTCCTGAAAATGCTCCGGGCCAATTTGATCGCCCAACTTCAGGTCTTAAAAAAGCAATCTTAATTGGGCTGTCCCAGGCCGTGGCCGTCTTTCCGGGGGTGAGTCGCTCAGGGATCACGATCGGAACCGCGCGGGCCATGAAGGTAGGACGAATCGAGGCGGCCCGCTTTTCTTTTTTACTTTCTCTTCCCATTATTTTGGGCGGCTTTATTATAAAATCAAAAGAGCTCACCGTTTCAGGATCAGTGAGTATGGGCCACTGCCTGGTTGGAATGGTGGTGAGCTTTGTCGTTGGTATTCTCACCATTCATTTTTTTATGCGACTCATCTCTAAGATTGGACTGGTCTACTTTGTTCTGTATCGCTTTTTGATTGCTGGGATTTTGCTCTACTGCTTTTAATTGGCAATCGTAGAGCAATCAATGATATTAAGTTCTGGTGGGGCATCCGCGGGGACGCAATAGACGTGGTCATTCCACTTAAGGCCCGCTTCCCAGAGATCGGCGAGACCACTAAAATTATTTGAAGCATCTTTACCATCGATAAATCTTCTCACTAGCTTTGCTTGACCCTGTTCGGTGTGACCAGGAACTTTTAGATTCGACAGCGCTACACCGCGACCAATGACTCCAGAAGCACAGACATTGAGCTGACAAGCAAGGACTTCAACGTAGTAGGGTGATTTAATATAGCCAGTATTAGTGTCAAAGAGCGTGTCGTTAAGAGACTTCGCGGCCGAGCTGACAAAGCGGTTAAAGAAGACGCTTACATTGGCATAGTCGGGCAGAGCGCAGGTATTGCCATTGAGTACCCCACTACAGCATTGTGATGGGTCAGTGCCTTCGGCAACTTGCTCACCAGCGGGGATACAGCAGGAAATTTTATCGGGTGAGAATATCTGCTTAATTCCAGTTTCATAGTTATCCATGTCGGTTGCACTAAAGTGTCTCGCGTTAGCTCCATCAATCCATTCTTTTTCTTCGGCAGTATCTAGGATATCAGGCATCACGGTGACGTTGCCTACTGTGATATTACCGGGAGTATTACCACTGGCGTCTGAGAGATCAACTTTACAAGCGATCTCAGGCGAGTAGGTGCTCTTAACGGCAATTTGAGGAATCCCAAGTAGTTCAAGCGTTCCTACCCAGTTAAAGACGTTTGTCGCCTCGTTGGTGGGCACTGATCTAATCATACAACCTGGATCGTCTGGTTCCTCTTGATCTTCACAGGTAAAGAAGTGCTCTCCCGGTGCCCAGTTGTAGCACTGGAAAGAGGCCATGGGGATATTTTGAACTTTGTTGGCCGCCCACGTGTGGCCCCCGCCAATTCCGCGAGTACCGGTGGCAAAGTTTCTAACCCAGTGACCAGAGCAGCAGCTACGGGTGGCCATTTCTGAGAAGGTCTTCCATTGGTTAGTGATGATGGCCGTCGATTGACAGCCACCACTACAAGCATCTTCGGGGGCACCTTCAAGCGCCGGGTGGGTGGTCCCGAGTACATCGGCAATAGTGCTCAGGCGCGAGTATCTACTGCGTGAATCAACGGCCAGGCCAATTCCTGGAATCAACGAGTTTTCAAAGTACTCACCAGAATTGGTATCAAAATCGAGTAGGGTGCCGATAGTGAGATCTTTTCCGGTTTCACGACAACAGCGGTTGTCGTTCATGCTGAAATCTTCATCGGTTTTGGCCTTGGCCTGGGAACAAACGAGCTCTTGCTGCCAAAACTCAATCTCATATTTATTGAGTGTCTGCTGATTAAGAGCGTTTGTACTATCAATATTTCTCACGCGATCGGCAATAAACTTATTGGGAGCACAATCAAGATCAGTATGACAGACTGAACCAGGCGCTCTCATACAGCGGTTGTCTTCAAAAACTAACGAGGTAATTTGATTAGTGTCGTAGTCATTGGTGAGGGTGTTTCTAGAGAGCTCTTCCAATTCTTGCAAGAGGTTTGTTGTGAGCGCTTGGTTTGAAGAAGCCTTGGCAAAGACCGCCGAATCGAGATCTAGATTTGGGTTTTGTGCCTGGAAACTATTTCCGGCCGAATCAAAGATATTACAAGAACTGTAGTAACTATTGCTCGCGAGCGTTCCCGAGAGGGTGACCCCTTGGCCGTTGACCTTGTCACCATTGTGGATAACAGAGGGGATAGAGGTATGCTGACTAATGAGGTCTTGTGAGCTTGGACTCGGGTCGCGCCCTGGTAAGCACACGGCATTGACGTTATTGTGCAGGAGATTGGCTTGCACGACCGGGTCGACAATCTCAGAGCCCTGATATTCGAGTGGGCGTCCAATAATTCTCGCGCCCAGCCCAAAGGTGTCGAGGTCACTTTCAGTGACGTCACTACTTGCGTTTTGATAGGCGATAGAGCGTCCAAAGCGCGAGATGCGATTGTTAAAGCGCTCAATATTGCTGCCATTATTGTAGACCTGGCAGTAAGTATTTTGAGAGCACATATTCAGCTTTGCCGCTTTACTTAGAGAGTACGACTCACTATCACTTCCCAGGTTGAAGTCGGGACTACAAGGGGCCCCGCGACCGCGGTAGACACATCTCTTTGGCCCGCCCGTTGAGCTACCAATGCGAGAGAAGAGGGTTTGAATCAGTTCAGTATCTGGGATCTCATTGGCATTGACATCAAATCTTGGGAAATTTGACTTGATACTTGAAACCGTCTCACATGAATATTCCCAACCAAGCTTAGTGACACAATCGGTGTCGACGTTACAGCTATGATACTGCTGGCATTGAGCGCCATCGCTTTCAAAGTCACTGGTCACTGTGGAGCCCGAAGCGGGAATGGTAGAAGCATCACTCACAGTAATAGAGTAGGTGCTCTCTAGAGTTTGATCGCCAAAGTAGGCATTGACGGCGAGAAAGAGCTTATTAGAAGTGGCCTTAATGCGGCGTTGGTTGCCAATTGAAAACCACCAGATTCCATCAAAGGAGCCAATAATCGAGCCGTAGTCAAAGCCATACCAATCGCGCTGATAGCCATTGGCAAAGTAGAAGTGCTGAGTTTGCATACGGCGCTGGCGCTGAGTAATGGTTTCACTTTGAGGAAAGTGTGACCAAGGAATCATCGTTGCTGGCACAAAACAAGCGCGGCCAAAGATCATGTCATCTTTTCTCATGTCTGTATTTGAGGCGCGCTCATTGGTGGTCGTGGCATCAGGCAGAATGCCGCCACCGCGGTAGAGAAAGTTTTTGGGGAAGAGGGCGGCGATTGAGTTGTAATAGTCATTGCCGCAGTAGTAACAGCTTGAGAAGGTACCGCTATCGACAAAGATATCGTAGGTCTTGCCATTTTTTATTTTAACTTCTTGGGCCGGTCTGGCACTGCCAGACTTGGAGGTTAAGCTGCCATAAATTTCATTAAAACCAATATACTCACTTAGGTTATTAGGCTTAAGTAAATTGCCCTTGGTGTAGAGAAATTCTTTGCCCTCTTGAGCTGGGGTTTGCGTATTAATTGATGAGCGATAGATGCCGGTCTCATCATAAAATTTTACAGGCACTGTTTTTGAGCTTAGTAGAACTGTTTGATTGAGGGGGGCTTCGCCGTCATTGCTTGAATCATAGCGACATTGAAAATCAACCAAGACTTGCGAGCCATTTGATTCGTTATAAACAGGATCAAGTCCACAAGTGCCCGTCGTACATTGACAGATATTTTGCTCAATTTCAGTGAGGGCCTCTTCCTTTGATTTTAGGAGAGTCTCATGGGCGGCGAGATCCACGAAGTAGGTAATCTTCACTTCTTGAGTGTCTAGGACCTGCAGTCCTGTACCCAAAAATTCGACGTAGGCTGGACTTCCGGCAACGAGTTGATAGTGAGTTCCAGTCAAACGTGTGGTCTCATCGACCTCAACTTTGACCGTTCTGGTGGTATCGGCATAGTAGGGCAGGTTGAAGCGATTACTGGAGGGATAGTGGTCGGTGACTTTCCCCTGAGACTGACCTTGAATGTAGTACTTAGAACACTTGGCAAGCGCACTCGAGATACGCACACAGCTGCCATCAACCTTATAGCGCACTCTCAGAATATCATCTGGAGCTTTTGAGCCTGGAGTGGCCTTGAGCTTGATAGTGATGGGGTTAACGAGATCATCATTGCCAATCAGATTGTTGGAGCCGGTGGGAATTTCAACATCTGCCGAGTCGTAGATGGGAGCGTTGCCGGCACCAAGCTTAAAGAGGGTTTTGCCAGCGTAGACGATCTCATAGATTGAGTGTTGAGGAAGATTGTTGTTGAGATCATAGAAGCTGCGGTCATCCTCGCTCGTTTGGAAGTCTTGAGTCCCAGCATTTTGAACGTCCTCAAAGACAGACGTACAAATGGCCATTTCTCCTTCGATTGGATTCGTGCAGTTATAGAGCTCCTTTAAGTGCTCAAAGCGAAGCTGGGCTTCGCGCTCTGGGTCAGTGGTTGGCGTCGGCGTAGGGGTTGTGATGACGGTGGTCGGACAGAGATTAAAAAACTCCGGATAGTCGTAGATGGCACCTGGATCATTTGAGATGAGAGTGAGAATATTTTTAAACTCAGCGCTCGTTTGATCGACGTTACTTTTGACTGATTTATCGGTGATGCAAATTCCACTGCTACAGCAGTCGTAGCCCAGCGAGCTGCACTCTGAGTTTGAGCTACAGGTGGGATTACTTGATCCACCTCCAGAAGATGAGTTGACCTTTTGAATTTTGAGTCCGAGATAGCTCGATTGAATATTGTTGATGATCACTCCACCACTTGTGCGCAGGGAAATCGATTCGGTTGATAGAGTGAGTCCAGGGCAGCTGGGGCAGAGCTCTGAGATGTCGTAGACAATTGAGTCGCCGTTAATCCCAACGGCATTAATGAGCCCTACTTTCTGACAAAAAGACTGGTTTTGAGATTTATCACTAGGGTCGACTAGATAGTAGTATTCGCGCTCATTTGTGGTGAAATTAAAAAAATTGCGAGGCAAGGCCGCGATCACCAAGTTGTCTTCATTGGGGTAGCCCAAAGTATCGCTAAAGTTCAGCACCAGGCACTGAACGTCAGAGGTGTTGACCTTGGTGATATAGCTATTGACCTCACTTCCTCTGAGATAAAAAGCACTGGTCATTGTGGTCTTTAAAACCAGACTTGAACTTGAAGAAGTGGCGCCGTCTTGAAAGTAGTTGAGCTGATTGGTGAATTTGGGCTCTTCTGGTGCTGCTGTATCGTCGTTGGTCGAAGAGCCTGCACTAGCGGTTTTGCGCGTTCCCTTTTGAGCTTGAGGTACGCAGGAGGCCACGAGAATCGAAATGATTCCAATCGCGAGTATCATAAATGGCGAGAAAATCCCTTTTCTTCTCACAGGCCCATTACCCTCCGCTTATCTTTTCGGGACATTAGTCTAGTCGACTTAACTTATTTTAAGCCCGTCTTAGGGGGGGAGCGTATCCTGCCTGGTCGCGATCATATAATCAGTAACTTAAGACTTTTACCCAAATTCGAAAGTGACTTCTTTTCCTGCCACTTTGAGAGCAGGAAATTGGGTTATAATTGCTCTAAACAAAAGGAAGTTGCATGAGCAAATTGTGGATGAAAAAGTTAGTAAAAACCTCGGTTTTAGCCTCACTCTTTTTGGTGAGTCCCGTCCACGCCCAATTTGAAGGGGCCGCCGCCGGTTTTGATATCGGCTCCATGATTAAGCAAATGAAACTCAATAAAGGCGATATGGCGCGAATGATTGATCAATTGGTTCAAACTGGGCAGATTAAGCCAGAACAGGCCAAGGAGGCAAAGGCCAAGCTCATGCAGATGAGTGACTCTGATATGGAAAATCTCAAGTTAGAAGCGGTTGAGCTCTATAAGAAAAAAGGCAGTGACCCGGCCAAGCTGCTCGATCCCAAAACAATGAAGGCCCTTGAAGCACTTAAGTCAAATGTGGGTGAGAGTGAGCTCTCTCAAAAACTTAAAGCGCTTGATGAAGGTTATTAATATTTGAGTGATTCTTCACGGGCCAGATGCAAGCCCTTAAGGGCGAAGCGAAGTTTTAATAACTCGCGTCCCCCTTTAAAATGAAAGATTTCAGCGTGCTCACCAAATTTACTACTAGTGGCAATCGCCACAGTGCCCACCGGCTTTCCTTCACTTCCCCCACCAGGTCCAGCAATTCCACTAAAGGCCACAGCAATATCGCTCTTTGAGCGCTCGCGTGCTCCGCGGGCCATTTCAGTGGCGACTTCGGTACTGACAGCACCGTGAGCGCTCAAGGTTTTTGCTTGCACACCAAGTGCACTCATCTTGAGCTCATTGGAGTAGGTGACATAGGAGCCGAGAAAAATATCAGATGAGCCACTGATATCAGTGATCAAAGAAGCGGCGAGACCTCCAGTGCAAGATTCGGCAAAGCTCAGGGTGAGGGATTTTTCGCGCATGAGTCCAATGAGATAGGGCGCGATTTCTGCTTCACCCACCTGCCACACATAAGGGGCCACTGGTGTACTTAAGACTTTGCGAAGGGCCTGATCATGCCAGCCCTTTGGAGAGCTCTCTTGGGGGCGAACCACAATATCAACCCCCATGGCGTGAGGGTAAGAGGCCGGCTCTCCAAACTTACTAAGTTCACTCCAAAGATTGGGCGCGAGCTTAAAGAAGATCGTCTCTTCGGGCACGCCTAAGGTGCGCACGCACAGTCTTTGAGTGTCGCGACCAATGAGCTTAAAGTGAGCGCAGAGCTCTGGATAGATGCTCTCTTTTAACATCGCTGCAAATTCTCTGGGCACTCCGGGCGCGCATACCAGCGCCTTTTTATTATTTTGATGAAGATAGAAAAGTCCCGGTGCGAGCCCAATGGGGTTTCTAAGGGCCACAAAGTCTTGCGGGAAGTGATCGTAGTTATTTTGGCCGCGCGTCCACTCTCTGCCAAAGGCCAGGTACTGCTCGCTCACCAGTTGGGCCACGTCGTCGCGCTGGATGATCTCTTGCTTGAAGTACTTGGCAAAGGCGAGCTTGGTTTTATCGTCTGGAGTGGGGCCTAGACCGCCACTGGTGACGACGATATCACAGCCAAAATGCTGATAGAGCACCTCGAGGGACTTGGCGATTTCCTGGTCATCATCCGAACTCACCATGACATTACTCAGGGAGAGACCCAGACCGTGTAAAAATGTGCCTAAATGCTTAGTGTTGGTGTCTGTGGTTTTGCCGTCGAGGAGTTCATCTCCAATGAGTAGGAGCCCAAAACGCATAAGAAATTCCTTGTTCACCCGCAGGGGGCCCGAAGCGATTGACTGAGTCGATATTACGAGTATTATCCCTAACATGCCGCTAAAAGTCAGCCTAACTTTAGATTATCGAGAAGATGTAGAGGAAGTCCTGCGCCGGGAACATCCGGACATGGTGGACTATCGCATTCTCTCCCAATCACTTGACGCTCGAGGCGCCAACCGCGGCCGTGCGCCGCAGGCCCTCTATACCATTGAAGTTTTGCACTCCGGCGAGCGCTTTCATTCTCATCGCGAGAGCTTTCCTCATCTGGGGCCGCTCAAAGAAAAGCCCATAATTATCGGAGCGGGTCCGGCCGGTCTTTTTTGCGCCCTTCGCTTGAGCGACTACGGCGTGCCCTGCGTGCTGTTTGAGCGCGGAGCGAGAGCGCACGAGCGCATGAAGCATATCGCCGCTTTTTGGCGCTATGGGCGCTTTGACCCCGAAAATAACGTCTGCTACGGCGAAGGGGGCGCGGGACTCTTTAGTGATGGCAAGCTCATCACGCGTATTAAGTCTCCCTATGTGGGCTATGTGATGAATCGCATGGTGGATTTTGGTGCCCCGGAAGAAGTGGCCTACCTTTCTAACCCCCACTTGGGTTCAAATAAAATTCGCGCCCTCATTAATAAAATGAGTGATGAGCTCACTTCTAAAGGCAGTGAGATTCACTACAACGCTCGGGTAGAAGAGTTGCTCTTTGATTCTTCGGGACGCGCCACGGGAGTGCGGCTCAGTGATGGTAGAGAATTTCACAGCTCTCACATCATCTTGGCCACTGGACATTCGGCCAAGGAAGTTTATTACGAATTAGAAAAGAAGAATGTGGCGATGAAGCCTAAGGACTTTGCCGTTGGTGTGCGTATCGAACACCCGCGCATGCTCATCGACACTCTTCAATATGGAGAGTTTGCTAAAGATCCGGCCTTGGGTGCCTCTCGCTATCGCCTCTCCCATGAAAACCGCGAAACTCACAAGGGAACCTATAGTTTTTGTATGTGTCCCGGTGGCTATGTGCTCTCTTCCGGTACTGAAGCTGATGGGATCGTCGTTAATGGGATGAGTAATTACGCTCGCAACTCACGCTGGTCTAATGCGGCTTTGGTGGTGAGTGTAAAGGCGGGCACCGACTTTGATGAGCACAAGCTCACCGCGGGACTTGAATTTCAACATGCCATTGAAAAGCGCGCCTATGAAGCAAGCTGTGCTAGTGCTTCTGGCAAGGAGCTTCCGTTTCAAACTCTTAGTGATTTTATGGCGGGAACTCTTGGGCGCGGGCCCCTTCCAAAGACTTCCACTCCCTCTGGGCTAGTGCGCACTGATCTGCGCGCCATCTTGCCCCCGTTTGTGAGTGATCACTTGGCAAATTCACTGCAGGAGTTTGATCGCCGGCTCAAAGGCTTTGTTTCTAAAGAGGCGATCTTGATGGCCCCTGAGACCAGAACCTCGGCGCCCATCACTGTCCTTCGCGATCGCGACACGCTCGAGTCGACTTCTCACCAAGGACTTTATCCTTGCGGTGAGGGCGCCGGCCATGCCGGTGGAATTACTTCGGCCGCGGTTGATGGAGTTAAAGTGGCGATGTCTATTCTCGCTCGTGAAAAAGCTTACAATCCCTAACCTTCCTTGCAGAGGGTGTCCCCATCCCCGATACTTAGAGACTGCTTCATAGTTTGAAAGGAGTCGACATATGAAACGCTCACTACTGGCCACCATGCTGTGGCTGATCTGCCACCCCTTACTTTCTTCTGAGATTCCTAGTGCTTTTTCTCACCTCGAATTACTCTTTAGAAGCGGGCAGTATGATGGTCACAATATTGGTGCCGGAACCTATATTTCTAACTCTCACGTCAGAGTTGGCCCAGGTGGAGATGTGGCCGTTACATTAAAAGGAATTGAATACACTTCAGATTTTGGAATTTGGCACTATAGTGCTCAATCAAAAACGAGTCGCATTCTCTACCGTGCGCCTCTTCAAAGACTCATTTCAAACCCAGAATTTACCTCGGATGGTGAACTCCTCTTTGGTCAATATGATCTTGGGGTGAACGATGGAATTTTAAAGTTGGGGCCAGATGGTCTGGTGCAAACTGTTGTAGATCCCAAGCAGAGCTCGCGCAGTGATTTCTTTAGTAGTCCTGCCATGCTCGCAGATGGCTCTTACATTCTTAAAACAAAGTCAGTGTATGAGGGGCAGGCCATTGTTCAAATGAAGAACAACCTTGAGCACGAGCTCATTGTGGAAGGGCAGGGTCCTAGTTATATCTTCTCTCCCACCTGTACACTTCAAGGCGTCTGCGCCCTAAAATTGAGAATGGGGGAGATTGGTCAATGGGAGGAGTCGCGCCCGGATCAAATTGTCGTTTTTAATGAACGCATGCAAAAGGTTGTGCTTGTTGACAGCTCTGATTATGCCGACAGCTTTAATAATAATGTCGGAGTCAACAATCATGGGGATGTGGTCGTGATTGCAAGCTATCAAGGTAGTGCTCGATTACTTAAAACAGCGAACGGACGGGTCCAGGTGATTGCCCAAGTGGGATTAGCCTCCGATATTAAGGAGTTTGAAACCTTCGCTCCGGTCATTAATGATCAGGGACATGTCGCATTTAGGGCCATTGATCTGCGCGCAAAAAGATCACTCTATTACTTTAATGGAAAAAGCCTAACTAAGATTTTAAGTGAGGGGGACCTCGTTCCTACTGATCGCGAAACCGGTCGCATTGAATCGCGCGAAGGCTGGCCCGGTTTTTCAAGTGGGCTGGCCCTTTCAAATCAAAATGAACTCTATTTTCACGCTCAACTTTGGAATAAGTCTCTTGATAAGCACTTAGGGGCGGCCATCTACCGGCTACCCCTGGATTATTTAAAGTAGTTCTTATTTTGTGATGAGGGAGAAGGTGCTCTTGGTAAAGACGACTTTTCCCTCATTTGAAATCTTTCTATCAAAGCGGATGTTGTATATGACCGTGCGTCGCTCAACGTTGAAATTCCCTGCTTCATCCGAGCAAGAAAATTCTCCCCAAGCCTCAACTTTGACCTCTAGACCTGCATTCCGATAAGTTGGAGCACTCCAGTGAGGGTTGCTGAGGGTCGTGGCCAGCAATTCTGCCTGGCGCGGGCATTGAAAGTGACTTGCCAGTCTTGGCATTTCTATGACTTCACCACCAGCGGTGAGGACGGCTTCGTCGTGGGCATAATTTTTTCTCGCCTTTAAGACCATAAACTTGAGCGGCAGAGAAGTTTGCGTGAGCTCGATCGTGAGCGTGTTATCATAGAAAACACTTCTAAGTCTTGAGGCGAGAGAGTCTAGGTAAGAGTGGGAACTCACACCCACTTGATGACCAATCTCGTGCGCCAAGATGCCTAAGATGAGGGAGAGGTCACTGCCAATGCTCATCTCTTCAATTAAGCTCAGATTGATAAAAATGGGAAACTCTGGTGAGAAACCCGTTTTCGCCACGCGCTCACCGGGGTCGAGCTCACTATTAAAAAAGTTTTCAAAATCACTGCCGGCCAAAAAAACGATTCTATTTTTTTGCTCGCGATATTTGAGGACCACATCGCGGATGGCCCGCAGGTTGTTACGGTCTTCAATATTTCCAGCACAATAGGGAACGCTCAGGCACTGAGAAATTGTTCGGTCGAGATTGTGGTAGATGTAGCGAAAATTCTGCTCTATATAGCCACCGCCGTTGCCGACTATATCTGCTCCACTATAAGCGGCCAGAGCGAGTTCGCTAAAATGTCTAAAACGCTCATTGGCATACCTTCTTTGTAGCTCGCTAAGCGAGAGCGCCGGCTCCTCAGGCTTGGTGAGGTCGATCTCGGTTTCGACTTTCGCCAAAGAGTTCAAAGAAATTCCTAAGATCAGGGCCGCAAATGTTAGGGAGAAAATCCTCATTGGTCACCTACCTCTTTTGTGAGCTGGAACAGTTGAATATTAAACTGATAAACGTCACTGGCCTCTTCATTCATAAAACGAGAGGCGAATTCTTTGAGAAAATCAAATATGGCACGCTTCGCATCGCTTAGGTCTTCCGGGCGAATGCGTAAGGTGGTTGAGTTTACCTGTCTTTGATCAACTGACTGCTCAAAGATGGCCTCACTGGCGCGCTCGAGCATGCCCACATGATGACGGCGTATGGCCGAAGAGGGGACATCATTGGTGGTGATCAGTCCTGGGCTTACCACCTGAAGTCTACCCTGGTCGTCGCGTTTGACTATTTCAAGTTCTTGCAGGTGGCTGAGGGCGGTCCTAATTTGAGAAGGAGTGACCTTCTTTCTTAAGCGCCGATAAATCCAATCTTCATCTTCAATGAAGTCTTGGGTATCAATCAATTGCTTTATCGCAATATAGTACCATTCAGATATAGTTGAAAATTGCTTGAGATCAATGGCAAAAGAATTCTTCTCGGTTGAGGCGCGCTGAATTTGTTCGAGCGTCTCTTTGGTGTCTTGATTCTTCTTTGATTTCTTTTCAAGCTCAATGAGGAGCTTTAAATAGCGCTTTTCTCTACTAGTCATTTTAAAGTGTTGGCAGAGTCTCTCAACCATCTCATCAGAGGGAAAGCGCTCACCACTTAAGACCATGGATAAACTAGAAGGGGATTTGTAGCCAAGTTCGCTTGCTAGAGTGGCGAGGTTATTCCTCGTATGACCATAGAGACCATTAGGCAGGCCTCTTTTCATGAGAAAATCTCGGTAATTTGAGAAATCAAAAATCGAGATATGTGGGGTTGTTTTATCTAGCATTCAACTCTCATTATAAACAAAGCAAAAAAATGCCGGTGATTTCTCACCGGCACCTGTTGTAAAACTTAATTAGTTACAAGCTGGAATTGTGAAAGGCTTCTTAAAGAGAAGTCTTGTGTTGTCGTTAGCACGGCTACCAATGTGCTTGCGAACTTCAACGTTGTAGCTTGAAGCCACTTCGAAAGTTCTTGTTTCATACTGAAGACAAACGTCTCTTTCTCTGTGGTTACGGTACTTAACACATCTTTCGTATGATTGAACTTTTTCTACGATACCAGTGATTGTCTTGTAAGAAACACACTCAAGGTTAGCATTGCGGCCTCTTTGAACTTCCCATTTAGTACAAGTTTTGATTGGCTTAAGAGTTTGGAAGTGATCGCCAGCGTCACAAAGGAAATCAACGCCAGTCATTGGACCGTGGTTCATACGAGCAGCTGGCCACTTGATATCAAGTGAGTAGTTTTTCTTAAGTTGTGACCATGGAGTGTTTACAGAAACATGGGCCATAGCTGAAGTAGCTGTAAGAGCGATTACGAGTGCAAGAATCATTTTCATTACTTTCTCCTTATTGTCGTTCAAAGTTGAACACTAAATTTTGTGTCCCAAGAAGTACGACAACGAAAATCGCGGGTCATTTAAATTTCACGTGGAACTTAAGAAAGTTTTCACAGCTTGTGAAGACAAAATGTAAACTTTGCCCTTAAAGAACTTAATATTTCTTTGATTTCAGCTAGTTGTGGTGTGAATCTTTTGGTGAGCCATTGTGAAAATCACTGGCGGCGCAGACCCCTCATCACCTTTTCGTAATCCATAATGAGCTTATTTGAAAGCGGCATCTGATCTTCTAATGTTTGGCAGGGACGCGAGTTCAAGGGTGGTGGTGGAAAAGGTTTGCGCTTAAGTCCAGCAGAGGCCAAGGCTTTTCTCAAAAGATTTTCATAGGGTTCAATGGGAGCGTGAAGATCGAGCATGATATTATTCTTTCCACCCGGCTGCCACAGGTAAATCTTCTGAGCGGCCAGGCGACAACTAGAGTTTTGAAAGAGTCCAATTTTCTGACTATGAGTTGCGGGTGTTCCAAGTGCTCCGGCCGAAATAGGCGTATTTGAAGTAATCTCACTAAACCAAGGAATTTGCCCTGAGTGCGCAGAGCGCGCCTCCGAGTCACTGGTGTAACCACTACTTCTTGGTTTGATTTCAACTAAATTTACTCTTCCCGTCAGGTAGTCTTCGTTACAGTAGTAATCGGCCTCTTCTTTGGTGTATTCATACTCGTCGCAAAAACCCAGCAGATGCATGTATTCATGAGCAATCATGCTCACAGGAGAGTCTTGGGCACTGGTGATCACGGGAACTTGGCCGCCACTGCCGCCGTAGTAGTTTTTATTTGAAACGACAAAGGCCTGATCAAAATTTTCAGACATGGCCTTTTTTTGAATATAGTTGGTATCACAGCTCACGAGTCTCTGGGCATCTGGGTAAGATTCACAGCGCAGTTCTTTTTGACTCATGGATTTGACGACTACTTCCATATCAAATTCGTTAAAGGGGGAAGTGGTTCTAAAGTAATGGGCCACTTCTTGGGCCTTTTGCTGACTAGGCTCGTCCGTATAGATGACGTAGCGATACTTGGCCATCACCGGAGAAATACTCACAAGCGAAATGAGGGTGAGTTTTCCCAAGATTGTTTTCACTAAAATTTCCCCTGTCCTAATTTCTTTTTGGAGTAAATTTCACTCACCTCGTAGCTGTCATCTTTGCGCGCTTCAAAGGCGAGAGAGATAATTTTGGTGCTAGCAGAATTGGTTTGCTTGGTTTTGAGCTTTAAGTCGTTGCTGAGATATTCTTTTCTCTGTTCACTTGGCCAGTGAACCTGGGCCTCATGAATCAGGTTTCCTTCGCGAAAGAATTTAAAGACAAGATTGGCGCCCAATTGATTTTTTACCGCTCCACAAACTTCAGCAGGGCGATACTCTTCTAGTTTGATTTCGTGAGTGAGGGGTTTCATGGACCAAAGAGATCGAATCCCCTGGGGACAGGCGGCAAAAAGTGAGGTCGAAAATAGAGTCAGAAGTGACCAAGCTAAGAAGCGTCTCATCCCCAAAAGAATACCATTACTTGGTAAATGAGGCGCCACTAGGCAGATTCTCTACCCATTTGATGAGCTTAGTAGGAGCTGGCCCACCAAAAAAAATTGGCAAGCCGTTAAAGTCCTTAAAATTAATTTAGAGGGTGAGCCTCATGAGCTTCTTCGTGTTGACCAAGCATGGTAGGCGAGACCATTTCACTAGAGAGCTCTTTAAATTCTTGAAAGAGATCTCTGAGCTTTAATGGCATCAATTCAAAATCAAGGCCTTCCAGCTGATAGCGCTTAACTAGGCGGTTGAGCTTGGTGAGCGCGGCTTCAATTTCACGAAATTCGCGAGCATGGGGATCATTGGGAAGCTCGGCGATCGCCTCGTCAATTCCTTTTGTTTTGGCCGTTTTGATGAGTTTTTTAATTTCACGTACCGGGCGATTCTTAACTACTTCAAGCGCGCGGGCCTGATCCCCCTTAGGAAGTTTGACAATTTCGTTGGTCTGACTCAAAGAGAGTTCACCGCGAGCACGGGCCTCTTTCACTTCAGAGCTTGCGCCTTCATCGCGTTTAATGGCCTCGTGAATTTGCTTGGGCGAAAGACCTGTTTTCTCACTCACTTTGCGCAGGAAATTTTCTCCCGGTAGGCGCTCAACTTTGGTCTTAACTTTGACTCCAGGATTTTCCTCATCCTGAGTGGGGACAATTTCTGTCTCTTCTTTCATTTCAAAGTCTTCAGGGTGCAGTGCCTGATGAAGTTCTTTGGCGCGTCTTAGGTGGCCTTCCATTTCCATTTTATTAAGATCTTTGCGCACGAGATTTTCATCAATCGAGATGAGCTCGCGCTCGAGTTCGCCCTGGTCAATGATGGTGACGGGCGCTTGAGTGTGGCCAAGATTTAAGAGCGCCTGATAGCGGCGGCCTCCGGCCAATAAGGTGCCATCAGGAGTCACCACGAGTGGGGCAATGAGCCCTACCGTTTTAATAGATTTCTCTAGGTCGCTCACGTCAGTGCCTAGGCGTAGGTAGGGGTTCTTTACTTTGAGAGCTGAGAGCTCTCTGATCTCGTGCTGAGTGTTCATGGTGTGTGTCATAAAAATCTCTCCTGATTTTTCAATGGACAATAGATTGACAAAAAAACCCTGCTTTTTAAAAGCGCGGGAAGCCTTAATTTATTTTGTTTGCGTCAATTCCAGACAAGTGCTCTATGTTGCGACGAGCTGTTAGCCGTGCAGCTCCTCATTAAGGCGCTTTCTTGATAGTCTTCACGGGTTTTTAATCAACCTTGGACAGTGCATGCTTTTAAAGAAGAAAGATCGCCCCGCTGCGCACTACGATGTGATTGTGATCGGGGGCGGACTGGCCGGTCTGACTGCCGCCAACAAATTGGGAAAATCGGGCCGCAAAGTCTTACTACTTGAGTCTCACAATAAATTGGGGGGCTTTGCCACGTGGTTTCGCCGCGCTAAAGGCGATCATATTTTTGATATCTCTCTGCACGGCTTTCCGGCGGGAATGATTAAGACCTGTCGCAAGTATTGGAGTCGTGAAATTGCCGACTCAATTAAGCAGGTTTCAAAAGTTCGCTTTATTAATCCTCAGTATCAACTTGAAACAGATTTTACCAAAGAGCACTACACAGAACTCTTGGTCTCTCACTTTAAGATCGCCCGTGAAAAGGCCGAAGGCTTTTTTCACTATCTCGCTGAAATGAATTTTTACGATGGCAATAATGAGACTAATGGAGAGCTCTTTGCGCGCTTTTTCCCAGAGCGTCCCGATGTGTGGCGCTTTCTACTTGAGCCCATTGTCTATGCCAACGGCTCGACGCTTGAAGATCCCGCCATCACTTACGGCATCGTCTTTTCAAACTTTATGAGTAAGGGCGTTTTTATCTACCGCGGTGGTACGGATGAGATGATCTCGCGCATGAAAGATGAGCTGGTCTCTAATGGCGTGGATATAAAACTTCACTCTAAAATCGATGAGATTGTAGTGGCACAGGGGCGCGCCTGCGGGGTGATGCTTGCTGGAGAGAAAATTAGCGCCAGTGCGGTTCTCTCAAACGCGAACTTACTCTCGACCATTTTTAAAATGACCGGGCGTGAGCATTTTAGTCCCGAGTTCTGTGAGCGCGCGCAAAAGGTTCGCTTGAATTCTTCTTCGTGCCAAGTCTTCATGGGGATTCGCGCCGGTGAGTCGATTCCAGATATCGGCGAGCTGGTCTTTTACAGTGAGGCCGATGACTTTAATACCGATGAAGTTTTAAGTGTAAATACGACTTCTCAAACTTTCTCTGTTTACTACCCAGAGACGCGTCCTGATCGAGCAGAGCGCTACGCCGTGGTTTCGAGTATCAACGCGCGCTATGACGATTGGGTAAATCTCACCCGAGAAGAATACGAGCAGCGCAAGCAAATGATCACCGAGCGTGCGCTCACCGCGCTTGAAAAGCTGATTCCCGGTGTGCGTGAGAAGATCGACTATGTCGATTGCTCCACTCCGCTCACTGTTGAGCGCTACACTCATCATCAAAAGGGCAGCTCTTTTGGAACAAAATTTGAGGGCCTTGAAATATCGATGGGTCTGCACAAAGAGCTACCCGGCCTTTTTCACGCCGGCTCAGTGGGCATTATCATGTCGGGCTGGCTTGGGGCCGCTAACTATGGGGTCATTCAGGCCCATGAAGTTGATAATTACATCGATCAATTACTAAAAAATAACGATAGCGCGGAGAGTGCACATGTTTAATTTTGAAGGTCAATGCGCCATCGTCACCGGTGGAACGCGCGGTATTGGAGCCGCTCTTTCGAGATCCTTTCTGGCCAGTGGGGCGCGAGTGATTGCGACTTATAGTGGTAATGATGAAAATGCTCTGGCCTTTAAAGAATCCCTGGGGGACCTGGCCGCTGGTCTTACTCTTAAGAAATTTGATGTGGCGGTCTTTAATGAATGCGAGAAATTTTTTAATGACCTAGATAGCGCAGGAACCGAGGCGCAAATTCTCGTTAACAACGCCGGTATTCGTCGCGACAATATCGTCGCTAGCATGACGGGTGAGGAGTGGGGACGCGTGATTGATGTGAACCTCACCGGAACTTTTAATATGACTAAATTTGCCGTCCTTCACTTTATGAAAAAGCGCTACGGCAGAATTATTAATATGTCGTCGATTGGTGGCACTTTGGGGCTTCCTGGCCAGGCCAATTACGCCGCAAGTAAAGCCGGACAAATCGCAATGGCCAAGTCGATCTCTAAAGAAGTTGGAAAGCGCGGGATTACCATTAACTGTGTGTGCCCAGGCTTTATTGAGACAGAACTCATTAGTGATCTTGCGCCCGAGCAAGTGAAAGAATATAAGTCGACGATCCCCCTTAAGCGCTTTGGGAGCACCGATGATGTCGCCCATGGGGTTCTCTTTCTCGCCAGTAAAGAGGCGAGCTATATCACTGGCACCTGCCTTGAAATTACAGGAGGCCTCTAGTGATTGAAGAGATCAAGGCCCTCATCCCTCAGCGCGAGCCTTTCTTATTTGTCGATGAGATTATCTCTCGTGGTGAGCGCTCGATTGAAACTAAGCGAACCTTTAATGAGCAAGAGGACTTCTTTAAAGGTCACTTTCCCGGCAACCCAATCGTTCCCGGAGTGATCTTGCAAGAGGCCATGTTTCAGTCGGGGGCGCTCTTAATGGCACAGGGAAGTTCCGCAGGCCTTGGAGTTGTGAGTCGCGTGAATGGGGCCAAATTTAAATCCATGGTTCGCCCCGGTGATACTCTTCACATGCAAGTGGAGCTTGTAGATCAAGCCGCGAACGCCTATTACTTTAAAGGACGAGCAACAGTGAATGGCAAAGTCGCTCTCGCCATTGAATTTGCCTGCGCTCTGACTTAAGGATTTCTATGTCTCTAGAAGGAAAAACATATCTCATTACTGGTGTTTCTAATCGCAAGAGCGTGGCTTTTCACGTGGCCAAAAGTTTGGCCAAGGCCGGGGCCAAGCTCATTTTTAGTGTTCAAACTGATGAGCATCGCTCTAGGGTGGAGAAGCTCTTTCCAGATCTCCCGATCTACTTGCTTGATGTTCTGGATGATGAGAATGTGAAGAGTTTTGGCAGAGCGCTTGAAGGTGAGGGTGTTAAGCTCGATGGAATGCTCCACTCTATCGCTTTTGCTAACTACAGTGAGGGAATTAAACCCTTTCACGATACTTTGTGGAAAGATTTTAACGAAGCCTACCACATTTCCTGCTTTAGCTTAATGAGCCTCTCAGGTGCTCTTAAGAATGTCTTTAATCGCGATGCCAGTGTGGTGACGATTTCAATCTCAAATACGCGCGTGGGCGCCTATGGATATATGGGACCTATCAAGGCCGCCCTTGACTCGACGGTAAGCTATCTCGCTAAGAGTTTTAGCGAATTTTCCCGCGTGCGCTTTAACGCCGTTTGCGCGGGCCCGCTTAAAACCAGTGCCAGCGCCGGTATACCAGGCTACATCGACAACTATCTCTACAGCGAAAAGCTCACTCTCAGAGGGGAGAATCTAAAGACTGAAGAGGTGGCCCAAACGGCGCACTTTCTCTTAAGTCCTCTCTCTTCTGGGATTAACGCCACTGGGATTTTGGTCGACGCAGGGATGAGCGCCAATTACTTTGATCAAAAAGTAGTAAAGACAACTGTCGATAACTGGCAAGACTAGGGATCGACCTGGATGTCTATTTCCTCTTCCTCTCCCGTGGGAGTAAAGCTCACAGAGGTGAGCTGAAACTTTCTTCCGAGGTCAAACTCAATTGTTTGAAAGAGGTCACTTTCAGTTTGAGCAAGAGCGATTGCTGAATTTAAGGTGGAGTACTCGCCATCTTCGTCAAAACCCTTAAGGGTGAGCTCACCCTCAAGCTTGACCCCTCTGCGAATATTGACTTTTATCTGCAAATTTCCGTACTTCATTTGGGCACCTGAAAAAATATATTCAGGATGAGCGCTCTGGGCAGTATATGAAATTGGGGCCCAAGTAGGCCTTCTTCTTTTAGCGAGATTTTCAATTCCCTCAATGTCATCATCTCTTAAAAATACTGCTTCGATGGTGCCCGCACTAGACATGATCGAGTCATCTTCAAGGATTGAGTTTGAGTAATTGGGGTGACAATTGGTCGAGCCATCGGCGAGCTTATACTGATCACACAGGCCCCAGACGTGGCCAGCTTCATGAAGCAGAGTCGTAAAGAGGAGGTTCTCTTTGGTACTCTTTCTGGCGTAGAAGAGATTTCGCGCCAGCAGTTTTGAGTGAGTCTCATTTAGAATCTCTGGACCGAAAGCCTCTTTAAGTGAGATCCAACGAAAAGCTTGACTCTCGCTTTTGATAAAGAGTCCCTTATTAAAGGAGGAGACTTTTTGTTTGCCACCCACAGTGTGATAGCTATAGTTTTCAAGCACCTGTCCAAGCGCCCCCCCAATATCATGTTCAGCGACAATGAGATCTGCCTTAGGGCAGGACTTTTCTTTGTATAGATTTAGGGCCGCACCTGCGGAGAGTCCTTTTCCTTGAGTGGGCAGTTTTACTGGGTAAGTTTTGATGAGAATTTCAGCACCGATATAGCGCCCCCAATGGGCGAGCGCCACTTCGAGTTCTTGCTCAAAGTTAGGCCATTTGGCCGCGAGAGAACTCTCATAGCAGACATGAAAGGTGTCGTTTTGTTTGATATCAATGAGAAAGGTTCGAGAGGGAAGCCTCTGATCAAGAGTGCGTAGCTCCCCCCAATTGCCGGCCACAAGACTTGCGCCTTGCTCACTCTTTTTGGCCGAACATGAGCCCATTAAAAGTCCCACTACGAGGACGCTCATGAGGTGCCTAAATGGGGTGCCAGGAATGAAAATTCCCTTCACACACATCTCCCTTTGTCTTTTAGTTGTGCTTTATAGAGCAAGGTAGATGCCATAATTCTGCCAAGAATATGTGCTTTTACCCTTCCTGGCCGCCCAAAGTTTGGACAGGTGAGTGTCAGGATGCCAGTCAAATGCTCTATAAGCCCTTGGGATCAGGCCCACGGAGATTTCTAGTTCATTTTTTGCTTTTTAAACCCGAAATGTTCTTAGAATCCAAGATTGTCACCGGCCTTAAAAGAGCTCTCGCAAAAGAGCACAGGCCCTGACAGTTTGGGGAGGGGAATATGGGACCGCACCAGAAAATGCAAAACACAAAGAACCTAGTGAGAAGAGGACTTCTCATTTGGGCGGTGTTGTCTCTATTTTTCTTTGTGGGTGGAGAGTCCCAAGGAGCGGAGGGCGAAAATCGCTTTAATTACTTCACCGTTATAAATCCTGGTAAATTGCATGAACAATACGGCAATTCACTGGCCAAGAATTTTATCTTAGATGGAAATGCCGGTGACGAGAATATTCTCTATCAAAGAATTTTTGATCAATTAGGCGCTGAATACGAGACCATTGGTCGCAGGCAAGCCGCTCTTGCTTTAAATAATCGCGGTGGCTTTACCATTGATGGGATTAATAATATCGGTTACTCATTTCATCAGGACTTTGTTGATTTTAAGATTTCACTCAATCGTCAACTGGCCCCGGATCTCTTTGATGACACCCGTTGGATAGTTACGGATACTTTTGATGTTTATATTGATGCTAGCCTCCTTTTATCCAATCTTAGAGATCAAGAAATCATTGATATCAGTGAACAAAACCTCGCTCTCTTTGGTGGTGTTCAATTTAAAAGAACTTATACCTTTACTCACTTTGCACCTTCTTATGAAGACGGACTCGTTCTCGATTTAAATAAGCTCTTCTTTGCCTTTAAACCTTTTCGCGCCAGAAGTTTTATAAGTGATATGGATGACTACGAGTTTATCACGAAAGAAGATTCACTGAGTGTGCGCGCAGGAGGTTTTGTTTCTGCGCCCATCTATAGTGGAGTGAGTGCTAGTGCCGGCGTCTTGGCCCGTTATGAGAGAGTGGCCAAAAGCGAGATTCTTGCCGTCGGTCCGGATGATGCGCCAAAGCCTGGAGAGAGATTTCGCATTAGCTTTCAGACTTCTACTTCGGCCGAGCTAGGAGCGGCAGCGAGAATTAATGCGGATTTTTTAGGAATTTTGAAACTCACTTTGCTTAGCTATGACTTTTCTTACACTGCAACTAAGTCTCACACTCTAAGTCTCTCGCTCTTTGAGAATGATCTCTCAAGGATTGAGACTGACGCCGCATTTGCCGGGGCGCTTGATCAAGTTCTAAAGCATAGAAGCGCTAATGTTGATATTCTAGCTCACAATATTGTTCAGGAAGAGTTTCGTCGTAAAGAAAAAATCTCCTCTAAATACGCGATCCTCATTCTTGGAGGAGCGCGCGATCAAGAAACTGAACAGGTGAAAGTCGTTAAGTCTGGAGTCGAAACTAACTTCTTTCGCCACAATTCCTACCGTGTGAGTTTTACTCAAAATATATTTTCACGCCTAATGCATGAACTCGTAAAAAAGTATCTAGGCCTGAGCTCAGTGATTAATAAAAGCTCTCAAGATGCTAGAAGAGTTCGCATGAGCTATGAGAGTGAGCGCAATATAATCGGTGAAAAAGAAGACTTTGATGTGGCGAGCAAGGACTCCCTTTCGATGTCCTTTTCTCGAGAGCTCTATGTGGCAAAGACACTTAAATCTTTTAAATCCACTAAAACCAAGATCGTCGATCTACTTGCCGATACGGCCGGACTTGATCCCCTCGCAGTTTCTTGGGTTGAAAATGACCACCTCGTGGGTCCCATGACCCTGAAAGCAGATCTTAAAGTACGCCAAGAGGCCATCAAGCACTTTAATGCCCTCTCTTATGATCAGGCCTTTGATTATGCTGAGGATATCTGTGGCGGTAAGCCTAAGACCATATGGGAGCGCTTTAGATCTCTCTTTGGTGGCTGTAATTACCGCATGAGAAAGGCTTGGAACGACTACTACACTGAGCTAACACACACCAATATGACAAATTCAGTCTACACTTCGTGTAGTTCGGGAAAAATGAAGTGGTGGTGGTCGGCGAGAAAGAAAGTAGAAGTTCAGAGAGCTTGTATGCTTTTGATGACTCAAAAAGACCCACAGGAAATTGGGCGCCAAATTCCACTTTGGAGGCTTAAGGATTTTGCCGAGTCACTACATCGTTACTCTAAACATAAAATTGATTTCTATAATTACTTCGGAATTCAAAATGTCTTTCTCTATGGAAAATTTGATGCCACCACCAAAGATGGTGGTGCCTATAAAGCAAATTTCTCTGAAGGAAAGTTTCAAGGGCTTGGTGTGATTGAAGACGCCAAAGCGCTAGGGAATGTGGGGCGCGCACCGGCAAGCGTGGTGATTGATTAGACCTTAGTGTAGTCGAGATCTTTAAGTGAGTCCTCGTAGCTTACAATAGGGTGATAACCAAGGTCCCTATGGGCCGCCTCATGATTGAAGTAATGCGATTTTGCCATCTGAAGCACTGAAAAGCGCGTGAGTGGTGGTTCACTGTCATACTTATCCATCAACTTATAAACTTTTTCAAAGAGTGCGGCCAAGAGATAGGTAAACCAAACAGGTACATGCTTATAGACTTTTGGAATTTTATTTATTTCTAAAATCTTATTAATAAAGCTCCACAACTCAACTGGCCTTTCATTGGCCACGAAGTAACTTTTTCCATTGACCACTGGTCCGCGACAAAGGGCGTCCCAGGCGCAAAGGTGGGCGTGAACGGCATTGTCGATGTGAATGATATCGACTTTATTTTTGCCACTGCCAATGATTCTAAGTTTCCCCTCACGCGCTCGCTTTAAAACTCTTGGGAGAAGATTTAAGTCTTCTCTCCCATAAATGAGATGGGGGCGTAGTCCAATGACGTGAAAGTCTTCGCTCGCTTGACTAAGAGCATACTGTTCGGCCAAAGATTTAGTGCGAGGATAATCAGAAATATATCTTGCGGGGTAGGGAGTTGATTCATCAACTCCTTGTAGGTCTTCAGTGCCAAAGGCCACACTTGGTGAGCTAGTGAGAACGAGCTTTTTCACACCATTTTTTTTCATGATTTCAATAATATTTTTGGTCCCATCAACATTGATTGACTCAAAGTCACTGGGGCGCCCCCAAATGCCAACCTTACCGGCGACGTGAAAAACGCCATGACAGCCTTTGATGGCCGCTTCAATATCATCGCGATCGCGAATGTCGCCTTTATATTGGGTTACCCCTTCCATTTCTATGCGGGGATAGTGATTGCGCCCTAGTGTGTTTACTTCGATGCCACGGGTGCGTAGCGCTCGAACGAGGTGAGTTCCAAGAAAGCCTCCGGCCCCTGTTACTAGTACCTTCACACTGACTCCTTATTAAATTCACGCGCAAGCGCAAGTCGATCAATTTTAATATTATGTCGCACATCTAGAGGGAACTGCTCTTTAAAGAAAATGTGCTTGAGCTCACGCGTATGCTCGTACTTTAGGGCCAGCTCTTTAATTTGTTCTTTAATTTTTTTCGATTCTGGCCCCTCAACGACGAGGGCAAGCTCACGGCCGGGGCCATAGGAAATAAGCGCCGTTCGCTTGAGTCCGAGATGGTGATTAAAGACAGACTCAAAAGCAATCGAGGTGCTTAGGCGACCAGCACTTTCAATGCGATGAGTTTTGCGGCCTAAAAACCAAAGATTTCCGGCCGAGTCGAGTTTACCCATATCGCCCATGCGATGCCAAAGCTCTGTGCCTTCGGCGATCTTAGCTAATTTTGTTGCATCAGGATTATTGAAGTAGCCCGGAGTGACCACGTCACTTTTAACGATGATCTCTCCCACTTGATTGGGCCCCAGGGGCTGGGCTTGGGCGAGATCTTCTATTTTGTCATCAGTAACTTTAATGATCGAGATTTTGGCGTTGGGGGCCGGGGCCCCCAGAAAAGTTCCCTCTCCGTTGAGGGCCGCCTCTCTTCCAAAGCGCAGCACATCAGTTCCGCTCACATTGGCCACAGGCAAGCACTCTGTTGCGCCATAAGGTGTATAGGTCGTGCCATTGGGAAGAATACTTTCAAATTTTTGATGAAGCTCATATCTCACGGGAGCACCAAACATCACAACGCGCCGGACGCTGGGCAGACTGATCTGCTGCTTGAGACAGTAGTCGGCCACGCGCTCCCATATGGCCGGAGAGCCGGCGACAAAAGTTGCTTTGTGATCTTGAATATTTTTAACGATTTTATGTGGGTCACATAGGGCCGGCTTACTGGGGTCCATCATCGGGGTGACCGAAGTCATACCCATTGCGAGGGTAAAGAAAGCAAAGAGGGGAAAGCCTGGGACATCGATATCCTTCTCACTCAGACTAAACATCTGCGCCAGCCGGTCTGTTTGAGCATTAAAAATTTGATGGGTGTACATCACGCCCTTGGGTGTTCCGGTGCCCCCACTGGTAAAGAGAATCGCCGCGAGATCGTCTTTGGTCACAGCCGTGGCCTTAAATTCACCTTGAAAGCTTTTGAGCTTTTTAAAGCTCACCCCACCATAGAGCTTAGTGGTGAAAGTCAGTTCAATATCTTTAAAAGCCGATGGATAGATTCTTCTAAGCAGATGCACGATGGGCTCACTGATGAGCACTCGAGGCTTTACATCTTTAATGGCGCCTAAAAGATTTTTGCGTCCCATTCCTGGGTCGATGAGTACCGGAGTGGCGCCTATTTTAAACAGGGCAAAGACTAAAGTGGGAAAATCAAGCGAAGGGCGAACAAAGACCAACACACGGTCACCCTTTTTAACTCCGTAATGAGAAAGTCCACGGGCAAAGCTATTCGCGCGTTCATTAAAGCCAGCGAAGCTTAGTTGGGAGTAGGTCATGTGACCACTGCGATAGTGAGTGGGGTAATAAAGAGCGACTTTCTCCGGGTGCAGCTGCGCCCGAGCTTCGATGCGACAGGCGATATTAGAAACTTCGCTCATCCCAGAAACTCCTCAATCTTAGTGAGGACATCTTCGCGCTCATCTTCTAGGACGTAATGGCCCGCCTTTTCATAGTAGTGGGCCTTTGCTTCGGGGTAGATCTCTTGCCAGCGCTGATAGAAGTGATCATTGAAACAAAAATCTTTTCCACCCCAGAGAATTAACTTGGGGCCTTTGAGCTCACTTAGTTTTTCTTCAATATTTTTGAGCGTTTGATAACTCGGGTGAGAACTCTTTAGCGGAATGTCGCGCACAAAGAGTGCGGTGGCGATGCGATTTTCGTAATTATTGTAGGGGTAGAGAAAACCCTCCTTTACTTGGGAATCCAACTTCTTGGTGACGGCCATAAAGGTTGCGGGCCAAGCAAAAGCGTTAAAAGTTCTCACGATCAAAGGCCCAAGCACGGGCTGGCGACAGAATTCTATGCGCTTAGGAATATTGATATCTCTAAAAGCCGCAGTGTTGAGCAAGATAATTTTATCGACGCTCTCTTTGAGTCTGGTGGCGAGTCCCATTCCGATAGCGCCGCCCCAGTCGTGCACGAGCAGCGAAAATTTTTCTAGCTCCAACTCACGCACGAGATCTTTCACATTGCGAATGTGATTTTCTAGACGATATTCCCACTCTTGAGGTTTATCTGAAAAACCACAGCCGATGTGATCGGGGACAATGACGCGATATTTTGGTGAGAGTTTCTTGACAACTTCGCGGTAATAAAAAGACCAGGTGGGATTGCCATGCAGACAGATCAGAACGGGGGCATCCTTTGGACCTTCGTCTAGGTAAGAGAGCGTGTGTCCGTCGCGCGTTTTAAATTTTCCAGGGGTGAAGGGGTAGAGCTTTTTCAGACCCGCTGGCATTGTTTCAAAGGTACTCATGCTACTTTCCTCGCTCTATGATGCTCATCAGTGATGAGAGACCTGAGCCGATACCGAGCATGGCAATGCGCTCGCCTGCTTTAACGCTCTTTTGTTCTAGAAGCTTCATATAAGTTATAGGCAAGGCCGCTGAGCCAGTGTTGCCTAGAGTATCGTATGTGATATGTGTCGGGTGGTGACTGAGCTCCATCGCTTCCATGGTGAGCTTTTCATGGGCCACGCCCACCTGGTGGCCAATGGCCCAGTTGATTTCATTAGGGGCGAGCTCTAGGCCCGTCACCGTTTTGTGCCAGGTTTTCTTGGCCAGAGTGATGCCGGCCTTGAGGAGCTCTTCTGAGTTGGTCTCCATCATCAGTGAGCTGGTGTCGCCTGAACCCTGGCACAGGGTATGGGCTTTTGAGTCACTCATGAGCTCTGCTCCTAGGAAGCGATCAGCTCCTGGCGCCATGTCCTTACTTGTGATCAACAGGGCGACAGCGGCCGAACCGATGGTGAGGTTGGCAAAGTAGGGCTTGATACTTTTTCGTGTGAGTTCACCAGCTCTAAACTTTCTAAGTAACTCAGTTTTTGTGGATTGATAGAGCGGGGCCGCATTTTCTCCACTCACTATGAGCGCCTGCTTAATAAGGCCAGATTCGATTTGTTTCGCGGCCATATTAACGGCGCTCATCACGCCGAGGCAGGCGTTTGAAAGATCGAAGAATTCACAGTTCTCATCAAGCCCAAGCTGGTGATGAATCACGCTCGCTGTGGCCGGTTCCAAAAAGTCGCGACAGACGCTTGCGTGGATCAGTAATTGGGTTTTTTTAAGATCAATGAGAGGGTTATTGTGGGCCAAGTTTAAAGCGGCATGGGCGGCCAGCTCTGAAGGTCTGGCGCCAACATCAAAGTAGCGGCGCTCTTTAATTCCACTCATTAGTTCGAGTCTTCCCATGGGAAGACCCAGACCTTCGTATATCTCTTCAAGCTCGAGCTCAATCATTTCACTGGTCATTGCATGCTTTGGAAGGTGATGCCCATGGGCTGCAATGACTACATTATTAAACTTCATCTCTTATTCCTGATCCATGAGTACATGGAGATTGGCCATACTAATGCCCGAGAGCATAGAGCCGATGATACCAAGAAAACCTTGGTCTGTGCCGCAAAGAGCGAGTCCCTTAATGGGTGTTCGCCCGTCGCGTAGCTTATCAGGTGACCCGTAAACAGCTCCTTTAAAGTGGGAGGTGTAGCGGGTCACTGTGGTGGGGGAGAAAATATCTTTAACCAATGTTGAAGTGGCAATATTGGGCATAAATAGAGTCATGAGTTTGAGCGCACTAGTGGCGACTTCTTCTTTTTTCTCGCGATAAAGGGCCTTGTCTGACTTTTTAAGTTCATCCCATAACGAGTAATTGGCAATAAAAGTTGCGCGGGCCCATCCCTCATCTAATCCCGAGTCTTGATAGTTATTGGGCAGACAGATCACTGCACTTTGATGGTCAAAGAAGCTTTGGGGCATGCGATAGTGATAGGTGTCTCTGTTATTGTAGAAAATCAGGGTGGAGTCTTCACCAAGTTCAAGTGGCGTTTTATCGAGGATGAAAATACTTTCACAAAAACTCAGATTTCCACTTCTAGGTAGATTCGTTTCGCTTTGATTCACCATACTCATCGTCTCAGGGTGCCCAGCACTTGAGAGGATGCGCTCAGCTTCAATTTGCTCGCCACCTTTGAGGGTGACTCCAGTCACGCGTCCCTCTGAAGCGTGAATTTTCTCCACTCGTGAGCGATAGCGAATTTCTCCACCCAATTCTTGGTAGCGCTTTGTGAGAAGATCAATGATTGTGCGCACTCCTCCGTGGGGGCGGGCGAGACCTTCAAAGTACAGGGCCTTAAACATGATCACAAATTGCGAAAAGTCCATGTCGTCTTCCCAAGCTGATCCATAGATCAGCAGTGGGCACAGGATCATCTCTAGTAGAGTAGGGTCTTTAATAAAATTTTTAAGAACTTCTCTGGCCGGCAAATAGGGGTTGTCCAGAGCGACATCATTAAACTCACGCACTCTTTGGGCGAGCGCCATAAAGCCATCAATTTCACCAGGAAAGTGTGTGACAATATCGCAGCAGAGTCTTTCAAACTCATTGGTGAAGTGCAAGGTATGCGCGGGAAAGACAATCTTTGAGTGAGACTGCTCCCGCAGCTCAAGCGTTTCATAAGGAAGTCGCAGTTGCTTTAAAAGCTTTGTGAGCGGAGCTCCGCGCTCGCCTTTTTTGGCGAAGTTTGTGAGCGCATGAAGACCCACATCAAAATGGCGTCCTGATCGCATGTAGTATGAGTTAAGGCCTCCGGGAATCACGTGGGACTCGAGGATTAAAACCTTCTTGTCGTACATGGCCAAGCGGATGCCGGCCGCAAGACCTGACATTCCGGCACCAATGATGAGGGCGTCGTACTTTGCGCTCACAGGTTGTCCTATTTACTGCGCAAACTTAGGTGTGAGGTAGGCCACACAAGAGTCAAGAGTTGCGAGGTGAGGATAATCTTCTTGAGGAACTTCAACTTTGTGGCGCTTTTTAAGCTCCATCACGATATCGAGGAAGTCCATTGAATCGAGATCAAGTTGTTCACGTAGGGCCACATCATCTTTAATGTTTGAGAGATCGTCGTCGAGGGCCACGTCGGCGATGATGTCGAGAACTACTTGTCTAACTTCTGTTGCTTGCATTTACCTTTCTCCTTAGAAAAATACTTATTGATATTTTTTAACAATAAGAACTGAATTAATTCCTAGCATTCCAAAGCTGTTGTTTAAGATTGTTTTCACTTCTTTTTTGAGCGGGGCCCCATTGACGAGTCCCTCCATTGCGCATTCGGGATCGAGCTCTTCAATGTAGCGACACGAGTGGACCAAGTTATCGCTGAAGCTCGGGATATTTCCCGCCAGCTCCAGCGCTCCGGCCGCGCCCATGGCGTGACCGATAAAGCCCTTGGTGCAGTTGACACTAGTTGTGGGAGAGTCCTTAAAGATTTCTCTGACCGCCTGACACTCTTGAATATCGCCCTGAACAGTACCAGTGGCGTGTAGATTGACGATATCAATATCGCTTGGACTCATTTGGGCCCTTTTCATAGCGCGCGTGAGGCAGTCCATTTGTCTTTGGGTATTGGGAAGAACAAAGTCCGTGGCGTCAGAATTCACGTGATAGCCAGCTATTTCGCCCAGAATGGTGGCGCCTCTTTTGAGGGCGTCTTCGAGGCGCTCGAGGGTATAGATCGCTCCACCCTCAGCAATGACAATACCGTTTCTCTTCTTATCAAGTGGCAGCGTGGCTTTAGTGGGATCTTCATGACTGCCAAGTGCTCCTTGAGACTTAAAGGCGGCAAAAATGCCAAAGGTTTGCGGTGACTCACTAATCCCACCGGCCAGGGCCAAGTCAACTTCTCCCATTTGCAGCATTTGATAAGCGTGAATGAGACCCACGTTACCGGCGGCGCAAGCTGCACCCAATGTGTAGGCCGGACCGGTGATTCCCAAGTTGAGGGTCACTTCACCTGCGGGGTTATTGGCAACTGTTCTTGGATTGTGGTGGTGAGACCAAAAATCGGTGTTGAGATTATTTTGATAGAGTTCGTGAATCTCATTTTCAGTCTCGACATTTCCATGCTCTGTAATGCCAAGATAGACGCCCACACGCTCGGGGTCGAAGTTCTTGACTTCAAGTCCGGCCATAGCGAGGGCCTCACCGGCGCAGTAAATAGAAATAGCGCCGGCACGGGTGCCGCGCTTTCTATGCTTTTTACTTTGATACTTGGTCTCATCAAAATTGCAAAAGCCCACGGCCTGAACACCCATATGGCGAATTTCAGCATGGGTGATTCCCGACTTTCCTTCCAGGAGCGCTCCTCTAAATTCGGCGAGGTTATTGCCGTTAGGTGCAGTGAGACCAATGCCGGTGATGACGATTCTGTGGTTCATGAGTGTCCTTCTTTGTTGTCGTTATATTTGCTGAGACCCACCTCGAGACCTTTGAGAAGCTTGCCAGTGATATTGCTGCCAAGTTCAGCCGCCAAGCGAGTCGTGGGGCCGGTGGTCTTGGCCAGCAGATCAAGAGCGGTGGGAAGTTTTCTGATAATGCGACTGTATTCAGTGAGATTTTGATGGGAGGTGAGCTTCATCACAAAGTCCATCACCGCCTCGGCAATTTCACAGGTTTCAATGATCGATTTAAGGCGACGCGAGACCACTGAATCGCTCTCGGGCTCCTCTTTTAAAAGACCCTGGGCAAGATACTTAAATTCTCCAATGGCCTCTTGTTCGCGCTTTCTAAAGACAGTGGCGACGGTGCCCAAACTATCAGCGCGAGCGCTATAATATTTCACCCGCGAGCGCGTACTCTCACTGGGCAGAGTGATCTCAATCGCTCCGTAGTGACTCAAAGTTTTGAGGGATTGAGAGATGGCACTTTGAGACAGACCGAGCTCACTTTCAATTTGCTCTTGAGAAAGAGGTGAGTGGGAGAGAACGAGAAGTCCGTAGATGGCGCCATCAATGCGCTTAAAGCCCACTTTGCTAAGAAAGGACTCAAAGCTAGTGAGCCCTTTGCGTTGGCGCTCACTTAAAATGGAAGGCTCGCTCTTCACGGTTGTGCACTCTCAATTCATTTAACTCTCGGTAATAAGAGAGTTATTTTAAATATTTTAAAAATATAATAAGTAAAATATGGGCACTAGAGTAACTGGCCTGGGGGTCTGTCGTCTAGCCCAAAAAGCGAAGTTGAGATATGTTTGCGAAAAGTTTTATCAATACACAGAGTCACTATGAGAAAGAATTTTAGACGCAAGGTTCCACTGATCGCCGTCAGCCACCTGCCGGCCCTGGCCGGTGCTGCTTCACATCACTCACAGCGTGAGGTTATCGAGCATGCCCTCCACGATTTGGCCGTGTGCGAAGAGCTTGGCGTCGATGGGCTTTTATTTGAAAATGAAAATGATCATCCCTACGATGTGGAGATGAGTGCCGCTGCTGTGGCCTCGATGAGTGCCATGCTGTGTGAAGTAATGAAGGCGCGCCGCGAGGTCGCAATTGGTGTGGAGTATCTGATTAACGACCCGGTGGCGAGTCTCTACACCGCCTATAGTGTGGGCGCCGATTTTATTCGCACTGATTACTTTGTCGATCGCATGGCCCGCCCGGAATATGGCGGTGAGATGAAGATCGATCCCCTAGGGCTCGTGAGCTTGAGAGACCAACTCGCCCAGCTGGCAGGCTACTCCATTTCGATTTTTGCCGACGTTCAAGTGAAGTATGCCACCATGCTTGAAAATGACAAGCCTCTGTGGCGCTCTTGCCAGGAGGCCCAGCAGGCGGGGGCCAATGCGGCCATTATTAGTGGTGTGGCCACCGGTAGTGCTCCGAGTGCGCATGATTTTACCCAGGCGCGCTCACGGGGAAATATTGGACCTCTCTTTATTGGCTCTGGTCTGTCTCCAGCAAATGCAGAAGCGTTGGTACCCGTCCTTGATGGTGCCATCGTGGGCACTTCTCTCATGAGTGAGGGAAGGCTTGAGCGCCAGAAAACCCTCGCGCTCTTGGAGTTTTTTGGACCTGTGCCATGATCTTTATCGGTGATGTTGGTCTTGACCATTATGTGAACTCAGAGCTCTCCCAATACTTTTGGGGCGGATGCTCTTTAAATGCCTGGCTTGCGGCCAGAGAACTCTCGCCCCAGGCAAAACTTCTGAGTACGCGATCTTCCCTACACGAATACCCTGAAGCTCTTCTTGAAGTTGCTAACAATTGGCCATGCTCTGAACTTCATCCACCAACTCAGCTTATCAAGGTAGATGATACAGGTGAGCGGCATTTAGGAGAGTATCAAGCAGGAGCGCTCAGTGAGCTTTCATTGCAAAATTTTGCTGATTTTGAAAAGACGCTTTTTAATTCCCAAGAATTAATCGCCCTTCCTCTCTATGAGCAGACTAAAAATCTTTGCCTTGAAATACTTAAGGCACTTCCTCCCAATGAAGCGCGGCTCTGTCTAGACGTGGGGACGATGATCGATTTTGGAGGGGATCTCTCCTTTCTCAATGACTATCTCGATCGCATCCTTTTAATACAGGCCAGCGAGTGCAATGTGATTTTACCCGAGGGTAATCAGCATCTCTATCTTGTGAGCACAAATGGTCCCCGTCCAATGACTCTTGAGCGTGCAGGCCAAAAGTTCACGCACACGCCACCAGCAATTTTAAAACCAGTCCTCGATACAACTGGTGCTGGAGATTATTTCTTTGGCAGACTTTGTGCTTTGCTTGAGCTTCATGGTGAGCTTAGCGCGCAACATTTATTGCAGGCTACCCACGAAATTGAAAGAGTGCTCACGCGCGTGGGGCCAAACTTACTCGAGTGAAGAAAGCGCTCTCGTGACCTTTCTAAATTGTGGGCCTTTGTGCTTTTTTGTCACCACACTGATGTACTTTCGCAGATCAAAGTCTTTGGACTTCGCCACTTCGTGGGCCAATTCATGGGCGACAATAAAAAGCGTGGCCAGGGGGGTGATGCGCTGATGGGGGAGCTTACCTGGAAAGCCGCCGCCATCGGCCCTTTCATGATGTTGCAAAACCATCTCTGGAACATCTGGGGGGATATCGGCCATATCTTGTAACAGATCAAAGGCAAGCTTGGGGTGTGAGCGAGCGAGTTCCACATCTTCAGGGGAAAACTTCTCGCCCTTGATTTCAAAGTCGAGCCCGCTTTGAAACTCCTGTAGCTCGGGTCGATCTTTGATCGAAATATCGTGGAGGTAGGCAGCAAAAATAACTTTCTCTAGTGTCTGATCGCTATCCCAGCCAAGAACTTTTAACAGCGCAGCGGCCACGTTGATGGTGATGCCAATATGAGTTTTATAAAGTCCCTTTTGATTGACGTTGCCTAGCGCCTGCTGAAAGAGAGCTTTGAGTTTGTTGTTCTTTTTTACCTTGGCCAGAGTCGCTTTGACCTTGGGTGCGAGCTCTTCCATCTTAAAAGGACGAGATGAGTCTACTGAGAGATCTTCTGAATCATCGCTTTGAGTACCTTTTTCTTTTATGAGCTCCTCTACAATTGAAACCAGTTCCTCGGCCAGAAAGGGCTTACAGAGGATGCGATAAAACCGCTTTTGGAAGCGTTCGATAAACTCCTCACCAATGTAGCCACTGCTCAGAATGATGGGGGTATTATTATTGGGAGTCTCTACGCCGGACTGAAGGTGAATAAAAAGCTTGCCCCCATTTTGCCCCTTGAGATTGATATCCAGGATAATGCAATCAAAGGGACTCTCATTGACTTTATTCAAGGCATCGCTGAGCGTGTAGCTACTCACGACATTTTCAGCATGACCCTGAAGGGCCTCGACTAAGACTTCATGAATAAGTGGCTCATCATCAACGACGAGTATGGATTTCATTTTCACTCTATCTATTCTATCTAGAAATGCGCTACGCAGTTCTTAAGATTTATTAATATCCTTACTCAAATAATTTAATTCAGTTACACTTAGAATAAGTGTGAATTCTTTTTCTTGAGGGCGAGTGATGAAAGTTTTCTTTCTTCTTTGTTTTTTAGGGCTTATCTCTTCTTTTGATTCACTCAAGGCCACGATAGTTGAGGAGTCCGTAAGTTTAAATTTTTCTGAGCGCTATAATAATGGCTATACCGAGGGGAGATTTTTGCTCGTAACCGAGAGTTTTGAGCAATTTTTTAGACCTCACTTTGAGGGCCTGGGTGCCCAGTTTTTCCTCGACACTGACTGGGGAGATGGCGCTGTCAACGCCTGGGCCTGGCGTGAAGGGCAGCGCTACTCGCTGGAAATTCCTGGTGGCATTGCTCGCTATCACACCATGAGCGAAGAAGCTTTTGTGATGAATCTTTGTCACGAGTTGGGTCATCTCATGGGTGGGGCCCCGGCCAGAAGTGCTGAAATCTCCTTTGAAGGGCAGTCAGATTACTTTGCCACCGCCAAGTGCTTTAAGCGCTTTGCTCCCTTTATCATGGAAAAGCTTGGTGGTTTCCAGAGTGGACCCTGGCGCACCATTTATAGCGAGGAGAGGGCATTTTTTAAAAAATGCCAAAGTCATGATTCTCCTGCTCTTTGCGAACATGCACTTCGTGGCGCTCTGGGGGCCACGGCCTATTACGCCGAACTAGAAAAGGTCAAGACTCCAAGTCTGAGCACTCCGGATCAAAGTGTGGTGCAGAGAACTCTCAGTACTCACCCAAAGGCGCAATGCCGCTTTGACACTATGGTAGCGGGCGTTTTTTGTAGCGCACTAGCAAGTCTTAATCCGCGCTGGGACTCGGAGCAGTTTTCTTGGTGTCACCAAAATTTTGATTCGGCCCATGCTAGGCCCAAGTGTTGGTACCGACCTTAGGGAGCGAGGTAGTAGATAAAGGCTTCGGGGTCGTGGAAGTCGGGCTTACCTTGTTGGGAGTGCGCCAGGGCCCAAAATTTTTCTCGCCGAGCAAAGTCCTCTATGACGGCAGTTGCGTTGGTCTTTAGCGACTCATAGGCCAGTTCTGGGCCCAGTTGAAACTCAGCAGAGAGTCGCTCTTGAGTTAAAGAAATGCTTGAGCACTTGATCTGATCGCTCTCAACTAAGGGCGAGCTGCGGTAGGAATTAAACTCGTAGCTATTCCAATGGCCATCTGGGGCGATGTTGATTTCAAAATACCTCTCACCGGTAAGTGGCCTTAAAAAAAACTCAAAGCACGTTCCCTGCCACAGATCGTGAGCACGCGCTTTGAGTTCACTGTGAGCTGCTGGCAGGGAGATTTCTCCGCGCCAGTGGTAAGCTAGATTCAAAGTTGCTCCCAATCTCTGGGCGCTAAAGCTTAGCTCAAAGAGATTGGGAGAGTAGGGCATTAGTCTCACGTGTTCTTATTTCCAATAAACGAATTGATAAAGTCTAGGGGAATGGGAAAGAAGGTGGTTTGCTTACCATCTCCAGAGGAGATCTCTCTCATTGTTTCAAGATAGCGAAGCGTGATCGCACTTGGCTGCTGATCGAGAACGCGGGCCGCTTCAGCAAGTTTTTGAGAGGCTTCAAATTCACCTTGGGCACTAATGACCTTGGCACGCTTATCTCTTTCGGCCTGGGCCTGCTTGGCCATGGCCCTTTGCATTTCAATGGGCAGGTCGACTGCTTTCATCTCAACTGTTGAGACCTTGATGCCCCAAGGCTCTGTTTGCTCATCGAGAATTTGCTGGAGCTTGCTATTGATCTTGTCGCGATTGGCGAGAATATCATCGAGTTCAAATTGACCAATCACCGAGCGTAGAGTGGTTTGTGAAATTTGGCTCGTGGCGAGTAGAAAGTCTTCCACGGCAATGACGGCCTTGTCTGGTGCACTGACGCGAAAGTAGACCACGCCATTGACTTTAATTGTGACGTTATCGCGGGTGATAATATCCTGACTTGGAACATCCATCGTGACGGTTCGCAGGTCCACTCTTTGCATTTTTTCAAGCCCTGGAATCAAGATGATGAGTCCGGGTCCACGAAGTCCGGTGAAGCGGCCCAGTCTAAATACGACAGCGCGCTCGTATTCCTTCAAGATCTTGACTGAGTTAAAGAGCAAGATAACAAGGATGATGATAAAAAAGACAACGGGATTAATCAGCATGAGTTCTCCTAGGAAAGTGTATAGGTGAGAGTGTCGTTATCAATAGAATGAACGTCGACGTACTGGCCGACTTGATATTCTCTTTGCGCCTTCGCGCGCCAAATTTCGCCCTCTACCTTGACCCGGTAGTTAAATTCTCCGGGAGTTGGGCTAGGCAGGGTTTCGATGATGAGGGCTTTTTTGCCAATGGCCTCATTAAAGTGATGCTCTTTAAAGCTCTTAATATCTTTTACTAAAAAGTAGAGTACCAGTCCTAGAAAACATCCCACAGCAGCGATCGCCGCTGCGATGACTTCCGGGGCCAGGCTCATATAACTATTGTCGGTTTCATAGAGAAAGAGTGAGCCCGTCACTAAGGCGGCAAGGCCCAGTAAACTCAAAAGTCCATAGCTCGTAATATAGACCTCTAAGATAAAGAGAATAAAGGAGAGCGCCAAAAGGCCCAGGGCCCCGAAATTAAGAGGCAGCACTTGAAAGCTGATGCCAGAGATAATTAAGAGGATCGCTCCAAAAGACCCGGCGATAAAGCCTCCCGGGGCCTGAAACTCTAAGTAAATGAGCGCGGCCCCTAGGAGCAGCAGTATATAGGCGAGGTTGGGGTCGGCCAAGATATTGAGGAGGGCATTGCCAGTGCTCATTTCATAATCAACGACGATGGGATTATTCACGCTTAACTTGTAGTCGGCCCCTTTTAAATGAATGCTGGCGCCGTTCATTTTTTCAAAGAGCTCTTTCTCCGTTGAAGCGATCCCATTGATAAGCTTTTTTTCTAGGGCCTCGTTACTTTTAAAACTCGCGGCTTCGCTGACCATCTTGCCAAAGAGTTCAGCGTTGCGGCCGCGTGCCTCGCTAAGACTTTGTACCAGAGCTACTAAGTCGTTGATCGCTTTTTTGCGCAAATCTTCTGGGATATCACCACTCATTTGGATCGGAGTGGCGGCGCCGATATTTGTGCCCTCACTCATATAAAGTAGATGGGCAGAGCTTGCGATGATCGCTCCAGCAGAGGTGGCACTGGCCCCTTCAGGGGCAATCCAAATTATTGTGGGAATCTCTGAGTCACCTAAGTTTGTAATAATATCCTTCGTGGTAGAGACCAGTCCGCCAGGAGTGTTAAGCTCTATGATGAGCGCATCGAAACCTTTCTTTTTGGCTTCGGCCAGGCCCCCCAAAATATATTGAAGCGTGGCCGGGTTAATACTGGACTTGACAGTAAGACGGAGGAGCTTGTTTAATGCCAAGTTTGGCGCGTCAGCTGCGCTACTTGGTAGGGGGCTCAAGCAAAAAAGAGTCAGCCCACAAAGTAAAAAAGTGAGTTGGCGCTTAAGAGTATTTGTAAGTTTAAAAAAACAATCCATGGAAGAATCCTTTATGAGCAGTAGAAAAAAATATTTTTCTCTTTCAGGCACCGTCCTAAGTCCTGTGAGTGATGAACAGTGCAATGTTTTATCAAACGTGCAGCTCACCTTTGAAAAAAAGAAGTCTCCTTCTAAAATTCTCTCGCTCAAGTCTAACTTTTTAGAGCGCGTCCCTTCAAGTGATATCGAAGTTGTAGAGGCCCAAAAGGGCCATGAGTGGGTGATTCTTCCCGGCTTTGTTGATCTACATTTTCATTGGGTGCAGGATGCAGTGCGCTTAATGCCTAAAGCCTCACTCCTAACTTGGCTTAAAAAATACACTTGGCCTTATGAGTCCAAGTTTGCTGATGCTGACTTCTCACGGGCGCAGGCGAAGCTCTTTGCCAAAGAGCTGTTGCGCTTTGGCACTATTGCCGGTGCCTGTTACTCTTCACTTCATCCGCACACCGTCACTCACGCTCTGGAAAACTTTCAGGGGGATTTCTTTGTAGGTAATGCCCTCATGACGGAGGAGTCGCCCGAGTATCTCACGCATACTGAGCGCGAGGCGATGAAGTCGATGAAGGCGTTATCAAAAAAGTGGGGCAAGAAATATGTTGTGACTCCCAGATTTGCTCCAACAGTGAGTGGCGATTTCTTGCGCAAGATTGGCGACTTTAGAAGAGAGCATCGCCATTTCATGCAGACCCATTTGAGTGAGACTCTTGAAGAATGCAAATTCGTGCTCGATTTGTATAAAAAATTTAACTCCTATAGCGACGCTAAGTCTTATACCGAACTTTATAAGCGAGCAGGACTGCTTAGCTCTAAGAGTATTTTTGGCCACGCCATTCACTTGAGTGATGAAGAGTGGAAAATGCTGGCGCGTTCAAAGAGTGCAATCGCCCATTGTCCCACTTCAAATGCGCCCGTGCCTGAGCAGGGTCTTGGTAGCGGCCTTTTTGATTTTAAGCGCGCCGATAGCGAAGGAGTGCGCTGGGGGCTGGGTTCAGATATTGGAGGTGGCCCCTTCCTTTCCATGCTCGATGTAATGCAAAGTTTTGTGGAACAAAATAAACGGGCAGGCGTGAAGGGCGCCACTGCAACACGCGCCTTCTACCGCGCAACTCAGGCCAGCGCAGATATTTTGGGTCTAGGTCGCCGTCTAGGTAGTGTTGAAGTTGGTAAGGAAGCGAGCTTAATTTTATTTAAACGTAAGAAAACCTTAACTCCGTTAAAATCTTCTGAGCAGTTTTTTAAAGAGATCTTTAAGAGAGGGCGTGGCGCAGAGCGAGGCGTGGGGATGGCAGTGGACGGGCTCTTTTTGCGAGGCAATAAAATTGATTTTTATAGCTAAGTGTCTGAAATTAAATAATAGTTAAGATGGCGTAAAAAAATTCACCTGATAGGAATGATCTGTTCAAGTAAAGTAGGTTTTAAGTAAACCTTCAGAAAAAAACAGGAAAAATTTTTTCATGCGTTCATTTAGCCACATTGCAAAACTAGTAAAAACAAGAAGATTGGGCCATCCCAAGACCTACTCACAAACTGAGCTCTCAACATTGCTTGGTTATAAAAATGGCCAGTTCATTAGCAACGTTGAGCGTGGCCTATGCTCAATTCCGCTAAAGAACCTAAAAAGGCTCTGTGAGGTCCTTGAGATCACTCAAGAAGACCTTAAAACGGCCTTGCTGAAGGACTTTGAAAAGACTCTCGACGCCCACCTCTTTGGTGCTGCTGTGGGAGATGAGCTCGTTGCCAGCACGGAGCTCTCCTCTTAAATAAGCCTTCTCTTTTAGAAAATTACTTTGTAAGTCTGCGCCATCTTAAATCAAGATGGCGTTTCTTAATCAACGATTCCTTTATAGGCCTTGTAGTCATCAAGTGTACCCGTTGATTCCTCGGTATCATCAGTGAAGTCGGCACTTTTTTGACTCTCTAATAAGTGTGGATCTTCGATCTCATCTTCGTTACTTATTTCAAGTACCCCCTCAGGGGCCAGCTCGCGCTTTTCAGAGTAGATGAGATCAGGCTTTAGTCCGTCGACCATTTCTCTAAATTGCGCTTGGTATTGAGCATCAACTGTATTTTCAAAGCCGTAGAGCTTTTCGAGGGTCTCATAAAAAACGCGCTCGAGCTTGTCTCGTTGGGCCGGTTGAGCGCGGTGATAGAGTTCGAAATAGCGTTTTCGCGCTTCTAGGTGATCACTCAGTACTTTATTATAATTTGCGGCGATTAAGTCAAAGCCAGTGAGCTTGGGGCCACTTCTTTGACGAGCTCCGCGCCTTCTGCGATTTGAATTTGATTTTTTCTTAGCCCCAGTGGCCGCTTTTTGTTCTTGGGGAGCGGCACTTTGACCTGGACCCTTCGCAGCACCAGAGCGTCTCGAATTGGATCGGCGGCGCTTGGAGTTTGAGCGGCGCGGGCGTCCACTAGATGAATTTGAATTATTTGGTGATGATGTTTCGCTATTCATGAATTTAATCTTTTTTGGTTCATAGTCATGTTGTTATCATAGGCCGCGTGAGGGCCTTTAGTCCATGTTTAACACACTGGGGCTACATTTCAGCTTGAAAAGTGATAACTTTAGTCCCATCTTAATGAGCAAAGTCACTCATGACAAAGTCTATCTAGAGTTCTTTAATACTCATAATTTTAACCCACTCTTAAAGGAGCTTTATTGTGGCAAATAAAAGCGTAAAAGTGGCCGTGACCGGAGCGGCAGGACAAATTGGTTATGCACTTCTTTTTAGAATTGCTTCAGGTCAAATGTTTGGGCCAGAGACAAATGTTGAACTACAACTGCTTGAACTTCCCCAGGCCCTTGGAGCTCTAAAAGGGGTGGCAATGGAACTCGACGATTGCGCCTTTCCGTTGCTCAAGAAAGTGACTTGCACCGATGATCTAAGCGTCGCTATGAAAGACGTAAACTGGGCCATCTTGGTGGGTTCAGTGCCTCGCAAGGCCGGCATGGAGCGATCAGACCTGCTTAAAATTAACGGCGGCATTTTCACTAATCAAGGTAAGGCCATCAATGATCACGCCGCAGAAGATGTTCGCGTTTTCGTCGTCGGTAACCCTTGTAACACAAACGCGTTGATTGCCATGAATAGCGCTCCTCGCGTTCCCAAAGATCGCTTCTTTGCAATGACTATGCTAGATGAAAATCGCGCCGCCACTCAGCTTGCTAAAAAAGCAGGTGTTGATGTGACCAGTGTTGCAAATATCACAATCTGGGGCAATCACTCGGCCACCCAATACCCAGATTTCTATAATGCGAAGATTAATGGCAAGCCAGTGGCCGATGTCATTACTGATCATGAGTGGCTCAAGGGTGACTTCATCACTACAGTTCAAAAGCGCGGGGCTGCTATTATTGAAGCTCGTGGTGCTTCGTCAGCCGCTTCAGCTGCTAACGCCGTGGTTGATGGAATCTATAACCTCACTCACGACACAGCTCCAGGGGCGACTTACTCAATGGCCCTTTGTTCACAAGGGCAATATGGGGTAGATGAGGGTCTTATCTTCTCTTACCCTTGTCGCACTGAAAATGGTCAGGTGAAGGTTGTTGAGAATATTACTCACAACGAGTTTGGAACAGAAAAATTTAACAAAACTCTCGCTGAACTTAAAGAAGAGCGCGATGCTGTTAAAGAATTAGGCCTTATCTAAATTAAATTTTGCAAGCTCTCAGCTTAAGGCCGGGAGCTTGCAATTTAAATCCAGCCCCTGCGCCCGCGCGTACTCAATACTCTCTTTCATTACTTTTAGAAAATCCTGGTGCTGTGGATGCTCAGCTCTGTGCACGGCCCGGGCGAGAAATTCATTATTCGTTAACCCCGGCCAGTGATGAATGGGGTGGACTAAAACAGAGTCGGCCTGTAGTGATTTTGCCAGGTCGATGAGCTGTGGCAGGCCCTGATAGTTATGAAGTTGCACTGTCATATTGAGAAAAAAGCGGTCAATCTTTTGAGCCGCTCGAAGTTTTGAGATGAACTCTAGGTTGGAGAGCAGGTTTTTCCAATTATGCCCACGCAATAATTTGTAGTCTTGCTCATTGCCAGCGTCAATTGAGATATTGATTTCGCGAATCAGGTCTGTGCCCGGTGAGCAGCTCGTCCACATCTTTTCATTTAACAGAGTGCCGTTACTGAGAATATTAATCTCCCGCAATTTGGGAAAACTCTTGGGCGTTAAGACCTTAAAGAGTCGGCGCATGCGCGGGGAGAAGAATATTTCGCCATTATCTCCCAGGCGAATGACTTCAATATCGCCTCGATATACTTTGAGCAGTTTGAGGCTATCATAGAAGGCTTTCTTTCTTCTTTGATTGAGCTTGGTAATAAGCTCTGTGCGACAACTGGGACATTTGAGGTTGCAGACGTTGTCACTTGAGCCAAAGGTCACGTAGGCGGGTCCAGTTGAGAGCTGGGTGCGCTCCTCTTTAATGTCCTTAATCGTTTGCTGATTTAAAAGATAGCCGTGACCAACAAATGAGTGCGTTGCTGGTAAATCTTCCCTGGCAACTAACGGCTCCTGGCAGAGATTTCTTTTACAACTACTGTAGTCCCCTTGGAGAATCTTTGCCCGCAACGCCTGGGCGGTGGGACCGTTCCATTGGTCTTCTCCCTCTTGATAAGAAATATCTTCCAGCACGAGCCAATCTTCACAGCAAGGGGCGAAGGTGCGAGCACTTAGTGAAGTGCGCCCAAAGGGAAAGGGGCAAATGGGAGGGCGCTGCTCACTCAAGGTTAACCCTTATTCATATAGTTGGTGTAGATCTGATAGTACTCGCGTTGCTCATCAATTGAGAGGGGCTTAATGGTCTCGACATTCTTTCTTCTAATGCCCTTGCCACGCACGATCTCGTCGAGTTCACGAATTTGCTTGGTAAAACCTTGGGCCATGGTGAGGAGCCATTTTGGAAATTGCTTATTAATTTCTTGAACTGGAATTTTAATGAGGGTTGAGTCCTCAATACAAACCACGTTGGCACTGCGAGGTTCTTTGTCAAAGAAGGAGAGTTCCCCTAGGTATTCACCCTCAGAAAGATAGGCCACCGGGATCACCTGCGAGCCCTTGAGCACGTAGACCATTAATTTTCCCGAGTGGATGATGTAGAGGTCGTTATCATTTTCCCCCGCTGCACAGACCATATCACCCTTTGACAGGTTGAGGGCCATGGGGCCAGATAATTTCTCACTCATGAAAATCTCCTTTTCTAAACTACAGGTCAAAGACCTGTCTTAAAACTTTGGCCATATCTCGGGCCAGAGCTTGATAGTACATATTATGAACAAAACGCTCTGAGAGGAAGAGCTCATTGCGCATGAATTGCCCTTGCATCATGAGTTCAAAGTCAATTAGAAAAGTTCCTGTTTGGTTTGCGACCTTTCTCATAATTCCGTTAAAGACTGGCCCACTGGCCTCTGGTTCACAGTCAAAGCTTTGCGCCTTTTTAAGTGCAGCAATGGCCTCTTCTCTAAAACCTAAATTCTTAGCGGCCATCCCGAGTAGATACCAGGCTTCCGCATTGGCTACGAGGGAAGGGGCCGTTTCCTTGAGGTCCCCATAGGCTTCTTTAAAGCGCTTTTGCTTAATCTGGGCGCGTTTTTGATCAAGGAAATTCACCGTCTCCACCGATTGAGTATTGTTGCACACAGCATGAGGGGGCTGTTCCAGGTTTATGGGGGCAGTCATCATGAGTAGGGTTGAGCCCTTGGCGCGAGTGAGCTGCACGAGCTCCATGAGTTCGAGTTCAAAGAGCTTGTAGTGAATTTCAAGATTCTTTTGATAGATGCTGGCCTCGCGCTCTTTTTGGGCGGGGGAAAAATCCTCGAGCGTGACCATGGGGTGATTGAGGTAGATCAAGCGCGAGAGATAGGGCACTAGGGTCACCGCCGTAGCGATTTTAGGGTGATCGTAGAGCTTGAAATTTTTCAAAATGATTTGTGAAGCTTGGGGCACAAAGGGCGTCTCTTTGAGCTCGTCGCTGCCACCAAAGTAGATGACAACCTTGGGAAGCTGCTTGAGAGATTTGAGCTTGATCAGTGTCCGGTGCAGTCCCTCGTTGGTCCAGGACCAGTTGACGATTTTAATAGGTGTGGCCAGCCCCTCGGAGGTCTTTGAAACGATGAGGTCTTGATAGGGGCCTAGTGAGAGGCCCATGGTATCGCCGAGAATCAGCACGTCGGCCGAGTCAATATCCTCTGGCGGAGCTAAGTTGTTGATATTACTAATATAGGGATAGGGCACGACCTGCTGAGGACGATCTTTTGTCTTCCAGACCACCGCTGCAACGACCACCAGTCCGAGGATGAGTAAGAGCTTTTTTAAAAACTTAAACAAAACGACTTGCCTTTTCTAAGGGTCCACTTGGTAACTTCCACCTAATTTGGTGCTTTCTCTTTATTCTACCTGCGACTTTTGCTATGTAAAAGCTTGCAAAATGATATGCCCCTTTGGTGGATTAAAAACCTATGACATTTCCTGAACTCCTCAGTCCGGCCGGCAGTCTGGCCAAGCTCAAGACCTCCATTCTTTATGGGGCGGACGCCGTATACTGTGGCGGCATGGAGTTTGGATTGCGCCAAGCTGCCGACAATTTCACAGAGGCCGAATTGTTTCTCGGTGTGGACTTTGCCCATCAACACGGGGCCAAGGTTTATGTCGTTTTAAATTCCTTTCTTCACAACGAAGACCTGCAAAAGCTGCCGGCCTTCTTGGAAGTTTTAGAAGCCGCCAAAGTAGACGCAGTGATTGTCTCAGACTTGGGAGTCGTAACTCACGTCCGCGAGCACTCATCGCTTGAAGTTCACCTCTCCACCCAAGCGAGTTGTCTCAATGCCAGCGCCGCAAAATTGTGGGCGCGTACCGGTGTCACGCGCGCCGTACTCGGGCGCGAGGTCAGTATTGCTGAAGCGGCGATGATTAAGAAAAAGAGTGGACTTGAAATCGAGATGTTTATCCACGGGTCCATGTGCATGGCCTATTCCGGCAATTGCGTGATTAGTAACTACACCCAAGGCCGCGATAGCAACCGCGGGGGCTGCGCGCATTCTTGCCGTTTTGAGTATTCCTTTGATTTAGGTGATGAAAAGCGCGCTCGCGCGTATTTTATGAGCTCAAAAGATCTGGAAGGCATTAGATTGCTCCCCCAGTTTATCGCAGCTGAAATTGATTCACTTAAAGTCGAAGGGCGTATGAAGTCGCCTCACTACGCCGCGACAGTGAGTAAGGTTTATTCTGAGGCGCTTCGCTATTACCGTGAAGGTGCAGAGTTTGGTGAGGTGCCGCTTGAAAAACTGGCCCAATGGGAAAGGGAGCTGCGCAAGATTCCCCACCGCGACTACACTGAGGCGAGCCTGGTGGCACCGGCCGATCAGAGCTCAATTTTTAATGACCGCGAACACGAAGAGGGAACTCATCAGGTGGTGGGAAAAGTGATTGGGACTCAGGGCGAGCGCGCCGTGCTTGAAGTGACGAGTGCCTTTCACCCAGGCGATACGCTGGAGGCCATCAGTTTTAGGGGAGACAATATCACCATTCGGCCAGTGGCCCTTTATGACCCAAGCGGGGAAGCGGTCACAAGAACCAGACCCGGAACAGTTGTCATTCTGGGGCCCGCTCCTGGTCTTGGCCCTGAGATGATTGTTCGCACGGTGGCGCCATGAAATTTATCTATCAACTCAACAAGGCCTCAGATCTTGCTCATGTGCTCAATTCGAAAGTAGATGAGGTGATTCTCTGCTCAAGTGAATATTCTCGCTTTGGTGAGCTCTCTGAAAATGAGCTCCTTGATATAAGTGCTCGCTTGCGCGCGGCCGGTATTAAATCCGTGCTGTGCTTTGATATTCTCATGACTGAAAATGTCTTTGCCCTCAAGACAAATGCTCTCTCAAAGCTTGATCTCTCACGCTTTGACGCCGTAAGAGTGCAGGACCCGGGAGCGCTTGAGTTTTTTAGAGCGCATGAATGCGCTCTTCCCATCCAGCTTATTTTAGAAACTGGCAATCACAACACCCTGGGCATCAAGCAATGGGCCAGTATCGCCGGAGAGCGCTTAGAGCGATTGGTCCTGTCACTTGAGTGGCCTAAGGCCGAGCTTTTTAAGCTGTTAGAAAACTCTAAGTATCAATTTGAGCTCATGGGTCTGGGGCCCATCTTACTCTTTTATTCTCCACGCTCATTGGTGCGTCCGTTGGTTGCGCACGCAGACGAGAGTCCACTGGATCTCTTTGCCAACAGTGAGGAGTCGCCCCACAAAGGCTTTAGAGTGCTTGAAAACAAGCACGGCACTTTTATGTTTCACCCCAAACATCATGGTCTACTTGATGAGGTTCTCGAACTGAGAGCTGCAGGGCTTGCGGCTTTTAGACTTGAGCTTACTAGTGAGGATGAGCGCTCTGTGATTAATCTCTTTGCGGCGCTCTTGCGCTCGTCTACTGAGGCGCAGCTGCAAGAGACGGTCCTCGCCATTAAAGAAGTTTATCCCCACACACTTATAAAGGGCTTTTACAAGGCCAATAAATCAAATGTTCTCTTTAAAAAGCTTAAAAATGACCGCCTGAGTGCGCGCAATGAGCTCTTAATTGGGCCTGTGCTCGATTATAAAAAAGGCCGTCCACTTCTAATTAAGAATATTCACCCCAGCCGTGAAGTGAAACTCGGCGACTCGCTTCGCTTTTTGAGCACTGAGGGAAAGCAAAAAGAAGTGACGCTCTCTAGGCTTCAAAACCTCGCTGGTGAAGAGGTGAGCTCTCTGCCACCAGGAGAGTTGGGACTACTTCCTTTTGTGGGCTCAATGAGTGTGAAGTCTCAGGTCTTTTGGCAAAATTAATTTTTAAAAAATATCACATCGCTCGCAATCACTTCTAATTCTAGGGCAAAGTGTTCACTGATATATTTGAGAGTTCTCTCTTGAAAGAGCGCTATGTGAGTAGGATCGTTTTTGTAATACCAAGAGGCGAAGTCAATTTGCTCATGATAAAGCTGAGTCATGACCGCTAGTGTGCCACCGGGGTTTAGTTGTTTAAGGAGTTGCTCTAACGTCTCTCCTGGGGCTCTTAGATGCTCAATCACTTCAGTCATCGTGATAAAATCGTATCGCCCTAAAAGTACTGCTTCGTTGGGAGCGAAGTAGAGATCATAGTTCTCACATTGAAGGTTGTGCTCTTTGAAAATCTGACTGAGCGCACACCCGGCGCCTGAGCCAAAATCAAGACCTACGCCTTGCTTAGTGAGTCGCTCCACCAGGGGCAGGGCGAGCTTTTCCAGGTGAGTGCGGTAGCCCTGGTCGAGCTGATGATTTTGATGATTTTCATAGTGGGCGCGCTCACTACGAGGGTCAGGACAAAAGGGTTCAGGCACAAAGGTGAGGGCGCAATGAGGACAGCGCCAAAACTCTCGAGTTGGAGTTTTAAAAAAAAGTTTCGAGTGTTGATGATTGCAAAGCGGACAAGCAAAGCTCATAATTTGTAGAGTCCAACACTGATTCCCCCATGTGAGAACTTAATTAACTGCTCAGACATCTTAGGTGCCAAGTGGTGGGGGATTAAGACATAGGTCCCAAGACAATTTGAAAAATCTCTGACCCGCTCATAGAGGGCGCCGAGGCCTTCGGTGCTTTTAATTCTCTCTCCGTAGGGAGGGTTGGTGATGATGACAAATTTTTCACTCGGGGCTTCAGCGACTCTGACATCAAATTGTCTCAGAGAAAAACTCGCTGCGCCCCATTGACCCAAATTATGTGCAGCCGCGGTGATGATCTTAGAATCGAGATCAGTTCCTAGGTGAAACTTAAAGAGAGACTCGCTTGCTTGAGATTGCAACGGAATGTAGCTCTCGTAGAGGTCAAGCGCATATGAGCGCCTTTCATTGGGAGCTTTCCACGCTAAGGACTCCATTAGGAGAGTGCCACTACCACAAAAGGGATCCCAAAGTGTGAGCTCTCGTGGGTGATGTCCTCGCTCTAAAAGTTCATCACTGGCAAGCATCAAGCAGGCATGAGCGAGATTTTCTCTCAGTGGCGCCGCCCCCACATGCTTATGCGCGCCACCACTGCGGCGGTGTAAATTCTCACCGGCCAAATCGAGGGAGAGGGTGAGGGTGTCGTTATCGATGCGTGCGTAGAGGGTTGGATGATTTTCTTTGCCAAGCTCCAAAAAGCGCTTAATCAGCTCTTTCTTTGGGCCATGGGCCGCAAGCGAAGTTCTAATCGCCTCGCGCAAGGTCTTCTCAATGCGACCTGAATGAATCAGCCTGGAGTTCGTTGCGCTCACTTTCATGCGAACTTCATCGCTGACTAAGAAATGGGCCCAGGTCATAGACTTGGCCTTGCTATAGAGCTTGGGAAAGTCTCGCACGCGAAAACTTCCAAGTCGCCACAGCAGATGAGTAGGGATTTTGAGCGAACGAATGAGCGCGGGCATGACTTCATTGGTCGCCGCAAATTCCACCCCTCCGTGGGCGAGCTTCACCTGACTTACTTCAAAACCAGTGGCCACAAGATCAGCATGGGCCAGCGCCTCAAGCCCTGGGGGCGTCGTGGCAAAGTAGGTGTGAATACCTGAGTCATTCCAAGTTTTTAGCATAGAGGCGCATCTTAGGGGGCCAAAGTCCCTTTGTCTATGTCACAATCAGCGCCATGTTTGAATATCGCATTCAACAGGCATGGGACAGTTATCGCGCCGACTTTGGGTTAGGGCGACTCACGCTCTTTATCTGTTTTTTTAACGTTTTTCTCTTCTTTTTAAGTGGCCTCTTCTTTGGAGGTTTTCAGCTGCTGGCGCTCTATCCCGTGGTCTTTGCCATGATTTTCTATCTCTTGCGCCCAAAATTCGTGCGCTTTAGTGATGTCACGAAGCTCATTTTAAACGTCTTGCCGCTGACTCTAACGATCTCGCTCAATTATTATTTAATCGGCGAGATGGACCGGGCAAGTGGCGTTCTTACGCGCTTAGATGCCTTTTTTTCAGGATTTGACCTGTGGCTCTTTGATGAGCCAGTGGCCTTGATATTTGAATCAGTTTTAAAGCCTACGGGACTGGTGGGAACCTTTATTTATGACCTGATGATGACGAGCTACATGTTCTACTATCTCATCCCCTGGTACGGAGCGATTCTTTATTATCGTCAGCTCCCTGAGCACTTGCGCTATCGACTAGGGCGCTACCAGGCCTCATTGATTGTCTTTTTTTGCATTAATCATCTCTTCTATCTCACTGTTCCAGTTGAGGGACCGCAGTTTTATCTCAAGGAATACTTCACCTGGACGCTGCCCTTTTCGGCCTGGGGCCAGATGCTGTGGAATGTGGTGCACACCGGACAAACGACTTATATTGATTGTTTTCCTTCGGGGCATTTTGGGATCTCGGTCTTGGTCTCTATCTGGCTTTTTAAGATTAATCACTCCCACCGTTTTTTTATGTCCTTTGTGACTTTCTGTATCGCTTGCGCCACCTTGGCCATACGTTATCACTACACACTAGATCTAATTTGCTCTTTCCCGCTTGCTTATGTGAGTTTCAAATTGGGCAATGTTTTGCTACCTTCCGAGCTCGACTTTTACTCCTATCGCAAAGATCACACCTAAGGAGAACCCCCGTGACTGGTAGACTTATTCTCGTTCCCACGCCCATTGATGATCAGACGCCATTGGAGCCCACCGCTCACGCTTTGCTGTTAAAGGCGGCGACTGATCGCCGGGAACACTCGGTCTTTGCCATTGAGGATTTAAAGCCCGGTCGCGCGCGCTGGCTGTCGTGGGGACTTCCGCGCGATGTGGTCGATGACTTTGTTCTCTACAATGAACACACTCGTGAGGAGCTGCGTCCACAGCTACTCGAGCGCATGTATATGGGTAGCGACGTCTATCTCATGAGCGATGGAGGCCTGCCGGCCTTTTGCGACCCCGGTCGCCACTTGGTCGATGCTTGTCACCGCGACGGCCTTGAAGTGACTTCAACTCCTTTTCCCAACTCCACCTTGCTGGCCCTGGCCCTTTCGGGTTTTGATCACGATGAATTTTTATTTAAGGGCTTTTTGCCGGTGGAGAAGTCCGAGCGCCGGCGCGCGATGGGAGAGCTTGGCAAATACAAGGGAACAATCGTCTTGATGGAGACTCCCTATCGCTTGACCCGCTTGCTGGAAGAGCTGGCCTCAGTGTGGAAGGGGGAGGCTTTCTTGGCGCTAGACCTATGCATGCCGGGGCAAGAGCTTGTACGCGGGCGTATTTCTGATCTTGCCAAGCGTTATAAAGGTCAAAAAAGAGAGTTTGTGCTGGTTTTGTCGCGATAATTTGAGGGTTTATCGCCCATAATTTAAATGACCTCTAGTTCCACGCGTGGTATCAAAGCCCATGACCACCCGTGAAGACCCACATGCTCTAGCTGATCGAAAGAGTGATCATCTTGAACTCGCCCAAAAGTCCCAGGCGAGGGGTTTGCCACAATCTTTAAACGTCGATTATGAACCGCTCTTTGGGCGCCATCCAGACCCAGCTGCGCTCCTTAGCGCATTTAACTTCTTGGGTAAGACCATGAAGCTGCCGCTCTGGGTTTCGTCGATGACTGGGGGAACCCAAGAAGCGCGCGCTCTCAACGGCGTGCTTGCCAGGGCCTGTGCCCGTTTTGGTCTGGGCATGGGGCTGGGGTCTTGTCGCTCCGTTCTTGAGAGTGACGAGTACTTTGAAGACTTTAATCTTCGCCCCTTACTAGGCAACGATGTGCCCTTCTTTGCCAATATTGGTCTTGCGCAACTTGATGAACTCGCCCAGCGCGGTGAGTTTAAGCGGCTCGAAGAGCTGGTGCGCGCCCTGGATACAGACGGGGTGATCGTGCACCTCAATCCGTTACAAGAATGGTTCCAGCCCGAAGGTGATCGCTTTGCTCGCAGCGCTTTTGAAGTGCTCACCGAGTACCTGAGAGCCGTAAATTACCCGGTCATTGTTAAAGAAGTGGGCCAGGGGATGGGGCCTCGCAGTTTGCGCGCGCTCTGTGAGCTTGGAGTGTCGGCAATTGAGTTTGGCGCCTATGGCGGAACCAACTTTTCGCGCCTCGAAGTGCTGCGAAGATCGGGCACTCCAGAGCACTGGCATGACTTCTGTCACGTTGGACATAGTGCAGAAGAGATGCTAACTAATTTGCTTCAAATTTCTGATGACCATGAGCTTCCCGCACTGATTATCTCAGGGGGAATTCGCGGCGGATTGCAAGGGGCAAGTCTCTTGGCCCGAGCGCCAAAGGGAAGTGTGCTCGGACTTGCGATGCCCTTTTTAGAGCAAGCACAAAAGGGTGAGGCCAGTCTATCGGAATTTATTATTAGCTGGGGCGAAGCTCTGGCCATGGGGCGCGAGTACTTTGCCCCGCGGGAGGAAAACAGGTGACACTCACAAATGGATTTTCCAAACTCTCTAAACTCGAAAAAATTGACGTCCTTTTAAAAGACTACATGGAGCTCGGAGGCGAGGGCCTTGATCGCACCAAGGAGCTGCTTGAGAGCTTCTGGCACCAAGACGAAAAAGCCCAACGCACCTTTGACGAATTCTCTGAAAACACCATCACAAATTTCTACGCTCCCTATGGCATTTTGCCGGGCCTCGTTGTCAACGGTAAGAGCTACTGCGTGCCCATGGTGATTGAAGAATCATCGGTAGTCGCCGCTGCTTCTAAGGCCGCTAAGTTTTGGCGCACGCGTGGAGGCTTTCACTGTGAAGTAAAAGAGATGACCAAAATTGGTCAAGTTCACTTAGTGTTCAATGGCCCTTTTGAAAATTTCAAGGCCTTTTTTATTCGTCATCAGCAAGATCTCCTAGTGGAACTCGCTCCGCTCATGGCCAATATGGAAAAGCGTGGTGGTGGGCTCACTAAGCTTGAGCTACTTGATAAATCCCAGATTGAACCCAACCTCTATCAGGTCTTTGCTTCCTTTGACACTCGCGATGCCATGGGAGCAAACTTCATTAACTCGGTACTCGAAGCGATCGGAAAGTTTCTCACCATGAGAGCTCTGAGTGATGAAGAGCTCAGTGAGTCTGAGCGCAATATCGAAGTGGTGATGGCGATTCTCTCAAACTACACCCCCGACTGCGTGGTTCGCGCTTGGGTGAGTGCGCCGGTGGCCGAACTTCACGACAATGGTCTGGGCATGAGTGCGGAGCAATTTGCTCGCAAATTCGTTCGCGCCGTCAATATTGCTCGCAATGATCCCTACCGCGCGACCACTCACAATAAAGGCATTTACAATGGTATAGATGCCGTTGTTTTAGCTACCGGTAATGACTTTAGAGCAACCGCCGCTGCAGGACATACTTATGCCGCGAGAGATGGGGTTTACCGCTCACTTTCTCGCGCTTGGATTAATGAAAATAACACTTTCTTTTTTGAACTCGAAGTTCCCTTGGCGGTTGGCTCAGTAGGTGGGCTCACCGCTCTTCACCCTATGGCAAAGTTCAGCCTTGATTTACTTGGACGCCCCGGTGCCAAGGAACTCATGGAAGTGATCGCGGCCACTGGGCTCGCGCAAAACTTCGCCGCCGTGAGATCACTGGTGACTTCTGGAATTCAAAAGGGACATATGAAAATGCACCTGCTCAACATCCTAAACCACTTTGAGGCCACTGACAGTGAGCGCGAAGAGGCCACCCGTGCTTTTGAGCATGAGGTGATCTCATTTAAAGGGGTGAGAGATTTTCTCTCGGATGTGAGAGGCATTAGCTTAAGTTAGTGATGCAAGAGTTAGAGGACACAATGGCCCAAGGACATAGTATCGATATTCGCTCAAATAAAGTGTTGCCGATTCAGCGCCACACCAACTTTGAAGATAAAGACCAATATTTCTTTGGTCATGGAAAGCTTCTCCTTAGTGGAGAATATTTTGTTCTAGATGGAGCGCAAGCTCTGGCGCTCCCAACAAAAGTAGGGCAGTCGCTCTCGGTTAAGTACTCCCCAAGCTTCTCTCCCAAGCTGACGTGGAAGAGCTTTGACCTCAACGGTGATCTCTGGTTTGAGGCCACCTACGAGTTTTGGCACTTTAACTGTCTCGACGCCGAAGTCACTGCTGATAGGCTCTTTCTGCAAAAGGTTCTCAAAGCTGCGCGCGCGCAAAACACTCACTTCTTGCGCGATGACGTGGATGTGTACGTAGAGACAAGACTTGGCTTTCCCCTTTCTTGGGGGCTCGGCTCCTCTTCTTCACTGATCTACAACGTCGCCCAATGGGCCTATGTCAGTGCTTTTGAACTCTCATTTAAAACCTACGGTGGGAGTGGATACGACATCGCCTGCGCCCAAAGTGAAGGGCCAATAACTTATCGCAAAGGTTCGAGCGGTCCCAATTGGGGACCCGTCACTTTTAACCCTGAATTTAAAGACCAGCTCTATTTTGTCTATCTCGGAAATAAACAAGACTCCCGCGCCGGGATCGCTCACTATCAAGAGCGAGTCCCTCAAACAGAGCGCTCTAAGATTGCCGAGCAAATTAGCAAGCTCACAGAGTCGATGCTCAATTGCAAAACCCTTGGTGAGTTTGAAGCGGTGATTGCTTCCCACGAAAAAATTGTCTCTGAGGCCCTCGAAATTCCTCGCGCGCGCGAGCTGCATTTTAGTGATTACTGGGGTGAGGTTAAATCGCTCGGTGCCTGGGGAGGAGACTTTGTCCTGGTCACCAGTGCGCACCCTCAGCAAGAGACAAAAAATTATTTCAAAGAAAAAGGATATAACGTCTTTATCAACTATAGTGATCTGATTTGTGCGACCCCAAGTGTTCTGCCAACATTTGCAGAAGGGCTACATGGAAAACTTCACTAGATCCTATCTTGTTCGTTCAGCTTCGAATATTGCGCTTATTAAATATTGGGGCAAACACTCGGAGCAGCTGCCCTGCAATCCCTCACTGAGTCTCACGCTCACTCATTGCTACACTGAGAGCTCTTTTAGAGTCACTAAAGACTCCCAGGGCACGCTTGAGTTTACGCTCGAGGGAAAGCGCAAAGAGGGCTTTGACGCTAAAGCGCTCAAGCTTCATAAGCGTATCGCCACCGATTATCCTGAACTTCTTAAATTCTCTTTTAGAGTCGACTCCCACAACACTTTTCCCCATGGAGCGGGCATTGCCAGTAGCGCTTCGGCCCTTTCTTGTCTGGCCCAAGGCTTTTTAGAAGTGATTGGTGTGAGAGAGCCCATGATCATTAGCCGCTACGCTCGCCTGGGTAGCGGCAGCGCCTGTCGTAGTGTCTTAGACGGTCTAAGTCTTTGGGGAGCGACGAAGCTTCTTGATGAGAGTAGTGATGATCACGCCGTGGCGGTGAAAGATGTAGACCCCACTTTTTTGGGACTTCGCGACTCTATTATCGTTGTGAGCTCGCAGGAAAAAGAGGTCTCTAGTAGTGCCGGGCATGCCCTGATGGAAACTCATCCCTATGCTAAGCGCCGCTTTGAAGTGGCCCGCGAGAACTTAGAAAAGCTTCTTATCTCCTTAAAGTGTGGCGACTGGAATTCATTTATCGAAGTGGTTGAGCGCGAAGCTCTCGAACTACACTCTTTAATGATGACGGGTATTCCTAGCTACACCCTGATGAAACCGGGCACCTTGGATTTTATTATTCAGTTTAGAAAGTGGCGCGCTAATAGTCAGGCGCGCGCGGCCTTTACCCTTGACGCCGGGCCTAATATTCATGTGATCCATTCACCACAAGATGCTCAGCTAGTTCAGGAATTTATTCAATCCTGGAGTGAGAGTTCAGGTCACGCTGAACGCGTGATCGCCGATGTGGCCGGTCACGGCACAAGGACGCTTGCCAGTGAGTAATCACGACAATAACCCCGATATTGGCAATCGCTTTGGCTCCAAGATTATTCTCTTTGGAGAGTACTCAGTGATCTTGGGCTCCATGGCCTTAACCATTCCCTCACCACTTTTTGAGGGGGCGCTCACATTTCCTAAGGGCAATACTAAGAACGTCGACTCAGAACTTAAGGCGTTTGCAAAATACCTACTTCGGCTCAAAGAGAAGTCAAAGCTTCCCTTTGATTTTGATGTGGATAGTTTTGATTTTGACGTGGGTCAGGGGCTGATGTTTGATTCATCCATTCCCCAAGGCTATGGGGTTGGAAGCTCGGGCGCACTGTGCGCGGCCCTCTATGACCGCTATGTGGGCTCAAATTTAATTAAATCAATGAGTGAAGCAGAAATCCAAGAGTTAAAAGATTATTTTAGCTTAATGGAATCTCACTTTCACGGCTCTTCCAGTGGAGTGGACCCACTCATTAGTTATCTCAATCGCCCCATTCTAGTTCGCAATGCTAAAGAGCTCGGACTGGTTGAAATTCCCGATTACCATGAAGGGGAGGGCGCGCTCTTTTTGCTCAATACCGGTAGGGCCAGAAGAACTGAACCCTTGGTGAACCTCTTTCTGGAAAAATGTCGCTCCAATGACTTTAAGTATCTCTGTGAGAGCGAACTGGGCGCGATCACAAATAAGTGTATCGAAAATTTTCTTGAAGGCCGAATTAGCGCTCTTAGTGAGAGTTTTTCTGATCTCTCTCATTTTCAGTGGCAGCACCTCACGCCCATGATTCCCAATCTCTTTCGCGACCTCTGGCGCGAGGGCCTTGAGAGCTCAGTGTTTACCTTGAAACTTTGTGGCGCTGGGGGCGGTGGCTTTCTTTTAGGGCTCACTCCCGACCTCGCTCGGGCCAAAAAGGCACTTGAACCCCACGAAATTAGGCCGATTTTTAGGTTTTAATTCCCTCGTGCCGATGAGCCCTATGTGAAAGTGCGCTCATTAATCTTGATATTTACGCTCGGCTTTTTGTTTTCATGTCAATTGGCCCCCTCACTTCGCTCGCCTGCTTCTCAAGGCAAGAGTGCTCCTATCGACGTAGTCTTTGACCTGGACTGGACGCTGATTGCCCAAGTGAAGTCTCCCGCGGGAATTGCCCCACAGGATCTGCTGCGCTTTGAAGACGAATACTACCGCTTAAACCCCGGGGCCCGTGAAATCCTCACTGATCTTTTAGCACTTGAAAATGTGCGGGTCTCTTTTTTTAGTGGGGGCGCAATTGAGCGCAACTTAGAAGTTCTCTCCCAAGTGGACCTAGGCGGCGTGAGTGCGCGTGATGTTGCCTACAAAGTTCTTAGTCGCACTGATCTGAGCGATTTCAGTACTCAAGTAGGCCCAGAGGCCAGATTTAGCGAGCGCTATAAAAAAGATCTAAGACTCGTGAACCCCGATCTCTCGCGGGTGATTATGATAGAAGACAATACGAACTTCGCGCTTGATAAAACTCAGAGTCAAAACTTTATCTGGCTGGGCGAAACCTATGAAAATATAGAGGTCTATTCACAGGCCTATGCTCAAAAGATTGAAGCAAAATATCGCCCCGACTCCTTTGCCCAGTGGCTAAGCTCAAGACTAAAGCTTCAGATCGTAGGGGAGATCTTAAAAGAGAATCTACCTCGCTCACAAGCGGGAATTGACTTTGAAAAGATTCAAAAAGAAGTTAGCGCCAGCGGACTTCAAAATTCTAACTGGAGTGCTCTGAAGTCTCGACTACTTCAGAAATCTTGGCCTAGGCACCCAGCAAATTGTCAGGAGCATATGGAGCTTTTGCTCCTGGCCCGCCCCTAAGCCTCTTGCTGTCTTTGCTCGCGAATATTACTGATCATTTCGGCGAAGTCTCTTGCTTTAATGTAGGAGCTTGCCTGTTGCTTTTGAAAGTCGAGGGTTTCAATGGCGCCTAGAGCGGTTGATTTATCATAGGCGCGGGCGCGCTCTAGACTTGGGCGAATGGACTCGTGAAGCGCTTTCTTAGCTTGAATGCGGGCCACGGGTGATTGCTTGGCGATTGATTTCATGAATTTCTCAGGTCTCGCACTTACTTCATGAACAAATCCACTCGAGACAAATTCACGCGCACTCAAAGGTACTCCAGAGAGAGTGGCATAGCGAAGAAGCGATCTCTCCATCACGCTCGAGAGTAGACCCATGCTTAAAGGAAGAGCATTTTCCAGTTGATTAAATATAAACTGAGCCTCAGGCGCACAAAGGCGAATATCGGCGGCACTGGCAAGCTCGATCCCGGCGCCTCTAGCACCTGAGCCAAAATCAAAGATCAATGTCTGCGGCAGATCGAACATACTATGGGTGAGCTTTTGAAAGCGCAAAATGAGTTTTTGTAGACCTTCAAGGTCGAGCTCTTTCACTTCTTCAAGATCAAAGCCGGTGCTAAAAAAACCACTTCTTCCTTTAAACAGAACACTGTGAACTTCAGTATGCTCCATCAACCAGCTCGAGAGAGTTTCAAGCTCGAAAATCATCTCATTATTAATGGCGTTTTTTACTTTGGGGCGATTGAGGGTAACGACAAGTGAGCGAGTTGGAGGAACGAGGTGAACATCAAGAGTGTTGTAGTTGAAAAGGAACTTGTTGAGGGCACCTAGCATTGACATAGACTATCCATCCTTGGAGTTAGAGTCCTAATCTTGAGCCTGCTATCCTTGCAAGCACTAGTAAACTATTTCAAGTCTTTTTAGGTTCGTCAACGCTAGAAAGGATACTCGAGTTTGAAGGTCAGACGTTGCAAATCACACTCGGCCTTTTTGCCTAGAGCATAGCAAATAGAGCTATTGTTATCACTTGAGACATCTTCTAAGTAGCTCGACTTGTACTCTTTTTTGAGCTCGGTTCTCACCTCGTAAGTAGTTGTTAGTTTTAAATTTTTGTAGAGCTTATAATCTAGACTAATTTGGTAGAGATAAGTGAAGGCATTAAATTTTGTGACGGAATTCTCTCTGGGGTCAAAGTCGATATTTCCCGCGAGTCCCAAGTCCAGGTCGTCGGTGACATTAAAGATGGTCTTAAAGATAAGAGTGTTATTGAAGTAGCGAGGGGAGAGAGTGTCAAAGCCATAGAGAGTGTCGCTGTAGGGTTGAACCAGAATGCCGTCCTTGGCCCTTTCAATGGCGTCGTTAATACTTTGCTTTGAAACCTCTTGAAGCTCTCGGTAGATGGTGCGCGAGTATTCGAGATAGAGGGTGATATCATTCATATTTAAGAGATTTGAAAGCCAGTTGAATTTGCGGTTAATACCGATCAGCGCTGAATAAAAGCTTGAATCCTCGCCATCTTTTTCCGGCGACTGAATTTTGAAGTCTGAGTACACAACACTTGGCCCCACCGTGGTGCTAAAGCCGCCAAAGATAGAATTGATTTTGGGGTAGAAGTCTGCAGAGTCCAGATTGATAATAATGTCTTCCCTGGGTGGGAAGGGAAAGGAGAGGGCGTCACGACTTAATATTAAGTTCTTGGCGTGGTAGGTGGAGTGGCCACTAAAAATACCACCCAATAAGTCCCAGCCACCCAGCGTAGTCTTCGCGCGCAACAGGTAATTACTAAGTGAAGTCGAGGGGATGGTTGAACTAGGAAAATTGAGTTCTTTATCTACATTATCGTTAAGGGGGCTTAGAACCGGAGTCGGCAGCTGACGGTTGGGTCTAAAAAAGGGAATGAGGGCCGCTGTGATGGTGATATTGTCAAAGTAGAAATCCCCTTGAACTGTCCAATTGCCAAGATCTCTTTTGTCAAAAGGATCGTAGATATCCTTAGGGGTAACATCATCAATTGGAGAGAAGATAATCCCAAAGCCATTTTTAATGACCTTCTTACCAATTGAAAAATCGAACTTATCATGAGTGAAGGAATAGTAGAGTTCGTTGGCGCTCAAAATGGGGCGGCGGATTTCTTTATTATCAAAAAGCCCAATCTTTCCGGCGTAGAGCTGATCTTCTGATCCATTTTCTAGCCAGCCATTAAAGATAAGGCCAGAGTTTCCTTTTTGATAACGCGACTTCCAAGTGTATTTATAGTCATACATCGTGCTGTCGAGATTATTGAGCTCCTCTTTATCCGACTTTGGGAGGCTTGAGTAGCGTGCACTCACAGACTGATCAAGAGTGAAGTTTGAGTCTTGTTGAATCTCGACACTCTCAAGCGCCTTTAAGTCCTCGCTCTCCTGTGCTTCACTTGGGGCGTAGAGGGCGAGATATTGCTCGGCTGTCATTGGAGTAAGTTCGGCCCTGGGGATGCGATCAACTTTCTTTTTTTGAACCACTGGCGCTTCTTCGATGTCGCCTTCAATATCGTCTTCGACATCTCCTTCAATATCATCTTCGATATCACCTTCGATTTCTTCGCTCGCCGCTTTGGGGGCATTCGTGGAAGCCTGGGCTGCTTTTAATTCAGGAATCTCAACTCTTCTAACAGGAGCAGAGCGCGCGGTGAGGACTTGGCGAGCAGGGGAGAATTCAAGGAGGTAGTCACTTCCAAGAAAGCCCTCGCTTGCGTTTCTAATAGTACTGATGACATTGGGTGGGCGTCTGTTAGTGCCGGGCTTTGGCTTGACGATAAGTTTTCCCTTTAAAAGGGAGACAACCCATAGTCCATTGCTGCTGGCCCCACGTAAGTAGACTCTGGTGTGCTCACCCAGATACAAAAGTGAGGGGCCTGGCACATCAATGACTGCAATTCCACCAGAGCCGGTGGCAAGGAGCACACCTGCTCCTAGCTCATCTTTTGGCTTTAGTTTTACAGGTCGCGCTCCAGGGCTTGTAAAAGCATAGAGATCGCCGCGAATGCGCTCCACCTCAAGGCGTTGAAAATCAAAGAGAGTACTCCCCATGAGCTTGGTTGAAAGTAGAAGGAAAACTAGCGCGAGTTTTCGAGTGCGAGGAAGTAGGAAGTCTCTCATTAATTAATATTACTGTAGGTGGAGTCCTTTGAGATAGTAGCGTTGTGTGAAAACGACATCATCAATCTTCTCATTCACTTTCACTTCTTTAACTTCAACCAGTGTCTCGTGCTCTCCTGGGCGAGTCATGACTGATTTAAGAGCGCGCTGGGCCCCATTATCGCTCACTTTCTTCCAGCGGGTGTTGGTGAGAGTTTTTAGGAGCTCGCCCTTGGTGTTGTAGAAATCTACTTCACGGCTCACAAACTTACTCGTATCTACTTTGAGAACGCGCTTTGAGTAGCCGGTGCGATTTTCAATCTCACTGTTTTTGGGAGTTGCTTCGACTACGAAGGTTGTGAATTTGCCGCCAAAGTTCTTTTCTTCAAGACACTTATAATTAAAGTCCGAGAGATTCTCTGACTCTAAGTCAGCATAGGTAAAGTCCGTTCCCATAAAGTATTTCTTTTTCTCGCCGCCAGCGATGCGCTGATCTTTTCTAAGCGCAGGTATATAGAGCCACTGGTCGTCTTCACGGTCATTATTTTTCCAAGTAAGTAGCGCGGTTCCTTTGATATCTGCCGGTGAGAGATAGGCGATAAAAGACTTGTCTTCGCCACCAACATCTTTTTTATAGCGCTTGAGAGCGCGCGGCTCTTCTGAAACATTGGCCTTGAGATCTTTAAGAGTGATGACTTGATCCATAAACTCGTAGTTCACTCGGTGGAGCTCTTCTTGCTTTTTCATAATCGCTGCTCCATCCATTGAACAAGCAGCATAAATAGTGGGAGCACTTAAGGCCACGGCAAGAGTCGCAAGGCAAAGTGAGCGACGAGAGAAACTAGTCTTCATACAAACTCCAAGAAGGGTTAAAGCAGTGAAAATATTCTTCTTGTAGTATAGGCCAGTTGCGAATGGACTTAAAGACTAGCTGACTTTTCTCACCCCGCGCTCGCTTCTTGAGAGCGCAAGTTTTAAAAGGGACATGCGCTTAGAAAGTGGCAAAGTTGTGTCAGAGGCAAGCAAAAGTGCTTCACTCAGGATTTCAGGGCCAGGTTTTGTTTGCTCTACCAAAGACAGCAAATCAATAACCGGGTCCTCTAGTTGAGTATTGAAGTCTTTTAGAATGCACTCGCGCAGTTGCGCCAAATTCCCTAGTAGCTGAGCATCGGCGAGTTTATCAATAGAATCTTTTGAAAAGATTTTGATGGGCATTGAGTTCTTAAGGCACAGCTCGAGGAGCAATTGATTGGCATTGGGAAGAATATCTTCCCTTCTTCCTCTAAGCGGTGGCAGGTGAATGTGACTTCTCGTCATAAAGTGCACCAGAGGAGCATCCCACAGCGCCAAGCTCGGTGAGGGCAGTGAGCGTTCGATGAAGATACATTTGCCAAGATGTTCTCTTAAAAGAGTGTAGACCTTGGTTTGATACTCTTTAGTGGTAAGGAGCAGGTCTTTCCAAACAATCGTGGCCCGCGCCTTCGATGAGATAATCTGGCACAGCAGGGTAATGGCCTCTTGTTGATCCCCTTCTAAATAGACCAACTCGTATTGAGAGAATTGACCGTTATGATGCATCCATTTGGCCAATGCCGTTTTGGCCAGTCCCTTCTCTCCAGTAATGATAGTGGGTCTAGGGGTTTCTTTGAGCTTCATTGCGGCTTCTCTAGCGGCAACGATAAATTTTGAGTGTCCAGGAAGCAGATGAGTGAGGTCACATTTCTGCACTCCCTCGCGGTTGGGATAGAGTTGTTCGGCCACGCGAGCAAAGAGTGAAATGGCCGCTTCGTCTGAGGCGCCAAACTCTGTCGAACTCACCTTATTGATCGCCTGCAAAACTCCGACGGCCTCTTTTTTATGATTATAGATAGGGGTAGAAAGGCAGCTCATCACTTCAGGCATGCCTTTAAAGAGGTGGGCGTTTACTTTATTAAAAGTAGAGGTGAAGTTAAAAGTTTCACCACTCCCAAGAGTCATGCCTGGAAGACCCTCTTGGTAGTACATGCAGCCGGGTCTTTCAATATCACCGATCCAGTGCTCGGGCGTTAGTGACTTCGTACTGGGGTCATAAAGGTAGACGACCATACCCTTACATTTAAGCGCCTCTTTCATGAGAGAGAGTTTTTCTTCAATTGAGAGATGAACGCTCTCAGAGAGATCGTTAATGAGTGAGAGGTAAAGTGAGTAGACCTCAAGGGCATCGGCCATTGAGTAGTTTTTCTCTGCGATTGTTGAATCGGTGAGGTACTGCTTTAATCTTTTGGTGCTAAAGCTTTTGACATAGCCCTCAATAAACTCACTGAGCTTTTCACGATCGTCTCTAGCAATCATGACTCCGTGACCTGTCATTTGGGGATTATCGGGGTGAGCAAATTTTCTCACAATAAATCCCTTAATCTTGATTGTCTTTTTTAAAATCCAGCTAATGTGGCCAAGAGTCAGTTCAATCTCTTGATGCGTGCTAAATTTCGCCTCTGAATAAAATGAAAGTCCACTTAGATTTAGATCTCGAGGAGTGATGGCCATTTTTTGTGGGGCCGTAATCTCAAAGGTGATGGGATCAACCGGTGGAATCTCTAAGCGAAAGGAGCGATAGATTTTATAACTGGTTAGTCCGGTGGCCATGTTTCATATCCTTGCAGGTTAAGCACCAACTTATCGGCAATTCGGCCAAAAAATATAGGAAGAAATGTACAATAAAGACTAAAAAATGGGCCCCATTTGTCCGATAGAGAAGGTGAAACTCGCCTTTAATTGAGGATTTTCCCATGAAAAATCAGACCTATTCCCTCAGACACTTTCGCAGCTTTCGCATTCCCGTTAGTCAGTCCGATCGGGTAAAAGTGAAAATTGAGGGCACTCGAGAGGGTTCTCAATTGGTTTTTGAGGGTGATGATCTAAAAATTGAAAATATGAGTCTAAGTGGTCTCGCGATCTGGGCCAATGTCAAAATACCCAAGCTTGAGAATGTTCTTGTTCATATTGAGTTTAAAAACTCTGTCATGACTATTCCTGGTCGAATTGCGCGCCAGGATTCAAATAGCACTAAGGGGAGTGCTCTAGCAATTGAATATGACTTTAGCGAGCGGGGTATGGCCGCCAAATTTTTGGAGTCGTTCATACAGTCCTTTTCTGGCAAGCGCTTGAAGGCCCAGTTAATTAATCTATTAAAGTCTGAAGAGAGCGCCGCCGCTTTGCAAACTAGCGATCTCTATCCGGCGGTGATTCAAATGCTCGAAGAGTTCGGTGGCTATAAAGATCTGCCAGGACTTGATGTGGCCTTGATTGAGGCCACAAAGATTCGCTTTGGGTTTACTCAAGTCGAATTTAAACACTCTGAAGCAGGCCCATTTACGGTGCGAGACCTCGATGGACGCACACTTGGGGCGCTCAAAGTAAGCCCCGCTCCTAGAGAGCTGGGTCCAGAGGCCCACCGCGGAGTTGTGGTGCTGGCGCAGCTACTTGGGCATATCTATGACCGACCAGAGTGTGGACTACATGAGGAGTCGGTGCGCTTTTTACAGCCCAAGGCCCCCAGAAAATATGTGATGATTGGATCATCTCAAATTATGGGATCTTTGCGGGATATGGTCTCAAAGGCAAAGTTTAATCAAAGCGCCGTCTTTGTGAGTGGAGAGTTTGGAGTGGGGAAAACTTTGCTGGCCAAGGTGATCCACTCTGAATCAACAAATGCAGCTGGGCCCTTTCACATTATTGATCTAGGGCAATCTCATACACCCCAAACTTTAAGTGAGGCTTTTGCTGCCTTAGAAGAGGCCGAGGGAACGCTCGTTCTGCGCGAGATTTCTATGCTCACTGCTGGAGCGCTGGATGTAGTGCTTGCTCAGCTTTTACAACTTCCAAAAACTTGGAGAGTTGTGGCGACCTCTCAGCTTTCCTACCGCGACTTTTGCCGCAAGTATGGCAGGCTAGATTTTAAGGCCATATGCGATCTTGAAATCGAAGTTCCAAGTCTCTCAGAGCGCCGTGAAGATATTCCCGATCTTTTGGGCTTCTTTGTTAAGAGGGAGTGTCTCCAGCGCGGAATTCGCCCTAAGAAAATGACTAAGGATTTAGTCCACTTTGTTAAGCACATGGACTTTGATCACAATATCTATGGACTCAAGCTATTTGCCTCTCGCATGGTTGAACTCAACCTCAATGCCAAGGTCCTCAATTTCACAGACGGGCACCGCTTAGGCCTTTTAGAAGATGAGCAATTTCAGCTGACTCATTTTGAAGAGGTGATTGCGAAGTATTCACATGAGGATCTCTCCTCAGTGGATGCCATTGTTAATGAGTATGCTTTTTTGAGTGCTAGAGCCGCGCTCGCCAGTGTTAATGGCGATCAGGATCTTGCAATCAAGCGCCTAGGTCTAGAGAGTGTCGCTGAATTAAATCAAATTCTCGCTCACAGCTCTAGTGCCAAAAAAGTCGCTTAATCTTTTATTTTGCTTCCTTTTTCTGATTCAGTGTGAAGCGTCCGCTCGCTCTGAGCACCTTGTAGCGATGGCTTAGTAGCTGGAAGATACTGACTTCTGGCTTTTTCACCACTTGGCCATCGGTATAGTCAAATCCACCCTCGTTTGTACTTTCTGGGTCAGATTCACTATCAATATCAGTTGAGGCCAGCGTGTCCATATCCTCTGAATCAAAGAGTGACTTTTTCTGATTAGGTGAGGTGATCACTTGTACTGGCGTGAAAGTTTTAATAAGGCCAGCATCTTTAAGTTTCTGAGCAAGCTCTTTATCCTTCGGGGCATAGGCGGCCACAGGAGGCTCACTGAGTAGACTGGTTAGACGACGGGCCGTGGGGCTATCAAAGGCACTTTTTGGAACATTCTTGGCCACGTAATTTCTCATGAATTGCTCATCAATATTAAGGGGCGTTTTTCCACTTTGCTTGAGTTTGCCATTGAGCGTGTCCATCATGTCGTTTTTAACTTTAGTTGCTTTATCAAGTCGCGCGGCTAGGGCGCTGCGATTAATCTCTGAACCAGAGAGCTCTCCGCGCATTACTTTGTTAGAGTCACTAAGCGCCTCACTGAGTCCAATGGCGTTACTAATAGAGTTAGTGCTTGGTCCAAAGTTCAGGTTCTTCGAGTCAATTTGAAAACAAGATTTGGTCTCACGGCACTTACAGGCCTTATCAAGCTTGCCATCTTTGTCGGCACAGTTGCGCGCAGGTTTGGCCTCCACGCCGGTGATCTCATTGGTGCTCACGTCGAGGAGGTCTCCCTCAAGTTTAGAGGCCTTAATTTGTTGGGCATTTATTTTCTGAATAGACCCTGAGGAGCCCTCACCGGCAAACTCACTTGAGCGACCGGCCAGTCCATCGCCATCATCGATGCGATTGGCGCCAGAGCCTCCATAGTGTTTTTCGTAGATATCGATAATCTCTTGCAATTTCTTCTGCTGATCTTTCATGTCTTTTGCAGTTTTATCTGCTTTACCCTTGGCCGCCAGAGATAGACCTGCACCTACTGCGCCAATGGCAACGTTGGCCATCCCACAGCTCATAATAGAACCATTCCAATACATCGCCGCTTCTATTGCACCAACCGCGGCAGCGGCCATAAACATATAGCTATTGGAAGCAAATTGGGCCGACATGTCTTCTGCAATTTCTTGCGCCGTTTTTAAGGCGCGCATATAGAATTTAAGAGTTCTAATTTGGTTTTCAATTCTAAAGCCCTCTTCCTCCTTGAGCTGCTGGTACATGTCGTATTCTTCTTTGAGCTTTTTGAGCTTCTCGTCAGCTTCGTCGGCGGCGTTGGCAATTGACACGGCGGCGTAGACACTTGCTGCAGTGTTAAGTCCAGCAGAGACGCATATGCCTTTTACATTCATTGCAGTCAAACCGCCCCAAGCAAGGGCGGGTAGGGCGGCAGTCGCCATATACATCGGCGAAGCCTTGTCTTCGAACTTAAACATCTTTTCATCAATCTGCTTATCAATTTCTTCAGGCGACTTCACGATAATGGCCACTTCCTCCATACACTTGTCTTTTTCGGCCTTGGAGGGTTTGTCATTACACTTCTGGATCATCTCGACGAGAGATTTGTTGTCGTCTTGAAAGAGACACATCTCGGCCACACAGTTCCAAATTTTTCCGGGCTTTCCATTACACTCGGCCGCTTCAGCATTGCTGGCGGTATCACAACTATTGGCGGCGATGTAGAGCGTTTTGGTCTCTAAGATTTCACGACAATTCTTTTTAAGCGCCTCTGTCTCTTGTAGCTCACACTTAGCGGCTTCTTTAGCAAACTCGCCATTTTGCTTGCTATCAAAACAGAGGTTGGCATTACAGTTCCAAATTTTCCCGCTACTCTCACAGCTCTGTGCATTGGAGTTGCCACTATTGTCACAGAGTACACCACCCGCAATATCTTCAGCGGTGCTCACTTTAAGAGCATCTTTACACTGGGCCGTCTCATCGGCGGTTTTGCCGTCGTAACAAGAGACCACTTTGCTCGCAAAGAGATCGTTATATTCTTTAGTGAGACATTGTCCGACCTGACAATTCCACACGCGGCCTTCGGCACTACACTGAGCGGCGCGATCACTTTGGGCACAATCTTTACCACTGGCCAAGTCAAAGATGGTCTCAGTTTTCAGTTGAGACAAACACGCATCTTCACTGGCACTACCAATACAAGAGAGCACCTTATCTGAGAGCTGATTGTTATAGTCTTCTGAGAGACACGAGTCGACGTGGCAATTATAGACTTTTGATTCATTCTTACAGGCGCTTTGCTTGGCGGGCTCAACACAGAGTTTCCCAGTGGCCACATCAGTTTTTACACTGCTCTCAAGCTCCGCCAGACAAGTGTCTCGAGCGGCGCCTTCTTTTTGGTAACAGGCAACTGTTTTGTCAGCGATATCATCATTATAACTTTGGGGCACACACATCTTGATATTACAATTCCAAACCTGTCCACCTTTGGCGGCGCACTCTGAAGATTTGGCAGCATCAGCACAGGCATCCCCAGAGGCAATCTCTCGTATCGTGCTCTCTTCTAATTGATCAAGGCAGAGTTGTTGCTCAGACTGACTCTCTTTTTCATAACAGGTCACTGCTTTTTGAGCGATTTTGTCGTTGTATGAGCTTTGAAGGCACATGCCGACGTTACAGTTATAAACTTCACCCACGCCGCAAATCGTAGTTTCGGCGGCGCTACACTCACTGCCTTTAGCAAGCTTTTGAATGGTGTCAATGCGAAGATCTTGAATACAGCTATTTTGATCTGCTGTGACGGTTTTTTCATAACAGGCCACTGCAGAGTTGGTGAAGTCTTCATTAAAAGATGTGCTTAAGCATCTTCCAACGTTGCAATTCCAAACCAAGCCGACTGCCTTACATTCAGCAATCTTATCAGTCTCCGGACAGGCGGCTCCACTGGCAAGGTCTCTTGTTGTTTTACTCTTGAGGTCGGCCTTACACTTTTCTTTAGCGGCCGAATTCTCCATCAGCTCACACTTAGATGCAGCCTCCGCAAATTCTGCGTTATAGGCTTCAGGCAGACACTGATCGACGATACAGTTGTAGACCGTGCCGCTGCCGCAACTAATTCCACGTTTGGGTGTACACATGGCCCCAGAGGCGATATCAACCGCTGTCGTCTTTCTCAGCTCTTCAATACAGCTCTCTTTTTGGGCCTCTGTTTTATCGGTTGCATAACACTCGGCCGCACGCGAAGAGAATATCTCATTGTAGCTAGCTGTCAAACACATGCCAGCGTTACAGTTCCATACTTTTGATTCAGTCGTACATTCTTTTTGACGAGTGATATCGAGCTCGCTCGTACAGAGCGCTCCAGCGGCGATCTCTTTAATAGTAGCGTCGCTTACATTGTTGAGACACTTCTCGCGAAGAGCACTATCTTGTTGACGATAGCAGGCCGAAATTCTGGCGGTGAAAGTTTTATTGTAGTCACTTGTTACACACAGTCCAATCTGACAATTCCAAATCTTGCCTTCGCTTGAACATTCCTTTTCCTTCGCGGCGGGAACCACACAAGCGGCGCCACTAGCGACATCGACGATGGTCTTATTTTCAAGCTCGGCCATACAGGCATTGCGATCGCGCTCTGAACTACGGCCATAACAGGCCACGGCCTTGTCGGTAAAGTCATCGTTATAGCTTGAAGAGAGACACATATTGAGCTTGCAGTTAAATACTTCACCACTTGAGCAGGCTTTTTTCTCAGTACCAGTGCTACAAATTTTTCCACTGGCAAGGTCGCGCACGGTTGAGAGTTCAAGCTCTCTCATACAGGCATCTTTTTCGTTTTCTGGAAGATTGTAGCAATCCACGGCCTTATCGGTGAGCCCGTCATTATAGGCTTTGGGAAGACACTGATTAATTTGGCAGTTGTACACCATGCCACTACTTGATTCACACGAGAGCTTGGCATCGTTCTTCGGACACAGACTTCCACCGGCAAGATCTCTTACTGTTTGGTTTTTTAGTAAATCAATACAGGTATCAATTTCCGCTTGAGTTGATTTTTCGTAACAGCTTGAAGTGTTCTTGGCAAATTTCGCATTGTACTCTGGTGGGAGACACTGACCGACGTTACAATTCCAAACCATGCCCTCTACGCGGCACTTAGATTTCTCTACGCTATCGGGGCAATAAAGACCAGCGGCCTCTTCTTCAATGGCCTGCTTTTGCGCCTGCTTTAAACAGTCTTCGCTCGCACTTGTTGAGAGCTTGTAACAAGAGTCAACATTACTGGCGAGGTTCTCGTTTTGCGCTTTATGCAGACACTGTGGAATATTACAGTTATAGACCTTTGTACTATCTTTTTCACAGGCCAGGAGTTCGGGGTCTCGCTCATCACAAAACTCACCGGCGGCCACGTCTTTAAAAGAACTATTTGCCAGTCTGTTTTGACACTCGTTTCTCTCACTTTGGGTGAGCTTGGCGGCGCAAGTGTATTTAGCTCTTTGAATAAAGATGTATTGAGCAAAACTCACACATGAATTGATTTCACAGCTCCATTTCTTTCCAGCAGCACTACATTCCAAGGCCGTGGGCGTCTGATCACAAGCGATCGGCGTAGGCGTCGGAGTTGGTGTTGCCGTCGGTATCGGAGTCGGAGTGGGCGTTGGAATAGCTGTGGGCACTACGGTTGGTACTGCCGTTGGAACCACTGTTGGCGTGGGCCCTGGGGTCGATGTCGCTACCGGTGTAGGCGTCGCCGTGGGAGTGGCCGTAGGAGTCGGTGTAGGTGTTGGGCTTGGCGTGGGCTCAGGAGTGGGGTCGGGGTGAGTCGCCTTGTACTCATCGACCATTTCTTGCACGCGACTTTGATTGGCAAGGGCGCATTGCTGTTTTTGATAAAGATCGCTCTTAACTTTACATTCATTGAGAGTCGAGTTGAGCTCACTATTTTGCTCACTCGTCAAACAGCTCATGACCGCACAATTCCAAACGTCTCCACGCGCTTCACAGGTCACTCGCTGAGAGTTGGAAGGACATGATTGATTCTGAATGTCCGTAATCACTCGCGCCATTTTGGCGTCACAGGCATTAATGAGATTAATAGTCATTTTTGATGGATCAGAACATTCATTGATCTCGCTATTTAAAGAGGAATTCACACAAGCGCGTACATGGCAGTTGTAGACCATGCCACTACTGTGACAAAGTTGAGCGCGCTCTTCATCGGCGGGGTAAGCGCTACAGACGAGTGAGTGGGCCGCTGTGGAGTAGAAGAGTCCAAGCGACATTGAGAGGAACATCACCACAGTGGTGAGTATGTTCCTGATAAATGTGAATGGCCCTTTCGCTCTCATTGGATTCCTCGTCCTCTTGGCTGCTTCTAATCATCTCTATTTATCTATTTTAGTCCCACTGGCGCTTGGCGCCCTGATAGAGACAATCGCTCGAATAGATAAACAGTGAGTTAGCTTAGTCATTATCGATAATTCAACGACTTAACTTTAACTCCTAGGCGCAAATAAAGTGTGGCAATTGAAGTCTGATCGGAATGCTCGGGCAAGAACTTGAGCTTGGAGGGGGGATGCAGATAGGCCTGGCGGGAACCAGGCCTAATATTCACCTTAAAGGTGGTTTTCTTCGAGCCAGCGCTCGGCGCGAATCGCGGCCTCACAGCCACTGCCAGCGGCACTAATGGCCTGACGGTAGTATGAGTCCTGAACGTCGCCGCAGGCATAAACGCCCGGCACGTTCGTGTCGGGGTGCTTGCCGGCCGTTTTAATAAAGCCGTGGGCATCTAACTCAACTTGGCCTCCTAGAAAAGAGGTGTTGGGAGTGTGACCAATGGCGAGGAAGAAACCATCAGTTGGGCGCTCGGTGACTTCACCGGTTTGAGTGTTTTTCACACGAATTCCAGTGACACCTGATTGATCCGCCAGAATCTCTTCAACTTCTGTGTTCCAAAGAAAGTCGATCTTGGGGTTATTCATCGCGCGCTCTTGCATGGGCTTAGATGCACGAAGGGTATCTCTTCTGTGAATGATAGTGACTTTCTCAGCAAACTTAGTCAGAAAGGTGGCCTCTTCCATGGCAGTGTCTCCACCGCCTACAACGTGAACGACTTTTCCGCGATAGAAGAATCCATCACAAGTGGCGCAGGCACTGACACCTTTACCAATTAACTTCATCTCATTGGGAAGACCTAAGTACTTGGCCGAAGCCCCAGTTGAAATAATGAGTGATTCGGCCAGGTATTCTGAGCCATTCTCACAGCTCACTTTAAAAGGACGAGTTTTAAGATCAACATTAGTGACATGCGTACTTACGTACTCGGCGCCGAAGCGGGCCGCTTGAGCTTTGAGCTTTTGCATGAGGTCTGGGCCCATGACTCCTTCGGGAAATCCTGGGAAATTTTCAACGTCAGTTGTAGTTGTGAGTTGTCCGCCGGGCTCATGACCTTCGAGCACGAGGGGCTCAAGGTTGGCGCGTGAGGCGTAGATGGCAGCAGTATGTCCGGCGGGGCCAGAACCAATAATAACAACTTTTCTCTTACTCAAAGTGTTCTCCTTAGACGCATGAATGTGGGTGGGGCAAGGGTCTACTCTTCGCTTTCTTCATCATCAAGTGGTGATGAGTAGGCATCCTCTGCTAGGCTGTGGTGCTTTTTAATCGCCTCGGGACGGTCATCCTTTTCAGGATTGAGCTCATAAAAGGCTTTCACGCAGATGAGTTCTTCTGGATGGGGCGCTTTTTTAGTGGTCTTAAAAGTTTCACCGGTAATAGTGCAATCGTATCTAAATATCTGCTTCTTTTGCTTGCGCGCCATGTTGTATCCTGAAAATTTAAGGGCTTAAGTAATTTTGTGTCCCTCTTTATAGCGCTTTTATCGCCCACCGACAAGGACCCGGGCAATAGGAGAGTGGGCAGTGGAGGGATTAACCTCTTGGCGTAGCGGCAAGACGTGATAGAATATTTTTAAGCCTTTGAACTTAAAAGGATTTTAGGATCATATGCAAGCCAGGACGGATACTTGAGCAGGAAGCCAAAAACCATCCTCTTTTGTTTTTTCTCTCTTTTAGTGCTCGCCCCCTACGGGCGCGGCGCCGAAATACCCTCAATTGATGTGCTTGAGGTCAGCAGTAGCGGACGCAGCATTCTGCTGAGTCGCGGTGAGAGCGAGGGTCTAAAAAATGGAACGGTCGCCAAATTCTATCTTCAAAGCGGACCAGCGAGTGCGCCAAAGTTAGTGCCCGTGGCCTATGGTCGCGCTGTTAAAGTTAAGCAGACCACTTCTTATTGGTACTTAAAGCAAATTCAATATGCCGCCGTGATTAAGCCCGGCTCGAAGTTGGTGTTCATCGAAAAAAATAATGATGTCCTGCCTGGTCGAGCTGATGTGCAGATTGATCAAAAGCATGTGGTCCTCAATGAGGGAACGAGTGAATTAAAATATATCGAAGACGAAAAGCGAGGGATTCCAAAGGAATTGGTTCAGGCCGCCGAGGATCAAAAAGTCATTGAAGAGCTTGGCGCTACTGAGACCCATGAAAATGCTCAGTTGGTGGCCAAGCAATTTGATAATTGGTCTACTTCAAGCGGACTTGATTATGTTGAAACTTACATGAAGGAAGTGCAGAAAAAAAATATCGCTCATCCTGAAAGTCAGGTCAATAAAGCTGCTCTCAAGCGCGACTACAACGAAGACTTGACCGTCTCCCAAGCTGATGGGGTCGCCCAAAAAGTGAATTCACTTAAAGATGGTCTGAAAGATCTCTACTGGAAACAAGAGCGCGACGAGCATATTCCAAGTCTTCAAAAACGAGTGGTCATTAATAACGTCTATCAGGACTCGCTTGAAAAAAGAAATGAGACTCGATCTAAGCCAATCTCTGAAATCGCCCTGGCCAAGGCCGCTCGCGAAGGAAAGCGTTGGTCTAGTGATATGAATGATCAGGAGCTGCGTGAATATGTCGTGCGCACCGGAATTAGTGCTGAGACCATTCGCCAGCGCTCGGCCATTAACGAGCTCAACTCCCATGAACTCACGCTCCATCTGGCGACTTCGCTGCTTGATCACACCAGTCAGGATGATGAAAACCACCGCGGTAAGACTTATGCCTTCTCATTGGGCTATGAATACCATCTCTCGCGAATTTTTAAGAACTGGACGCGTTGGAGTGTCGAGGGCTCTCTAGAGTGGAGTCGTGGTCGCTATCAGATTGGACCTGTTAATAATGGGACCTTTCAAGAAGGTGCTTACAAGCTGATGGTGAATTATTATCTTTATAATCGCCCGACAACGGTAAGTGATGTCATCGTTTATGTGGGCAGTGGAATTAAGGTGGGTGAAGCTGATGCCGGCAGCTACGAGATCGAGCAGGAGCTCAACTACACCATGACTGCATTTCCGATTCTCCAGCTGGGCTCTAAGTATCGCTTTATCTCTGGAGACGAAGTCGACAACGCCGTGGGCGTGGGCTTTGGTCTTAACGCCAAACTCTCAATTGAACCATTAAGTTATTCACTTGAAAATCAACCCTCAGAAGTGGTGGACGGATCTTTTAGCGTGACCGACACCAAGCTCTACCTGGGTTTGAGTATGTATTTCTAGGAGTCTTTGATGAAAGCCTTTGTTCTTTTTTATCTCGTCCTGGCGATAACACTTTTATCAAATGCCAGCGCGCTTGAGATTGATGAGAAGCTCACCTTGCGCATTTTAAAGACGTCTAATACTAAAAAGACAGTGTTAATTAACCGCGGTCTAGAAGACGGGCTCGTGGTTGGGGATCATGCAAAATTTTTTCTCACTACCGGAGTGATTGCCAGAGGTGTGGTCGTTAAGGCCTCTCCCACGAGAAGTATTTGGAGTTTCTATCGCATTATTGATGCCGACTCAGTAATTAATGACAAGGTCATGAATTTAAAAATTTCAACTCCGCTCAAGCTCACTGAAGATCCTTCTAAGGCCCTTCATTATGAGCCGATTGCTCCTGGTGGCAGAGAGAGTATTAGCGTCACTCGAGGGGATCAAATTCCAACCGGTGTAGAGGTTCTCGACTCTCGCGAAGAACTCACAGTTGACGAGCAAGATGAACTCACCCAAATGGAAGCCAGTTCAGCTATCAATAATAATATGGTGACCGTTACTGGAGTTCACGCGAGCCGTACGTGGGAAGCCTTTGGTATGCTCCACCTATCAAGTCTTTCAGGTGAATACACTGAGGGCGAAAATGAGGGGGTCTCGGCCAAGGATTCTTCTCTTGCTCTCTCACTTGGAGTTGAGAAGTACTTTGCTGCTCCTAAGAGTTTTCTTGGAGATCTTTCATTTGGTCTGTTTATTCACAAGCGCTCGACGGGCACTGGCAATGCTGTAATTGTCAGTCAGGATTGGACTGAATTTGGGGTGAGTGGCAGCTATCACTTCTACAATCGCCCGCTGAGTTTTTCTAGGCCTATTTTGTTTGCTAATCTCGCCGCCGGTATTGGCTCAGTGGACATCACTCAAGAGGTTAATAGCACCAGCACGGGAACTTCTGTTCCTGAGACTCAAAGTGGCTCTTCAAATTTTTTCTCACTCGGGCTTGGGGCCAAGTATTATCTTCCCAATGGCTTTGGTGGGCGCGCTTTACTTGACTATTATCGTTCAGGGGCGACGTTTGATTTTGAAGATACCAGTGGGAATTCGTCGGAGACAACGCTCGCTGTGAGTGGTCTGCGCGTTCAATTGGGGCTCTCCTACCGTTTTTAACGGTTATAAGAGCATTAATAAAATTTAGTGGAAAAAAAATCTCACAAGGTAATTCTTTCCTTCCGATAACTTAGCTGTAGTGGACTTCAATGGAATTGAAGTCTAGGTAAGTTTTAGGGATGAAAGTGCATGCGCATTAATAGCAACATTCAGGCAATGAAGGCCCTTCGTCGAATGGACGAAGTCGGTCGCACTCTTGATGTTGAAAATCGTCGTCTCGCTTCAGGGGACCGCATTTATGAAGCGGCCGCCGATCCCTCCGGTCTGGCCATCAGTGAAAAGATGGGCAGTATTATCCAAGGCCAAGTTCAAGCGCAAAGAAATATCAATGATGGTTTGTCTGCAATGCATGTAGCAGAGGGCTCTCTTGGCGTCGTTCAGGACATGGGGGTGCGTTTAAAGGAGCTCGCTTTGCAAGCGGCCAACGACACACTCAGTGAAACTGAAAGGCGCATTGTTGATCGCGAATTTCAAGAAACAAAGCGTGAAATGAGTCGCATTGTTAAGGCCACTGACTTCAACGGGCGGCGCCTACTCGATCCTGCTGCTGGTCCCTATGGAATTCAAGTGGGCGTTCACGGCGGCGCCAATGCCAATCAAGTCACCTATGACTTTGGGCGTGTGGTTAAGGATGGAAGTTTTGGTTTGGGAAGTCTCTCTGTAGGAACTAAAGAGAGTGCTCAGCGTGCGATCTCTGAAGTGGATCACAGTATTCATGAGCTCTCGCGCTCGCGCGCCGACCTGGCCAGTATCACTACCAGAATGGGAAGCGCTCTAACGAGTATGCAAATTCATCATGAAAATAGCTCTGCTGCTAAAAGTCGCATCCGTGACAATGATGTAGCGGTGGGGGTTTCGAAAAGAGCTGTCGCGAGTATTCAACAGTCGGCATCTGCCTCAATGTTAGATATGGTAACGAAGAGACCTCAGGGTGCTCTTCGACTATTGGAGTAGATTATCATGTCACCTCGTCAGCTATTTTATCTCACTTTTGTGTTTATCTTCACCATAACTGGACTGCTGAGCTGGCTTTATCCTTTGTGGCTGTGGTCCTTTGCTATTAGTGTGCCGCTTTTTTTTATCGGCATCTATGAAACGTTGCAAACCAGACACACCATTATGCGCATCTATCCATTGGTGGGGCGCATGCGCTACTGGATGGAAGACCTAAGACCAAAAATTTATCAATACTTTATTGAAAGTGACACTGATGGAACGCCCGTCAATCGCAATATCCGCTCAGTCATCTATCAAAGGGCCAAGCGCGAACTTTCAACAAAGGCTTTTGGCACCCAGGAAAATGTGGGCGCCGTGGGCTATGAATGGGTTCAGCATAGTCTCTACCCACTTGGGTTAGATTTTTATAACCTCGATGATTTGCGCGTAAAAATTGGTTCTCCTGCCTGTAAAAAGCCCTACCTCGCGAGTCTTCTCAATATTTCGGCGATGAGCTACGGCTCTCTTTCTAAGAATGCAATCCTAGCGCTCAATAAAGGCGCCAAGATGGGGGGCTTTGCTCACAACACGGGTGAGGGGGGACTATCACCCTATCACCTGGCCGGTGGGGGAGATATTATTTGGCAAATTGGAACTGGTTACTTTGGCGCCCGCAATGAGCATGGTGGCTTTAGCGAAGAAAAATTTAAAGAAAAGGCAAGCCTTGATCAAGTAAAGATGATTGAGCTGAAGCTGTCTCAGGGCGCTAAGCCTGGTCATGGTGGCATCCTGCCGGCGGCCAAAAATACGCCAGAGATTGCTTCGATTCGTGGAGTTTTACCACACACTGATGTGATGAGTCCCTCAGGGCACTCTGAGTTTAGCGATCCCGCGAGCATGCTCAAGTTTATTGAAAAACTGCGTGAACTCAGCGGTGGAAAACCTATTGGGATAAAAATGTGCGTGGGCTCTTTTGGCGAGGTTGATGATTTGATTGGTTTTATGGCCAGTCGTGAGAGCTATCCGGACTTTATCACTATTGATGGGGCCGAAGGCGGCACTGGGGCTGCTCCGCTAGAGTTTTCAAATCGCATGGGGACTCCACTCACTGATGGCCTGGTGCATGTGACTAATCGCCTGCGCCAGTATGGGCTCAATGAAAAAATTAAGGTCATCGCCGCGGGTAAGATTTTTACGGCCTTTGATATTATACGAGTGCTCTCAATTGGAGCAGACCTATGCTATAGCGCTCGTGGCATGATGTTTTCCATGGGCTGTATTCAGGCCCTTATTTGTAACACCAATCGCTGTCCAAGTGGGGTGGCCACCCAGGACCCTGAGTTTATGCGCGGTCTTGTTGTTGAGGATAAGTATAAAAGAGTGGCCCACTATCACGGGGCCACTTTAGAAGCTGTTGCTGAAATGCTCTCGGCAATGGGAGTCAAACATTTAAAAGATCTCAATCGCAAACATATCTACCGCCGAGTAGAAGATAATGTGGTCTTATCGTACAACGAGATCTATCCACCGACGCGCTAGTTCTGCGCGACGGTGGCACTTCCTTCTTTAAGATGATGGCGACCGGCCGAGAGCCCTTTGAATGTCTCTCTAAAGCCAGATGGCCATGTCACAGTCACTTGATCAGCTACTTTCGAGTCCCCAAGTCCAATATGGGCAGCAACCTCACCTTGAGAAGCACTATTATTGGCGCTCACTTCACGGTACTGATTTTTACCATTTACTTGAACATCAACTTTTACGCCCACGCCCATGCGATTAGAGTTAGTTCCTTCAAAGCTGAGCCATAGGCTATTTTTACTTTCATGACCATTAATAAAGGTTTCGATCACTGGGAATTGATTAAGTTCACTACCCACATCACAGTTGCGAAGAACTAAGTCGGCGCGCCCATCGCGATTGATGTCGGCCACAACACTCATGTAGCCATCACTAAGACTTGAAACACCTTCCATGTGACCAACTTCAATGAATTTGCCATTGCCCAGGTTTTTAAAGAGTCGGTTGGCCTGGTGACCGCCAAAAGAGAGCGAAGCCGCTTTGCCATCTTCTTTGAGCTTTTCTTCAAGGAGAATTTTCATATAGGTACTTTGAGTTTCACCACGCTTTCTCTCTCCCTTTCCGTTTTGAAGGTGGTTGAGACCAGTCAGGTCTAAGTACTGTGCTTGAGCAAAGAGCGAGTCGATATTGTGACGGCGACTCGAACCACTCCAAAGCCCATTTACAAGATAGATATCTTGAAGCCCATCATTGTCGTAGTCAATTAAGGTCACGCCGCCGGCGCCATCACCAGTATCAGTAAGTCCTGAGTTGAGGGTGCGATCAATGAAGCTCCCATCACCAAGGTTTTTAAAAAAACGAATTCCTAGATTCGCACTAGTGAGCATGCGACTATGCTTATTGCCCTCATTTTTGGCCCTCAGTCTTTGCTCAGCATTGAAGGTCGCATTTGACATCAAGATTTCCGGATTGCCGTCTCCATCTAGATCTCCTGAGGCCACACCCATGCCGTAGCCTTGGCTTAGCACTTGGATTTCTTGATTGACTTGCTTAAATTTGCTCTCTCCTAGATTTTTAAGAACTGGGGAGAGATTGAGTTGGTCATCCATTACAACGATATCCATGAGGCCATCTTTATCGTAGTCGGTGGCCAGGGAGCCGTGTGGGTAGAGATTTCGGCGAATATTCTCAGGAATTGAGCTCATGGTAAAGTCTTTAAACTTTAAGTTGCCGCGATTTAAGAAGACGCCGTGAACGAGTTTGCCACCGGTGCTGGGATTGGAATCATAAGAACCCATGGAGAAGTCTTTCTCCCCAGGAAAACCAATATACACATCGAGTAGCCCATCGTTATTATAATCGGCAACCGCCAAAGGCATTGCATACTCTCTTAGAAGATTAGAAGGAAAGGCGCCTGGTACTTCTTGAAACTTCCCATTATTTCCTTTGAAGACATGCACATCTCCAGTGAAAGAGTCACTGGCAAAACGCGTGATTAAAAGGTCTTTGTGTCCATCATTATCAAAATCTACAAAGGAAGCGGCCTTGGCCAGAGTGACCTTACTTAGCTCTGGGGCTTCAACCTGAGTGAATTTTCCGTCTTTATCACCCATCCATAAAGTTGAGGCGCCGTAGTTGCCGACGAAGGCATCGAGATAACCATCTTGATTGATGTCTTCAATGGCGAGGGCATAACCACCTCTGCGCAGGGCCTCGAGTCTAGGGTAGGTCTTGGCCTTATCAAAACCAGAGTTGGCGGTAGGGCGAGAAAATGTCGGCTTGCGAGTTTGCGCCAAGTGCTCGTGCTTAGTGAGCTCAATTGAAGCTATTTTCCAGTCAGCCTTTTTACTGCTTCTAGCAAAAGTGATTTCTTGAGTTGATCTTTTTTGAATTGGTAATCCCTTTGAATCAAAACCTCTGATATCAAATGCGACTTCGGCCGTTAGCTTATTGGTCCCATAGTGAACTTCTCCAGGACCGCGGTGAAGAATTTTGGCCTCCACAAAAGAGACCTGGTAAAAGTCACTGAGATATTTATCTAAATTCTTTTTGAGTTCATTAATAGATTGAGATTTAATTTTTAGTGAACTCTGTGGGGCGCTCGCAAATTTAATCCCGTCAATCATTTGAAAGTCTTGCTTGGCAAGTTTTGAGAAGTCTGTGACTGGAGTACTTTTGGGAGTTGAAAGAACTGAATCTAGCTTTTTAAAATTTTTCGCCTCAAAAAATTGGGCAAAATCATAGAGGATACCACTCTCAATGGAGGACATCACTTCTTCGGCAACTGCTTTATATACTTTATCGTCTTGGGCCGTTTGAGAGACTCTTTTGGCATAATCCTTGAGCTCAATTTTTTCCCGAAAAATTAATTCTCCATTTTTTGAGAGTTCTTCAGGACTCATGAGATTGACCTTGAGTTCGCTTAATTTCGACTCAAGGTTCTGCTTGAGAGTTTCACTTGCTAGTAGTGAGGGACTGAGCGCAAGTAGAGCGCTGAAAAGTAGATGATTCATTCTTTCTTTCTCCCTTTAAAAAGACGCGATAAAAAATTTATTTAATTTTAAGGGAAGCTCAAAATGGGGTCAAACTGAATCGACTCAGAGTATGACTTTTTAAGAGGGAGAAAGGCTAGACAGATGTTAAAAATCAGCTATTTAAAAAAGGGGAAGCACTCAAGTTTGAATCATAGGTGAGGGATCTCTTTAAAACAATTTGCCTCACTGATTCTTGAACCATTCGCCTAAAAGTTGTGTATTTTCCTCCGACAATGACGGAAGCATTGCTATAGGGCCAGTAAACCTTGTGGTAACGTGCTGTTTTTCCACGGTTAATTTCATTTTCTTCGCGCACTAGTGGTCTAACTCCAGCGAAGCTACCGATAATATCGTCTTTAGTGAGCTTTGACTCTGGATAATAACTATTAACTAGGTCGATGAGGTACTGCTCTTCACTCTGGGAGATTTCTAGATCAAAAAAATTGTTCGGGGCCTCTTCTTCTGTGGTGCCAATAAGAGTTTTATCTTCGTGTGGAATCACAAAAACAATTCGATTGCCTCGATCTTGGAGTACAAGCGGCGATTTTGACTTTAATTTGTCATTGCTGACCCATAAATGTGACCCTCTACTTGGAAGCAAAATCGGATGCCAGGGGATACAGGGAATTTTGGAGAGCACTTGATCAGTAAAGGGTCCCAGGCAAAAGATCAGCTCTTTTGCGATGATGAGCTCTTCTTTTTGAGTGGCGTGAACTTTTACTCTGGCCTGCCAAGAGTCACCCTGAGGCTCAAGCGCCAGGAGCTCAGTATTCTCACTCACATGTTGATTGGGGTGCAGGAGGGCATCTTCGACGCAGGCAATTCCAAGGCCCTTATCGTCAACTACCGCATCGGCATAAAGACCAGCGCCGACGAGCCCCTCCTTTTTAAGATGGGGGTGAAGGGCCAGTACTTCTTTAGGAGAGTAGACTTTGTGGGGGCTATTTTGCCAGTGACTAAGAAGATCATAGAGAAAAAGTCCCGCTCTGAGCATAATGAGCGGCCTGGGTGAATCTTTATAGATAGGAAAGGTGAACATTTCCTCATGGCAATACTCTGGCGCGAGTTGCAACCAGAGATTCTTCTCTTCAAGGGCCTCTTTAACGAGATCAAAGTCGTAGGTCTCGAGGTAGCGAATTCCTCCGTGGAGCATCTTTGAACTCTTTGAGCTGGTTTGCGAGCAAATAGTTCTGGCATCGATGAGCGTGGTGCCAATCCCATGCAGGGCCAGATCTCGCATGGCCCCGGCGCCTACGATGCCGCCGCCAATGATAAGAACTTCTGTGGATTTTGGAAGCGAATTCTTAAACGTTTTATTCATTGTTAACCCAGGCGACATTGCCTGCACAGGTGATTTTGTAAGTTTCACTTCCCGCAAGTGAGACCAGTGAGAAATTAATACCTAGAACCGCATTACCCCCAAGCTTGTGGGCGCGGGGTTTGAGCTCTTGCATGAGTGCATAGTAAATTTGAGACAGACCGATGTGATAGTCCCGCCCGAGCTCCTCTTGAGAATTCACTTCTTCTCCGACAGAACTGGGAATTTCTTGGTGACCGCTTGCTTGGCGCAACTCCTCATCTGAGATGATCACGTGCTCGGTGATCACATCGATATAGCGCTCAATCTGATAGCCTGAAAGTGTGGGAGTCGTGGCCACAATAATATCGTTGGGGTGAACGGGAGTGTGGTCCATGTTTTGAGCGAGCTTTTTATTTTGATAGAGCTGATCTTTAGTGGTGAGTCCACGCCCTTCGCGCTCATAGCTTTTGGCCGGATGAATTTCATCTGAGAGACCAATGGAGATATCGAGGTCAAAGCGGCGCAGGCGATGGGCGAGATAAATGGCGCTATATTCACTGAGCTGGCCAATGAGCACCGCTCCCTGCTCAAGACCCACACTAAAGTCTTTTTCATTGTCATCGGTGACCAAAGAGTGCTCGCGCAAGATTCTTAAAATATCTTCAGCGTCTTCTTTATACTTGATATCTTTAATGACAAGACTAAAGGGAGGATTTCCCGGTGAACTCACATCTCCGTAAGACAGAGAGTTGGCAAATTTTTTGAGATCCTCAAAGTTCTCACGCACGGGGTAGTGAGCGGGGGTGGGGCGAGGTGGTGGTTCTACTTCATTTTCCTCGACAGCGAGGGTCTCGATGAATTCGTTGTCGCTCTCTTGTTCTTTTGCATCCTCTTCGTCTGCTGGAGCGGCCGTGAATTCGGCTTCTGCGTCTTCTTCATCATCTTCATCTTCATCTTCTTCTTCATCTACTTCGTAAGACCCAGGCTCAGGCTCAGGAGCACTCTCTTCAAAACTCTCAAAGCTTGAGTCTTCATCAGTATCAAAGGAGAAGTCTCCCGCTTCGTTTTCCTCATCGGCTTCTTCGCTTGCGTCTTCTGAAAAAAATGAGTCTTCAGAAGTAGCAAAGGCATCGTCTTCACCACTAGAGAATTCACTCGATTCAAAAGGATTGTCTTCACCGGAAAAAGCGTCTTCGCTATCAGTGCCAAAGGGGTTGTCTTCGTCTTCGTCTTCAGTCTCAGCTTCCGCAAACTCGTCAGTGCTGGCGCCGGGCAGGTCTGGAAGATCATCTAGGTCATCGAGTTCAGCGCTTGGGGCAGGCGGGAGTTCTTCGCTTTCTTCATCAGAACTTGAGTAGGGAAAGGCATTCATCTCACTGACTTCAGTGTCTTCTTCGCCAAAGCTAGCGTCATCACTGTCAGAGAGGAGGCGATCAACCTCTGGGTCGTCGTTATGGAGGAACTCAGAGAGATCCTCAATACGAGTCATATCTTTTTTGTCGGGATTGTCATCGCTCAACTGATCTACCTTTTCGTGAGTTACATTACTTATTCTATAGGAACTGGTGGAAATTTCCAGTGTTCCTATTGCTAAGATTTACTCTCGTAGACCTAGAGAACTGCCAGGGGGATTAGACCCCGTGGCAGTGTTTGTACTTCTTACCTGAGCCACACGGACAGGGATCATTGCGACCGACCTTGGCCACACTTCTGCGCACAACTGGCTTCTCAACAGCTTCGGCAGTGGCCATCGGCTCACTCGGACCGGCCAGAGTACCGTGAGACTGCGCCTCCTCGGCGGCCTCTTGGGCGCGCTTGGCGGCTTCAAGCTGAGCTTCAAGAATCTCTTGCTGTCTTTTTCTAATCTCTTCAATCTCGGCCTCAGTATAGAGCCTGACGGTGAAGATATTTTGAACGATGGCGCGCTTGACGTTGGCGCGCATATTTTCAAAGAGACTAAAGGCTTCGCGCTTATACTCAGTGAGCGGGTCGCGCTGGGCATAGGCCTTGAGGTTGATACCTTCTTTGAGGTGATCCATGGCCAGGAGATGGCCCTTCCAATGGTTGTCAAAGACGTTGAGCAGGATCTCGCGCACCGCCAATTTCACTTGCTCAGGATCGTACTGGGCAAATTTCTCATCCAAGGCCTTGGTGGCAAGATCACTGAAGTACTTGGGAATTTCACCGTCAAATTCATTTGAACAGGTCAGAGCATTCACTTCGTTTTCAAGACTAAAGGCCGTTTTAAAACCGGTTTGAAGCGCTTCCCAAGGCCAAGCCTCAAGAGGAACTTTTTTGTCTGGACGGTGGGACTCCACCACGTCGTGGGCCACGTCCTCGATCATTTGCTTAATGAATTCCACGTTCTCTTGATCGCCCAGAATTTCTCGGCGCAGGCGATAGATCACCCGGCGCTGCTCATTCATCACGTTGTCGTACTCGAGCAGGTGCTTTCTAATTTCAAAGTTATGGGTTTCCACTTTTTGTTGAGCTTTAGCGATGGCGTTTGAAATCATCTTGTGCTCAATCGGCTCGTCTTCCTCCATGCCCAGCGTATGCATGAATTTTTGAATGCGATCACTGCCAAAGATTCTCATCAGATCATCTTCGAGTGAGAGGAAGAACTTTGAAGCACCAGGGTCACCCTGACGGCCAGAGCGTCCTCGCAGCTGATTGTCGATACGACGTGATTCGTGGCGCTCTGTACCCAGAATAAAAAGACCACCGAGCTCTTTTACACCGGGGCCTAGCTTAATGTCGGTACCACGACCGGCCATGTTGGTGGCAATGGTGACCGCGCCGGGTTGACCAGCATCGGCAACGATGGCGGCTTCGTTTTCGTGTTGTTTGGCATTGAGTACGTGGTGGGGAATGCCACGCTTTTTAAGTTCACCTGAAACCCACTCGGAGCTATCAATAGAGATGGTGCCCACGAGGACCGGTTGCTTCTTTTGGTGAAGTTCATCAATGAGATCGACAATCGCGCGCAATTTGGCGGCGCGATTTTTGTAAATCACATCGGCCATATCCTTTCTCACCATGGGTAGGTTGGTGGGGACGACGACCACATCGAGATTATAAATTTTTGAAAATTCCTCGGCCTCAGTATCAGCGGTACCGGTCATACCTGCGAGGCGCTCATACATTCTAAAGTAGTTTTGGAAGGTGATCGAGGCCAGGGTTTGGTTTTCCTTTTTGATCTGAACGCCTTCTTTGGCCTCAACCGCTTGGTGTAGACCATCAGACCAGCGAGAGCCCGTTTTGAGGCGGCCCGTGAACTCGTCGACGATAATGACCTGACCATCTTTTACGACATAGTCGACGTCTCTTTTAAAAAGGTGATGGGCGCGCAGCGCTTGGTTTAAGTGGTGCAAAAGTTCAGAGTGGGAGATGTCATAGAGGTTGTCGATCCCCACAATTTTTTGAATCTCACTGACTCCGTCTTCAGTCAAAATGGCCGAGCGCGATTTCTCATCCACGGTGAAGTGCTTTTCCACTGAAAGCTTGGGAATAACGGTGTTGGCCACTTGGTAGAGAGTGGAGTCACCTTCGCTTGGACCTGAGATGAGTAGTGGAGTTCTCGCCTCGTCAATGAGGATCGAGTCGACCTCATCGACGATACAGTAGTGAAAATCGCGCTGAACATAATCGCCCAGATCAAACTTCATATTGTCGCGAAGATAGTCAAAGGCAAATTCGTTATTGGTTCCGTAGGTGATGTCACATTGATAGGCCTCTTTTCGCTCTTCATCGCCCATCTCGTTGACGATACAGCCACAAGTGAGACCCATCCACTGATAGAGTTCGCCCATTTCCTTGGCGTCACGACTGGCGAGGTAGTCGTTGACCGTAATACAGTGAGCACCCTTGCCAGTGAGACCCATGAGGTAGAGAGGCAAAGTGGCGGTGAGGGTTTTCCCTTCACCGGTTTTCATCTCGGCAATCTTGCCTTGAAAGAGCACGATCCCACCCATCATCTGCACATCATAGTGCCTCATGCCTAGAACGCGAATCGACGCTTCTCTGATGGTCGCGAAAGCCTCGGGTAAAATGTCATTGAGATCGGCACCGTCTTTAAGGAGATTTCGAAGTTTGGGCGTCTGCGCCTTAAGCTCCTCATCACTGAGCTCTTTCATGGACGCTTCTAGTTCATTAATTTTTTGAACAACTGGCTTGAGTTGTTTGAGATCGCGATCGTTTTTTGTCCCAAAGATCTTTTTGAGTGGACCAATCATGTCACTTCCTAGGCAAAGAATTATAAAAATTAATCACTAAGGAGGATAACACCCAACACCCTCAAGGGGTAGCTTTGATTATCTTGAAAGTGTTTTAGTCAAGTATGTAATAAAGCGGATCGACAGGTGTTCCATTGACGCGAATTTCATAGTGCAAATGCGGTCCGGTGGAGTTACCCGTGTTGCCGACGGTGGCGAGATCGTCACCTCTTTTTACGCGTTGACCCTTTTTAACTTCAATTGTCTTAGCATGAGCGTATATCGTCTCCACCCCATACCCGTGGTCAATTTGCACAAAGTTACCAAAGCCGGGCTTCGTCCCCGCAAAGGTGACGACGCCATCGGCGGGGGCAATAATCGGTGTTCCCGGGTCACCACCCACATCAAGGCCTTCGTGCATTTTAACTCTGCCACTAAAGAAACTCATGCGCGGCCCATAGTAGCTCGTGATCCAGCCCTTGGCCGGAAGTAGAGTGGGGGTTGAGCGCAAGAAACTTTCCTTATCCAGCAGATACTGGTCGAGGTTGTGAATATCAATTTCCATTTTTTCGATAAAATTATTGATCTTGCCGTAGCGGTAATCAAACGAAGCGTACTGACTGGCCAGTCCAAAGCTCGATTGAGTGAGGCGCGACCATTCCTTAGTGAAGCTGTAGCCTGCTTGTAGACCTAGGGAAGTGGCGATCTTTTGTTCGTAGAGGGTCTTGAGTTCGACGTAGTCGCTCTCGGATTCCATATTCTCAAAGGAGGGAAGCTTTTCTCCTAGCGGAGAGCTCTCGACGACTTTCTTTGTTTGCTGCAAATCAACATCACGCTGAGTCTCAAGCTGCGGGGCCCCGCCGTTATTTTCCTCAGGATTTACTGGCATGATATTTTGCTGCATGTCAGTCACTTCATAACCCGTGATGATGCGAAGCTTTTTTTCAAAGGTACTGATGCGCTCAATGTCTTCAGTGAGGGCGTTGAGCTTCATTTGAAACAGCTGAATCTGTTCTTTGAGCTGACGATTTTCAATGGAGAGGTATTTATTCTCGTAGACTTGGCGCAAAATTTTCCAATAGTCGTAGGAGAGAATCCCAAGCAAAATCGTGAAGGCGACCCCAAAGAAGACCAACGCCTGAAACACAACGCGAGGCAGGCGCAGTGAGAGCACCCCTTTTTCGCGGTCGGGAACAAGCATAATGGTAACGTAGCGATCCATAGCGTCTACCTTGGAGAGTAAGTCGTGGAACCCTATTCTAATAAGTTGAAAGGGACTTCTTCAAGTTTTTTCATGGCAAAGCAAGTTTAGGTGACGCGCAGGTTAGAAACACCCTTGTTTGCCAAAAATAGTTTGTAGCAAGACATTTTATTTGAAGCCTTTAAGTTTTTAGAAGTAAAGACTTTCTCCTATATTAGACTACTTGGGCCCGATCGGGATTCAAGTCACCGTTATCTTTTGCAACTCCTGATTAAAGAAACCTTGTCGTCAAGTTTTGGGGCCCGCTCCCCGAATAATGGACTTATTCTTTGTGAAATTAAAATTAACTCCAGTAAGGATTAATTCATGACCGTGGTACGCCTGCTTGCCTCTCTGTGTTTTCTAGCTCTCTTTTGCTCACCTCACATTGGTTGCTCAAATCCCGCAGACCATGATTCTGTTTCAGTTACCGTTAGTGGACCTTAGTAAAAGGCTTTCGATGAGGTTGTTCTATGGAGTTAAGTAAATTAAAACCACGTATTCTATTGCATTTATTACTTCTTTTCTCGGCTTTTTTCAGTCTATCAACCGTATTCGCATTTATAAACAAGTCTTTGCCCAACTTAACTTCAGAAAGACCAGAATTCGCCATGTCTAGCGTTCTTACACTTCTCTTAGTTACAGTGACACCTTTCTTTTTAACCTGGAAAATATATCAAAAAAGAAATTGGGCTCGGATTTTCTTACTAGTATTAAGTATTATGGCCACTATAGCTGCTTTATCCTTTTTTGAAATGTACTTTATCGATGGTTCTCTAGAGGGGTTTGATGTCGGGCTTATTAGTATTGTCGGAAAGTTCTGCCTCTTACCACTCCCATTAATATTGACTAGGAAAAGTGTGAAAGAGTGGTGCAGATCTCGATAGGATATCAAATTCTTTTAAATCGCCGTTGAGATGGAGTTTTGCCCAAAATGCAGAAAATCCTGGTCAAAATGTATCATGCCAGTAGGAAGAGGAAGTAATATGACAAGGACTGAAAAGTATCTTCACATTTTTTTTCAAGTTCAAGCGTGGATATTCATTGCCCATTCCATTTCGATGAACAACTTAATAGGTGCATCGATTAAAATTGTGCTCTTCAGTTTTTTTCCTATAGCTCTATTAATAATAGAAAAATTTTACCTTCGAAAGAAAGTTGCCTGGTGGGCAATATTTTTGTTCGCACTTATGCATATGATTGTATTTTGGCTCTTTACAATTTTTCCATCCTACATACTTTTTATAGGTGAAAACTCCTTTGCAGGAGGCCCCCATTACAAAAGTTATTATGACTACCTAACCACTAAATACACTACTACTCATGTAATATTAACTTCTGTTCTAATTTTATTCTATCCATTCGTTAATCTCTATAGCGCATTGTTGAGGTTCCAAAAAAGAAAGGGAAATTGAGGCCCTTAAGTAGAGTGTGAGAGGGTGGTGCTGAGGTGCCCCACAAAAACATGTCCACATAAAACAAAACTGTTACGGTCAGTGGGCCCTAGTATGCAATTAGAAGAACCAGATCAAAAATAGATGGATACTTATCAATACCAAGAGATGGACCAAATGAAGTATATTGATCGAAGAAAACCAATTTTGCTGTATTTTCTTATATTGCTTTGTCTAATCTATCTTACTCTCACTATTATCGCATTTATATCAAACTCATCACCTCATCTAGCTTCAACTAGAATCGAAATATTCTTTGAGGCATTGGCCAAATTGTTTCTAGGTCTTTTTATTCCAATAATTTTAACTTGGGGTGTTTATGTAAAATCCAACTGGGCTCGAAATACTTTTTTAATTACTAGTTTATTTATCTCTTCCGCAAACATTTTTTACTTCAAAGCAGTTTATTTTGATCGAGAGTTCCCAAATCTTAAAGTGGATTACTTTCAAATAGCCATCAATATCTGTGTTGTTCTTGTCCCAATTATATTAGTTAGCAAAAGCATGAGAGAGTGGTGCAAGGAAGAGATAGAGGATTGAATACAGTTTTAAATATGAGTGTAGAGTAAGCAACCGAAGAAAAATAAATACTATCAATTTTGCGACATGGGCTAGTCGGCCATCTCTTAAATACTGTAGGGTGTAAGAAATTTAGGAATAAGTGATGAAAAATCTTTTTAAAGCTAGTTCTGTCGCTATTATCAGTTTAGTCTTTACCTTTCTGTTCTTTTTCCCTGTCGAAGGAAAGGAGTCTGGAGATAACAGAACAATTATAGGGCTAGAAAAGCTCAATAATTTGGAATGGAAGCCTAGGGATACTCCTAAGCTAGCCTACTATCTCGGAGACTCATATCCCGTAAATCCTTTCCTAGATGGAAAAGTCTACCTTTATGATTCAAAAAAATGCTTCCGTATTAAAAGAAGCCCAGAGTCGATTAAGCAAGGTAATCAGATGCTAACTGAAATTAAATGTGATGATACTTTCGTGAAAATGGCTACAGAGCCATATAAAAAAATTGATAACATAAAGGATTTTTTCATTGAGCTAAAAAAATGTATTGATAATAAGAGTATGGACTGCTTGAGACCGCTAGTATACCGAAATGTAGATATCGGCTCTAATATTTATCCTGGCGAAACACGCGATTTAATTCTCTATCTTAGTTCTGGTGACATATTTAAAACTTTGAAACAAGTTGTCGATAAGTATCCAGGTAACTATGAATTAGACTCTACATCTGCAATCCCTAAGTTGGGTCATTGTAGCGGCGAACCTACTTTTATGCCTCGAGAATTTGGTGAAGAGATTTTACTTATGTCGTGGTTCTCTGAGTGTGAAGGTGAGGAGTAAATTGTTCTGGGTTAGTCTATTTTATGCGATTTGTATCTCGAATAAAAGTGCCGACTTCTAAGTTTTTATTAGAGTTTTTTTAAAAAAAAACTGACCTTAGCCTAATTCTTGATCCAGGCCCAACATTAGAAAACGCGCAGCAATTGCTTGCTCCTGTTAATTATATTTTTCTCAGCAAACTCTTTGGGAGTCAGGTTCCCTATCGAGATGTATGGTCTCCAGTTATTATAATCTAGTCTCCATTCTTCAATCGTCTTCTTCGCTTCGGTCATATTGTAGAACACATTTGTATTCAATCACTCATCTCTAAAACTCCCATTAAATGTCTCTATGAAGGCATTCTGAGTGGGTGTGTCAGGTTTTATAAAGTGGAGCTTAACCTCGTTTTGATAGGCCCAGCAGTCCAAAATATTTGAAACAAACTCACTTCCATTATCCGTGTTAATTGTTTCTGGAAGTGGTCGTTTTTTCCCTATCTCTACGAGTGTCGTCACGACTACGGTTCCAGATAGGCCTTTATCGACAGTGATTGCGAGGCACTCACGTGTAAAATTATCGACTATCGTAAGCTCCCTAAATTTCCACCCATCTACGAGCTTGTCGGCCACGAAGTCCATACTCCAACATTCATTAATTTTAGTCGCTCTTGGGGGAAGACAACGCATTCCTGAGGCAATCTCGAAAGTTGCAAGACTTCACAGGATCTTTGCTCAGAGATGTCGTTGGCCCTCATCGTCTCAGCGACCAGAGTCTTTTTACGTGAAGGCCTTAGAACTTTTTTCGATGACTTCCTGGTGGATGTGCTTATCAAGCGTGAGGTTGGCCACGAGCTTCTTGAGCTTGTCATTTTCTTCTCTGAGTCGCTTGAGCTCTTGTAGCTCAGAGACCCCAAGGCCATCGTACTTCTTCTTCAAGCAATAAAAAGTGGGCTCAGTCACTCCCATTTGGCGGCAGAGTGCTCGCACTGAGTTGCTTACCTGGACATGCTTAGGGGCATAGATGATCTGTTGTTCGGTGTACCTTTTTCTTTTAATGGGTCCTCCAATTAGCAAAATTGAAGGAGCGTGATAATGCGGTGTTTTTAGAGCTGAAGATGGACTCGAATAGTGGTCACAGGTCAACTCTCAAAAAATAAGAAGAGAAGCACACGGCTACTTAGCAACAACCAAAATCACACTAATATTGTCATTGCCCCCGTTATTATTGGCCTGGGCCACAAGGGCCTCGGCGCAGGCGTGCACGCTGTCTTTGGTGGCCTGTCCGGGGTTGGGAATGTGTTGGTTGATGATGTAGAGAATGTCGGCGTCACTCACTTTTCCATGCAGGCCGTCTGAACAAGATAGAAAGATGTCATTCTTACTTACTTTGTAAGTAAAGACGTCGACATCAACTTCTTCATCAAAGCCCACGGTGCGAACGAGAACGTTCTTTTGTGGATCGAGCTTGGCCTGCTCGCGGTTATAGATTCCGAGATTCAACTTCTCTTGCACTAAGCTGTGATCTTTAGAGAGTTGAAAGAGGTGATTTTTGTTAATGAGGTAGGCGCGCGAGTCGCCGACGTTGGAGACGTAGAGGGTGGCGCCTTTAAAGTAAAAGCTCACCACGGTGGTGCCCATCCCAACCAGGTTGGGGTCACCAGCGCCGCGCATTTTGATATTTTTGTTGGCGACCTTAATCGACTCGACGCAAGCCAGGACGGGGTCGGCCTCGAAGTTTTCAATCAGGTATTGGGGGACGTATTTTACGGCCATGGCCGAGGCAATATCTCCACCATTATGCCCGCCCATGCCATCGGCGACGACAAAGATATTCTTCTCAGGGTTTAGGTAAATGGAGTCTTGGTTGGTTTTGCGCTTTAAACCAATGTCACATACACCTGCTGATATCAAACCCATAAAAATCCTCCGTAAAAAGCTTATCGGTCTAAGCTAAGTTCATTGCAAGAGATTCTGGGCAGTTGTTAGTGTGGGGTCATAATTGCCCCATGTAAAAGAGTTAAGTAGTCGGCCATTTGGCGATTTCGCAAGTAATTGACTTGGTCTTGGGGTGCGTTTGTGGATATAATATTAATGATGTCACGACCTTAAACTTAAGGCGGCAATCTAATCATCTCTAAGGACGGGGGATATACATGGCTTCAATTAATCTCAGCAACTTTATGAAGGAAAATTATCGCATTGAGGATTTCACCCATCTTCACTGGAGCGGTACTTTCCAAGAGTATGTCGATCTCGTATCAAGCGATACGCGCATCTGTCGAAATGCTTTCCAACGCGTCTATGACATGATCATGTCTTACGGCACTAGTACATATACAGAATATAAAAAGGAAATTATTCGTTACCACTTCTTTGATGATCCAATCGATAACGGTAAAGACGCTGTTTTCGGTATTGATGTCCATCTGATGAAGCTCGTTAACTTCTTTAAATCTGCCGCCGCCGGATATGGTACTGAAAAGCGCGTCCTGCTGCTTCACGGGCCGGTGGGCTCGGCCAAATCGTCAATTGCTCGTCTGCTTAAAAAAGGTCTTGAGCACTATTCAAAAACAGACGATGGCCGCATGTTTACTTTCGAGTGGCACGACGAAGAAGAGAGTGACATCCTAGGTGGATCAAGACTTTTTCCTTCGCCGATGCACGAAGAGCCACTTAAGCTCGTGCCCTTTGAAGTGCGCGCTAAGTTCTTAGAGCAAATCAATAAAGGTGTCGACGGACACAAGGTCAATATCAAAGGCCAAGTTTGTCCCGCCGATCGCTATATCATGAATAAGTATCTCGAGCGCTATAACGGTGACTGGAGTTCAGTGGTTAATAATCACGTGCGCGTGAAGCGTCTGATCCTCTCTGAAAAAGACAGAGTCGGTATTGGCACGTTCCAACCTAAAGATGAGAAAAACCAAGACTCAACTGAGCTCACTGGGGATATTAACTATCGCAAGATTGCGCAATACGGTTCAGACTCTGATCCACGCGCCTTTAACTTTGACGGGGAATTCAATATCGCCAACCGCGGGATCGTTGAATTTATCGAGATGCTAAAGCTCGACGTTGCCTTCCTCTATGACCTACTTGGCGCTTCTCAAGAGCAGTCGATTAAGCCTAAGAAATTTGCTCAAACTGATATTGATGAAGTGATCTTGGGCCACACCAACGAGCCGGAATTTAGAAAGCTTCAAAATAACGAGTTCATGGAAGCCCTTCGCGACCGTACGGTAAAGATTGATGTTCCCTATATCACTCGTCTTGATAATGAAGTGAAGATCTATCAAAAAGATTTTAACTCGGATCGCATTCCCCACGTTCACATCGCCCCTCACACTATTGAGATGGCCTCTATGTGGTCAGTGCTCACCCGTCTTGAAGAGCCAAAGAAGGCCGACCTCACGTCACTGCAAAAGATGAAGCTCTACAACGGTAAAACTCTTCCGGGCTACAACGAAGACAACGTTAAAGAGCTGAGAAAAGAAGCGGTGAGAGAAGGTCTTGAGGGAATTTCGCCTCGTTATATTCAAGATAAAATCTCAAACGCTCTTGTTAAAAATGGCCACGTCGGCTGTCTCAACCCCTTCATGGTATTTAATGAGCTTGAAAGTGGTCTGAAGCATCACTCACTCATTAACTCCAAAGAAGTGGTCGAGCACTACAAAGAGCTTTTAGCCACCGTTCGCCAGGAGTATGAAGACACTGTGAAAAACGATGTGCAAAAGGCAATCAGCGTTGATGACAGTGCCATTCAAACTCTTTGTGCCAACTACATCGACAACGTCAAGGCCTACACGCAAAAAGAAAAAGTGCGCAACAAATACTCTAATAAGCTTGAAGATGCCGACGAGAGATTTATGCGCTCAATTGAAGAGAAGATCGACATTCCTGAGTCGCGCAAGGAAGATTTCCGCCGCGAGATCATGAATTACATCGGAGCTCTGGCCATTGAAGGCAAGCAGTTTGATTATAAAATGAACGAACGCCTACACCGTGCTCTCGAGCTCAAGCTCTTTGAGGATCAGAAAGACTCAATAAAGCTCACTACAATCATTAGTAAGGTTGTAGATAAAGAGACCCAAGAAAAGATTGATGTCATTAAAGGCAGACTCATTAAGAATCAAGGTTACTGTGAGATCTGTGCCACAGACGCTCTTAACTTTGTGGCCTCAATCTTTGCTAAAGGCGATAGTGCAAAGTCTTAAGTAATTAAGACTTTGTCACATGCCCAAAGGAAGCGCCCATGGATCACCCGATTAAGAGAGATCACGCCCGCTTTAGAAAGATCGTAAAGGGCAAGATCAGAGATAATCTCAAAAAATACGTCTCCCAAGGGGAAATGCCGTTACCAAAAGGTGACGGCACTTTTAAAATTCCCATGCCCTCCATTGATACTCCTCGCTTTAAGTTTGGTGACAAACAACAAGGCGGTATGGGTCAAGGTCAGGGCCAGCCCGGTGACCCCGTCGACGGACAAGAAGGTGAGGGCGAACCAGGCGAGGGCGAAGCTGGCAATCAAGAAGGCGCCAAAGAACTTGAAGTCGATCTCTCGCTTGATGAGCTCGCGAGCATTCTTGGTGAAGAGCTAGAGCTTCCTAAGATTGAGCCCAAGGGTAAAAAGGCGATGGAGAGTGTGACCGATAAATATTCTAGTATCGGCACGACTGGACCGGATTCCTTGAAGCACTTTAAACGCTCTTATAAAGAGGCCCTAAAGCGCCAGGTGGCCACAGGCACCTACGACGCCAAAAACCCTGTGATTGTGCCCATTCGCTCTGACATGCGCTACCGCTCGAGTGTTTCAAAAGTTGAGTATGAAAATGCCGCCGTCGTGATCTATATGATGGACGTCTCCGGTTCAATGGGTGACGAGCAAAAAGAGATTGTACGCACGGAGAGCTTCTGGATTAATCTGTGGCTTAAAAGTCAGTATAAAGATATCGAGATTCGCTACATCATTCACGATGCCTCGGCCAAAGAAGTCGATGAAGAGACTTTCTTTAAAACCCGCGAGAGTGGGGGCACGCTCATTAGTTCAGCGCTTAAACTTTGCCGCGAGATTATTGAGAGCGATTACAATTCAAGTGAATGGAATATCTATCCCTTTCACTTTTCTGATGGGGACAATTGGTCCACTGATGACACCAAACTCTGTCTTGAAATTCTAGATAACGATATTTTGCCGCACTCAAATGTCTTTTGCTACGGACAGGTCGAGAGTCGTTATGGTTCGGGTCAGTTCTATAAAGACCTCAATCAGAAATACACCGAGAGTCACGAAAAGGTGATTCTCTCAAAGATTAAAAACAAAGACGCTATCCTCGATTCGATCAAAGACTTCTTAGGAAAAGGAAAGTAACGTGGGAAGTATGGAGAGAACGAGACCCTTAACCGGTGAGCTCGCTAAATTAAGAGATGAAATCACAAAAGTTGCCGTGGATTTGGGACTTGATTTCTACCCCGTGATGTTTGAAGTATGCGATTACGATACGGTCTGTATTCTCGCGGCCAATGGTGGCTTTCCCAGTCGCTACCCCCACTGGCGCTTTGGGATGGAATACGATCAACTCTCTAAGGGAAATACCTACGGCTTTCAGAAAATCTACGAGTTGGTAATCAACACCAACCCCGTTTATGCCTATCTTTTAAGTTCAAATAGAATCGTGGATCAGAAATTGGTGATGGCCCACGTCTTTGGCCACGCCGACTTCTTTAAGAATAATTCTTGGTTTAAAGGCACTGATCGCAAGATGATGGATGTGATGGCCAACCATGGCACTAAAATCCGTCGTTATATGGACCGCTTTGGTCAGGACGCAGTGGAAGCCTTTATTGATCAAGTGCTCTCGCTTGAAAACCTGCTAGATATCAACGTTCTCTTTAATGGCCCGGAGCAATTTAAAAAGTGGCACGGAGATGAGCCGGTTGATGAAGCCGACATGAGTGAGGATGAGGATGTCTCCCAAGCGTTGCGCTCTTTTATGCGCTCAAAGTCTCGTTGGGAAAAATCTCACGAAGTGCAAGTCAAAGTTGAAGAAAAATACGAGGCCGAAGACGTCGCCGAAGGGTGGCGAGGTTCACGCGATATTATGCTCTTTCTCTTAGAGAATGCACCTCTTAAAGAGTGGCAGGCCGATGTGATTGGTATTTTGCGCGAAGAAGCTTACTACTTTCTCCCGCAGCGCCTCACCAAAATTATGAATGAGGGCTGGGCGAGTTACTGGCACTCTAAGATTATGACCGAGTACGCCTGTAAGGCGAGTGAGATCGTCGACTTCGCTGACGTTCACGCCGGTGTTATGGCGATGGGTAAAAAGAATATCAACCCCTATAAGATTGGGATCGAGCTCTTTAGAGATATCGAGTATCGCTGGGATACTGGGCGTTTTGGTAAAGAGTATCAGGACTGCCAAGACATGGCCTTAAAGGCCAGATGGAACCGCGAAACCAATCTAGGCCGCCAGAAAATTTTTGATGTGAGAAAGTCTCACAACGACATCACCTTTATTGACGAGTTCTTCACTCAAGAATTCTGTGAGCGCCAGCAGCTCTTTACTTATAAATATAATCCGCGCTCAGCGCGTTTTGAAATCGACACCCGAGATTTTGAGGCGATCAAGCAAAAGCTCCTGCTCTCGCTCACCAACTTTGGTCAGCCGCTGATCTCTATTGAGTCGGCCAATTATCAAAATCGTGGCGAGCTTCTCCTCAGACACGACCACCAGGGCGTCGATCTGGACATGGGTTACGCTAGTGACACGCTCAAGAATATCTTTGCCATTTGGAAGCGACCCGTGAATATTGCCACAAAGCAAGAGGGCAAAGAGCTCGTCTTTGTTCATAACGGGCGAGAGTTCAAGCCGGTCACGAAGTCTTAATTGACGTGAAAGCTCTCCTCTAGGAAAATAAACAAAATAACTTCCTAGAGGATGCCATGATTCACTTTCGCACTCTTAGCTTTGTGCTTGCTACTTTATTGACTCTGACTGCAGGAAATCTTCTCGCTCAGGAACAGGCCAAGGTCTTAGTTCCTTCTGATAAGCTCTTCTTTAGTCGCATGGGCAGTAAGCAAATCACTCAAAGTCAAAACCGCGGCGAGCTGATTCCCGCCGGGGCAGCGGTGGTCAATTACTCCACCCAATCGGCCGAGATTGAGTTACCTGGCGGACAAGTGATTGTGCTTGGGGCGCACTCAACTTTGGAGCTCTCGCGCATTAAGGAATCGGCGCCCATCATTCTCACCCTCTCAAAAGGTCTTGTGCGCTATCGACAGGCGGCCACTAGAGTGGGGCACTACCCAACGCTTATCTTTACGCCAGTGGGAATTGTTGGCGTGCAAGGCGACGATATACTAGTGATGTCTGCTAAAAACTCTAAGATGACTTCCGTTTTATCTTTTATTGGCAAGGCCCGCTTTGTTGCGGTCACGAGTGATGCTTTCCAATCCAAGGCCATTTTTGATGAGCTTAGCTTTTCTGATATCGAGCGCGACGATAATAATAGCCCACTCCTTGAACCTAGAAAGCACACCTTCACTTCAATTGATGAAAAGGCCTCCTACATTCTGGCCTCAGATCAAGCAGTCATCGTCGACAGTGGGCAGTACTCATCAATCATTCCCGCTTGGGGCGTGGTCTCTAAGCCTGCGGCCATTAATCCGCTACAGTTTAAGCACCTCATGCTCAACCGCCAGCTCACTCTCAAAACTTCTAAGTCAAAGCTAAAGATCGTCAATCCCAATATCTATAATGAAAAAGAAATTGGAGTGTGGCCCACGATTCCAGAGCAGGGGCCAGAGGGAATTTACAATCCGGCCACCAAGGATTTTGCTCCAAAGTCGGGGGGCCTCATTGATTTGATGAGTGGTCTCTATAGTTCACCGGGAGTCGATGCGGCCTTTGATAATACGGGCAAAATTTATCTTCCAGGTAAGCTCTTTTTACTCGATGGAGAGACTGGCCAATTGGTACCACCAGAAGGACTGGTGCCCTCTGAAGAGTATGGCTACACTACTAAGCTCTCGGCCTCAAAATCACTTGAGCTCGCAGTCAAAGAGTCCTTTAACTTGGGTGTTCTCTACGGTCTTAAGAGCTCTGCTGGAGAGACTCTAAGTGTGGTCAAGAGTGCTCCTTCACGCAGTGAGCTCGCCAATAGACAGCGCCTTGAGGTCTCCATTGGTCTGCGCAGTGATTCGCTCGAGGCGACAAGACCCAGTAGCACTCAAAATTTTGATTCGAGTAGTAAACCCGATTTTCGTTTGGGCTGGGTTTCTGAGTCCTATAAGAAGTGGAGTGCCATGGCCGAAATCGGCTACTCCAGTGCCGAGTATGAATCAAGTAATGCGACCATGAGATCCAAGGGACTCTTTAGCTTGATGTTTGGCGCCAGTCGCTTGCTGACTTCGCGCTTTTCACTACTGGCCGGTGTGAAGCTTGATCAAAGGCATTTTCTCGATATTCAAACCATTAACAATGCCGCTTCGGCGCAAATTGTGCGCGCGACGATGTCTCACTTTTTTGCAGGTGTTGACGCTACTTTGTTTGAGGCCTTCGCTGGCCGTCTCAAGTGGAGCGCCAACGCTGTGTTAAATTATTCCCTCAGTAAAGATGAGGAGCTCCTCAGTATTGACTCTGGAATTGGCTATAGCCTTAGAACGGGACCATGGTGGTGGTATAAGCAGAAGCTAGGGTTTGGACTTAGTTACGAGTATCAAGGTCAAAGCTATAGCAGTACTGGGGTGAGAGAATCGATTGATCAGAGCTTTTCAAGATCCGTCTTTCTCTTTAGCGTGGCCCGTGTTTTTTAAGAATTTCATCCAGCGCGCTGCCGTCGAGTTCTTCAATATCTTTTTGGTCGATATAGACGCGCTCTTCTAGCGGCTTAATAGTGCTTCCGCTCACCAGGGCGGAGACACTGGCCTTGACGTCTGTCTCTGCGAGCACACTCTCTTGCCTTCTTGCCACCATTCCCAGGTGATCCCAATAAAAGTGAGCGAGCTGACTCCAGCAGGCAATCCCATCAAATCTTCTACAAGCGCGCAGCGAATTGTCGCGCGTCTCTTTTTTATTTTTGGTGTGAATAGAGCTTGAAAGAGAGAGGAGTTGGATCTCTAGTGAGAGGCCATCTTTATCTCCGGCCTCAATCACTTCAATCATCTTGCTTGCGAGATCTCTTTGACCTGAAGCATAGGTATAGGCGGCCTTGAGAAAGAGCTTTTTCTGGGCACTGAGATTGGCAAAGCTAATTTTGTCGATAAAGTCGAGGCCATCAGCGTAGCGACCGAGAATCCAAGACAGTGGCAGCGCACGTTGAAGAGCATTTAAAGAGTTGTCTTTCTTTTTAAGCGCCAGCTGAAAATGCCCCAGCGCCAGTTCATAGGCCTGTTTTTTAAGGGCCAGGTTTCCTCTGATATTTTCAACATTGGGCCCCTCTAAGTCTTCAGTGAGTCTCGAGGCTTCCGAGAGATTGCCCGTGCGATAGTAGAGAAAGCCCAAGATTTCACGATTACTCTTTGAAGCAAAAACACCATAGGGAAACTCTGAGACGCGCGCTAGCACAGTCTCTTCCATGTTGGAAAAGAGCGCCAGCTTTGACCACGCTCTAAAGAGATCGGGGTCTCCCGCTAAATCAAGGGCATCATTTCCTCGAAGCCCTGGAAAGCGCTCAAATTTTGCGCGCATCACTAGATCGAGTCCGCGCAGCCAAAAACCACTGGTCTCAGAATAAATGAGCGAAGCTCCATTGCAACTTGAAAGTTCGCGCGACAAAGTGGGGCCAGGGCCTGCTGGCATGAGTGAGAGCACGCGCAAGAGACAAATTTCACGGTAATATTCAGGTAGGCTAAAGAAGGGGTGATCTAATTTTGCTAGCGCTTCTTTATAATCTCCACGCAAAAAAGCAATCGTGGCCTGATAGCGATACTTAATCAAACTGAGCTGATTTTCAGGCGCCACAATCTTTCTTAACAGAAAGTCCGCACTCTCGAGATCACCCTGCAGGATAAAGGCCTTGGCATAGATGAGGCTGCGAGTGATTTCCTCGCGCTCTGTGAGCTTCGTTTTCACCAGGAGCTCTTCGACTTCATCTCGCGTGAGAGTCTCCCAGCTAATAATTTCTTCTAGTACATCGGCGTGGGAATGAGAGGTGAGCAAAAGGGCGCTAAAGAGCACTGCCTGCATAAACTTGAGCATCAAAGATGGAAATTGTGGGAAAACTTTGCTGCTTAGGCGCAAGTGTAACCTCTCTTTTCAATACCTTTCGTCATTTGGGCGATAAAGATTCAAGATGATAAAGAGGTATGAATCACACCGGACATTTTTTCCGCCCCTCCAAGCGGTTTTTGTTCTATTTTTACTAGGACTTTTGCCGCTGGAGCTTCAGGCGCTAACGCCCCTTAAAGGGTTGTTGCTCGGAAATTTAGAAGACCAGTCACTCTCAAAAGACCCTTTACCCTTTTTAATGACCTCTGGAGACTCCGCCTTTTCTCGCGGTCAAAAGGGCTCTCTCTATAAAGCTCAACTCGCGCGCTATCGTGGATTTTTTGAAGAGGGCGAGAACCTCGTCAATCGCTGTCATGCCCTAGGCCCTGTTCGCTACGCCACTCCTTTTGACAGAGAGCAGGCCAAGCGTGGAGTGCTGGCGAGTCTTCAATACTACGCGCTTGATCACTTAATCTCGGCCCTCTCTAAGAGCGCCGTTGATCGCGGGGTGGGGCAAACAAAATTCACTTCCTACGTGGATTATATGATTGGCTCCTATTGTTCTGCCAATATGACCATCATTTCTCACCGCGAGTTGCGCCGCCAATTTCTCAATCGCTTTGAGCGCCTTGAAAGTGGAAGCTATAAATGGGAGGCACCCGATATTAGAGACAATCCGCTCTTTGCCCAGGGGCTTAGTGAGAGTGCCAATCTCGATATGATTCGCGATCGCGAGTTTTATGTTTGGAGCGAGCTCTTTAAGAGCGTGTGTAGTTGGTCTGGGGATGTCTTTAATTTAAGACTCTTGGTTCCTTTAGTCAGAGATCCGGTGGTTATGTCCTACGTTTTTAGATCAATGTCGCAAATGGACTTGGCCCTCAGAGAAAAGAAGAATGAAATTGAAAGAGTGAAGTCGCCCTCCAAAGAGCGCGTGCTTTGTAAGAACCTCATCTGTCGCCGGGCGAGCTCTGATAAGGAATTTAATGAGGGCTTTCCCCGCAGTATTGGCAGCAATAGCCTGCTCAATGATCTTGAGCGTCTCTACTGTGAAGACCTGCGCGATGTGGATTACAAGCGCCGCGATCAAATTCCCCAGATTAAAGAGATTATGGATAAGCGTACTCTAGATGAAGAGGCCCTGATGAAGGCTTCTCTGGTTGGACTGTGGACGGGCATTCCCGATCTGATGCTCTATTCTGAGAGCTTTAATCAAATTCAAAATCTTGTTGATCACGCCTATCGCCGCGAAGTGAGTCGCTGGGCCGATGAGCAAATTGCCTATGGCCTTAGTGATCTCACCTACGAAGAGCCCATCGCTTATGAAGTTGAAGAGCGCAGCCTATTTTGGAAGCCTTCGGATAAAAATCTAAGGGCGGTGATCGATGTCAATCTCGGGGAATTTGATCGCATGAATGAGTCGATCGGAAAACTCTCAATTGATATTCCGCTCAATATTTCTGAGAGCTTTTTAGCTTGGCTTCAATTTGAGTGGAAAGGCTCCGTGGGACTTGGTGCAAAGGTGCGCGATAATCTGGTTGAACGCCTTGCGACCGAGCTTGAGCAGGAACTCAAGCAGGGCGCTGAAATTTTAAAGCTAGAATTGTGGCCACCCCAGCTAACGAACTTGGTGGCCGACGAATTGGTGACCCAGCTAGGGCTGATGAATTCAAGTCCTTTTAAGCGCGACTCAAAGGCGAAGATTGCCATTCCCGTGAGACTAAACTTCGGGCTCTTTGCCATTAAAGCTTTGCGCGATAAATTTCTCATCCAAAAGTCCATCCGCGAAGGCGATCTCTTTCGTGAGGATCTGGCCCTTTCTCTGGCCGCCAGTAAAGAGCGAGAAGCGCGTGCCAAAGAGGCCAAAAGTCAGTTGCAAAAAGAAGATGACGACAACCGGGCGCTAGAGTAAAAGCGCTAAAAGTCTGGCCCAAGTCTCATTTGACAGCTCGCTAGATTCTTATACCATGTGGTCATTAACGAGGTGAGTGAGTGAGTTCCGATAAGAAGTCTACTAAGGTGCTAGAGGGAGAGGTCATCATTAACGATGATCCCAAGGCGGCCAAAAAGTCAGAGCGCCGATCCTCGCACGATTTCGATTCCTTTGATGACATTTACGACGAAGACGAAGCCGAAGATCAAGACGCTGCCAGTGATTTTAAAAGCGATGACGATGAGGCCATTGAGCTCTCCTATGACCAAGACTCAGACTCAGCTCAAAGCGAGGAGTACGCCCTCACGCTGCCCGACTTCACCACCGATGTCGCACTTTATAAGCCAAGCTCGGGGGTTGATCCCCTCAATGCCTACCTCAAGGAAATTGGGCGCTATCCACTGCTCTCTCAAGAACAGGAAAATGCGCTTTTAAAGGCTTTTAGTGAGAGTGGGGATATCGAAATCGCCAAGAAGCTCGTCCTCCACAACCTGCGCCTGGTGGTGAAGATCGCCATGGAGTATCGCAAGGCCTACCAAAATGTGATGGACCTCATCCAAGAGGGCAATATCGGTCTGATGAAGGCGGTCTCTAAGTTTGATATGGATAAGGGCGCAAAGCTTAGCTATTACGCCAGCTGGTGGATTAAATCTTATATTCTCAAATTTATTCTCGATAACTTTCGTTTGGTGAAAATCGGAACGACCAACGAGCAAAAGAAGCTCTTCTACAATCTCTTGCGCGAAAAGGATCGCCTACTCGCGATGGGAATTGACCCCGACTCCAAGACGATCGCCGATAATTTGGGCGTCAGTGAAAAGGCGGTGATCACCATGGACCAGCGCCTCTCTGGCCCGGCCGGAGACATTAGCCTGGATAGGCCGGTGGGTGAAAGCGGTGGGACCACGCTGGGGGATCTCCTCAGTGATGAAGAGAGCTCCTTTGTGGACCAGCTCGCCGATAGCCAAAGCCTTGAAATCTTAAAGGAAAACCTCACTGAGTTTTTGGATGGGCTCAAAGAGCGCGACCGCGATATTTTTAAAAAGCGCCTGCTCTCAGAGGCCCCGGAGAGTTTGCAGCAGATTGCCGACGAATATGGCGTATCGCGTGAGAGGATTCGCCAGATCGAAGAGCGCCTCCTTAATTCACTCAGGGTTTACATGTCTGAGCATCTAAGATAAATTCCTCTCACAATTTTCGACCTGATTCTCGGGGTTTGGTGGGTTCTCCCCCACCGATTGCTGGGGTCATGGTTTATACCTGACGTGAAGTCAAAAAGGAGATTTTATGATTACTCTTGCTGAGAAAACAGCTCTCATCAAAGAATTCGGCGCTGAATTTGGTAAAGGTGAAAAAGACACTGGTTGTGCAGCTGTTCAAGTTGCTATCCTTACAACTCGTATCAACAACCTTAAGCCACACTTTGACGCTAACAAGCACGACTACCACTCAAACCGTGGTCTGCTCAAGATGATTGGTCAAAGAAAGCGTCTCTTGCGCTATGTGCAAGAAGGTAGCGAAGAAAACTACCTAAAACTTATTAAGAAACTCGGTCTACGTAAGTAATCGAGAGAAAAAAAGGGGAACTTTCGAGTTCCCCTTTTTGTTTGGAATACTTTAAAATAGATACAACGCTTGGATGTTCTGAACTCGAAGAAAAGGCGAAGTCAAAGGCTTAGTTTAAGAGTTTAAAAGAGAAGATCAAGGCCTGTAGAAATTTAGGGGATACTTGAGTGTTGAGACCCCTCAGCACTGAATTATTTCTTAAATTTCTCTCGGGCCAATCGAACCCTACCTTTTACTCCTTTTCATCGTTTAGGCCCAAAGCCTCGTTCTCTTTGCTTCATAAAGAGTGCAGACGTCCGTGCAAAACTAAAAGCGCATAAAGGAGTATGTTTTATGCTAAATGACAAAAAAGTTTTTACTTTTAACTACGGTGGTAAGGAACTTACGATCGAAACCAATCGCCTTGCTAAGCAAGCCGATGGCTCTGTACTGGTAAGCTGTGGCGGAACACAAGTTCTCGTGACAGCTTGTTCTGCTCGCGAAATGAAAGACGGACAAGACTTCTTCCCACTACTTGTGGAGTACACTGAGAAGTTCTACTCGGCCGGTAAATTCCTTGGTGGCTTCATCAAGCGTGAAGGTCGCCCAACAACTCAAGAGACACTCAACGCGCGTTTGCTTGATCGTCCACTTCGTCCACTTTTCCCAGAAGGCTACATGTTTGACACTGTTATCAGTGCCACGGTGATGTCTTACTCACCAGAAGGGGACCCCGAAATTCTCGCCGGCATTGGTGCTTCAGCCGCGTTGACGATTTCAGACATTCCCTTCAATGGCCCTATTGCTTCAGCAAAAGTAGGTCGTATTAATGGAGAGTTCATCTTAAACCCAACCATTGAGCAATTTCATGAAAGTGATCTAGAGATCGCTGTTGCCGCTTCAGCTGACGCCATCTTGATGGTTGAAGGTGAGGCCAAGGAAGTTCCTGAAGATGAAGTCCTTGCGGCCATCAGCTTTGCTCACGAAGAAATTAAAAAACTCGTTGCCGGTATTAAAGATATCGGTGAAAAACTTGGCCGCAAAAAGCGCGTCTTCATCTCTGCTGCTCCCAATAAGGCTTTGATGGATAAAGTGACTACCGATTTTGCTAATGACGCTCGCTCACTGCTCTCCATCGTTCCTAAAATGGAGCGCCAGCAGGCCACTCGCGATCTTGAAGCTGCGGTTGCTTCTGCCATGAAGGCCAACCCCGCTGGTTTTGGTCTTGAAGAGGGATCAGACTTTAAAAAGCACGCTGTGAAATCAGTTGATGAGCTACTCTATAACATGATGAGAGCTGACATCATCAATGAAGAAAAGCGCATTGGTGGCAGAAAGCTCACTGAAGTTCGCGAAATTGAAACTGAAACTAACGTTCTTCATTCTCCCCACGGTTCAGCACTCTTTACTCGTGGCGAGACTCAAGTTCTCTCAACTGTCACTATCGGCGGCGCTTCTGGTGAGCAGATGTCAGATCGCATTGTCGGCCAGAACTATGACCGCTTCTACCTCCACTACAACTTCCCTCCATACTCGGTGGGCGAAGCTCGCGGTGTGAGAGGTGTTGGCCGTCGTGAACTAGGTCACGGCAACCTTGCTGAGCGCGCTCTTAAAGCAGTGATCCCCGATCAAACGGCTTTCCCATACACTGCTCGCGTGGTGTGTGAGGTTCTAGAAAGTAACGGCTCTTCTTCAATGGGTTCTGTTTGTGCTGGTTCAATGGCCCTTATGGACGCAGGTATGCCTATTAAAGCTCCTGTTGCCGGCATTGCCATGGGTCTGGTGACTGATGGAAGTAACTTCAAAATCCTCACTGACATTCTTGGTGACGAAGATCACTTGGGTGACATGGACTTTAAAGTTGCTGGCACTAAAAAAGGTGTGACGGCGATTCAGATGGATATCAAAATCTCTGGTCTCACTAGTGAGATCATGGAAAAGGCCATTGCCCAAGCTCGTGAAGGTCGTCTTCACATTCTTGGTGAGATGGAAAAAACCATCAACACAAAACGCGCTGAACTCAAGCCAGGTGTACCACGTATTGAGTCTTATAAAATTGATCAAGACAAAATCGGTGCCCTCATTGGTCCAGGTGGTAAGAACATTAAGAAGCTTCAAGAGGAATTCCAAGTTTCTATTGAAGTTGAAGAAGACGGCACTCTACGCGTAATTGGAACTGACCCAGCTGTTCTTAAGAACTGTATCGATACCATCGCCCTTCAAATCACTGGCCCACAAGTTGGCTCTGAGTACGACGCCACAGTGGTCACGATTAAAGATTACGGTGCATTTGTTGATATCGTTCCTGGTGTTTCAGGTCTTGTTCACGTTTCAGAAATTTCTGATGAGCGCGTACACGATATCAACGACTACGTTGCCGAAGGTGACATCATCCGCATTAAAGTGGTTGAAGTCGATCGCATGGGACGTCTCAAGCTTTCAGCTAAAGCTGTGAAGCCGCTAGAGCCAAAAAACTCTTAAGAGAGGACCATGAGTCAGACGGTCGTTAAAGTCCAAAAACTCGTTCACTTTGATCCAAACCTTCCGCTGCCTAGCTATGAAACGCTAGGTGCGGCCGGCGCGGACGTGCGCGCTTGCTTAGGCGAGGGGGAGGAAATCGTCCTCGCTCCCGGTGAGCGCAAGCTCATTCCCACGGGAATGGCCTTTGAAATTCCCGTTGGCTTTGAAATCCAAGTGCGCCCGCGCTCAGGATTGTCACTAAAAACGGGACTCTTGGTGGTCAATTCTCCTGGCACTATTGATGCTGACTATCGCGGTGAAGTGAAGGTGATTCTTGGCAACCTAGGACAAAAAGAAGAAGTGATCGCCCACGGTGATCGCATCGCTCAGCTCGTTCTGTGTCCAGTGTGGCAGGCGCGCTTTGAAGAGGCGAGTGAGCTCACTGAGACCGCTAGAGGAAGTGGCGGTTTTGGATCAACTGGAAAAAACTAAATCAAGGAAGGATGAAGTGGACGCAATTGTAAAATATAACCAAGCTAAAGATAAAGATGATGCCTTTGCCCGCGCTAAGGCCAAGATCACTCCCGAATATGTTGAAAAATTTCAAGTGAAGGCCGATATCAATTATGATGAAGCCGCCTCGAAAATGACGGCAAAGGGAAAGGGCTTCACCCTGACTCTAGACTTCAGTGAAGCTTCAGTTGGAGTGAATCTTGATGTGTCGCTACTTCTGCGCCCGCTCAAAGGCAAGATTGTCGACAAGATTAAGCGCGAGCTAGAGCGCAACGTTTAAGGAAATTTATGGCCAAGCTTACTCTATGGCCTTCAGGTGAAACCCTTGAGGCACCCCGTGATAAAGATCTCCTCACTGTTATGCGTGAGGCGGGAGTTTATATTAAATCGAGCTGTGGTGGTCACGCCACTTGTAGCGATTGTGTGATCAAAGTGAGAAGTGGAGAGGACAACCTCACGCCGCCTCCCTTTGGCGAAATTCAGCTCCTTGGTAATGTTTTTCACATCACTAAAGAGCGCCTCTCTTGTCAGACCTATCTGACAGGAGATGCTGTGATTGATATTTCTGGTCACGATAAGGCCAGCGATGAAGGTCGTCGCAGTAAGAAAACTGGCAAGGCCCCAGCGGTGCTTAGACGCCCTGGTGCGGCCAAGAAAGCCGAGGCAGAGGCCACAGGTGAGGATGAGCCTCGCACTGGGCGCCGCGATTTTTCAAAGAAGCCGGAATCAAGAAATATGCCCGAAGAGGGACCGGGGGAAAAAGGTTTTGAAAATAAGCCTAAGAAACTCGGTGGCGGTCGCCGTCCTAAGAGACGCTAAAATTAATAACGTGAGAGCAGGCCTTTGATTTTTTCGAGGTCTGCTTTTCTCGAGTGGCGATCAAGCAGGACTTCGCGTCCATTTTGCGTCTTAAAAAATAGTTCAAAGTAGCCCTTATTCATAAACCCGCGCATATCTTCGCGGCCCTGAAGGCGCGCCATATTGGGCGAGTCCATAAAGTGGCCCACGCTAAAGGCGTCGGCACTGGCCAGCTGGTAGCTTCTTTTAAAAACTGGGATAAAGAAAAAGCGATAGCTCACAGTGAGCTTGTCACCACTTTTTGAAATCCATTTTTCATAGAAATAGGCCAGTAAGAGGGCGGTTGGAATCATGGCCATGGTCGCTGCAACCAGTAGGGCGAGGGCGCTATTGAGAGCGTCTTCGCCGTAGTAGAGCTTTTTAAGGGGGTCGATAATGGCGACAGTCATCGCTAAGAGCACCACTAAAATAGCGGCCAAATATCCCCAGAATACCATTGGTAGCCCGTAGCTTTTAAGAATGATTCCACCCTCTTTAGGTTTCCCTATTCGGTCTATTTCACTCTCTTGGACAGGCATAACATACATTAATCCCATGGCTGGCATCATAGCTTCAGTGGCACCGCTTGAGAAGACTTAGAGGTCGCTTTTTGCTAAAATCGGCCAAATGACTTTTAGCGAGGATCTATGAATCAATCGGGGAATCAGTCGGGCTATGACATCTATGCTTATCACTTACTGCGCAAGAGTGATCTGGATTCCTTTCGTCAGCTTGGCAACTATGCCCCGGCCTCGCTCGCGGGTGAGGGCTTTATTCACTTTTCCAATGAAGCGCAGCTCGTGCGTGTGGCCGCGCGCTTTTATAGCGCCTTCAACGATCTCTATGTGCTTCGCATACCCATAGCTCCGTTGGGAGCGGCCCTTAAAATTGAGCCCGCCTTGGTCCATCAACAATTTACTGGGCATGAGGTTGAGCTCTTTGCCCATCTCTATCGCAGCTTAGCTTGGAGTGAAGTGGATGGAGTGGCGAAGTTCACTCATGAGAGCGACTTTGATTCTTTAAACTTCACTGACCCCAAAGCGTCTTAGGACTCTTGATCATCCTTCGCTTCATTTTTGTCTGGTGGAGTGACATTCATCTCGACCGGATCGCGGCCAAAGACGCGCACGATCTGGGGATCTGGGGTGAGAGAAATTTTTTGTGACCCCTTGCCTTCGTAATCAATGGTTGTGAGCACGTGTTTGATCGCCTCAGTGCGCGCCTTGCCCTTGTCGTTACCGTTAATAATAATCCACGGCGACTTATCTGTATGAGTGTGTTGGAACATCATGCGCTTAAAGGCGGTGTATTCTTCCCACTTTTCCTGGGCCATACGATCGACGGTCGAGAGCTTCCATCTCTTCAGCGGATTTACCTTGCGGTCTTCAAGCCTTTTTTGCTGTTCTTCAGCGTTGATAGAAAACCAAAACTTAAAAAGAATTATCCCGTCGTCCACAAGCATCTCTTCAAAGAGATTCACTTGCTTCATAAAGCGCTGGTATTCGTCGGTGGAGCAAAAGCCCATCACTGGTTCAACCACTGCGCGGTTATACCAAGAGCGGTCAAAAAAGCAGATCTGACCCGGGTTGGGGAGCTCTTTGATATAGCGCTGAAAGTACCACTGACCGCGCTCAATATCGTTGGGCTTAGGCAGAGCGACGATGCGCATTCCGCGCGGGTTGAGGTACTGACTAAAGGCAAAGACGGCGCCGCCTTTTCCCGCTGTGTCGCGACCTTCAAAAAGAATGACGATGCGCTTTTGATTTTCGGCGACCCAGTACTGCATATTGATGAGCTCAATATAGAGTTTCTCTAGCTCTGGGCCAATGATGGGGCGAAGTTCACTGTCTAAAGGTCTCATACATCTTTGGGTAGGGTTGAATAAGCGCCCATTTTATCATTAAGATTGAGCTTCCAGCAATTGAGAAGCAAAGGGGGGGGAAAGTGGATGAGTCACAAAAAATTGAAGGGCATTTGGCAAAGACCCACGCCCAGGTAGATTCCCACGAGGGCCTGGCGGCGCTTATCTGTCACAATCTCTCAAACTTTGCTTATCGCTACATCTCCACTGCGGCCAGCGCCTCTCCCGAGGCCCGTGAGATTGAAAATGGTTTCTTTATCGCCGAGTCCATTGAAGGGGATTTAGTAAAAGGTCTAAAGCTCGGCAACGATGAAGTGCGACCTAAGCTTATTGCCATGGCCCGAGCAGAGGGTAAGAACGCCACCATTGGCCAGCGCTTGGTGGTCGATATCGGTAGCGTGGACCCACGACGCCCCTTTAGCGCCAAGATAAGTGCCCAGATTAGCTGGGACCACCCGGAGCATCGCTATCGTATCCGCTACGCCGAGCGAAGTGTGAAGGTCGATTATGAAGACGCCCTCGACATGAGAAATCGCCTCGCGCTGGCACTTGAAGAGGTCTGCGCCTTCTTTTAGAGGCGTAGGTTTTTGGCCTTAGTTGATTTAAGTTCCCGATTATTTAAAGATTCTCAGTTCCTGATCATATTTGACGGATAATGAATTAAGTAAATTCTGGTGTTTATCCGATAAAAATGTGTGATGGAGCGACTTATACCCAAATTTCGGGCCTCAATATTCTTTTATGTCCTATCAGGCCTCTCAGGCCCGATGAGCTCCTATGCCGATGTAAGTCATCCCTGTACTTCGCAAGTCGTTTGCGGAGAAGTGGGTCGCGTTCAAATCTCAGAGCAAGGCGCGGCCAAGATTTTAGAAACTGGCATTGATGCCATCACCAGTACCGTGGATATTCGCGCCGAACTCAATGAGGCGATTGATAAGTCTCCCGACTTTCCGTTGGAATTTAGTCTCGGTAATGAATCAAATTTCGGGATGAAAGCAAGTATTGATAATGTGCACTTTGACGAGCTCGCTTTTGGGCCTAGTAAAGTCGATATCGATGATGGCAATGTCAGCGTCTGCGTTCCCGTAGATGAAATGGAAATTAAGGTTGATGCCGAATTTGATATTTGGGGTAATAAGCTCTCGCAAAAAGGGGCCGGCGCCCGAATCAAAAGGGATGCGCCAAGTAAGCCTGAAGTTTGCTTCACCGGTGAAGTCGACGCCAATGGCGACTTTAGTGAACTCGTTGCCGTTCCATGGGAAGAGCCTAAAGATGTGGTGATGGAGTCTAAGCGCTCCTTACTTGCGGTTGATTTAAATAAAGCAACTAATGATGAAATTCTCTTTAACTACCTCACCCTCTACTCAATGGAAGAAGGGCACGAGCTCCCGACGAAATTTTCCTGGAACAATCTGTGGAATATGATGGGGGACTTCACTCCTGAGAACGCAGAAAAGTTTTTTGATATCGACAAGATGAGAGAAAAACTCATCACAATCAAAGGTCAGATGCCACCTCTTAGTGAAGGGGAGCTTCCAAAGACGGGGCTTCGCAATTACTTGGGAACCATGGAGCTCGATCTAGCACTTGATGAAAATCAAGAGACGGTGCAAAGAGATGAAAAAGTCTGGGACGACATGGTTGAGATCATGGGCGCTCCCATGCCGGAAGAGGAAGTCGCCTCCAATGAGGGCGGACTTATGTCTTGGATTTCTGGCGTGGCCGATTCAGTAGGGCATCGGGTCTCTCAACTTGGCAAGGCCGCAAACCGCGGGATCGCGGGAATTGGAAATCGCTTAACGATTAGGGGAGAGTCGCTTCTAAGAGAGCGCTTTTTGCCGTACCTTCAAGAGAAATTCAATCGAAGTGCTACCAACAATCCGCCGGTCATGACGGCGATTGCGAAAACGGCCGAAAAGGAATTGATTCCAGTAGCGCGCAAGCACGCCAACCGCGCGCTTGAAAAGGCGCGCGAGATTATCAATCGCGATAAGCTGGCCCGCGCCAGAACGAATGTGCCTGGATTTAATCTACAAAATGTAATTGATAACGGAACTTTGAGAAGGCTTGAGGCCAAGCTAGGGCCCAGACCTCTGCAAAATTTAGTCTTGGCCATTGATAATATTAAATCGCCAGCTGACTATCGATTGGTGAAAGAGCAAGCGAGGGCCTTTCTGGGTAATATTGATGCCTATGCCGACGCCATTGCTGAAAATAGCACAGACGAGCGCACCCATCGCTTTTTACAAGCAGGGCTAGGTAATCTGATGACTAATATCACCGACTTCTTAGGTAAGAGTCCCCACGGGCGACTCGATGCTGGCTTTTTAAATACCAGACAAAATGTTCTTTATAAATTGCAAAATAAGGAGCGCATTCTCGCTCGCAATATTGCTCACAAGAGAGAATTGATGAGTATGGAAGTCATTCCTTCACTCTTTTCTTCGCGCACCGGAGGCCCTGAGCTTTCGCTGACTTTTCCTGAATTATGCCGTGAGGGAATTGGGCGCATGAGCACGGAAGTACCTGGCACTCGTGGCCATGATCTCTCGGCCACCGTTGGAATAGATGGGATTAATGCCATGTTAAGGCGCATGCAGCGCATGGGCTCATTTGATTTCTGTCTCTACGGTCAGGAGTATCGCACTTGTCAAAGCGGGACCAACTACGATCACAAGTGTCGCATGGAGCTTCCGCCTCGAATGGTGTGGAATGGTGCGCGTGGCTCTCATCAGCTGGTGCTCGATGGAGTGAAATGTGAGTCGCGCTTTATTAATTCAGATAAAGACTGCGGCATGAGTGTGAATCGTCATCAGAGTTTTTTTCATGCTATTGCGTACCCCTTTGCTAAACTGGCCGGTGGTGCTTGTAAGCTCACCTCTGACCTCGCCGATGAACTCGTTACCGGAGGGATTGGTCAAAATCAAGGACAAGTGGCCATTGATATTAGTCCCCAAATTTGCGGAAAGGCACTATGCTTTGATACAAAGCTTGCAGGCGTCAATGTGGAAGCAGACCTCAGTAAACTTTCTCCGAGTCTAAAGGGCATGGCCGGTCTAGTGACGGCGATAGCAAGTCCCGTCACCAATGCCGTGAAGACTCAAATCGTTGACGATCAGTTGATGAGCTTTCTTGAAAACGATATATCCCAACCGCTCCAGGCCCCAGTGGGAGTGGCGCCAAGGTCGATTCAGTCTAAACCTGGAAGTATTACGGTCTTTGCCGATTTTGAGCGCACTCCAATAGTAGAGTCAGTGGTTTCAGATTGCCTGCGCAATCAACAATCTTGTCCAGAGAGGTTCTTTTGAAAAAATCTCTATGGATAAAACTCTCACTTTCACTCTTACTACTCTCAGGCCTAGAGCTTTACGCTCAAACCAAGCCTAGCGTCTTAGTGATTGGTGACAGTCAAACTCAAAAAGACTTCGGTGAAGGGCTCTTTGAAGAGCTTGATAAAAGCTACGATGTTCATAGCTATGGCATCTGTAATGCCAACGCTACGACTTGGACGGGTACCATGTCGGCCCAGGCGTTAAGAAATGATTGTGGAATTGCTCCAAGCTCTGATCCCATCATTGGCCGCCACAGTCATGGGCCGGCCACTGCTCCACTATCATCTGACGAGTTACTAGGAGTGCGAGTTGGGGGAATGCTCGAAGGAGCACTTAAACATCACAATCCAGACTTAGTTCTTATTCAACTCGGTGATGGCATGGCCAGTGGTTATGCCGGCGAGATTGACGAGCAGAGAATTAAGTCTCAAGTGGCCACTATTGTCTCAAAGCTCGAAACTTTGGCGCCCAATGTGCCTCAGTGTCAATGGGTGGGGCCAACTTTTGGCGAAGATAAAAGTGCTAGTCGACCAGGCTGGACTAAAAGAGATGAGCAAGTTGTCGCTATCAATAAGGCCATTGCCGAAGCTCTTGCTGAGCAAAATGTAAATTGTACTTTAATTGACGGTTCAGTAAATTCACTCAAAGGTGAACTTGGAACTGACTTCACTGTGGATGGAATGCATCTCACTCCAAATGCCGCGCGCACTTGGGCCAGTTATGTCGGGCGCCATGTGCCTAGTGTGTCTGGTCAAGATTTTACTGGAACTAGGCCTTGTCCACCCAATCCTACGGGCGCAGCGGTCTCAACTGAAGTCTCGTCACTGCTAGGACAAATTGGAGCGGTGACCGGAAGTTTAACTGACGACAGTCAATACACCCCTCCCGATTTGGCCACACTCTCTCGTCAGGGAGAGACCGATCGGATGTTCTCCAGTGCCTACCGCTATGGCGATCGTCCCTCGACAGATAAAACGCTACTACCGAGCTCATCTTCAGGCGGTGGTTTTTTCGCAGGTCTTGGCTCTTTCTTTGCTGGACTCTTTGAAGGTATTGGAAAATTCTTTTCGGCCATTTTCGGTGGCCTCACCGGACTTTTCTCTAGTAGTAACACTCCCATTGATGGAGTGGCCGCACTCTCTGCTAATGATCCAGTTCCGCTTGATCCTCTAGAGCGAAATTCTAATATGCTCGCCTATCAAGACGATAGTGCAGGTCGCGAACCCGCTTCCGTTGATCCCTTTGATAGTGTTCTTGCCACTGACCCCATTCCAGGCAGTATAGTTTCTCTTTCACAAATTGATGATGAAGATGAGGCGCCGGCCAGTGGGAATACTTCAAGAGTGACTCCGACCAGACCGCGTGTGCGCTATCAAGACTCTGCACCTGAAACGGACACAACTTATATTCCCTCAACTGCGCCTATAAATGATCGCCCGCTGAGTGAGGATGAAGAGACACTCTTGGCCGAAGGAAAGCGCCTCAATGCCGGCACTTGGCATCGGCTAAACACTCTCACTCGCAGTGCCTACGATCGCGGGGGAGAGAGCTTTTGTCAGCGCCGACTTAATAATGCCTATGACGATGTTCCTGGGGGCGCCATTTGGGGTGGCCTCAGTCTTGAGCAGCGAGCTGATCGCATTAGAAGACACGCCGATATTAGTTTGCGCCGAATTAAAGAGACCTCGGAGACTGTGGGAGCAACTCGCAGATCTGACCCACATAAATTAAGCCCGCTACTTGACTCAAATATCGCCGTTTGTATTAGCTTTATTGAAACCAGAGGAACGCTTAATCCTCAGTCGATGAACTATACCATGTGTCGTGAGCGTGGTTCTCGTTGGTCGACGGCAAGTGGTCTAGGGCAGATGACTCGCACCACTTTTCGCAATCTCTATAAGCAAGGAAAACTCCCCATTACGACCACTTCAGATTATGAAGGCAAGAATATGGATGAGCTTTTCTACTCAATTACTGATGATGTGTCGCTGCAGATGGAAGTGCTCTATCGCCTCATGAATGACGAGTTAAAGCGCGCCGAGCGCAGCGGTGGATCACGCAATGATATTCTCCTGCGCGCAGTGACTTCATATGATCGTGATAACCAGTCAAAATATGTAAGAATGTTTGATCGCTGCCACCGTTGTATGTCGCAGATGTCTTCAGCTCAAGATCCGATGCACTGTTACCGGGAGATGCAAGATTGAAAGCGCTAGTTCTGATCTTTTTATTGTCTTTTACTAGCTTCGCTCTTTTTGCCGAGGAGCTCGTGCCACTTGGAAAGGCCAAGAGTGAGCTCGGTGAGATCTATCTTTATAAAGGCTCTTACGATTCGCTTGAGACCTTGGTGGTCGCTAAATCTAAGAGTGATCCAAACGCCAATTATATTAGTGGTGAAAGTTCTATGGAGGCACTCCTGCGCGTTTTTCCACTACAGTTTAAAGGCAGTGAGAAAATTTACATTGTGAGCGTGTGGACTAAAGGCGTGCACGGCGAGCAAGTTCGCATTCTCGATCCTATGCTTGAAAAAATGGAAGTGGCCCGCTTTAAGTCGGCCTGGGCCGTTGAATTAGAAGTAAAGGGAGATAAGCTCATTATCAAAGGAAAGGGCGACGCCCTTGCCTCAAAAGACGCTGATTCAACCTATCAAGAGTTTGAAGACTTAGTTGAAGTCTGGTCGCCATAGAATTTGATAAACTCCAAAAGGGCCACTGGCATCGGGAGTTTTTCCCACCAAAACTTTTCATGAACCACTTTATCAACACCCGCCATTTGTTCTCTTTTTAGTAAGAGTTCTTGATCAGACTGACATCCACTTCCATCAGTGACTGCCGCTTGAGTCGGATTAAAGGCGAGGCAGCCATAGGGCTTATAGTCAGGCGGGATCGAGCAGCCTTTGGGTCCTGGAGAGTAGAAGGGACAGGTGTAAGTCTTTCTGAGCGCGCGCTTGCCATCGCCAAAGAATTTATCCAGGCGGTAGTCGCTCACACATTTTTTAAGCGATCCAATGAGTTCAGGGGTGATTCTTCCCGTCTCTTTAAGATAGAAGTAGAGATCACTGGTTTCTTGCTGAGTGGTCTGCATGGAATTTTTAACAGAAGTGCAGCACAATCCGCTGCAGGACTGACAATTTTTTGAGCTCTCTGCGAGAGTTTTCATTTGCGTGGTTAAAATTGATCTGCGCTCACCTGGTCCCATAAATACTTTACCTCTGCCCACGGTAGAGTCGCGGGTTGTGATCAAAGCGCCGCGAAAGCCTGATTGCTACCCATGTTGCCATAAAAGTGCACGCTAGCGCATAGGGAAAATAGGTGATGGGAAAAATCTCACACAGCATGACCGAGCAAGCAAGTGGAGTTCTGGCGGCGGCCCCAAAGACGGCGGCAAAGCCAAGTGCTGCTAGAAATTCAACCGGCACACCAAAGTGAACGGCGAGGGTGCTTCCAAGAGTGGCGCCGATAAAAACAAGTGGGGTGAATTCCCCCCCTTTAAAACCGACTGCCAAAGTAGCAATGGTGAGAAAAATTTTTATCAAGAATACTTCTGAGGCAGCACTCGTTTGCAGTGAGGTAATAATTGTCTCAAGTCCTAGTCCTTGGTACTTCTCGGGACTCAACTGAAAGAGGGCAGCGAGGATGAGACCCGCGATGAATATTTTCAATAGGTGATTGAAGTGCCAGGCCTTATAGCGATGTTCACAAAAGTGAAGAGTTGCGCAAAAGAAAAAGGCCACGAGGCCAAAGCAAAGTCCCGCCAAGAGAGCGGCGCCAAAGTAGTGAAGCGAAAGAGGCAGCGGTGAGAGCGCAGGATAGAGAGTGTGGGGGGCGTGAACGAGATGGGCCGTGAGGGCGCCTACTGAAGAGGCTACTATTGTGGGCAGCGGATTTTTAAGCTCTAGCCCTTTTTCTCGCAAGACCTCATGGCCAAAGATAATACCCGCCAAGGGGGTTCCAATGGCGACGCCAAAACCACAACCCAGTCCAGCAATTAAAAGGGAGCGTCGCTCACTCGAGTTCAGATGAAAAAGGCGTGAGACAAAGTCTGAAACAGCACCGCCAATTTGCACCGCACTTCCTTCACGACCGGCAGAGCCGCCAAAGAGATGAGTCCACACCGTGGTAAAGACAATGAGGGGTGCCATGATAAAGGGGACGGCGCGCTTGTGCTCGTGAATTTCATCGAGAATGAGGTTGTTGCCGGCCTCAATATCTCTGTGAACTTTCTGGTAGAGGTAGGCCACGCCAAGCCCAGCAAGCGGCAGTAGTAAGTGAAGATATTGGATTTCTTTTCGCGTGCTGGTGGCGAGCTCTAAGAGCCAAAGAAAGAAGCTACAGAGCAGTCCCGTCCCGACTCCCAGTAGTATGGAGGCGGGGTAGACTTTGTAACCTGTAGCTCTTACTTGTCGTTGATTCAATAGATCCTACTTAATGGCCTCTCTAATGCGTGAAGAAGACCAGTCCATCACCCAAACGATGATGGCGATGATGATCACGAGCATGCCCACTTGATTCCACTTGGCCATACCTTGGTACTGCATGAGTTGCGTCCCAATACCGCCACCGCCAACGAGACCAATGACTGTCGCCATACGAACGTTGATATCCCAACGGTAGATCGTGAATGAGAGAAAGGGCAGAACAATTTGGGGAACAACACCAAACCAAACCACTTGAATGGGGTGTGCCCCAGTGGCGGTGATCGCCTCAAGTGGCCCTTCAGAGATATTTTCAATCTGCTCAGAGTAGAGCTTGGCCAGTGAAGAAACTGAGTGCAGCGCCAGAGCGAGCATCCCAGAGAAAGGACCAATCCCCACCCATACTGAGAAAATAATCGCCCAGATAAGGGGCTCAATTGAGCGCGAAACGTTGAGGAAAAAACGAATGATGCCGTAAATGGCCATGCCGATGCTTGAACCTTCCATAAGGTTTCTCGAAGCAAAGAAGCTCAAAAGAAAGGCAAAAGGAAGGGAGATGGCGGTGGCGATAAAGGCCATAAAAATGGTTTCAATCGCCGCAAAAAGTCCATCTTGGAAAATCGTAAAATCGGGATTTAAAAGGGCCGAGAAAATACGTCTGGCACCATTAAGACCGGCGCTGGAGAAAAACTCAGAGATTGAAAACTGAGTGATGTGAAGGCCGGCGATGAAAGTGATGATGATGACGAAGTAGCCAAAGATGGTGTAGGGCTGCTTAAAAATGAGGGCGTTGGGATCTTCTTTGTAGAGTCCCTGGGCCGCGCGACCAATAGAGGCCTTGGTAAAGAAAAGTGCGAGAGCCACAATAGCGCCAAAGATGAGTGCGTACGTGGGCTGCATCCAGCTAAACTCGGGGTAGCGCACATTCATGATTAGCTTTTCATAGATGATCTTGTAGGAGACCAAAAGAATGTAGGCCCAGATGAGTGTGTCGGCCAGGGCGGCAATCAGCGTTGGCTTGAGAGCACTGCCCATGAGTCCAGGTGCTTGTGGCTTAGTTTTAATGAGTGAACTTGGTGCTTGAGACATAGCGCTTATCCTCTAGAGTCTATTAGTCAATTGTCACTTCTACAGCTTCTTCACCGTAGATGGTTTTAAACCAGTTCTCATCAATATCCTTAGGACTTCCTTCGTAGATGAGATTTCCACCCTTAAGGGCGATCACGCGCGTGGCGTACTGGCGCACAAGCGAGAGAAAGTGCAGGTTACAGATCACTGTCACCCCAAGTTCCTCGTTAACTTTTTTGAGGTACTGCATGACCGAGTGTGAAGTGGCCGGGTCAAGTGAGGCCACGGGCTCGTCGGCAAGCAGAATCTTTGGGTTTTGCATGAGCGCGCGGGCAATGGCCACACGCTGTTGCTGACCGCCAGAGAGGTTGTCTGCGCGGGCATTTTCCTTTCCGGTGAGATTCACAATGTCGATATAAGACTTCGCGCGCTTTTTATCTTCTTCGCTAAAGATGCCAAAGATAGAGGCGAGAATGCCAGTGTCGGCAAGTTTCCCAGAGAGAACGTTGGTCATTACGGTCTTTCTGGGAATGAGATTGAAGTGTTGAAAGATCATCCCAATTTGGCCTCTGAGACGGCGCAGGGCACGTCCTTTAAGACCAAGTGTTCTTTGACCTTCAAAATAAACTTCACCATGTGAGGCTTCATGAAGGTGGTTGATACAGCGAAGAAGGGTTGATTTTCCCGATCCTGAAAGACCGATGATAACCAGAAATTCACCTTTTTTTACATCAAAGCTCACTCCCTTAAGGGCGTGGGTGCCATTGGGATAAACTTTGTTAAGGTTTTCAACTTTGAGAATCTGTTCCACTTTTCTTTCCTTGCCACTTCAATTCGAATGAAAGCCGCTAAATTAGTTATTGAGTAATTCAGCCGGGTTCACGTTAATTGCTTCAAGAGTTTTGCGTAGTCCTTCGTAATCTGCATCGCTTGAGTCAACTAGGCCATCCACACTGTAAATATTCTTAAATACGGTTTTGCCTTCTTCTGTTTCCAAGTACTTCTTTACAGCTGAAATAAATTTATTTGTGACTTCTTCTGGCAGACCTTTTCTAAACACGAAGGGGTCGTTGGGGATCTTGTCAGTGATGGCGACGATTTTTACTTTGTCGGCCACATCGGGAAACTGAGTGATCACACGTGAGCGGGCATCGCGAATGGTGCCGTCTTCAGCGGGAGCAGAGTAGTAAGCAGCACCGGCGTCCACTTGTCCTTGATAGATCATTGTCACGACAGAGTCGTGCTTGCCAGCAAAGACGTGCTCACCAAGTTCAACACCAGCTTCTTGGATCATTTTTTTTGGAAACATATAACCAGAAGTTGAAGAGGGATCAGTAAAGGCAAACTTCTTACCTTGAAGATCTTTCACTTCATTGATGTCGCGATCAGTGCGCGCCAAAATCACACCTTGGTAGTAATCATGGCCGTAGCGAATCACGCGAAGTTTGGCGTCCGCGCCGTATTTTTCGTGAGCGAGAATGTAGCCAAAAGAGTTCATCACGCCAATGTCCGCACGCTCAGAACCGAAGGCTTCAACAACAGCTACGAAAGAAGCAGGAATCCCGGTTTTAAAGTAGAGACCAGTTTCTTTTTCTAGGTATTTTACAAACTCATCAGAGTTTTGAGTAATGGTGTCAGCGTCAACTGAGGGAGTGAAGTAGAGTTTCACTGGGTTGTCTTGTGAGCCAAGTGGGGCGTCTTTTTGACAAGCACTAAGGTTAACAAGGGCAACGAGGGCAAGGGTAATAAGACTCATACGGCGTAACATAAATACTCCTTAGGACGGGCCATAAACTCGTAAGCAACAAAAGCTTGGGCAATCTAAAAAATTTGAACTTACCTATCATAAAGTGAGCTAAATCGTCAGGAAAAAAGGCTTTATTTTGTTGGCTGCAAGGCATTATATTCCGCTCTTTTTATTGGTTTAGGAGCGAGCTGATGTTTTAACGCTGGTGCCCGAATAGATTTTATCCACAACTCAAATGTAGATGAGGTCTATTATGCGCTTAATTGCAGTGCTGTTTCTCGCCCTCTCGGCGCCCCTGGCCATGGCGGGTTTTTCAATAAAAAAAATTGATCAATCAACCCTCGAAATCCATGCCCAGTTTGAAGATATGACCCCCATCTATACCGAGGGGGTGCCGGTGGGCTCCCAGGGTGGACTCATTTTTGTGGGGAGCCCCGCAGATTTTAAGGTGAGCGTGCTCGCTCGCGGGCAAGAGCTGATGGGATTGCGCGAGACTAAACTCACCGAATTCATGCCCTGTCGCTGTAGCGGCAATACTGTTAAGGGTCTCACTCAAGTGGCCCCAGATTCGCTGAGCGCCTATGAGCTGCAATCACTGGGAGACTTTAGGGGAGTTGCGCTCACAAAGCTCACGCTTCGCTCTAGCGCTCTTAAAGAGGGGGTGGTGAGTCGCTATGAATCTTTGACTGTGCGCCTGAGTCGTGTGGATCAAAAAGAAGTAGCACGCTTTAATCCCCAAAGAATAAAACTCGCTCCAAAATTAGTGATCGTGACCCCTGCCAATTGGCTTGAGGCCAGTGAACGCCTGGCCCAGGCCGTGAGCGCGACTGGAATTAAAGTCACTGTTAAAACGCTAGAAGATTTTGGTCCGACTTTTTGGGATCTCAAGCGCTCGTTTAAATCCCTCTATGAGCGCGAGCAGTTTGGCCATGTTCTTTTGGTCGGTGATGAAGATCATTTTCCCACCGAGCTCGTGCAAACCTCCACTGATTTTCAAACCCCTTCAGACTTACAGTACTACCTCATGGGAGATGCCTCTGATCGCATTCCCGATGTGATGGGAGCGCGCTTGGCGGTGACCAGTGCCGATCAAATTGATCGCTACCGCGAGAAATTTGTCGCCTATCAAAGTGCTCGCGCTCACAAGCATTCAATTGTGGTTGCTAGTGATGAAGGCACCAACCCCACAGATGTAGAATATGCCCGCGCCATGGCGGCGCCTCTTCAGGCGAGCTTTGGCCATGAGATTAGCGAAGTCTTCCAGGCGCACGCGCACTCCGGGGCCGAATATTTAGTGGAGAAAATCGAACTAGGAACTGACCTGCTCAATTATATTGGCCACGGCTCGGGGTACTCTTGGCCTAGTGTCTATGGCCGTGAATTTGACTTAAATGATGTCGCCCAGACCACTTCAGGGGCCGGTCATTTCGTTCTCATCGACGTCGCCTGCCAAAATGGACGCTTTAGTAGTGATGGTCGTTTGGGCGTGAATTTTATGAATCATCAGGTGAGTGGAGTCGCGGCCGGTACGGTTGCTTACTATGGTGGCAGTGTCGACATCAGCTGGCATCCACCGGCGGTTATGGCCGTGGCAATTAATCAGAATATGGCGCAAGATCCGAGCGCGACATTGGGAGAGTATCTCCTTCGCGGTCAGCTTGAGCTGATAGAGACCTATGATGACCTAGAGAGCGCCCTAGAGAATTTAACGTGGTATCATCTACAAGGTGTACCGACCTTAAAGCCTCATTTTTAATCATCGTTACTGTGGGAGGAAGCGATGCTAGTCACTAAGAGACTTAAGAGAATTTTACTTCTGTGTGCTTTAATTGCTTTTAGTTCACTAGGAGCGCCCGATCTTTTTGCAGAAGATCCCGTCGCCCCAGGAGCAGCGACTCAAGCTCCAAATGAAGGACAAGCGGCCGAAGTTCCACCTCCAGAAGCTCCCACACCCGTTCCTGAGGGCGGCCAGCAACCGGCCCCACAATCGGCCGCGGATCGCTTTCAGGCGCTAAGACAAAAACGGCTCGAAGAAGCGCGCGCCTATCAACAAGAACAAGAAGAGCGCCAGCGCGCCCTAGAAGAACAACGCCAAAAAGAAGAAGAAGAGCGCCTCAATAAACAGCGCCAAGAATATGCTTCAGAAAAAGAGGCCTTCTTGTCGCGCTTTATGAAAAAGCCCACGCCCACGCCTACCCCTACACCCTCAGTACTTGATCAACTCGATGAATTGGCCGCCCCCGAAGAAGCGGCGGGCACTGAAGGCGAGGCAGCCCCAGAAGTAGATCAAGAAGCAGATCAAGAAGCCGGCGCGGAAGCCCAGGTCAACCTCGACAATTACTAATAATTTTAAGCTGTTACTGGCCCTTTGGCGGGGGAGAATTCGTGCTATAATTGACTATGGCACTCAACATAAAACCCCTTTTTCCCCGGGAACAAATTATTTTGATTCCCACGCCTAAAGCCTCTGACACTATGGACGCTAACACCAAGACCGACTCTGACGATCATGAGGGAGCGGCCTTTCGCCTGCGGCCTAGCAGACCTGCGCCAAAGGGTGAGAAGACCCCAGTAAAAAAGCGTCTTTGGGTGTGGGGGGTCTACTGAGTTTCCAGTGAGGGCCCCTGGCTTTTTAAGCTGAGCTCAGCGAGTAGGCGAATTTTTTCATTCACATCAGTGAGTTCAAGAATTTTTTCTTTCACGCTCTTAATGGGCATCATCAGTTCACAGTAATAGGCAATGAGTCTGGTCGGCGAATGCAGTTCGCTGCGGATTCTCTCGCGCTCGCTGGGGTGGGTGACCAGGCGATCGAGCTTTTGCATCAGCATTGCTCGCATTCTTTGATACATGAATTGATAGTGGGGATCGAGCTTGCGATTTTCTGCGCGCACTTGGCATTTAGCGAGAATGAAGGGCGTGTCGCTGGGAAGGACCTCTTCAAGTGTCAGGCTGAATTCACCAGTGAGTAAAATGAGCATTGTCCCGTCATCAAGGCGCTTAAGTAAAATGGGAATTCCGCCACCGCAGAGGCGATCGACTCCCTGATAGTAATTGTGAGTGATGGGAAGCACTCCGTGCTTAGCGCTTTGGCCCTCAAGCAGTCCCTGGCAAAGAGCAATGGGGCGGCCATTGTCGAGGGATTCCTCGACCATTTGGACGTAGCGGGGCTCAAAAATATTGAGCGGGCGGTTGGTGCCAGGCAAGTGAATCATATTTGAGAGTGGGAAAAGCGCTACTTCCATGGGGACTATGGCTAGCAAATATGGGGCGAGCCTTCAAGTGAGAGGGGACGGGATTGGCTGTATGGTGCTGCGCGTAGCGCGCCTTGGCAGATATTTAATACAATAAACCTATGAAATATCTAAATACCCTTGTTTTGTTTGTTTTTTTCATGGGCCCAGGGTGGGCACAATTTAATCTGCCCGATGCCACTGAAGAAGTTGAAGGTCTGGGCAAAGTTGAGCGCATTCAACGCCTCGAAAAAATTGTCAGCGATCTTCAGGCCCAAGTTCAAAAGCTCGCCGCGGGCCCCGGGACTTCAAGTGGAGGCTCGGGAGCCGCCAAAAGTACGTACGTGCAATTTAGCGATCTATTGCAAGTGAAAACTGAGATTTCAACTGGTCTTGAGCGCGAGGTGGGACAACTCAAAATCTCGCTCGCGCGCTCACGCCAGTCGATTGAGAGTATAGAAAAGTCAGTGGATCGCTTAAAAGAAGGGGCCGTTAAGGACATTGAGTTCAAACTCACGGCCCTGCAAAAAAGCTTTGAGGCGCTTGAGAAATCTCTGCGCGCCGAGAGTTCTAATTAAATCCCGGAGTGATGTAGACCCCGCGCTGTCTTAGCTGTGGCATCTGTGGCATGGGCAGTAGCTGAGGACCGGTGACCCCTCTAAATTCAGGAATAGTCTCTTCCTCTACATATCCACAGGCCACCAGTGTTTCGCTGTCGTCTTCTGGAATGTCATCACAATCAAGTGGGAGAATGGCAATGGCCTGAGGAATTCTCTGCTCATTGCCATCACTTGCTTTGTATACCCAATTGACGACGACGCGGTAGTCTTGAGGGGGAATAAGTCTTTTATAGTTCTTGGTAAATTTTGTCTCACCAACGCCGCCGTTAAAAGTGCAGTCTTCGCTTACGCCTTCAACCTGCTGACAGATGACTTCCATATAGCCTTGCTTGAGAATTTCTTGAGACTCTGGAGTATCTTCTAGCGCCGTGGTCTCCATCACGACTTCCCAGGTCGGACGCAAACGAGTCTCTTCATTGAGGTTAACTGCCAAATTGATTTTGGCCAAGGCCTCTCTGGCTTGATCAGGGCTGAGTGTACCCGGCGCTACCTCAGGTGGAGGCTCCGTTTCAGCTGGCGCTTCTTCTTGAGGAGGGGGCGCAGTTTCTTCAGGTGGGGAGTCATCTAGATTATCCTCTTCATCACTGGCAGTGCCTCTTTCAGGTAACGTCGGCTCGGCATGGGCCACGCGGCCAGCTGTGGTGGCCGTGCGAACTGCAGGAGTAGGGTTGCGACGCACGCTAGCTGCAAAATTCTTAGTGTTGTCCCACCAACGGCTTAGCGTATTTCCCATTCTCGCCATCAAGGTGAGGCCTTCGCCCGTATCATCGGCCGCGGCTGCGACATCATCACTCACCCGGGCCACGTCATCGCTCGCTCTGGCCACATCTGTCGTGCCTTCTGCGGCCTCATCACCAACCGTTCTAAAGCCTGGTCTAGGACCTGGGTCACTGTCGTGTAGGAGATCACCCTGAACTCTTCCCTCGGGGGTGTCGACATCGACTTGCATTCTCTCTGGTGTGAGGCGCTCAGGACTTTGATCTGTTATGAGGCGAATTTCATCATCATCGGTCGCTCTGGCCACATTTTCGGCGTCGGCAATATCTGCTCTTGTGGCCAAGTCAGTTGAGGCTTCAGTGAGTTCATCCGCTCCGCCCGCCGCTTGAAGGGCCTCATCACTTGCACCTGCGGCGCTGGCCTTTGGAACGGTTGTTCTGGTGGCGATATCTGTAGAAGCATCGGCGACATCATCAGCACCTGCTGCGGCCTGGAGCGGCTCATCGGCTTGGTGAGGAATAGTTCTTGCCCCAGGGCGAGGACCTGGGTCACTGGCGTGTAGAATCTCTCCTTGCATTCTTCCGTTGGGAGTTTCAACGTCAACTTTCACTCGCTCTGGAGTGAGTCGTTTGGCACTTTGATCAGTGATGACCCTAGGCCCATCGTCTGTGGTGGCCCTAACACTCGCTCTTTGGGCGACTTCGCTCGTACTCTCTGTGATCACGGCCGGAGGAAGACGCTCGCCTTCTACATTTGAGAGGAGGCGCTGCGCGCGCGCTCGCATGGAGGCATCCATGGGAATATCTTTGAGTAGATCATCGGCATTAGGGGCAGAGCCTCTAAGACCATCCACTCGGGCGTCATAGGCGCTCAGTAATTCATTCAACCTTGCTGGGGCGGCTTGTGTGCGATTGCGCTCGACCATCATGGCCAGTGCAAATTCATCTCTTGAGAGTTGAGTGCCGCTGGCCACTTTCTTTTCGATGGCGGCCAAAATGTCGTTTTGATAATTCCAGTCGCTTCCAAGCTCTTTAAAAGCGCGCGTGTAATCTTGCGGGGCTTTATTAGGGCCCACCGACTTCATAAAGTCTTCAAGTGCTTTCCCACTAGAATCTGAAAAGCTCACAACTTGTCTTTCACCACTTCTAGCAGCACCTCTCCAAAAAGCAAAATTATCAATGGACTCCAATGGAAGTTCGATGGTGTGGGCCAGTCCACTCTCTGAGCCGTTGAGTTTAGCAATCAGCTTTCCATCAACAATTTTAGGATCGACTATCTGGACGTTGCGATTGGCCCTGAGCATTGGGGGAAGTTCATCGGCCAGTGAGTTGAGTCTTAAATCAAAGACCGCTTTCTCTCCCTGAGAGGCCTCCACTAGATCGTTAATAATCTTAGCGCGCTCACTGGTCTCAAGACTTTGATAGCCTGCCTTTGTGTAGCGCTGCTCTCTAGCAGTGAAGGTGGGGCTATTGGCCCGATAGGCGCGCTCATAAGAGGCGATTTGCAATTCTTTTTTAGATAGGACGTCATCGAGATACTTTGCGACATCCACACACTCTTTGGCCTGGAGTTCTACTCCAAAGCAATAGACGGCCAACACTACCAAGAGTATCCATTGTTTTGTGTCTATGAGTGGGCGAAAGCTACACTTCAATTACATTCTCCGTCTCGAGAGTCTTCTACTCCCTATCGACAAGCTGAGGCTAAAAGTTGAGTAATAAACTTGGTAACACCTCTAAGTTATTGTAATCGAAGGTTGCCAGCGTACCTAAAAGGGCGCCTTAAGACGGTGATAAGTACAAAGTTTTAAAGAGTTAGCTCAACTAGTGAGTGCCAACTTAAATTGGCCCCTGCCCATCTAGGCGCAGGTGAGGGTGAATCACATCGAGCAGATCGAGTCTAATGACAGCGGTCTTACTCAAAGTGGCGGCCAGCAATTGAGGGGGAATTTTCTCTTCGGCCTGGGCCATGAGGGCAAGCCCTGGGTGAGAGATTTCTTTTATTTTGGCCGCTGAATTCTGATGAGTCTTTTGAGTGATGCGCTCGAGTCTAAGTAGATAGAGGCTGCACATATCTCGCAGATAGGGCGGCAGTAAATCTCTCATTCGCGCCAATTCGCTTAGAATCATGTGGCGCTCTTTCATATGGGTCGTATCGAGAAAGAGAGCAATTTGAAAGAAGAACTCACAGATCACTTTGATTTCAAGTTCATGAAAGCAGCCAATGGCCATTTGTAAGTGATGATAAAAGCCGTGTTTATCAAGACCATCATAGGCCACTTGAGCGTCAATGATGTGGCGATAGCCGCGCTCGGGTAAGCTTGGTCCTTTGAGCTTTCCTTTGAGCGTCAGGGTAGGACGAGCACGCGCCTGTGACAATTTCGCCTCTATGACTGCGTATTGTGAGCGATAGAACTTGGGTGCAATGCCAGAATTGGCATGAATAGTCGATTTTTTGCCGTTCATCACCACAGTGTGAAGACTAGATGGCGTTAAGCAGTCAAGTTCAAACTTAGTAGCACTCTCGCCTTTTTTTAGCTTAAGTGTGCTCATGAGCTTTAAGAGGTCGAGCTCAGTTGACTTTTTTTGGTTAAATTTTTGAAACTTCTTTTGAGCGCTCGAGGCCCGCATTTGATTATAGGAGTTGATTCCAAGCGGTCGATAGAGATCGCTCTGCTCCCTATGGACTGCAGCAAAATTGCAAAGGTATTGCTCGCCCTTTTTTAAATCAAAGGTCTGCTCGGTATATCGATCGCCACTAAGATCGATTGAAGTGGCCATGCCATCTGGGAAAGTAAAAATGAGATTCCAGGTGGTGATACTCTTTTTTTCCTTGATGAGCCTGGTGAGCGCCTTGTAGCTGGCGGCCCTACTAATGAGATCACTGGCCAGCGAAAAAATAGACTCACCATCGGGGTGAAAACTGGGAGTGAACTTTTGGTGCAAGGCCATGGTCACGCCGGCCTCATTGATGGCGGTGAGTGAATGAAAGGGAAGTCCGCACGAACTGAGTGAACAAACGGCCAACTCACCGTCTAAGCGCGTGTGCAGGACGCGCTCAAGGCGATCAAAGCTTCCCACCAGCGGAAAATCGAGAATGCGCCCGTGAAAGGGCGACTCACTGACTTCACTCCAGGCCAGAAAACTAGAGCAACCCAGTAGGTTTATAGGAAGACCCGGCAGCCACTTTGAAAGAGAACTCGCAAGCTCTGGCAGCAGATAGGCCAAGGCGACCTTCTCGTAGCTCACCCCCAAACCCTCGGCATAGGCGGCCAGCAAGTCGTGGCGACTCTGGCGCGTCTGTTTGAGCAGCGTTTGCCCCAGCGTCTGCAGAATGCGATTGATCGCCGGACTCTTTGTCTGAACCAAGCGCTCAAGCATCTCCAGATTGGAGTGGTAATTCTTGCTCTCTGACAGACCCAGCGAGTAAAGGGCCTCGCTCTTTTTCCCGTTAAGGGTAATGAGTGGAATGTTTGATGAATGAACTAAGGGAGATGGCATGAATTCTATGATACAGGCGAGCTTAACTGGCAGCAATCAAGAACTTGTGGTTCTTTGTTTGATTTTAGCTGTCGGGCGAGTCTATCTAGAGTTAGTGCGTGCTCCGCTTGAGAAATTACCTCTCAGTCAGCGCTTGATGGGTGAGCGCGCCAAAAGCTTTCATAAAATGGGCCTGTATTTGAGCTTGGGCTATATCGTGCTATTTGCGCCAGGACTTCTTTTGTCCTAACTCTCTTTCAGCTCTCTCGAGGTCCATGGGGATTCATCAGTTCGGGCGGGTTACTAGTGCCATCAAATGACTTAATCAGTGAGAGCTTGTCTTGCCAAAATTCGGGCACTGTCACCTTGTCTTCTTGAAATTTTTTACGAATGTAGATAGTGAGCTTTGGACGAGTGCCACGACCATTTTGTTTGTGACGAATAAACATATTGTGCAGATGGTACATCTTGTTGAGAAATTGTCCGTTTTGCTTGGCCGTCAGTTGAAAGAGATCGTGATTTTTAAGCCTATTCCACAGCGCCCAGGGGTCAATATCTTCGCTGATAATTTTTGAGAGCGTCAAGTAGATGACGGGATCCGACTCAAAGTTATCTCCCATTAACACCAGCTCATCTGGAATTCCGGTCATGGTGAGAATATCGAGGAGGTGACCGAGCTTATAGAGGCCCTGAAGTTTTAAATCCTTGGGCGTTAAATCACCTTCCCACAAAGAGAAGACCTTGCGGTAGTCTTTTAAAAAGATGCCCGCCGTGTAAATTCCATTTTTATAGAGCCAGTCTCTCATTGCGTCTTCATAAAAATGAGGACTCGCCGAGAGGATAAAGGGATGAAAGCCGTCTTCAATATAGCTTTTAAACATCTTCACACTCTCGTGCACCGTTGGAAAAAATTCCAGCGGGCGCGTGAGACTGGTCACCATTTCGCGCGTGCTTGAAAACCTGGTGTCCACGAGGGTTTTGTCAAAGTCGCAAACGACAAGTTTTTTTCTGCCTTGAATCACCAGCGGAATATAGGTGCCGAGGTTGAGTTCTAGGCCTTGGCGCTTTTTAATTTCGTAAACCTGTAAGACCTGAATGTCTTTGAGTTCTTCGGTGATAGGAATCTTGAAGCTAAAGTTGCCAAAGCTATCACTATCATAGGTCTTGCGAAAGATTTCGTGGTGACTGGAATTGAGGGCGACAATTTTAATTCCAAAGTCGTCAGAGCGCAGTAGGCGAAACTCTTGAATGGGAAACCTTGCCACGCTGAGGTCGCGCTCAGCACCGGTCGTGGCCAAATTTTCTTTCATGGTCACAGACGCTTTGATGGCCATAAATTCATCGGTTTTAATGGCCAAAAAGTGTACCAGGTGGGGTCTTTTCATAGCGTCCTTATCGCAAGCGTGGGTGACTTATTTAATTGTATAATGGAACTGGTCTAAATATCCAGTGGTCGCCCGTAGGTTTACTGATCTGTTACAGGCAAGTGTAAGTTAACGGGCGAGCTGGTCAAGTGACCTGGCATTAGAACTTAAGCTTTCATTATTTTGTAGCTTAAAAGTCCATCCTGATAGCTCTGTGTGATTTGGCGTTGATCGACAATATGAGCGACATCAAAAATCTTCGTATGGTGCTCGGTGCGCACTGTTTTATCAACTCGCCCCGTTGGGCCTTCGAGGCGCTCTTCAAAACGACGGCCCACCGTCAGTTTTAATTGACGACCGTCGGCGGCAAGGTTGACTTGATCGCGCTCGTGCTCGGGAACTTCTAGTGAGATAGTATAGCTTTTTTCATCTTCAGTGAGAGTGGGAGAGAGTTTGGTGACACTATAAAAAGGATCTCCCCCTTTATTTTCAATCACCGCTCTGGTGTCAGCGACACTTTCGAGTTGGGCCTTAAAGTCGGCTTCAAAGCGGCGTTTGAGATTATTCATAACCAGCTCGTGACTGGCCACAAGTGATTCATACTTTTCTTTAAAGGAGCGATCAAGTTGCTTTAAGGCCTCTTCTTGCTCATTAATTTTAAAGTCCCTCTGCTGCGCAAAGGATTGAACGCGCCCTTCTTTTTCAATTAGAAACTTGCGCTCAAGTTCATCAACATCTTTTTGATGATTAAATTCTTTTTGGCGCAAAATTTTTGAAAACTCAGTATCTTGATACGCCCCAAGTCTTCTAAACTCTTGAGACTTATCTTGGGCGCGGGCCTCGCCCAGTTTTGTAACGGTATCGATGCGCTCTTTATTTTGCATGGTGAGGGCCTGAAGCGTGTCTTCAACCTCGTTATTGAGCACTTGCACAGAGTGGGCGGTTTTAGAGTTGATATCTCTCATCAAACTCTGTCCCTTTTGAAATTCTTGTTGATAGCGATCACTCTGGGAGAATTTGAGTTCTTCAATTTCGGCCAGCTTTTGCGTCGTTAGGTCTTGGCGCGTTTTATCGAGCATCTCGGAGGTTTCTTTGATGACCTCCCGACCACGGGCCAGTTTTTGTTCGCGCTCGTTGATATTTTCAAGAAGCTTTGCTTGGGACCTTTCGTGGAGATCCATGAGTTCTTTTTCATTTTGAACTCTAACTTCTTGAACCTCTTCTTGGTGCTTATTTTTAATCGCCTCAAGTCTTGCCTTTTGGGCGACCTGCACATCTTTTTCACGCGAGAGGAGGCGTTGATTATTTGAACGAATGGCTTCGATGCTTGAACTACTCAACGCTACTTTCCTCAATTTCCCGCTGAGCTCTCTCTTGGGGAGAGTCGCAAAGAGGCTTGCCTGCACCGGTATAGCCCTTACACATCCAAGTGCGCAGCAGATCGACTTTGATACTGGTGTCGCCACCGTGATAGGCAACATAGCTCACGGGATCGAGAGTGGAGGTGACCACGTAGCCCTTATCTGGATGAGGGGCGTTGCGCTTGGATTTCACTACATATTGATAGACGCGATACTCTGCAAGTGCCGCCATCGGGGCAAGAGCGAGCAGGATGAATAGTTTATAAAACCATTCTTTTCTCAATGGAGCTCCGGTCTTTTGTCGAGAATCTTGGTCTCTACCATTTTTAGAAAGGCCCTCATGACCAGCTGGCGCTCGCGGTCTGTTAGACCCATGAGTACAACTTTTTGGCGCTCAATCGTTCGGTGTTCTTTGATTCGCTCTAGCAGCCTCTTGGCCTTATAGCCTTCGCGCTCAGAGAGGGAGAGATTCATTGTGCCCAGTTCGCCAATCCACTCATCAAAGAATAGTGGGTAGTGACCATTGGTCCCCATTTCAATAAGCGATTTTAAACTTTTTTCAGAGCGGTGATTGGCCAGTGACAAATGATACCTCCTGTATGTTTGTCCTGAATTAAGTGTACCTGTAAGCCCAGCACGATCGTAGTTGGGTAAAGTTTTCAGCTCTCTCTGTGCTCCTTGACGTCTTCACAGAGACTTCGGCGCTTTTAAACCTGAATTTTATGCTCGGGTACTTGGGGAGACTGGCATTTATAGGAGAAAAAATGTTATCATTATCACCATGGGCCCTAGGATTGGGCACGCATTTTGCGCTTTCAAAGGAATGATGACATGAACCACAAACCTGCAATCGTTAAGCTTAAAACCCCTCTGGCCGCCGGCCTGGCCCTTATATTCTCTTTTAGTGCCGAAGCTCTTGTCGATTATACCGAAAGTAATGTACCAGACGTCACTCCCGCCAAAGTGAGTGCTCCTGCTAAAAGTAGCGCGCCGGCGATGAATAGCTCCGCAAATATTAAGCAAAATAGTGCGCCTAGTTCTGGGATGTTCGAAGTGGCCATGAGCTATGAAGCGCTTAGTGTAAAAGAGGGTGAGCGCCATGGAGATGCAAGCCTCGCTCGCATAGAGACTCACTTTCAAACGCCTTATTCTCTTTTTATCGATCTTTCATTTTGGCGCTTAAACTCGGTTTCTGAGAGCGTTGATCAGCAAGAGCGCGTCGATAACGGCAACCCACTTGTAAAGCTGGGATTTAATTGGCTGCAATTTGGCAAGGGTCATGATGCGGCCACAGTAGATCTTTATGGGGCCTATTCCTTTAAAGGTTCTAACGGTGTGGCCTCAAGCCGGGACGATAAAATTGTCGGCATTGAGACTGCTAAGCGCTTCTATGATTTCGCCCTGGCCCTGGGTTTTGAGTATCAACTCACGGGGACTCCTAAAGATACGGAAGAATTACAAATTGGTAATATTCAAAAAATTCTCGCCTCTGCCGGCTGGATGGTCAGCCATGACATCCAATTTATTGTCGAAGGGGCCAATGTGAAAGTGAAAGAGTCAAGTGAAGTCGGAGAAGGCAAACTTGCGCAGTCCTTTTCTTACTCATATGTCGCACCTGCTGCAAGACTAGGGCTATCTTCCATTGTTAATCTAGAGCTAGGCGCCATTTTTAGGACTCAAAAGCCTAAAGTAGAGCAAGATCTTGTGAGCGCCAGAATGTGGGGACACAAAGGTATTTATGGCAATAGTCTCTACGCCGCTTTAAGAGTGGATATCTAGCTGAAGGGGCCTACTCATCGAAAAGAAAAGTAAAACCAAAAGTTTCAAAGACCCTATCTACTTTTGTTCACAATGTAAGAAGTTAGTTGCCACGGTGGATGATCTCTACTTTGTTGAAGAGGGGCAACCACGTGGTTTTTGTAGTGAGCCTTGTATTGAAAAGTTCTACGCTCCCTTAATTGAGGGTCTCGAAAATATTGAGCGCGATCTGCGCGCTCAATATAAATTAGCGGCCGAAGATTGCCAGGAGTTTGTAGGACGCCCTAAAGATATGGAAGCGGTTATCCGCAGACCCTCAGAAGTTTGGCGCTCTGAAAATATTCTCAAAGAGGAAGTCTATAGCTTTATTACTCAGCTAAGAGATAATGCCAATCGCCCCTATTGGGTGATACTTCTTTGTAGCGTTTTTGATCATCGCCCAAGCTTTATTTTGCTAGCGACAACAACTCGAGATAAGCGACTTAAAGAGCACTTTGAAATCGGTCAGAAGGTTGAAAATCTAGACGCTTTTCACGAGGCGCAAGACCGCCCCGAGCGCCAGAATGTAGATGTTGAACCAGAGGTGCTCGAGTCGATTGAGCGCAAAAAAGCGAGCTACCTTGCCGACTTACTCGATCGCCATTCTCCGCATGATATTCCGTTTGAAGATTATATGATGTACGAGAAATTCTTCGAATCAACGATGAGTTCTCCCGATGAAATTTACCAATTTAAAGATGACGATGGTGACACCATCTACACTTATATTAAAGCTCATGCGCAAGGGCCGGTGAGCTTTTTCTATTTTGTTCTCTGCATGCCGGTGGGTGAACCTGCTGAAGGGTCTGATGCTCAAGCGGTGGTTCCCGTGATCGCCTTTCCTACTTTAGACGTAGATATTCATCGCGCCTACAAGCAAGGCACGCTCATTTCTGGTGCACTTAAAAATTAATCAAAATTGTACGTAGACGTATTGATCAACGGACTTAAATGACTCGCAATACGAGCTATCTCCGTATGAAGCAAGAAACTGATTACAGAAAATATAGGCGTCTGGCGAGAGTACGTACTGATAAAACGGCGGCGGATAGAAATAGGCCTTATCCTTAAGCATGATCACACCAGTAGTGGTGTAGCCAGAAAAGCCAGCGCGATTCTTATAGAGCTGAAATTTATAAATCTTGCTATTGTCAGTGAGCATCTGACAGCGGGCCTCTCCGATATAAACTGAGCGCGAGCCTGAGCTGGTCGTGGGGATGAGGCACACTTGGGCATCTTCTATCGGATCGCTAATCTGAACATAGATGACCTCTTTTGAACTTTTACTCTGACAAATATTATATTGTCCTACGTGGTGATGATTTCCACTGTAGCCATTAATCCCATTGGTAGACCAAGTACAATGAGAAGCATCCTCAATTGTGGTCGAAGCCGTTGCTGTGGCAGTGGCGGTGGGGGTGGGAGTTGAGATTGTTCCACCGGAGTAGGTATAGGTAGGGTTGGTGTTAGCGCTAGAATTTTTAGTTGTTTGAAAAGCAGTGCTGCGATTTCTATTTGTATCCATACAAGACGCGAGTGTGAGCGCGATCAGGGGCAGGGCAGGGGCCAAAATCTTAAAATTAAACTTCACAAGTACCATCCTGGCATTTAGCTAAAGGCGAAGGTTTCCGATACATATCCTATGAGAACCTTTTTACTCTCTCTTATTATAGGCGCATTTGTGTGCCTCTTTGTAGGGTTGGTAGCTTTTGCACCCTACCATTTTACCAGCGTGGCCTTAAATGATGGGCTATCAATGCCCTTTTTAAAGCTTGAGAAACCCCGTCGGGAACTAGTCAAACCACCTGCCTACGACTGGGATGGGGCCGTTGCTGAGAGTGAGGGCGGAAATTTTTGGCAAGAATATCAAATGGGCGATCTGCTTTTGGAGCTTCCCTCGCGCCATCCGCTTTACTTGATGGGCCCCAAAATCGAAATAGAAACTCAATCAGAAAACTTTGGACTTAACTATCTTGATCACAATGGGCGGGTACTAGTTGAGGTGATGCCCAGAGCAAGTGAGGGCTGGGAAACCCATATTGGTTTAGATGCCATTTTTAATCTGCCAATTTTTGTCAGCCATCTGCAGTCTATTGGACGCGAGCAGATTTGGCGCGATCTCTTTACCCGCGAGCTTATGGACCCTCTGGCCAAAGAATTCTCTGAGATCTTTGAGCGCAGCTATGAAGAGATGCTCTATGATCTCTATATTCTCTCATTGCGCCAGCGCTACTTGCCCACCGGAGAGCTCAGTTATGCTCTTGATGAGAAGTCTCAGGGTTGGATTGAAATCGATCACTCGCAGGAAGTGGGGCAGGAGCGCATTTACCGCGAAGAGTGGGTTTATGTCTCACGGCTGGGCCGCATTCATCGCTTTCTCTTAAAAACACGCATCAATAATGCGGCGGCTTCGGTTTTGCGCTCTCATATCGTGAAGAGCTTGGAGTATCGTCCAAGTGACCCGGATCTGGCCAAGATCTTTCATGCGCGCTTTCAAAAGCTCGACCTCAACGCTAAGACGGGACAAGAGGGCCTGACTTTACTCTACTGTGCTTGGTCGCACACCCCTGATCAAAAAGAGTTTCTGCGTGAGATGATTCAGTACTCTGAAAGAGGCGAAAAGAACGAGGGTCTCATTGGCTCGCTCTATAACTACGCCTTTAAAAAATATGGAACCAATTTCTCGCAAATTAGTGACAAGCTCCTTGAAACCGCCAGCGAGCGTCTCAAGCGCAAAATCAAAGAAGATGAAGAGCGTGAGATAGAGGCCTATCGCAAGCGAAAGGACTATATTCCGGAAGAATTCAATTCCGATGAAGAGCGAGTCGAATTCTTTTTGAATAAGGCCAAAGAAGATGGAGGCGGCCAAGTGAAGGGCGTCTTAGAGGTCCCCTAGAAGCGGTAGCTCACGCCGGCGTAGAGATTGAGAGAGTTAATTGTCTTAAAAGAAACCTCATCAAAACTAAAGGCCCCTGTTTGACGTTCAACTTCGTCGAGTCCACCAAAGCTTAAATTTCTAAGGGCAACGCCAAAGGCGGCGCCAAATTTATACTTGGGTAGCAGTCTTCCCTGAACCCCCAGTTGATAGCCATACATCGTGCCGCGGGCCTCGGCCGCTTCACTAGAGAGTTGAATGCGGGCGTCACCTGAAAAGAGTAGTCCCCCAAAGAGTTCCATACTCACAAGTCCAAATTTAATAGGTGAGTAGAAGTAATTCCCCTCGATGGTGGCCAGGCGAAAACGTGTGTCGTCAGTGCCAGCAGTATAGTAGCCAACTCCGAGATTGAAGCTGTAGCGCTGATCGATTGGACGGTACTCAAACATAACATTGATTCCGGTGGCGCTTTGTCCAGTTTCGCCCCCGACTTCTTCGTTAATTTGATCCCACTCATCACCCATCGAGAAGGTGTTGAGGCTCGCGACCACAAAGCTGTCACCATTGAGGCGATCAATGTGGTTAAATTCAAGACTATCGGCCACGGCGTGCTCGCGTACCTTTTTTTGATTGCCTAGTAAAAGTCCTTCTTCTTCAACGACATTGATGTCAACTAAGCGCACGTAAGCGATCTTTCCCGCGACAACAACGGGAAGCACAGTGCCTCGCTCTTGGGGAACTTCTCCAACTAGCAGCTTCTTACCAGAGGTGACGTAGCCAATGGGGGTGGCCAGTGAGGATTCGGCGTAGACGATCGCCTTGCTCGACTTCACAATAGCAACCTGAGCGGCCCAGGAGTTAGGGATAAGGTTGATCAAAAAAATCAGAAATAAGAGAACATAACTTTTCTTCACTCTTTTATTATGCCTGAGTTTTTCTCAGGCGCTAGTGAGAAAAAATTCTGCTCTAGTTGGGCCACCAAGTGATCGAGGGCAATGGGTTTGATAAAGACGTCGCGAAAGCCAAGCTTCCTGGCCGCGAGGGCATCTTCATTTTTAATATGACCTGTGAGCAGAAATGTCGGGATGTCGTGAATTAAGTGGCGCCCCTCAGTCATGATCTCAAGGCCATTTTGAACGGGCATGTGAAAGTCGACGATGATCATGTCAGGGCGATTATTTTCTAGAATACTCAAGGCTTCAGAGACACTACCAAGGCAGGTCACTTCATGGCCTAAGTCCTCCAGTAAATCTTTTACACTGGCGGCGAGAGCAATTTCATCGTCGATAAATAAAATCTTCATGGCGACAATTCTAGCCTGACTTTCTCAAAGCAACTTTTATTGCGAGAGAATTTTCGGGGTCTCTTACGTTAAATTTTAATATTTTGTAACTCTAGAACCCTTGATTCTATAGTTTTTGTTTTCGTAAGTGATCTTCCCATAACTAGATAGCTACTGCCAAGTTTTAATGCCTCACTCGGAGTAAGTACTCGCTTTTGATCTCCAATTTCGCCACTAGAGATCTCGTCTTGAAAGCGAATTCCAGGCGTTACAACAGTTAATTGATCATCACCAAAAATTTCTTTGGCGAGCGTGACCTCATGAGGAGAGCACACTAAGCCGCGCATGCCATGTCTCTTGGCCAGCGTGAAAAGCCTTGCAAAGACGTCTCGCTCAAGTGGTTGACCCCAGATCTCATCCAAGTCTGTACTCTCAAGGCTCGTGAGAACACTCACTCCAAGTAGCTTGCACTCTGGTAAATTTTCCTTAGCGCTCGCAAGCGCTCTTTCAATCATCTTGGCACCACCACTTAAGTGAATGGTGAGAAACTCAATTGGCAGACCTTTTAAAGACCGGATGGCACCATCGAGCGTATTTGGTATATCGTGCAACTTCAGGTCGAGGAAAATGCGAGCTTCACCCCCTCGACTAAGTTTCCAAATAAGTTCTGGCCCGTAGGCGAGGTAGAGCTCTAGGCCGACTTTAAAAAACTTAAAATCCTTGGCCGCGCCATTTGCAAATTCAATGGCCTCTTGATCAGTCATTGAATCAAGCGCCACAATGACGCGATCAAGGGCGCTTTTATTACTTAACATTTCTTCGCTCCTGCAGCGCCAGTGGAGTGAGACCCTCAGCGCCGGTGCCAAGCAAAGACTCAACCACGCTCTTGATATTTTCTTTGCGAGTAAAGCAAGGAATCCCGTATTGAATGGCGGTGTTGCGAATATTTTCTCCATCGGTCTTTGAGGAAGACATATTCATCGGGGTATTAAAAACCATGACCAAGTCTTCGTCTTTAAGCGCCTCCAAAATGGTGAGCCCTTCTTCATTAATTTTGGCCACGCGCTGACAAGGAAGTCCCTGTCTAGAGATGTAGTTACAAGTTCCACTGGTGGCCATAAAACTATAGCCTGCGCGGTGAAGGGCTTTTAAGTAGGGCAGGACGATTTCCTTAGAGCTATCGGCTAGGGAGAGTAGAATCTTTCCTGGATGATCGAGCTTGGGGTAATTGCCCAAGTAAGATTTTAGAATCGCCTTGTCCTTGTCGTGATCAAGCCCCATGGTCTCTCCGGTCGATCTCATTTTGGGGCCTAGCAAAATATTGTCGTGAATGAAGCGATCAAATGGGAACGTCGACTGCTTAACACAGAAGACATCATTGGCCGAACTCTTCCAAGAGGAGATTTCAAGTCCTAGCATCGCATCTGTGGCCAGCGCCGGAAGAGAGAGACCATAGGCTTTTGAAAGGAAGGGCAGAGTTCGCGAGCCGCGTGGGTTGGCCTCAATACAATAGATGACGCCATTTTTTACCGCGAATTGAAAATTCACAGGTCCCACAATTTCTAGTTTAGAAGCAAGCTCCACCGACACTTTATGCATTTTCTCATAGAGCGCCTCAGTGAGAACTACCGGAGGAGAAATCATACCCGAGTCGCCGGAGTGAACTCCCGCGTGCTCGATGTGCTCACACACTGTAAAGACCACGTTGCCCTTTTGATCGCGAACCAGGTCGACATCATATTCAAGGGCATCTTCAAGATAGGTTTCAACTTGAAAAGTGGTGGCCGAGTTGCGAAGGCTATCTTGCAGCTCTTTTGGTAGACTGGTGATGTCGTCGTGATTGTGGAAAATATACATACTCTCGCCACCAATCACGTAGCTGGGGCGAATAATCACTGGTAGCCCAATTTCAATCATGGCATTCATGAGATTTTTAAGGCCCTTCACTTCCATGCTCTTGGTTTGGCCTAAGTCAACTTCCTTTGTGATATCGGCAAAGAGTTTGCGATCTTCAGTGAGATCGAGAGTCTCTAGGCTTGGCCCCATAAAGTTGAAGTTTTCAAACTCACTTCGAAAACTCTTTTGCAGATGGTTTCTAATGTGAATGCCCGTTTGTCCTGAGAAGCTCGCAATCACACCTTCGGGGCGCTCAAAGCAGAGGATGTCAAAGATGTCCTCTGAATAAAGTGGCCCTAGGTAGAGGCGATCTGAAGAGTCGTAGTCGGTGGAGACTGTCTCGGGGTTGGAGTTCACCATGATGGCGCGAATATTCTTACTCTTTAAGTGCGAACAGGCCTTCACGCAGGAGTAGTCAAATTCAATGCCTTGACCAATGCGATTGGGACCTGAACCCATAATGATGATCGCTCGCTCTTTTGCGCTTAGAGGAGTGGGCTCATTTTCCTGAGCATAAGTCGAGTAGAAGTAGGGCGTCTGAGCAATAAACTCACCTGAGCAGGTGTCGACCGCTTTGTAGACCGGGGCGATTCCGTGCGCTCTTCTGGCCTCTAAGATATCTTTTTGAGCGTGATCACTTAAGTGGGCGAGGTGCTTATCAGACATCCCAAGCGTCTTATAGGTTCTTAAGCGCTCAGGGTCTTCGATGAGGCTTGGCGCCGCTTTAATTTCTGCTTCGGCTTCAACGATCTCGGCCACCTGGTCAATAAACCACGGAGTGATGCGAGTGAGTTCAAAGATCTCTTTGGTGCTAAGTCCAAGTCTAAGCGCCTCAACCACGGCGAGTAGGGAGAGCTCACTTGGTGTTTTAAGGCGCTCGCGAATACTAGCTTCGGTATGAATGAGGGGCTCTGTTTTTAAGCGATTGAGATTTGGAATTTCAAGTCCCATCTCAAGCGAGCGTAGCGCCTTGAGGAAAGCTTCATTAAAACTTCCCCCTAGTGCCAGAACTTCGCCCACACTTCTCATCTGGGGGCCCAGTACGCGTGAACTCGTTGGGAATTTATTAAAGGGAAAGAGCGGAATTTTAAGCGCCACATAATCAAGCGTGGGCTCAAAGGCCACGGGTCCTGCCAGCGTGATGTCGTTTAAAATTTCCTTGAGTGTAAAGCCCACGGCCAGCAGTGCTGAAATCTTGGCGATCGGATAGCCCGTGGCCTTACTTGCCAAGGCACTGGAGCGCGAGACGCGCGGGTTCATCTCAATCACCACGATGTCGTCTTCGTTAAAAGGATTGATCGCAAATTGAACGTTTGCACCTCCGGCGACGACTCCCATATGCTTGGCAATAGTGAGAGACATTGTTCGCAGCTTTTGCATGCAGCGATCACTGATCGTTTGGGCCGGTGCCACAGTGATGGAGTCGCCGGTGTGAATGCCACAGGGATCTATATTTTCAATCGAACAGATGATGACGCCATTTTTCTCACGGTCAACCATCACTTCTAGTTCGATCTCTTTAAAGCCTACCAGTGACTTTTCCATGGTGATGGGAAACTTGAGGTCGGTCTCTTTAAAGAGGGCCTCAAGTTCATTGGTGTTGTAGACCAATGCCGCCCCTTTGCCCCCGAGGGCAAAGTCGCGACGAATAATGAGGGGAAAGCCCACGCGACTGGTGGCGAGAGTCTTGGCCTCTTCCTCGCTGCGCGCTTGAAAGCGCTTGCCAGTTTCATAGCCAAGAGTCGCGAGCTCTTTAGCAAAGAGTTCACGATCTTCTGTGCGCTCAATGGTCCAGACGTTAGCGCCGAGCAGTTGAACATTTTCTTGGCCCAAAAAGCCATCTTTTTCCAGATCAATACAGATATTGAGCGCCGTTTGTCCGCCCATCGTCGATAAGACGGCGTCGACATTTTCTTTTTTAATAATTTTCTTAATCACGTCCTTGGTGATTGGTTCAATATAGGTTCGATAGGCCATCTCTGGGTCAGTCATGATCGTTGCTGGGTTTGAGTTGAGCAGCACGACCTCGACTCCGAGTTCCTTGAGGGACTTACAGGCCTGGGTTCCCGAGTAATCAAACTCAGAAGCTTGTCCAATCTTAATGGGTCCAGAGCCAATGAGCAGAATTCTCTTATAAGGGATTTCTTTTTTGAGCTCTTTTTTGAGAATGGGCAGTGGCTCGAGCTTATCAACGTTGATGGCCTCGCAGGCTTTTTCTTTGAGATAGTTTTCAATTTCTATAAAGAAGGGGTTGGCGTCCGACGGCCCGGGGTTAGCCTCCGGGTGGAATTGGACCGACTTAATAAAGTGATCCGTGGTTGAGAGCCCTTCAATCGAGCGGTCAAAGAGCGAGCGGAAGGTGGCCACGAGCTCGCGCCCACTGGGGTTTTTCTTTTGGATCAGTTCAAAGGACTTCTCCTGGGTGGCGTAGCCGTGGTTTTGAGAAGTGATCCAAATCTCTCCACTGACGTGATCAAGGCAGGGATGGTTGATTCCGCGTTGGCCGTAGGGAAGTCTTTCAATCTCGGCCCCTAATGCAAGGGTTAAGAGCTGGTGACCCAGGCAAATTCCGCGCATCGGCACATTGAGTTTGAGTAGTTCTTTGACGACTTCAATTTCTTGCTTGTGATCTCTTGGGTCCCCAGGGCCATTTGAGAGGAAAATTAGTCTTGGCCTGAGGGCCGCAACCGCACTGGCACTGGTATTGTGAGGCAAGCGCACTAAGGGCAAATCCATTTTCATAAGCCCATCGACGATTGCCTGTTTTACCCCGTAGTCGATCAAAACAATTGGATTTTCCCCCGCTCTTAAAATAACTTCCTCTTTTACTGATACTCTTGAGAGCTCGTTGCAAACGAGAGTGGCGGCCGCAAATTCGCGCGCTGTGGGCGCCTCTTCTCTGGTGGTGAGGACACACTTGTGTGAGCCTGGATTTCGCACCAGATAGCGCACGAGCCTTCTGGTATCAAGCCCGCTAAAGAGGGGGACTTCCACGTTGGCCAGAAATTCATTGTAGCTAAAGTGGCGAGCAACCAGTGAGGTTGCGTGCACGCCCTCAGACTGCATGGATGCATCACTGCTTTCATAATTTCCAATATGGCTAGAAGTATAGATGATGTGTTGACCAAGAAAGGATGGGTCAGTAGCAGTCTCTTGGTAACCACTCATACCGGTGGTGAAGGCCGCTTCGCCCCAGATGCCCTCTCTTAATGTGGCGTCGCTCTCTTCGCGATTGACGTAGCCTCTAAAAGAAGTGCCGTCTTCAAAGTAGAGAGTGGCGCGCGCGCGTTTGAGACTTTTTCTAAAAAGTGATTCATTCATGGGCTAATTTCCTATGCTCTTATGTGTGTTAGTTGGTGTGTTAGTTGTGTATTTGAAGCGAGAGAAAAAGAGAAAAAACAGTGGGGCGTGATCACTATGAGAAGAATAAAAATAACTCTTAATACTAAGAGCGTTCCCCATGAGGTCTCCCGACGTTTTTATCATTATTAGAGAGGATGGCCTGAATGATGGCCATTCTCATTGGAATTGAATTCTCCACTTGGGTGTAGCCCTGGTAATTTGCTGAGCGAACCAAGTCGAGGGAGAGTTCAACACCGATATTAACTGGCCCTGGGTGCAGGACCGGAATGTCTTTTTTATTGAGCTTACGCAGACGATCCAGCGTGAGGCCATGAGTTTGGTGATAGCTATCGTAGTAGCTCGAGTCTTCACCCTTGTGGCGCTCTTTTTGAATTCTAAGCGTGTAGAGAAAGTCACTTTTTTCGACGGCGTCATCAAGATCTGTCGTGATCTCTATGCCAGGGTATTCACCCACGGCCGGAATACATTGCTTAGGGCCTGCCAAAATAAGCTTCATCCCCAATTGCGGCAGGAGCTCAATGAGTGAGTGGCCCACGCGCGAGTGAACCACATCTCCAATAATGGTGAGAGTCTTGCCGCTTAGATCTTCTGAGATTTCTTTGAGGGTAAAGAGATCGAGCATGGCCTGAGTGGGGTGCTCGTGAATGCCGTCTCCTCCATTAATAATTTTTAATGGCGGGCGGTCTTTGAATTTGGCCAGCTCTCTGGAAACACTCGTTCTGATCACACAAGCGTCGACTCCCTGGCAGTGCAGGGTGAGGAGCGTCTCCTCAAGGGATTCTCCCTTTTTCAAAGAAGAAGTGTCGGCGTTAAAGTCAATATACATGCAACCTAGTTTCTGAATGGCGATAGCGAAACTATGTTTGGTGCGAGTGGAGTTTTCGAGAAATGAGGTGGCAATGATCGGGGTTTTATTGATGAAGGGAGGGGAGTCAATTTCGCGCTTTTTAAACTTCAGCGCCAAAGACAACAATCCCTCTATCTGTTGAAAGTCGAGATCCTTGATGGATTCGAATACTGAGGGAAAGTTATTCATGACAAAGACTACCCTGACTCATGCTTGGCGATTTGGTTGGAAGTAGTCTAAAACAACATATCACGATCTGAAAACCAGGTTTCTAAGAATTTATGACTGTGCGTAGTGGCAATATAGAATTGAATCAACCAAATGTGGCCATTACCGAGGCCCTCCTCAATGAAATCAAAGGTAACGTCTTTGAGTTTTGTGTCGGCAGAGAGCTCGCCCGCCACTTTGGGCGTGAAGTCGAGTTCTTAGAAGATTTTGGCCCGGCGGGAATGAAGTGGCTCTCACCCTATGAAACCTATTTACGCACTCATCACCCCAATATGATTGGCACCCTGGCCACACTCGCTAAAAGCACTGCTTTAAAATTGAGTGAGAGTTTGCGGCCAGAGGCCCCCCAGCATATTCTCGTCATTGGTAAGCAAGTCAGTGGCTCTCAAGTGCGCGGGCGGGCCGAGACTGATTTGCGCTTAATCTACCCTGAACACTCCCTCGGTGTGAGCGTAAAACTGTGTAAGAGCGCAGGCTACGTCAACACTAAATCTGGCGGTATTAAGAGCTTTATTGGTCAATACTTTGGCGCCTTTAAAAGTGCTCAAAAGCTCCAAGAACATTTGAGCGCCCAAGTTGATCATGCCTTTAATGCCCTTGGAAGTGAACTCTATGAATCCCAGGGCCTTAACTGGACTGGGCGCTTTGACGATTCTTGGCCTCACGCTCATTTGCCCGGACAATTACCGCCGGCCCTAAGAGAGCGAGTGGTCGCCATGTACGCGGAACTTGCCCAAGTGATCTATCACGTTTTTGGCGAGCTGCTCGCTGAGGACCCTCAGCTTTTTAAGGCGGCAATCAAGCGCCTCCTAGGGCATTCTGAAGAGAATCTCATTCAGGTTATTTGTTTTCACACGGGCCAGCGCGATCACCACTATCAACTAGATTCCCTGCACATTGAAACCGACCAGTCGATTGCCAGGGAGCTCTCTGAGCTCGAGCTTTTGCCCTACAAAGCGGGTCTCTCCTCTTTTGACATTCAATTGGCCACTCATAAACTTCAAATTCGCGTTAAGCCGATGAATACTTTCACCACTGCCAGCTATAAAATGAATTGTTCGGTGAAACACAATTGCTAGTTCGCGCGCAGGCCTGGTAGGATAGTGGGGTGAAAATTGAAATGACACCCCATCTGGATAATATTCAAGCGCCCAAACCCGATACTCTCTATCTTAAAGAGGGCGTTTGGACTGATGTAAATCACCTGGAAATGGTGATTCAAACCCTTGCTCACGCTCGCCAAATTGATTTTGCCGCCGTCGTTCCCGGCGCCCACCGCGTGGTGGATCAAGATTTTTTGGCCACTTCAGCAAGCGGTAAGTGGGAGTGCTCGCTTGGGCCCACTATTGCGACTTACTCCAGAGACAGTGATGGACCAGAGCTCGTGCACCCCGCACTGGTGTGGGATCACCCGCCCTTAGTTTTAAAGCCCGCACTTTTTCTCGATCGCGATGGCATTCTCAATGAAGATTTTGGTTATGTCTCGCGCTATGAAGACGTGCAGTGGATGCCGGGTATATTTGAGCTGATTCAAACTGCTAACCAATTAGGTCTCTTGGTTTTTGTGGTGACCAATCAAGGTGGAGTGGCCTACGGACATTACACTGAGTCTGACGTTTTAACTTTACATGCAAAAATGCACGCCGATATTGAAGCCCACGGGGGCTTTGTCGACGAGTGGACCTACGCTCCCACCCACGGGGAAAAGGGCACTGATCAATATAAAATGGAGAGCTTTCGCCGCAAGCCCTATCCCGGTATGGTACTTGAGCTGGCCCGCGATTACGGAGTCGATCTCACTCGTTCAGTAATGGTCGGAGATAAGCTCACGGATCACCTCTCTTTGATTGGGCCTGAGTATTTTCATCTCAAAGGTAAGTATGAACTTACCGATGCTCGCACTCGAGTGTGTGCGAGTCTTCACGAAATCACTTCTTGTTTAAGAGAAAAGTTTTCTTAAAGCTTGATTACTCGCACGTAGTTAGGGCACCATAGAGAGATTAACGCACAATCAGGGAGGAAGGCGTGAGATGGGTTTTTGCTATCCTGGCCCTTTTCTTTATTTCATTTGCTTTTAATTCGCAGTCTAGAGAGCTCACCTATAAAGAACAGGTCACTCTCATACCGCTCGCGAAAACTCTTCGCGTACAAGAGTATATGCTCAAATATATCAAGCCCAGAGAGCTCAGCTTCTCTGACTATCTTTCTTATCAGGTTCTCAAGAACGGTTGTGTTCCTCTGTCTAAGCTGCGTGCACGCATTGAGGCCGAGGCGCCAGAATTTGCCGACCAGTCTGAGGAGCTTCTAAAAGGATATGCCCTTTGTGCCGAATCAGTCCTAGGTCTTACTGATATGCATATTCGCGCCCAAGGGGAGTAAGCATGAAACGCATTGGTCTTTCTTTGGCCGCCCTTTTGGTGGTCATACTCATTTTAATCGGTCTCGTCTTTATGGCGATTCCACGTTCGCAGATTACTGTCCTAAAAACCGGTTTTGTGAAAACCGAAGTAGGCGCGCAGGGTGCCCCTACCTATACCATCGTCCCAAAGAAGCCCAAGGGCTGGGTTGAGCTCAAGTCACTTCCCAAAAATGTTTGGGGCGCCATTTTAATTAGTGAAGATTGGGCCTTTTTTGAGCATAGTGGAGTGGATGTCTCCCAAGTTAAAGAGGCCATTGAAGACACACTCGAGCACGGCAAGGGGCTTCGCGGGGCGAGCACTATCTCGCAACAGGTGGTCAAGAATCTCTTTCTCTCAAATGAGCGCTCATTCACCCGCAAGGCGCGTGAATTTGCGATCACTCTTTATATGGAGCGAGAGATTGAAAAGAAGAAAATTCTCGAGATCTACCTCAATATCATTGAATATCACCCCGGGGTTTATGGCCTAGAGAATGCGGCCCAGTACTACTTTAAAAAGAGTGCTCGCGCCCTTACTGCCAGAGAAGCGGCTTTCCTAGCGATGCTGCTTCCCAATCCCAAGAGCTACTCCCAGTCCTTTCGCGACGGCGAGCTCTCTGAGTACGCCCGCAAAACGATTGAGTCGATTCTCGATAAAATGCGCCAGGCGGGTTTCTTAAGCGCCGAGGAGCGCGAGGCCCTGCGCGATCAGGTGCTCAGTTTTGAAAAGAAAAAGCTCGAGACTCAAAAGCAAAATCAGGCCACGCGTGAGCGTCCGCAAGACGGAAAACTGCGCTATAAAGCGCCTAGAGATGGCGATATGGCGGTGGACCCCGATCTGGCCCTGCCGGACGTTCCAGAGTTTGATCCCAACGATCGCCTGGAAAACCTCGAGGATGTGGACGAAGAATTTCGGGTTGAATAAATTTTGTGGGGCATTTTGTACAGGCCCCCTAGACCCGAGTGGCGCCTTCGAGGCATAATGCAGCGATGCGCAAGATATTCTTATCTATTCTTATTTCAGTGAGTTGCCTGAGCTTTGGTCCAGTCTCCCAGGCGGCGCAGTCGCAACTTCATGGGCCCGATCTGGTGCTTGAAAATCCCGAGCAGGTGGCGCAGCAAATTCTCGATCTCTACGAGAGCTCCACTGAAGAGTATTCCGTGGGTGATGGGCTGGCCCTGGCCCTCTATATTATTCGCACTTTTAATGTCGCCGGAAACTATGATCTCTCGGGCGAAGATCTGCGCGCACTGGTGAAAACCTTTGAGACTTTAGTGGGTGAATCTTTGCGTGAAGAAGTTCACTTTATTATTAACGGCATTGAACTCATCAAGTTTCGTGTAAAGGATGGCCTGCCAACTACTGAGTTTATCACCACCACCCCGGAGGGAATCGTTTTTCCTATCAATGAAGTCAGAACAGATTCTTCGGTTAAGGAAATTCAAAATCTGGTGATTAAAAATGGCGCGAGCATTAGCTTTGATCGAGTCAATGGCCCTGGAGATCGACAGCGTCTGCGCGACTTTGCCCTGGATAAGCTAACCATTTTTCCGCTTCCGGCGGGATGGTTTGATGCCTTCAATCAGATTCATCCCCTGGTAGAGGCCAATGTGGAAAACTACATTCTGGCCAAAGAGCAAACACCCCAAGGCCCGCATCCACTGCACTTGGGCTTTAAGGGATTCACCCTCAATGTGAAGACCAGTACCGTCTTTAAAGATATGGCGCTCGACTTCACCACTGGCTATTCACTGCCAAGTATGGGAGTGGGCGGTCTTCGCTCCGCAGGCACTCAGCCGCTACCAAGCTTTTTACTAGAGCTTAAAAGCGGCGTTTTAAAGATTCGAGTAAGCCTCGATCAGTGAGCGGTCCACATAGTTGCGATCACTTTGTCCGCGGTAAATCTGAAAGGCGTAGTCCACTGCCGAAATCCCCTCAGTTCTTGAATTAAAGATATACGGCGCCACATAGTACATGTGGTGACTTGAGCGGTGCACCCACGCTGAACAGTTGGGGGTGTGAGTTGTTTTTGCAATGAGCCCCTCTGGTGAGAGTACGTTTTGTTCAAATTCATCGGCGCTAATATCACCAAACCACTTGGTCATGGCCGAATCGCGACTCGCCTGAAGAAAGCCAATGGTCCAGTCTGGATGGGCATTGCACAGACCTTCTATCTGACTCGCGACCATGCCATCATTGGCGTTAAAAATGAGCCCGGCCTTTTGAAAGGTTTGATCAAAGTCGGCGAGCATTTGAGTTGAAAATTTCTGCCAAAACTTTTCGTTCCAATGCAGTCCTGGGCTGTCGACCAGCATGGTTTTCTTGGTCGCACTGGTGAAGGTTTCAGTGATGAGGTTGAGATGAAAGAGCGAGCCGATTCCACCGGCACTGCTACCTCCGACAAAGAGCTCATTGATGGCGCTGACATCAATATGGCCTTCGCGCACGAGGTGATTCAAAGTGAGTTCAATATTGCGCGCCCCATGGAAATTGGCCTTTAGACCGTAGTAGCTCGCGGTATGTGAGCCGCCGTAGGCGTCGCCGGTACAGTAGGGAATAAAGAGCATGCTGTGGCCGCTGACGGGAGACTTGGCCGGGTCTTCGCTGGTTAAAATACTGTAGCGGGGAATTTTGGGCAGCGGAAACATCCACGCTGAAATCTTGGGCCCATAGCAAGTGGCAAGCGACCAACAAGCACCTCCGCCCATAAACTCAATGGCAAATTTATGAGGATCTTTGCCCTCGGTGGAAAGAAACACTGAATAGGGAAGTCCAGAGCCGCAAACGGCGTCGGGTATTGTTATGCGTTGCCACTGTCTGGCGTGAGCACTCAAACTGAAAAAGAAAAATAGAATCACTAGTAAGAGGGAACTGCGCCCGTGAGACATACTGAACTCCTTTCATAAAATTGGCCAGGCCTTGCTCTCACTTAAAAAAGTGATTCAACTTCTTTGCCAAAATTGTCTCTTCCCTATATTGTTGCAGCTTGTAACAGACTGGTCTAGTCCAAAGTAATTGATTAAAACGGTTACCCATTCATGAATAAGAAAATCCGCGTTCTCATCTCCGACTCATTTAATCCATGGTTCAATCTGGCCACTGAAGATTATATCTTTCGCGATATGGATCCCAGTGTGAGTGTGCTCTTTTTATGGCGCAACGATAATACTGTGGTCATCGGCCGCTTTCAAAATCCTTGGACGGAATGTAATGTGGCAAAGCTCGAAGCCGATGGAGTCAAGCTCGCTAGACGTCAAAGTGGTGGTGGCGCCGTCTATCAGGACCTAGGCAATACTTGCTTTACTTTTATGAGTGGTGGCGATTCCCATAGTAAAGAGCGCAACAATAAGATTATCACTAACGCCATTAATTCTTTTGGGCTTAATAGCTACGCCTCTGGCCGCAACGATATTTTGGTCGATGATGGTGAGGGCCCAAAGAAAATCTCGGGCTCGGCCTTTAAAGAAACCAAGGACCGCGCTTTTCACCACGGCACTTTGCTCATTAACACCAACCTGGGCAGGCTTGGCGATTACCTGAGTCCCAATAAAAAAAAGCTCGCTTCTAAGGGGATTAAGTCGGTGGTGTCGCGGGTGACAAATCTTCAAAACATGAATCCCGAGATCACGCACGATCTGCTTTGCAATCGCATCATTTCGGAGTTCTTTAATGAGCACGGGGCGACCTGTGAGATCGAGCATCTTAAAAGTGAAGATTTAGCGCAGATTCCTGAACTCAACAGTTATTATGAGAAGCTCGCCGATTGGAATTGGCGCTATGGTGAAACGCCAAAATTTAATCATCAGATGGACGAGCGCTTTAGTTTTGGCCATATGGAGTTTCACCTCGATTCTCACAAGGGCATGATTGAGCGCGCGGTGATTTACTCCGACTCTCTTCATCCAGAGATGATTGAGGAGCTCTCAAGTGCTCTGGTGGGAGTGGCCTATCACCCCGAGGGAATTGCTAAGGCGATTGCCAAAGTAAAGAACTCACTCCCTTTTATTGCCGACTACTTGAGTGAAGTTGAGGATTGGCTCAAGATTCAAGTGGCCTAGAATTAAGAGTGAAAGGCCAGTTTTTGTAAGGGTGACAAAGAGCCAGTGAGCCCACTATAATTGGGCTTAAAAGTTTTGGGGCACCACTTCCATGAATCCAACTCGAAAGACATTTGATAGCTCCGGGCGCAGGCGCCGGGCGCGCGGCTTATGGTTTTCATACCTTAAACGCAATAAGCGCTTCTACATTTTTGGCGCTCTGACGGTATTGATCACAAATGCCATGCAGGTCTTTACCACCAGGGCCATCGGACTGGTGATCGACTTCTTCACTGGCTTAAGCTTGCCCGCGATCCTCACCACCAAAAGAGCGGAAGATCAGTTTCTCTTTCTCTTTGGCGCTATGGTGCTTGGCTATTTTATTCTTATGCTTGGGCGCATGGGCTGGAGGCTCACGCTCGCACGCCAAACTCACCTGGCCAATCGCGAACTCAAAGAAGAAATCTGGAATAGCGTGCGCTATTTTAGAAAGGACGACCTCGATAGCACCTGGACTAAGGGGGTGCTGATGAACGCCAGCACGAGTGACGCCGCTCACGCACGCCTCATTTACGGCTTCACACAAGTCGCTGCTTATGACGTGCTCTTTTTGGGAATTCTCTCCATTTCAACCATGCTCACCATTCACGTGCCCATGACTTGCTACGCTCTGGCAGTGATGTTGGTGCTTCCCTGGGGCGTGAAGAAGCTCTCTGACTTAGAGATTGAGCGCTACGTTTTTGCCCAGGAAACTCTTGGCCACTTTAACGATCTCGCCTCTCAGGTGGTTGCCACTATTCGCTTGCAGCGCCTAACTCAGACGGGTCCTTTTTGGGAGCAAAGACTAGGGGCGAGCGCTAGTGAATATCGCAATATTCGCCTGCGCGCAGTGAGAACATCGCTGAACTTTATTCCCATGATGGGCGGTGGCACGCTCCTTTCTTATATCGTTCTCTTTGGCGTAGGGCTCTCTTTTGTCTTTAGTGGTGAACTTTCTGTGGGGGACTTTATTTCCCTCCAGGCGCTCGTCTTTTTGATTCAAGATCCGCTGATGGAATTGGGTTTTATTATTTCCGATTGGAAAAAGTCGCTATCTTCGCTAGAGCGCTTGCAAGAAATTTATGAGCACCCGACTGATACTTCCCTTCATATTGAAGGCGAGAGTGCCCCCGAATTAGCGGGCCATGGGCGAGTCATTCTGAGCGCCAAGAATCTCTCCTTTAAGTACCCTGGCAGTGATCGCTATATATTTAAAGATCTGAATCTCGATCTTCACGCAGGTGAGCGCTTGGGGGTGATTGGCCCAATTGGAGCGGGTAAGACCACTCTTTTACAAATTCTCTCGGGACTCTCGCGCGACAATCACGGAGAGCTCTTTTTGGCGGGCAAGTCTTTTGATGACTATGCTCATGCCGATCTACGCCAGGTGATTGCCTACGTTCATCAAAAGCCCTTTTTATTTGCCGACACTATTAAGGCCAATATTGAAGTGGACCGCGAACTCAGCGATGAGGAAGTTTGGCACTATCTTGAACTCGCAGGTCTTAAAAAAGATGTTCTGGCCTTCCCTGACCAACTCGAAACGCCGCTTGGAGAGTGGGGGATTAACCTCTCTGGGGGGCAAAAGCAGCGCCTGACTCTGGCGCGCGCACTGGCGCGCCAGCCGTTGGTGCTCTTTCTCGACGACTGCCTCAGTGCTGTGGATACGGTGACGGAAGAATTTATTTTGCAAAATCTCAATCGCGAACTTAAAGAGACCACTCTTGTGTGGGTGGCCCACCGCGAGTCGACACTGAAATATTGTAACCGCCTCTTTCGCATGAGTGATAACTTAGGAACCGACTCACGAGAAGCGCAGGTGATTTATGAGTAAATCTTATCTGATGAAAGACGATCAAGATGAGTCGATGATCAAGGGCAAGGGGATCTCTGATATTCGTGCCTTTAAACTCATCTTCGAACACGCTAAAGACGCTAAGCCTTTAGTCTTTTGGGCACTGGTTTTAATTTTTTCCACTTCGGGCATGGCCATTCTCTCAGCGCGTCTGATGGGAAGCCTGGTTGATCAGGGATTGCTGGCCAAAAATGTCCAGATGACCTGGGCCTTTGCCGCCGGAGTACTCCTGTGTGAAGTCTATGTCGTCTTTGTGATGTGGGCCGGTCGTCGCATTCTCGTGCGCGGATCTTCCTTGGCGATTTTAAGACTTAGACAGGCGTGCTTTGCAAAACTTCAAAACCTTCCCATTAGCTACTTTGATCGCCAGCCGCAAGGCCGCGTGGTGACCAGAGTGACTCACGATGTGGAGAGTATTGAAGATTTTTTCACCGGCTCACTAGGTAGACTCATTAGCGCTACTTTTCTCAGTATCTTCTCTCTTTCGGCCATTATGATCACGAGCCCAAGGCTTGGGGGTTACGTTTTAATTTCTCTCATTCCCATTGCCTCAATGATTTGGGGCACGAGAAATATTATTAGAAGAACCAATCGCCGCATGAGTCGCATGAACTCAATGCTTAATGCGAAACTCTCAGAGTTTCTCTCGGGCATTGAAGTGATTCGCGCCTACGGGCTTGAGTCTTGGTCCAAGTGTGAGTACGACCGCGGTCTTGACAATTATCAGGACGCTCACTTAAAGGCCAACTGGCTCTTTGGACTCACGCGCCCGGTGATTAGCTTTGCCTGCTCACTTCCACTCTTAGTTGTGTTGTGGTTTGGTGGGTCCGAAGTGATGGCAGGCACTATGGCCGTAGGACTCTTTGTTACCTTCATTCGTTACTGTGAGCGTTTTTATCATCCGATGCTGATGCTCGCGATGGAGCTTCAGGCCGTGCAACAGGCCTTTACGAGTGCTGAGCGCGTGGCCAATTTTCTAAGCGTTGAAGAAGAGAGCGTATTCTTAGGCGAGGATGGTCACATCGATAATGTTGATCTCAAAGGAGATATTCGCTTTGAAGACGTGTGGATGGCCTATCAAGGAGACAACTATGTACTGCGTGGCCTTGATTTTCACATTCGCCCTGGGGAGATGATTGGACTAGTGGGAACCACTGGCTGTGGAAAATCTACTACCGTTTCACTACTCTCAAGGCTCTATCCCTATAACCGCGGACGTGTGCTCCTAGATGGCATCGAGATCACTGACTTTAAGCGCTCTTTTTTAAGAGACCAAGTGGGCTTTGTTTCTCAAGATGTCGTGATCTTTAGAGGAACTCTCAGACAGAATCTCATTAGCAATGATGAGGTCAGCGACGAAGAGGTTGAGCGCGCCAGTGAGCTCACGGGCCTTCTGCGCGTGATGAAAGAGGCCGAACTCACGTTTGAATCTGAAATTTTAGAAGGAGGGGTAAACCTCTCAAATGGCCAGCGCCAGCTGATTGCTCTGACGCGCATTCTACTTAAGAATCCCAGCATCCTCATTCTTGATGAGGCCACCGCCAATATTGATCCCTACTATGAAGGTATTATTCACGATGCGGTTGAGAAGGTAATGGAGGGCAGAACCTGCTTGATCATTGCTCACAGACTGGCAACTCTTAAGAGTTGTGATCGCATCTTCGTCTTTGAAAAAGGGGAGTTAGTGGAGTCTGGCAGGCCCAAAGAGCTGCTGGCCAGTGGAGCGCACTTTGCTAAACTTCAAAGTGCAGGCGAGGGCGCTCTGGTTTAAAACTAGAGCGCGGCTTGTGCCTCTTTTTTCTCTTTATAATGAAAAGCCTTCTCTCTCATAGTGCGAATCGTGTTTTCAATCGCCGCCTTACTAACTTTTTTAGTCAGAGCGACTTTCTCACTCTTTTTATAATGCGAGAGAAGTTGCGAGCCAATGGCACGCCCTAATAGTGGTGGCACGGCATTTCCGATTTGGCGCCACTGCGCTGAAACTGGTCCCTTAAAGACAAAGTCATTGGGAAAGCTTTGGATGGCAGCGGCTTCTCTGGCCGTGAGATAACGGTTTTCCACTGGGTGAAAATAGTTATGACGATGGGTCATGATAGTTGGAGAAGGCTCTGCACGATTGAGGCGGTGATACTTGGTTTGACGAAAACGCCCTTCGGGGAGATTTTCCCAATCGATTCCAAGTTTTAACGACTTTGTTTTAAAGTAGGCCTTCTCATCGCGCTCATAGCGAATGCCCTTTCCTTCAGGGATCTTGGCAATGCGCTTGCGATCGATATCAGAAGCAATCTTAGCAGCAGCGATGTCGTGATTGTGAAGTTCACCACTTTTAGTGCTGAGATCTGCGATCACTTCTCCCACGGTGGCCGCTGGGCGAAAGTTCTTAGCGACCACGGTGTTGTGAGTTTCTTTGGGGTAATCAACCAGACCAATGCGCGAACCAATTAAGATTGTGCGTCTTCTCTTTTCCGGCACGCCATAATTATCGGCGCTCATCACCTTTACGTTCATATGATAGCCAAGCTCGCCAAATTTTTTAAAGATCGCAAAGAGCGTATCCTCATTCTTACTGGCAACCAGGCCGGTGACGTTTTCCATCACCACAAAAAGCGGCTTAGTGTGTTTTACAATGCGAATGAATTCTAGGAAGAGACGATTGCGCTCGTCTTTAGGGTTGCCCATTCCAACGGTTGAAAAACCTTGGCAGGGAGGTCCACCCACAACTGCGTGAACTGTCTCGCCCTTTAAGAGTTCTGCCAGCTTGGCACTTGAGAGCTCCTTGATGTCACCACAATAGACTTCAGCGTCCTTGTGATTGGCCTTGAAGGTTTCCATGGCGTACTTATCAAAGTCCACTCCTAGAAGGCACTTCCAGCCGGCCATTTCCATACCGCATGACAGTCCGCCAGCACCGGCGAAGACGTCGATAAAATTAAGTTTTGATTTTCGCGTCATAAATTGTGTGTGGGTCTAAAGTTGATCTTCCTAATAGAATAATTGTCGGTATTCACTCACTGTGTGTCAACCAAACTTCTTCAACTGTTGCACCTTGTCGTCCAATTCTTTCTCCACTTTCGCGGCGATTGGCGTGCGCAGGGGGGAGATGTTTTGCGCCACTTGCAGCTTTCCACCCAGTTCTTGGCCAATATGGGCCATGGGAGAGATATAGCGCTCTAGGTTTAAGGCGGGATTCATTTTAAAGTCACAAGATTGGGCCCATGAAGATTCTTCGTGGCTATGAATAAAGAAAGTACGCTCACTTCGCTTGAGCGTCTCCTCCATTAGGGCCAGCATTTGCAAGCGGGCCTTGGCGCTCAGGGCAAGATCAACGGTGTTTAAGATCAGAAAGCGAGTTTCACTATTTATGAGGGAGTGAAGAAATTTTAAAATCTGGCGCTGAAGAACTTCACAACTCTCTTTGGCCCTAAATATTTTTCCTATTTCACTGTCATGACTGGCCAGCGAGCGTAGGTGGTAGTGCTTGGACTCACGGTGAGTGAGAACAAAATTGTCCCATTTAAAGTCGGGAGTTAAAAAGTCATCACTGGCGTCGATATAGGCAAATTGATAGGGCAGGCGAACCCCCCAGTACTTTAAAAATTTTAAGACCTGCGCTAGCGGATTGCTGTCGGTTTCATCGCCGAGCCAGATCATCTGAGCGTTTAGGTCTACCTTTTGCCTTTTGGTCATGAGTCTCTATCGGATTTCGTAACCCGATTGTTAAGACAAGTGTGCATAAAACCTTATTTTTTTGGCATAATAGGAGAGAATGTCCACTTGGAAGGTACATGCAAACTAGAAAATCTGTTGTTGTCGGACTCACGGGAAGGCTTGATTCAACGGTGGCCGCCTATCTTTTAAAAAAGCAGGGCTTTAATGTCATCGGTGTGAGCGTCTATTTTTGTGATCCCAAATCTCCTGAAGCAAAGCTTGGGGGACCTCTCATTGTTGATTCGCTAGAGAATATCAAGGCCCTGGCCGACTCTATGGATATTTCTTTTTACGCGGTAAACGCCGAGGCGGAATTTAAAAGTTACATCGTCGACCCCTTTGTTGAGTCGAGACTTTTTGGGCAACAGTTCTCGGTTGAGCCGGCACTTAATAAACTACTCTTTGAAATCCTGGCCGAGAAGGCCCAAAAGCTTGGCGCTAGTGAATTTGCCACTGGCCATTACGCCAAGGTGGCCCGCTCACAGAAAATGGGCGAGGTGAGTTTGATCGTGGCCAACGATCTATCCAGTGATCAGTCCTTTCATTTATCTCGTACTCCACGGGCCCTTTTTTCAAAAGTCATTTTTCCGCTCTCAGACCTGAGAAAAACAGAGGTCGAGAAAGTGGGCAAGCTCATTGCCGGTAAGCCGGCCCCTTCAAAACCTTTAGACACTGAACTTCTCTTTTGCCGTTCAAATCTAACTGAAGTTGTGACGAAGTATTCGGCCGGCAAGCTCTTTCGTGAAGGACCAGTGATCAAGTACCTTGAGGATTCTGGCCTAGGTGATCACAAGGGTGTGCATCAGTATTACACCTCTCAAAAAAAGCTCATCAATCAGAGCACGGGTACCTCTCTTGATCGCGATTTAATCGTGGTGGGAATTGAGGCCCCTAGAGGCATTGTCTATGTGGATTTTCCTCGCAATATCGTTCAATCTCATCTCATCGTCCATCAAATGGATTTAGACGTGGGCTTTGACCAAACCAGAGCGCGCGAAGTCTGGCTGCAACTCACGCCCTATTCAAAACGCATTAAGGGCAAGCTCAATTTTCTCAATAATCAATTCGGTCTCATTGTTTTAAGTGAAGCTCTCCACGGAGAAGTCTTCACTGGACAAGTGGTGTCTCTAGCGACAAAAGAAGCCGCCGGCGCAAAAGTTCTCGGTAGTGCCAGAGTGTTAAAGAGCGGGGAACTTAAAGAGCGCGAATTCTTCGAACTCCCTGAGCGAGCGAGTGAGGAGGAAGAGGAAGTGACGGAGAAGAAATGGGAATTTATTTTTTAATTATCGGGGCCCTCTTCTCGCTTTGGGTTCAAGCCTCCGAAATTAAACTCTCGCGCTCGCAGCGCACGCCAAAGACCACCTACGCTCTTAGAAGCCTCTCTAGTGTTTACACTCGTGCGATGCTGATAGAAGAGCTGCGAAGCTTTCTGCTGGCCACTGGTAAAACTCGTTATGTGGGCAGTGAAAACCATTTAGAAATTTCGACTTACCTCAAAGAGCGCCTCGCAACTCTCTCGGGTGGAGTGGGAGAGATTAGGGAGCAAAGTTTTCTACCTGATGTCGCCTACGCCGCAGCGGCTTTTGAAAGCAATTTCAAAGATCAGGTGAAGGGTCTACTAAAAGAGAGTGATCCCGCCTATAAAAAGCTTCGCGCCTATACCGATCAAATGAAAGGCGCGGCCAAGGCTTTGAAGGCGAGACCTGGAAAGAATATAATCTGGGAGCGTAAGGGAAGTAGTCCTGGTGCAGAGGTTCTCATACTGGGCGCTAACTTTGACTCGATTCACATTGATCAGGAGAATTTGCAATTAAGGCCAACTGCTGCTGCCCCCGGGGCCGATGATAATGGCTCGGGTGTGGCCATTGCTCTGGCACTGGTTCAAATTCTTTCAAAGATTGAGCTTCCAAAGACTGTTCGAATTATCTTTTTTGACTATGGCGAACTGCACGCTCTAGGCAGTCGCGCCTATGTGCAAGAGCATTTGAAAGACAAGGAGAAGATTGCGGGCTTTATTAATCTCCTAATGCTTGGCCACGATTCATCAATCACGGATAAAAAGAAGAAAAGTGGAAATATGAAGCTCTACATTCAAAAGAGCGAAGCGAGTGGACACGCTAAAGACTTAGCGCTGGCACAGTTTGTGAGCGAGATGGGAGGAGAAATTAGCTCCTCAGTGAAAGTCGAAATTGAGGCCAGCGCGCTACCGGTGCGCGATAATGTGAGCTTTTGGCAGGCGGGCATTCCTGCGCTCGTTTTCACGGGGGACTGGGAGTCCGACTTTAATCCCCGAAATCACACGGCCGATGATTTTGTTGAGACCCTTAATCAGCGAAGCCTCTATAACAATTATAAATTTGCCCTCGCTGCCACGGTAGGCTGGGCCTACGATATTGTGCCCTAGGCCTTTTTTTGTTACATTTGCGCCAGTCATGAATACTCTAGCTTCAAACTCATCAAAAACCGTTGTCGTCGGCATGTCTGGCGGTGTGGACTCTTCCGTGTGTGCGGCCGTGCTCAAAGAGCAGGGCTTCAATGTCATTGGTCTTTTTATGAAGAACTGGGAAGAGGAGGATGACAATGGTGTGTGCCAGGCCTCTAAAGAATATGCGGATGTCGAGCGCGTTTGCGATAAGCTCGGCATTCCCTGCTATTCGGTGGAGTTTGTGCGCGAGTATCGTGATGGGGTCTTTTCGCATTTTTTAAAAGAGTATGAAGCCGGGCATACCCCCAACCCTGATATTCTTTGTAACCGAGAAATCAAGTTTAAGGTTTTCTTTCAAGAGGCCATGCGCCTGGGGGCAGACTTTTTGGCCACCGGTCACTATTGCCAAAATAAATTGATTGCAGGTGAGCACCGCTTAGTGAAAGGGGAAGACCCCGGCAAAGATCAAACTTATTTTCTCTACGCCATCAACGGCGAAGTACTTCCCAAAGTTCTCTTTCCCATTGGTCATTTGCAAAAGTCTGAGGTGCGCGAGATTGCTCATAAGTATGACCTCGCCACTAAAGATAAGAAGGACTCCACTGGAATTTGCTTTATTGGCGAGCGAAATTTTAAAAACTTCCTTTCAAATTATCTCGCAATAAGGCCAGGCCCCTTTGAAACACTGGATGGCAGTGTCGTCGGGGAGCATTCGGGAGTGGCCTACTATACTTTAGGCCAGCGCAAGGGTCTTGGTCTTGGCGGTCAGGGTGAGCCGTGGTTTGTGGTGGGTAAAGATATTGAGCGCAATGTGGTGATCGTTGAGCGCGGAGAATTTCATCCCGCCCTCTACACTGACGGTCTCACGGCAACGCAAGTGAGCTGGATCGGGGGCGAAGAGTTTGCTCGCCAACTCAAAGAGCGCTTGCCGCTAAAGCTTCACGCCAAGGTTCGCTATCGCCAAAAAGATCAGGCCGCCACCATCACCGCCTATGAAGGCGATCGCCTTACTGTGGAGTTTGATCACCCACAGCGCGCCGTGACCACGCGCCAATCAATTGTCTTCTATGAAGAAATTGACGGAGAGTCGGTTTGTCTAGGCGGCGCCATGATTGAAGCTCCCTTTAAAAACTACTTTGAACTGCAAAGAGAGCTACCAAAAACTCTAGGTCAGTAGGGCCAGCGCTCTCCTTTAATTTTACTGGCCGCAATCACACCACTATAGAGGGCCGCCTCAATAGAGGGGTTGCCCCAGTTGTCCTGCCCAGCAAAGTGAATCTTGTTGTTGATACTGGCACAGGCCTTCTCAAACATCTTACTGGCCATGCCATTTTTCACACTGGCCGGCAGAGCGTGACCATAGCGAGTGAGGCGAATACCGGCGATGTCGTCGGTGCTCATACCCATATTATTAAGGAAAGGCCCAATGCGCTTGTGGATTCTCCCCACATACTTTTCATAGAGGGTATCAATAAAGAGATACTGCTGACCCATGTGATAGGGGATGGGAATATAGAGCGTGAGAGCACTTCCAGAAGCACTCTCTTCATTGGCCCAATCGGCAAAGATGATGTCAGTGTAGACTCTTTTCATTGAATCTTTATATTCACTTCTAGGAACTTCTCCAATTAATGAGTAGAGGTCATAGTCGTGGGGCTTGCGTTTATTCTTTAAAATCACATTGGCCACCAGATAGGCGCGGTAATCCATCTGATCCATTGCCTGGTACTGCTCGCTTGATAGATTGTGGACCACGTGCTTAGCGACCATCTTAGGGGCAGTCACCACACAGCTATCAGCACTGACAGTCTCTAAAATTTTGTTGTCTTTGTGATAGCAAACTTCAACTCTGCCGCTTTTTTCACGCACATCAACGACAAAGGCGAGATTTTTAAAAGTCACGTTAGCTCGACTTTTTAAAATCTCATACATCGCTTGAGCAATGGCAGCGTTTCCACCGGGAAGAGCTTGAATACCGGCCATGTCAGCGGTGATAAAGTTGAGCATCTGCGCCGCCGAGATATAGTCGTAGGACATACAAAATGAACTCCACGCATATTGATGAAAGTATTCTTCAATATGGGGGTGAACACTTCCAAACTCGGCCTTGATCCACTCCTCAAAACTTAGCTGATCGAGCTTATCAAAGTACTGACGCTTGGGAGAATTGCCTTCTTCATAAGTGGGGACATCGGGGTATTCATTGTTATAGATTTCCCAGAGGCGCGCGTGAACGCGCTCAAACTCATGGGCGCGAGCTGGGTCTGTGGCCCCGTTCCAAAAGCCGGAGACGATTTTGTCTTTAAAGCAAATATCACTTTTTTCGTAAGAGACTTTTCTAAAATAGGGCTTCACTCCGATCTCTGTAAAGAATTGATCAAACTCATCACCCTCTTCGGGGATCACACAATAGGCCGAGCCCATGCCAAGGAAGGTGTTGTTGTGAACTTCTGCCTTAGCGTTACCGCCCACGCGAGGGTGGCCTTCGAGTATGAGGACCTGCTGATCAGCAAGCTTGAGGGCGGCCGCCAGTGCGGCCAGACCTGAACCCACTATGATGACGTCATAGTGTTTATGGGCCTTGGGAATGCCGCCTTTTTTAGCCAGAAAGCCGTCTTTATCCCAAAAAATATTGTGGGCCTCATCGTGAGTGTCTCCCAAGATCTGTGGGGTGCCGGTGAGGGCAGAAATTTTGGCAATGGGGGAGATGTCGTCAGTGAGTGGCCTAAAGGTTGCTCTCTTCATGACCTTGGCAAAAGTCTTAACCGGAAGGATGCTAAAGGCGCTGAGAAAGAGCGCATTTTGAATGAACTCGCGACGAGAATGTTTCACGCTAACCACCTTTTGTTTGAGGTGGCAAACTAGCGCTCTAGAGGCTTTAAATCAAGTGAAATTACCAGAGTTTGGGGTCGTTCAGATCTAGTTCTTTGTCTTTTTTTAAGTGTGGGCGCTCTTCATAAGCCCCACACTCAACGCCAGTCTCGCGCTTGACCACAAGGCTAGGAAAGCTCGCCGTCTTAATTCCATAGAGGCGACAGCCACGGGGAAGGTTTTTTTCCCAAGTGGACATATAATGACGACATTTCAGACAGTTAGGCTTCTTTTCCATGAGTCCTCCCCGAGGTCCTATCTCATTATACTAGCAAGGACTTCAATAAAATCCAGCTAATAGCTCTTTTTTCCGTCTTCTCTTTAGACACTTTAAGGATGCGGGCATGAATTTTTGCACGGGGGCCTTCGGCGTGCGCCTTTTTTAGAGAGAATGCCTTTGAACAATGTTTTAGCTTTTTCGCCAAAGGAAATTGAAGTGAAATTTAATCTGCACGTTGTCGGACAAGACGATCTAAATGCTGCTGCTGTCGCCTCAGAGGGACTGAACGCCTTCACTCTTGGTATCGATCCACTCGAAGAATTGCTCAGCGAGTTCGCAGGCCTAGACGCCGAACTCGAACAACAAATCATTGAAGAAGAAGAGGCCCGCGAACGTGAAATCGCCGTCGCCCTCGAAGCAGAACTCGCCGCGATCCGCGCCCGCGAAAATGAATTTATCCCCAAGCAAACAAAGATGGAGCGCGTCCTTGACTCACTTCGTGAACTCGAGAACTCACTCAAATATCTCAGCTATCTCACCAATGAGATCGACCATCACGGCCCCTAACTTTACAAATTTTCCACTTGCCAAAAACAAACTCATTGCTTAAATTACACCTCTCAACTGTACGAAAGTACTTGAAAGACATTCAAATCAGATAAGCCCAGGTGGTGAAATTGGTAGACACGCACGCTTGAGGGGCGTGTGTCGCAAGACGTGCTGGTTCAAGTCCAGTCCTGGGCACCAAGATATTAAAAGCCCTGTAGTTGTTAAGACTTACAGGGCTTTTTAGTTTTCTGGCGCTAAATAGGCGCTACTTTCTTTTTTCATCCCATTTCCATTTCACAAAAGCACTTGCAAGCATGATTGAAACCAATATGCTCAGAGCAACAACCCACTCGATCAGAGAGATTCCTAGATTCACTTTGAGCGGGTTACTAGGAGTGATCTCATAGACGAGGGCAGTGAAAATGATGATTACAGGGTAGAGCCAAAGTTTAGTAATAAACTTTTCTTTAAGTGACTTGTCTCTGAGAATGCCCTTCATGGCCAGGTCTGTTAAGTCTTCGGTCCTATCATTTGGAACATGACCCTTTTTCCAGCTTCTATAATATTTTACGAGCCCATATACCCATAGTGGAATGGCCAGAATCGTTAGAAAGACTCCAACATACGGCTTTTCTAAAAACCACTCCCGCTCAAAAATATAGAAAAAAACTAAGATCGCAGGACCAGACCATAGCTCTCTGTAGAATCTCTCTTTGTAATTGAGATTTTTAAAATACCACTTTATTTGCTACCTCTTTGTAAGCTCAAATTAACCCGCTCCTGTGCACCTCCAAAGTTTACCACATTGGCAGCTTGAACCAGGTGTTCAGGAGCTAAATGCGCGTATCTCTGTGTCATTTCCAAACTAGTGTGCCCTAAGATTTTTTGCAAATCATAGATATTCCCACCATTCATCATAAAGTGACTGGCAAAGGTGTGTCTGAGGTCGTGAAAGCGAAAGTGCTCCTTGATTCCGGCTTTCTTGAGGGTCTTGCTCAGGTCGCGATAGAGGTGATCGACATCAAAGGGATTTCCTTCTTGGTCTAAAAAGACCACATCATCGAAATGTGTGTCTTTGAGAGCGAGAAGGTGACTCCTCACAACTGCGTTCATCGGGATAAAGCGCCGACTCTTAACTGTCTTAGTGCGCTCACTTAATCCCGTCCTATCCCTGAGCCTGCTTACTTCAATCAGGCTGCGATCAAAATTGACCCTATCCCAGCAAAGCCCTGCCAGCTCTCCTCGCCTCATACCCGTGTTTACGGCCATCAGAAAGAGCGAGTGAAAGTAGTGTCCCTTTGAGACCTCAAGCACGTTCTCAATTTGAGCGGCGGTGAGATACACATCGGGACGCGGAGGCTCTTTGAGTTCCTTTAGATACTGAAAGGGATTGCGATCAATTCGCTCTTCTTTAACCGCTTCAATAAGAACGCGCTTAAGGATGCCAACGATCATGTTAATCCCCTTGGGGTTGTGACCCCGTTCACTCAAGGTCTTAATGAGCACATCGGCGTGAGAGAGCTTAAATTCATCCAGCCTCACGCCTCCAAAGCGCGGGAAGAGGTGAAAGTTAAGCACATGCTTATAGTGCTCGTAAGTTCGCTTTGAGAGTTGAAGTTTCACTCTTGTTTCTAACCAGGTATTTGCATAACTGGTGAGCGTTGGTGTCTCTTCACTTTCAGCTTGTAGCGCTTTTGGTAGTACTCCTGTTGATAGATAGGCCGATCTCTCACTCATCATGCGCGCTTTCCAGGTCGTCGCATCCGTCTTTCTTAAAAAGCGCGGTGAGTGGATCGCCCGTCCATCCACGTAAATTTTTTCACGATAAAACGTGCCTTTCTTCGTCTTAATCACTTGCATTTGTCCTCCATTGGTTGAAGGCCTTTGCCGTGATCGTTCGTTCCCATCTTCTTTTGTCAAAGAGCATGAGATTGATCGCTCAATCTACGGCAAAAACTCTAGCACACTTTGAATGAAAGTTCTAAATGCTAACTGGAGCTTCTGGGTTGCACGTTTGAAGCAATAAAACCGCTCAAATCCTCTTCGCGAAAGCGCACTAATGCACCTAGTTTGACGTAGCTAATTTCGCGTCTAAAGACCGCTTGCCGTAACCTTGATACTTTGATGTTTAGATATTTTGCCGCCTCCTGAATATTATAGAGATGCTTCTCTGCCTTTTTGACTCCGTACTCTTTGATAAGACTTTCTATGTATTCATAGACTTCCTTTTTAAAAGCCACCATTGATATTGCTGCACCTAATAGTTCATAACTCAAATTCATTCCCCCTGATCTTCTTGTTGCTTCTTAACCTCCAGACCTTGTGAGCCGCCTGGGCCCTGACTCCCTCCAAACCATGTGGGGTGGGGGGAGTCAGGGCCCAGGCGGCGGGTTCGCTTAACTTTGAATCATGGGTTTGTCGCCATTCTCTTGGTGGGAATAGGATTTTGAGTTATTAGCTAAAGTGCTCACCCCCTGAGCAGTCATCTGAGCAGGGCATGGTCTCCAAATATCCTTGACTCTAACTGTATGAGCGAGCGAATAAGCGAGAGCTTCGCCGGGACTCTTTAGGACATCCTCGTAAAGTGATCCGTAGAGCACTGTGTTTGAAGATGGTCTCTTCTCCTTTTTCCACATTGTAAGGACACTTCTTAAAATGCCCTTACTACTTGCAATATACCAAATTGAAGAAATCTCCTTTTTAAAGCTGTATCTACTGATGACTTCATGAAGCTTTCCCTTATTTTTAAGAGTAAGTTCTAATTCAATGGCGACAGCTTGCTTAATATTATTCAGAGCTGTGTGCATTATTCCATCGGGAATGATCTCCTTTTTTCCTTTCTCTATCCCATATTTTCTAAAGACACTTGATCTAATTTCATGCTCAGGCGACCAATTGTGGGCAATGCCTGCATTTTCTAATGTGAGCCTCAAGCATACGAGCTTGTAGTCATGATCTAAAAAATTTCGGTTCCAGTTTCTTTTTAGCAGCTTTCCTCCAATTTTCTGGGCCCCTTTGAGCGATACTCCCCAAAGGTGCTCTCCACTTTCTAATCCAATGATTCTTTGAATAAAATGACCCTTCTCAAGTTGTCTTAAACGACGAAGGACGGTTGTTGTTGCAATACAGTTAAATAGGTGATTTCTCACCTGTGATGTTGTGAGCATTCCATAGCTCGATAGCATTTTAAAAAGATTCTGATCTCTTTCAGTAATGACCATTGGCACCTCAAATAAGCCTTTCTAATTCATTGTCGTTCACAGCACTTTTTATTGCCGTGAGCTCCTCAATTCTCTTTTCGAGCTGAGACAGTCGCTGGTCGTAGTCCTTCTTGAAGTCATTAATACACCAGTCTGCTTGTTTGATTTTGTCATTCATTCGGTAATACCAACTGTCGGCATAACTTTTTGCTTCTCCTGCCTCTCTTATTGCAACTCGCTCGGCGTACTCTGAAAGACTCCAGTGGATTGCACTTAGGATGAGAACACTAATTGCAATTGGAATTGCGTAGAGAAAAAATGTAGAGGCTATGTCGAAAAAATTAAAAATTTGCTTCCAAGGCCATATCTCTTTGTTTACAAATCTATAGTTGAAAGCGATGATAAATAAAAAGATAGGCGGAAACATAATTAGAATGAATCCTTTGCAGATGCGTTCGCTAATACTCAAAAGTACCTCCAAAAGCGCACTTGTCCCTCTGGCCTGTGATTGCCAGGGACAATTGCAATAATATTAATGAAATCTAAAATTATCTTGCTTGGAACCAAGCACTCTGTTAGATTGGCTACATAAGTCCTCCCCAAAAGCGCTCTGCAAAGCACTTTTTCAGTTAAAATTCGCACACGAACCAACCTTCGTATCACTTCTGAAAAAATAAAGTAAAGAAAAAAATACAACAAAATATTTTATGCGGTGATCGTTAAGTCGGTCTAATCGATTGTAGTAAACTGTCTAATTGCTGAATTTAATTGAGGTGTCATGATGTGGGGCAAAGTATTTATTTTTTTTCAGAAACCGATTGTATCCATTTCAAGCTTTTTAATTATTTCTAAGACGTGTGATGAACTTGCTTATTGGGTTGGGCTATATCTTAGGTATTCTGGGGACGGAAAGTCATATGAGGAGTTGGTTCTAAAGTATGGCGGACCATCTGACCTTTTGAAGAAAATTTTTAAATTTCGATCTAATTTAATTGACCTTGACTATATATTTCAGAATTACGCCTCGGTATCAATCATATTCTTGTTGGCTGTTGTTATACTTGTCTACCGTAAAAAAATAGAAGGGATTTTTACTGATGGACGACCTCGTCAAGTTTTTAAAGAAATATGTGATTTTTTTATTAGAGACAATAAGCCAGTCCTATGGCTAATGTTATTTTTTTCAATGTATGTCACATATCGTTTCACTCATGATGTATATTTGAATTATTTGAGTGGAGTTAATCAGCATATTGTGAGGGCATTGAATGACTACTCAAATCGTCGAATCGAAATATTCAACAGTTTAGATAATACTGAGGATTGTTTTTTTTACGTAGAAGATAAATCTCGTATCTATGATATTTCTTATCTTGATTTTATTTATTTGATAGTGACTGGTGATAATTCGAGTTTTGCTGAATTACTACATTTTGTCACAAAGCTTAACCCTAGCTTAAAGGTATATTTAAAAAGTAATGTTAAAGAAGCTTACGACTTCAAGCTAGATAAAGCCTATTTTACTAGAGAAGAAGTGGAGAGTATTATTTTAAAGATAAAGCAGGCTCCTGTTTTTATAGAAAGGAAAATGCTAAATTCAGTCGAAGAGTACTTCGAGATTATGTATAGAGCAGGTCTGTTCGAGATTTATTATAACAAAGAGGGTACTGAAAGAAAATATTTCGGGAAAGTAGACTACAAATGTACTTCAAATCCGGAGGATTTGAATTTTTTTCGGCTAAAAAAGTTGCAGTCAATTTAGTCTACACTATCGAGCTTTCATAACTTTTTGCTTTATCGTGGGGGTTTTATCTATTATCTTATTGGAGTTCTTTTTTTTGGTTTTCTTCGCAGGTTTGGCGGAAGTCGTTTTTTTTCGAGGCTTCTTTTTTGTTATAATATTAACTTCGTATCGAGTGCATAGTCTCTTGAAATCTTGAGCTGAAAGATTTTTTTCGTCACGTAGTTCTATCATTAAATTATGGAACATTTTTGATCGATTGAATTCTTCTAAAATTGGCCATTCGAGTATTTCTTCAAGTTTAATATCTGGTTTGCGAATATATTCTTTTATAAATTTTTTGCATTCCTCATAGTCCGTGTCTAGTAATAGACTTTTTCCTGTCTGGTAGAAGTCACTTGCTGCAGAGGTGTCTAATGCTTCTACTTCTTTGCGAATTTCTTCTACTCCTTTTTGTCTTTTTAAAGTTAACCAGTAGTTGATTCTTATTAGTAGTCTATCTCCGTCGGGTATGCATTTATCTGTCAATAAAATGCGATATAGGTTTTCTGCAACTTTCCATTTTTTTCTCTTCATATGCTCGTATGCTGCACTCAGCAATAGTGAGCGTCGGGCATCATTTTTTTCCTCTATTTTAATCCACAATTGATGTGCGAGAGAAATAAATGAGTATTCTATCGTGTCGATGTAATCTTCGAGATCTTCTGGAGTTAATGAGAGAGGTTTTTGTATTGAGAATTTGCTTCTTAAGTCTTCACTTAATCCATGAAGGAAAATGTTGTTAACAATACCATTGTTGTGAACATATAAGTTCCTGATTTTGAAAATTAGCTCAACTTTTTCATGATTCTCTGTGTCGGTGTCAACTTTAAGTTTCATGTTCTTTACACAGAAACTTATCCACTCTTTATAACTTGCCCTAAGTGTGCTTTCGATGTTTTTGGAGATAATATACGTTTTTGCATCTGATATTGAATCTATTTGCTGAAGGTCTTTGATTCCAAAATATTTTTCGTTATCGTTAATTGCGTTCGGATATTTCTCATAAAAAATGTGGAGAATATTTGAGAAGTACCATTCTGCTGAGCTTATTAGGTTTATTAATGTACTTTTGAATACTAGTTCTTTGTTTTTGTTCGGATGATTCATTCTGTTAATCATCCTCATTAAGTTTTTGTTTGGTGATTCTACTGTAATTTTTTTTACACCTTCTTCTTTATCACTAATTTTTAAAGCACCTTTGTTCTCATGTGAGAACTTTTTTAATTCATCTGTAAATTCCTTAAAGTGTTTTTTTGTTATGACATCTTGAATGTGGTTTGTGAATGTTGATAGAAAATCTCGGATGATTTCTATATTCTCAAAGAAGTCTTCTGTTTGCTTTTTCAGCATGAATGCTCCGAAGATATAAACTTAACTGCATTAGCTTATAAAAATGGTGGATCTAGTAGATTCTTTTTATCGACTTGTTAGATGTGAAGCTTTAGATAAGATTTACTATCCTTGTTGAGGTTTAGTTTTGAGGATTGAGGATTGCCGAAATGTATGCAATATGTTTGAGAGTTATAATTTATTTTTCGCTTTCTTTTCTCTTAAGAATGCGATTTGGTGATGTAAGGAATTCAGCTTCTTATCTCTTTAAGTTGAGATTCGTAATAAAATTGTTATGCTTTGGTGTAGTTCTATGCAGAATTTCTTGCTTTAATGGCCTGATTTAAATCCCAGTTGGCTTGAATGTTCATCCACATCTTTGGAGTAGTCTTTAGCTCCTTAGCACGATCAAACCCAGAGTCCGCCGTAATGCCTATTTTTCCTTTGATTATCTCATTGAACTTAGCCTTGGTTTAGCTAATTTTATCGGCAAAGGTGGATTGAATAGCTACATTGGCACCAGAAACTCTTTTTAAAGCATTTCGCCTGGATGAATTGGATTTTTTACTTTTCGCTGGCTCATATAAACACACTAGGCTCAACATTAAATTTCTGGGCCAGCTCACGAATCTGTCTAAGGTTAAGATCACGTTCGCCCTTAAGAACCTTGGAAACATTAGGTTGGCCTCCAAGCTCTTTGGCCACATCCTTTTGATTGAGACCCTTTAGCTCCATTAAATAGGCAAGCATCTCGCGCCCTGAAACATCAGGAGCATCAAACATTTTATTTTCATAGTCTGAGATGAGATCACCGAGCATTTTAAGATAAACTTCGACACCTTCGTCTTTTTTATGAGTGTTAAGGAAGATAATGAGGCTTTCAGCGATCTTTAAAGCTGCTTGGTGTTGCTTCTTGTTAGAAATAGGGGTGAGTGGAAAAAACTCGATAAGCTCAAGGTAAGAAGGGGAGACCTTCTGAGGCTTAAGTTTTTCTTCCTTCTTTAAATTTTCAATGATCTTCTTTGCAATACTCATGACTATTCTCTCCATTTATTCTTGTCGTACTCAGTGTGAGTTAATACATGAGTGACAATAAGAAACTGGAATCCGTACTCTATTCTTGTGATGGCCCTTACTTTATTTCCGGCCACATCGAAGACTGTTTGAGAGCCAACAAAATCTACATTCACTCCAAAGAGGTCTTTGACGTCTTGAGGGGTCTTAAATTTCGCACCTTCGATTAATTTGACCCAACGGTCTAGGGCCTTTCTTTGAGCAGCATGCTTTTTCTTAAATTGATCAATTTTATCTTTGCCCAGTAACTTCACTGAGTTAGTATATCATTTTGACATATAGGCGTCAATAAATAATGTCAAAATGACATATTGAAAGTTGGGGGAGATTTTTGGCGCTAATATGGCGCTATTTTACCCAAAAATAGGCAAAAAAAGGCGAAAATGAACGATCACAAACAAGGGCCAAAAGGATAGTTAACCCATCGTTATTATTAGTTAAATTGCGAGAATTACAGGGCCCTCGCAAACCCTACTTAGTCACTCCAGTCCTGGGCACCAAAAATAAAATAAAGAAGGGAAGCGCATGCTTCCCTTTTTTATTTTATTTCTTCGTACTCCAAAACTAGGCTAGAGCGACTCACACCAGGTGCTGGTTCACTTGGCCAAAAAAACGATCCAGTGGATCGTTTTTACCCCTAAAGAGAGCACGAAAGCACAGCTCTTAGCAAAAGCGAGTTTGGCCAAGCAGTCCTGGCCACCAAGAAATGACATAAATAAGGGCCAAAATTTAATTACAAAATTTTTTACCCATTTTGGGATCTGTTTCGCGCCGTTGTCGTAACTCTCAATTTGTGTCTTTATCAGTCATAACCCGGCGGTTTTAGTTTTAGAGCTACTTAAAATCTCAGTACAGATATATATGTTAGTCGTTAAACTTCAGCTTACTCTCAATTTGGTCGACAATTTTTTTGTAGTAGCTCATTGTTCCCCAGATAAATTCGCCATAATTAGAGCATTGATGATAATTTTGATCATCGGATGAGAATGTTATCACTTGTCCCATTTTACAGTCTTTATAGTCATTAACTAGGGTACCTGAGTAGACTTTCCCGTCGATGATTGAAATCTCAATTTCATTTTTTAATTTAAATTTTTCGAAGGCACATTCTTTTGGGCATGTAATATTAATTAATGGAGAGTCAGAGTGCTCGGTTTCAAATGAAGTACAAGAATTTTTTGGGAATTTAATATTGTTAATCTTAAAATCCTGATTGAAGCAGACTTTGGAAACTACTCTGTCATTGTTTTTTGAAATACTGAAAACATTTTCTGGGATATAGATATTTTTAAAGTCAAAATCATCTATATTTTCTTTCATCGAAAAATGCTGTTCAAATTTAGTTTTGAATTTACTTGTTAATAAGTCAAAGTAGAGCGCTGAGCCTGGCTCAAAAACAACCTTGTCGACTATTACTTTTTCATTTAATTCGACAACTTCTCTGATAGCTTTTCCATTTTCAAAATACCTTGTGAGCTTATTGTCACCAGTTAGTTGAACTCCTCTGTAATTTTGTGGTGAGAGCATTCCATCGGATACGTGATTTTGGGAAGTACTGTATTCGCCGATGTAAAAGAAATCATCTATTTTGGTAGGCTGGACTAAGACACCTTTTGTAATTCTTCCCTCTTCAATTTCTACGTAATCTCTATACTCAATGTTATTGATAGAGAAGGTACCGTCAATCTCGATTCTTTCGACATCTTTGAGTGAAATTTTTTGGGTATTTTTAAATTGAATGTGCCTAATGTCAGAATATCCAAGTAGTGAAATTTTATTTTTTGGCGTTAGGAATATGGAACTATTTATCCAGGCTATCGTGTCCCCATTGTGTAAGTCTATACCAAATAAGTTGGTATCATTCATCACGATAAATTCACTGCAGTGTATTCCGCCTTTTCTATTTATTTTGTTATTTAATTCTTCGTTTATCTTACTTCCGTTGAGGTCACTACTGTTAATATGTACAGAAATTTTACATGATAGAGCTTTGTGTTGTTTCAAGTCGGTGTAGATTGGGTTTATCTGATAAAAGTTGTCGGCAAAAAATGAAATTCTTGATTCTTTGAATTCAACTCTTGTCCCTATCTGAAATTGAGATTTAGCCAGCACTATTTCTTGAGAGAGATTACCATTCAATGTTACAAGTTGAAAATCTAGGTTGTCGTAGTCTGTACTCAGTGTAATTTTATACTTTAATATTGCATTAGTTAGCTTAACTCCTTCAAGATCGTATTCATTGACATAGTTCACTGTCAGATAGCGATTCTGGTCATCTGTTTCAAACCGAAAAATTGACCCTTTACCAACGGGGTTTCCGTTAAATGTAAAATCATTTTTTGCGATCAAGACCCCATCCTCTGGAGTTTGGAGAATATCTGATATCTGATTAACGTTGCTTTCAAAAGAGCCTTCACCTAGTTTATACTTCTTAAGTAGTAAATCTAAGAAGACTTTCGGAATAACTCTAAAGATATCGTGGTGGCATTCTTTTTTCTTTATAGATTTTGGCATGTAAGAACAGGATACAAACTTTCCATCTTCCTTTTTTGTGAGCGTATATTGCAAAAACTTTTTTTCATGTAGATTAAAGCTTGCAATTAATCTTTGCTGATTTGGGCTCTCTTTAAATTCTATACCTCTTATCGAAAATTTTTTTTGAGGGGGGATAATGAAAAGATGATTTGATCTTAAAACTCTACTTTCATATTCTATGTATCCGGTATTAAATTCTGTTCCGATTGGAAGATTAATTCCAAACAACTCAACTTCATGGAATGTTTGAGTGTCAGTTCCTTGGGCCATTAAAACGCTAGTTCTCATTACAAAAATGAAAACTCCTGTTAAAATACTTCGCATTAATAGCGAGTCGTTTTTGGTTACATATTTCATTTTATTTTTCAAGTTTTTTAACTTCATAATAGGCATCTTCTACTTGAACTTCGAACCGTTTGTATTTTGCATAGCCTCGAGTTTGATCTTTTTTGGAACTACAGCAAGTAAAATCGGATTTGAACTTATGGCTTTTCCCAGGCTCAAGGGTACCAATGTATTCTTGTTCATAATCTAGAATTTGATCATTTTCATCGAAATATGTAGTGCCAATATCGACACTCTCATAGCGATGCGAACTGTTATTAGTTATTGTTCCTACGACATAAAGATGGTCTTTTGATCTTTGCTCTGAAAATTCTAGGGCCAGTTCATTTGATGATTCGGAATAGAAGACTTTTTCTGGGAAAAAATCAAGGCGATCTTTAATGAAGTAATTAGCGACAATTTGCGTGAATAAGTAAAAGATGGCCATCACAATCACAACATTGATTATGTTCTTCGTGGGCGTAAACTTCCATTTTTTTAGCCATTCTCCACAGTGCCTACACTTTTTGACATCACTATCAATCTCACCATGACAAAACTCGCACTTATCCACTTCAACCTTCCAATTAGATATTAATGATATAATTCTATCACTCAATCAGTTTTAGTTGTGGTTAGTATTTCTTAGGTATTTTTTATGATCTCTAAAAGGTCGAAGAAAGTGATTATTAACACTGTTGTAATAATGATAGCTGCTATTCCTGCAAGAAACTATTTTCTAAAGCAGAGAGAGTTGGCAAAATTGTCTTCTCTGAGGCTCATTTGTCAGGCACTTCATTCTGCTGCGATAGCCTATCATTCAGATTATAATGAGCAGATGTCTGTTTGTGATTGGGACGCGTTGTACATACCGCCAGAATCAATGGAGCTAAGAGGATTTTTTGGCTTCAAGGATAAAGCAGATTGTAAAACGACACTTGGAAATAATCAAATTGTCTCAGATCAGAGTCAGCATCAAGAATACTGCCCTAAATGCGGGACAAGTGAAACTGGATATCACTACGGGATTCTATTAAAAAGTGATGAGGTAGAGCATCTTTGTGAGATGAATGTTGCTTATAAACCTGATGGGACAAAATGATAAATAATAGCAAGAAGAAGTACTAAATTTTTTCACAGGTTATTCTTTTGATGATCCTCCTCATTTTGATTTCGTTCAAGGTTGCCGATATTTTCTTTAAGCGTGATGATCCCTTTAAAGATAACGAGCATTTTAAAATGGATTCTCTCGATAACCCTCACTCAAATATGATCATTCGGTAAGCAACGCTATCTTTATTGAATTAATTTTAAGACGAGGGATACCTTTTATCTTCATATTCAGAAATTAAAATGGCCAAAGTTTTTAAATACATGACAAGGCCTTGATCCCTTTCCTGTATGTTTAAGAAGGTGATTATCTCCTCAGCAACTTTTAGAGCTGCACGATGCTGCTTTTGGTTAGTAATTGAGGTAAGTGGAAAATATCTAATCAGTTCAAGATAAGAAGGATGAGCTTTCTGAGGTTTAACTTTGTCGACCTCAATCAATTTCTTGATTATCTCCTTTGCTGCACTCATATTTCTAAGCCGACTTACGGGCCTTGATAGCTTGATCTAAATCCCATGTGGCCTGCAAATTCATCCACAGCTTTGGAGAAGTCTTTAACTCCTTAGCAAGATCAAGCGCTGAGTCCGCTGTAATGCCTCTCTTACCTTTAATAAGCTCATTGAGCTTGGCCTTAGTCCAGCCAAGTTTCTGCGCAAAAGCGGCTTGAGTCAGCTCCATAGGCTCTAGAAACTCTTCTAGGAGAATCTCACCAGGGTGGAAGGGGTTTTTTGGCTGTTTCATTGTCATATCTCCTTAGTGATAGTCCTCAATGGAAACGTCCTCGGCATTGCCGTTATTCCATCTAAAGACGAGTCTCCACTGGTCGTTGACCCTAATAGAGTGAAAACCCGCTTTATCACCCTTAAGCGCTTCTAGGCGGTTTCCGGGTGGGACTTTCATATCATCAAGCTCAGCCGCTTCATGGAGGTAGAGGAGCTTTCTTCTAGCTTTACGGAGCAGCTCGGGAGGAAACGCACGGGTTTCCTTGCTCCTTTTGTCATCGAATAAATCTTCTGCCAGTTTGTTGGCAAAGTTCACTATCACAAGAGAGATATTATCATATTCCGATAATTCAGTAAAGAGGTGCAAGTTTGACGCTATTTTAACTAAAGAAAGGCAAAATAAGAAGAATACAAACGAACACAAATAAAGGCGAAAAGCGTTGCTAACTTTTTGCAATTACTATCTAAATCACGAGAACTAAAGGGCTTTCGCAAACCCTACCTAGTCACTCTAGTCCCGGCAACCAAGAATATCAAAGCCCTTTCTTCTGAAGGAAATAGCTACTCCTGTATAGAGAAACTCTTCATAGAAACATTCATTCATTTGAATTCCCTTGAAGCTCAAAAGGTGGATTCAGCACCCTAGAGCAGGAACTCAAGACCTAGTAAAAACGACTTCACCCCAAATGGAGCCAGAGTAAGTGCCCGAAAAGCCATTTTCTTTTCAAGCAATAAACTTTTTTGTCCGAGAAGTAGTTGAGTGAATTGAGAGGATTGAATGAGGACATTTTTATTAATTACAGTATGGCTTTACTGTCACAGTTGTTTGGCCTGGCAAGTGATCCATGAGACTGACTCCTTAAAGGTTTGGAAGTCTTCAAAGTATAGCGATGTCTATTTAAGCGAAAAAATAATCAAAAAGCCTTCGAGCCTCTTTAATAAGCTAGGCGAGTTTAATCTTGCTGAGGCCAACATGAAGAAGAGGGCATTTCTAAGTTTACTGGGTGTTGGTCATTGGACGATTACTGATAAAAGTGTGGATCCCAAAAAGAACACGCTCTCGTTTACTGGAAACTACCTCGATCGAGAGAAAAAGCTAAATCATTTTCTAGAAGTTCACCGTTACGAAAAAAATCGTAGTACTCAGGTTCTTGTGACCTCGATTGTTGGCAATATTAGTTTAGATGATATTCTGGCAGATTTCGAATCTCGGGAGGCCAAGCCTTAATGGGATTCATAAAGAAGCTATTCATTATATTCATCATTTTTCAGGTGGTCATTGCTCAAGCAGGCACTGAGCTCTTAGAGAGAATTGAAAAAGCTGGCACAGTCGTCAATACCTACGAACATCTCACATGTCAGCAAGTTGATATCGATAATGAGTCAGATTTAGAAAAAGTTTGGCCTTCAATGTGTGAGATTGTGATTAAATCTGATCTTTGTAAGGATGTAGAAAGAAAGGACAAAGTTAACTGTTACGACTCTGATGAAAATAGCCTCAATATTAAGAGCTTTAAGTTTGTCAGAAATTGCGGAATTGGCTTTATCTACGACTCTCTTAAAGATTTTCTTATCTTTATGAAAGACATGGTGGTTGGCGTTGGTAGCTTCATTATCGACGGTGAGTATCGCCAAGAAGTTGTCGCTCAGGCTGGAGAGTACTGGGACTCTTTAAAGAACTATATCGCAATTGAATATGCCAAGGAATACGATAAGACTCAGAGTCGAGTCGCGGCCATTAAAAATATTAGTGGTAGCTTCATCTCACTTATTTTCGAAAAAATGGCCGAAGTCATTTCGCGGTCGTACTACAAACTGGGTTGTTACAACCAAGAGAAAAGGCAACGACTCGTTTGTAAAGCGCTTGGTGACTTTGTCATGCCCCCAGTCGCTGCACTTGGTTTAATCTTTAAGGGGCCTGCCTTTGCTAAACGTGTACTCCAATCGACAAAAGAATTAGGCCTTAATCTTAAAACATCGGTCATGACTCCAGAAGGAGTTGAAAGACTCAAACTTGCTCCACGCAATGATGAAATTCTTCGACGGGAACTGGCAAACGTATCAGATGAGGAGATTGGAAAACCCGAATTAAATTCATTGATTGCGAATATGACCCATACAATGAGAAAAGAAGGCGGGGTTGGCATTGCCGCAAACCAAGTAGGCGTAGATAAAAAAGTTACTATCATCTCTTCGAATGAGTTGGGCACCCTTGCCCTCATTAATCCTGAGGTAAAATCACTTAGTAATAGGCAAATCCTTTCATTTGAAGGCTGTCTGTCCATTAAGGGTAAGTGTGGCCTCATTAAGAGAGATGGGGATATCGAAGTTGTCTATACAGATATCGATGGGAATTCTCATACTTGGCACCCTAAAGGCTTTGATCGCAAAGTTGTTCAGCATGAAGTGGATCATTTAAATGGAAAATTGTGGGTCTACCACCAGAAGGGCTTTTCTCGAAAGTTTGGTGTAAGTCCTGTTCGCGGTATTACAAATGAGAAGCGTATTGAATTCCATCGCTACTTAGATGGATTAAATGAAAAGCAGGTAGAGAACCTTAAGAGTATTAAGAAAGGAGTCAATGATACTCTTGGAAGATTAAATCAAAATTCCCCCCTCGCTCTAGCAGGTGGAAAGACTGTTGAGGAGAGGTTTGATTTTGCAACTGACATTATAAAGACTTTTGTTGATAAAGGGACACCCGACGAAATACTGAAAAAAGTTTCTCAAAAAATCCAAACAGATGAAGATGCACTGATTGTGTACGACATTCTAAGTCGGATCGATAGCCGAGAAGCACGCGCCGTAATTTCTGAACTTCGTGATACTAAGAAATTAGATGTTGTTGATACGCTGAAGGCCAGAGGTCCACCATTTAATAGCCCTTTGACTCTTCAGGTAAAACAGAGTGGTTCTGCCAAAAAAATAGATTTAAAGACTAAGTCACTCGCTGAGGCCTTACGCTATTCTTCTTATATCGATGAATCGCGAATGAAATATATTCCAAAAGAGAAGGTGTATCGCTTCAATGTTCCCGAGGGGGAGGGGCATTTATCTTTTGATGTTAAAGATGGGAATCAGGCCCTTGAATTTCTAGATGAGTTCAAAAGATCAGGTGCTAAATCCTATTCTGAGATTGAATACCGAGGCGATGGAAGTACTTTCTTTGCCGAAGGTAATCCTGAACGTCCAATTAGTTTTGGGATCGAGTCAGAGATGAACTTTGCTGAAAATCCTAATATTGTGAAAGACTACAAAGTTATTGGTTTTTCAGATGAGGACTGGGCCAAACTTTCATTTGAAGAAAGAGTTGCTGCTGCCAATGCAGCTCAGTCTGAAGTTGGCTTTAAGAAGCCATTTCTAGAAAAGCTTTCCGATCGCGATGAAAGGTTGCCAAGTACCATCATTAATGAGGGTGACGGAAATATCGAACTCAATGGGATTGTTTTTAACAATCTCGATGAAGCCAGAGATTTTGTTTCTTTTCTCGATGAGAGATATGGCAAGTCTTCTCTTCAAGGTCATGTCGTTAGAGATAATAAGACTCCTTTTACGGGAGCTAGTGGCTATACCGTCTTTAACTCAGACTATGCACAGATTAGTGCGTTAGATCGAAACTTTGATATTTATTTAAAAAATCCAGATTTTACACCGGCTAAAAACCTTTCTCACCACAGCTTAGGCCCTCTTTCAGATCAGAATCTTAAGCTTTACAGAAATGTAGAAGATATGGCAGGCAGAGGTAAGAGTCTCAAGGGTGCTGAACTTGGTGGCAATAGAGTTGTCTATGGACCTGTGCTACGTTCTGAGCCTTATCCAGATGGGCTAGTTGGCTTTGAATTGAGACAGTATCATAAACGAGGCGATGAGATGCTCGATGAAATGGGGTCTCTTGCTCAAGATCTCCAAGCGCGTGATGGGTTAAGTAAGTTTTCTCCCTATAAAGATCAGCCACTCATCTCCAGTGACCTCCCTGCTCAAAGAGCGGCTGAATATGGTATTGAGCTCGATAAAAAATGGAGTTCAGGCTTTATAACAAAATCAAACCCATACTTTAAAGCCGTTGGCAAAAGAATGAAGGCGCGCTTTCCCAATCTCGTCTATGGTGGAGCTGACGTGAGTGAGCGCTTTTTCTTTCCACTACGCAAGTGGAGTGACTATCCCGCAGTTAAGAATCTTCCTGAACCCGAGCGGACTCAGGCCATCGCAAAAATTGAGAATGCAACTAAAGAGTATCTACTCACATTGGATGCCAAGGTAAGGGACTGGGATCGGACTAGTGTGGATGACAGTGCTTTGAGAGAGCTTCAAATTGCTGCCTCTAAATGGGGGAAAGATTCAGGCCTCAAAGAGATTATGGATATAGAGCGTGGTCACCTTGCTTCCCAGAGGGCGAGGGTGGTTCCCGATTATGTCGTAGCGACAAATGAGCGCAACTTAAAGAGTTTAGAATCTCTCGATGGCGTGGCGGATGTTCTCTCAATGGAGAGTAAGACTTTCCCAAATGGCTTTGACTATAAAGAAGTCAAAATCAATAAGGCCTTCAATGTTAATAATCCAAGTTATGTCGATTTCTTAGAGAATACGGTTGAAGTCATTTATGTTCCTGCCGTTCCCTATGGACATATTAACTTTAGAGTTGGTCAACGCTTTTATAGCTTCAACTATATCAATGACACCACTCGCACCGACTTTAAGCCCTCTGGTGGGATGGGTAAGCACGGTTTTGCTTACTCTGTGCCCAAAGAAAAGATTGAGGCTATTCAAAAAGATATTGAAAGATTTTATGCGGACTCTAAAGAATATAATGTCGCCCCTTTTGATGCCCATTCTTACACCTTAAAAGTGAAGCAAAAGAAAGAGGGTGTCGTTCAGTTTAAGAGTCCAGGTTGGTTATTTGCAAATAACAAAAAGGCCCAAGCAGACATTGTTGAGCTCGCCGATGGAAAGTTTGTTTTAGAGACTCCAAGTGGCGGACGCTATCCAGTTGAGAAGGCCGCAAATGGGGAGTTTTGTACGCAATCACTATCTTGTTCAACAAGTGCGATTTATCTACTCGAAGAGCACTTTGGTGTAAAAAATCGATTTAATCACGGTGCTAAGAGTTTAAGAGATGAGCTACTTAGTGGTAATCCAGATGGAACTCCGCCTGATTTTGTGATTCACTACTAGGCCAATGTCTTTTATCACTATCTTTGTATTTTAGACCTGCTGATTTCAGCGTTAGTTATTTTTAATGAGATCATCATCTGAATATTCATTAGAATCCTATTAATTGGCCGCACTTCCCGTGAGCAGATTACTCATAAGTTCTCCACAAGACTTCCTGTTGGGAAAGTTGGCCCTAATATTTGGGACATTGTGGAGTTTGAGTTTGATTTTCTCAACGGTCTCAGCTCCCTTCGTTCCCTCTCTCCCATAGAAGCTTGTTGCGTCTTCAACCTCAAATGAAATGCCGACTCCCTCGTGTCCGCTAGGGCCATTCCACAGGTGAATCTTCTTATGATTTGAGAGTGAGAGGTCCCCCAATGCCTGATCAATTTCTAGTGGTTCAAAGGCGGGTTTTGGATGATGAATCAGTCCTTCTCGTGGGCCCGTTGTTATTTTTAATTTGTTAGCTTTGGGAATAACTTTCTTTGTAAGCGGGTCATACTGATCGCCAGCCGATAGAAAACTAACGGTTGCCCCTTGAATATTGCCAGAGGGGTTAAGTTCAATGATCGTGACTTTGCCATTACCGACCACTTCCCATTTATTATTTTTTACTATTAAAGCTGTATCCTCATCCACTCCAGCGCCAAGGGGGGTATTAGTCTTATGCATGGCCACTAGGAGTCGGGCAAGTCGTCCTCTTTGTCCAAAGTGTTGGTCAATGAGAACCCCATTTATAAAGCCAAAGCCTTTTTCTGTTCTGACTCGCCAACCCTCAGAGTTTCGTAGGGAGGCCAGTGAAGTGCCGTAAGAAATCATGGGATTGCTTTGCATTGCAGCTCCGGCACTGGTGCCGACAAATAAGGTGCCCTTCTTATGGCGGTGATGCATATACTTTAGAATGACCGATTCTGAATGATCAGCTTCAAAGAAAGCGGCCTTTGCTCTTTCTTGCTTGCCACCACCAAAATAAAAGGCAGTACTGTCTCTTAGTAATTGAAGTTCTTTGAGTTGGGGTGGCCAGTGGGCGAGCTCATCAAGATAGTTAAAGAACTGCTCCTCAGACGCGAGACCCTGAGCTTCTTTTAATTCAGTGAGTGCAGTCTTCCACATCGCAATTTTTTGATCATCTAGATAAAGCCCTTGAGTCTTCGCCCCATATCTCTGCTCAAAGACGTCTGTGTTAAATTGAATGGAGCCTGCTTGATCGCCAGAATTTATACCAAAAATAGCAATAAGCCCGTTGTGGCGAGCATTGGATTTCTTGATAATGGCCTCGTAGACTTCGGCGGTTTGCTCGTTAAGCCCACCGCCAATTGCAATAGAAATTCTTTGCTCTTCCTGGGCCAGGGCCCAAGAAGACGTAATGAGGTAAAGAAAAATTAATTTAGTAAAGAATGATCCCATGAGCTCTATTTTAGCCATAAGACCCCCCTTAGGGGGTCTTTAAGGGTAAATATTACTCAGGTGTTTGAATTCAGAAACTTTTGGGGGCTATAGCTAGAGCGTTTTTAAGCCATTTTCAAGGTCTTCAATTAGATCCTCAATATTTTCAATCCCGGCTGAGTAGCGGATTAGGCTCTCTGGAATACCTGCATCGGCCCTCTCTTTTTCACTCAATTCTACGTGGCTTGTTGTTCTAGGTGGTCCAACAAGAGTTCCAACCGAACCCAGGCTTGCGGCCTTATGGGCGTATTTCATTTGCGGTAGTAGCTTTTCAACTTTCTCAAATCCGCCTTTTAGGGAGAAGCTTAGCATGCCGCCAAATCCTCTCATTTGTTCCGCTGCTATATGGTGGTTTAGGTGATCTTTAAGACCGGGATAAAAGACATCTTGTACTTTGTCATGGGCCTTTAGAAACTCTGCAATCTTCATGGCATTGTCATTTTGACGTGCAATTCTCAGCTCTAGCGTCTTCATCCCTCGCATAATGAGATAGGCCGATGCCGGATGGAGCGTGGCCCCTGTGATTTCACGGTAATGAAAGATTTGTTGGATCAGCTCTTTTTTACCAGCGACGAGTCCACCCATGGCATCAGAATGGCCATTGAGAAATTTCGTTGCAGAATAAACAACTAGGTCGGCCCCTAATTTAAGTGGCTTTTGATTAATGGGTGTCGCAAAGGTGTTATCGACGACAACAATGGCCCCTTTGGCATGGGCGGCCTTGGCGAGTCGCTGGATGTCGACAATCTTAAGGGTGGGGTTGGTGGGAGTTTCTAAGTAGAGGACCTTACAGCCCTTATTAATTTCTGCTTCAATCTGCTCAAAGTTAGAAGTTTCACAGAGTTCAACATCAACCTTCATTTTGGGCAGGAACTCGATAAAGATTTTATTGGTTCCACCGTAGGTGTCTTTGATCGTGACAACGCGATCTCCAGGGTGAAGAAAAGTGAAGAGGGTGTTACTAATCGCTGCCATTCCGGTTGAAAAGCTGGTGGCATCCTCTGCTTCATCTAGGAGCATGATTTTCTTTTCAAGAGGTCTTACTGTTGGGTTTGTATTTCTGGAGTAAATGTGACCTTGTCTTTTACCTAATGCCGTTTGTGACCAGGTCTCCATGTCGTCATAGCCAAAGGTAACACTGTTATAAATAGGAGCAGTGATTGCGCCTTCAGAGAACAAATCTTCTTCACCTGACCATACAGATTGAGTGCCAAAACGGTCCTGACTCATGAAATACCCCTTATAGACTTTAAATTACAAACTTTGATATATCTATTCTCACTTTAGCTTCACTTTTGCCATTAATATTCGCTTCCATAAGGAAAGTTATGAATGAGATTATCAACTTCAGACATCGTCTTCATCAATTTCCTGAGCTTTCAGAAGTAGAAAGAGAAACTGCTCAGGCAGTTGCCGTCTTTCTTGATCAATATCGGCCAAGCCAATTGAAAATGGAGCTTGGCTCTATGAAAACGGGGCTCTTTGCTCTTTACGAAGGCAAGGAACCTGGCCCAACGCTTATGTTTCGATGTGAGCTCGACGCTCTTCCCATTCAAGAGCGCAATGACCACTTACTCTACTGCTCTCGTCATCGGGGAGTTTCCCACATGTGTGGTCATGATGGTCATATGGCCACGTTGTGTGGCGTGGCCAAGTACCTTTTTGAAAACCCCCTTAAAAAAGGAAAGGTTGCCCTTGTCTTTCAACCTGCTGAGGAGTCTGGCACTGGAGCTCATGCACTATGCTTAGACGAAGACTTTAAGGCACTCAAGCCAGACTACGTTTTTGGTTTTCACAATATTCCCAAGTATCCGCTTCATAGCGCAATACTGCGCAAGAATGTTTTTGCTGCAGCTTCGACGGGTTTTATTATTAAGCTTAAAGGAGAGACGAGCCATTCTAGTTATCCTGAAAATGGTAAAAGTCCGTTGGCCTGTGCGCTTAAAATAAGTGACTTTCTTAAAGAGCTGCCAGCTAGCTTGGCTTCAAAGCTCACAGATAAGGTGGTAGTCACTTTGAGCTATCTTGAGGTAGGTGAGGTCTCCCATGGCCCCAATTTTGGAACAGCCCCTGGGGACGCTCGAATTATGGGTATTTTGAGAGGCTTTAGTGATGTTGATCTTAAGAGTTTAAAAGAGGCGTTAGGAGAGTATGTTAAAGCTACGGCCAGTCACTTTGATCTAGGCATGGGGATTACTTTTCACGAGGAATTTCCCGTCACAAAAAATGGCACCAAGTCCTACGAGATCCTAGAGGAGGTGATTGGGGAATTGGGCCTAGATAAAATCTATCCAAAAGAGCCCTTTCGCTGGTCCGAGGATTTCTCCTATTACACGCAAAATTATGAAAGTACCTTCTTTGGCCTAGGCGCCGGCCTAGATCAGCCTCAACTCCATCATGATACTTATGATTATCCTGATGCTTTGATTGAGACTGGGGTTGAGATCTATAAAGGTCTAATTGCTAAAATTTTGAAATGAGCAGGCCTGCTTAAAACTCATATCGTCATTCCAATCTAGGGTGATAATAGATATCCAGCACAAACAACCCCTAGACACTCTTCGATTCTGCTCCATTTTTTTCTAAAATATGGGTCAGTTCCCGTCAAAAGGAGTGATCTAGTGGGATATTTAAAAAATGGTAAGTGGCAAGAGGGCGAACTTGCACCTCAAGATGAGAAAGGCTCTTTTATTAGAGAGGACTCAAAGTTTCGCGAGCACATAAGCCTAGATCACCCTCGCTTTCGGCCAGAGCACGATCGCTATCATCTCTATGTCTCCTATGCTTGTCCCTGGGCCAGTCGTACATTGGTGGCGCGCGAACTCAAAGATCTTAAAGATATTATTAGCGTGAGTGTGGTGCATCCTCATATGTTAAATCAGGGCTGGACCTTTAAAAGTAATTTTGAAGGCGCCACTGGGGATGATCTCTACGACAAAAATTTTCTCTATGAGATCTACCAGCACGCTGATAGTGAGGTGAGTACCAGAGTTACAGTGCCGGTTCTTTGGGATAAAAAGCTTCAATGCATTGTGAATAATGAATCTTCTGAGATCCTTCGAATATTTAACAATGCTTTTGATGAAATGACTGGTAATGAGATTGATCTCTATCCGACGTTGTTGCAAAAAGAAATTGAAGAGGTCAATGAACGCGTTTATGAGAGTGTGAATAACGGCGTCTATAAAGCAGGCTTTGCCACCCAACAACAATCCTATGAAAAGGCCGTGACAGAGTTGTTTGAATCCTTTGATTGGCTAGAGCAGCGTCTTGAGGGAAGACGCTACTTAGTTGAAGATCATTTGAGTGAAGCCGATATTCGCTTATTCGTGACTTTAATTCGCTTTGATCTCGTCTACCACTCTCACTTTAAGTGCAACCTCAAGCGTCTACAGGATTACCCCAATCTCCATCGCTACACAAAAGAGCTTTTTCATAAACCTGAATTTAATCGAACCGTTTATCTCGATCACATCAAAGAGCACTACTATTTCAGTCAGCGCAATGTGAATCCCCATGGAATTGTGCCGCTGGGGCCAATGGATCTGGGTTTTGAACTTTGACTCTTTTGCTATAGTTTAAACCTATAGTACAGAGAGCGATATTCAATTATCACCTATCGTCATTTTCAACTATAAATCCTCCAAGGAACCAAACTTGGAGGAACAAATGAATTTAAAGAAAACATTTTTAGCGATCGCCTTGATATCTTTTTCTATCCCATTAGCTCAGGCAGAGACTATCACTGAGATTCGTGGTGAAGCGACCTTGAAAGTTGCAGGTCTGCGTTGTGAGGTTCTCGCAGGAAGTAGTGAACTTGCTTTGGAAGATCGCCTCAATACTCATCTCGGGGGAGAAGGGGCCTTTGATCAGCTCACCTTCTTTGGCCTTCCCTATGGCACTTTGCTTCTTGAGCACAAAGAGGCCTTTGCAAAAGGGTGTGATCTGGCCGAGCTCGATGAGATTTCCAAGCGCTCTCGCATGGGCTACACGTTCATTCACGGCGTGAAGACTACGCTCAAACGCCGTGTGACGGATGCGCTCATTAATGGCTTTGGAAATTGTGTGGAGACAGTCTTTGAGGAGGTGAGCTTTGAACTCGCTCCGGGTATCACGCTAGTGAGTAAAGAGGGTAAGCTCAGACCGTCTAATCGTTGTAAGTAACGAGAACTTCATAGATCGTGGATATATATTTCGAAATGCAATTTACAAGTCTTTGATAACTCAAAGACTTGTAAATTTTTTGTTGCTCTGTGCAATTTTATTCTTGATTAATTTCATCGTGCAATGTATTATTAATCTCAGAAGCGCAGTCACAGGGATTTAGGGCCGCTAATAGAATTGCACGAAGCAACTTTGATGGAGTTGTTATGAAAATTCAAGCCCTTATCCTGATCTCAAGTCTTATGCTCATCTCTTGTTCGTCTAAAGACGAAGCCCCTAGCGCCCCAGCTCTCGAACAAAGTAACTCAGCTCCAAGTACACCCGTTATCGAGGTTGTCCCTAATGATAAAGAAGAAGAGCAACAAGAAGCGCTCGATGGTCTCGCTGCCAAGGCCCAGCTCTCAGTTGCAATGAATCGCAGTGCCCGTGCGGCCCTCTACCATAAGAGAGACTGGACCATGCAGGAGCAAATCGACTTTGCTCTTAGTGCTTCACTTATCAATCTTCGCGCTGTGAGCACTGAAAAGAATGTTGTGATCTTTAGAGCGGAGGCGGGTGAGTATGCAACATTCAGCGCTTCACACATGGAGACGACTTACCGACTTTTAGGCTACCAAAGTGAAAGAGAAAAATTTAATCAAGTGGGCTCATATAAACAAAAGAAAACCTGCGCCAGTGAAGAGATTGATATTGGCAGCGAAGAGCTTGTGAATGATGAGTATGTGCCAGCTGGGAAAAAGATTTTTATCGACGGTCACGCTCAAAATATTCGTCGCAAGTTTGAGGTGAAGCTCACTCAGAGTAAGGCCGAACTCTCAATGACACTCATCCATACAGAATGCACCGATTCATCAATTGGTGGAAGCGATAAAGAAGAATTTGAAAGAGCCGCTGCTACTTATGCCCTTGAAGTAAAATGTCACGGATCATGGAGTGAAGGGGCCCAAGAAGTTAAGTTTTCAAAGTGTGATATTCTCTCTAAGCACGCCAAAGTTAACTATGACTATCACCGAGTTTTTAACCACAATGTAAAAATGAGCTTTGATCAAGAAATTGAATCTCTCTTTGAATAATAAAAAAAGCCCCTTACGAGGGGCTTTTTTCTTTTAGATTGTGGCCACAAATTGCTCGCGTGGCATTCGAATCTGGGGGCCATATATTCCATTCTTGGCCCGCTTCCCAACTGAAATCACCATGCAAATTTCTTGACCCTTCTCAGTGAGCTCAGGGGCGATAATGCGCTGTACTCTCTCTTCATCAAAGCCCTCCATCGGGCAAGAATCATAGCCCTGAGCACGCAGTGAGAGCATGATATTTTCGCAAGCGAGAGCGGCACTCTTATGGGCCCACACTCTCATATCGGCCTTGGAAGTGGGCACCCTTGGCGTTGGGCGAGAGAGGGCACGAAAGAAGATCATCACTTTTTTTAGGAGACCTTTAATTCCAAGGGGACCGAGTCCATAGGCGAGGGGGACGATTTTTTTGTAGTAGGCCTTGGCCCCAGCAGGGGCGTCGCTCTCTTCTAGGGTGCGAAGCATTTGCGTTCTCACACCCTCCCATGCCTGGGTTCTGGCGGTGACAATGATGAGTTCAGCGGCCGTTTTGGCCGCACTTTGCCCGAGGCAAGCACTGATCATCTGCTTTTTCTTCTCCTTGGAGCGCACCCAAATAAAGCGCCAGGGTTGCAGGTTTGAGCTATTGGGTGCCAAGAGTGCGTGGTCAATGGCCCGCTCAATAACTTCTGCTGGAACCGGAGTCTCATCGTAGACCCTCACACTGCGCCGGGAGCGAATGACTTTATCAAACTCCGCTGCATCGATCTGTGGTGCTTCTTCACTATAATTTAAGTCAGGAATCTTGGTGAGAATATCTTCATTATCTGACATTGTCGGTCTCCTTTTCTCGCTCATTTTACAGAGGGCACTCTCGCTTGAAAAGTCCGGTTGCCCCCTCGAGAGGATGGCCTATCTCTCCGATAGGTCTTTATGGTTAAGGTGCTACTTTTAATTCTATTTCCCTTGATGATTGTTGCTCGTGAAACCTCACTTTCGGTCAAGAGTTTTGATCTCACAAAAGACGGTGTACTCGATCGCTTTGAGACCTATGAAAAGGGTAAGTTCATCAAGCTTGAAGAAGATCGCAACGGAGATGGAGAGATTGACTTTCTTCGCAGTTTTAAAAGTGAAGGCCACCTCGAAGTAGAACTGCAGGATGTGAATTTTAACGGCAAGTTTGAACGCAGAAGAAGTGTAAAATCAATTGCTGGTGGAAAACTTGAAATCACAACTGAGCTCGACCGAAATGAAGACGGTGTCTATGAAATTAAATACGTTGAAACCGTGGGCGCGACTCAAGAGCAGGTTTCATGCTTTGAAGGAGCTGTCTTTCATAAAATTAGTGCTCTCGCCCAAGATTCTATGCTCGCTGGGGCGGGCCTGAACCAGGGCTTTGTACCCACTGGATTTGGTTATCAGATTGATGGGGCCTGCCTTCGCAATTGGGGCGCGGACTTTGTTGTTCACGTTCGCGATTCAATGAAAACGGGACTGCAGTGCTTAGCAGATCTACATTCAAGCCATGGTAGTCAGCGGGTGATGACCGGTGCTCTTCGCAACGCCTTTGAACTGACCAGACTACTTGAGAGTGATCAAGTCAAAATCGTTTGCAGTGAACAGGAGTATCACTGGGAGGGGACAGCTGGTCACGCTTCAACAGTTCCCGGTCAGAGTTTAAGAGAACTAAATGTCACTCACCCTTATATTTCCCTCAATCCCCACGATCCCCAATCCGGACAGCGCCAAGGGACAAGTGAAGAGCTCACCGAACTTAAGAAAACGCTCTTTCATGAACAACTTCACAACCTAGGCTATCGCCATGGGCATGATGTGGAATACCCCTACGCCTGTGAGGACTGTTGCTTTGCTGATGGCGACAATGAGGAGGCCAAAGTGGCCGCTTGCCGAATATGCGCCGGTAATTATCAAAATGAAGTTGACCCAGAATACGTGAGAGATTTTATTTTCTATACTCAAAAGAGCTATCGCAACTCGAGAGGGGTCGAAGCCGCACTTCAATTTTTAAAAGAAAATCCAAAGAGTACACAGGGCCTCTCATTAATGGCGCTGGCAAGCGCAGATATTTTCAATCCAGTAGGACCGCTCTTGGCCCAGAAGACACTCGATCGAAATTTGCCTTTAAGTGCCCAGGAACTTTCTGATACACTTCGCGCTCTGGAATATAAGGATGTCTCGCACTTTAAATCACTCAAACAAAGTTCTGAGAGTCTCTCCGAGGCAATGATCGCTCTCTACTATGAGCATGACGCCCCAAGAGCTCTTGAAGTCATCTACGCTCACAAAGAATCGATCGCCCGGGAACTCTACAATGCCGTCGAGAGTTCAAGTAGTGTCAATTACAGTGCCAGAGAGGCCTCCAAAATACTCGATGAGATCATCTCTGATATTTGGCTCAATTATTTTCCGGCCGGCTCGCGCAACTCTGATAGCGAAAAAGCCTACGAGCTCTTTAACTACTTTTCAGAGCAAGGCCTGCTCGACTAGTGCCAGATGACTTATGGGACGCAAGGCGTCCCATAAGTCATCTGGCACCAACGGTGACGGAGATATATTCTGAGTTTTTAAGACCTAGCATTCTCTCGACAATTGAGTAGCGCTGAATCACATAAGTGAATTCTAAGGGGAGGATGAAGTTTAGCTGATTGCCCACAAGTGTTCCTGCGTATGTTCTTTCGGTAGCGTCAATGTTGCCGTCATTGTCTGTGTCGATTTTAGCGTTCAAAAAAATCTCGTTTGCGGCATTCACACTTACCGTCGCAAAGCAGTTATCTCTTCCACATTCAAGGCCAGCGACACTTCCTTCTATTTGTAGAAAATTAATCTTTGCGCTTTTTTCTTTATTATTTAATAGGCCCTTCGCAATCAGTGTTTTTTCAGCAAGAAAAAGTGTGCCGTTAGTTAATGGCCTTAGAGTTTGAGCCGCCTGAGCGCTGGCCATTACTGAGATCATTATCATTGAAATAGCGAGGTTTTTCATAAAATTGCTCCTTAAATTGGTTGTCGTTAAAATAGCATCATTGAGCATCCAAGCTTTAAAACCATTAGGTTTTATAGGTAGCTTCGTTTACAGACAGTGGAGCTGTTTAAAAAGTTGACACCCTCGTAAAAAGGACAAGCTCGACCCATCCTTTAGTAGAAATCGTCTAATCTTATTGATATCACTTAAACGATGGTATTTTATGAACTCTAAGTCTCTTTCGGCCTTGCTCTCCTTATTAATTCTCACTGCTTGTGGCAACTCAAACACTTCCGGGCAAGGGGAGCTAGTCGCCTCCAATTTAATCGTGGGAACTGATGATCGTGTTGAGCTCTCCTCGATTCCCGCTCCCCAGAAAAGAAATGGGCAAATTGTCTCTCGTGGAGTGGATGGAGCAATCTCAACTTGTTCAGGTGCCTTGATTGGCCCAAGACATGTACTCACGGCCTCTCATTGTGTCATGAACAATAACCGCCAAGTGCATCGTGAGATTTCTTTTATTCCAGGGGCGCTTCCCAAATTTAACTGGGAGAGGTCTTACCGAGTGAGTAAGGTTCACGTTAATTATGGATATTTAAAAGATGAATTCAACAGCGTTTCTGAAGGAAAGATTAATTACAATCAAATTAAATTCGACTTGGCACTCCTAGAGCTAGAAAGTCTTGGTCCGGGAAATGAGGCCGGAAATACTTATGGTCACTATAGCTTTTGGGGCAAGACAAACCTTGAGGCATCTCTTGATGTCAAAACTATGGGCTACCCTGGAGATAAGGAGCTCTCTACACCTGTTGAAGTTAAAAAGTGTGCCGTCTTTGAGCATGATGAAAATATCTACACTTCTACCTGTGACGTTTATCAGGGGCAGAGTGGCTCAGCTATTATTGAAGAGAGTGTCGAGTATGGAAGAGATCTCATTCGCGGGGTTATTTCCGCTGAAGATAAAGAGCTAAACCTTGTCACCATGCTAAACGGTGATACCTTTAAGAGCCTGCTTGCCATAATCAATGGCAAATCGCAGTCGGCTTTTACTGCCATCGAGCTCGATCTGAGCACTCGCTACTCCAAACTCATTGTGAAGAATAGTTGCTCACAAACCATGCACGTTGCTTTTAGGGCCCATCAAAGAGGAGAGTCCACAAGTCAGACGCGAGGCTTTTATACGCTTGAGCCAGGTCAACGACTCGCCTTTAATGATGCTCTGGGCGATTATGTATACTTCTACGCCATCAGTAAAAATCGCCTATTCTCCTTTTTTGATGATCACTTCAGTTCATACGGACTTCCGGGTATGAAGGGGAGAGGCTTTCGCCAAGTGAGGATTGATCCAAAAATTGGCATCGCCTTTATTGATGTCTGTCGGTCTTAACTACTTTCTTTAATTTAAATTTTTAATGAGGGCCTTCCAAAGGCCCTCTATCGTTTCGTGAGCGTGATATTTTATGGCATCAATCCTGCTTAAACGTTACTAGGGTTATTAATGACCTACTGATATGCGAGGGGATTATGCATCAAGTAACAGTCAATATGCCGATTATCTCAAAGTGCACTGCTAGTGAGTGCGCCTACAATAAAAACCAAAATTGTCATGCCAAGGCGATCACGGTCGGAGACTTCTCAAATCCTGGGTGCGACACCTTCTTTAATAACGGTCAGCATAGCTCGCGCCTGGAGCTCGCCGGAGTTGGGGCCTGTAAAGTCGGCTCTTGTCGCCATAACCGTGACTTTGAGTGTTCGGCCGACACTATTGAGGTGGGTCGGGTCGATGGAATGATGAAATGCCTAACCTGTAAGCAAGCAGCCTAGACTCAATTTTTCTTGAAGAATACCCTCTCAACTAAATCTGGGGTATTCTTATTGGATGAGTGAAAAGGTAGACATTGTCGAGAGCTTTGAGAACTTTCGTCGTGAGAATTTCTTTACCATGTCTAAGATTGGGGTCTTGGTTTATCTCTTTCTTAGCTATATTGATTCTTTCATGGTCACAGACCATTCGCTTCTCTATCTTTTCATGGTCCGATTTGTTTTCATACTACCGACCATCTTTCTCTATTATTTCTTAAAAAAAGGTCTTGTTAAAAGCCTGGACTTTTGTATTCTCACTGTCTTTATCAGTGCCGCCATTGGGGTGAGCTATATTGCTTATCTAGGGGGGGGGCTCTCTTCGGACTATTACTTTGGTCTGGTGATTGTTTCATTTGTTCAATTTACCTTTGTGCCCTTGTCGCTACGCAAGGCCATTTTCTTGGACGCCATTTTTCTACTAGTCTATTTTCCTGTGAACTATTTGAGTTTTGACTATGAACAGCTGGTGCTGATCAAGCAGTCCTCTAATTATGTGACCTTTTCTATTATGAAGTTCTTTGCGGTGACTCGCTCAAGAAACCTCATCATCAATGGTTTTAAGAATATCGCTCTTCAAAAAGAGCTGACTCATAAAGAGCGCGTGCAGTATCTCTTTGGTAAGCTCTGTCACCTCCTTAATAACCCACTTTTTATTTCCATTAATATGGTTAAACGGGTGGATCAGACTCCTCTTAAAGAGGCCGATCGCGATCGACTCGACCGCTCCATGCGTGCTCAGGATAGAATGGGGCGTGTGCTGCGAAGAATGCTTGAGCTGCATCAAGACCGAGAGGTCGACCTTGAGAAGTATCAGGAATTCTTTAACGATGACGATTTTCGCGGCTAACAAAGATTAACTCATGTGTAAGTCGCGTTCACCTTGTCGAATACCGCGCTCCCCGACATGATTGAGGGGGAGCTTTTATGGCACAGCAATTTTCAAGAGTACACCACTGTGATCGAGTCATCATTTTTGCCGGGCTCACATTCATTGCTTTGGTCCTAGCTGCTATTCTTTATAAATTTGGTCCGTCTGTGAGGTCTTGGTCTGGGCAAGTGGAGATCATCTCGCTTTGGCTCTTTGGCTTTCTCCTCTTTTTCCTTGCCAAGTTTATAGAAGTTCGAAACCCGCATCAAGCGCATCCAAAAGCTCAAAAATGTTGTGGAATAGGATACGTTCTCATGGCCTCGGCCGCATTCTTAGAGTTTGTGGCCGCTTAAAGATGATACCCCCATGTGATGACGAAGCACCAGATGGGGGAGGTCCATTCGATGGACCTATAAATGAATTTTTAATTAAAAGAGAAGCTGGCAGCTAAGCTTTCCAAAAGGAAGCTTTGGTCCACCATATCCCATGACATATTGCTGATAGAGAGTCCCCGTGTACTCATTTTGCTCGAGTGAGAACAACTGATCAAAGGCAAAGGTATAATCCCAAGATTGGCCCTTAGTCATGGCAACGATGGAGTTGGCCGAGACTTCGTTGACCCATAGGAGATTTCCTAGCATTCCAAAGTCCATTAGGATCTCGGTGCCCTCTAGGGTTGCTGTGCCTAGCTTGTAGCCAAAGAGGTTTGAGACCTCACATTCCATCGAAGAAATCTCAATGTCGCTCGCATGAGCGCTCCCCAAAAAATTACCGAGGACGAGTAGGGCCAGTAGTAGCTTTTTCATCTTTCACCTCACGTAGCCTCTGAAATACCAATGCTTGAGTGGGTGGCGCAATATATTTTGTGTGAGTACACGGAAGTGGCTCCATTTTATCAATTTGGTGCCTGATATTTGTACCAATAATTTGGGGAGATGAGTTAATGCTACGTGTCCTTATGTTCTTTACATTAAACTAGAAAAGTCTGCTTTATGGAGGACTTGTGCAGCGCCTGATACTATTTACTTCAATTATTTTTTTGGTCAGTTGTTCGGTAAGCGTGCGCGTTCCAGGCAACCGCTTTCATACCCCCGAGACCGTGCCTGAGCACAAAGGGAGTGTCGGCCTAGGGCGAGCAGGCATGGGCAAGGTTGAGCTGACTCAAGACTTTGAGTCCCAGTTTATTGAAGAGCGCGATTTCAACTTAGAGTATTCCTCTTCCCTTCATGGCTCAATTGCTTATGGACCCGTTGAGCGGCTTGAAATTGGCGCCTTTTATAATAATGACTCTTCAACTTCGATCTACGGGAAATTTAATTTCTTAAAGTCGGGTGACTTTTTACTCTCTGGCGTCTTGAGCCTGGGGCTTTCTGGTGACCAAAAGACTGCGAGCATTGGGGGCTCAAATTCAAGCGTGGATATTAATTTCTTTAATTACGATGCAGGGCTTTTGGCGGGTCTAAGTCTCAGTGAGCGCTTCATGATCTATAGTGGTGCTTATTATCTTAGAATGAGCTACGAAGGCACTCACAAGGTGCGAGATGTTTCGCGTGAGGTGGCCGGGAGTATCGCTTCTCCCACTTTGGTCTATGGATTTCAGTGGAAGCTAAGTCGTAGTCTTTCACTTGTTGCTGAAGGGGCTTACTCAATGCTTGGGGCGAGTGTGGCCGAAGATGAGTACAATCCCGACCAGTTTCAAAGGGATCTGCACTCTTGGGGTGTGAAGCTCAATATCTACTAGGCGAGGCACTATAGTTTTTTCCTTTGGATAAGATAGAGTGTTAGAGTTTTTATTTAATAGCCTTGCGTGGTTTAAATTCTCCTCAACTTAAAAAGGAGAATTTTATGATGATGAAAACTTTGGCACTGGCCCTCGCTCTTATGCTGGGTAGCTCTCTTGGAGCTAAGGAAGTCTTTAACTGCACCATTTCTGGTCCTGGTGTTCCCATTAAAATTTCGCTAACGAGTGATGAGGATATTCAAGTAATTGGGGCAGAATCTCTATTAGTGGCCCAGGGAATGTTGAGAAGTGAATTTACTTTGGAGACAATTGGCTCGCAGAATACAACTGAACTCTTCATTCTTGATTTCCTAACGACTGCTAGGGGACTTGATGATCAGGGCAATCTCATCGATCTCGTTATTCCAGGTCATCTTGAACTCGCAAGAGACCAGCACAGCGGAGAATTTTCAGGCACGGGTGAATTGAGACTCGAAAACACTTTTAGAACACTCTCGCCAAGACTCAGACATTTCTACCAACTTGGTCAGTGTAGTGGTCCAGTTGCTGATTTTTGATCAGACAGCAGTGGGGAGAGGATTTGCTCGACGGCGCTCTCAAAAAGGGCGCTCGAGGCTTCTTCTTGGGCCCCTGGAAGCACGGCCGGATGGATTTTTAGGCAAAAGCTCAAATGCTCATTGGCCTCGAGTAAAAAGGCACTGACTGGAAAATTTTTTGAGCCTGGAGCGCAGCCAACCCAGATGTGATCCTTGGGAAAATCCCATTTGCCGAGAATAGAAAAAGAGCCAATTAAAAAACTCTTCTTGGCATTTTGGGCACTCACGTAGCGCATGCCTTTCATGCCCACAAATTTACCAATCTGGTGTACCCACCAAATGCCCCAGTGAATTTTATCTTTGAGTGCCTGTGCAATTTTTTGATGAGTGTCTTTGGGAGAGTCATCTCGGTTCATGCTCACGAGGATGCCGCTTGAGTGATTCGAGCTATAATCCTCACGCTTTAAAAGGGGGCGCAGATTAACTGGCAGGGTCCAAGTTCCTTCTTGATTTTGAGAGAGCTCGGGCAAGAGCGCCTTCGTGAGGGTATTCATAAAGTAGGCGTTCAGGGAAAAACCCTGACTTTTGCAATAGGCCTTAAGAGCTGAGAGCTCGGCGGGAGAGAAAATTCTGTAGTGAATATCTAGCGGATCTTTGGGTTTTGCTGCTGGATGAAACTCCTTCCAATTCACGCGCGCTTTTTTCGTTTTAAAGATCAGGCGATAGAAGATCTTAAGGCGTTCGATAAAGCCCGGTGCTTTGTCCTCTTTAATCTTTGGCAGGTTTTGCAGCTCGATGCCCTTTTGCTTATAGTACTTTACAAAGGCACCAATTCCATCCATCTGGGAGTGGCTAAATTGAAACCAGTCAATCTCTCCGCTTTTAAGATGCAGCCTGCCAAGCGTTGGGCAATCGTTTTCCCCGCGCTCTTTCATGATCACGTACCATTTACCCATCCAGTCGACTTGCTGGCCCACTACGAAACCTCCAAAGTAAAGGCGGGAGGATGTCCAGCGAGCTTGATATATTCTTCTTTTTCGACTTGTTGATCTGACATCACTTGATAGAGAGTCGCCTTCGTCGATTGGTAGAAAAAGGGAAGTTTACCCAAGTCCCAGCAAGGGTACTTAAAGAAAGAGACCAGGTGAAAGTCAGAGCGCCTGGTTTTTAGAACTTGATTAATCATGAGCGAGAGTGCTCTGGTGCGTTCAATGGCCGTGAGGTCATCTTTGAAAGTGAGGTGAGTGAGATAGAGAATCTTGATCTCATCGCCTTCTTTCATTTTGGGAATGCCAAAGAGGGGGAATATGCGATTGCCAAGAAATTTATAAAAACCACTGATGCGAGTGACGACGAGCTTTTTGGTATCACAAATCCAGGGGGCACAAGTGGCCACCACTTCTCCGCTTGAGCGGGTTACCGCCATAAAGGAATTATGTGAGAAGTTATTCCACGTGCGCAATCGGCGATCGAGTTCACTAAACTCTGAGTTACTAAAATCGTAGTGAAAGCCCTCGCTTTTCATTTCCCCAAAGAGCAGATGCTTGACCTGCTCAAAATTCACATCTTGAATCTGTAGATTGGACTTTGAGATATTGAGTAGCGGATTTTTACCGTAGATATTGATGGTCTCATAGGGGGTGAGGGGGTGGTAGATGATACGGTCATTATTTTTTAGCAGCGACTTCATTGCTGCCAGGTTGTCGTCGAGAATTGCTGAATAGAGATATCTCACACCTTCAAACTCATCGATCTCACTAAATTTAGAGATGACCTCAGCGTAACATGACTTCCACTTAACTCTCACTCTGCTACTGAGTTTCGGGGAGATTCTTAAGTCGCCCAGGTAAGCGCAGACTTCACTGCGGCCGTTGATATAATGGCGGATGAGAGAAATAGAGCCAAGCCCATGAATGGAGCCATCATCATTTTTCATAGTGATGACAAAGTTCTTTTCACATTGCTGGTAGAGGTAAGCAAAGAAGTCATCTCCGCGGTCATAGCGCAGACTCATGGACGGTGTGTCCATGGTCATGGAGTGGAAGAATCTTAAGATCTCCAAGTTTTCTTTTTCACTGGCCATCTCAAAGTGCTTAAAGGGGGCCAGCACCTCTGCTAACTTCATTAAAAGTAATACCTCAATGAACTGTAATATGTTTGGCCATAGCGCCCAAACTCACTGGTGACTTCGTTGCCAAGTCCAGCATATACCCCTAAAGAGAGGTAGAGATTGTCGCTCCAATTGTACTCGATTTTGGGTGTTGTAAATACCGAACCGTCATGGGCATTGATATAACTTTGGACACTGCCCTTTAACAACGGTGTGAATTCGTATGATATCGTGGGGATAAGATAGTGGTAGTCAAGGACATAGATATAGTCCTCGGGGTAGATGCGTCCATTATCTAGGCTTGAGCCATTGTAGTGGTACTCCATAGAGAGGTAGAGCGAGTTCTGAAATTTATAGTCGACTCCAGTGGTCACTCGGACGAAGTTTTTTAAGCGGTCATTGGCCGAATCCACATAGGCGCCCTCAATCCAAAAACCCGCATCTTTAATGGGATGAGTGAAGTCGAGCCCTATGAGCTTGCGCTCTTTAAACTCCATTAGAGTGGCCGTCATATCCAGCTGATCAATGGTGAACTTAGGGCGGACGTAGTAAGCGCTCTTTTCACGCTCTAAGTGATAGCCTGAAACCACGCCGACTTCAACTGTTGAAAGACCACTGATGGGCGCGCGAAGAATGAGGGCGTCCACCCCTTGGCGCTCTTCTTTATCGATGGTGCTGATTGAAAAGGGGGTGAGCACATCCGTAGGAGCAAGAGATTTTGCAACACCAAAGCTCACGATTTGGCGACCGGCAATGACATCGCCAATAGGAGTCGTCGTGCTGAAGTTAAAACGGTTGAGATTTTGAATGACGCTGGTTTTATAGTTTTGTGGATCGGTGACGTCATGCAGGTAGTACTTGAGATCGTCGAATCTGTAGGATGACGTCGGAGTTTGGTGGGGCAGGTGCTTTTGAGTAAAGGTGATCAGTTCATAGCTACCTTCAAAATAGATATTTTTGGGGAGCTCATGACCCACTTGAATCTTGCCCATATTCTGCAAAATTTTGCGGTTATCAAAGTTTCCGGCAGGGTCTTGTAGTATCGGGTAGACCTTGAGGTAACCAAAGTACTCAAAAGCCTCTAGGGCGAGACTACTGCTGAGAGCTAGGCCCAGGGCCAGAAATTTAAGAGCGTACTTCATCTCGATCTACCTTTCCGTCTTTGAGAATGACGAGTCTCTTGGCGCGCTCCATGATCATGTGGTCGTGGGTCGAGAAGACAAAGGTGATCTTATTTTTTTCGTTGAGCTCCTTCATCATATCTAGTAGAGCTGCACCAGTGTGTGAGTCTAGGTTGGCCGTAGGTTCATCGGCAAGAATGATGTCAGGTCTTGAGACCATCGCGCGCGCAACGGCCACACGCTGTTGCTGTCCCCCTGAGAGTTCGGCCGGGCGGCGATGTTCGCGCCCTTCAAGACCAACTTCTTTGAGCATGGCGAAGACGCGCTCGCGTCTCTCTTCAATGGGGAGATTTTGTAGCAGGAGAATATATTCCACATTCTCATAGGCCGAGAGCACGGGAATCAGATTGTAGGATTGAAAGATAAAACCAATGTGATCGCGGCGATAATCAGAGAGCTCATTGCCTTGCATGTCACTAATTGATTTTCCAGCGAGGTAAGCCTTGCCAGCGGTGGGGTTATCTAGACCACTCATCATATTGAGTAGGGTTGTCTTGCCAGAGCCTGAGGGGCCAACAAGGGCGGTGAACTCACCGGGATAAATTTTTAGTGAGACGTGGTCGACGGCCATCACCTTATTTTCTGGTGTGCCGTATTCTTTACAGATTTGGTCGATAAAAATAACTTCCGAGCCCATTTCTAATCCTTTCTCATTGATTTAGAGGGATTGATTTTGGCCGCTGTGAGGCCTGGATAGATGGAAGAGATTGTGGCAAAGACCACAATCGCCGCCGGATAGAGCAGATACTGGTGAGGGGCAAAGACTGGTCTAATTGCACTGCGAATCGTTGTCCCTAAATACTCAACATCAGTGAGGTGGTGAATACCTGTGAGATTGGTAATAAGCGTGATTCCCCCGCCAATAAAAATGCCGACAAAGACGCTAATGATTGAAAGAGAGAGCGCCTCTGTGACCACTAACTTAAAAATAAAAGCAGGGCGGGTGCCAATGGCCTTCATAATGCCAAATTCATACATGCGTTCATAGAGTGACATGAACAGAGTGTTCATTGTACTAAGCGCGATAATGGCAAAGAGAATGATGGTGCCAATATAGAGAGAGTAACTTGTAAGCGCGATACCAGCATCGATGGCCGGGACGATTTTCTTCCACGAAAGGGCTTCGTTATCACCTGTTCCCATTTGCTCGAAAAATTCGGCGGGAGGGTTGACCACATCGGCCCGCTCTTTAAAACGAAAGACGATTTCGTGAAAGGCATTTGGTACTAGCAGCATCTTTTGAGCACGCCCCATTCCCATGAAGACCACTGAAGAGTCCATGTCTTTATTTTTGAGTTCGAAAATCGCTTTAATGCGAAAGAGCTCTTGTGTGAGCATTCCGCTTCCTGCACCAGCGCTGGTAAGAACAACTTTGTCGCCCAGTTCGACTCCCAGGAATTTGGCCAGACGCGTGCCAATCATGAGCGTCGCTTCACCGTCGTCACTGAGGTATTCACCCTCTTTAATAGATTCTTTCAAGGCCGTAATACGCGCCTCATCTTCTGGATTAATACCATAGAGAGCGATGGGAACAATGTCATTTGGTGATTGGATCATTCCACTGGCTATTACGCGCGGGACGGCGAAGTCTACCTTGGGATGGGCGCGAAGTTTCTCAAGAGTTTGTTGGGAGTTTTCAATGGTCTTATCGACCTCTCTTGTTTTAAGAAAGTCTTTGCGGTGAATTTGACCGTCGCCAATAAAAGACGAAGTCACTGATGTGATCATATTCTCATTGAGACCGCGCAAAAAGGCGTCGCCAAAGATGAGTGCGGCAAGACCCAGGCCCATAATAGCGCAGGTAATGATGGTTCGCCTTTTGTTGCGATAGATATTTCTAAATCCAAGCTTGCCGATCATCTAGGTACTCCTAATGGCCTTAACCGGCACAATGTGAGCGGCCCTGATGGCCGGGATAATACTCACGCCTACACTTGAGAGGCAGACGACCAAAGCCGGGATCCACAGATTAAAAAAGGCCACCTGTCCATAGAGGTGATGCAGGGCCATGCCCCCAATCTCAATGGGCATCGGGTAGGGGATACCCATTTGCGAGAGCTTATAATTAATGGCCAGAGCAAAGACACTGCCAATTAAAATTGAAATCACTGCAATCACGGCGGTCTCGAGCACCACGAGGATAAAAATGTCCGTTGGGCGAGTGCCGATCGCCTTCATAATTCCAAATTCTTTAGTGCGCTCGAGAATGGTCATGAGTACAGTGTTGAGTACTCCAATAGAGACGATAAAGAGCATGATACCCAGGTTGATCCAGATGCCCGTTTGATCGGCAGTCATCGCCTTGTAAAACTCTGCTTCAATTACTTGCCAGGGCGAGACATCGAGGTTGGGAAACATCTGTGAAAGCTCGGCCGCAACTTCTTTGGCATCTTCATGGTGATCAATGGTCACGGCGATCTCATGCACGCGGTTGCCGAGCACAAAGAATTCAGAGGCGACTTCTAGTGGCATGTAGATATTGCGTGACTCCATGGCGTCACTCGACTCACCCAGAATTCCTTTTACTATAAAGAGATCATTGGCCATGGATCCATCAGCGGCTTGAGTCATTAAAATAACTTCGGCCCCGGGAGCAACTCCCAAGATTTTTGCCATGGCGTGGCTGATGACAATCTCGTATTCACTGTCCTGAGCCAGGGGATCGCCCTTTTCTACGCGTTCAAAAATGGTGGTGGTGCGCGCCTCTCGCTCGGGGTTGACACCAAAGACGCGGGCCCCAGTTGACTTCTCGCCCTCTGAGATGAGCACTGAGGCAATCACTCGCGGCGAGACACCGCGTATCTCAGGCCCTTTTTCTAGGCGTGAGACGACCTCACTGGTGTCATCAATACGTTTGTACAGGGACGGGCGATCAAGGTAGCCTTGATGGTGTAGTTGAATGTGGCCAGAGTGCCCGCGAGTGAAGGTGTCGATGACCTTTCCGTAGGTACCGTAAACAAGGCCGATGGCCATGGAGCATAAAACAAAGCTTCCCATAATGGAGAGCGCCGTCAATATTGAGCGACGCTTCTGGCGAAGAATATTCCTAGCGGCCATTCTGATAAAGAACATTAGCGCTTTCTCTGTAGATTAATCAGGGTAAAAGTGTCTTCAGGAAGTTTGATGTCAAATTTGGCATCTTTGTATTCAATTGAGGTTTGGCGCTTTTCACTGCCTTCGGGAATGAGCACCAACTTCGCTGGCAGTTTGCGTCCGCCCAGCTCTTTGATTTCAGAAAAGTATAGAGTTCTCACTTTCTTGCCGCGCTCATCAAAAAATTCTTCAGTGATGGGCATGTTAGTGGCCTTGTCCACGACTAAAAGAATCTTGCCCCAAACGGTGACTGTGTCTTTTTTGGCCGTGAGCTCGATGTAGTGCTTGTCTGCATCTGGGCCAGTCACAAACTTTGCGTCATAGTCATCAGAGAGAGTGGTCTCTTTAACGAGATCGTCATTTGTGAAGTCTGAGCCCATCCATGATGAACCCATCATCGAGGGTGGAACCTTGATGACCTTGCCAACTTTTGGCAAGTAGTTCCACATTTCACTTGATTTTCTCAGTGTGCCCGAACCCTTTTCCTTTCTAGGGTAGTCGATGGTAATCAAGGTATTTTCCATCGTCTCGGTCCAAATATTCATTCGCAGGGTGCGCTCCCAGTTGGGATTCACAATCTGCATTTCAACTTCAGTTACTGATGAACCTGAGCGGTAGAGCTGATCAACGTGCTCAACGATTGACTTCAGATTCGCGTTCGCCAAACTTAATGTTGGGAGAAGTGAGAGGGATAAAAGAAGGAATAAATTTTTCATGTACACCCTTAACTAATTTCTTGTTTAGTCCCATGCGCTTCAAGAAAAAATCTGTGTTCTTGAAGACCTGCTTGAAAAGAGTTTTTCGCACTACAACTTCTACGGATTCGTGATCCACCTCTTTCATGCCAGGCAGAGCAATGGTTTCGCCGCAAAAGAGTACAACTGGGTTACCCCGTGAGTAAATCTTTTTCAAGTGTTCTTTCTTTGAACTATAGGCGTACACAAAGTATTCCTTACGACAGGTAAGGAGTTTACTTAAAATAACGAGCCAGAACATCAGTGAGACTTTCTTTGCACGGTGCTCAGACGAGAGCCACACTCCGGTGATCTCGGCCGTCTTCTTGAGCTTCGGGTCGAGGTCAAATCCATTAAATTCTGGAATTGAGCTGAGCACGCGAAAAGGGCCTTTGGTGATTAGTGCAAAGCCGCCGCAGATGCGACCTTCTTCATTGTAAAAGCCGTAGACCTTACCCTGCTTTAAGTAGTCTAAGGGTAAGAGCACTTCGATGCTATTGGCGATAGCATGTCTATATGTCTCAAGCTCAAAATCAGTTTTTAGCGTTTTAAGTTTCATACGCTCCCTTTGGAAGTCCATTCCCCGTCATAGGTCAGTCGTTGTACCTAACTTAGGCTGGTGGTTGTACCTAATGACTATCACCGTAACACTTCTTGACAAGGAAAGAGAAATGGTTTTTTTGGGCGCATTTTGCAACCGCGAAAAGTATTCAACTGTACTTTTCATAGGGGAGAAAGGCCTCTTTCTGACATTTCAAATGATAGCTTCTTGATGAAATCTTGACGAAAAAGAGCTGATCAAGATCAGTTAAGAATCTTAAGCTTAACCTTTAAATACGTCATATTTAGCATGCTCTGTTTGCGCGTGGTTGAGGAGCGCATAGATCTTGTTCACCAGGCGGATTTAGACACATTTTTCACAAGTAAGTAGCTAATATTAGGTTACTTACTTTGGTTTAAATCTTGCTCCTATGACTACTTTATCAATGTCATAGAGGAGCTCGACTTGCGATCAATGAGCCTGATTATCCCAATCGTCGCATTATGTGCCGGGGCCAAAGGGGCCAGCATGACCCCTGCACAGCTGTGTCAGACAGGGGAATCGGTCTTGCATGAAACCCATAATCCCCTCACTTTACTTTGACCTACTGTGAACAGGGCCAAATTGCCCGCCGTGAAATATTTTTTAAGAATTCCAAGCAAATTTCTTCGCTCGAGTTCTATCAAAATTCCCATCTCGTTGAGGTAAAGCGCTATAGCACCTCGGGAGAACTTGGCTCTCATCAGCGCTATGAGTATTTAGGCCCTAACCATTGGATAAGAGAGAAAATTTCTACGCGTGGTGAAGACAGTGGTAGGCCTGAACGCAAAGAAGAGTTAATTAATTTTAATCCCCATGAGAGTCCCGATCTTGATTATCAAGTAATTAAGGAGTGGTTCTATAAAACGAAACCGCTTTTTCATGTTCACTATGCCGACCTTTTTACTCCAAGTGATCAAAAGCGCCCTTTTGCCAAGGAAACTTATAGTAATGAGGGTGAGCTTGTCTCAACGATTTACTTTAAGTACGAAGGTGATTCTGAACGCCCCTACGCCTATGAAGAACGCCTGGCCGCCGGCGAGGTGAGAAGCTATGAGCTCTACTTGCCTTTTGCTCCGATGCAGACCTGGCTTGAAGCAGGGCTTAGTGAAGAAGAAGTTCAAAGACGGGCGCAGAACTTAGGCCAGAGTGATCGTTTTAAAATTGCCATCATTGATAGTGGTTTTGATTATAATCACCTCGAACTTGCTCATCAGTGGTGGCAAAATCCCAAGGAGCCGCTCGATGGAATTGATAATGATGGCAACGGTTGGGTCGATGATATTTTTGGATGGGATCAAGTCAAGGATATAGGTCTACCAGCTGAGTCCTCAACACATCTGGCCCGCGACTATCGGCCACTTTCCCATGGAACTCACGTGGCCCATATTGCCTCGAGGGATCTTTGGGGCGCGGCTCTCATTGGATTTTCTGGTGATTATACGCGCGCTGATTATATTAAAAAAATTTCTCAATTTATTCAGGATCACCAGATTAAGATTGTGAATATGAGCTTGGGGCTACCAAGTGATATTCGCAATAATATGGGGCTCAGAGACGCCGCAAATGCTTATAAAAAAATGGTTGCAGATAACCCTGAGACACTCTTTATTTTTGCCGCTGGTAATTCTTCTTCAAATATTGATGAATATAAAAACCGTCAGTGGCCGGCCAATATTAAGGGGAAGAATACTCTCACCGTAGGAGCACTTGATACGAATTATTACGAGCCTGCTCAGTATGATCAGTACCAACTTGCTTGGTACTCAAATTACGGAAAGAATAATGTCGATATCCTGGCGCCGGGAACTGATATTGAAGCGGCTTCACTTGGCGGGGGTCTCATTAAGCATAGTGGAACCTCGATGGCCTCTCCCTTTATGGCCAATCTAGCGGCTAAACTTTGGATGGAAAATCCTGAGCTCTCTGCGAGTGAAGTGCGCGAGATTTTTCTAAAAAGTAGCTATCCAATGAAGTCAAAGCCTCAAGTTCTCTCCGGTGGATTTGCCGATCTCAAGGCCGCCCGGAAAGTGGCCCGCGCCTTTAAGCTAGAGCGTCGAGTTGAGCGAATTCAAAAGAAGAAAACGGCGCTCTCTGGGCCGAATTGCTGGAATAGTGCGCTTTACCTGTCGGGTCTTACAAGCGGAATTCACCATACGACGGGAGAAGAGTTCCGCTTCTATCTGGAGTCGCCTCTGTGCCAGCAAGTGAGCTCTCCTGCCGCTGGTGATGTCGTTGCACTTAGAAGAAAATCAAGTACTGGCAAGATTTTGCGAGGGGCACTCTTTTCTGAGGTTCACGGCTACACCCTTTTAGGGCACGATCTGGCACTCAGTAAAAATGGCACTGCTGCAGCTGTGGCCTATGAAAAAATAAGCAATGATGAGGTTTTTAAGTACTATGAGCGCAATGATAAGCGCGCTTGTAAAATTAGCGGCATTCCCAGAGAGCACTGTAATCTCGTGCGCGAATACTACCGTTGCAATTCTTTGGAGAGTTATCTGTTAAAAAAACCTTGGCCCACTGCCTCTCACCGCTTGCTCTACGAGAAGATCTCTAGGCTTGAAGAGGAGGTCGATCACAATTATCTTGGGTCAAGTTCAGCGCTTAATTCTGACTACTTTAAAGCAATGGTCAAATATAACGTGGCCGCCCTCGAGCGCGAGCTTGAATCACTTGATGCAAACGAAAAAGAAGACTTCTATTTTAGCCTATTGAAAATACGTCTGGAGAGTCTAGTCGTGACACAATTCTAGATGGGATATTGCAGCAATTGGTTTTTTTTTTGTTGAATATTTGGAATTTGTAAAGATTTACGTTCTCTAGCTTGTCCAAGAAGTGTAGAGTGAACACTCTATAAATCTTAGCGAGCGAGGTTTGATGCCGACTCTGATTCGTAGAAGTCGTCGAAAGGGCCATTCCACTTTGATGGTTCTCTCTTTGCTTGTTATTCTTTGTCTAGCCTGGGGCAATAAGCTTTCTCCCTTATTAACAGGCCACTTTGTTGCCGTTCACTCTTTGCTTGAGCTGATTCCGCTCGCCGCCCACTTTGCCATCTTTACGGTGGGCTTGTTAACTTTTCGTCATACCGAAAATTTTCCTACGCTCTTTATCAGTATGACTGCTCTTGCTGTGGGCGTCATTGATCTTGGCCATATTCTTTCTTTTCCCGAAATGCCCGGATTTTTTTTGGCCAATTCCGCTGATACAGCGATCTATTATAGTCTTGTTGGTCGAATCACTGAAGCAACTTGCTTTTTGCTAGTGGCGACGAGTTTTAGACGAGACTTCAACTTGCGCTTAAGTGCACAGGCCGGACTTTTAATGGCCGTTGGCTGGGGGCTGGGGTGGCACCTACTCATTCTTTTTTTAGAGCACTTACTGCCCGGGATGTTTAGTCTAAGTGCTGGTCTATCAAGTTTTAAAATTTCGCTTACTGTGATGTCCATTTTGATATGGATTTTTGCCGGAATCTCTTTCTATCTTGTGAGCTTGGGAGATTCTTCTCCGGGGAGATTGTGGCTAGCCATAGCGTCTTTCATTTCTGCTCTCAGCGGGCTTTTCTTTATTTCTTATGCGAGTTTGAGTGAGTTTAATATCCTTATGGGTCACCTTTATAAGGCCATTGGGGTTTGCTATATCTACCGCTCAATGCTCTATGATTGCATTACCAGCCCGGTGGTGGAGTTAAAGAAACATGTTCTTAAAGAGGCCCATCAGAGTGAATCAAAATCGCGCTTTATTGCAAGTATAGGACATGAGCTACGCACCCCACTTGGAGTGATTAGCGGTTATAGCGATATTCTCTTGATGAATAAGAATCTCGATGACGAAGCCCGAGATTGGGTGGGAACAATAAAGAAGAGTTCGGATCAGATTCGCTTAATTATTAATGATCTCCTCGATTTGAGTAAGGCCGAAAGTAATAGTCTTACCATTAATAAAAAAACCTTTAACCTAACCAATTTCTTTGATGAACTTACTTCTGAAATTGAAATCCTGGCCCATCAAAAAGGAATCAAACTCGAAGTAGAATTAGCTCCAGAACTTCATATCAATTTTGAGTCAGATCGACTGCGCCTTAAACAAGTCATTGTGAACTTACTTTCAAATGCTATTAAGTTCACAGATCATGGCCTAGTTAAAGTCTCTTGTTCAAAACGTGAGTCAGATCAGGGCTCTCTCTACATTAGTGTCACTGATACGGGCATTGGGATTGCCGAAGATCAACGTCATCTTCTTTTTAAAACATACTCGCAAATTGAAAACGAATTAGTGAGCTCTCAAGAAGGTACTGGTCTGGGTCTTGCGCTCTCAAAGAAATTGACCGAGCTCCTTGGTGGAGAGCTCTATCTCGAGTGGAGTGAGGTTGGAGCGGGAAGTACATTTACCATCAGAATGCCCATCGACCCCAACACAACTCAAGAGATGATCGTCAATACTTCTAAGCTCACCCAAATTCCCAAATTTGGTGGTGTTCACATTTTAATAGTTGATGACGCCAAGGAAAATCTCTTCATTGCCGAACAATACTTAACCGAGACTGAAGCAATAGTGACTTTGGTTGAGGATCCCTGTCAGGCGGTGGACTTCGTGGCCCAGCATCTCGATTCCCTCGATGTCATTTTTCTCGACATTATGATGCCAGTGATGAATGGATATGAGGTTTGTGAGAAGGTTAGATCCCTTGGGTTTAGAGGCCCCATTGTGGCGCTCAGTGCTCATTCAGAAATCAATATGACTGGCAGTGAGAACCGCTTCTATTTTGATGCCCACTTGATGAAGCCCATTGATAAAGAGTCGCTCTGGAGTAGTGTGCATCAAGCTGTTCTTAATTATCACTAGAATTCATTAAAATACGAAACTTTACCGTGACCATTGCTGTTGAGAATCCAGTGACCAATGGTGCTCTTTTTTGGGTCGGTTGCAATTATGACGTTGTACTTGCTTTTGAGCGTTGAATAGTTTTGGGCGCTAATGCAATTTCTTTCTGATCTATTCGACTCATGAAGCTGTTCTTTGACTCTTGAGAGAAATCTCTTGAGACCTTTTTTACTGGCAAACTTAGAGCAATTAACGGATTCATCCATTGAGAGATCCATATAGTTTCTAAAATCGACTTTGCCACTGACGACAAAGCTGCCACTTTCACAACGAATATAGGGCCCAATATTATACTTTGCACCTAAGACGTCATCGTGCTTTTGGAGCATGTGATTCCAAAATCTCATGCCATTAAAATTGGCGGCGAGGTCGCCATAAGAAAAAACACCAGTGGCCAAGATGTTGCCCCCTAAAGCCGTTTTTTCCAGTGCAATTCCGCGCTTGAGGACTTTTTCTAAAGACTTACCCTTTAAGTAGTGGCCTTTGAAATATTGAAATCCCATACCAAACATATGTTCGAATTTATCTGTGCCTACAACAATAGGGCCCATCTTGAGGATTGGTCCTAGTGCGAGTGGGCTCTTCTTAGCACTTGGAAGACCTAAGAGGAGTCCATTTAAGATGCTCCAATCCTGATAGACCGACTCGGCAAGAGGGATGATCGTTCTAGGAATGCCCTTGTCGTGCAGGAGGTCTTTGCCAAGTTCTCCTTGGGAGTGATTGGCAAAATATTCACGTAATTCTTTGTAGAGTCTATCTTCGTCGCAGCTGCCTTGTTCATTGGCTTTAATCACTGCTTTTTCAAGGTAGTGATTGGCCCGCTCATTAATTTCTACGGTTGCATTTTCAATTTGATCGTAGTGTAGCGCATAGTGATCCACTTCGGCAGCGTGAAGTGAGGCTAGTGTGACAAGGGCGACAGTGAATGAGAGTGTTTTCATGGACGCAATATAGGGCAGTCAGAATCGAATGACTGCCCCGTCTGTAAACTTTTTACTCTAGCGGCCACAAGTTTTTGTGGATTTGATTTCTTCGATGATTTGGTCTTTATAGCCCACTTTGGCCACGCCTGAGCTACAAATTTTACAAGGAACTTCGTAACGCTCTCTGAGTGTTGACCAGTAGCGAGCGATACCTAGATTTTTTCCACTTTTATTTTTGCAGCTAATGCATCCATCTTCGCGCGCCCAGTGGCCAAAGATAGCGATACCGCAGGTGATATTTTCTTCAAACTCATGAAGGGCCTCAGCATTCTTAGCAGCACAGCCACTTTGGCGGTAGACGCGAGCTTTTGAGCTGTCATAGGAGATTTGTAAGAGGCCACGACTCACAACTTGGTTTGAGTTGGCGCCTCCAAAATTTGATTCATCATTACCAACCAAGGGGTCAAAGGCCGATTCTCTTTTGGCAATTGAGTTGAGCAGGTGAATCCAAAAGGCAACGCGACCCGATTCTTCAAGCTCAAAGTAATTGGGGCAGAAGTCCACAACGTCTTCAGGCGCATTGTCGATCAGTTCGCGACCAGTTGATCTTAGGATCTTGGCGGCTTGAGATGTCCAAAGACCTTTGGTTGAAATTGAATCCCAGGCAAAGTCTTCGTGATAGTCAAATTTATCCGATTTATTACTTACCGGATGATCAAAGAGCGTGCGCAAGTAGCTGGATTTATCAATACTCCACTCATAGATATAGATCTCTAGGGCGTTGGCCTCTTGAGCTTTTTTCCATTCAGAGCGGCTGAGCCCCTTCTTTTCAATGAGAATTTTTCCGAAATACCTGCCGGCCGAGTTGGCCTTTTTGCCATTGTCGCGCTCAACTAACGGACGGATGAGCGAGGCCACAGGTCTAAAGCTGAGCTCGGCATCTTTTGGGAGTTCCATAAATTTTTTGAGATAAACCTCTCCGTTGCTATCGACTTCCTTGGTGTAAATGCCGGTACCACTGGATGAGGTGACTTTAGTTTCAATTCTCTGGTCTAGATTGATCGCTGCACTCAGTGGCAGACTGGTCATCATCACCGACAGCACAAGTGTAAAGAGCTTGTAGAGTTTCATAAACCTTCCAAGTTGAGGGAGTGCTGCGGATTATAAGATGAAAAAGGCCAGACCCTACTTTTCTTGAAAAATTTACTCGTAGCTGCCCACTCGAGTAGGGTCTGGTCTGTAAAAAGAACAGGATTTAGTACTGGACTGTGATCCAAGTTCTGTAAATCCCGTACTTGCGAACGAGAAGATTAATTCTCTGGGCATTACTTGGAAGCATGCGAATGCAACCATGTGATGCCGGAGTACCAAGTCTTCTCCAGTTTCCTTGGGGGGTGCCATGAAGGGCAAACCCACCTTGGATAAAGATGGCGTAGGGCATATTACCTAGCCCTTGCCAGTCTCCACCTGGATAGCGGGTGGAGGAGTAGCGGTCGTAGATACGACCGTTGGGGTGGCGATCGAAGTTTGGAGTGGAGTAACCGGCCTTGCCAGTTGATACATCCCAGATCCCGTTTCGATAACCATCAATGTAGAGTGTGAGGTCTTGATCGCTTTTATCTACGACGATCCAGATCTTACAGCTACTGCGATAGCATTTTGCTACCTTCTCGTCTCCATAGAGAAATGGAGATTTTCCCGTTTCTTGTTCATAAATCTCATCTAGCTCTCTTAGTGTTTCTTCAATGTCAGGGGAGAATGGGTTGAGTTCTTCGATGACGTTTGTCTCTTGGGCGTGGGCGGTCGAAAGAGAGATGAAGATTAAAAACCAGATGGAGATGACTGCATTATACATTTCGCCTCCTTGACGGGTTTAATTAACATTACACCTACATCGAATTTTTGGCGAACATAAGGCTGTACGTTTCTTAGAGTTAACTTCGCAGACAATACATTTTAATTTTCTTATCCTCAGAATTTCTTTGGCATATTCCCGCTAGAGAAGTCCTACACTGCTTTGAATATTTTTTATCACTGATTTTAATACATGAATTATAAGTTTTAACCGCTTTAACTAGGTCTTGTTTTGTGTAATAAATATTTCCTATATTCATAAGCGTTCTGGCCTTAAGAGTCTTGCTGTATTTTCCACTCGCTATCTGCGCTGAGAGTGTCATGTACTCACTCTCACTACTCATGCCCCTTTGATAGAGTAACTTCTCTTTAATTGCAGTAGTGAGTTCGCTATTAGGAAATTGTTTATGACTTTCATAAACAAAGGCACTGTAAGGCCCCAATTGCTCAGTGTGAGCATCAAGTATATGCGCCTTACTCATGACTGCATTTCTATCTGTTGGGTTCTCTGCGAGCGTCTCTTCTGTATACTTGAGTGAGTTGGGGTAATCCTTTAGCTTGTGATAGCTCTCAGATAGGCAAGTTCTAGCGTAAGACTTTAACTCTTCATTATTAAGTCCCTTTAAGCAGTGCTGGATGGCCCCATGGTAATCCTTAGCGCTAAAGAGTTCTCTTGATCTTTTGATAAATTCAAAAGTACTCTCTTTATTTTCATCGCTCTCATTAAGGGCAAGGTTGTTGATATTCTCTTCTTCTTCTTCTTCTTCTCTCTCTGGCCCCTCACTTTGCGCTTTTTCTTGGGACATCTCTGCTTTGATATCTTTGGGGGCGAGCTCACTAAGAAGTTCCTCTTTGAATTTCTCTCTGAAGGTGAGTGAGCTAAATTCTTGTTCTTCAAGCTTAAAGTCAAATATTTCAAGTCCAATGGAACTCTCAAGCATGGGGGCAACGAGCTCCTTGACTTTAAAAGTGGCGCCTCTTTGCTCAAAACCACTTTTAGTTGAAATTCTTTGAATTAATCCTTTGGTCAACTCCTCGAGGGCGCTCAAACCCTGGGACTCAACATTTGGTGGGATTTGATCTAAAAGTATTTTTGCGGCATTGAGCTTATTAAAGTCTTTTGTTTTAAAAAATTGTAATAGGTAGAGAAAGCTATAAATACTTGTCTCGCGGGCCGTGGCCCCGTGCTCTTTATAATACTTTTTAGCAAGTTTATAGGCCCTGGCGTACTTATCTCGGTCGTAGCCTAAACCCTGATTGAATGAGAGGCCCTCTAAAAAACTTGTGAAGGCAAAATTAAGTTTTGCTTTATCATTTTTAGCAAGTCCTATGATGCGCTCAAGGAGATCTTTTTTGACATTTTCTGAGAAATTAATATCGCTTTTTTGGTACAGGTAGATGTAGAGATCATAGACCTTATCACCAAAGAGCTCCTCGCCACGGGCCAGTTGCGTTTTCTGGGCCTCTTCGCCTTCTTTTTGTATCGCTACAGAAAAGCGCAGGGCAAATATTTCAAAGCTTGGGCTTAGTGAGAAGGCCTCCTCAAGCGTACTCACCATTTTTTCTACTTCCCACTTTTCTCTTTTCATCACAAATTGCAGGGCCAGAGATTTAGCGTAAGTATCTTTGTAGGGAGTGGATTCTTTTTGTCTCTCAAAGGCGTTTCGAAAATATAGATGGGCGCGATCAAAGTTGAGCCCTTTAGTTGCACAGAGCGCGGCCTTCACGTAATAAATTGCAACCTCAGGTCGCTCGGTTATGGCACGCTCAAAGGTTTCAAGACAGGAGCGCGCTAGCGTGGCATCTTGAGAATTGAGCAGGAGGTCGCCATAGCGCTCGATCCAATCTGCTTTGGTCGTCGTTTGGTAGTTTGATTGGGCCAAAAAATTCTCAAATAAGGTTTCCGATTGGGAGATGGCACCAGTCTTTAAAGAGTAGATTGCCAATTGCTCGGTTGTGAGGGCCTTTTTTTGACCCAGTTCTGCTACTTCTTTGGTGCTTAATTCTCTTTGGAAGCGCTCTTTTGAAAATTGTGAGTAGTAGTATTTGGCAAAGACGATCTCGGTATTGTCTGGAAACTTTGTGGCCGCACGGTTGAGAATATTGATGGCCTGGCCAATATCTTCTTCTTCACTTTGAGCGCCCAGCGCGCGGTTTTTTACAAAGTGAATCCAGGCGGCCAGCAGATAATCCTCAGCTTGAACACCTGGATGGGCGAAGTTTTCTTCAAGCTTTGCAAGTGCGTCTTGGGCCTGGATATCAAACTCAGAATTGTAATATCTGCGCTCGATGAGTGTTCGGGCCTCTCTGCGGTTTTGCTCGATATTCACCTCAGCACTTGCAAGTCCAAGCGAGAATAAGATTAATAGCGCTGTCTTTAGGGATTGAATCACCTCAAACTACCCATAGATTTTATTAATGAATCAGGCTTATTTATCGGCGGCTACGTCTATCCACCCAAGTAAATAATTATTGGGTAATTCTCGATAAACTATGTTGGTTATTAGCGCCGTTCTTATCACTTCACTTCGTCTTTTGTTAGATGAAGCCTTGATTGAGTTAACGAGTCGTCTTTTGGCCGATAGAAATCTTAAGGTACTACAGCTCGTGCGACACACGTTCAATGAAGGAGCAACTATGAAATTAAATTCAAAATTTTTGAAGCACTCGGCCCTTATCGCTGCAGGGCTTTTAACAATGGGAGCTCACTCCCAAGAAGCTGCCCTTAAAAAGGGCACAGACCAAGAACAGCCCGCCACAGAGGCCCCTGCGCCTGGTACTCCAGAAAGCGCCGGGGAGACGGGAATTGATAAAGAAATCACCAATGCGCGCATTCGCGCTACGAGTGGCTCAAAGTCAAAATTAAGCCTGAGCTCAAGTCTCGCCTATGATGGGGGATCGCTCAAAAAGCCTTTTGGTAAAACCAGACCAAATATCTCTGGAGACCCAGAAGTTGAAGTTGATACTGCTTTTGGTGGTAGTATTGCTGGCCGCTATCGTTTTAACCCCAACGACTCAGTGACTTTTGGGGCGGGTGTATCGGTGCTTAAACCGCTTCACGGCGCCGAAGATCTCTCAGTTGATAATCCAGATGTGGCCTACTCAAGAGTTTATAAGCTTGGGGCCTTTCAAACAGTCTCTTCCGTTGGCTACACTCACGGCACCAGTGAGAGTTACAAAGATGTTGATCTCAATTCAGTCATTTACTTTAGCCACAATATGATGGCCCAAATCGGAGAGTCTCGCTTTACGGCGGGGGCCTCATTCGGACTCAACTTCTTTAACTACGGCGACGATCCTGTCACGGGTGATATCAGAACTTCTTATAGTGTTGGAATCTATCCCCAGCTTGAATACAGCTTCAATGACATGCTCTCGGCGAGAACTGTGTTTGGGTACTTCAATTTTAGAAATAAAAGAAGTGATAGCAACTTTGATCTCGAGCGCCGCTATGAGTACCAGTCAATCGGTGTAGGGATTTCTGTGACCAGAGACTTCTATCTCTATCCCAACGTCCAATTTATCCCCGATAACCTCGACGTGGACAATACTAACGTGGCCATTTCAGCGACCATTAATCTCTTTTAAAATGTTTTCGCCCAGGGCCCTGTGCCCTGGGCCTCTTTTGTGAATTCTTTACTTTCTTTGCTAAATCACTTCGCAAATTTAATTTATTTCGATATGAAGCGCTCATTAGACTAGTTACTCTTTTGGAGGGCCTTATGAAATATTCTCTTTTGCTCCTACTCGCGGGCCTGGTGGCCAATAGTGCTTTTGCCTATCAAAGCACGGCCGTTAACGCTGCTCTTGAGTCTCACTTTGATTCAGCTGTTGAGTACTGGGCACTTGAGTACAGTGACAGCACATCCCAGGAGTGTGACTTGATGGCCTCGGTTTTGGCCAGAAGAGCCGCTTCTCGCTCGAGTGCTGCCTACGAGTGTCAGGTATGTCTGATTGCCGATGACAATCTCTTTTGGGATTACAATGATGTCTCTTGCGATCTGGCCTGGGATTAATCTTCTAATTTAAAGATCACCCTTTTGGTGAGTTTGATACTGGGGTCGATGGGTCTACCAAAGACCCACTTCTTTGCTGCAGAGACGGCGGCTTCATCGAGAATGGGGTAGCCGGAGCTTGAGACGACTTCTACGCGGCCCACGGTGTGGCCCGTATCTTTGGTCCAAAGTGCTAATTGGACCGTACCTTGGAGCCCTTGAAGGCGCGCAATTCGCGGATAAAGAGGGTGCTCGTAGTGTTTAAAATCACTTTCACTAACTTGTTGCGGGCCTGGGTTAACGACGGGGTGCTGCTGGGCAGGCTGCGCTGCTAGCGCCGGGGCCGCTGCTTGCGGCTTGGCAGCAGCTTTGGGGGCGAGTTCTTTTTGGGGTAGGGGCTTACTAGGCCTGGCAATTGCCTCGGGCGCCGGTCTGGTTTGCAAAATGACGCTAAGCCCATCTTGGCTGGGAATGAAGAAACGCTCTTCAAGCGCCTGTTTAAGGGGCACAGCTAACACCAAAGCATGAGCGAGCAAAGAGGCCAGGGCCAGTTTTTGCCAGTGATGACGTGGTGGAATTTGTGCTATCGAACTCATGTTCGCTACTTTAAACCAAGCCCCGTACCTTCTCAAGGGGCAGGGAGGAAAATATCCTATGCATATTTTTCACACTCCCTTGGGAGTTCGCACCCCATTCAGTAAAAGTGGCCATCATTTCTATTTCTACTAATGAGGTTCCCGTGAAACTTGCTCTGTTTATTGCTCTGATGACTGCTTCTTTATCTACTTTCGCTGCCAGTGTTGGCCAGAGTGTAGATCTAAGCGAAGCTGAATGTACCCAAAAGTGCTATGTCCAAAGCTATAGCTTCAGCGCCGACTTTCTTGGCCAGTGTCGTCAAGTTGAGTCTTGCGAAGTGTACGCTTGGGATGAAGAGAACGCGCAGTGTTTGGTAGAGGCCAAGAATGTTCTTCGCACTTATCCGATTCAGTGTCGCGATATCCCACCAGCATACTAATCGTAGACGCCCTGACTTAGGTCAGGGCACAATATTGTGATGAAGAAGTTATTATTTATTTTCATCACTCTATGCTCTTTCATTTTTTCAGGGCCAGAAATCCTCGCTCAAGAAGTGAGTCCCTCAACTCCTGAAGTAAGCACTGCTCTTAAGCTTGATGAGTTGGAGTCTAAGCTCAATCAATTTGAAAAAGTTCCATTGAATGAAATTAGGTTTTCTGAACTTAATTTCTTTTGGCGTGAACTTGCCAATTTCGAGTTTAACGGAACGATTTATAGTGAGAGTAGCGAGCGCTTAGATATTAATAAGCGCACGGATCTCTTAATTAAGGCTTCACAGCTGCGTTCAAGTTATCTCTCTCGCTATAACCCTGAGCTCACGTTCTCACAGTGGATTCAAGACTCGGTACTAGAATTAAAAATAATCCCCATTCGTCTTACGACTCTTGCTTATAATCGCTTTCATACTTTTAAATCTTACTTTGAAGAAGGTGGACGGGGTCTACTTAAGTTGGTGCCTGAGATTTTACTTTTAGTGCTCATTCTTTTGTTACCAATTCTTCTTAAAAAGCTCATTGCTAAGGTCCTTGAGCTACTTGATAAAGTGCGCTTATCTCTAGTGGACTTTCGTCGCTACCATCCCTGGAGAGAGACACTCGCTCTGAACTTGCAGCGCCTCACTCCCTTTATCCCTTGGATTTTGGTTATCATTGGGTTTGAGACCCTGCAAGAAGTCATGGAAGGCACACTCATTGAAGAGTTAGGCCTTCTTATTCCCTATATTCTCTATTACTGCTTTTACCGCGTCTTTAGACAGGCCGTGCTCAACCTTTTGCGCTTACTTTCAGAGAAGTCGATGATGAGGGCTTCGGCCGAGACTAGAGAGAAAATGAATCGAAGCTCACTTTTGATTGGTCGCTTCTACTTCGTGGTGATGTGCCTCTTGCACACAGTTTCGAGCGTGGCCAGCAAAGGACTTCTCTATCAAGAAATTGTCGTTTTCTCTCAAATTTTGGCAGTGGGAGTTTTCTATCATCTTATCTGGAGATGGCGCGAAGAAATAATCAGCGTACTTAAGCGAAACTTCGGCGGCGATGAAGAAGTAGGAGTGCTCGCGTTTATTCCGAGAATGATCAATCGCCGACTCTTTGTGCTCACAGGGCCCATTGGCTTTGTGATTGCGATTTTGCTACCTTTTTATCACTGGATTGAAGATCAAGTTAGTAAATTTGAACTTTCAAAATCTATTGCGGCCAAAATTTTTAAGAAAAAATTAGAAGGTACAGAAGGGTTAGAAGGCGATGAAGAAGAGCGCCTCCCTGATGATTATGTAAAGCATTTTTTCTTGCGTGCCAGTGAGTTTGAAGAGGAGACGCAAAAGTTACTCGTCACACCTAAACGCGATCCCGTCGAGAAAATTAAAATCGAAATTAATGAATGGTTAGAGGGAAAGACTGAAGAGCACACAGTTGCGGTATTTGGAGTAAAGGGAGCAGGCAAGTCAACAACTCTGGGACGCTTAGAGGAGATGTATAAAGACAAACTGCAAGTTATTCGTGCCGATGTGCCAGCGAAGTTACTCACTAAAACTGACGTTCATAAATTTATTGGGCACTTGCTGGGTGGAGAAGAACTAAGCGATGTGGGGCAACTTCTTGAATGGGACAGAGACTTAAAGCCCACCCTGGTTATTCTCGATGAGGCCCAGAACTTTTTTCTCTCTCAGATCGGCGGCTTTGAGGGGATAAAGGCCTTTTTTGAACTTCTCAATGTGCGCACTGAGAATGTTTTTTGGTGCGCTAGTTTCAATCGCTTTAGCTGGAATTATCTCGACCAGGTCTTTTCAAAGAATCGCTACTTCAGATCTGCGGTGGAGATTGAAGGGATGAATGAGGAGGATCTGCAAAACCTCATTATGAAGCGCCATAATATGAGTAATTATCGCCTCAGCTACGCCGAGATTATCCGCGCCCTTAGGTCTTATAGTGAGGTGGATGATACGAGTTATGTGGAAAATCTCTTTTTTCGCATGCTCTATGAGGAATCTAGGGGCAATCCCCGCGTCGCCTTAAACCTTTGGTTGCGAGCGCTGCGTCCTCGTCGTCGTGGGCTCATAAAGGTCGGTCTTCCGCTTAACCCCAAGCTCTCGGTGCTTTCTCGACTTAGTGACGAGTCTCACTTTGTCTATTCTGGATTAATGAGGCATGAGAACTTAACGGGCAAGGAGCTTGCCGCGGTGACTAGCCTTGCTGATGGAGTGGTTCGCTACGCTTTAAAAATTGGACTTGAAAACGAATTTATCGAGCGCGATGAGGCGGGACGCTATCGCATCGTTGCCCTAATGCAAGGGCCACTTACTCAATACTTAAAGGCCAAGAATTTTATTTATGGATAATCAACAAATTGATCAAATTGGTCAGGTCCTCTCTCTCTTACAGTTTCAAAGGCTGTTTTTCTTAGTCGTCGCCATTGCGATCTTGGTTTTTATAAATCGCATGATCGGACGCTTTGCTGAGAGTATGAGTGATCGCTTTACGGCGCGCAGACTTTTAATTTTGCAGATCACCACTGTCGTGACCTTTTTTATCTATGTTACCGGTGTGCCAGCTCTATTCTATATTTCTCTCAGTCCACCTAAGGAACTTTTACTCGCTCTTGGTGGTTCAGTTGCCGTGGCCATCGGTTTCGCCATTAAAGACGTGGTGGGCTCATTTGTTTCCGGTATCGTGCTGCTCTTTGACCGCCCCCTTCAAGTAGGCGACCGAGTGACGATAGGAGACACTTACGGCGAGGTGAAGAGTATTGGACTTCGAGCTGTGAGGTTAGTGACTCTCGACGATAATGTTGTGACTATCCCCAACACCAAGCTCATCACTGATCCGGTTTCGAGTGGCAATTTTGGCGCTCTAGATATGATGGTTGTAGTCGACTTTCACCTGGCCTTGGATGAGGATATTGAGCATATTCGCGACCTATTAACTGAAGTTGTCGTGACTTCGCGCTTTGCCTATCTTGCTAAGCCTGTCTCAATTGTTGTGAGTGAAGTACAAGTGGCCCAGCGCCTGGCCCTAAAATTTAGTGTTAAATCTTACGTCATTGACGTGCGCTATGAAAAAGCCTACCAAACCGACATTGTTTCTCGTGCTAGCCGTCTCTTTAGGGAGAGTGATGTGAGGCGACCAACTCGGGATGCTTAGGTGCCAGATGACTAAAAGGTTTGCTTTTGTTCCCAGATAAAGTGTCCATTTAGGTAGTAATTTTTTAGTTGAACCATTTGAGATACTTTTTCGACTTTTTTACAGTTGAGCTGTTTATGTGAAAGTCTCTCACCACTCATAACCCGTTGATAGACATCATCAGAACTGATTGTTCGACACTGACCTCTAGAGATAAGATCTGTTGCGGCTATGATCACGGGTGTACTGAAATTTTCAATGTTTTTTATCAAATAGTCTTGAATGTCAAAGGCAAGTACATCACCTCGCGGTCGTTCTCTTCCTTGTCTATAGGCCCTTTGTTCTTTTGCCTGATTGTTAATCGGGGCAAGGCTTGAGTTGATAGCGATTTTATGAAGCTCAATATTTCTGGTCTTCAGAAGCTGGTCGATCTCTGTCGGATTGAAGTCTCGCCAGCTTATATAGTTTTTAACAGCTGGTAGATAGCTTTCGTGCTCCTTGAGATTAGAGCTGATTAGTAAAGAGTATTTTTCATAAAACATTTCAATTTGTTCCACACTTAATTCGTGTCTATTAAAGAGACCCAGGCTCACAACTAAAGCATGAGCAGATGTTTTACCATTGATTACTTCTTTAAACTCTATACTTGGCAATTTCCATTTGAAATCCGGAATAGGGCCAAACTCTGTCTCGTATTCGGGATCAAAAGGGGATTTTTTCAAATACATATATTTTGCAATTTCACCGATTCTTTCAGATGAAATATCTTTTCTAAGCTCTGCCATTAAAGATGAAGTAGAGACCTTTTGAACATTTGGACCGTGAGTAAGTGCCTCTGTCACAATTTCACTTTCTGTTAAGTGAGGTTGGGATATCCTGTAGTTTGAATAGCTAATACAGATTAAGTAAAAAGTAAGTAGTAGTGCCCCTGGAATTATTGGCCTACGTAGGTAGTAGAATTTTTTTAAATTCAGACTGGAGGCGAAATTTCTTATGTTTAAAAAGGGCACGGCAACAAAGACGATCAATAACTTAATAATCTCGATTTGATAGATTGATTGAAACAAAAAAACACCAAGCACAAGTACAACTACTAAAAGCTTGTCCGTATCCGGAAAACTACGCATTCTAGGAAAGTATCTTCTTAAAAAGTTAGGAGGAACTCTAGATGAATAATTGCTTATGTTTGAGTAAAAAGGTAATCCAAGAAAGAAGAGTAGAGCTGCGAGCAACATTGTGAGTGTGAGGGAGTCAATCGATTGAGTGATATTTGGAATAACATTACTAATGAAGATATTAGTCTTATTATAGAAATACTTAGGAAGATGAAAGATTAGCTCCCATGTCTTAAATGGCAGTTGTGGGATGTCTGCACGCCAGATATAGAGGCTTAGCAAAATTGTGACATAAGTTGAAGTGAACAACTTTAATAAGTTAAATGCATAAATGATTCTTGCCAGAGTCTCTCTTGTGTATGGAGTGTTTTTGATCCAGGATTTACAACTTGTAGTCCCATCAACGAGAGAGGCGAAATAAATTCCAAAAATGGCCATCGTTGAAATCAATTGAAATATGTAATGATCGACAAACTTGTTTAAACCAGTCCACTCTGCTAGGACGAGGATTAAAAATGTTGCGATAAACAGAGTTATGAATTTTTTTAAATACTCAATGATTAAATATTTAAGCAGCTGCATGACCAGCCTCACTTGCTCTGTGAATGAAGTACTTATAAATCTGTTTTAAAAGAATCTGATTATCAAGCACGCAATCACTATTTAATTGATAGTGATCAATTAGCGAAATTGGTGCAATAAAGTATGTGTCAGTGCTCAAGTCATTTTCGATTTGATAACAATTCTTGTCATTAGCAATTGGATTGTTCTGATCTTTTAAGAGTCTAATTATCCTATGACTCTTACCGAAGTCATCGCTTGAACCTTGGAAAAGGATTTTGTGATTGCCAAGAAAAATCATTTCCTTACAGTTATCGTTGAGATCTTCTAAAATATTAGTCGAAAAGAAAACTGTTGCCCCATGTTTGATTTGATTTTTTATCTCTCTTACGAAATAGTCCCTGACTCCAATATCCAGAACACTCGTTATTTCGTCGATAAAAAGAAAGTCAACTCTACTTGATAGGGTCAGAAAGAGGGCAAATTGCATCTTTTGTCCCCTAGAAAGATCATTGAACTTCTTTTTAAATGAAAAATTTAAAACTTCTCTTATCTGTTTACTGTAAGTTTCGTCCCATTTTTTAAACATTTTTGAATAGTGACCAACGAAGTTTTCAATTGATCCAATTGTTTGATACTGGTTTTTTTCACCGACAAAATTTAAGACATAGTTAGTTAGCACTGCTTTTGAAACAATATCATGCTCATCCAGCCTTACAAGGCCCGATGAGGGATCTTCTAGCCCCATCATAATTCTCATGAGTGTCGACTTACCAACTCCATTAGGACCAACGAGAGTGTAGAACCCACCTGTTTCAAATTGCGTTTGGATATTGTCAAAAATGAGGCTATTACCGTAATAGTGAGTAATCTTGTCTAATTTGAGTTTCATGGCCTAACCTTTGGAATGATCAAGGTATTGTGCCATCACATCTATTTAAAATGATCTTTTTGAGGTTAAGAAGACCTATTCCAGTATAAGTAACTGAATTATGATTTGTTCATTTTATAAAGGGTGCTGCTTTAATGCCTCTTTTGGGTGGCATTAAGCTCAAGGTGTCCCTTCTATTAGATTCTCTATTGAATTGTATAAACTCTAAGTAGGCCAGATGACTTTTGGGACGCTAAGCGTCCCAAAAGTCATCTGGCACTATTCTTCGATAAAAATCTTTCTGCGCTTTCTGGCGAGGATGGCGTAGACACAGGGGATAACGTAGAGGGTAAAGGCGGTGGAGAGGGAGACGCCACCTAGAATAACTAGCGACATTGGAATTCTCGTTTCACTACCAGCACCACTTGAGAGTGCCCCTGGAATCGCCGAGGCCAGGGTGGTGAAAGTTGTCATGATGATTGGTCTAAAGCGTGTTGAGCAAGCCTCTAGCAGCGCCTCGTGAAGCTCCTTACCTTGGTCACGCAATTGATTGGTGAATTCCACAATGAGAATTGAGGTCTTCTTTACAATACCCATAGTCAGTAGAATCCCAATCATTGAGTAGACATTGAGGGATTGGCCGGCGCCCAAGAGGGCGAGGAACGCTCCTGTCAGACCAAAGGGAATGGCAAAAAAGACGATCACCGGGTCTAAGAAAGAATTGAACTGACTGCCTAGAACCATATAGGCGATGGCAAGGCCCAGCACCATGATAAAGACAATATCTAAAAGCGAGCTATCGAGGTCAACTGAGAACTTTGCTTGATAGCCGTCGGGAAAGAGTCTCGCCGCCATTTCATTGATCTTTTTAATGGCGTCGCCTTGAACGGCATTTTGAGTGAGGTTGGCATCAACGCGCACCCCGCGGGCGCGATTCTCGCGGTAAATGGTCTGCGGTCCAAAAGTTTCAACAAAGTTCACGACATCTTTGAGAGTGACGTACTCACCGCGATTATTGAGGAGCAAGAGATTTTTAATTTTATCAGGTGTCTCACGATCTTCTTCGCGCAACTGAACATAGAGGTCAAAGCGGCGTCCGCCAGAAGTATACTGGCCGGCTTCAACGCCACCCACAGCGATATTTACTGTGCGGGCAATAGTAGAGACTTCCACTCCACGTTCTAGGGCCCGACGACGATCGGGCACAATATGAACTTCTGGCAATTGGCCCACGTCATCTGAGCGCACACCTACAATTTGACCTGTGGCCTCCATCTCTTTTTTAATTTGATCATAGAGCTCAAGCTGAACTTTGGGGTCAGCTCCCAGAATGGTAAATTCGATTGGGCTTCCACGACGTCCACCGATGGCCGAGCCAGTGCGGTCGCGCAAAATGATGTTAATTCCCTCTAGTTTGGAGAGTTCTTTGCGCAGCTCACTTGCAATTTCAAATTGGTTCTTAGTGCGCTTGGATCGATCCTTTAAAAGAAGAATACCAAAGCCACGGTTACCCTGACCGCCGCCGCCTCCGCCACCGGCCGAGACGATATAGCGCTCAACATCGGGGTGTTTGGCCACGATGGCTTCATACTCTTTAATCTTAGAGTCAGTGTAGTAAATATTCTTTCCATCTGGAGCAATGAAGACCACAAAGATAAAGCCCTTATCCTGTTCGGGGGCAAATTCCTTCTTCACATAGGGAAGGGCAAAGAGAGAGGCGACAAAGAGTGCCAAGCTCACTGCGACAACCATAAATTTGTGGCGTAGACTAAAGTCGAGCGTCTTTTGATAGAAGGCCTTCGAGCGATCGACGGCGGTATCGACCCAGCGGTGAATGAATATCCCTTTTGAAGTCGTGTTGAGAAATTGAGAGCAGCGCATAGGAGCAAGGGTCAAAGCCTCAAGGGAAGACAGACACACGGCCACGACCAGAGTGAGTGCAAACTCATTAAAAAATTTGCCCTCCACGCCGCTCATAAAGGTCACAGGCGCAAAGATCGCAACTAGCACGGCGGTGGTCGCGATGACGGCAAAGCCAATTTCGCGGCTTCCTTTAAAAGCCGCTTGCACTTTGTCGTAGCCCATATTTGCGTAACGAACGATATTTTCGAGCATCACAATGGCGTCATCGACCACAATCCCAATGGCCAGTGAGAGACCGAGGAGCGAAAAAGAGTTGAGCGTGAAGCCAAAGAGCTTCATAAAGGCGAAGGTGCCAATAATAGCGGTGGGAATGGCGAGTAAGATATTGATAGTGGCCGAAACTGAGTTGAGAAAAAGCCAGCAAACGATAGATGTTAACAGTGCTGCGAGCACTAGGTTTGTGATGAGCTCATCGACTGAGAGCTCAACGAAAATAGTGCGGTCAAAATTCACAGAAAGCTTGGTGCCTTCAGGAAGCCCTTTATTAATTTCTTCAACCCGCTCTTTGACTAAATCGGCGGTGGCCACGGCGTTAACCCCGCGCTGCTTTTGAATCGCCATAGATAGTGAGGGAGTGCCGTTGACTCTGGAAATACGGCCAACGTTTTCTGTGCCTTCAAAAATCGTCGCCACATCCCCCAGGCGAATGGGAATGTAGTTGGGGCGACCTCCGCGGCGAGAGATAATCATATTTTGGAAATCTTCAACCGTGCGCCCTTCACCGAGCACGCGAATGGACTCTTCTTTGTCACCAAACTCAAACTTACCGGCCGGAAGTTCGATATGCTCGCGATCGAGGGTGTCGACAATATCTGTGGCCGTTAGTTGGTAAGCGTTGAGCTTAGCTTGGTTGATGTCGATTCTCATCATTGGTTCGAGATAGCCAAAGGCGCGCACTTCTGAGACGCCATCAACAGTCGAGAGGCGATCCTGGATTTGATCTCTAAAGAGGACGTTGAGCTCGCGCAGGGTGAGCGACTGGGTCGTTAAGGCCAGATACATAATTGGGTCATCGGCAGCATTTGACTTTGTCACCGTGGGAGTTTCAAGATTATCTGGGAGTTGTCTCTGAGCACGGCCTAAAAGGGTTTGAACTTCTTGCAGGGCAAAGTCGATATCTTTATCGAGCTCAAACTCGACTTCAATGCGTCCACTCCCTCGTCTGGCCGAGGAGGTGAGGGTCTTGATCCCTTGCATGGAAACCAAAACCGATTCCACGGGTTCAAGAATATCTTTTTCCACCACTTCGGGGGTGGCCCCTTCGTAGGAGTAACTAATAGAGACAGTGGGAAAGTCCACGTCGGGGTTTTCGTTGATGCCAAGTTCTCTAAAGCCTAGCCAGCCAAAGAGAATGAGAGAGAACATGAGCATCCAGGCAAAGACTGGATTTTTAATTGAGACTTCGGAGAGTTTCATTTAGTTTCCTCTGGCACCTGACCTAGAAAGGCGATCGCTTGGTGATAAAGTAGTTTAATTTGATTTGCTGTGGTGATGCCCAGTCGCTCCAGCGTGATTACGCTGTCGAGGGACTGAATGACATCGAGTTGATTGACTAGACCCTTTTCGGCATCTTGAATTTGTCTACGATATGAAGTTTCGGTTGCCTTGAGGGCGAGGTCTAAGTTTCTGAGCTGCTCTTTTTTGACCGTGAGAGTGCGCTCAAAGTTCTCCAGCGTCTCGCTGCCTACGCGGGCGATCAGTTCACTTCTTTTTTGCGCAATCATCTCGTCCACTCGACCCACGGCCACATTTGATTTCGTGACTCCAAAGTCAAAGACATTGAGTTTGAGTTCAAGTGCGATATCAAAGTCGTCTCTTCCAGTGCGGTAGTGATCGAGGTAGTAGTTTGAACTTAAGCTAAGCTTTGGGTAGTAGTCAGACTTTACGACGCGAACTTCTTCTTGCGATTGCTTGAGGGCGAGGTCGGCGCTTTTTTGCAGCGGGCGCTCTTTTAAGAGTGCTTCTGAATTTGTCGGCAATCTAAGAGAGCGCGGGTCACTGTCATCGCTGAGCGGGGGAATACTCTCAAGTCCGGTGAGTTTGCGCAGGTCAGTGGCAGCGATGACGACGGTATTTTCAATGGCCGACAGATCGGCGCGCAGGCGGGCCAGCTGGGCCTTGCTCGCGAGCAAGTCGGTGTCGCGGTCGCGACCGATTTTCACTCGGCGCTCGAGAATATTAATTCTGCGCTCAAGTCCATCCATCTGGCGTCTAATTTTTTCCTTTTCCTGAGTGGAGCTCAGATAGCTATAAAAAGCCTGGGCGAGTTCGGCATAGAAGGCGTGGTGAGTGTTGCGCTCTTGTTCTTTCGCAATCTGTGGGATGATGTCTTTGAGTTCCCACAACGCAAATTCGGCGCCGCCTTGGAAGAGATTTTGAGTGAGTCCTAGGCCTGTCTGAGTGTCCCAGCGCTCAAGGCCACTTCTATTTTGATAAGTCTCATTGCCAAATCGAGCACGGGAAGTGAGATCCACACTGGGGTAGAGCGAAGAGAGGTAGCCGCGCACGGATTCTTGGGCCCGAGTCGTGGTTAGAGTCGCGATGGTGAGGTCTTCGTTCTTTTTGAGAGCGGCTTGATAGAGCTCTGCGAGATTGGCAGCGCAGAGTGGTTGCACGCATGTCAGGGCCACTGACACTAGCAAGAGTGACTTTTTCATATTCATCCATGGCAGGCCCTAGAATTGGGCGCTGTAAAGCAATTGTAATGAACTTAAGTCTAATGAAATCTTTAGCTTTTGCCTAATTCAAATCATGATCGAAACGAAACTTTGGAGTGCGTTAAAGTTTTGTCTAGATGTGGCGTTAGCGGCTAAATTTATTGATATCCATGCCCAGCCACTCAAGGGCGCTGCCACCAAGGAGTCTCGCCTGGGTTTTTGGGTCGAGATTCATCCCTTCAATGAGTCTGCCGGGAGTGAGCTCACCGAGAGGAAATGGGTAATCCGTTCCTAGCATCACTTGGTTGGGGCCCATGAGCTCTAGAATGTAATTGAGCGCGCGCTCGTCGTGAGTGATCGAGTCGATATAAAAGCGATTAATATAACTGCGCGGGGACTTTGAGATCTTAGTCGCGCACAAGTCTGGACGCACATTAAAGCCATGCTCAATGCGCCCGAGTGTGGCCGGAAAACTGCCACCACCGTGGGCAAACATCACTTTTAGTTTAGGATGCCGATCAAACACACCACCAAAGATCATCGAGCAAATGGCGCGCGAAGTTTCGGCCGGCATCCCAACCAGCCAGGGCAGCCAGTAGTTGGGCATAGTCTCCTTGCCCATCATATCCCAGGGGTGAACCATGACCGCCGCCCCGAGTTCCTCACAGGTACTAAAGAACTCGCTCAGCGATTCATCATCAAGGTTGACTTCACCAATATGAGAGCCGATCTGCACTCCGGCCAGACCTAGCTCAGTCATAGCGTAGCGAAGCTCGGCCGTGGCGTGCTTGGGGTCTTGCATCGGAACGCTGGCAAGACCTACAAAACGCTTGGGATATTGGGCGACTTTTTCGGCCAGGTCGGTATTGAGAAAGCGCGCCACCTGAGCGGCCTCATGACCTGGGGCCCAGTAACAAAAGAGCACCGGCACCGTCGAGAGCACCTGAACGTCCACGTTATATTCATCCATTTCCCTCAGGCGCGCCTCTAGGCTTAAGCAGTTCTCTTCTACACGGCGAAAGAACACTCCATCGTCGCGCACCATATCTCTGAGGTTGGGCTCACCTTCCACTTCTTTAAGAGTGATAAAGCCACCATGGCCAAACTGAGATTTAAAGTCGGGCATAGAAGAAGGCAGGATATGGTTATGAGCGTCGATCTTAATCATGATAAAAACCTTATGATCTTTGTCAGGGCACAATTGAATGAGTTTCACTATCATACGGGGGCCATTAATTTTTGACCAGTGAGCACCTTGTCATTTGGTCCCAGCTATTCGATAACAAAGGATCACCCTATGGAGTACGTCATGGACGCAAAAACATTTGTCTCAACTAAGCGCTTTAGCGGCTTTCCCTGTACCCACCGTCAGTGGAAGGCCGAGCATAGTCACTGTCGATTTGTGCACGGCTATAGCCGTGAGTTCTACTTTGAATTTGCTTCCAGTGAGCTCTCCAAAGAGGGGTGGGTTGTCGATTTTGGTGGACTCAAAGAGGTGAAGGCGTGGCTCGATGATATGTTTGATCATACTTTTTTGGCCTCGAGTGATGATCCATTTTTAGAAACTTTCAAACAGCTCGATCGCGATGGAGTTGTGCAACTGCGCGTGCTGCCTAATTGTGGCATGGAGGGCACGGCCCAATATGTTTTTCATGAAGTGGATAAGATGATTCGTGCTGCTAGCAAGGATCGCGCTTGGGTGGTGAGTGTAGAAGTGCGAGAGAACGAAAAAAATAGTGCTATTTATCGTCCTCTCGCCCAGTCCTAATTAAAGCGAAATGTAGAGATCACCGAGGTTCTCATCGATAATCTTGGTGACTCTGCCGCTTGCGTCTTTGATCGGGGTGGCCCGATACCAAGTTCCAAGCTTTTCACCCTTAGCTTCCATGGCGGAAGTTTGTCTCTCTTCCCACACTCCAGCGGCACTTAGCCAGTAGTGCGCGCCTTTGTACATGCGAGCGCGCTCAAGCTCAGTGTTACTCGTTTGGAAATAGGGAGAGTTTTGTCCTGTGGCCACAACTGACTGACAGCCACTAACCTTAGCAAAAGCCTTGGCAAATTTCGCTGAAACGTTACAGGCATAAAACTGCGCCACACAGAGGTCGCAAAATTTTACTTCACCTGACCTCACAGCTTCGGCAAGATCTTGGTCAAGAGATCTCGTTCCAAGTCTGCCAAGCGAAGAAGGAAGATTGCCATCAGTGGCATAGATTCCATTAATGCCGTTTGTTCCAGAGAGTCCACTGCCTTCACCTGTTCTCTCACTCGATCTCCATCCGTGCGAGACTGAGACGATCTTGGGAATACAGCCGCGTGCTTGAGTGTATTCTTTGAGGGCCTTGATAAATTTGGGCCCGTTTTTCCACTCGAGCAGCTCACTGTAATTTCTTTGATTCAAGACAGTGTTAAAGGCCGCCTCATCGTCATTTCCTTTCTTGATGAGTGCCAGTCCAGAGTCGTTATTTTCAAACGAGCTCAGTCCGAGTTCATCTTTGAACTCAGTGATACCCATGCGATCCATAAATCGCTGGCGGTACTCAATTGCCTCGCGCCGCTCTCCGACTTTTCTTGGCATGCCTTCACCGTGGTAACTGGTAAAGACATTCTTCATGAAGCGCTCTAAAATTCCAGCGTTCGCACCAAGAGAGCAGGTGAGGGCAAGTAAGGCAACCGCAGTTGTCTTTTTCATGCATCCCCCTTTGTTATTTTAAGAGCTCCTGAATTTGGGCCCTGTGGTTAGTGAGTTGATCACTTCCATCAGCTTTTCCGACGCAATCTTTACAAGGAGTCGCTGGAGTGATTTTCATGTTCTTATAGATTTTTTCAATTTTTGATTCGAGCTTATTATCAATTTTGAGTTCACCCAAGACACCCTTCATGCGCAAGGCTTCACCTAAGAAAGTTTCCACTTGGGCCTTCTGAGCAGGGTTGAGCTCACTAAATTTTGAATCCCAGTCCATGAGATAGTACTTGGCCTGGTTGAACCTACTCGCAATGGCCCCACTGGTTGGATCACCGAGGTTAGATACTTTCGCTAGCGCCATGGAGCTGAGAATATCAAAGCGCATACGCAAGAGATTCTTTGCAGACTCGGCATTTTCTAGGACGGCAATTTCATAATCCTTGAGATCTGCGAGAGTGATCTCACCTTTAATTAAAGGTGCTTCTTTTTTGAGTGTGTCTTCAATCATCGAGAGCATACAGATTTCTTCAATACCATCTTCTTTAATGCGCTCTTTTTGGGCGTGATGATTTTCGTGCATGGTAACGGATAGAGCAAATAAAGAGCGGGTGGCCGAGTCTTCACTGGCCGGAGAGATATCGCTCATATCGCCAATTTCAGCATAAAAACTTTGCACAGTTCTAAAGAACTCTTCAACAGACTCGAGCATGAGGGCCTGTCTAAAGTCTTGATTGTCTTTCTTACTAGCGCGTCCATTGGTCCAGAGCTGATATTCAAAGGACTTAAAGTAAATCGCAGCGCGCGTGATTTTCTCTTCAAAGCTCGATTCTTCTCTTAAGGCCTCGCGCGCTCTTTGGCGCGTTTCTTCGGCCTCTTTCGTGCGCGCCTGATGATAGAGCTCTTCTGTATTTGAACCTAGCTGGTTAGATGTACTTAATATATTTTTCGATGTCTCTGAGAGCTCATTAGAAGTACTTGCGAGTTCGTTGGTTTTGTTATTCATATTCTCCATGTTGTCGATTTGCTTACAAGACGAGAACATGACGGCGAGAACGCCCATAGCGAGAATTTTGGCATTTCTAGAATTCATAATTACCCCTAAACAGAATTAATGTCTCATTAACTCATGAATGGGGTTCTTTGCGGTGGGCAGAGGAAATAAGGTGAGAGGTGTCTAAAATTTAGACACCTTCAATTGACTCTAACTTATTGAACATTGGACACTAAGCCTCTCTTCCTAAAAAGCGCATGCCTTTCCATGTATTTACCTGTGACTCAATTTCAATTCTCGCCTTATCAATGAGCGTCTCAAAATCGTTTTCAATGAGATAAATTTTGAAGTTTGTATAGAGGGAATCAATGACGATGTCTGCGATATATCCAAGCTCGTCTTGAATGAGATAAACTTGAAAGCATGATTGTGAGGGAGCTATATTCTCTACGCGGTAGAGAAATTTTCTAAGTTTATTTTTTTGAAAGGGGTTGAGCGTAAAGTTGGTGAGGATCTTTTTATAGTTGCCACCAGCTTCATCATAGCTGGGTGAGAACTCCAAAAGTTCAGTGCTCTCATTTTGACTATTCATAAAAAAGTTATTGAAAGATTTTACGACGAGAGATTCCTTCATTATTAATCCTTGGGTAGTGTTTCTTCCATGATGGGCAGTCGCCGACTGCTGAATGTATGGGCCCCGCCTTAACGGCGAGGCCTGATCATTAGCGCTTAGAGCTTACTAATGAATGAATCAAATTCACGCTTGGCCTCTTCTTTTGATTTGCCATAGCGCTCTTGGATTTTACCTACAAGGACGTCAGAGCGACCTTGTGCTTGGGTGAGATCATCTTCTGTGAGCTTACCCCATTGTTGCTTGAATCTTCCTTGTAGTTGCTTCCAATTACCTTTTACTTGATCGGCGTTCATCAATGACTCCTTTGTTTATTTTACGTTTGGCAGTAATGCCTCACTAAACTTAACTAGTTTTTCTGCAATGGAGAGGCCAAGTTGAGTAGGGTTCAAAGTCTGCGTTTGAACCCATTTCCGACTTGTCCACTTACATAATGAATGAATCACCCTTCTTTTTGAAATTAGCGCTTATAGTAGAGTGATTTAATATTTTGAAACTCAAGTAAACCTAGAATGCCTAGCTCGCGTCCAATACCACTTTGCTTGACACCTCCAAAGGGAACTGCTGGATGACTGGCCACCATGGCGTTGATTCCAACATTGCCACATTGAAGTTTGCTGGCGACCTCGGCAATATTTTTATCATGTCCGCCAAAGACGCCGCCGCCTAGGCCATAAGGTGTAGAGTTGGCCATTATGATCGCCTGATGAAGGCTCTCAAAGCCAACAACCGGAAGAATAGGTGCGAAGATTTCATTCTTCATCACATTCATCTCTCGGGTTACATTAGTTAAAATGGTGGGGGCGATGAAGTTCTCGCGGTAGCGCACATTCTCTAGGTCAGATTCATAATAAAGTGTGGCGCCTTCGGACAGGTCATTTTGCAAGTAGCTATTAATTTTTCGCGCAATCTCTTCTTTGGCAATGGGACCAATATCTGTGTCTTTACATAGTGGATTTGAACATTCGTAACTTGAAAATTCTACGGCGAGTAACGTGAGGAATTCGGCCTCAACACTCTTTTGCACAAAGCATCTCTTGGCGGCAATACAGGACTGCCCGCTATTTCCAAGACGAGATTTGGCAATCTCTTTTGCGGCGACTTCTAAGTCAGCATCTTCTAGAACAATGTAGGGGTCCATCCCGCCCAATTCTAAGACCACCTTTTTAATTCCCTTGGCGGCACACTTGGCTATTTCGATTCCAACAGCACTACTGCCAGTAAAGCTCACCGCACTTATCTCTGGTCTTTCTATAAGGGCGCTCATTTTGTGTGAGGGATAGACCAGGTGGCCAAAAAGATCTTCAGGAAGTCCACACTCGGCAAAACACTCGGCGATGAGTGTGGCGCTATAGGTGACATTGGAGGCATGCTTGAGCACTAGAGCGTTGCCGCCGAGAATGGCGGGAACCGCACAGCGAAAGAGCTGCCACATCGGAAAATTCCACGGCATGATGGCGAGCACGACTCCCAGTGGTGCCAACTCAATTTTAGCTGGAACAGTTCTTCCCACACTTAAGACTTCATCAATATGCTTGGGATCGAGCTCGCGGTAATAGTCGAGCAAGCTCATGCACTTTTCGACCTCTGCAATAGACTGACTAAGAGGCTTGCCCATTTCTTTAGTGATCGTTTCGGCGAGGACTTTTTTCTTTTTTTCAACGGTATGGTGAAGCTCTTCCAGGAAGAAGCGTCGCTCCTTCATACTCACTTGGGCCCAATAGGGAGCGACACTACTTGCGCGCATGATAATGCGATCTGCGTCGCGCTCGTCATGATCTCTATATTCATAGACGGGGTTGTTATCATAGGGATTTGTCGTCATCTTGATTGTTTGCATGTCCATCTGGGCCCTCCATGCCAATATTTATTCTCTTTAAGAGTCTGCAACCAAAGGGCCGGCCAAAAAACTGACAAAAGAGTGTCTGGACTAGGGAAATCAACCATTCGTTTTCATTTTGAAGAATTGACTTACAAAATGAAGGCCGCCTCTGCGCGCCAATGAGGGCGTGTTTCACCCTTGTATAGCCCTAATTCACCGTTGGAAATGAGCGAGAGTAATTGGCATCCCATTTGTATATTAATCATTGACCAAAATATTAGGAGAGTTATGAAAGTCATTTCCATTCATCAACAACATTCACAGTCGCTGGCCAAACACTCAACTTCTTCAAAGCATAGTGGCTACTCGACTGGAATTGGCAAGCCAAGCGAGAAGTCAAGACAAAGTGGTCACTCTGAGAGTGAGGACTATTTGGGACTTGCGCTGTGGTTTACCAGAGAGATCCAGCGAGAATATGTTGGTTGTGCCAGCATTTCGATGCGAGATTAAAGGAGGACTTATGACCTTATTAACTCAAAATGAACTCGCCTCCAATGAGGCGGCGATTGAAAAGCTCAATGAAGCACTTCGCGGTGAGCGCGCGGCCGTTGAGTCCTATATTCAAGCGCTAGAAAAACTTGGGACCGACCCTCAGGGAGATGAGATCAGACGCATCCGCTCCGAGCACATGGAGGCGGTTCAAGATTTAAAAGATGAAATTATTCGCTTGGGCGGTAAGCCCGATCGCACCTCTGGGGCCTGGGGAACTTGGGCCGAAACCGTGGTGGGGACGGCCAAGATTTTTGGTCGAGGAGCGACAATTCGAGCTTTGCGTGAAGGCGAAGAACATGGAGAAGAGCTCTTTAAAGACATCGCTTCTCATGACCACGTGGGCTCTCAAGTGCGGGATCTCATGCGCTCAAAATATATTCCACGCCAACAGCGTCACATTCACTCTCTTTCGGCCTTACTCGAGCGCAGCGCTTAATTTTGCCCATACTTTGAGGGGCCTAGGGGCCCCTTTTCTTTTTTTAAGTCCTTGAATTTTTGTATTCATGTTTTTTTTTAAGATTATGGACTGAAAATAGACCCATGAAAAAATCTAGTCCTAGTAAGCAACAGGTGATCTCCCCAACGGGCAAGATACATCCGGCCCCCAATGAGCAAAGAAGCGTGGGGAATCCTACTTCTGCTGGGCCTCTCAAGTGGCGCAGAGAGCTTTCGGCCTGGGTGCGTTTTTTAATTTTTGGATTCTACGGACTGGTTTGCTTTTCATTTGGCAAAAAAATGATGGATCAGTCTGCGCCTTTTCAAAAACTAGAGGAGAAAACCGCCGAGCTCGCACACAAGCTCGATGCATTGGCGGCCAGGCGCGAAGCTCACGAGTCCACTGTTGTAAGCACGAATCTAAGTCCGGCACAAGTGGATCACCTTTCTCGGAAATTAAAGATGGAGTTGAGCGGACTCTATAGTGCTCGCGAAAGTGCTGATGCCAAAACTATTGCTGCTCAAAAAAATAGAATCTCTGAACTTGAGACTCATCTTAAAAATCTGCTCGCTCAAGATTCCAGGGGCGCGGCAGAGTTGCACGTCGCCAGCGCAACCAGCATTCCCTACAACCGAAAAAATCTAGATATCCTCTACTACACCCAACGCTTGCGCAAGGAGCGCTTGAGAGAGCAGTTAAAAAAGGAGCGTGAAGCGTTTGTAGTATTGCACGATATGCAGGTCTGGGATAACCAAAAAAGACTTGAAAACTTGCAAGACGAGCACAAATTAATTCTCTACCGATTAGATAAGGATTTTGAAAAAGAGCGATCTGATTTTCGCGAACGCGGACACCGCGCCCCAGCTAGCTTGTAGTTTTTCAAACTTTTGTTCTTCACTTCACGTAACAAAAAATTGACTGACACTTTTTGCCGCTTAATGGCCGCTTCATCGATGGAGTAGGCCTCAAGTTATAATAACCTATAGATTTGTGACAAGGAGAGTGACATGAGAGTACTTTTAGGTGCATGCCTGGTGGCGTGTTTAGGGATGGTTCCTAAGGCTTTTTCAAGTGAGGCCATTGGCTATTATTCCAAAGGTTCGCTTCGAGCGGCCACGTCTATTCTTGAAAGAAATAGTTCAGTCCAAAAGCTCTTTGTCGATCGCGCAAAACTCTACACCACCGATGAAATGCACGAGTTACTTGAGGGCGCCGCTGAGTTTGTTCAAAACAATTTTCCAGATAGTGAAATTCTTCAGGTCGGCGATCTCTCGGGTATAAACGGTGGTCATGCCACTCGCCATGCAAGTCATCAAAACGGACTTGATGCCGATGTCGTCTATTTACGTCATAATGGTTATGTTCAGCCCAGCTCAGCTCCAGAGTGGGAGGAGTATTTTGTAAGTGGAAGTCGCGTGAGTAGCAATTTTAATTTAGAGCGCAACCTGGCCCTCTTTCGCAACTTGGTCAGCTCTTATCCAGTCACTCGCATCTTTGTTGATGGGGCCATTAAGCGCGACATCTGTCGTTATGTGGCCAAAAAAGGGATGTATGACTCTTTGACTAAGGTGACTCTGAGAAGACTGAGAATTGCCGACTATCACAAAACACATTTTCACGTGCGCCTTGCCTGTCCGGCGGGTGATCATTCGTGTAAGCCCCAGTCTGAACCTCCAAGTGGGACGGGCTGCTCGAATCTTGATTTCTTAGTTGATAAGATAACCCATGAAGGAGAGAGCTGTTGAAACCAGTGACGAGTGCACGCGATTTTCTGGCCGTGGCCCATGAATTTCAACTTGGTAAACTTCCCACCGAATCTCAACATCCAAAGTCAACTCGCCTAGGCGAGTTGGCGCGAGATAATCTCGATCAGGCCTTTGATCTCTTTAAAGAGATTGATGGGGATGCCTTGAGTATCTTTGATCGGCCCAGTGCTGAGTTACTCGAGTGGTTTGAGTTTGCCAGCTCTCATCTGGCCCGCGGTGGGCGTATTTTTCTTGGCGGCTGTGGGGCTACGGGAAGACTTTCGCTGGGACTTGAGTTTCTCTGTAGTCGGCTAAGTGAGCGCGCAGAATTTCCCTTTCAAGGTGAGCAGATCATCTCGCTGATGGCGGGTGGAGATGTCGCTTTAATTGCTTCAATTGAAAAGTTTGAAGACTTTCCAGAGTACGGTGCTCGGCAACTCAAAGAGCTGGGTTTTGGTGAGGATGATTTATTTGTAGGCATTACTGAAGGAGGCGAGACTCCTTGGGTGATTGGGGCCACCAAGTGGGCGGCCTCTCAGTCGCGCCACGGGGCCTACTTTTTCTATTGCAACCCCGATGAAGTGCTCTGTGAACTCACCGAGCGCTCGCGAGAAGTGATTCAGGATTCGCGTATTAAAAAAGTCAATTTAACCTGTGGCCCAATGGCGCTCTCTGGCAGTACCAGGTTGCAGGCCAGTACCGTGCTGATGATGGGTGTGGGCATGGGTCTTTGCTTTGCTAGCAATCAAGACAGAGACGAATGGTGGCGCGATTTTAAGGCCGTTTTTAATTCTCTTTCCTACCGTGAGATGACGCCCTTTTGTCGCGAGGAAGCCGCCCTCTATGCTAAGGGAGAGTTTAGTATCTACCGCTGTGGAGAAGATTATGGTCTTACCGTCTTAACCGATACGACGGAGCGCTCGCCAACTTTTAGTCTGACAAGTTTTGAAAATCGATTGGATAAAGAGCCGATTGCTTCTTGGACATATCTCTCAATGGACATCGACTCTAAAGAGCACGCTGCCTGGAGGCGACTGCTTGGCAGGGAGCCTCGCACCTTGGAGTGGAGTGAGACCATTGAGCGCACAGGCCTGTCGCGTCTGTTAGGTTTTCCGGTCGGAGAAGACGCTCTCGATTACCGCCGTCTTTTGATTGAAAATCACGTGGGCTCAAAGCTTCACGTCTTTAAAATTGATTCTGATCGTAATACTTCTGAAGTCATCTTTCAGCTAGGTGAGAGGCAGACCTCCTTAAATCTAGGAAACTCTCTTTTCACTCAGGTGATGCTCTTAAAGATGTTATTAAATGCCCACTCAACCTTACTCATGGGGCGCATGGGTCGCTTTGAATCAAATATCATGACTTATGTGCGGCCCTCAAATAACAAGCTGATCGACCGCATGACTCGCTATACTTTGGCCTTGCTTGAGACCAGAGGAGTGAGTTGTTCTTATGAAGAAGTTGTTGAAACTTATTTTTCGTGTCGGGAAGAATTGATGGGGGCGAAGTTAGGCGCCGAAAGACCAGTCGTGATCGAGCTGGTCAATCGGCTCGTTAAAAATAACTCTACCAAAGCGTAGGATATTTCGCTTTGAAATAATCTTCGATTCTCTCTTTAGATTCATCAATCACAAGATAGCTTGGATAGGTTTTGGGATAGTGGATATTCTTATTGATAAAGATATTGTCGTGATCTTCTTGACCGGCAACAAAGAGATCCACGCGCTCAGGTCCAGCATTTTGAAAAGCTCCACCCGAATCTCTCACTACAAAGTAGCCACTGTGCTTTTCCCCATTTGGAAGGGTCACGCCACGGTTAACCACTTCGGGAATATAGAGAATCGTTCCCACCGGGTAGATGGTATTATTGGCCGCGATGGTGTGATAGGGAAGGAGACACTTCTCTTCTTCGCCTCTACCATAGGTGCATTGATTGAGAATAATAAAGCGCCAGTTGGCCTTCCAGTTAACAGTATGTCCGCCATTTTGCGGTGACAAGACACCAGTTCCTTCCATCGCCAAACGGTAGTAGTAGCGCGCGCACACTTCGGCGATGAGATCACCGTCTGGTGTGAGGATTTGCTTGCGTTCAGTTCCATCAAAAGTTCTGCCATTGTAGCGACCTTTACAGCTGGTCTTTGCTTCATAGGCGATGTGATAGGTGGTGGGCTTTAGAGCCACATTGGGAATCATGTCTCGTGGGTTAACGTCTGGTAGTGCCGCCTGGGCCCCTGACATTGTGAGAACGATCACTGCACTCATCCTGAGCGTTTTGAAGATCCTTTGCATCCATGCCTCCAAGATCTGAGTTGATATAAATTCTCTTTATCTCTCAAGGATAAACGCAGATCTTAGTTGAGGGAAGCAATGCAATATTTGCTGGTTTGTAGGGACTTATCTTCTGCTTTTTTGCTTCATGGCCTGATAGGCCCCTAAGAGTCCGACGCGATCACTTGGGAGTTCACCGATCGCAATCTCTAAGTGTTCGCGGTAGGGAGGAAAGATATATTTACGTGCATTCTCAAGAGCGCGCTCTAAAAAAAGATCACTGGAAGCGGCCACGCCGCCACTTAAAATTATGCGTGGGATTCCAAGTATGGAAGCGACACTCGCAATTGCTCTTCCTAGATAGTCGCCCACTTCTTCAAAAAGGGCCTTGAGCTCTTGGTTGCCACTGCGAGCAAGCTCGGCCAGCGGCCCAATACTGGGAACGTCAAAACCGAGCTCTTTGGCCTGGGCGAGAATGGCCGCGCCCCCTAAGTGACCTTCCAAATGTCCTATCCCTCCACACAGGCAAGCGCGCTCACTGCCCACATAAAGATGACCACCTTCTGTGCCAAAGTCACCAGTGATCACGTGACCTTTTTCAATAATTCCCATCCCCACACCAGTTCCTAGCGTGAAGACGATGGCGCTGGCGTGATCTGAGATGGTGCTCGCTAAGGCCAAGGCCTGAAGGTCGGCGTCGTTAAAGCACAGGGGCTCTATTTTGAGTTTATTCTGAAGAATTTCACGAATATTAAAATGAGGCCAAGAAAGATTGTGGGCGCGAACTTCACCTGAAGAGATATCGATATCGGGTGCACCGATAGCACATTTTTTTACCGCTGAATGTGAGTGGGTTAGAGAGTCAATGGCCGCCAAAAAGGCGCTCTGGGCGTCTTTAAAGTCGCTCGTCTTACGCATCCAATAACCAAGCTCAACTCCATTGCTGTCATAGAGCGCTGCTCTTAGGCTGGTGCCACCTAAATCAAAGGCCAGTAGTGCCACGGTACTCTCTCCGTAAATGTTGTGCTTTTTAGTCTACTCTCTCTAGAGGGTGCATTCAAGGTGGGAGCCACCCACGAGTCCCGCTGCATGGATGAGCTTATCGCCTCGGTAGTGAAGGTAGAGACCATCTAGCGAATAGGCTTCTTCTTCAAAGAGTTTTTGGGCCCGGCCCTCTTGGAAGTGCTGTTGCAACTCCTGATACTTTGGCCCTTTTTGATAGAGAGTGCGCTCAATAATGGTGGCAAACTCGTCTTCATCTTCTTCATAGACGAGATAAGTGAGACGCTCACCCTCATCGGCATCATCATAGAACTGGCGCAAGCGATAGATCTCTCCTTCAAATTGCAGGTGCAAGTTTCGCATGCGTCGCTCAGTTGCCTTTTGCAAGCGCAAATTAGTTAAGGGGTGAGACAGCTCAATGGCATCGAGCTTTCGCTCGCATTCGCTTTTTTCAAACACGACAGGGGTTGCCGCAACTTGGCTTGGTGTTGGAGGGCTCAGTACTTGCGGGACAGGTGTGACTTGAGTTTGTTCTTTTGGCCCAGTGAGCTCTTGATTAGAGCGATCAAGTGACCACCAAACTCCCAGCACAATCAAGAGAGTGAGGATGAGTAGGGCTTTAGTTTGTTGCTTCATAAAAAAAGGACCTCATCTGCGAGGTCCCTTTTTAATGCACGATCTGTGTCTTTACAAGTTTATCAATTAGAATTCGGCCACGATGCTCTCAAGTTCTTTCATGCGCAACTCAATAGCGTCAATCTGATCTCCACTTACATCTGAGAGTTGACCTCTGATTTCTGCAAGATCTCCAAGTACTGTGGTTACCATCGCGGCGAATATTTTCCCTTCAGTATGATCCATTGTTTCAAAGTTAGCTTCTTTATTAAGCACAATCTTTTCAAGTTGATTGGCGCGATCTTCAATTGAGATGATCATTGTCGCTTCGATTTTTCCAATCTGATTGGAGTCCATAAAGCTTTGGAAATCGTCGCTTGCAAATGTCTGAGCGCTAAAGAGAGAGGCCAAAAGTGAAAGTGCGATAAGTGACTTTTTCATGTGTTTATTCCTTGGTTAGGTACCGTGGTTGTCGATCTGATTTGTCCAGATTTTCCCATGCCAAAGGCCCGCGCACAGCCCGTCCGGGTGATTTTTACGGCCCTGTCAGCCTTTTAGACAGGGCCAAATATTTGAATTCACAATGGGGTCTAACATCTTCTCTTCAATCTCTTATCAAGCCTTGAAAGAAGGAGTGAGGTGCAGGATAATATGAATAATGTTTTTTGAGTTAGTTGTCTGACGAGCTCAAATAAGCAGTGTCCCTAGAGGAGGCAACTTTTTAATCTATGAATGATTACCCGAAACCCCAGGCCAAAAAGGCCCCTAACACCGCAAGAAATCTTCTATTCACTAGTACATTTGCTCTTACATTGATGGGATTTATTCTCGTCTACTTGCGCGAATTTTTGGCAGGATAAAAAAAGGCCCCCAGAGAACTGAGGGCCGCAAGTTTCTAGTGAACCCAGAAGCGGTAAAGACGCTCACCAAGATCAAGTGATCTTCTTCCATCCTTAACACACTTCTCATAGTCGCGCTGGGCGCGGCTTCTACCGATGCCAAAGAGTTTCTCCGAAGCATCTTTACCAGCGAGAAATTTTTCGCGGCACATTTGCTCATGACGGGCCATGCGCTCCTTTTCTCTCCAGTCCATGTCATAGTCATAGAGGTCGTGGTAGTTGTCCTGTGCTTGATCGACAAGATCGGCAATGGGAGCTTCAGTTCTCCACTCAAGTACGGCCTCTGTCAGTCCATCGCGGTCGATATTGTACATCGGTGCCGACTGAGAACCAATATTGTTGACCTGTCTCCACGGCGTGTCACGCTTAGGAAAGGGGTGCTCGAGCTCAGTGTTTAAGTAATACGAAACGCTCACAGGTGTTTGTTGTCTAGGAGAACCTTCAACAATCCAGTAGAGAGTATAGAGATCGGCAAGTTGCATTCTCATACAGCCATGACTATCAAAAGCGCGCACAAATGTGTCGAGGTTTGGTTGGGCGTGAAACCCAATTCCAGTCCAACCAGCTTCGAGATCATCTGTTCTAGTTGTCAGGCGAATGAATGGCTTTCCAGCGTAGTAGCGGGGCTTTTCACGTTTATAGATAAGAGTTCTCTTGTCGAGAAACCCTTTTTTAAATCTCGGTGTTAACAGAGAGACGCTATCGTGAAGCACGCCCACATCAAAGGCGCCCACGCCAAGTGGAAAGACCATAGTGATGTCGTTTGAGCGATCTGAGATAACCGCTTTGCGATCGACCAGGGCAACGTCGACACGAAAGTTTGTATTTGAAAGCAGAACGCTTCCACGAGGGATGGCCCTCATGTCGGCAGAGCTAGTGTAGATGATATCGACTTTTTCAAAGCGAAGCACATCGTTTTGGTCTCTTAAAAAGTAAGTGAGTGGAAGTTTGTAAGTCGCTCCTGAGACCGAGGGCTCTGCTCTTAGAAAGAGATTGTAGACTTGCTTGACTTGACCAACGCTGACAAAGCGCTCTGGATTTTTTGTGAGCGCAGCTTCAACGTTGGCGAGGTCCTCAACGACCTTGGGTAGATACTTCCAGAAATCCCACAGCCGAACCCCCACCATCTTGTCTTCGACGCGATCGGTGACTTCAACGGGTCTAAAGTTGTCCTTAGAGACTTCACTAGTGTTTGAATTAAAGGCATTGAACCATTGGGCCTGGGCCGACATTGTTAGCGGCATGGTCATGAGCGCGCCAAGAATGAGAGCGGGCGCGAAATTGCGCTTTGAGAGCATAGTAACCTCTTGGTTGATAGGTGGTTAAATCATGTTGGCGCGCATTGTGCCATAAAGGGCCAAGGGGTGGGGAAAAATCGTAATATCAACGATTTAAGTATGAAAAATAGAAAATTGCACCGCGTTAGGCGGTGCCTAAATGATGAAAAATTAGTCTAGCGCGCAGGCCATGAGCTTGGCGAGATTGCTGCCGGTTGAGTTCATGAGCGGGCCAAAATGATTGTAGCTATAGCCCGAATAGAAAAATGGACTCACGCATCTGCTGTCGGCCGGTCTCATAGAAGAGCCGCTTTGATTGTCTGGGTGGGTGGAGACACTCTTTGAAGTGTTCACCTGAATAGAGAAGCTCTGGAGAATCTTATTGACCCCGCAAAAGGCATTCATGGTTTGAGCGTCTGAGCCAAAGTGATGGATCAGTTCAGAGCGTCCAGCGCGAGTGTTCACTTGGCAGCTGGGGTAGAGTTCATTCCAGTGGCGTAGACAAGCCCCGATATTGCCACTTGAATTTGGAGTGAATTGAAACAGACCGATGTTGAGCCTACTCACTTCATTTTGATAGGGGTCTTCGTAGAATTTTACACCCGCAGGTTTTCTATAGTTTGAAGGAGCGTACTTGCGGGCCACTGACTCAGACTTTGAAGTATCGGCACTGGTGAGTGACTCCTGGTAGGCCAAGCACCCCATGAACTTACTCCAATGAGACAAAAGGCCAACTTGCGCCTCGGCGTCTCCTTTGAGTGCGCCTGCGCGATAGTTATTATAGCGATCAACCCATTCATTCATTTGGGCAATCACAGTGCTTGAGGGAACGCGCGAAGAGCTCTTGAGAGTTTTAGTAAGGGTGCTCACTGACACTCTACACATGGCGTGTGATTGCAAGGAGACGGGCGAGTGGCGTGAGCGAGAGCTTGAGATTCCATAGTAAGAGGCGATGATGTCCACATGAGGACGTCTGGGCTTTGAGTGTTGATAGACGTAGTAGGAGATGCGCTCGCCAAAAGTGTCGGGGACATCAAGAGCGGCATCGCAACTGTCGACGACGTTGTTTGAGTCAATCTCTCTTGGGTTAAGAAGCTCGCGGTAGGAGCTATAGCGATCATCAATTTCGGACATTGCCGTGTGAGCAACTTCATTAAAAAGATCAAAATTTTCAAGTTCAGGATGAGTCTCTGAGATTGGACGATCAAGCCCTGCTGCTCCTCCTTGATTAGGAAGCGGGGTGGGCGTTGGCGCTGGCTTGGCCGGTGTAGGCGTTGGCGTTGGCTCGCGGCCAACTGAGCGAAAGAGTGACCCCGCCTTTGCTTCGTTTGCCCCTAGGAGCATCAGCCAAGAGAGAGTGAGAAAAATTTTTGTAGGTTTAATTGAGTTCTTCATACCGATATCCAAAGTTTTGGGTATGAAGAATTCTTCGGTGAAAGATTTAGTGAGCTTTAACTCTAGAGTTTAGACAAAAAAAAAGCCTCCTAATGGAGGCTTTTTTGCTGCATTTTTTTTAAAAGCTGACTAGTACCAGCGTCTGCATCTTGTCTTAGGGGAAGTTTTTTCCCCCCAGCGAAGCTCAACTAAGTCGTTGGGGTGAGACGAGAGCATATTGTTATTGATGCGATACCAGAGTGTTGCCAGGTCAATGCTCACACCGGGGCGATAGTTTATCGAACACATATCTCTGAGCTCAGCGAGCTCAAGGCCATAGCCGTCAAAAACGGTTTGCGCTGCCAGCAGAATATTGGGTGTGACTTCTGCCAGCTGTCCCTGACTGGCGAGATCTTCATAGATCTCTTGGAATTTCTCAAAGGTTTTCTTCAAAGTTGAGTCGCGTGATGGAGTGGAATAGGCATCGTACTCACCGTAGTCCATGCATCTTCCTCCAATTGAGCGCAAGTGTGTGAGCGCCTGATTGACGTACTCAATGCGAGCAATGGACTCTTCACAAACATTATTAAAAGCGCGACGCATTTGTTGCTCAGGAGTTTCATTGACTGTTGAGACGGCGCGCTTCACGTATTTAAAGAAGCCCTCGCTTCCAAGTTGCCCCACTAGGCCAAATTGCTCATCACTAGATTCGTAGTATGAAGGGAGTCGGTCAACGCTCGTTGAAATATGTTGTGGCCACTTAAAGGCGCGAAAGCCCCAAGGCTCGTGGGGAGCATTGATAAACTCTTTATCGCGACGACGAGTCATTGGAAGTCCCTTGTCGGCGATGGCCTGAGTAGAATAGATCGTATCAAAGGTTCCCACTGGATTAATGTCTTTAATGTTGTAGACGTGACGGATGTATTTTCCAAAGCGCGCTTGAATTTTGTAGCTAAAAATATGGCCGGGGCGAATATTTTTAATTTTTACTGGGTAAGTATCGTAGTGAGAGAGGTTTTCGCTCCCAACACTTAGGCCAATAGTATTGATCATCGCGACCACGCGGCGAGGGCCATAACTAATGTGGTCCCACTTACTCAGGCGGTTATTAATGGTGCGGCCACTGCGGCTACCTGAGGGATCATTGATCGCAAAAGGAAGTGAGTTTTCATAAGCAAAGATCGCTCTTAAAGCATAGGCCGCATCGGCGCAGTCAGCGCGTATGCCACTATAGGGAGAATTGGAATCGATGAACATGCGCTCATAAACTTCATGGCTACCCATCCAGTTGGCAAATTGTTCTTCGTAGTAGTCGTCCCAGTTGTTGGTATCATTCCAAACTGAAGCTTGTGCGTTTGTTGTAAAAGTTGCTAGGCCAAAGAGAACGAGCAGCATGAATCGCTGCATTGAAGATGTGATGTGCATGAGATCTCCCAATTAGTTTTCACCCAGGGGCAGTTCTAGAAAGAGTCTGCCAAAAGGTCAATGAAACTACGACATAGGTCCATTGCGTCGTAGTGATTTTTGGCCAGATTTATTTGGTGCAATCAGTCTTAATTAGGGGACACACTGATCGGGAGACAGACCAATGGCCTTCATGTGATGGCGAACCACATACCAATTTTGAAGATTGTCATTGTCAGTGGCAAAACGACACAGCGCTGGCATTAATTGCTCTGCTTCACTTGATGAAAGGGAGAGTTGTTGGAGGGATTCGGCAATGGCGACATGAGTAAAGGGATCAGACTCGAGAAGTTTGCGCGAAAGTCGCTCGATCACTTCTGCGCGGGTCTCATCAGCAAGTCCTCCGGTGCCTAAGAGAATTTGATACAGCTTTGCAGCACCGTCACCCGTGAAGGAAGTTTCACGAGCGAGCACTTCACTCACTTTGCTTGCGCTGGCCCCTGGAGCGAGGTAGGTTTCAAGCGCCAGGGCCTGAATCGTTTCGTTGGTTTCACTAAAGGCTTCGAGGAGCTGCTCGTCTGTGAGAGCGCCTTCACCCGTCATTTGTTGCAGCTCAAAATTGGTCTCAAATAAGCGCTCTAAAAGAGCGTGGGCCGGAGTGTGGAGATCATCAAAGTAAGTATCTTCTGGGCCTTCTTTGGTCATGCCACAAAGGTCGCGCTTGAGACACTCCATAATCGCCGGTGCTTTTTTCTTAACTTGTTCTTTGAGAAGAGGAGCGTTGCTTTCACTCACAATTTCATCAATGGGCTTAGTGAAGTCTTTGAGCGCACTCCAAGCTTGTGTCAGTTGCTTTTGGTCGAGATCTTGGGCCGCTGTTGCGCCTTGTTTTTCAATCAGACCCTCAAGGCGAGCGATATCTTTATTAAAGGCTTCACTACCAACTTCAAGCTCTACTGTCTCGCTTCCTGTTTCGGAGCTCTTCTCGGGTGAAGGTGTCACAGGAGTCTCGGTGTCTTGAAAGTAGAAATAAGTTCCAAGGCTTGCTGAAAGAGCAATGACGAGGGCCAGAATGATTTGCGTTTTTTGAGTCATAGACTCAAGAATGAACCAGGAGCGGAAATCTGTCCACTCCTGGTTGATTAGGAATTAAATGTTTTGGGCAGCGGCCAGAACTTGGTCGAGTGAGCCGCGGCTATTGCTGCCGGTTCTATAGTTGTTCAGAATTTCCTCCACAGCACTTCTGTACTTGCCTGAGAGGTCCACATCAAAGCCATCGAGTACGTCGATTTGACCATTTTTTGCAGCGCTTAGAATTTTTTCTAGATTCTTTTTAAAATGCACGTCGTGCGCGCGGTAGGGAGAGTTAGGATTATCCCAACGACACACTGATTCGATTTTAGTGTTGCCCGAGTTGTATTGACCCGACCAGATCCCGCGAATGAGGCCTTCATAATCTAGTGAGCTAGAAGAGTGGAGGCAAGGGTACTTTGTCGAATTGGCATAAACGGGACGGTAGCCTTTGTAGAGGTGGTTAATGCCGTAGTTAATACTCTTTCTCACGTCGGCCATTTTGCCCTTGGCATAGAATTCTGGGTAGTGCCAACGCAGGGAAACCTGCATGATACCCATGTCGCTGGCGTCTTTGCCGGCCCTCATCATTTGAGTGAGGCGACTTTGGTGCCTAACCTTGTCGCAATCCGCGATAAAAGGAGTGGCGCCGCCCTTTAAGTACTGACGAAAAATGTCATAAGTTTTTTTAGAATTTCTATCGCGAATAATAGTTCCCTCGTTCACGTAGGGGTCGCACAGATCCTTATCATTTTCGACGTCTCTAAAGTGAATATAGAGACCTTCTTGAAGAGGGACGGTCAGGGCGAGGATGAGAAAACTATAATAACCTTTGTAGTCTCCATACTCGAGGTAGCGAGCTGCCTTTTTATGGGCCTCATCGAGGACGAGGGAGATAATTTGTTCGCCGTATTGTTTGTGCCCGGTGCGATCTTGAAATTTGGGCCCACTGATACTGGCCTGTGGGTTAACGGTGATCACGATTTTATCCACAAGTGGAATTCGATCTGCTGCCATGGCCTGGCCAGCAGTTGCTGCGAGCATTTGCATGGCCACTAGACTGGTCATAATTGATTTTTTCATTTCATCCCCCGTATATAGGTTGCGTGTGGTCTGAGTTGTTTATTTTGGCGCTATCGTATATTGCATTGCGTTACGGGGAAAGTTATTGTTTCAACCCCAGTAATTGTTATGGCCGTAATAATTACAGTGACAACTGAATCTTGCTGCAACGGCCATTGCGCTGCGGTACAGTCCCTGGGATCTCAATCGTTTTTTAAGAGTAACCATCACTTTTTAGTGATCAATCAATGATGAAGAAGGGGAATTTATGGGTAAGTCATTGAAACTATTAACTATGTTAGCTGTCCTGGCGTCAACCACTGCTTGTATGAGTCAGAAGGATGAAGCCCAGGCGAGCGCCAAGACTGTAAGTGCGGCCTTGGCCTCACGTTCTGAAGTGAATGTGAACCAAGTCTACTTCGTTAACACCAATGGGCTGAATGTGCGTGCCAGTGATGAAAACGGGCGCATCCTAGGTCGCCTCAATCGCAATGATACTGTTCGTGTCATTGAGAGCTCAGATGCCCTGAAAAATAACTACGTTCAGGTTGAGATTGTTGAAACCAAGAATGAAATTGAAAGTGCAGAGAAATACTTTGTTTCACTTAAGTTTCTCGACAAAGAAAAGCTTAGCTATAAAGAGTTCAAAGGTAAGTACTTTGTGATCCAAAACGTGGCCACAGAAAAGCTTCGCGTCTATGAGCGCGTCTGTGCTGATAACTCTTGTCCTCACAAAATGATCATGGAAACCAGCATGGTTGTGGGTGAGCAAAACAAGGGTCGCGAAGAGATGACATGGCTTGGTTCTTATCGTGTGATTGGCTGGACCAAGTTTTATGAAGATGGCAAATCGCACTACCCACGTTGGTATGACCCGAGCTATCCAGAAGTTCCAAAGCCAGGCAAGGGATTTACCTCATGGCTTAGAAATAAGTACATGCCAGAAGTCGACGGGGAAAAACCAGGCGTCATGCGTGGTGCCTTCGGTTGGTACACTGCTCTTGTGGGGCCAAACGCTTTTGCTCAGTGGACTCACGGAACTGTGGGTTGGGGTGAAGATAAAGATAAGTTTATTATCAACGCCAAGAAATTTATTCCCAACCTAGTAACGGCGCCGCGCTCACACGGCTGTTCGCGCGTCGATAACGAAGCGATCTCATTTCTAAGAGAGCACCTACCAGTAGGAACACCTCTTATTAAGATTTACGCTCTTGAAGATACTTTTGATAAATCGCTCTCGCGCTACAATGATGTGAAGGGACGCTTTGACTACATCCTAACTAAGGATAGAACTCTTTCTCCAGGTCGCGATACTGTGCTCAAAGCAGGAGTGACTCCAGAGCAAATCATTGAAGTGGGAAGCTATTTCTTTGATCAGACTCCTGACGTGATTGAGTACACTCCAGGTGAAGAGCTCGGCCGTTTTGAGCGCAAAATTGGCAACAAGGGTAACGTTTACGGTGTAGAGAGCAACAATATGTTTGGTGTGTTCTATATCGATCTAGGTCTCGTCTCTGGCTATCAACACCCACAAGGTCTTGATGTCGGTGGCTATGACGATGAGATCGTGCCCGATTTCATGAACCTTGATGTTCTTGAGCTCTAAGCAAGACTTCTAACAGCTTGTTATAAGGAAAAGGGAGACCAGAGTGGTCTCCCTTTTTTTTGCCTTTCCAATTTTTCCGTCTTTTGAAGAAAATCGTTTGCTTCTAGCATGGGAGGATGCAATCAATTTTACTTCGCCCTTACATTTTAGTGCTCCTGTGGATTTGCCTTCCTCACTCTCTCTATGCCCAGACCAAAAAGAGCGCTGCTCCCAAAGAGCGCCTGATCCAATCTCTCGAGCACTATGGTTCAAGTCCAAGTCAGGATGAGAAGAGGGTTAAAAAGCTCCTCTCAGAGCTTGAGAGCGCCCCTACTGGTTTTGATGTCCAAACCTGGAAAGAGGCGACGAGGCTGCTTAGTGAAGAAGAGGCGCTGAACTTTACTACGCTTAAGGCCATTGTCGAAAACACCGGTCGAATTCAAAGCCCGCATGGAATCCTCTCTACGGAAAAAGAGGCCATGCTCTATACCATTCGCGCGATCTTAAGGCGCAAATTGCGCCAGACTAAGAACCGTCTACCTTGGACTTTTTTACTCGGGCAAACCCAATTCTTCTTGGGGGAGCCCGATAACTTCTATTTAAAGTATTACATCAAAAAAGGTAATGATCCTGTCCAGCTTGCTCGCGCCAAAGAAATGCTCGAACAAAATAAGCCTTGATGCGCCGTTATCACTTTTGAGATAATCAAAAGATGATTGAATATGTAATCCCAGAAAATATTGATGATCGCGTGCTCAGAAAAGCCGCGGCGGTTTTAAAGGAAGGAGGCCTCGTCTGCCTTCCTAGCGACACCAATTGGATTGTGGTTGCCGATCCCTTTTGTAAAAAAGGCGTGGAAAATATCTATCGCTTTAAAGGAGCTGATCGCGCAAAACACTATAGTCTTTTGTGTGACAGTATTTCTCGCGCTAGTGAGGTCGCTTTTATTGACGATCCAGTCTATCGCCAATTGAAAAAAGTGGTGCCAGGTCACTACACTTTTATTTTTAAGGCCATGAAACCTATCACTAAAGCGCTCAAAGCCTCAAAGACTGATCATGAAGTGGGAATTCGCTTTATCGATTCACCGCTTGTCAATAAGCTCATCGAGGTAACGGGCAACGTTTTAATCTCGACTCACCTCACAGCAGAACATGTCGTGGCCCCTCCTGGCGTGGAGGTCTACGGACTTCTCATTGAAGAGCAACTTGGCGGTAAGGTTGATATGATCATTGACCCCGGAGAATTGAACTTTGTGGGGAGCTCTACCATCATTTCTTTCGTCTCGGGCGCGCCAGAGTTGGTGAGAGAAGGAGTCGGAGATTCCCAGGTCTTTGGTCTCTAGCTCATTATTAATTCGATACTTAACCAATTAACGCCGTTTCTTGCCCAGTCCTCCAAGGACCCCACATTTTTTGCTAAAATAGTGGGGTCACCTAGCGAGGAGGGTTCCGTGCTAAAAAAAATTTCTGCTGCATTTTTCTTAGGCTTAACTTTTGGTCCTCTCTTTTCCCCAGTGATGGGAAGCGAGAGTGTGGACTTTGCTCCAGATACTTATCAATACTACGATCAGGCGAGAAGTCTTGATCAAAGCTCAGAGGTGGTGGCCCGTGCTAAGGAGACGCGCACGGAGTTTGCCAACGAGCGCTTTGTGGCCTCTGCTGGTGAGGATAATTGGAGTGAGCTGCAGTCACTTTGGTCTAATAATGAGAGAAACCCTTTGTGGGCAAGTGAGCAAGTGCTCGAACAAGACCTCTAATATTAGGGCCGCTTCCTTGTAAGCGGCCTAGAATTTTAACTTGAACTTCTTTTTAAGTTTCTCTACGGCTTTATCGACTTTGTCGTCTACGGCGCTACTGTCTTTGGCCCCCTCAACATCTTTAATCGCCGAATCACTAATCCCTTCAATCTCTTCTTTTTTAGAACCAATGAGCTTATCAATTTCCGCTTGAACCTTAGCGATTTCGCTTTTTATTTTCTCTTTTTGTGGTTCTACTTTTTCTTTGACAATTTTTTCAACCTTCGCCCTGGCCTCGGCCACCTTAGCATTGAGTTGGTTTCGAACCCCTTTGGCAATTTCAGGTCCGATATTACTACGTAGAGACCAGTCGAGATCGCTCCAAGTCCCTTTTGCCTTGGCACTTAGGCTAACACTTGGAATGGAAGTGAGAATGGGGGTGAGGTTTTCCTTAATCACTTTTTTGGGCGACTCAATAATCCAGTTGGGTGAATCAATAGTGGCGGCGTAGCTAAGACTCACTTCATCGCCAACGATTGTGGCCTCAAAATCATTGCGGGCGCTACCATCATCGAGGGCCACGTTTAATTTGTCACTCTTTGAAAAAGTAATCTTCTTAACTGGGGCACTGGCCACTCTGAGGGAGAGTTGGTCTTTGGCCGGTTCACGAGTGTGATCGAGGTTTGCCGCTAAATTAATACCCATGATTTTTTGTCTGGGAAAGTCTCCTGTGACTTTAAACGTCGTGGGTTTTTTTGTAATTTGTGGGTTTGAACTTAGGTCGGTGAGGGCGCCTGTGAGCTCTCCACTATAGTCACCACCTTTGCCACTCGAAGTGAGAGACATGCTCTTAAGCCACCAGGTTGGATAGCCCGTCGTGATGGGAAATTGATAGTCGATGCCTTCTCCCCTTGTGGGTGGAATGAGCTTTTCACTTTGGGCCTTGGCCGGATCTTTTTTAGGGGGCATATACTCACGGGCAAGAGCGACGTACTTTCTAAGTTCCGCTGCATTCATTCCCACCAACTCAGCAATGACGTCTAAGCCTACGTCTTCAATATTCACTGAAGGAATGCCCACGCGCTCTTCAAGCGCTTTGATATCGTCTTCAATCCAATTGTCGACACTCTCAAGGGTTTTAGAATATTTCTCGACGTCACTCTTTAGATCCTTACTGGTGCGTTCAAACTCTTGAACTTTATTCTTAGCATCTTTGAGTAGATCGTTTGCCTTTTTGATTGAACCAATAGGGTCTTTTTTATCAAACTTATACTCCTTGGCGCGTCTCTTAAGTGACTCGAGTTCTTCTTTGTTGGTCAAATTGGCAATGCGCTCTTTCCACTGCTTTTCTTTTTCTTTGAGTTCAGTTTCGAGTTGCTTAATTTTCTTTTCACTTTCAAGCTCCCCACGAATGGCGTCCAGCTGATCTTTGGGGTCTACACCCGAGAGAATTTCGGCCACGTCTCCAAGAGCACTGCCTCCGGTTTGCTTTTTAACTGATTCGAGCACTTGATCGCTGGCGTCTTTGAGAGCGGAACTTTGATTTTCGTCGGGGGGGTAGAGCTTTCCAGGACTCTTTCTCTTGGAGAGCCAATTAATGCCTTCTAAACTCGACTGCTCGACGACAAACTTCCCTCTCAAAATGGCGTCAGTCACGAGCTCAAACTTTAATTGATCAAAGGCAAAGATATTGAGACTTGGGTCTTTTTTGTGTGTGACCTCTAGACCTTTAATGATGAGTTCGAGATCAAAGACCGAGGTGCTAAGATCACTAATATCAATCTGCGCTCCATGCATGCGTGAGCCAAAGTGCTCTATTGCGCTCTTTAAGTGGCGGTCAAAGAAAAAATGAAAGTAAGAGTAGATAAGCGCAGTGACGATGAACACAGGAATAATCAGTTCAAAGCGAATCGGTCCTTTGCGCTTTTTATTCTTAACCGTAGAATTTGTCATACTTGTAATACCATTGAAAGAGGGCGGTGGCCTTAATGGCCTTCCAGAATTTAGTGTCTTTAAAGCGAGCAACCACTACCTCGCGGTAGCGATGAACCAGGTGGCGCGCCAGAATGAAAATGAAGGGAAAGAGGAGGACGCCTACGATTCCGGCACCCATCACAATTGAATTATTAAATCGTGTAAAGGGAACCAAGGGCATATTGTAAAGAGTCGTCCACAAATTTTGGGCGCTGTGCGCTTCTAAAATTAGGCGCCCAAACTGGTCAAACACTGGGTCTAGCAAAAAGGCAATAAAGCTAAAGAAAAAGGCACTGATGAACATCATGCCCAATTGAATGCGCAGAAACAGGCAGAGCAATAATAAAATGATGGCCTGCAAAGAGAGCATCGGGGACATACCCAAAATAAAGCCTGCGGCCACTCCGGCGGCAATTTGATTGGTGCCGGTATCCGAATTGAGTAGTTTGAGAAGGCCAAAGATTTGTTTTAAAAGAAGGGTCATACTCTATCCCATGACTAAAATAATTTACTCCATCATCTTAATCTGACAGATGCTCTCCCTCAATGGCCAGTAAGACAATTGTAAGGCCAATAATAATTTTTTTTTGCCTACTGACGTAGATTCATTGCCCACTATAATAGTTTTCTATGAGAATACTCTTAGTCGAAAAAAATGATTCCTATCGTCAACAGCTGACCCTCAATCTGGAAAATATGTTTCCCGAGTGTGAGATTGTCTTTGCCCTAGAGCTAGCAAAGGCGCGCGAGCTCTTAGCTCCTGAGAATGGAGAGGCCGCTAAATTTGATCTCATCATGATCGGAGAACAAACTGGTGTTCCAGCGATCGAGGCCTTCGTCGCCGATTTTAAGTCTCTGAAAAGCATTCTGGTTTTGGCCTCAGAGAAAGATCTACCTCGCTTAAGTGCACTTGCTAGTGAGCAAGTTGTTGTGGGACCGCCGGTGAAATCTCTAGAGGCCTTAAAAGATCTCATGCGCAAGATTGTCAATCCTCGCTTTTTCATGCAGAAGGCCGGTCGCGAAGTACTCGATGAGAGATTTTCTCGCGTCAGAATAACTTTCTTTTGGCGCTTTAATCACACCGACTGTGATATCTATCTTCGCTTAAGTGCTCATAAGTTTGTAAAAATTATCAATGGTGGTGATTACTACGATAAAGATATCATTGAGAAATACGCCAATAAAAAACAGCAATTTCTCTATATCACCAAAGATGACTTTGAACGCTTTGGCGAGCGTCTAGGCTCGACCCCTTTTCTGGGTCTTATTGACACTGAGGGGGCTTCGCTTTCCAATGAAGCGATGGTGCGCCAAACTCATGCTCTCTTGCAAGAACTTGTCACCTCTGTGGGAGTCAGTGAGAGCGCTGTGAAAATGGCCAATATGTATTGTGACTTTGTTGTTAATACCACTGTTAAAAAGAGTAATCGCGGCTTACTCGATCTTTTTAAAAATTTTAGAGAGCGCAAAGATTATCTCTACGATCACAGCTATCTCTTGAGCTGTCTCTGTGCTTTTATTTCTAAAGAGCTTCAGTGGCACACTAGTGAGACTGTTGAAAAACTTTGTTATGCGGCCCTCTTTCACGATATCACTCTTAAAGATCCCGAGCTCGCTATGATTACAGATCTTGAAAGTGCCCAGATGAGTAAATTTACTCCCGAGGAAGTGCTCGCCTATCACCAACACCCTCTCGTCGCGGCAAAGATGGTCAAAGAGTCGGGAGGATTTCCCTTAGGTGTTGAAGGTATTATTGTTCAGCATCATGAAACTGTGGAAGGCAAGGGCTTTCCTCGTGGGCTCTCGGCCGCCCAGGTTTCACCGCTCGTTTGCGTCTTTATTCTTTGCCACGATTTTATCAGTCAGCTCTATCGCTGTAATTTTGAGGCCCAAGAAGCTGCTCAGATTGTGCACAAAATGGAAGCTCGTTATGCCCATGGAAATTACGTAAAAGTCTTCGCGGCCTTTAAGAAAATTATCTCTCAGGCCTTAGAAGGTCTCTTGAGTAGTGCGCAAGCTATTTGATTTCGATTGGGATGGCCACCAGAGCTTCGTCTTTAGACTTGGCCCCTTTTTTCTTAATTCGTAGCTGCCACTCACCAGGCATTTTCATCAGATGAATCATACTGACTTCATAAACTCCTGGAGCACTTTCTTTGGTGACTGTCTCACGGGCCCCGTGCTCATGTCCGCCTTCCATAATCATCCAGGGATAGAATTCTAGCTCTGGCAGAGACTTCACAGCGGCACCTTGGGCATCTTTGAGTGTGACAGTGGCCTTAGAAAAGATGCCGTATTTAGGACCAAGGTTCCATTCAATCGTTGCACAGGCATCGATCTCTTTTAGCTTATGAGCACACTCAGCTGCGCTAAGAGAAAATATGGGAGCACTAAGAAGGGCGAGAACGGCAAAAAAATATTTCATGAGAGTATGTCCTGAGTGAGCTTAGAGTGCGCCCATGCTATCAGACATATTTGACATAGCCAACGGGATCGAGGACCAATTCGCCATTGGCCTCCATTTCGCGAACGATTTTAATAACTTGTGCCTGGGCCTTTTCAATGGCCGAAAGGGGTTTGGGATCGGCCAAGAGCTCAAGCATTTCCTGGCGAAGATTGTCGGTGAGCTCAATAAAAAGTTCGAGAATAATTTCTTTGGTGCAAAGTCTAAGAGCGGTGGCAAGAAGTGGATTGTCAAAGCGCAAGAAGAGCTCTTTTTTCATCTGACTTGTGAGAAAGCGCAAGCGATAGAGCACTTCAAGATTTTCGCGCAAAGAGATGGCAAGTTTTTTATCCGTGTATTCAAGCGTGGCCAAGATGCGCTCTTGCTCATCTGGGTCTAGGCCATTAAAGCCCTCAACATCCAATCCTTTCACTTTGACCTGTTTTTTCTCAATGATTGATTGGATCGATTTATAGCTGACACTCTCAAGAATACTCTCAAAGAGCAGGCCCACGCGCACCAGCTTTTTATGGGTTTCGTGCCTGTCGTAGGGAACTTTGGACTTCACCCATGCCTTGACCGGAACTTCTAGCCCTTGGTCGGTGATCGATGTGACGAGAATCTCATCTTCGACTTCAATTTTTTTAACTTCATTAATTCCCAGTACCAGGGCGACACCACGCAGATTGATATCCACCATGGGGCCTGAGAGTAGAGTGGCCTTCTCATTGCCCTTGTCATCATGGCCCGGTACCGAGAGGCACACCAACTTGTGGTCTTGGTACTTATAGGTAAAGCGGTCCATTTGGCGCAGATCTTCGAGCTTGAGTTCACTGGGGGTCTTAACTTTTATTTGATTACCCTGAATGGCAAAGGTGTCGCGCTTAAAAATTAAGTGGCGGTATTGGCTGTGAATGTAGAGTGTTTTGTCAGGGTTGAGGGTGAAGCCGCCCTCGGCATGGATGGAGTTAAGAAGAATATAAATTTTCTCTTCATCAATGGACTCAAAGCTTCCTTTAAAAAGTCTGCGCTCTTCACCGTCAAATTGCCACAACGTGAGATTCTCTCCGTGATCGCCTTTGGCCGCCATCAGGATGGAGAGGATTTCTTCGCGATGATAGGTGGTGCGCATCTTTATCATACAAAAATTATACTGGGCCGCCTAAGTTGCTGCAAGCGGCTAAAATTGTTTGACACCATAAGTTTTAAATAGATAAAAGAGGGGTAGTTGACTTCTCTAGCAGGGTAAACCTATGAAATCATTAACAGTGATCCTTTCTCTGATGCTTGCAGCCGCTGTGATGTCTCCCGTTCAGGCTTCCTATGGCCTGAATGATCATTGGCGTGAAATTAAAGAGCGGGTAACTAAGCCTTTTGCCGAAGAACTCATGGCCGCGCGTGAGGCGCTAAAGACCGAGCTTGAAGATGGTCTGGGGGTGGCGCTTGAAGTTCAATTGAGTGCCAACGGCCACTGGTCTTCCTTTGTGGCGCGTGGGGATGGGGCCGCCTTTTCTCAATGCTTACCCGATCTCAATTGCGGTCAGTACGATTGCATGCAACAGCAATATCAATGCGCTGATGAGAGCTTTCTGCCGAGCTTTCCAGTGAAAGTGTGCAAGAGCTTTGAAGATAATATCAACTTAGGTTCTTATGATGAAAATGGAGTCTTGTGGGTTTATGAGACTACCTATTGTTTGCAGAAAATGGCGCTGAATGGTCTCATTGATCCCTCCCGCGCTGATAGCGCGCGCTGTGAGGTGATTGAAGAGCAAATTGTCGATCGTCATGAAGAGTGTTTCTTTGATCAAAAAACGAGTTTGTGTGATCTGAGCTTTCAAAATAAAAAGGCCGTCTTCACCACACTTTTGCCCCACGGTGGACGTTTTGTGACCAAGAATAATCGTCTTGATTGGCACCGAGTAAAGATTCTTTGGGATCACTTTTCTCGCTGTCCTCTCAATAGCTACTTTAAAGAAAATTCTCAGTGTTCGCTTCCAAGTCCCACGAGTTGTGAGAGTCAGGAGTGCTTGCAGGACTTTGCCAACTCTCTTAATTGCCTGCTTTCAGAATAAAAAAAGCCCGCTTAATGCGGGCTTTTTTAAGGCGACAATTGTCAGGGCCAAAGCTGAATTAGAGACCATCTGTTGGATCAGCAAGACAGCTTGCAATGGCAGCTTGGAGTTTTGGGTGAGCGGCAATCAAAGTTGAGCCGTTATCACCACCCCAGCTTGAACAACCGCCGTGTGTGTGAATACCGATAATTTCACCAGTTGACTCGAGGATAATTGAAGATCCTGAGTTTCCACCCATCGTATCAACTTGGTGGTGAAGTGAAGTCCCATTGATTTTGGCAATGGGCCCGGTGTGTGTTTGTTGAGCAAAGTTTCTGTCATCATCAGAGTAGTCAGCTCCATAGCCAGTGATGCGAACGATATCGCCCACAACTGGCGCTTCGCTGGCCACAGGATAGAAACCTTGAGCATCACCGGGCATAAGACCTGTGATGTCGTTGGCCTTGAGGTGAATTACGGCAAAATCATTGCCCACACCGCCATCTGTGGAGACCACGCGAGCGTTATCTACTTTATAAATATCTTCTGGTTTTGAGTTTTGAATGCGACCGTTGGCAGAGACTGGAGTGTTGAATTCAACAATGCCAAATGTTGAGACGCAGTGTCCAGCAGTGATGGCACAACCTTTACCAATAAGTGTCACTGTACAACCGGCAGGGTCACCTGGTTGAAGAACGCGCCCAACGCGTGATTCAGTTGAGAGTTCGCGATCGTCTGAGCCGCAAATGGATTTTGAGAAGTCCTGAGCGCTTAGTGGTGCAATCATGGCGAATGCACTGAGGGCCAGGGCAAGTTTCTTTACTGATTTCATTGTCGTCACTGACATATTTGTTCCCCCTAATATAAAAGTCCATGGGCGGGCTCTTATGCGTTTCATAAAGTGGAAGTATCTTAATAATGGGCGCAAAGATTTCACAACTAACAACTTCTTACTCTTTTACTCGGATATGAATGCTGCTCTGCTGTTAATGCAAGGTGAAAGGATCGATTCTTGAGTCTAGGCGCCCTAGAGGCTAAGATAAGCGCGCTTAAATTAATTTATCTTCGGAGTGCTTATGTCTGCCCCCAAGCTCAGTGTTCAAGAGCTCAAAGAGCTCGTGCGTACCATCCCCAACTTTCCTCATGATGGAATTATGTTTCGTGACATCACTACATTACTTGCCGATGCTAAAGGGCTAGAAGCCGTGATCGATCACCTGGCCGCACGCTATCAAGGGCAAGAAATTGACTGTATCGCAGGAGTTGAGTCGCGTGGATTTATCTTAGGTGCCGCGCTGGCCTACCGACTGGGAGTGGGGTTTGTTCCGCTTCGTAAAAAGGGCAAGCTTCCCGGCAAGACGGTAGAGCAGTCTTATTCGCTTGAGTACGGCTCGGCCATTATGGAAATTCACGAAGACGCCTATCCCGCTGGGAGTCGCGTGCTCATTATTGACGATTTGATGGCAACCGGTGGGACCGCCGAATGCGCGATTCATCTGGTGGAAAAAATTGGTGGCAAAGTTTTAGAAGTGGCCGTTGTGATTGATTTACCTGAACTCAATGGCAGCCAACGTCTAGCTAGTATTGGTCACAAGTTCTTTGCACTCATGGACTTTGAGGGTCATTAGGAGAATTCATGTCCCACGCCGCTTTTGATGTCATTAATCCCAGTGATCAATCTGTTCTTGAGCGCTTAAATTTTCACAGTGATGAGCAGGTTGAGAAATTTTTTAGTGAGGCCCAAAAGGCCCTCACTTTTGATTTGAGAACTGGACTCCATTCGCGTGTGAGCGCGATGAGAAAGGCGGCGCAACTTTTAAAAGAGCGCGAGCAAGAATTTCTAAATGTCATGGTGAGTGAAGGGGGCAAACCGCTGCGCGATTCTCGGGTTGAGTTTAACCGCGCTCTCCTTGGTATTGAAGCAGCACTCGCTGAACTCTATCATCTTGGCGGAACTGAAATTCCCATGGGGCTCACCCCAAGTAGTGTTGGACGTCGGGCCTATACCCGGCGCGTGCCAATTGGGGTGAATCTTGCGATTTGTGCTTTTAACCACCCTTTAAATTTACTCATTCACCAAGTTGTGGCCCCGGTATTGGCCGGTGCTCCAGTGATTCTTAAGCCCGCGCTCAAAACCCCTTTGACTGCGCTCAAGTTTGTCTCGCTCCTTCATGAAGCAGGGCTTGATGAGCGTCTGGTTAGGGTTATCCTCGTACCCGACGAAAAGGTGAGCGCGCTAGTTAAAGATGAGCGAGTGAAACTTCTCAACTTTATTGGCTCCTCAAAAGTGGGCACCATGCTGGCAACGCAGGCCCGAGTCGGGGTGAGAGTGCTCCTTGAGCATGGAGGGGCCGCGCCTATGATTGTGGGAGAAAGCGCACTTGAAGAGGCCAGAAATTCTCTTGAATTAATCGCCCGAAGTGCATTTGCTCATGCTGGCCAAGTTTGTGTGTCTCTGCAAAATATTTTTGTGCCCGCTCACAGTGCGGCCTCTTTTGCCCAGGAGCTGAGCGCCCAAGCAAAAACTCTAAGAGTTGGGAATGCGGCCCTTGAGAGCACGGACATTGGCCCACTCATTAGACCACAGGCCAGAGAGCGCGTGCTGAGTGCTCTTAATGAGTTTGAAAGTCGGGGGGATGGCAAGATCATTTTGGCGGGCAAGAGCGAGGGTGCCAGTTTTCTGGGCCCAAGTGTTAACCTGGTTACGAATTGGAACTCGCCCATTGTGACAGAAGAGATTTTTGGCCCGGTAGTCAATGTCATCGGCTATGACGACTTAGAATCGGTCTATGAGTTTCTCTCTCATTCTCACTACGCTTTTCAAGCCTCATTGTGGACCCATGAATTAAGCGAAGTAGAGTATGCCCAGCGGCACTTAGAAGTTCAGGCACTCATGATCAATGAGCTTCCAAGTTTTAGGGTGGACTGGATGCCTTTTGGCGGCTTCAAAGATTCTGGTGTTGGAGTCGGTGGCTTTCGCGCCACCTACCACGAGGTGACGCGAGAAGTTCTCACCGTTGTAAAGCACTCTTAATCAAGGATCTCATCGAGCTCTTTAATGCGAGTGACTTTAAAGACGCGCTCTTTACTCTCGCTGCGGCCACTTGAGCGATAGGCCACGCGGCGACAGCTATTTTTGCGATCAATTACGTAATCATCTGCACCTTCAACGAGAATTCCTTCGACGATGCCTTCTCTCACATTGATGACGGGTGAGCCTGAGTTGCCGGCAAATGTGTCGAGATTAGTTTTAAAGGTGTAGAGATAATTTTTCATCACCTTGGCGTTGTCAGCGGTCTTTAGTGGCAGTCCACTTGGGTGACCAATTACTGCAACGTCGTCACCTTTATCGACGCTCCCACTCGCTCTCAGTTCTAGCGGAGTGCGATCGCTTCTTCTTTCGAGCTTAATAATGGCGTAATCTTTGGCACTAAAAAGCCCAGTGCTATACTTTTGGTCCATGACTTCTTTACAGCCATAAACATCTTGCTTGGCAATGATATTGGTTTTATCTGTGTAGCCAAAGACCCACACATAGTTGTCACAGGCCGATTGAGTGCGCACGCAGTGACCGGCAGTGAGCAAAATATCTGGGGCAATTAAAAAGCCGGTACAAATTGGCAGTACTTTTTGATTGGCAAAACGCTCGTTCTGACAAATTTGATATGAGTCGGCCAGAGTGGTCTGATTTCTAATGGTGTAGAGTTTCTTATTTTTTGAACGACCGGCCATATCGGTGAAGAACTCATAATATTTCTCAAAGAGATCGGGATCGAGTAGCTCTCTGAGACGCTCAAGATCCGAGCGGCTAGTTTCTTCACCTAGGTGGTGCTTTGCCACCATTCCGGCCACGCCCTGGGCCATATCTCTGAGTCTTCTATCTGGATGCTCAAAAGCTTCCACCCGGTCGTCTGCGCCGTAAATTACCTTGGATAGCTCTTGATCTAACTGCGCTAGAGTAGGTCTAGTGTAGAGGTCATCGGGAACATGGACTACGGCAAAGGCCGAATTCACGCTCATTCCCAGCGCCAGGGTACCAAGAGAGACTCCGCTTAAGAGTCTAAGTATTTGTTTTTTCATAAAAACCTCGATTAATGAACGCCTCATCTTAACAAAGAATGAGTTGCCGTGCGTTAATCGAGTAAAAGATATAGTATTAGAGGGATTTTAGGCCCTGAGTGATGAGATCGACGATCTGCTGCTCACTAGGGTAGCCCATGGACTTAATTCTCGCCGAAGGGGCCTTAATATCACTGGCCTGCACGTCTCCGGTGACGACTCCGGCAAAGAAGCGGGCAAAGAGGGCACGTGCTTGCTGGCCCTCTGGAGTTCTTCTAATTTCACGCCAGGTGAACTTGTCACTCTTAACAATTCCAAGCGCGCGACCAAGGACACCGGTAAATGAGCCCTTTTTCTGAATGAGCTCAGGCTCAACAATTCCATAAAAGAGGTGGTCGACAAATGAGTTATGAGAGGTGTTGGCCACCAAAGCCCCGGCCAGCGCCTGGCGAATGCGTGGACTGGCCGTGAGATTATCAGTTTCACCAGCAAGTATTTTTGCCTTCACTTCTGCGAGCAGAACTCGCCCGCGTCCGCTCTCCATAATTGAGCGCAAAATCCCAGGGGAGGTGATGTTATTGATACTCATATCGAGATAGCCAATATTATCTCTCATCGTTGCCAGACCGCTAGTGAGCTCGCTCTTAAGTGAGTTGGCAACCTGGGCCTCGATAATGAGATCCATAAATGAAGATCGAACGAGTCTTTCTTTGAGCTCCTCCATCGTCTTGGCAGGAGGAGTTTGAGCGTAATTTATCATGTCTGCCTTAAGGGCCCTGACTCTGGCCTGGCAGGTGGCCAAGTCATAATTACAGGCGGCCTTAGACATGTCGGCAATCATCTCCATGAGTGGAGCGAGATCTTCTTGTTTGCCTGAGTTCTCTGCACCGCTGGGTTTTGCCGCGTCTTTAAAGAGCATCAGCACGTCAAAGATTTTTGAGAGCTCTCCTCTAATTGTTTGAGAGGTGGAGACGCCCGTAAACTTTCTGCGCATTGAATTTACAACACTCTCTTCAAATTGCTTGGCACAGTGATTAGAGACCTCTAGAGCGCTCTCTAGGGTGAGAATATTTCGACTCATTTGATCGCGCGCACTTGAAAGGCAGGTCTCATGGGCCGCGTAGAGCATAACGGCAGGATCGCGGTCGTTAAAGTTGGCGCTCCCATTTGCCTCGTAGAAGTTTCTCACCTTCGTAAGCTCTTGATTTAAACTTTGGGGCGATAGGTTTGAGCCTATTGCACGAGCGTAATCAGAGAGAACTAAAGTTGGAATTGTTGCTGTGAGGTTGATCGCGGCGACTCCGACGCAGGCTTTGGCCGCTCTTTCCGTAGGACTTTCTAATCTATCGATACAGCGGTTGAGCTCTCCACGTGCGCGGTCACTTAATTCATTTGCACGCTCATCTTTAACGACAGAGCGGATATTTTCTTCAAGAGCGGCGCCTCCGATTTTTTTAGTCGCCGTAATTGTGACAACGTTCGGGCAAGATTCAACATTTTGATTGCTCTCTATACAAGCTATAAAATCGGCCCGCACTTCTCTTGCCAATTGTTCTCTGGTGGTACTTGATTTAATTTGGGCCAAGGGGGCTTCAAGCATGAGATCAAGCTCACTTTGTGCGTAGGCCCTCATGACATCTTTTTTAATAGCGTTAAGAAAGCTTTGGCTATCTGTGCCTCTTTCTAGATCCGCTAACTTGTCATTTAAAGTATCGCGCTTGAAGTTTTCTATGAATTGGGTGCGGCGGGCCTGATCGGGAATATTTTTTTGCAACTCAAGCTCCAAGGCCATGGGGACAATTTCTCCATAAGCACTTTTTGTGACCTGAAACGTACAAGTGTCGATACTCTCTTGTAACTTCGAATTAAAAGCGGTGAGGTCTTCACTGCCAGCTAGACTTTCTGCCAGACAAGATTTCATTCTCTCGTCAAGCGAGACGATACCAGGAGAACTAAGAATTTGTTCTTTTATCGGAGCAAGTGAGGCCACGGCGTCGATTTCGGCCTGAATCTTTATTGGAACTGCAGCGCCTGAGAGGGCGAGCACGGCGCTTTGTAGACACGCAATTTCTTCTCTTTCTCTGTCTTCATAAGGCGTGAGCGCAAGTAATTGCTGCTCAATTCTCATATTGCAGGCCTTGAAGTCGAGCATGATTTTAAGTGTGTCCTCAACGCCATAGGATTCGGCCTTGGCAGTGAGCTCTAGAGCGGCCACTTTATTAAAAGCTTCATGGCGAACAATGCTTTCACACACCAATACATTGTAGGCAATATTTTGATTTTCAAACCAATTCTTACAATCTTTGTAAGGGCCCTCAATGACAGAGCTTACAAAGCTCGCACGAGCGCTCACATCTGGAATTGCTTTCACAATATCGCGATGTGAGCTGAGAATTTTTGGAATTAAGGTATCACTGGCATAGGTTGTAATGGCGTTTTGGCACTCTTTAACAGAGTTTTCAAAGGCGGCACTGGTGACTTTACCTAGGTAGCGCCTTTCATCTGTTGAATAATTGGGGGCCTTTGAAATAATTGCTCCCATCGAACAGTTAAGACCTCTGTCAATAATCTCTCGCTTTAGACTCAGGCGCTCGCCTGCGGGAATTTCGAGTTCAGAGATATTGTCTTCAATTTTCTTTTCGACAACTTTATTAAAGGAAGCAGAGAGTGATTCATATACGCAGGCCTTAGTCATCTCTTCGGTATTGAGAATGCTTTGCTCATTCATCTCTTCCAGATAAAAGTCCGAGATACAGCGGTCAAAGGTGGCCAAGGTGTACTTTCGTAGCTGTGCTTCATCTGCTTCATTTTTAAATTGTGAGCTAAAATTCTTTTCGAAGTTTTTTTCCACAACGGCGCGACCGATAACAATGGGGGCCTTTTTTTGCAGTTCTTCAGAGCACTCTTTCACTTTACTACTGGCATTGACTGCACTTTCAAGACACTCTTTAAATGAGGGCATAATTCTAAGTAAAACCGCCTCTTGCTCTGCTTCTTCGGTGAGACCTAGGGGAGTCATCTTTTCTTTGAGTACAGCACTGGCGACAATCTGGGCCGCGCCTTTAATTTTATCTAGATTTGAAAGATCACTTGCTTCACTGCTATCCAGCCAGCTGACGATTTGTGAATTTATTGTATCGGGTTCACTCAGCAGACTTCCGGCAGAGCTCATTACTTCATCGGCCATATCTTCATGAGAGTGAAAGGCACTCATATAGGCCGATTCCATCTTCCCGGTGAGTAGGGCGAAAAAGCCTGACTCTAGTTTTTTGGGCTCTAACTGCGCATCGATTTTTTCTTCATGACACTTATGAAGAAGAGCGTACGCATCTATTCTCAATTGAGAGACACTCCCACGAATAGCGATGTCATCTTCTCTGATCATATGTTCAACGACTCTGATCTTATCTTCTAAGTCGTCTGGCAGTCCCACAAGATCATCAAGGCAGTGGCCCAACTCTTGGCAGACATTTTGAATCTCACTATCGGGGCTGTGGGTTTCTCCTAAATTGAGTTCTTCAGGGGACTCAAATTCAAGTAGACCGGTTGCTCCAAGGATCCCGACTAGAAGAGGACTCTCGTCTTGGGTGCAATAGACTGGTGCTCCCCAGAGATCTACATTTTGCGCATTAAAGTCTGGCAGGGAATGTCTAGAGTTGTCATGCTCATAATAACAATTCTCCTCGCTCACGGCGCGCTTGGAGCTTGGCCTTAGGGGAAGATCCATTTTGACATCAACATTGAGATAGTGAATGCCACTTTGATCACTTTGCATATAGGGCAGTTCGGCCGCGGTGATATCTTTAACCACAAGTCCTTCTAGACAGCTGACTTGGAGTTTATGTGTTCGGTGGGCGATACGGGAGGGAAAGCAGGTGGGCGTAAAGGCCACTTTTTGAGTTCGAAGCAGTGTGGCCTGGCACAGCAGTCTTTTGTTGGCCGCAGATTGACTACTTTTAGGTACCACTTGAATCTGGCAAGACTGTGAGTTTTCTCCATTAAATTCTAGCGCCCAAAGCATGCTTTGGGATGAGAGGGCCATAAGCCCTGCGAGAAAAAGAATGAGCCTTTTCTGATTCAATATTCACCACGGGAAAGAAGACCTTAACTCTTCGGTAGAATTTATTTAAATCTTGAGCGATTTGCTTTAATTATTGTGATTTCTTTCTCATCTGAAGGTAAGTCCCTAAAATAAGAAAAAATAACAGGAGCGAACTCACCATGAGATAGCCCAAATCGAGCCAGCGACTAAGGACGCCCCGAGGTGGGAGAGAAGTAATTTTCTGGATGGGTCCTTTTAAGAGGGGAAACTCCCTGATGAGTCGAGCTCTCATTTTCTGGCCAATGAGATCATCTTCTTGGGAGAGAAAGTAGGAATATTCATTTTCTAACTGGCGTAGCGTTTCATAAGAGACGAGTGCCCCAATTGGTCCTCTTCCTGCCTTAATTAAGGATTTTGAATGAAGTTGATTTTCCAGGGCGAGCTCAAGCTCCACGCTCCAAAGAGGCTTATAGTCGATCTTTGTGAGCTCATTTTTTATTACAAGTTCGGGGACACCGCGGATGGCCTGGATTTTATTTCTTTTGTTTAACTCAGAAAAAATTAACGACTCCACCTGCGAGCGAGAGAAAGCGAGATTGATTGGTGGATAATGATCAAAGTATTTTTCTACTGCCGTACCTAGTCGATGCCAAAAAGAGAGGGCCGCTTCACAATCTGTTACGAGCGCGCTGACTTCTTTAAAAGGAAGCCAGTATTGATCATTGAAGTTGAGTTCTCCACTAAGAGCGGGCCCGGGATCAAGTTGGTCTTTTTCTACGAGTTCTAAGAGTGCGAGCCACTGCTTTACTTCTTCGCGCACTGAAGTTACGTCCCCACTTTTAAGGCGGCAAGAAAAAGGTGAAAGGGACTGGGCCGGTAGCGTTGTACAAATTAAGAGCGGCGCAATCAAAAACAAAATGAATTTCATAGAACTATTTAACGACGAAATCTCTCTTTAGTCACTATTGCCCTCTGGTGCCCGGGGTGGCAAACTGGCCCTAATCTATGAAAATGGAGTTCACGTGCGAAACCTGTCTTATTTAGTTCTCTCGTTATTGTTCATTTTAAGTAGTGCCCAGGCCGAGGTTTGGCGCTTCAACCCCAATCACTCTCACGTTCGCTTTGTCGTTCCTTTCATGGGGGTCTCTACCGTTGAAGGCTCGATTCAAAAATTTAGACTTGAGGCCCAAGGTCTTGAAGTCGCAGAGACAAGTGCCTCACTAGAGTCCTCAGAGCTGGTCTTACTCGTCTCGGGACTCAATACCGGCGTCGCTCAGCGCGATCGCCACTTAAAAGGTCCAGACTTTTTTTATAGTTCTCTTTATCCGCGCTTTGTGGTTAAGACCAATTCTCTCGCTCTCAACCTGGGTGAGCGTAAAAGCACCAATGCGGTGGTCACTTTAAAAGATGTCACGCGCGAGGTTCCCATTGAGGTTAAGTATCTTGGAGTGCGCACTAATAAAAATAACCAGCGCTCGGCCTTCTTTGAGGTGGGTGCTACAATATCAAGAGCTGCCTTTGGGCTTGGTTGGAATCAGTATCTTACCCAGAATGAATTACTCTTAGGCGATGAGATTCGCATCTCTGCCCATTTTGAATTTAACCCAACTGGTGAAAAACCTGCTATCAGTGAATTTTATAAGCTCAATAAGAAAGAGCGTGGCAAGTTCATGCGCGAGAAGTCTAGTGACGATGCTGACTTTGATGGGCCGAGTTCAAAAGAGGTGCTCATCCTCGAATCCAAGGTGAAAACTCTTACTACCGAAGTTGAAGCGTTAAGCGAGAGTAATGAGATTTTGCGCCAAGAGCTTAGAGTCGCCCGCGGGGAGATGAGCGATGATACAAAAAAAGTACCCTCATTTATCGCTTGGGCCAGCTCTTCAGTTTTTGTGATTACCCTACTGTTTGGCTTTGTTATTGGCGTGTGGATTAAGTGGAAACTCCTGGCCCCCATTAAAATGGAAAACCCCAAATTTGCTAGGCTTGATCGCCTCACAGACTTAATGCTCGTGCTACTGGTGATTAGTGGAGTCACGGTCATGAGCTGGTTTTTAGGTCTTTTTTGATGGCCAAGAGGCAAGGGGGCGCTTCATACTTAAAGGATGAAAACAAATTTTTTAAGAGCGCTTCTTTGCCAAGTCCTACTCGCTACATTTTTATCCGTCGCCCAGGCGGCCCAAGACTTAAAGTCATGCCAAAAGCTCAATTGTAAGGACACCAAGAAATATCCAAGTAGAGAAGCTCAAACTCAGTGTTTGATTGCCAAGCGCGATTGCCACAAGCGCTATCTCGATCAAAAAATTTCTGAGCTCAAAAAATCGGGAATAACTGCTGATCAAAGAAAGAAAATTTTAAGTGCCCTTGAAAAGGCACGCACAAAATCGCGGGCCACTCTCTCAGGCCTTAAGGCCAAGGTCAAAATCACTGAAGTGGACTTGGCCGACATTGATCGCAAAATCAAAGAAGTTGAGTCTCTGCCGGCCAAGAAATAATTACGCTTCTAAAATCGCTGTCACGCCCATTCCACCAGCAGTACAGACTGAGATCAGTCCGCGACCTCCGCCTCTTTGGTGGAGTTGATGGGCCAGCGAGGCCACAATGCGAGCTCCGGTCGCGGCAAAAGGGTGACCAAGGGCGAGTGAGCCGCCACGCAAGTTGAGCTTACTGCGATCTACTGGGCCAAGTACGGCCTCTCTTTCTAGGCGTTCACGACAGAATTTTTCATCTTCAAAGGCCTTGAAGGTACAGAGTACCTGGGCGGCAAATGCTTCATGAAATTCATAGAGATCAAAGTCGGCGAGAGAGAGTCCAGCTCGCTTTAACATGCGAGACACGGCAAAAACGGGAGCGATCAAAAGCCCATCGCGGCCAGAGACAAAGTCCACCGCTGCACTCTCTCCCATCACAAGTCTTGCAAGAACGGGCAGACCTCTTTCTTTGGCGTAGTCTTCACTACAGAGAAAGACTGCGGCGGCGCCATCGGTGAGCGCCGTTGAATTACCGGCCGTTAGTGTACCAGCGCCACTTCTATCAAAGGCGGGCTTTAATTTCGCTAGCGCTTCTAGGCTCGTGCTCGGACGAACTAAGGGGTCTTTAGAGAGACCTTGAAAGGGCACAATCATTTTGTCGTAAAAGCCATCTTCATAGGCCTTGGCGGCTTTTTGATGGGACTCGACAGCGAGCTGATCTTGCGCCTCACGTGAAATGCCCCAATTTTTGGCCATAATCTCCGTACTCTGTCCCATGGAGAGTCCCGTTCTTGGTTCTGTAACCATTGGAAGTTTTGGCAAAAGATCCTTTGGCATGAGACCCTTTAAGGCCATGATTTTATCCATGGTAGTCTTAGCGTAATTCATCGCCAGTAGGCGATCGGTCATGTTCTTTGAAAATTCGATGGGAAGATCACTATTGGTGTCGGTGCCCGCGGCAATCGCGCTGTCGATTTGACCGATGGCGATCTTAGCGCCGAGAGTGAGAACAGTTTCAAGACTCGTTCCACAGGCTTTTTGCAAATCGAAGGCCGGTGTTTCAAGTGAGAGACCCGAATCCATTGTGGCCTCGCGGGCCATATTCCAATCCTTGGCGTGCTTATTTACAGCGCCCAAGGAAACCTCACCAAGTCTCTCACCTTTTAGACCCAGGTCTTCCACAAGGGAGCGCATGACGGGCTTTAAGAGTTCTCGGTTTGACAGACCCATGTAACTCGTTCCCGATTTACAAAATGGGATACGTCTTCCGTCAACTATACAAACATTGCGAATCGTCTTCATGTCATTCCTTTGTGTTTGAGGCCAAATAATTAGTGTCGCAAAAATACTTAAACAGGATACAATGTTCTTATGAATTTTTTTAAAAAACTTTTTGCGGGTAAAGAAAAAAAACTGCGCTCTCGAGCTGCGCGCATTCCCTCTAACTTTCTCAATAACATCTCACTACTCGTTGATATTGAGGATAAGCCCCGTCGCTTTCCACTGCAAAATATTAGTGAGACAGGTTTGTCGGTTAGTTGCCCGGGCAACACCAACCTTTTTCCCAAGGACGAAGTCTTAGAGGCAGAAGTCACCGCCAAGGGCCGCTCGGTTTTCTTTGTGGCCGAAGTCGTGCGCCACTCGGCCGATAACGTAGGCCTTAAGGTTACCAAGAATGGGCGCGAATTTAAAAACTTTGTGCAAAATTATTTCCGTGAGGAAATTGCTTTGCTCAAATTTTCTCGCGTGGGAGCTGATAAGCTTAAACCCGACCCCGATGGCACACCAGTGTGGTATCAAGGCGATGACAATTGTGAATTCTATTACGTGCTTGATCAGGCCGGAGAGCTGGCCAAGTTTCAGCTCACGCTCTTTGGCAATGTGATTGAGCGCGACACCGAGGGACGTGTGCACACGCTAATGAGCTGGGAAGACGAGGAAGGTGAAGAGGGTGATATGGCGGTGAAGGGCAGTACGCTTTTGCGTCGTGGTGCACTGCAGTCTGCTGAAGATCTCATCCCGCTCACGCACAAGTTTCTCAGTCTCATGAACGATCTTCCTGCGCAGATTAAGTCTGAGGTGCAATCGGCCGTGGCCTCTTTGAAAACCCCCAAAGAGTGAGACAAAGCAGCATCATTTGTGCTAGCACTAGAAGCTACTAAGATTCGTCTCTAGCTGGGAATGTTCAATGAATTCTATTAATGAGCGCATCGACTCTTTAGTCGCTGAGTTTCCGCAAAATATGACCTGGGAAGATCGTTACAAAAAAATTATGACCATGGGCCGCGAGATGGCCGACATGGATGAAGAATATAAAACCGAAATGAATAAAGTGAAGGGCTGTCAGTCTCAAGTGTGGTTTCACGTTGAGCTCAAAGATGGCCGGCTCTACTTTCAAGGCGACAGTGACGCCAGTATCGTAAAGGGGATCGTGGCCCTGCTTTTTAAAGTTTATAATGGCGCCACTATCGACGAAGTCCTCATGACTAAACCTACTTTCTTAGAAACCATCGGCTTGCGCCAGCACCTTTCTATGAGCCGCGCCAATGGACTAACCGCCATGGTAAAACAAATTGGACTTTACGCCCTGGCCTTCAAGGCCCGCGCCGGAATGGAGCAAAAATCATGATCACCCATCGCCCACGTCGCAATCGCATTAACGAAAATATGAGAAGGCTTGTGCGTGAGAATTTAGTCACCACCCAAGATCTTATTGCGCCTCTTTTTATTAAAGAGGGAAGTAATGAGAAGGTGGCGGTGGCCTCTATGCCTGGACAATTTCGCTTGAGTCCAGATTTAATTTTAAAAGAAGTGGCCGCGCTAGAAAAATTGGGCGTTGGCTGCGTCTCTCTCTTTCCAGCACTACCTGATTCAATTAAAGATCCGCGCGCTACTGAATCGGCCAATCCCGAGGGGCTCTTGCCTAAAACTGTGGCGATGATCAAAGAGGCTCATCCAGATATGCTGGTGATGACCGATGTGGCGATGGACCCTTATTCTTCTGATGGTCACGACGGCTTAGTTGATCCAGAAACTGGAATGATTCTCAACGATGAGTCGCTTGAGGTGCTGGGTAATATGGCCCTCAATCAAGCGCGCGCTGGAGCCGATATCATCGGCCCAAGTGATATGATGGATGGGCGCGTGGGTTACTTGCGCCAGTTGCTCGACGACGAAGGTTTTGAGCACGTCAATATCATGAGCTACACCGCGAAGTACGCCTCAGCTTTTTATGGCCCCTTTAGAGACGCCCTTGATTCGGCCCCCAAAAAAGGCGATAAGAAAACTTATCAAATGGACCCCGCTAATGCTCGCGAAGCGCTTAGAGAACTCTATCTTGATGAGCAAGAAGGAGCGGATATTTTAATGGTTAAGCCAGGTCTGGCCTACCTTGATATTATTGCACGCATGCGTGAAGCCACGACTCTACCCATCGCCGTCTACAATGTGAGTGGTGAATATGCCATGGTGAAAGCCGCGGCCGAGAAGGGTTGGCTCGATCACGATAAGACAATGGTTGAAATGCTCACTGCTTTTAAGCGTGCGGGCAGTGATATGATTCTCACTTACTTTGCCCGCGAGATGGCCGAGCTACTCGATCGTGCTTAGAGATGCCTAAGCACGTCTATTTTGTTAATGCGAAAGATGCGCTCTTCGCTTTCTTTTTTGGAGTTTGAGCGACGAGCTGATACGTGACAGCCTTGCTGTTCATCGAAAACAAAATCCTCGGCGCCTTCAATGAGAATTCCTTCTACTTTGCCTGTCTCTTGATTGAAGACGGGTGAGCCTGAATTACCTTGATAGGTGTCGAGATTTGCTTGCAGATAAAAGCGTCTCTTTAAAAGAGTCTCAAGCGGCGACTTTCGCTCCTCTGCGTTCCAACCCTTTACCGTTGCCCCATCGCTAATCTTCATAGGAAGACCAGAGGGATGGCCAATGACATAGAGGTCAGTGCCAAATACGGGGCGTCCTGCCTTTCGATATTTCAGGGGAGAGCGACCTTTAACCTTGCGATCAAGGCGGATGACGGCGTAGTCGCGAATCGTAAACTTAGTCTCTTCAAGCTTTTGTTTAATCACTTCTTTACAGCCATAGACACTGTCTTTATTTACGGAAGTCATCCCTTCGCTGTAGCCAAAAACCCATTTGAAGTTGTCGCAATCGTCTTCACTTTCAATACAATGACCCGCCGTCACGAGTATATCGGGGGCGATCAAGAAGCCTGTACAGACGGGAAGCACAACTTGAGAGTGAAAGCGCTCGCTCTCACAAAGTCCAAACTCGCGTCCATAAGTGACTAACGGAAATTCAAGTTCATTGGGATTGGCGCGACTCGGTGAGAGTTTCCAGCGTGCAACCATGCCGGCCACGGACGCGGCCTGCTGGCGTATCTCAGGTATACCATAATCATCTACTTCAACGCGATTGTCGGTGCCATAGATGACTTTTGGAGTGGCAAATTCCATGAGAGGGCGGGCCAATACTTGCCCCGAAACCACCAGTGTGGCCAAAATACTGAGTGCTTGAATACTTTTCATTGCCCCTCCCACGGGTGCTTGCTAGTCGCTGCGCATTGTGCGCCATGTCCGGATTTTCTACAACTCTTTAGGTAATCTTTATAGGTGCTGGGCTTCAATCTGGGGGAGATATGACTAGCTTTTTTAATGACTTGCGCGTGCGCCAGCTCTTTGATCCTGAGAGCTCGACTTATACTTATTTAGTGTGGGAGACCACCGGAGCGCGTGCGGCCTTGATTGACCCTGTACGCGAGCACTTTGAGCGCGACCTCACCTTGATTGGTGAACTTGGACTTAAACTTTGCGCAGTCATTGAGACCCATCTTCACGCCGATCATGTGACGGCCATCTCGCGCTTTAAAGATTACTATCAGGAAAAACTCGTGTGCTACATCGGCGAAGGGGCAAGGCCCTCTTTGCATGATCGCTTTCTGAGTGATGGTGAGGTTCTTGATCTGGGCGGGTCATTGAAGTTTAAAGTGATCGCCACTCCTGGGCATACTAACTGTAGCAGCTGTTATCATATTGGGCCGTGGCTTTTTACGGGAGACACCCTTCTCATAAGAGGATGCGGACGCACCGACTTTCAAGGCGGCAGTGCGGGTGAACTCTGGAGTCACGTGCGCCAGAAAGTCTTCGTGCTTGATCCCGATACCATTGTGTATCCAGGGCACGACTATCGAGGAATGACTTCAAGTACGATTAAAGAAGAGATTGAATTTAACCCCAGGTTAAATCTCAATGTGACCAAAGAACAATTTGAAGAAATTATGAATGGACTTGGACTTCCAAAGCCGCGTCTTATTGAGACCGCCCCAACTCGCAATCGCGAGTTAGGGCGAGTTTAGAGTGATTTAAAGTTTTCTGTGGTGGTTTGAGCGCAGGGCAATCTTTTGCTTTTTTGGCGTCAGCGCGCGCTTAATGAGCCACAGGGTGCTTCCCAGCAAAGTCATGGCGGCCACAGTCAATGTAATATGTTGAATGGTCATGGGTATCCTCCCGTCTGAGCTCACGATTCGCGTGAGACGCCCCATACGCTTATTATAGCGTATATTCTACTTATCGCTCTCTCAGGGGAAAAACTTGAACTCTTGTCAAAGCTCTGGTGGGTTTCTAGGCAGTTGCGGCCAGGGGTGCCCTTATTTTGGGGCACAAATCTCTAAGAGGCGCTCCAGGAGCTTGTTTTCGTCACCGGCGCGCAGGTCTACATGCCACTCGCCTTGGGGGTAGAGCACACTGGCGATGCCGCGCTCACATTGACCCAAACAGCCAGAGCTATTGATCCTAAGCGTACTTTTATCAAACTCTTTTTTGCAAAGACTTTTAAGATTTGAGCGAAAGTCAGCGGCCGTGTTATCGGAACACTTCTTCCCATTACTATCTTTATAGGTGCACTTGGTACAGACAAAGAGATGGTATTTGGGAGTTTTCATTTTTTCACAAAGTCCTCTATTATCGGTATGATATACTTAATCCTAGCATATTTGAAGGTGCCAGATGACTCTTGGGACTCGGTGAGTCCCAAAAGTCATCTGGCACCGGAGCCCAAGAGGTAGTTATGTCTTCATTTTGTCAGATACTCAATCCCAAGCAAAAGGCGCTGGAGATCAACTTGAATGATCGCTTCTACGGAACCTTTGCTGAGATTGGGGCCGGGCAAGAAGTGGCGCGCTACTTTTTTAAGGCCGGAGGGGCGGCAGGCACCATTGCCAAGTCTATCTCGGCCTACGATATGACGGTCTCCGATGTCATTTATGGCAAGTGTAAGAGCGGGCGCTACGTGAGTGAAGAGCGCCTGGCCCAAATGCTTGAGCGCGAGTATGGACAATTAGTAGAGCGCCTCAAAGACGTGCGCCATCCCAATACTTGCTTCTTTGCCTTTGCCGACACTGTCGCGGCCAAAAGTTTTAAGTATAAAAACGAGGCCCACGGCTGGCTTGGGGTGAAGTTTATGCACGAGCCTGGTGCGCGTCCGAGTGAAGTTATCCTACACGTGCGCATGCTCGATCGCGACAATGCCCAACAACAAGAAGCCCTTGGGATCCTAGGGGTGAATCTCGTTCACGCTTGCTTTCACCACACCCATACCCACGAAGTTTTTGTCAACGCATTGATGGAGGGCCTGACTACAGAGAGAATCGAAATTGATATGATTCGCTCGCTAGGTGAGGCTTTCAAAGTTGATAGTCGCATTCTTTCGCTAGAGCTGGTTAAACGCAAGTACTGCCGAGTTGTCTACTTTGATGAAGAGGGCACTGTTCACCTGGCCAGTGACAAGCTCTACAAGAAAAATATCTTGGTTTCACGCGGCTCGTTTAGGCCACCCACGCTCGTCAATATCGACATGCTCGACACTGGCTTAGAAAAACTTAAAACCTCACTTAAGGCAGCCGGTGAAGACCCAGAGCAGTCTGTTGCTCTGGCCGAAGTTTCAATGAGTAAGTTAGTCGAGCGCGGGTTGGTGGATAACGATGACTTCTTAGCGCGGGTAAAACTTTTGGCCTGTCTCAAGCGACCTGTTTTACTCTCAAGTTTTGAAAATTCATACGAACTCAACGAATACCTCACGAGAGTTGGTAAAAAGCAAGTGGCCTTTGTCTTGGGTGTTTATAATGTCGAACAGATTCTTGAAGAATCCCGCTATCAAGACCACGCCGGGGGAATGCTCGGAGGTTTGGGCGCGCTCTTTGGCAACAACACCCATGTCTACGTTTATCCCGCCGCCAATGAAGACGTGGAAGGTGAGATGAGAGACTTACAAACTCTCAAGTTTGAAGCAGGGCTCACACCGCTTATTGAGTATCTAAAAGTTAGTGGAAAATTAACTGCAATAGAAAATGCTAACCCCGCTCTTGCCTCTATTTGGTCGCGAATTGTTCTAGATCAAATTCAAAATAATATTTCTGGATGGGAGAGCATGGTCCCTCCAGAAGTTGCCACAATTGTGAAGAAACAGAACTTATTTGCTGATAAAAAAGCCTGAGATAAGTCACTATTTCTATTTGGTTTAAGAAAATTTAAGTAAACCCTTTGTAAAAATTAAGATCGGAAGTGACGATACATGAGCTAAACTTTTGAGACGGTACGTTGGTTGAAATAAGGTTAATTTATGGACGCACTTATCATTGAAGACGATAAAGAAATTCGTGAAGACTTCGCTGAAATTTTAAATGAGTCAGGTCTTTTTCGCCGAGTAGTTCTCGCTGAAGATGGCGCAGTGGCCGCACAAAAAATTCACAATCAAATGTTTGCTCTTATCTTGCTTGATATCAATCTTCCTAAAAAAGATGGTATTACCTTGCTTGCAGATATCAAGAAGTCTAATCAGATGCTCGATCGCGTGCTCATTATCTCCGGACATTTAAATGCAGATGTTCTTAAAGAGGCCCTCAAGTTTGGGGTAAAGAATTATCTCGTAAAGCCTTTTGATCCTGCAGTGTTGCGCGAGAAGATCGAATCTCTTCTTAAAAAATAATTTTACTTCACCCTTGACGGCACCGAACTTGCTCCCATCTTATCTTTAGAAGGCATGACCAAAATGGTCGCAACTAAAGCAGCAAAGGACGCAAAGATGAACAAGTTTGATCAAGTTGTCTCAGGGGCACTGGAAATTGCTCAGAGTAAGGCACTAGAACTCGCTCATACTGAACTGACTCAGTACCATTTACTTTGGGGACTTATCTCTAACCCGAGCTCTTACGCCTCAAAGGCGTTTAAAAAGTATAAGACCTTAGTTAAGGATAAGCTCTCCACTCTACCCATTGCCGGCACAGCGCCGAGCATTGATCAAATTAGGCCCAATACTAAACTGAGTGAATGGCTCACCCTTGCTTCATCTGAAGCCTTGCAAAATGGCAAGAATGAAGTGAGTGAGCGTGAACTTTTAAAGGTCTCGCCTAAAATTTTAAGTGACCTCGATCTCGATTTTAGTGCACTTTCAGAAGATGCACCTGAAGAAGTTGAGGTTCCTAGTTTTATTATCAATCTCAACGAACTCGCCGAGAGCGGAAAGCTCGACCCAGTCATTGGGCGTGGACGAGAGATCCGCGCAGTGATGGAAATTCTCGGGCGACGCTCTAAGAATAACCCGGTGCTTGTGGGTCCTGCTGGTGTTGGGAAAACCGCCATTGTTGAAGGTCTTGCCGAGGCGATCTTTAAAGGGAGCGTTCCCGATGTCTTGCAAGGAAAGACCGTCTACTCTCTCGAGATGGGCTCTTTGATGGCCGGAACGAAGTACCGTGGCGACTTTGAAGAGCGTCTTCAAAATCTCTTAAAATTTATCAAATCAAAAGAAGGGCAAGCGATTCTCTTTATTGATGAAATTCATCAACTCGTCGGTGCGGGCAAAACAGACGGGGCAATGGATGCGGCCAACCTCTTAAAGCCAGCTCTTGCCAGAGGCGAGCTCCACTGCATCGGGGCCACTACTCCAGCTGAATATCAAAAGTATATCTTAGGCGATAGTGCTCTCGATCGACGCTTCCGCTCGGTTCCTGTTAATGAACCCAGTACTGGGGACGCTGTTGAGATTTTGATGGGAGTGCGTGAAAAACTCGAAGCCCACCACGGGATTAAAATTACCGACGAAGCCGTTTTGGCGGCGGTGAAACTCTCAGATCAGTATATTACGGATAAGCATCTACCAGATAAGGCCATCGACTTAATTGACGAAGCTTCCAGTGCGCTTAAGCTCGCTGCAGAGGCAATGCCGGCCAAGCTCGTTGAGCTTGAAGCAGATATTCGAGCTAAGAAAATTTATCTTCAGGTTGAGTCTCACAAGGATGAGAAGCTTGTAAAAGAGATTGAAACTCTTGAAGAAAAATTTAAGGAAGAAAAAGAAAAGTTTGATCGCGATGTGCTTGCCTTGAAAGAGGCGCAGAATCTTAAAAATCAACGCGATAAGCTCAAATTTGAGCTTGAAAATGCTGAACGTGTTGGTGATTTTGAAGCCGCTGGTCGCATTAAGTACGGTGAGCTGCCAGGACTGGAGGCCAAGATTGAATCCATCGGTCACAACTTTACTCTAACTAAAGAGAGTGTGGCGGCCGTTATTGCTCGTCAAACAGGCATTCCTGCCGAGAAGATTTTGAAATCAAAACAAGATCAAATCTTGGGCCTAGAGTCCTATCTACAAAAGCGCGTCTTTGGTCAAAAGGAAGCTCTGCACGAGGTTGCTGAAACTTTGATTGCCGCCCACGCTGGTCTCACTGATGAGACGAGACCTCTTGGCTCATTTCTCTTGCGCGGCCCTAGCGGTGTGGGGAAAACGGAAACAGCAAAGAGTCTGTGTCAGTTTCTCTTTGATACCGAAAAGAATCTCATTCGCCTTGATATGAGTGAGTACTCAGAGAAGCACTCGGTGGCCAAGCTCATTGGTGCCCCTGCCGGTTATGTTGGCTATGATGAAGGTGGGGTGCTTACAGAAGCGGTAAGAAGACAGCCTTATGCAGTGATTTTATTTGATGAAATCGAAAAGGCCCATCCGGACTTTGCCGATATTTTGCTGCAAATCCTAGATGATGGTCGACTCACCGATAATAAAGGTCGAACCATTAACTTTAAAAATACCATCATCATGCTCACCACTAACTCGCGTGACTTAGAGCATGACTTCAAGCCCGAAGTGCTTGGACGAATTGACGGCATTTTAAATTACCACGAGCTCGATAAGAGTGTGATGAAGTCTCTCATTGATAAGCAAGTCTCACTCCTGCGTGAGCGCTTGGCCTCTCGCCAAATTGATATTGAGCTGGGCAGTGATCTTTATGAAAAGCTCGCTGAGCTTGGCTATGACGAGCGCTACGGAGCAAGACCACTGCAGTCGGTGTTTAACCGTCTGGTGGTGAGACCGTTGTCCCATCACATCTTGGCCGAGGCGGCTAATGGGCCCAAGAAATTAAGAGCAAAACTTGTTGCCAAGGGCGACCACTCCGAAGTGGAGTTCGAGGCAGCTGAGTAAGCCTTAGAGTCCATCTGATTCCATCCTGGGGGCCCACTTCGGTGGGCCTTTATCCAAACCAAATACCAAAGTGATCAAAGAGCTTTTGGCGATACTCAGGGCCTAGTGGGTTTTCTTCTAAGCTTAGATGAAGTAATGAGCTGAGTTCAAAAAGAGACTGTGGGAGGGTCTCGAGCTGATTGGAGTCGGCAATCAAGCGCTGCAAAGTTAGTGGTAGTAGCGTGGGAATTTGGGAGAGCTCATTTGAGCTCACATCTAGCACTTTGAGCATTTTAAAATCTGAGACCCACTCGGGTATCTCTCTTAAATGGTTTTGACTGAGAATCAAAGTGTGAAGCTTGGGTGCAGGCTTATCAATTTTCTCAGGGAGCTTGGCCAGAGCGACATTTTTTAAGCGCAGGACCTCAAGTGTCGGTATGCAAAACCATCTCGGGTCTATGGTCTCTAGAGAGCCGCCGTAAACTTCTAAATGAGTGAGTCCCTCAAAGAGTAATTCTGAGGGCAGAGAACTTTGACTTTTTTTGAGTTTGAGGGTTTTTGCTTTCACTCATAAGAGTTTAGCACGAGGAAAAATTAATTAAAGGTAGCGCTCAAAACGATTATTTTGGTCAACCAAAATACACTTGGGTTCAATGGCGCGATCGCTAAAAGCGAAAGAGATAATGATTACTTCCTCGCCTTTTTTAATGAGATGGGCCGCGGCTCCGTTGATGCAGATTTCACCAGAGTGGCGCTTGCCCTTAATGACGTAGGTCTCTAAGCGAGCACCGCTGGTGTTACTTACGATGAGAACTTTCTGACCTGGCCAGAGGTCAATCTTGTCGAGTAGCTCGGGATCAATGGTGACCGAACCGACATAGTCGACGTTGGCCTCAGTGACGGTGGCCTTGTGAATTTTACTGTGCAGTAATTCTCTCATCATGAGGCTTTATAACCTTGGAGCGCCAAGATTCGCAAGCCCCAAAGGTCAAAATTGATCACTCAAGTACTTGATTTTCAATCTAATCTTTTGAGTTTTATGACGTTTGTCCCAATTGATCCTGTAAGAAATTTACGATCTTGACCCAGACGGTGATTACTTTTGGTATAGGGAGGCATGAAAACTATTTGCTGGATCATGATCTTTGCGCCGCTCTTTATTTTGAGCGTCTCCGCTAGAACTGTTAAAGAATTCTCCTTCTCAACTATTACCTCAGATGAAGTGACGAGCTCGACTCTTAGTGAGGACTCTTTTTCCTTGATTGCCTCGAGAGTTTACGCGCTCTACTACCCAGAGTTTCAGCGCGCAGGTCTCATTGTGACGCTTGGGCTTGATTGGCAAAAGCCTTATATGAGTGCCTATGTTAATGATCTGGGCGGGCCGCGCTTTTCAATTAACTTTTGGGGAGGCCTGGCGCGAGTGCCGGGAATGAACGATGAGGCGTGGGCGTTGATTGCTTGTCACGAAACTGGGCATCTTTTGGGGGGAGAGCCTTATAGCCGACTGGAGTGGAATCCTTGGTCGAGTGCCGAGGGCCAGTGTGATTACTTTGCTGCTAGCGAGTGCCTCAAGCGCTATCGTAGGGCCTATCAGTTAAGTGCTGAGAGTGATCCAATTTGTGAAGAAGTCTTCACAAATGCAGAGAGTGCTGCCGATTGTTCTTTTACTATGAAAGCGGCCAGGGGCTTTGCCCACATGCTTGATTTTCTCTCACAGTATCGTGAGAGCTACAGAGTAGAGACTCCCTCAGCTGAGCAGGTGAGTGAGACGATCTACAATTCATATCCATCTGCGCAGTGCCGAGTGGACACAATTGTGGCCGGGGCCTTTTGCGAGTTCAAGTCGGGCAAGATCCACTGCGATCTTCCTGAATCCAAGCGCCCGAGCTGCTGGTATGCGCACTAATTAGAGATGTCCTGGAATTCCTAGAAAATAGAGAACACTTGTCATGGGACCGTGACTGAGGTGATTGCCCGCACGCTCTTTGACGACCTCTTTGGCGTGAAAAGCAATCCCGAGGCCCGCTGCCGAGAGCATGGGCAGGTCATTGGCACCGTCACCAATGGCGACCACTTGCTCGAGGGAGATATTTTCTTGCTGGGCGAGCAGGTGCAATAAAAGTGCTTTTTGATCGGCATTGATAATAGTGCCCACCACATTGCCGGTGAGTTCGTTATTGTGAAATTCGAGCTCATTAGCAAAGGCGTAGTCGAGATGAAGTTTTTCTTTGAGAGCGTTGGCAAAGAAGCTAAAGCCACCCGAGATAAGAGCAACTTTGTAGCCCAGGCCTTTGATGGTTTTAATGAACTCCTCAACCCCTTGAGTGAGAGGGAGGCGCGCGAGGATTTCTTCCAGTCTTTCTTTGGGAAGTCCCTTAAGCTGTGAGACGCGCAGGCGCAGCGACTCATCAAAGTCCATCTCACCATTCATGGCGCGCTCAGTGATGGCGCGAATCTCGGCGCCGACACCGTGGACGTCGGCCATCTCATCGATGACCTCTGTTTGAATAAGAGTGGAGTCCATATCAAAGACAACTAAGCGCTTGGAGCGGCGAAAGACGTTGTCTTTTAAGAAAGCGACATCAATTTTATGAATATTTGAGACATCAAGGAGGTCCGCCTTAACTTTATTCCAGTCAACATTACTGGGAACGTTAGTTGAAATTTCAAGTCCGCTAAAATTATTAGGCGAAACTTTATCAATGCGAAGAATGTTAATGCGATATCTCGCTAGAATATTGGCGAGGTCCCCTAAAAATTGAGCGGTGATCGTATCTGGCGCCACACAATTGAGAATAAATTTTTCACCGGTCACGTCATTGGTGACGAAAACATCTTCAACGACTTGATAATCGAGATGCAGACCCATATTGGTGGCCTCAAAGAGGAGGTCCTTAAGGACGTTGGCCCCTTTTTCGCGCTCCTTTTCTTTGTCGATGCCGACCACAAAGCTGAGCGAGAGCAGACCATGGGTGACACTCTGACCGATGTCGAGAACCTGATCGCCACTTTTGGCGACGATCGCCATTAGGGCAGAGGTGATACCTGGGTGGTCAGGTCCTGAAACTTTGACTAAGACATTTTTTCCGGAGATTAGGGGCGCCATTACTTTATTGTTTCCTTGCGTGTTCTTCGCTCGCGCCTGGCCGACTCCCGCGCGATTTTAATTTTCTTATAGAGATTAACTGAGTACTCGAGTGCGGAGTAGGTGGAAAAAATCGCGGCGAGCACGATGAAAACGGTTCCAAGTGTGGGCATGGGGATGCCCCACGGATAGTCGTAGGCCATTAAGAAGGGAATACCCACCATTTGAAAAGCTGTTTTCCACTTGCCAAGCGTTCCTACCGGAACGGCCAGTCCGCGTTCCTTGGCCAGAAGTCTTAGACTTGTGATGTACATCTCACGAATGACAAGAATGATTACCCAGATGAGATTGAGCCTTCCCAGTCCTTGCAAGAGAATAAGCGAAGTGACCACCAGAAATTTATCGGCGATGGGGTCCAGAAATGAGCCAAAGACGGTGACGATTTTGCGCTTTCTCGCAATGTAGCCGTCGAGAAAATCGGTGATACTAGCGGCGACAAAGGTCCACCCAGCGATATAGCCTAAGAGGTGGTGATAGGGGCGGCCCCATTCCCAGTTATTTTCGATGATGATTAAGCTCACGGCGATAATGGGAATTAAGAGGACGCGAAAAAGGGTCAAGCGATTGGGAAGGTTGTCAATTTCCCACTCACACGGCCGATCGTGATCGGTGGGTAAGTTCTCAAACATTTCCGTTTGAGCGTCTCTTTGATCTGATGGATCTGTAGTGAGCTTATCTGACATGAAACATCCACTTTAGGGGCAGGCATGAATTTTGTTCAGGGAGAGACTAGCAAGAAGGTTGTAGCGCTGCAAGCATTGAGGGCAGGGCAAGTGCTTAAAACGCCTCCTTTTTTGCCCGCTGGCGCCGGTCATGAGCTCACCCTTAAAATGAAAGAGAATCACATTCAGGAGGCACAGTGGAGCGGCGTTTAAATCTGATAAAAAACTCGACGGGCGAAGTGGAAAAGAGGGTCTTCCCACGCTTTCCCTTTAGCTATCTCACCTTCAAGGATAAAGGCCACTCCCAAGTCTTCGAAGTTAAGGATATCTCATTTACTGGCATGCAGCTAGGCCTTAAAGAGGGCGAGCACTCCTATCGCTTGGGCTCTCACGTTGAGGGCACATTGCACTGGCGCGGCAGCAGTTTGGCTATAACTTCGCAGGTTAAGTGGGTGCGCGGCAACTGTATTGGGGTGAGCTTTAATCTCGATAAGACTCCCCGCACTGAGCTAGAGTCCTTTCTCTCGCTAGATAATATCGTCTCGAGTATGAGACCTGTGCACAATAATCCCTTTGATCTCGAGTTACCCAGCAATCTGAAGTATTGGCTGCGCGCTGATGCACCGGTAGAGATCTTTGTTTGGCGCCACAACGATGGTGAATTGGCCAAGATTCATGTGATCTTGCTCAATAATCTGCTCGAATGGGAAGATGGCAAAGGCTTGCGCACTGGTCGCGTTCTTTCAAAGCGCGATCTCGACAGTCCGTTGGTGAGCGAAGACGAATTTATGTTTGAAATCGATCAAAGTGTGGACCCTGAGAAGTTGCAATTTGCTCAAAGTGTTGTGTCGCGTCTTGGAGCGCAGCACATGCCAACTGAGGCACTGGAATTCATCAAGCTCAAGCTCGGTGTGAATCAACTCACAAACTGACTTTTCACATCAATGACTCCTCTTTATACTAGGTGCCAAATACGCCAATTGGTGCCAGATGACTTTTGGGACTCATAGAGTCCCAAAAGTCATCTGGCACCCTACTTCAGGAGTCTTCATGAATCGTAACCTCGCCCTTGAATTTGTCCGCGTGACTGAAATGGCCGCTATCGCATCTGCTCGTTGGATGGGTCGCGGAGATGAAAAAGCAGCTGACCAGGCGGCCGTCGACGCTATGAGAGCGATGCTCGATTCAGTCGATTGTGATGCCACTGTTGTGATCGGTGAAGGCGAGCGCGATGAAGCTCCCATGCTTTATATCGGAGAGAAGGTGGGAACAGGGGCGGGCCCTAAGCTCGATATTGCCCTTGATCCACTAGAGGGAACGACGGTGTGTGCTCATGGTCAGTACAACTCGATCTCAGTGATGGCCATCGCCGAAAGTGGGGGCTTTTTAAATGCTCCTGATACTTATATGCAAAAACTCGCAGTTGGGCCCGATGGCCGCGGCATCATTGATATCAATGAAAGTGCTAAGGAAAACCTTGGCCGCCTGGCCGAGGCCAAGAAGTGTCGCATTCAAGATCTAACTGCCGTTGTTCTCGATCGCCCTCGCCATAAAGATATTATTGATGAAATTCGCGCCGCTGGGGCCCGGATTCACTTGATTGGTGACGGGGATGTTTCGGCGGCGATTGCTTGCTGCGAGCCCGAAGCTGGAGTGGATATTCTCTTTGGAGTCGGTGGAGCGCCTGAGGGTGTGATTGCCGCCGCTGCGATGAGATGTATGGGTGGAGAAATTCAAGGGATTTTGAAGTTCCGTCACGAAGAAGAAAAAGAGCGCGCCAAGCGCATGGGGATCACAGACTTTAATAAAGTTTTCCAGCTTGATGACCTCGCTAGTGGCCACGTCATGTTCTGCGCCACTGGTGTTACTACTGGTAACTTCCTTCGCGGCGTTCAGTTTAAGCCTTGGGGTGCCATTACCCAGTCTATTGTGATGCGCTCACAAAGTGGTACAATTAGACGTATCGAAGCTGAACATCACTTTGATAAAAAACCACGTTACTAATTTAGGTAAGGAATTTTAACTATGCCAAGTGTGACTCGTACCGTGACTTTTGATGCTCCCATCGACGCCGTCTACAATGTCATTGTGGACTACGCTCGTTACCCAGAGTTTGTTGATGGTTGTGATTCAACTAATATTTTGAACTTTGACGAAAATGGAGCACGAGTAGAATACGGTTTGAATCTCATTAAAAAATTTAAGTATATTCTCTCTCTCAATCACCAGCGCCCCAATAAGGTGAGCTGGAGTTTTGAAGAGGGCGACATCTTTAAAAAGAATGAAGGCTCTTGGCAGTTAAAAGATATTGGCAATGGAAAGACGGAAGTTCAGTATGACCTCACCGTAGAAGTGAAGGGCTTTGCCCCCGGCGCACTGGTGCGCGGTCTCACTGAGAAGAATCTTCCGGCCATGCTTGAGGCCTATCACAATGAGGCCAAAAAGCGCGCTTAGAATCCATTCTAGGGAGACCTTATGAGCTCAGGTGAAAAAAAGAACGAAGGTATTAGCGATATTATTAAGCGCGTGGTCTCGATTGGCGTCGGTGGCGCCTTTATGACGGAAGAGGCCGTGCGCAAGATTCTCGATGATCTTCCACTGCCAAAAGATATCGTCTCAGGTCTGATCGCCAACGCCAAAAGTGCCAAGGGTGAGTTCGTCGATGGCATACGCGAAGAGATTCGCACTTATCTTTCAAAGGTAGATCCTGAACAATTGGTGGATCGCCTCGTTCAAAAGTACGACATTGAAGTTGAGGCAAAACTCAAGTTCTCTCCAAAGGCCAAGAAAGCGACTGAGGAAGAAGCCCCACGTGAGCCAAAAAAATCAAAGTAATCTCACAAGAGAGGACGCTAAAGCGCGCTTAGAGAAGCTGCGCGCTGAGCTCGGTGACTGCACTCTAATGGCGGTGAGTAAGTACTCAGAGATATCTGATGTTGAACTCTATTATGAACTAGGACAATATGATTTTGGTGAAAATCGTGTCGATGAGCTGCAGGCCAAGGCCCAGCATTTTGCGGCCAAAAATTTAGATCGTGTCCGCTGGCACTTTATTGGAAATCTTCAACGCAATAAAGTGAAGAAGCTGCTTGAAATTCCTTCATTAGTAGCGGTTCATAGTATCGCTAGGACTGAACTTTTAGATGAATTTATCAAGCACTCAGATCTCTATCAAGGTGGATGCCTTGAGCTCTATCTCGAAGTGAATTTAGGTGGTGAGGAGCAAAAGCACGGTTTTAGTGATGGCAGCGAGGTGAGTGAGGTCATTTCGCGCTACCAGTGTCTTTTACCAAAGAATATGAAGATCAAGGGGCTCATGACGATGGCACCCATTCGCACCGACCAACCCCATATTGAGGCCCGTGGCTGTTTTAGTGAGTTGGCCCATATCGTCCAAGAGTTAGAAACAAAATTTGGAATGAAGCTCGCTCTGTCTATGGGAATGAGTTCTGACTATAAAATCGCCCTTGAGTGTGGCTCTCACATCGTTAGAATCGGTAGCTTTCTCTTTAAGTAAATTCTCTTAAAATTTTGTCTCTGTTTTTACTCGTGTTAAAATCTAATAGAGGAATTGCTATGTGGTATGCCATTGACTTTGGAACTTCGAATTCACTGCTCTCGTTTGTTGCTGATGGGCAGAGTCCGAGCTTAATTAATTTAGATGAGAATGGACCAATTTTAAGGTCTCTCATTTTTACACCCCAAAAAAATCATTACTATTTTGGAAATGAAGCGATCGCCAAATACCAAGAGATGGATGGTGAGGGCAGACTGTTTCGCTCACTTAAAAAGTTTCTGCCAGAGCCTGGTTTCACAGGGACAGAAGTCTTTGGTAAGCGCCTTAAAATCGAAGAGCTCATTGCCACTATCTTGCGCGATATGAAGACCAAGGCCGACGCGCAAACTGGTCATAATGTTGAACAAGTGGTCCTGGGGCGCCCCGCTCTTTATTCACTTGACCCGCAAGAAGATCAACTGGCCCAAGACCGCATGAGAGCGGCGGCAGAGCTGGTGGGCTTTAAGCGCGTTGAGTTTTGCCCTGAACCCATTGCTGCTGGCCTTAATATCGTAGCAGACTTCCGTGAGCGCATCATTTTAGTTTGCGACTTTGGGGGCGGAACCTCTGACTTTACGCTTTTAAAGTCGGGTCACCATAGTTTTTCTAAGGAAAATGTGCTCGGTTTATCTGGTGTCTTTACCGCGGGTGACGCCCTTGATGGCAGAATCATGCGAAATTTTATCTCTTCGCATTTTGGAAAGGATGTCACTTATCAGGCCCCGATGGGGAGCAATATACTTACTTTTCCGCGCGTTCTTTTAAGAAAGCTTTGTAATCCCGCTCATATTGCCTTTCTAAAGGAGCGCGACACTTGGGAGTTTTTAAAAGAGCTCGAACTTTGGTCGGTGGGCCCAGCGGATGAGCGCGCATTTAATAACCTCTTTGCCCTTATCGAAGAGCAGCTTGGCTATCCCGTCTACGCTGAGATTGAGCGCGCTAAGATTCAACTCGGAGAGAGTGATTCTACAGTCTATCACTTTGATCATTCTAGTGTGCAGATTGAGATGCCTATTTCACGCGCTGATTTTGAGAGCGCAATAGCTCCAGAGTTGGAACTCATTTTTAAGAGTCTTGAAAAAGTCTTTGAACAGTCAGGTCTCTCTCACAAGCAAGTCGATGAAGTGAGAATTACCGGCGGCACCGGGCAGATGCCCTTGCTTGAGCGCAAGCTCTGTGAGCTTTTTGGGGCGGATAAAATTAGGCGCGGCGAAGCTTTTCAATCGGTCGTGCAAGGCCTTGCTCGCTATGCTCAGGGTCTTAACACGCGCTGAGAGCTTTCTGCTCAAATCCAAAAAAAGTCATCTGGCACCGGTTTTGGGCATCAATTCTTGTTATAGAGAGCTTCTAAATATTGGATAGAGTCTGATATTTGTCATTGATTTCAATTAGTTAGTGACATCTTAGGCTCACTTAATCCCTTTCATGAGTTTGACTTAATGACCCCTATTCTATTACCTTGCGGCATACAATAATGACACGCATCTAATTACGTGGAGAGTGCTATGACACAGGAAAGAAAAGTCCCAACCCTTAGTCTCATGAGTTATGTCAAAGGCGAAAATAAAGAGCGCCACCAATTTATCGATGAACTCTATAGAGGGCTAAGAGAATACGGCTTTATTGTTCTTAAAGACCACACGGTTGAGCAGCATAAAGTTGATGAGGCCTATGAGTATCTCCACCAGTTTTTTGCTCTGCCCACTGAAATTAAGATGAAGTATGACGATCAAGGGGGCGGTAATCAACGTGGCTACACTCCCTTTAAAAAAGAGCATGCTAAAGATAATCCAAATCCAGACCTCAAAGAATTCTGGCACGTCGGGCGCGACCTTGCTCCAACGAGTCAGTATAAAGGGATCTACCCTGAGAACGTGTGGCCTACTGAGCTCGCCGCTTTTAAGCCGGCCTTGACCGAGCTTTATGGCGCGATGGATATGACTTCAAAAATTCTACTTGAGGCCATCGGCGCATCTTTAGATGTTCCTCAAAACTTCTTTGCTGAGATGATCAATGACGGCAACTCGATTCTTCGCTGTATTCACTACCCAGCAACGAAGGGTGAAGATGTGGCCAACTCTATTCGCGCCGCCGCTCACGAAGATATCAACCTCATCACTATGCTTGTTGGCGCGACTGACTCAGGTCTAGAACTACTCGATCGCGACGGCACTTGGCTTGCTGTTGACTCAAAGCCAGGTGAGATTGTGGTGGACACTGGGGATATGATGGCCAGACTCACAAACAACGTTCTTCCAGCGACAACCCATCGTGTGGTCAATCCTGATAACGATTCGAGTGAGCGCTACTCCATGCCTTTCTTTGTTCACCCGCACTCAAAGGCGATGCTCTCTTGCTTGCCAAGTTGTGTGGGCGAAGGAGAGAAGTTCCCACCTATTAGTGCAGGTGATTTCCTCATCCAACGCCTAAAAGAAATCGGTCTTTATAAGTAAAGCCGCCAGGCTTTACGGCCCCGCAGGGAACCAGCAAGCGTCAGCGCGCGGCCTCCCCGGGAAAAGTAATGTACGAGACATAACCAAGAGGATTAAGAGAATGAAGAATTTTGTAGTAGCTGTCCTTTTCTTCTTTTCATTGAACGCCATGGCCGCACGCTTTGAAGTGATTCGCGAGAGTGCTCTCACCAATGAAGCTCTCGCCCATGTGGCACAGATCTGGAATGCTGGCCCTGCCAATCACACCGATGTGAGTACTCAAGCGACCCAGATCATTAGCAAAAAGCCCAGTGAGCCCTACGCTAATACACTGATGCAAATGCTCTGGGGGACTTACACCTACCAAGTCAGTGCCGAGCCAGCGAGCTTTTCGCGAAAAGTACTTAAAAAAGAGATCGACTTTCTTTTTGATGCGGCTACCTGGCTTCAAAGCGAGGCCAGTTTGGAGCAAATTAAGAAGTATAAAAAAGATCTTCTTACTGCTCTTTTAAAGCTTTCAAGCTCCCAGGGTGTGGAAATTTATGTGGGCGTGATCGAAGGTGATTTTAGCGCTAGCTTTGTTCATATCTCATTGGTCGATATTCCCAATGGACAGACACTCTCACTTATTGGTGGATACTCCGAATAAGAATAGGATAGGGGATCGAAGAGAATTTTTCGCGCCCCTTGGTAATAGCTAGAAGCGGATTCCCACCGAGAATTTGCCCGAGACAATCGTTGTGGTTTGCTCTTGGGCATCTTCTAGCTTCTCGGCCATGCTGATACTTTCAAAGGCCACTTCCCCAAAAAAAGTCATCGAATCAAACCAATCAAAAGTTCTGCCTAGTCTGGCAATGGGAAGAACCACAGCGGAGCCGCTACTTTGAACTCCATCGACATCAGTGGTTGAACGTCCGTAGCCGATTCCCACACTGGCATAATAGTGGGGGCGCTCGAGGTCTGAGTGAAAATGATAGATGAGGTCAAATGTTCCAAGCAGTCTGGTGGTTGGAATATCCAGAGCAGGCGACTCTAGGGTGGCCACTTCTGAATCGTAGCGCACGCCAATTGAGTATTCCCATCTCTTGGCAAATTTTCGCAAATACATGAGTTCAAATTGATAGCCCTGTCTGAGTGGATTTCCCTCGGTGGCAGTCTCAGTGGTGGACTCACTCATTGTGCGCGAAAAAGAGCCGCGTACGGCAAATGAATCTAGGTCGATGACATTGCGTTTTTCAATCTGCGCGACTCTCGCTTCCACGCGACTGAGCTCTGGCACTTCAAAGGGCTTGCGCTCAAGATTATTGGTGAAGACGATGATGTCGTTTTTATCAAAGGGAGCGACAGCGCGCTCATCGCGCACCTCCCATAGGGAACTACTCGAAGAGACCTCAATAGCACGTGCTTCAATGGTGTTAAATTTATTTGAAAAGAGCGCACTTTGATTGTGAGCGATTCCGTCATTAAAGCCCAAGCGAATGAGAAAAGAGCGCTTAGTGGAGCTGATTGCCTTGATAATGACCACTTTGTCGATGGCCTTGACTTCCCTTGGAGTGATCTTAGCACTCCTAGGATTCATCCTAGTAGATTGAGCAAATACTTGAGTGCCCGCGAGGGCCGCAATTAGAAAAAACCACCTCATTTCTTTAGTTTAGCCTAAATCTCCCACAGGGGTAGGGCACTCCATTTTTGCCTGCCAACTGTGTGTGGCACTCGTTCACAAAGCGGCCTTTGTATAACCCTCTGTTTAGGTCGGATTATCTGCTCGCCGGCAATGATGAGATAATAACAGAGCGAAACGTTTTGATTTTAAAGACTCTTCATTCCTTACCCGATCAGTAGGACGGAAGGAAATATGGTTATTGTGAGAACTTTCATTCATACGCTCTTTTTGCTGCTGATCACAGTTGTGATCTCGGCGTGTATGCCGCAAAAAAGTGGAGAAAAGAGTGCCAACTGTCCCAGCGGATTCGCCTTTGATTCAAAGTCGCGCTCATGCTTGGCCGCGGGTCGTGCCCCTCAGGGAGTGAGTTCAACAATTAATCTAAGTGAGGACTTCTCCTCGCAATTTGTCGATCTTCCCTATACCGACGCTAACGGTGATAAGGCCGTGAGCTGTACGGTTAAAAATCCTTTTTATACTTCGCTTTTTAATATTGGCACTTGCTCGTGTGCTGGGGGCGTATGCCAAACTCAGATTTCAAGTGTGGCCAATCAAAGCGGTGAGGGATTCTTTAGCTATACAGTGACAGATGCCACTGGCGAGAGCTCAAGTGAGAACGTCGTCAATGTAAAAGTGAGTGCGGTCAATGACACTCCTTCGCTGGCCGTTGCAAACCCAGGCACATTGCTTGAGAGTTCAAATGCCGCCAACTCTGGAACTGGCACCAATACTATCTCTGTTAACCTCACAGCATTCATTGTGGGAAGTGATATTGAAACGGCCAGCGGCTCTCTCAAATATGAAGTTCGCTCGCTCACAAGTGGTGCTGCACTCTCAGGTTGCATGGGCACCTATGGCGCTGGAGCGTTGGCGAGTAACTCGAGAAATTGTACGCTGACGGTGTCGGAAGAATCTTTGAACTCAACTCATAGCTATGACTTTGGTGTGCGCGTCTATGATGGCAGCGCTTATTCTTCTGAATCCACGGTCACATTGAGTGTTAATTTCGATCTTGACGACACTCCTTCGTTTTCCCTCGCGAGTACATCAAACTCAGTTACTCCAACTGAAGACACCGCCTTTACGGTGAGTGGAATGCAACTTACTGATCGCGATAGCACAGTGGCCGGCGCCACCTGCTCAATTACAAGTCTCACAAATCTGATGCAAACCAGTGCTTGTACATGTAACGCTTCTGGTTCGTGTCAAGTAAGCTTTATGCCCACCTCTGACTTTAATGGCACGGCCGCATTTTCAGCACAGGCCACCAACTCTCTATCAACTTCAGTCGTGAGTAAATCGATCTCTATTGCTGCTGCCAATGATGATCCAGTAGCACCACTAGTAAATGTTTACGTTCTTGAGTCTGACACCATTGAGGGACTCACTTACACAGAGTCTGACATCGAGCTTAGCTATGGCCCAGACGCCAACTACGCCTTTTCTGCTTACTCGGCCTTTAGAGGCTATGATGTCGATAGTAACATTACTTCACTTTCCAATATCGCGATGACTTCGCCTCACGCAGATGTGACGGTGAGCTGTGCCTCTCTTTCAAACACCTGCCAATTCGCTCTTGCTGATGGTAACGCCACTGGTACGGGAACCTATAATGGGGCAACTGTCGTTCAGGGCGCTGGACTGCAAACTCTCTCTATTCGCGCGCGCGCTCCTGGAGCGTTCGCCGGAATGAGCTATCAAATTATTCACCCGGTAGGCCTGCCTGCTGGGGGTGGACCTTATGTTTCAATGAATGGCTGGGCCTTGACGATTTATGCCTCAACGACTCATACGCTGGGGCAGATTGTCGATGCTATTAATAATGGTTCAAAGTCAAAGCTCGTCTACGCCGCCACCACCGCTTCGCCAGGGGCAACAACTAGTGGAACGGACACTTCGGGTAGTATTAACGGTGGGACTGACCCTGCCTATGTGGCGAGCTACACCATGAACTCAGGTACTAAATCGACAACCCTTGGGCGCTTTACCATTTCTGTGATTCCGGTCAACGACGTCCCAGTTCTGTGTCTGCCTAGCTCATTTAATTACAATTTAAATGCTGTGAATGGTTGCCCAGAAGAAGGATGTGTCGGGGATGCTTCACCCATTGGTTCAGTGACCCCAAAGACATCAGATCTGCTTTATTATTCAAAAACAAAGGGGATTTGTTACAAGTCAAATACCGCTCTTGCTGACAAGTGGGCGGTGGCCACCTCTGGGCTTATTCCCAATCAATCTATTAACGAAAAAGATCAGTTCATCATCTCTGGTATTAAAATCCACGAAGGGGGCGGAGGAAACTCCGATGCCGCTGATAATTTAACGATCAGAAAGCCAACGGCTTCAAATTTCTCTTCTAATCAGCTTTTAATTCCTGACGCCAATATCTCGTTTTACTATGCTGGAGTGGGGCCGCTTCCTGTCGTTGCTAACGCTATTGATCTGGGTGATGCCGGGGCAAGTGCTCATAACGATGACCTCGAAATTAGAATCACACCAGTGGGAACACTTTCAGGCTCGAGTACGATTAGCTTTATGCTTAGTGATGGCACCAATGAAATTGGGCCAATCTCTTTTAGTGTCACGGTCAATGCCTCATCGGCGCAGCATAAAGGTTGGAAGACTGTGGCCGCACTGGGGCCTGAACTCGATCGCTTTAACCAAGTCGTGGGAACTCAGGTTTGCTCCTTTAGTCTTGATAAGTGTCAAAGCGGTGGGACCTGTACCGGTTCGAGTAAGCCCACATATGATGCCGACAATAATACGGACGGGACAATATTTTGGGATTCAACGGGTGGTAAGTGTTACTACTACGACTCCGCAGGGGCCTCAGTGAGTGATCGCTGGGTCGAGTTTACCACTTATTGTCCCATTACCAGCCAGTCGGTTGAACCCAATTGTAGTGGGGCCAGCTGCTATGAAAATGGCGCCCCTGGATTCACTCCTGCAAAAGTGGGCTCAAGCTACGTCGACGCACTTACCGGCGAGTGTTACCGCTCAGTGGGCACCAGTTCAAGTGCCGATTGGAAGCGCTACATGGCCAGTGGGACTGTGACTCTCTCTTGGGAGAACTTCACACTGTCAGGAACAGGAGTGATCTCTGGCTTTAATGTCTATCGTCGCCTCAATGATTCTAGCGTCGAATTTAATTACAAAAAGCCAATTAACAAAACTCCCTTGGCCTCAAATGTTAGTAGCTATGTGGATAATCCCACTAATAGCTTCTCACCACCGCTTCAAGGAGCGGTCTACGAATATGAGGTAAGACCGATTATCAACTCAATTCCAACACAGACAAATGAAATCTATAAGCGCATGCGCGTGGTGGTTCCAAACGTCAATCAGGCCTTTGTTCATAGAGATGTGGTCAATAAGCGCATCTGTACCATGATTGCGGCCACCGACATTGATTCTTCCAATCACAACCGCTGTACTTATACGGGATTTGGCTCAAGTGTGATCAGCAATCTTGCCTACTACGATGTTGGTAAGGATTTTATTGTCGATCGCTTTGAACTCGGTTGTAACTACAGCAAATCTGGCTGCTCCACAGCTGATGGCGCTTGTATCGGGATCGATCCTCCAACCGGGGCGGCCGATATGGGCGCGCTCTACTATCAAAGAAGTAACGGAACTTGCCACTATTATAATGGTGTCTGGCAAGCCTTCAATTCCGTGCCAATAGGGGCCAATCTCGACATTACTCAGCGCTCACCCGAAAGTGATGAGCAGCCACTCAATAGCAGTGGGCTTCCACCACTGGTGAACCTCGATTGGTCTCAAGCAGACAGTGTGTGCTCTAACCGTCTTCAAGTGACAGGTAATCCATTTACCGCCACCAGAGAATATATCCAAGGGATTAAAACCGGTTCAACTCTGACTCCAAAACTTCCTAGTCGAAAACAGCAAATTGGCTATTCGCTCTGGGATACCACAACACTTTCAAGTTCAACCATCACCACTCGCGAAGCAGGACTTTCACTCAATAGTTCTGCCAAGTGTAACTCTAGCCAGGCTTCAGGTTTAACAGGTGGCTATAGTGACTCTGACACGCCAGACTCTTCTTCAATTTACTCTCTTCCAGGCACCGCCTCATCTAATATCCGCTCGCTTGCTACCGGCAACTCTTACACCAATACCTGCGCCTCTATCTTTGGTGTGCGCGATCATGTGGGTAACGTGAAAGAGTGGCTCACCACTGGCATTGAGTGTGACTTTGCAGGATCCAGTGGTGCTAATGAGTGTCGTGGTCTTACAGGTCTAGACGCTGATTTTATTCCACTAGGGGGAAGTGATCCTCAGATTTCAAATTATCTGCTTAATAATGAAGTGGGCTATTGTGGCGAGGACACCAATAATAATGGTATATGCGACGACACTCCGATCACTTCATGGCTACTTAAAAATGGCAACTCTTTTGGCGTGAATGTTCAGAGCTTTAACGTGCCGATGGGTCTTCCTTTACTCTCGAGTATCACTACGACCTTTAGACCGCTCGCTGTTGATTTTGATCTCGCTGATCTCTATAGTGCCGCCACTGATGACTGTGACAATAGTTCAATTGTCGACGTGGCCGATGTTCCAGCTCCACAGTGTTCTTACGTGACACAATTTGCGACCGCCATTAACTCGCCCTCACTGACAGTTTCTGATCTACACGAAGATGGGGTCGCCTTTAATATCGCTAATATTTTGGCCGACTCTACTTTGAAGCGTGGCTTTATGGCCGCAGGCGGAAGTTATCTCGATGGCAATGGCGCCGGTGTTTGGGCCTTTGAAACTGTGCCCGATGAAGAGACTCGCCCTGATGTTGGGCTGCGCTGCTTAATTGAGATTGATGAGTCTGACTATCAGTAGATAAGTAAAGCTTGGCCAAGATTTCTCTTAAATTCTCATGATTTTCCTAGGCTTATCTTGCAAGGCTCTCGCTAGCCCTCTACACTTTCTTTAATGTTGACCAAAGTGGAGAGTGCCATGGCCTTTTTATGGAATAGAGCGCCGCGCGAGAATTCATCAAACAGTGAGACACCCAGTGCACGAGTCGTTGCCTTCCTGAACCAGAAGGGGGGAGTGGGCAAAACGACGATGGCCTTTAATACCGCCTACGCTCTTAAAGATCGCGGTGAGCGCGTTCTCTGTATTGATATGGACCCGCAATCAAATCTCTCCATGCTCTTTGGAATCGACACCGATCAAGATGAGGAGCTCTACAATATCCATCACCTCTTAGTGAACTCTGTGCGCGAACTCAAAGCGCTTCACGCTCCGGTGATGTGGTCGGAGGTTTTGCGCTCAGTGGACGGCGTCGATATCTTGCCCGCTGGTCAAGAGCTCTCGGGCTTTGAACTCACCGTGGCCGGAATTAATTTTGCGCGCCAGCTTATTCTTAAGCGCTTTCTGGAGGTTTCGGGAATTCTCTCCCAGTACGATACCATCATTATTGATGGCCCACCGACTCTTGGCCTTTTGGTCGTTAATGTTCTGTGCGCTTCTTCAGGGGTGATGGTTCCTTTTAAGCCCGACGACTTTAGTAAAAAAGGTCTTTCTCATCTCTATGATGTGCTGGCCGATATTGAAGACATGGGATTGGTGCGGGCGCCACGGGTGTTGGCCCATATTCCCAATCTCGTGGATTCGAGAAGAAAATTAGAAAACGAAGATTTGGCCCAAATCGAAGAGATCTTTAGCTCAGGCGCGGACCAGGCGCCGCTTTCAAGCGTTTTCTATAATAGAGGCTCCCTACTTAAGGCCCAGTCGCAAAAACGCTCGGTCTTTCACTACAACAGTAAAGAGTTTCGTCCGCTGCAAGACCAATTTGGAGAGCTTGCAGGGCTGATTCAAGGAATGAGTTATGAGTCACAAACGAGCTACTAAAAATCCACTCTACGTGGTCAAAGAAACTAAGAAGGGAAGTGTGGTTGAAGAGGCAGATGGTCTCTTTGATCTCATTGTTAAAAAGTTCGGCCTCACTCCGGCCCTCGATGTGCTCGGTTCGCTCTTTGAGAGCCTCTTAAAGATGGCCAGTAACTACGCCATGTTCGTCGTGGTCAAAGACTTCATCGATCAACTCATGGCAAAGTTCTCACTGGTTTTAGGCCCAATTATCGGAGCACGCAGTGGGCCACAAAGAGTATAACTCCCTGGCCGATTTTTATACCTTCTATCTCAAAGAGCATTCACGGCCCTTAAATCGCCTTTTACATGTGATCGGTACCAGCTGTGGGCTTTTCCTTTTAATAACGCTGTTAGTAAATGAAAGGTACCTATGGTTGCCGATAGTGCTCATTCCAGGCTACGCTTTTGCCTGGTTTGGACATTTCTTTGTGGAAAAGAATAAACCGGCGACATTTAGCTATCCGCTTTATTCGTTTGTTTGTGATTTCATCATGTTCTATGAGCTCTTGTGCGGGAAGCGCTCATTTTATGAGTATGATCAAAAATAGGGGGAGATCATCTTGAAAAAGTTAACGTTAGTTCTATCGGCCTTTTTATTTGTCTTTAATCTCAACGCCAAGACCGTGGTTCTAAGTGATGTGGACGACACGCTTAAAGTTGCCCACGTGCGCTCGACCATTGGAAAGCTTTTGCGAGCATTCAATACTAAAGTAAAATTTACTGGCATGCCCGAGCTCTTTCACGCCCTTGATAAAAGTGGTGAGGTGAGCGCTTTTTACTACCTCTCAAACGCACCTAAGAGCTTGATGGGCAAAAGCCATCCGGCCTTCTTAAAAAATAATAATTTTCCGGCGGGAACAATCTGGCTACGCGATGAGCTCTCAAGTATGGAACACAAGCCCTATCACTTGCGCGAGCTCGTTCGTCGCGAGAATCCCACAACGATTATCCTCTTTGGTGATAATGGTGAGTACGATGCCAAATTCTACGCCGATTTTGGCCGCGAGTTTCCCCACATTCGTTTGATCAGTTTTATTCGCTATCTCTATGCTGAGGCGGTAGAGGCCACACCTCAAAATGAATTTGTCACCGCCCTGGGCCCCTATCTGACCCTTAAAGATGCAGGCTTGATTAAAGCCGGTCTTAAAGAAGAAGAAATTATCGCGCGCCAAATTCTAGTGAGCGAGCGCGACGGCTCTTATGATCCAGTGGTCTTTCCCTCATTTCTCAATTGCCCTGGCTACGAGGTCGCGGCTTCACACACGGCCAGTGAACTCGTTATTCAAGCGGCCCAAAAAGTGGCGCGAATTTGTGATGAGGCCCCCTTCTATCTCGACGAGAGCGAAGACTTAACTCTCGCTATCTTGAGCGGAATCGAAGACCTTCTGGACTAAGCTTTGGTCCTTTGAGCGTGGCCTCTTTTTCGGGGGCCACTGCTGGTGCTAGGGAGCGCTGTCTGAGGGTGGCGCTTTGATCTGATCTTTTTGGGGCGGCCATTTTTAGCCCAATTTCATCAACAATTTCACCTGTTTGCTGCTCTTGGGGGAGCTCGTCCTGGTTGACGATGGCCTCATTTGGGAGATAGAGTTCGACCTCTTTTGATGCTTCACGTAGAAACTCCCAATCCGACTGAGCTTGGGATTGGTAGTCGCTTGCTGCCCAAAGCAGTGACGAGCACAAAAAAGGCGCGAGCAGTAAGAATTTATTGAGAGTAAGACAATGTCCCATAGCAAAAGTTTGGCACAAACCCCGGCAGATTTAAAGCTTGAAAGCTACTTCTACGATTTACCCGAGGAACTCATTGCCGAGCGCCCAGTGGAGGGCCGTCATCACTCTCGGCTCTTGGTCTATGATGAGGCCAGCGATACCGTGACCCATGCAACTTTTAAAGATCTAGCGACTTTCATGCCCGAAAACTCCACCTTGGTGATGAATCAAAGTCGCGTCTTTCCCTGTCGCTTGCTGGGAACTAAATCAACCGGCGCTAAAGTGGAGGTACTTCTGCTGCGCGCTCATCCCAATGATGAGGGAAAATTTCCGGCCCTCGTTCGCACCGGCAGTAAGAAGAAAGTCGGGGATCGCTATGACTTTTCTGGCGGACTTTGCGCCACCATTGATGAGTGCCTGCCAAACGGAACCTTCCTCCTGGGTTTTAATCGCGAAATCACGAGTACGCTTTTAGAAGAAGTCGCCTTGGTTCCGATCCCTCCCTATATTCGCGAGGGAGTGAGTGATAAAAGAGATCTCACCGATTACCAAACGGTCTATGCCAAAGAGGTGGGCTCAGTGGCCGCGCCCACGGCGGGGCTTCACTTTACCGATGAGCTTTTTAAGGAGCTTGAAGGGCGCGGCGTGAAACGCAGCTTTGTCACTCTTCACGTGGGCATTGGCACTTTCGCTCCAGTAAAGAGTGAAGTCATCACTGATCATCAAATGCACTCTGAAGAATTCTTTGTGGATAGCGAAAATTTAGCTGCGATCACGAGTGCGCAAAAAACGGTGGCGGTGGGAACCACAACGCTAAGAGTGCTTGAGAGCATTTACGGCACGAACTATCACGCCGGTGAACTTAGTAGCACCAATATCTTTTTGCATCCTGGTGTGCCGGTTCACTCCATTGACGGGCTGATCACCAACTTTCACTTACCCAGAAGTACGCTCTTAATGCTCGTCTCTGCTTTGATCGGGCGTGAGAAGACTCTCGAACTCTATAAAGAGGCCGTGGACAAGCGTTATCGATTTTTTAGTTATGGCGACGCCATGTTTATTCGTAGGAAGTCATTGTGAGTTTTTTTAAATTAGAGGCCCAAAGTGGGCAGGCCCGCGCTGGGGTAGTGCACACCGCTCATGGTGATATTCCCACGCCTATTTTTATGCCAGTGGGCACGCGCGCGAGCGTGAAGTGCCTATGGCAAGAAGACCTAATAGAGTGCGACGCCAAGATTATTCTCGGCAACACTTATCACCTCTATTTGCGTCCGGGTCATGAGCTCATCGAGCGCCGGGGAGGACTTCACGGCTTTATGAATTGGAAGCGCCCCATTCTAACGGACTCTGGCGGCTTTCAAGTATTTTCGCTCTCAGATATTAATAAGCTCACTGAAGAGGGGGTGGTTTTTAAAAGTCATCTCGATGGTTCAAGACACCTCATTACTCCTGAGAAATCGATGGAAATTCAGCGCGCCCTCGAAAGTGATATTGTCATGGCCTTTGATGAGTGCCCTGCACTTCCGGCCACTAAAGAGCGTTTGCGCGAGAGTATGGAGCTCACTTTGCGCTGGGCCCGTCGCTGCAAAGAAACCCCCCTTAAAGAACACCAACACCTCTTTGGCATTGTTCAAGGTGGACTCCACCTTGATCTGCGCAGTGAGTGTCTTGAGCGTTTGCAAGAGATCGACTTTCCTGGCTACGCCCTTGGCGGGCTTTCGGTGGGAGAAAAGAATGAAGAGATGGTCAATTTCCTGGGTGACTTTGCCCCTCAGATGCCGGCCCATAAGCCGCGCTACTTAATGGGGGTGGGTAAGCCACTGGACATTCTCAACGGCATTCGCGCTGGTATTGATATGTTTGACTGCGTGCTACCCACGCGCAACGCACGCAACGGGCAATTTCTCACCACTCATGGGCCACTTAATATTAAATCTGAGCGCTTTAAAGAAGATGACCTGCCTCCTGACCCAGAGTGTTCGTGTAGGGTATGCGCCAATTATTCACGTTCGTATATTCGTCATCTCTATTCCACTGGAGAGTACCTCGCCGGGCAGATGATTAGCTTTCACAATATCCACTTTTATCTCAAGATGACGCGTGACGCGCGAGAGGCGATCCAGCAAGATCAGTTTGACGAGTACTACGCCAAGTTTTATAACAACTACACTTCAAACCACTGGAAAAACTAAAAGGACTAACATGACTTCAGCACTTTTCGCTCTTCTCATCACTGCTGCAAACGCTCAAGAGGGCGGCGCTGGTGGCGCACCTGCTCAAAATCCATTGATGAGCTTTCTTCCTTTCATTCTGATCTTTTTTATTTTCTATTTCCTCATGATCAAACCACAGAAAAAGAAGATGGAAGAAGAGCAGGCGATGATCAACTCAATCGCTAAAGGCGATGAGATCTATACTAAGTCAGGTATTATCGGCACCATCACTGGAATTACAGATAAAATCATTACCCTAGAGGTGAGTGAAGGTGTTAAAATGAAGATCGTCAAAGGCCAAATTGGTGGCCTTGCCAAGAAGCTCTTTGAAGAGCCCAAAGCAAAAGAAGCTAAAAAGTAGGTTTACATGTTCGGTCTAGGTACGGGTGAAGTTCTCATAATTTTTGTTCTCGCGCTGGTTTTTATCGGCCCCAAAAAATTGCCAGAACTCGCTCGCTCCCTTGGTAAGTCTTGGCGCGAATTTCAACGCGCCAAGGACGAACTCATGGCCGAAGTCCATCGCACTGACACCAGCCCTGAAGACAATGTTCATGCTGAGCGCATGAAGCACCTCGATACCGATCTTGCCCGCCTAGAAAAAGACAAGGCGCAAGGTAAAGAGGACACTCCCAAGGAATCCGCGGCCTCTACCAAAGAAAGTTAAAACTCTCACCTTGTCACGCCTAGGCAATCCCCCTTATACTTTTTGATGACTTACACTTTCCAACTCGAAATCCCCCCCAACATTTGGGTTTTGTCTTGGTACCAGTGAATTTGGAGGTTCACAGATGAAAAGAAGCTGGTGGTATCGGTTTATCGGTCTCATTTTCTTTACAGTTCTCGCCGTCATGGCAGTGCTACCCACCTTTATGGATTTCAAGGAGGAGTCGAGCTATCCCATTAAATCCAAGATCTCCCTGGGGCTAGACCTCCAAGGCGGTCTTTACATGATTCTTGGGATCGACTTTAAAAAGGTTTATAAAGATGAAGTGATCACCTATGGTCGTCGCATTGAAGGGATCATGTCTGATGAAGGCGTGAACCTTGAAGTGGGCGATGTGGATACAAGCGATGAGCTCGATCCAAAGATCACTTTAAATTTGGCAGATGCTGCAGCTGTGGAAGCGGTGAACGATAAAGTTCATGAATTCTTTAACACCGTCTTGCGCATTACTGATGAGACTGAAACGAGCATTCAAGTCGGTCTCACTCGACCCACTCGTCAACAGATTGAAGAGCAGTCAGTCACCAAGTCAATCGAAGTTATTCGTAACCGTATTGACGAGTTTGGCGTGACTGAGCCAGAGATTCTCTCTCAAGGCACAGATCGCATTGTGGTGGCGCTGCCTGGTGTGCGCGATATTGAGCGCGCCAAGGAGCTCATTGGCAAGACGGCCAAGCTCGAGTTCAAGCTGGTCTCAGACGAACTTCCATTTGCTACTCTTCAGCAGATTGTCGAGAGCGCTAGGACTGAAAAGTCTATTAACTATAAGGCCGGTGAGCGCTTTTCTACTTATCTTGCTGCCCTTAATGAGTTTGCCGCTGATAAGCTCCCTAAGGGAACTGAGATCGCCTTTCAAAGATCTGTCTCTAAAGTGACTAATGAGATCACCGAGATGATTCCTTATCTCGTTGATAGCAAAACTCAACTGACAGGTGATGAGCTCTCAGATGCACGCGTTCTCATTGATCAACAAAAGAACGAGCCCTATGTGTCGCTTGAATTTAAAACTCAAGGGGCCAAGCAGTTTGAAAAAGTAACGGGTGAGAACGTCGGACGTCGTCTGGCGATTATTCTCGATGGCAACGTCTACTCGGCCCCCAATATTCAAACTCGCATCGCTGGTGGCCGCGCTCAGATTACTCTAGGCGCTGGTAACTTTAATAACACCATGAAAGAAGCTCGCGACCTGGCGTTGGTTCTACGCGCTGGTGCTCTTCCGGTTCAGCTCGATTTTGAAGAGCAAAGAACAGTGGGACCAAGTCTTGGTGCCGACTCAATTGAAAAGGCAGAAGTTGCGGGCCTCATCGGTGCCTCGATCGTCTTCCTCTTTATTTTGATCTACTACCGCATCTCTGGTGCTATCGCGATTGTGACACTCACGCTTAACGTGCTTTTCGTGATTGCAATTCTCGTTGGCCTTGAGGCCACACTGACCCTGCCCGGGATCGCTGGTATTGCGCTCACAATTGGTATGGCGGTGGACGCCAATATCGTGATCTACGAGCGTATTCGAGATGAAGTCAAACGCGGTGTGAGTAATTACAAAGCCGTTGAAGAGGGCTTTAACCAAGCTTTCTGGACGATTGTTGACGCCAACATCACGACTGCTCTGGCCGGTATCTGTCTTCTGAATTTTGGGACAGGTCCAGTGCGCGGTTTTGCCGTGACTCTACTCATTGGTATCGCTGCAACTGTTTACTGCTCATACTTCGTGGGCAAGATGCTCTTTGAATTCTATATGAACAAGACCGAAGGTCAGGACCTGAGCATCTAAGGAGAGAACAATGTTTGAGATCGTAAAAAACACAAATATCAAATTTACAAAGTTCTTCCCCGTAACTGGCGTCTTGTCACTTTTGATGGTGGCGGCAGGCTTCTACCTCATTTTGACTCAGATGAATTATGGGGTGGATTTTCGCGGAGGTGCCGAAATTCAAGTGAAATTCGGCCAAGAAATCAACGTCAATGACCTGCGAAAGAACCTCGACACTCATGGTTTTGGAGGAGGCTCTGTTCAAAGTATCGGAGACCCTTCGGCCAATGAATTTCTCATTCGCGTTCAAGGCGATGAGACAAATCTCAATGAAATCACTGATCGCGCCCAGACACTTCTCAATAAGGACTACGCTGCTGCTGGCATTGAAGTGAGAAAAGTGGATATCGTAGGTCCAAAGGCCGGGGCTGAGCTTAGAAAGTCTGGCTTTTTGGCGATGCTCTGGGCCCTTTTGGCGATTATGGTCTACGTCGGTCTGCGCTTTGATTTCAAGTACGCTCCAGGGGCAATTGTCGCTCTTATTCACGACGTGGTGATCGTTCTTGGAATTTTTGCCCTAACAGGAACCGAGTTCACACTGCAGACAGTGGCCGCCGTACTCGCGGTTATTGGTTACTCGGTCAACGATACGGTTATCGTCTACGACCGCGTTCGTGAGCACGAGCAAAAGTTTGCCGGGCGTACCTTGATTGAAAATATCAACAATGCCACTAACGAAACCTTGAGCCGTACCATTCTAACTTCTGGTACGACTCTCTTTGTTTCGATCACGATGCTACTCATGGGTGGTCTGGCCATTAAGGATTTCTTCTTGGCGATGACTCTTGGGATCGTGGTTGGGACGTACTCTTCGGTCTTCGTGGCCGGTCACCTCACGATCATCTTTGGAAAACTCTTTCCAAGCAAGGCGAGCGTTGGTGAAGCTCAATCAGCTTAATCTAAAATGGGGAGGCGCTTTGGCCTCCCTTTTTTTTATCTTTTTTAGCTTTAAAATAGGGACTTTGCGGGCCGAAATCGTTGAAGACGATTTTGAAGATCTCAATACTCGCGAGCTCGAACAAACTCTCAACGAGTTTAAAAAGCAGCAGCAAATGATTGTCGGAGATATCGAGCAGAAGGCCGCAGGTGGCGCTCTCTCTCCCACTGATCTGGCCGAGCTGTTAGAGAAGATGAAAAACGACCCCGATGCCGCCAAAGAGATGGCCCAGCAATTTTTAGAGCAGGGTGGCGACAAAAAGGGCGCCCCCAAATCCACGGGAAAATCTAAGGGTGAGGTCTCCCTAGAAGAGAAGAAATTACGGGCAATGTTTTCTCTCTACGGCGCTGTTCCCAAGGAAACTCTCGCCAAGCAATTTTCTGACACTATGGCGCAGTCTCCAGTTGGTAAATCGGCTTCGCGCCTCTTTCCGTGGATGCCTCGCTTTTTAGCAGCGTGGATTAAAGACAGTGAGGCGCCTTTTGCGCTGGTGCGCCTGATGAAAATGCGCGACTGGCTCATTACCTACGCCGGCATTAATTTGCTCATTATGTTTATCAACTGGTTTTGGAAGCGCAGGCTCTTTCGCACTGGTGCAACTTTTTTGGCGCAATTTAAGCGCTTTTTACTGGTATGGACCGCCAGAGCAGTGGTCTTCTACTTCATGCTCTGGCCCTATTTTGGGCCTTCCATAAAGATTCTGATTCACGAAGTACAAAACCAAAAGTCTACTGTGACGAAAGTGCCGGCACACAGCCAAAGCGCTTATCAGGCGGTCTGAGCACACTGGTGAGACCAGTACTAGAGCCACCGGCCCCAATGGTCTCTGGGGCGCGCACCGTATAGAGGCGTTGATCTGATTTTTTTACGTGAGGATTTAAAGTGTCAGCTGGCCAGTAAAAGCGAACTGTCTTTTGTCCCGCAGTTGTGTCGTTAGGAGTGTAGTAGACTCCATTTTCATAATAGAACCAAATCTTTTTGAGTAGGCCCTCACGAATAATGAGAATATCCTGTGGCGCTTGCACGGCATTGCCATCTTCATCGACATCAATGAGTTCAGGCTCTTTCTCGGCCAGGTAAATACCCTCAGTGTCGATGCCCACCATCTCTTTTAAGATCTTAAAGAGTGGCTCAGTGCCATTGTATTCAGTGTCAGTCGGACAAAAGCCTCGACCTGTTTGAGGGTTAATCCATGGGGTCATGAAAAAGCCCACATTTGGTGGAGTGGCATTTGAGTCAGGGCGATTAGGCCATGAGAAGAGACTAAAGATATTGGTCGTCTGGGTGATGCCATACTCGTCTTTAAGGCGCTTAGAGATAATGGTGTTGATATCGGGCTGGGAGTCACTATTTTGATCCACAAAGCGAATATCAGATTGATCCCAAACGGCAAAGTGTTGTGGAATGAGTTCTAAGCGCGGAAAGAGAGAGTTGTCGTTTTCACCGTGCAAATTGATGTCGTGACAAATAAGAAAGTTATTACCTGGTGGCATCGCCGTGGGCTCGTCGCTACTGGGGAAGTAGTAGTGAACGCGAGCGGCGTTATTAAAGAGATCATCTCCATCTTCAATTTTCCCCGATCTCGTCACACACGTATATTGTGAGACGGGCATAATTTTAAGTGGGCCGTCGGGGTAGGTCTGGTCATCAGTCTGTTCTTTGCGCTTAAACTGAAATGACGATGACGAAGCGTTTGAGCCGGAGCCAGCCTCAACAATGCGGGCCACATAGGTTTTATCAAAGGCCAGTGAGGTGAGGACCGCACTAAAAGTATTTGAGCCGTTGGGAATGGTGATAGGAAGTTGAGAAGTGCTCGTGCCGTCAAAGACCTCAAGCACACACGAAGGGGCCACGCGGCCGTCGTCAATTTCTCTGGTACACCAACCACTAAGTGTTCCTGGCTCACCAAAAGCAGTATTTAAAGAGATAATTTCTTTAACCGTCACGCTCCCAGTTAAGGTTGCCACGGTGGTGTTGGTACCCGCACAAGTGCTAGTGCAATTAGCGGTGATATCGGGCTTGCCGTTAATACATGAACAGAAATTATTTTTTACAATGACAGCGTCAGAAGGGCGAACAACTTCTTCTACATCGCTCACACAAATTCCTGCAGAGTTGGCGATGACTTCGAGGATTTCTTCACTGGCCTCAGCGTTGATAATCTCAAGTTCTTCTGCGGTGGCAATGTGAGAGCCTTCGGCACAAGCCGAGATACACGCGATTTCTTCGAGTACGAAGAAGTCACTTCCACAGCCATTGGCATCATCACCTGCGAGAGTGAAGTCTTGAATCTGAGGCCGTCCCTTGCGCGCCGATTGCTCCATACATGAGATCGACACCAGAAATACCAGCGCCAGTTTAAGGGTGAATGTGCAGAGACTTCTACTTGTCATCATGAACCTTTATCTCGTGAGTCACACTCTTCTTATCGAAAGACTGACTAGCTAGCTTTAGCTACTCGTCCATTTTAACTGCACTTAAAGAGGGCACCGGTGGCCCACCTAGATTCAAGGACTTCGAGTTCATAGAAGTGGGCGAGGGTGCCCAAAACTTGGGGCAGATAAGTGGAGAATATTTGGTAAAAGGCTAGCGCAAGGTATTGATTATAGGTAAAATAAGAACTTATGCCACGATAAGACCCTAAAAACTAAAGGAATTTTACGATATTACGATACGTTGTTTGAACCCAAGAAAATAACTTTCTTTTAAAGCTACGTTTTGGTTTTTAAGGAGATAGATATGACAAAGGCAGACCTAATTGCGGCAATCGAAAAGCAAGCGGGACTTACACACAAGCAGGCCGAACAAGTGATCAACATCACTTTCGAGTCGATGATTAAATCCCTCTACGCTGACGAGCGCATCGAGATTCGTGGCTTTGGCTCATTTGCTAACCGCAACTACAAAGCATACGAAGGTCGCAACCCGAAAACAGGTAAGATCGTTAAAGTTCCCCCCAAGAAGGTTCCCTTCTTCAAAGTGGGCAAAGAACTCAAAGAAATGGTCGACGCTGGCAAGGACAAATACGTCATCCGCGAAGCCTAATTGCTCGTAATCGCTTGACATCTCACCAGTTTTTAAAGAAACTGGTGCTCCTTGGAAAGCATCGAAATGGTGACGTGCCAGAGCGGTCCAATGGAACGGTTTGCAAAACCGTAAAGCCGGCGGTTCAAATCCGCCCGTCACCTCCAAATAAATAAGCCACCCTCATGGGTGGCTTTTTTATTTGGAGGTGACAGACGATATGGATCTCATACGCTGGTGGTTCACTTGGGCCAAAAAACGTGCCAGTGGCACGTTTTTACAACTCAAGAGAGCACGAAAACTCAAAACATTGCAAAAGCGAGTTGGCCCAAGCGCCCGTCAGTGAATCAATAAATGAATGGTTAAGTTTTCCTGACCCAGAGTGGAAGAGTAACTTTTGTAGTATAATGACACTAATCAAGATTTACCCTATCGAATTCCGGGTGTTATGAAGTCAATATATCTATCAATGGCCCTATTTCCACTCTGCCTTGCTTCAAGCTTTCTTCATTCAAACGAATTAGAAGTAAACTCTGAGCGAGATCTGAATATTGAAGCTAAGTTAAAAGAATTAAATTCAAAAGAAACTCTCACTGCAACTGATGGCTTTGACTTTTATTATCCCGATATAAACTCACGCTGGCCTTATAATGGAGATGCTTACAGTAAGAAGATCAATGCCTGCTTTCATTTTGATGAATCTTCCTCAGATGGAAGTAAATGGTCTAAATCCGAGTGTTCCAGGGAATTAATTTATGCCAGAGATATTAAGACGAAAGAGTATACTGATTTTTTTGATTATCTAGAGGCTTTTAAGGAATGTCTGAGAAATGAAAACGTTGAGTGCTTAAGGCCTCTAATCTATCCTCATCTCATTTTTGATCATGGCAGCTTTGCCGGTTTTGGGGAAAAGAGAGACATTTTTCTTCGCAAGCATCTTAAGAAAGACGAAATGAAGGTAATGCTAGATCTAGTTGAAAAGATAGACGTCTATTTCGAGGTTTCTAAGACTAGGGTGAGTCCACTTGAAGTTGCTCACAAGATAACTAAATTTAATATCGTGCCGCATTTTGAGAATAAGAATGGATTCTGGCTTCTCGTTGAAGTTGGTGATCCTTCTCTTTATAACTGCCAGAAAGATAAAGATTCACAGTACCAATTGAAGAGAAATTTATATTCATTTAAAAGCTATCTTTAATAGCCATGGGCTTAAAAGTCGTTGATGAATACATTTGTGAATTGAGGTCAATAGGAATGAGAAATAATAGAATGAGAAGGATTGTGCTCGGCTTAATGATGTTTGGAGTTTCTTATTCTACACATAGTCAGATCCAAAATGTGAAGTCCGACATTGATTTCTCATCGCTCAAAAAGTTAAACGACCCAGTTGGATCTTCTTTGACATTGAAATCATCTAGTTCAAATACATTCATTGGAACACTGTATACATCTCAGTTTGATTATAAACCGCTACTTTCCCAAGTCGAGCAAAATTTAAAAGCACAAGATCATTGCTCTAAAATTAAATGTTTCAAACCAACGGATAAGGCCCCACGTGACCTAATTGGGCCCTATGGAGAATTTTCCGTTGATAGTGGTGAAACTAAAGATCTTTACATGACTCTATCGAGTGATCTTTATGCAAATGAAGATTTAAAAGATAAAGTAGGTGAAATTGTAAACGTTTATCGGATGGCGTTTGATGGTTGGCCTAAAGATTGTTCTTCAACTTTGCTCATCCCTCCCTCAAAGTTTTTAGATTATGATGGAACTCGTATTGCTGTAGATGTAGATACCGCTGGCAATGGTTGGATGAGTACAGTTCTATGTCATCAGTATTTCTATGACGGAGAAAAATATACTCCTATTGATGTCACGGGTGAACAAGTCTTGGTTTATAAGGGAGATAATGATGTCTTTCTTAGATTGGATGTTGAAGAAATACCCCCAGCATTTATGAGAATCACACCTCAATTCTATTTTTATGACATTCAAACGAATGGTGCCTATGTAAGTTTATACTCCGATTTTAGACGTGATGCCTACTTCGAGAAGCACTCCGGAAAATATGAGTATCCCAATTTAAACACCGAACAACTTGAAGATGATCCTAAGAAAATGATTCTGGATTTTTTGGAGAAAGGTCATAGCTCAAGGTATGCTAAAGCCTTAATGAATTTTTTTCCGATACAAGTCTATTACGAGCAGCATTCTGATTCAATTGTCTATTTATTAAATTACACTATACCTGAAGTTAATTTTGTTTTTGATGAAAAGCTATTTACGCAAAATCCAAACTGCAACATCTATAAATCCTATCACGGGAGTTATCTTTCACCTGAGGGCCTTTACTATTGCTTGTACGAAGTAGAGGATGGGTGGAAGAGAATACGCATCGCTAGAGATGAAGTACTCAGTATCCCCAGAAGTCCATTGACGCCAATGCTATCAGGACGAACATTAGCTATAGAAAAGGATGGAACATTTGAAGTTTATAAACAGTTGGCCACTTCTGTTTCCACTCACGTAAGCGGCAAGGTTTATCCGCAACCAAGTCCTGATTTTTTTAGAAAAATGAGAACAGGATATGAATTTAGTGCCGAAGAGATGCCAGATGAAGGATTTGAAAGCTGTGTGAAGGAGAGAGATGGTAAAAAGATGTCGTGCTCTTTTTTTGAAATCACTGATCCTGTTGGATGTTAGAATGCAAATGTTTTGTCTTTATGATATTAGAGTTAGTGATTCTTTTATTTTTTATTAAGTATTAATTATCTCATTAGATCACTCTTTTCACCGATAGTTCAGAAAATATTTAGTTCTACAAAAGGATTTATCATGAAGCTAATGAGACTTGCTGTTATTTTATCCCTTATGTTTCTCGTTACCAATTGCGCTTCGATTATTGATGGCTCAAATCAAGTCGTGAGTGTGAATTCCAATGTTCAAGGTGCAGATGTTTATATCAATGGGATTCTAGTGGGAAAAACTCCATTTTCTGGTCAAGTCAAAAATAAGAACAACACTCAAGTGAGAGTTGAAAAGAAGGGGTATACCACACAAACGATTACATTGAGCACTTCACTTCCAGTTTCCTTCTGGGGCAATGTCATTAGTGGTGGCTTTCTTGGAAGTACAACTGACTTTGCCAGTGGTGCTGCTTATCAGTACTCTCCTAATAATTACTTCTTACATATTGAAAAGGAAGATGCGACAAAGGAAGAGAAGGTTCAGTCTAAACTTATTGAGCGTGTTAATCAGTATGTACTTATCAATCATAATCAACTTGTTAAGGAAATTTCGCGTGGTAGTGGAGAGTATCTCGATGGTCTCATCCGTCTAAAGGCCAAAGAGAATTCTCGCTCTATGTTTGTTGCTCAAATGCAAAAACTTGTGGCCAAGAATATGGGAGTCACCGATTTGGCCCGCAAAATATCAACTACGCTATAGAATAGTGATTAGGATGTCGCCAATTGTTGGTGATATCCTATTTTTACTTGAGCATTCTCTCCCTCGATTAATTCGATATAATAGATCTTAATCTGCGCCAGAGATTTATAACCATAGATTTCTTTATCTCAATCATAGTCTGCTGCTCTTAATTACTATCTTCATTTTTAATAATTACAGGTAACCCTCTCTTTGATTTCGTCTTTAGCACCTCATCCAGCTCAGGAATAAGTTCATTTTTAAAGTAATTTGTTTTTCTAAAGGCGATGAAGAAGGGGAGTGAATTCTGGCAGCCTTTGTTAATAATGCTAGATTTGAGCCCTTTGTATTCCTCGATGATTAATGGGTCCTGGGCAAATGCAGAAATTCTATTGGCCAAAAGCATGTAGACCATACGATCGACTAATTGATCTCCTGAAATGGACACAATATTATTGGCGCCATTAGCAATGTAACTGTCTAAGGGTTCACCGTATCCATATCCTTCCGCCACGCTAAGGGCCTTAATCTGACTGAGACTTTCCTCTCCTGTATACTTCCATTCATCGTCTTCAAGTGTGTAGAAGCAAGTTTGATAGCTCATTGTTGGTGTTGTTGTAAGTAGCATGTCAGGAACTTCACTCTTAACTGCTGTTAGAAGACCGTCAATCTCTCCAGCTTTAGCGTAGTTGATTGCCCGCACCCATGGATAGAAGCGAACTTCGAGCTTGACTCCTAATATTTGGAAGACTTCTTTTAGATAACTAGTAACCAGACCACCATCGTGTCGTGTGGGACAAGTATAAGGACACCAATCTGTCGCACCCATAGTGATCGTTCTACCTTTGGCACTTCGATTTTCTGAAGGCAGTAGAATGAGTAGGCAAGTAATAGTGTATATGATCGCCCTTTTCATACGAGGCTATGTTAGCACTATGATTTTCTTATTGCTTCTTTAGAATTGTGGAGGCGGGTTGGGAGAGAACTTTAGGTTACGAATATCCTGTAAGTGATGCTTGATTGAATCGCTATTTGTTATGGCGTCATAATCAGTTGCCGTGAAATAATGAATGCCACCTAGCTCTAGGTGACACTCACTTATCTATCGATTTTACTCGTGTATTAAATCACTTCTCCACTTTGGGTGGTGAAAGTGCAAGCGATGATCACAGCTATTTGAGACCACCGATTCTGTAAACTGGATTTCTCCGATTTTTTTAAAATTAACTCTACCTTGCTCATCTTTGTGATCACCCGCATAGACATTGAGAGCAAGTCCATTAGGGTAGTTGTCCATGTTGAGCTCATCCCTAAAGTCAGCTTCGTCTACAGTCTGGCCAGGTTTGGCCTGAACCATCATCCACTGCGGTGTTCTGACTTGACTTGCGTTCTCACCCCCAAGTTCAGAGATCATGTAGACTTGTCTCATCCCAGGATTGCTGTCGGCCTTACCAAAAGTAATGGCAAGTTTGAGTGCGTAGAAGATATTTGAAAGCACGGCGAGTGTTTTAGAAGTCTTTGGCTCATTTGTCATTTGAGCATCACTCCAATGAGCAAGCTTCGTTCCACCTAGATCGTCGACGAGAAAGAAAGAGGCCGTTTTGACGGTTTCGTTCTCATTGAGGGTGGGAAAGATTTTTCCGGCGAGGGCCATGGCGCGAAGTTCACCTCTTTTTGTTCCATTCATCGCTGTTGAAGCGCGCCCGATAATAAGTGCCTCACTACCTTTTTTGAAATATCCCCCATATGGATTATCTTCAGTCATGATCCATTTGCCAGCGAGACAAATTCCATTGGGGTGAGCGAGCTTTCTAAACTCAGGCAATATATCCGAGCGGTCATTAAGTGTTCGATTGGCAGCTTCTTTGATTTTGCTCTCAAAGTATTTAAAGAGGCTAGAGTAGGAGATGCGGTTACTCGGATTTTCGTACGCATCCGAAGTCACCTGCGTCCAAACGTCGTTAAAAGAGCTGCCTTGGTATTTTGCAAGCGCAACATTGCTAAATAGACCCACTAGCATCGCGGTCGCGATAAACTTTCTCATCATTTCCCCCCGAAAATAAAATTTCCTGAGCTTTTACCACCATGAGTTCATGAACACGCCCTTAATTTTCCTAGTCTGTCATTTTTACGTGCCAGATGACTTATGGGACTCATCTCGACAATGACATCAGTTGGAGCGTTGAAAAGAGAGGGCGAACCGCCGGCTTGATAGGGATGTGAAGTCCTTGAAAATTAAAACTAACGACGACCTGTCTGACTATACTTCTGATAAATCAACAACCCCGCCACTGCATCTTTGGCCGCATACTTGATTTGCGACGGGCTTAGTTTTTCGGCCTCCCAGTTGGTGATCTTGGCACCTTTGGAGAGTCGCTTTCCTAGGTAGTGGGCCACGAGTGAGCGCAGTCCTGGAGTTCTACTAGGGTCGTTATTTTCTTTGGCAATTTGTTCGGCGACATCAAAAAAGCCCATTGCTTTGAAAGGGCATAGCTTTTGAAGTCCTTTGATGTCGTCTCGGGTGGCGACTCCGACTTTGAGAATTTTTGGATCGGAGAGGATGTCGCTCACCTCTGCTAGCATCGGGGCCTTGTTGAGGCGAAAGAGGTAGGCCTTATCTTGGGTGGCCAGCTGGAGTAGGGCGACGTGGTAGAATTCACCTTTTTTAAAGCTCGGTCTAGTTTCAGTGTCAAAGCCCAGGACCTTCTCTTCTTTGAGTTCGCTGGCGGCTTTTTTGGCCCCTTCGATAGTTTTAATGAGTATGATCTCCCCATCAAATTCCATGGGGGGAAGAGCGTTGATCTCTTCTGGGGTCGGGGCGCTTATTTTTTTAATGTTTTCTTTCTTCACAAAGACTTGATAGCTGGCCCGGTGCGTACAGGCAAGGGAAATCTAAGGGGGGGAGGTTCCACCCCTTAGAATAATTCAAACTATCCTGTAAAAGTGCCACGCCTCTACAAGTGCCAGTGCCCACTGGCCTCTGGCTGATAGAGCACTCCGAGTACTCGTAGCTCTTTTGTCTTCCCGTCGGGAAATTTCCAGTTGATACTTTGACCCTTGCGCAGACCGAGTAGCGCCGTGCCAATGGGAGCAAGGATAGAGACCTTTCCGGCGTGAATATCAGCGTCTCTCGGGTAGACGATCTCAATTGTGTGCTCTCGCTGATCTGTGAGATTGATGTAATGAACCTTTGAGTTCATTGTCACTAGATCTGAGGGGGCGTCGTCACTTGAGATGATATTGGCCACGTCGAGTTCGAGGTCCAATTGCTCAGCCTCATCTGCGAGGTTATTAATCAGTGATCTTAGTCTTAAGTAGTCAGTTTCAGTGATACTAATTGTATCGGTATTCATGGTTCTTCCTTGTTTTTATAAACTTAAATGGTGAAAGGGATGTGATCGAATTAGCTCTCGATCAAAGCGTGACTTTGGCGGTTTTGCGCGAAGAAATTTGAGGCGTGAAAATGATTTTCATAAGCTAATTATAGATTGCTTTTTAAAACATTCAAGTGGAAATAGTAGAGTGTCTAAGTCAGGTCTGATATTTGATACGCATCTAACTCAGCTAAAAAGGCCCTCTTCGCCTTGGAGAGCATTCCTTTGAGGCGGCAGTGCGGATTGAGGTTACAGGTATTAGTTTGGGGATCAAAGCACTCCACAATTGTGAAGTCTTCCACCGCTCGAACTAGCTCACCCACCGTTTTCTCTCGTGCGCTCGCCGAGAGTTCAATGCCTCCCTTTGGCCCGGGTGTTGAAATCACATAACCGAGCTCGGAGAGTTTGTTCACGGCCACACTCAGGTGATTTTTTGAGATCTGATAATTATCAGCGATCTCTTGAATCTTGGCCTTTTCTCCCTTTTGCTGCAGATAAATCAGCACGCGCAGGCAGTAATCAGTTTTTGTCGTGAGTTTCATAACAAATAATCCTTGCGGTTCATTCTATAATGATATATTTAAAATGTATCGATATAAAATAAATATATGAATTCTGCGAGGTAAGTATGCGAAAGTATTGGTGGGGATTGACCGCAGTCCTTTTAGTGACCTTCACGATCTTGGGATTTTTTGGCAGTGAGGTCTATCGTGGGGCCCCACCCATCTACAATGAGCTCAGGAGCGAATCGGGCCAGTTGCTCTACACCAAAGACGATATCCTCACTGGGCAACAGGTTTGGCAGTCCATTGGGGGGCAGCAGCTTGGATCGGTTTGGGGTCACGGCGCCTATCAAGCACCCGACTGGACGGCCGATTGGCTTCACCGTGAGCTCGTCGCCTATCAAGAAATCTTTGCCGCTAAAAACTTCTCAAAGCCCCTGGCCGAGACAACTCTTGCTGAGCGCATGCAGATCAAGGCCTCTATGCTTGAAGATTATCGCCATAGTGCTCTTGGTCCTGATGAGAGTGTGACTCTCTCAGCAGTGAGACAGCAGGCCTTCTTAAAAACTAAAGACTATTATATGAGTCTCTTTAGCAATTCTCCTGAACTGCGCGAGACTCGCAAGGCCTACGCCATTCACGAAGAGGTACTGCCCTCTAAGGCGCGTCGTGAAAAGATGATGAGCTTCTTTCACTGGTCGACGTGGGTCGCCGCTGCTAATCGCCCCGGGGAAACTCACACTTACACCAACAACTGGCCTCACGAGCCACTCATCGATAATGTGCCGACTGCTCAAAATATTTTTTGGTCAGTGATCTCAGTTATTTTGCTCTTGGCCGCTGTAGGCTTTTTGGTTTGGTTTTATGCCTTTAGAAAGGATGAAGATGAATTTGAAACTAAACTTCCGGGCAAAGACCCACTAAGTGCTCTCAAGGCCACACCCTCAATGCGTGCGCTGTGGAAATATTGGGGCGTGGTGATCGTTCTTTTCCTACTGCAAATCGCGCTTGGTGGAGTGCTCGCCCACTACACGGTGGAAGGTCAGGACTTCTATGGCCTCGCACTTTCAAAGTACTTGCCTTACAGCTTGGCCAGAACATGGCACATTCAAATTGCACTCTTTTGGATTGCAACTTCATTTCTTGCAGCGGGACTTTTTATTGGCCCCATTGTTAATGGTGGACGAGATCCCAAATTTCAACGCCTGGGAGTGAATGTGCTCTTTGGCGCTCTGTTGGTTGTGGTCTTTGGTTCCCTGGCCGGAGAGTTTTTGGCCATTCACCAACTCTTAGATCTCGATCTTAGCTTTTGGTTTGGCCACCAAGGTTATGAGTACACCGATCTTGGTCGCTTTTGGCAGGTGCTGCTACTTGTAGGGCTGGCAATATGGCTTTTTCTCATGCTTCGATGTATTGCTCCGGCACTCAAGCTCGCCTCAGATACTAAAGAGCTCTTGCTTCTTTTTAGTGCCTCCACAATTGCCATTGGTCTGTTCTATGGCGGTGGACTTTTCTATGGTTCGCGCACCCATCTTAGTGTGATGGAGTTTTGGCGCTGGTGGGTGGTTCACCTCTGGGTCGAGGGCTTCTTTGAAGTATTTGCCACTGTTGCAATTGCCTTTATCTTTGTGAGTCTGGGTCTGATTAAACCAAAGTCAGCGACTAAAGCTTCACTCTTTTCAACCTCCATTTTTTTGCTCGGTGGAATTCCTGGAACCTTTCACCACCTCTACTTTAGTGGTACGCCCATTTCCATTACCGCTATTGGTGCTTGTTTCTCTGCTCTTGAAGTTGTGCCTCTTGTGTTGATTGGTTTTGAAGCATTTCATACTTATAGAGTGCAAAGCCTCACCAGTTGGACCAGGCTCTACAAGTGGCCAATTCTTTTCTTTGTTGCCGTTGCCTTCTGGAATCTCGTTGGAGCTGGCATTTTTGGCTTTCTTATCAATCCGCCAATTGCGCTCTATTACCTGCAGGGTCTCAACACCACCGCCGTTCACGCTCATGGGGCCACCTTTGGTGTCTATGGGATGCTCTCTCTAGGGCTGGTTCTCTTTATCGTTCAGACCACTTTTAAAGAGCGCATTTGGAGTGAGAAGCTCATGAGTTATTCTTTTTGGGGTCTCAATCTTGGGCTTGCTCTGATGATTGTGCTGAGTCTACTCCCCATCGGTCTCATTCAGTTTTGGGCCTCCCTTGAGCAAGGTCTGTGGTTTGCTAGAGGCAGTGAGGTTATGCAAACAGAGCTCATTCAGAACTTGAGATGGCTTCGCATGATTGGAGATATTGTCTTTGCTCTTGGGGCCCTTAGTTTTGCCGCCGCCGTCTTAGACAAAGTAGGTCTCTATAAATTTGCCGACGATGCCCAGGAGGTTGTCCCTGAAATCATTACCTAATCATGTGACTGCCTATAAACGCACCAAAGTCTTTAACGAAAAGACGATTCCCAAGGCACTCTTAAGTGAGCATCAAACTCAAGCGGGTGTCTGGGGCAAAATCGTGGTGACAAAAGGAAGTTTGCTCTATGTCCTTAGCTCCGGGCAAGAGTATGTGTTGAAGGCCGAATCTCCTGGGGTCGCAAGTCCCCAGGAGGTTCATTTTGTAAAACCAATTGATTCTCAGGAGGTCGAGTTTTATGTCGAATTCTACCGAGCCTGAAAAGTTTGGAGTGGGAGATAGCTCCTATCAAGCGGCGGGGCAGATCGAAGGACTGCGCCAGCTGTGTGAAGACTTCTATGAAGTCATGAGTACCATTCCAGAGGCGAGGCATATTCGAAATATGCACGTGGAAGACTTGGATTTAATGACTGATAAGCTGACTCTTTTCCTTAGCATGTGGTTGGGCGGGCCACGCCTGTATTTAGAAAAGTATGGGAGAGTGGGCATGCCCCAGGCCCACCAGCACTTGGTCATAAATGAGGCGGAACGTGATGCTTGGCTGCTCTGTATGAAAATCGCTATTCGTCGCCAAAATTATGAAGAGAGGTTTGCGCGTTATCTCTACCAACAGCTTTGTCGGCCCGCAGAGATAATCAGGATGACATCAAAGAGCTAAAAGAGAATTTCAAAGCTTACTTTTTTTTCAACATTATCGTTGAGATAGATTGAACTTGCATGCTGCATGCACAGACCTTTTGCGATAGAGAGCCCTAGGCCCTTACCTGCTCCAATATCTTTGGTTGTGAAGAAGGGCTCAAAGATTTTTGACTCTAGATGTTTTGGGATGGCCGGCCCATCGTTGCCAATGACAACTTTATTGGTTGAAATTCTGATCCAAGCTTTTGAGTCAGCAAAATCTCTGGCATTTTGAATCAACTCGTGGAGGATTCTTTGGATAGAAGATCGATCATAGTGAATGATGAGTGCGGTTTCTTCTATAATCTCAAAGTGTTTCTTATTTTCTCCTGTATGATAAGGGATGAGGATCTCTTTTAGGATTTCTCCCACATTGATTTCTTCTTTGTGAATCACAAGATTGCCACAGGCCGTTTTGTGAACATCGGATATCACTGTTTTAATTCGTGTAATCGCTGAACTAAGTGAGTCCGATTTATCCTTGATGATGACATCTAGTATTTCACTCATTTCCTGGTCAGTAGACCTGGCCGCAATTTTTTGAATACGCTCTTTAAAACTTTGTAAGATCATGAGGGGGTTGTTTATTTCATGAGCAAGTCCTTCAAAAATAATCCTCTTATTTTCTTCAAGAACGAGTCTCTCTTCAAGTGCAAGAATACTTCTCTGAGCTCCCAGCCTTAAGAGATTGACGGTGCCCATGATGACGGCAATTGTTGCCACCGAAGTGAGATAAAAATAGGAGTTCACTTGTGGGGCCGGATCAAAAAAGATTAAGGGTGCTAAGAGTAGGTTTAAAATATTATAGAGAATAAGTGGTTTTTCCCTATCAATTATTGAATTGGCCCCAGTTTGGATAATGAATGAGCCGATGACATAGATCTGATGGTAGTGGTTATGGTGCAAAATATAAGAGTAGTTTAGAAGGAGTCCAAAGAAGGTGAGCTCACAAATTAATCGCGCATTGGCCTTGTCCCCTCGAATCCAGTAGTCAGTGAGGCCCAGTATTGGAATAATCACGCCTACTAAACGTAGGGTGATTCCATCGTAGGCACCACCAGAAATGAAGTAGGTTGGAGCCAAGTAACCCCAGGTTAAATAGAGCACTGAGGAGATCACCGTGAAGGCGATATAGGCGTGATTTCTTTTTAATCGTGAGATTTTCAACTTCTGTCCTTAACAGTTTGTAACGATTATTATACGCGAGCTTTGAGTGGGGAAAATAATAATTCTCTGAATCTCTAGCCTAAAAGGTTTTAAGATAGTTGAGTGTGTTTATGTTTTGTAAACCAGCTGTTCTCATTTCATTATCTTGTGACCATTAATTTTACATTCTATTAATTTTTCAATTGATCTCATCTGACACATTTTATTTAGCTAAACTGTGGTTATGAAAAATCTACTTTTACTCACATTTTTATCTCTTCCTCTGTCTTTGCCTGCTGGAAATTTTCCCAGCGTCTGTGAGAGTCTTCTCCAGTCCAGTCTAAGGGAGGACCCCTTTTTCAAAGCTCGAATGATGACTGATGGCCCTTATGCTGGTGAATGTGTCGACAATGAGTTTAGACGCAATATTAAAATGCTTGATCCGAACGATCCTGCGCTTTTAAAAATTATTGGAAGCCCAAAGCAGGGTAAGATTTACTTTTCCAACTTTCGCCATCAAAACCGCTACTTTATTGCTGAGTATACTCCTGGCTCAATCAAAGAAACTTTGCTTGTTTTTGAGAAGTTTCTTGAGTCGGGTGTCGCTCCAAAGATTGATCTTCTTCGCTCCTTTAAAGGCACACAGCTCGTCTTCACTGGGCATATCCAATTTCGCTTTGCCCTAAAAAATGACCAAGAGTTAAGGCTCTATGATCAGACTTCTCGCTCAAGAGTTAAAAATCCCATCTTGGTTGATGACATCACCTATGCCATGTACGCCATAAGACCTGAATCCCTTAAAGGGCAACCTTATGAACCTTTTGGAGAAGGGATCAATGAAGGCTACGCTCTTTCACATAACTTTATGTCCACCCACGATGTGGCCATTGAATATAAAAACTATATTGACGAAGATAAAGCGCGTGTTGGTCAATACAGACTTGAAGCGGCGGCATTAGATTTTGAAAAAATGTTTGCTGCACTTTTAGACCAGTCTGATGAGCTCTATCGCTCGAATTCAACCGTGACCTATGACACTATTACAAGCAATTGTGTGACTGCCGCTTATACCGGAATCGTGGCCGGAGATAAAGGCCTTGGGAAGTCTAAGCCTCGGTGGTATCGATTCTATTCACGCCATTTAATGGCCCATGAAACAGATGGACGTGAATATAACCCAATGTCCGTCTTTTCTGATTTAGAAAGAAGAAAAATTCTCGTTCATCGTAATCGCTCGCAAATTATCAACTTTAACGATGAAATTTGCGAGCTCTTGGACGTTGATTTTAAACCAGAGTCTTGTGATTAGATGGCATACTTAATAGATGAATTCTAGTTTTAGCTCACCGGGATTTTGTAGGTTGATAAGCTTTTCATTTGTAAAAATAAAACGTTGATTAAAGACACTCCAATTGCGGATTTTGTTATGAACTTCGGGAATGAGCTTGCCATCGAGTATAACTTTAATATTTTTATAATTAGTGGCAGTATCAATCTTCAGCTCCAGCAGCGTACTCTTTGGAGCCTCGCGCGCCAGAATATCTCTTGCTACTTCCTGCATTGTCTCGCTCATTTTGGGTGAGCACAAATCGTAGAGCTTTCCACTCGTCATTTTGGCCAACTGTTCAAACTGACTGCCTTCATACTTGAAGTCGATAGATCCACTACATGCTCTGGGGCTACTCTGATTTGAGCTTAGGATTTGATAAGTGAAGAGCTTGTCGGCGTCGACGCGATACTTGTTCACAATTTCTACATATGCATTCTTGGCGCCTCCAATGGTCTGATCATCTTCATCACTAATGAAGATGAGATGAAGATTATCTTTAATTGACTGGCCCATATTGGTGTTGGCCAAATTGTCGATGACAGATTGAAGACCTTGTTCGGTGAAGTCTCCATTAGTTCCAACTGATGTGATCTTCTCTTTCCATTTGCTAGCTCTATTTAAGGTTTGGCCTTGGTCTTCAAAGTAGACATCATCATTCTTATCTGTAGAGAGTAGAATTCCCTGCCACTGGTTCTGAGCTCCCATTGTTTGAATGAAGGGGCCAATATTTGATGCGATTCGCTCTTGGTGGGGTCCCATCGAGCCACTATTATCGACGATGAAAATTACTTTTGCGAGGGTTGAGCGTTGTGGAGTTGATTGCTCCCTAATGTTAATTTGGCAGTTGTAACTATTGCTGTTTTGAGTGCACTCGCTTAGATATTTTGGAAGATAGGCAACTTTATAAAAGCAGACATTATTTGCTGCCAAATCAGCCGCTGTTCTTATTTCTGTGGTTCCATCGATGCACTTGACTGTGTAGTCACCTTGAGGATTTCTCTGCATGCCTTCAATGCGAGTAAGATCTTTTGGTGTCGCTAAGATCGAGTGACTTAATAAGAGGCAAAGGACCAGCCCGAGTATTTTCATTATATTCTCCTTAATGACTGTTTCTCAATTTTCACAAGAACGTTAGCCATCATGAGTTTCAAGCACAAGAGCGTTTTTTATAAAAATTATTGCACATGGCGTAGATATTGAAAGATCTTGGGCAAAAAGGCATGATTGGGACTTTCTACTCATTAAAAGGTGACTATTTTGGCCAAAAAGAAACTTAAGATTTCGTCCTGGAACGTTGCAGGGATTCGCGCCTGCGAAAAAAAAGGCTTCCACGACTGGGTAAAAAATTACGAGCACGATATTATTTGTCTGCAAGAGACTAAGGCGCTACCAGAGCAATTAAGCGATGAGCTGGTTCATCCGGCAGGCTACAGCGCTCTTTATGCTCCGGCCCAGAGAAAGGGCTACTCTGGCGTTGCCACTTGGGTTCGCGACGGCATTGAACACGAACATACTGTAGGTCTTGGAATAGAGGAATTTGACAGTGAAGGAAGATGCATAATAACCGAATTTGCAAACTTCATTCTCTTTAACTGCTACTTTCCAAACGGGCAGCGCGATCACGGTCGTGTCCCCTATAAACTCAATTTTTCGCGCGCTGTCGCCAAGCGCGCCCTGGCACTTAAGAAAAAACTTGGCAAAGAAGTGATCATCACTGGTGACTACAATACCGCCCACCATGAAATAGACCTGGCCAACCCTAAGACCAATACTAAAACCACGGGATTTTTGCCGATTGAGCGCGCCTGGCTCGATGAATTTAAAGAGCAGGGCTTCACTGACCTTTTTAGAAAGTTCACACCCAATGAGAATGGGCACTACACCTGGTGGACCTATCGCGGTGACTGTCGCGAACGCAATGTGGGGTGGAGAATTGATTACTTTTGGTGCACTGATGACTTTGTTAAAAATGTCAAAGACTGCACCCATTCAACTGAAGTCATGGGCAGTGATCACTGTCCGATTAATTTAGAAATTTCTCTGTAGAGATTTGAGAGTTCCAACAAACCCACTAGGAGTTTGTTGGAACGAGCTTGATTATCTTCTGCCAAGAACTTGGAAGTGAATTCCGATTTTACCGCTGCCATCTAGACAAGCAGTGTTCGCGTTTGAAAATGGAACGAAGATCGCAGCGCGACCATGGAGGTACTTGTAGTTGTTAAAAGCGAGGACATCATCGATGAGCGCCTGGCCATTAGCACAAGTTCCTGTTCCTTCTGTTGCAAAAGCTCTTGATTCGCTAAGAGCGATGGTCCAAGCAGCGTTATCAGCGGTGAGAAAAGCGCTGTAGCTACACTTGGTGCCATTTTCTTCAAAAGTACCTTTAAGGATAAAGTTATCAAGTGAGTAGTCTGTTCCGATGTGACCAAACTCTACATTGTAATCGGCCATTTCAGCTGGAACTTCGAGGGCCTGAGTGTTGCCATCATCACATACGTAAGTCGTAAACTTGCCATACCAGCGCTCATTTTCAAGCACGAGGTCAGTATTTTGTGATGCGAATGCTGTCGCAGAAAAAAGAGCAGCGAGAATGAGTAATTTCATTAATTTTCCTCCAATTGAGTTTTTTGATGTGTTGTTTGTAGCTTGCAATTTTTGTTTGGTCAAGCAAACAAAGTCTTGATCTTGAGTTAGACATGTTGCGTGGGGCAAAAATGATGATAAATAAAAAAAGCTATCAATTGGAAGGCACTCTCTATCTATGATAGTAAATTAAAATTATCTTTTGTTTTTGGATAAGGTCAATGCTTCCACAATTCTGTTACAGAAGATGGCCAAATGAAAAAAAAGTTTATCTCTAAAGACAGAGAGGAGATATGAATTATGGCACCCATTTTGGGTCCTGAGGGGTCTAAAATTTTGAATAAAATCTTTCTTCGTCTTACATCTTTGGATTTCGTCAGGTTTTAGGTAGGGAATAATTGACATAGTCAGTTAGAACGACATAACCCTTTATAGAGTCGTTGTTTTTTCACAGATTTTTCTTAAGGAGGAGAAGTCATGAACTTGATTGAACAGTTTCAGGCCGGTGGTATTTTTATGTACTTTATCTTGGCCTTCGGTCTACTAACGTTTGCGTTTATCATTGAGCGCTTCATCGCCCTCTATGCTATGCATAAGGCTGCCCCAGCTGACTTTAGAAAAAATATTCTCAGCTATATCTCTCAAGGTGATTTTAAAGCCGCTCGCGATTATATCGAAATGAGCGCCGGTAAAACGAGCCTTGGTCGCATCACCATGGTTGCTTGTAAACTAAGAAGCACTGGTGCTGGTGACGAAGCTCTCCAAGCTCGTATGGATGAGCAACTCTCAAAAGAAATTTCGTCTTATGACAAAAGAACAGGCTTTTTGGCGATGTTTGGTAACGTCTCAACGCTCTTTGGTCTACTCGGTACTGTAACGGGTCTTATTAGCTCGTTTGCCGGTGTGGCCGCTGCTTCACCTGTTGAGCGTGCAAACCTGCTCTCACACGGTATTTCTGAGGCCCTAAACTCGACTGCTTTTGGTCTGGTTGCTGCGATTCCTGCCCTTGTGGCCTTCGCCGTTTTTCAAAGCAAGACGGAGTCGATTATTACTGATCTCACTGAGCGTTCAAGCGAACTTTATCACGACTTTCTCTTCTACACCGAAAGCCACAAAGAAGAAGTCGCGACTACTACTAAAATTAGAGAGACACGTCCCGAGGCCATGGCCACGAACTAATCTCTCGCAGTTAACTTTTACTTGTGATTAACCAAGGATCGGGGTTATGAGACATAAAACAGGTTTGGGCACAAAGAAGGATCTCGACGTCCAATTGAACCTGACACCATTTATTGACTTACTTTCAACTTGTGTGTGCTTTTTGCTCATCACCGCTGTTTGGATTGAAATTGGCACGGTAGAAGTTAAACAAAGCCACGGGACTGAGGCGGCCGCTGAGAAGAAGGAGTCCTTCGATCTCGATTTGGTCTTTCTCTCTCCCTCACACTTGAGCTTAACACTCAAGAAAAGTGGCAAGCGCGTGCAAAAGGTTGATGTGAAGGCCGACAGCTTTGAAGGCATGCTCACTCAATTAGGCACCGATATCCCAGGTAAGATTCTCTCCTATAAGAATAAAACAATCGACATCGCAGCCGCCACTGTGACTCCTCGGAGCACGGTGGACTACGGCAATCTCATTGCGACCTTGGATGTGCTTCGTCGCAACCAAATCATTAACATCGGTATTTTAACGGCGAGGGGGAATTAATGATTTTAAATCACAGCATGGTCGCTGCCGACCCCTTTGAAAAGCACCTACTCAACCGCAAGCGCAAGAAGAAATTTGCGGCCAAGGCCGTGGGCTTTGTCTTAATGCTGACTTCCATGGTGGATATGTTCAGTATGCTAGTGGTCTTCTTGTTACAAACTTTCTCTAGTTCTCCAGAGATCTTAGTCACAAAGGGAGTTGAGCTCCCGATCTCGATGACTCCTAGTGAAGTGCGCGAAGCCCCGGTGCTCGCTCTTTCAAAAGATGGTCAGCTCTATCTCGATCAGAAACTGGTTGGCAAGACGGCCGATATCTCTAAAAAGCCAGATATACTTTTAGAGAAACTCAACACAATTAAAAAGAACTGGGCGCTCTCTCACCAGACGCCTTTTACTGGTGAAATCAACTTACAGGCCGACAAGGAAATTGAGTCGACCACCGTTGCTTTCATCATGGGGATTCTAACGAATAGTCAGTTCCACTCCATCGAACTCGCCGTTGTGGGACGGAGGTAGAGCACTCCAAGTGTAGAGGACTTCAGGGATGAAAATGAATCTGACTCTTACATTCGCCTTGGCCACATTACTCGGGAGCCTCTCTCCGAAGTTGATGGCCAATACTACTGAGTATCTCATCCAAGAGATGGAGGAACTCAGAAACTCGCTTGAAATGGACGATCCTGCGCGGATCGATTTGACTTTACGTCTGGCCGATCTTTATTTTGATGCCTCGATTAAAGAGGGTGATAAATCTAGCGAGCAAGCATTGATGGAGAGTCGCAAGAAGGCCCTTACGCTCTACGAGCAGAGCTTAAATGGCGCTCCTGGGATTAAGCCGGCTAAGGGACTCACACGAGTTAAGATTGAATTTCAAATGGCCAGACTCTTAAGCCGCATGGGTGAAAACGCCCGCGCTGAAGGTTATTATCTCTCTGCCGAATCATCCGAGCTTTCGCCAAAAAAAATGAAAGAGCAGGCGAGCCTCGCTCTGGCCGAGTGGTATGAAGAAGAAGCAAAATACCCCAAGGCCGTGACCTACTACGACAAGGCGATCAAGCTCTGCGAGGTGCGCACCGCCTGTAATTACGCTCACTATAGAAAGGGCTGGCTCTACTTTAAAGACACAAAGTTGCCACTGGCCATCAACGAGATGAAGGCTTCGCTCTGGACTACTGAGACCGAGGTGCGTGAGGCTTCGCTACAAGATCTCATGCTCTTTCTTTCAAACTCAGATACTAATGGGGAAGCTGAACTCAAGTATATTAAAGAGCTCTCCGAGCGACTGGATCGCCCTGAGCTTGTTGCTCAACTGGTTGAAGCTTTCTATGTGGCAGGTAATCGCCGCGCCGGAAGCCATCTGCTGGCCTATCTCAATGAGCAGTCACCAAGTCTCTACTACCAAGTGCGCCTCCTAGAAGAGTCCTACGGTTTTAGAAATTGGGATCAAGTTGATCAATATATTAAGGAACTCGAAGGACGCACGGCCGCCGATATACCAAGTAAAAAAGAACATGCTGAAGAGGTGAATAAGATTTTGCGCCGCTACCTAGTTCAAGTGGACTCAGAGGCCGAAGTTATTCCTGAGCTTAATGATTTCTTAAAGCGCTCAATTGATGTTTATCTAGCAATCTATCCCAACGACGATTTGAGAAAGAAACTGCAACAGGGCTGGCTTAAGGCCGAAGCTGACGAAATTAAAAAGGTGGCAAGACTGGGGCAGTGGATTGCAGAGGACTCTGCTCTTGGAGTTGATCCTAAAGAAATTAGAAAATTGCGCCAAACACGTCTTTCGATGGCGCAAAAACTTAGTAATAGTGATGTAGTCATCACCGAGTCCCTGGCCATTGCTGAAATTCTAAAAGGTACACCTGAAGCGGCAGAGTTTGAGTATGTGGCCGCTCGTGAATTCTATGGGAAGAAGGACTTTGCGCGCGCACTTCCACTTTTTAAGGGAATTATTGAAGGCGCGCTAGCAAGCAAGAGCTTTAGCAAGTGGGCGATCCTCTCGCAAAACTTGACTCTTGATATCTACAATAATCAAAAGAATTATCAGGCGATCATCGACCAGGTCGCCCTGTGGAAGAGCGCCACTGCTGATACCGATAATAAAGAGATCGCTAAAGAAAATTCCAATATGGATAAAATCCAAGTGGAAGCTCGTTTTGAGAAAGCCGCTAAGATGACAGACAGCCCAGAGAGCTTACAGGCCTTCTTTGACTTTTGTTTTAGTGGCGTTTTTGCTGAGAAGTCTTGTCCCAACGCCAAGGTGCTTGCCGTTAAGTTCGCTGATCAAGATAAGTTGGTGAAGCTGCTTGAAAAAGAAGGCGATGAGAAGTCCTTAATGATTGAGTATGAGCGCATGGGGCGTTTTGCTGATGCCGCCAAACTGCAAGAGAAGCTTGTGCTCGCCCCGCTTAAGGGCAAGCTTGAATATGAAACCTATCTTAAAATCGCTCTGCTCTATGAACTCGATCAAGACTTTAATGAGAGAAACCGCATTCTTTTAGCAATGATGGAAAAAATGAAGCGTGAAAAGAGCATTCCCCCGCAGCTAGAGGGGGCGGTTTTTCTCACGTTGGATGAAGCGGGCCTGATTGATATGAAGGCACTCTTTCTTCCTTGGTCGACGGCGCGCAAACTCTCACTTGCCACTCGTCTTGAACTTGATAGTCCGAGTAAAACCACTCAACAGGTTATTCTCTCGCAGGAAAAATCTGTCGGACCTGTGTGGTCAAAGCTCGTCCTAACAAAGGTTCAAGAGGAGTTTAAAAAAGTCGGAAGCATGAAGTTCTATGGACGCAATTCTCAGCGCCTCTTTAAGCGCAGAACTCAAGCTATTGATCGCTTTGTAAAAGTGGCCAAGGAAAATCTTGAAGGAGCAGATCTCGAAACGCGAGTTTACTTACTTGATATGCTTGAAAAGACTTATGCCAAGATGACCGAAGATATCTTGGCCACACCGCTTCCGCCTGATCTTGATGATGAGACGATGGCCCAGGTACAAATTCAATTGCAAACTCTCGCTGCACCTTTTGAATCGGTGCGCGCCGACTATGAGGAGCTCTTGCAAAAGCAGTTGGTAACCTACACGCCTGAGCAAGCGGCAGATCGGGCAAGAGTTGAAGCAAATCTCAAAATTGCCAACGCTAGTTATAGCGATTTTATTAAAGACGCTGAAGTCGACACCGCCAAAGTGATCAATAGTCCTTTTGAAGGAATCGAAACTCCAAAGGAGAAGCTACTTGCTAACACTTCGGATGTGGCGGCATTGATGGAACTAAAAACTTATTTTGATTCTAAGCAGATGGCGAGGCTTTCTGCTTATTATAACGATCGCATCGAGAGCTTGAAAAATTAGGGAAGATTTATGGCCAAATTAGGGATAGTGATCTTGAGTCTATTTTTTGTAACACCCATCCTTGCCCAGGATGCACAAACGCCGCAAAAAAAGGCGGGCGTGAAGTATAAGGGACAAGGGCGAGTGGACTTTGAATCGCTCTTGATTGAAGGTGAGCGCAAGAAGCCAGAGATGGCCGTGGTCACTGGAAATATCGGAGAGAAAGACTCGGGACTACTTAAATTTAGAGAGAATTTTCTAGACACCATGGCCGATGACTTTGGGGAGCAAGTGCAATGATTGCAGTAGAAACAGAAAGTGGCGAACTCGTTAAGATTCTTAAAAATGTCGTTGATGGTGAGTACGGCTGGCATTCGAATTTTGGTTTCATTTCAAGAGAAAATGCAAGTAAGCGTGTGACCACCAGAAAGAGACAGGGCTTTGACTTTACTAAGGACAATTGGTTTTGCTCTTTTAAGCTGACCCAGTCTAAAGACAAGTACGACGTTAGAGACACTGTCGGATGTGCAGCGGCCAAAACTGCAGAAGGGTGGCTCCTCGATACACCAACCGGAAAATTTCGCCTTGTTCAAGGGAGCGCTGACTATGTAAATGGGCTACTCGAGTCTCAAGAAGATCGGGCCACATGGCTTAATCGTGGTCTTGAGTATTTGATCGTTATTATGCTCGTTTTGATGCCCATTATTTATCTTCTTGAGCAAGCGCCTCCTGAAGAAGCTAAAGTCGATGAAGAGAAAATGCTTGAGCCAGTAGTGGTCAAAATCATTAAGCCCGCTCAAGTGGTCAATATCAACCGTGACGCCAACCCCGATATTAAGGTCAAGCCCCTCACTAAGTCTGAGGTCTCTAAGCGAGCAGTGAAGAGAAATCTTGGCTTCTTGGGAATGGTTGGATCAAAGGATCTGAAGAAAGTGGTCGGCGGTGTGCCTCAAGAACTTTCTCAGGCCACGGCCGGGGCCGGACCTGGTGGCGACGCTGGCAGTGGTGGGGAAGTTCTCACCGGCCTTGGTAAAGGTCTAAAGAAAACGACAGTGGGCAATACTGGCGTTCAAGGTCTTGGAGGTGTCGGCACTAAAGGTGCTGGTGGCGGCAAGGGCGGCTATGGCAATACCATGGTGGCCTCGGGAAGCGGCACCGGGATTTCGGCCATTGCTGTTTCAAATTCAGATATGGTTCTTCAAGGTGGTATCAGCCGTTACGCCATCAATGCCACTATTGCTAAATACCTCAATCAAGTTCGTCGCTGCTACGAAACTCAACTCAAGACAAAGCCTGAGCTTCAAGGTCTTGTCGAGATGAGCTTTGAAATTAATAGCACTGGCATGCTCAATTTTGCCAACGTTAAGAGAACCACTCTTAATGATGCTGCGACTGAGAAGTGTATCTCTGAAAAAATGATGACCTGGCAATTCCCCAAACCTAAAGGGGGAGTCGTGGTCCCTGTTAAATATCCCTTTATGTTAAGACCGGTAGGTTCATAATGACTAGCACACGCAAATTACTTCCTTTAAGCCTTTGCCTCTCCCTTCTTGTTTTGGTGTCTTGTAAGCAAGACCCTTATCCAGAAGGTGGAGAGATTCGTGGCACGCCCACCCTTACTCAGGAGCCCCTTCCTGAGCTTTCAATGAGTGTGGATGATGTGATTGAGTTTACTGAGGGAAGAAGCCGCGATTATATCGTGCGCGCCACTGTTAAGGAGCCGGGCAAACCCATTGTTAGTGTGGACAATCTTCCGGTCGGAGCGACTTTTGATCCTGAAACCATGGTTCTGAGCTGGACTCCGGGCTACTTTGATGGCAATGATTCTGAAGATCCCAGTATTAAAAGTCAGATTTATCCCATTAAGATATGGCTTAGAAGCTCTGAAGATACAGTGCGCGCTCTGAGAAAGACGGTGAATTTGGTCGTCTATGATGTTCAGCGTGCAATTGATATTAAGCCGGCCCACACTCAAAGCGTGAATGAGGGTGAGACTTATACTAATACTTTTACGATTGATAATGCTGACTTTCCCAATGGTCCCTTTAAAGTGGTGCTCGATAGCATGCCACCCAATATGGAACTCACAAAGATTGATGAGCGCACTTATAAGCTAGAGTTCACTCCCGATCACTATCATGTAAATCGCAAAAATAGTGCTTCGGTTGACTATACCGGCAAGATTATTGTCTCAAATCCGGCCAATCACATTCAATCTAAGGATCTCAAGATCAGTGTTAAAGACGTTAGGCTTGACTCTAAGCTGGTTGCGCCCGAGGTTCTGACTCAGGGTCTAGATGTGAGCTTTCAAGTTGTTGCCTATGATCTCAATAAAGAGGTCTCTCCCAAGCTCACTCTTGAGAGTGATCGCCCGGACTTTGGACACTTTGAAGTATCGACAATTGAAAACACTGAGAATCATTCAACAATTCTCAATGTTCTTTGGAAGGACATTCCACCGGCGCGAAACGCCGAGACTTATCGCTTAAATTTTAAATCTTGTGTGCTTGGTAGCTGGGGCAACTCCTATAATAACTGCTCTACGGGAAGCACCAATGTTACGATTGCCGTCAAAGATAGAAAGGCCCCGGCCATTGACCGCTCTTCCTGGCCTGCAGGCGAACTGATCTACCTGGGCCATAATCAGACGTTAAGTCGCACCATCACAGTGACCGATCAAGAAGACCGCTCCTTAACACCAAAGGTGGAAATCTTTCCGGTCGAGATGAGAGAGTATGTCACTTACTCAGGGCGCACCCTTCGTGTTCGCATTGATAAGGCCGGAGTCTATCAGTTTAATCTGATTGCAACTTCTGAATATAATATGTCGGCCTCACAAAGTTTTATGGTTGAAGTCTTTCCTGAAAACCGCAATAAAACGCTACTCTTTGCCGACTCTACTCGGGATCCAGAAGTGGTCTTTTACAAGAACACTTTTAAAAATATGGACGTGATGAATCCGGCGATTCAGGAAGTAAACCTGCGCAATATCTCTGATCGTGAGACTCTGGTTCTCACCACGAGTACATTGCTTGACGAGTCTGTGTCGGCCGAAGTCCTGAGCGCCATCGAGAAGATTAAGCATGTCGTCGTAGCGACTCCCTTGGTTGAGAAGTTACCGGAGACTTTTTTAAATCGCATGATTGAAAAGTATGATCTCTCTCCCATTGGTCGCTACTCAGAGCTTCCCAATATGCCACCACTATCTGAAATGCACTTTGTGACCACCTCACATTTTGCCCCGGCCTCGGGAAAAATAGGACTTCGTGGAAGTGCCTCGAGCGAATCGGCCGACCCAATGATTTTCAACGGTGGTCTCTACGATGCTGAGAAAAATTGTAAAGGCGTGCTAGGTCTCAGCCAGACAGGTAATAATCCCTATGTGATCGGAGTGACTTGTAAGCGCACAAATGGCGGTCGCATCTCAATATTGGGCACAGAGTGGGCGGATCTAAGATTTAGTGAAGATGACAGTAAAATTCCTGTGAAGTGGTTTGATACCCTTCTTAATGGCAACTTCTAAGAGAGATTGGAGTTTAGGATGAAAGTGATGAAAAGTACTATGACTCTATTAATTGCCGGCATGGCCCTTTTTGGTGCTCATGCTCATGCAAGCTCTCTTGAAGATAAACTCGAGAGCCTCAATATTCCAGATGATAAGGTGAGCCCGGTGCTCTCAAATGAGCAGCTCTATATTGTCAACACTCGCTATTCGAGTCTGGTCAATCGCCATGAGTTTACTGTTCAAGGCGCCTATGACTTTACGGCCGACAGCCATCTCGATGTCACGCAGGCAGCACTCTCGTATCGCTATCACTTAAATAGTGACTGGTCCTTTGGTCTGCGCTACACGCGCTATTCAAATAAACTTACCGGAGCAGGTGAGCGTCTACTTGGGGATCAAAAACTTGTTCCCGATACCGACTATGCACTTAATTCACAAGAAATCTTTGCGACCTACAATACGATCTACGGCAAGCTTCGTTGGTCCTCGTCTACGATTGTCTACTTTGATCAATATGTTTCAGTGGGCGCGGGGAGAGTGGAGCTGGCCTCTGGTAATACAAATATGGGGTTAGTGGATCTTGGCCTTGCGTTTTGGCTTGGTAAGCACATGAGTGCTCGCGTGGGCGTTAAGAATGAATTCTACAATCAAACCCTTCGCCAAGGTGAGGAATTCCAGCACAATGCTATGGGATACCTTGAGTTTGGCTACCTTTTTGGATCGGGTGATAGAGGATAAGCTTTATGAATTTTTCAAAAAGCCTGGCGTTTAGTCTTTTGTTGAGTCTTAGTGCGGGAAGCGCTCTGGCCCAAAATGCTGTTCTTCAAAATATGAAGGGAGCGGATATCGACTTTTCCACACAGCTGCAAAAACAAAAGACCTTAAAGCTTGATGACCCTTTTTTGGTGCAACTTTTTGCCCGCTGGAAAGCCCTAGGGGCCCTGAATCCTGAGACGAATGAGCTTTTTGATCTCATCTTTACAGGTGAAAATAAAAGTGCCCTTTTAAAACTGCAGGGTTTGAGCGATCAAAAGATTGCCTCACTTCGCGCTCCGATTGAGATGTATCTGCTCTACCAAGAGGGCCACTACCAGAGTGCGCTTGCTGCTTGGCTTGATATTTCAAGTGAAACGAATTTTCTCTCAACTGAACTGGGTCTGGCCTTTGATCAATTTGCGGGTCCAGGACTTACTTTGCTGGTTGCTAATACGGGCTATAATGTCTCGGCCGATGTTGCTCGCAAGCTCACACTCATCGAATCGCGCGAGAGCATAGTCAATTACACGCTGCAGGCCTATAAGGCCCTTCGCACCGGCAAGGACGCTCTGAAGTGGATTGGTAAGCTACCAGAAAACACAGAGCTTCGCGTTTTGCTGGCGCAAAGTGCGGTGCTTGCCTATGCAGGAGAAGGACAGTTGGGTGCTTCAGGCAAGTTGATTTCTCAGGTCATTGAACCTTGGATGCAAGGGGAGAGTGACCTTGAAAAAGTGGCGCTTCATTACCTCACATTAGCGCGCCTTCTCTATCAAGCACGCGCTTTTGATCAGGCCGAGCACTACTATTATTTAATACCTGAGAGTTCGCGCTACTTTGTTGAGGCCAGAACTGAAGTGCTTTGGTCGCAGTTGCAGCGCCGTGATTTCTCTAATGTTCACGGTCAACTTGCCACGCTAAAGCTTCCTGTTTTTGAAAAGTCCTTTCACCCAGAGATTTTTCTAGTTCAGGCCATTGGAAACACTATGCTTTGTGAGTTCTTAGACGCTCAAAGTGCTATTTCTCGTTTTGTAAGTGTCAATCGCAATTGGGCCAAGAAAATCAGTGACAATCTTGCAAGTGATAATCCTGAGATTGTTCACGAGAATGAGTATGTTGGTCTACTTAAGCGTCAATTGGCGAGTACTAAGCGTGAGCGTGAAGAATTGGGGGCGTTGAAGTTATTGAGTTATGATCAAAAACTTGCCGCCATTGAGTCTGAGGCCACTAAGGGGCTCAAGATGCTGGCGCGCGCTCAGTGGGAAAATCGCAAGAAGATTCTTGAAGACGCGATCTATAAAATGAAATTTGTGAGAGTGGAGCTTCTCAGTCGTATGCGCGCTGTTAGAGAAGGGATTGCTAATAGCATGATTGGTGGCGATCAAGTGAGTCTCTATCAGGCGGCAACAGCTAAGACGAATCAAATTGTCTTTCCCAGTGATGGAATGCTCTGGGGTGATGAACTCTTTAATATGAGTGCAGAAGTTAAGAATCTCTGCGTCCAAGGTAAATTGTAGGTTCATGATGAAATTGACAGCGCTACTTCCTCTATTTTTTCTCGCTTTAGTCGTCGGTTGTAACGGGGACGACGCGAGTTATCTCTACCACGAGAATATTCCCATTCAGCAGCGTGATGAGCGACTCTATCCTCTTTCAACGCTTGAAGTTGATAAGAATATTGACGTTCTTTTTGTGATTGATAACTCCGGCAGTATGGATTCGATTCAAAAGAACGTGATTAAAAACTCGAAGCTCTTTATTGAAAAATTTGCCAAGGTTCCCTATATCAATTGGAAGATTGGTCTCATTTCAACTGACCGTAAAGAAGACCCCTATATTGGTTTTGAACTCAGGGATCAGCTTGATTACACCATGGTCGATCAGCGCGATCCTTCAACTATCGATCGTGTTGTCAGCGAGTTTCAAAATGCAGTGGCAAATTTAGGCACTAATGGCGATGCTTCAGAATATACTTTTTTCAATGTGAAGCGAGTTCTCGATATCTTTGATGGAGTAAATAGAACTCCGCGCTTTTTGCGCTCTAACTCACATTTAGTTGTGATCATGATCACTGATGAAAAAGAGCAGTCAAGGACCGCTCCAGGTGTAAGTAACCCCAGTTTCTATGAGGCGACTAATTTTTTCAACGCTCTTACTCGCTACATTGATTCGGGCAAAATTCTTCGCTTCTATGGGGCCTTCAATCACAAAGAGTTACAGGGCTGTGACACTGGCTTTTCTTGGAATGAGCCCTGGAAAGGAAATCCCTTTGATGAAATTATTAGTATCTCACAAGGCTTCTACATTTCTGCTTGTACGGCCAACTTTGGCGAGGATCTCGCACGAATTGGTGAAGATATTGTGACGCTCATTGGTCTTCCGAGTCTTCTTTTAAGACGTCGTCCCCTTGTTGACACCATCAGAGTCTACTATAAGGGCGAACTTCTTCCGCCTGGCCCAGAATCAGCTGGGGGCAAGTGGTTTTATGAAGAAGAGAGCAATACGATCAACTTCTACACAATGGATTTTGTGGACGATTTTGAAAACGACAATTTTATAATTGATTTTGATATTGATGACGGAATTCAGAGACAGGATTAGTCCCCTGTCTCTGCTAAGCTTTTAAAAACACGACCAAGTTTAGAGCCTTAACTTTCTGTACCCATTTTTTGCGGTAAAATCTGATCCTGTACCCGTTTATATTTATTTGTCATGATGAGCTTGTGATAACTCCAATGGAGAGACTGACTATGAAAGCTCTAGTGACAATTTTTTTTGGTATTTTTATTTTAACTTCCTGCCAAGGCAATAATGTGAAGGTCGCTGAGCTTCCCCATGCTGTTCGCGCCATGGTCTTTGATGAGAGTGCTTCTGAACTTCTTGTGAGCACCCCTCTTGGAGTTATGCGCTATGGGGCCGATGGAGAGCTGATACAAGGACCTCGTGAAAGCCTCTTGGCCCGTTTTGAAGAAGTTCGCTCTGAACAAAATAAGACTGGGCCTCACAAAGCACCGGCTTCAATCACTCAACTTGCTCAGACGCCCTTTGGAGTTGTGAGCTATGATGAAAAGGAGCGCAACCTCTATCTGACTAATTATGGCAGCTACCCAAGGTTGATCGTCTCCAATATAGAGCGTCCTCAAGATATTGTGTACTCAAGAGTCAGCGGCCGACTCTTTTTCTCCCTTGCTAAAAATCAGACCCTCATGACCTTACTCTTGAGACCTGCTATCTAAAAGGAGCGCCCATGGCTTCAGATTTTCTCTATCAACAGCTTGCTCGTGATCTTGAAAAGCAGATTCAAAGCGGAAAGCTAGCGCCGGGAGAAAAGTTACCCTCTATTAGAGAGCTAGCAACGAGTGCGGGCTCTTCGGTCAATACGGTGGTCATGGCCTATAATTTCTTAATGGATAAGGGGCTCGTCTATTCAAAAGAGAAGTATGGCTTTTTTGTCTCCAGTGATTCACTTGTTAAAGTTCCTCACTTCGCAGGCGGACAGAAGAAGGTTTCTGAATTAAAAGTAGTCGATGAAGTCCAATGGACCCTCGATTCTCTGGCCACGCCCGGAATTATCAACCTCTCCGCGGCCGTGCCCGATCCAGAGCTTTTGCCAACCAAAACCATTGCTCGATTTGTTAAAAAGCACGCACATCAAATTGATTCCTACGCTCATCCCCAGGGCTCGCCTGAGCTTCGAGGTGTGCTTGCAAAGCGCCTCGCTCCTTTGTGGCCCTCAATGTCTATTGGGAGTGATGATATCGTGATCACCAATGGCGCGCTTGAGGCCATCTACATCACTCTTAAAAGTTTATTGCAACCCGGTGATGTGATCGCCATTGAGAACCCGACCTATTATATGTACTTTAAGATCATTAAATCTTTGGGTCTAAAAGTGGTTCAGGTGGACTCCCATCCTGAGACTGGGCTTTGTCCTGATGCCCTTGAAGAGGCGCTTAAAAAATCGAATATCAAGCTACTTTTGTGCCAACCCAATTTTTCAAATCCCACTGGTGCCCTTTTAAGTGAGCAGGGGCGGCATCAGATTGTCGAACTTGCACGCAAGCATAATGTCATTTTAGTTCAGGACGATATCAACGGTGAGCTTGCTTATGATGGGAGAAAGCATAAGGCGCTACTCGATATTTCTAAGGGCGTGGATTCCATTTATATTTCAAGCTTTTCTAAGGCCTTCTCACCAGGAGTGAGGCTAGGGCATTTGATTGGGCCCAACCACACTCAGCTCTTTAAGCAAACAAAGTCTTTACTCACTGTTGCCGCAGAACTTCCTTTCCAGCTGGCCATGGCCGACTATCTTAAAAAGGGGGCGCCTGATCGTTTCTTGGCCAAGGTTCGACCAATTCTCGCCTCACGTTTCTTAGATTATAAACATTTTATTGCGGGACATTTTCCTAAAGGTACCGCCCATACTTGCCCTAAAGGGGGATTTGTCATTTGGGTAGAGCTGCCCCCTCACTATGACTCGAGGACCATTTTTAAGGCCGCCCTTGAGCGCAATCTTAGCATCTCACCAGGGACCATTTTCTCGGCCGATCAGTCTTTTAAAAATTTTATCAGGATCAACTATGCCTTTGGGCTAGAAGGAAAGTACTTGCAAGCGATGAAGACACTGAGTGAGCTTTTAAAATGATGATCCAGGACTTTTTAAAAACTCAATTTCTGCGGGAGTTGAGGTGCGACCAAGTACTTGATTGCGATGGGGATAGCGACCAAAGCGCTCAATGATCTCTTTGTGCTTAATTTCAAATCGATAATTCTCTTCAAGACCCTCTTGCTTATAGAGCTTCATCGCTTCTTGATGAATTAGGAGTGACTCACTATGCATATAGGGCATATACAAAAAAGCGCGTTCATTGGCCTTGAGTTCACAATCGGCACCCACTTGCACGGCCTGTTGCGCGAGTGCTAGGGCGAGGGCATCAGTGGCAAATGATTTTGCGTCATCACGGTAAATATTGCGGGAGAATTGATCGAGAATGATTACCTCAGCAAGGCGTCCATATGGATGGTCGCGCCAGGAGAAGAGCTCACACTGGGCGGCCGCTTGGTGAATTTCTAGAAATCGCTCTCTCATTTGGTCGTCGAGTGCCTGATCTTTTTTATAATGATCTTTGGGAGTGAGTTCTTTGAACCAAAAATCGATAATCTCTTTATAATTCATGAGAAACCTCTTCTTTTAAACGCCTATGAGTGAGTTCACTCCAGTGCTGGTCGATTTCAATGGCCGAAAAAGCTCGCCCAAGGGCCAAACAGGCTTGGGCAGTCGAACCAGAACCACTAAAAGGATCAAGGATTCTATCACCTGGGTTTGAGTAGTTTCTGATTAAGGGCTCGATTACTTTGAAAATTTTATGATTGGGGTGATTATCCCAAGTGGCGCTACTATCATTTTCATCATAGTAACTCACAATGCTGGTTGCAAGTGCAGGATCGGCCGGTGAGAGCTGGGGCCTGGGATGTCTGGCAAAAATTAAAGCGACCTCATAAAACCTGGCATTAATTTCATTGCCTGAATTGACCTTTTGCGTGAGCTTACACCACTTAAATTCTCCCCAAAAATGCTCATAGCCCAGTTCACGGGCCACTTTTTTAATAGGGTCTTTACCAAGAAAATTCGTCCAAATAATTAACGGTGCATTTTCTTCGAGACAGCTGGTCGCTAGTTCCATCCATTCTTTAGTGAAACGAGTATAGGCCTTGATATTTTCATAGCGAGTGACATTGACGTGATTGATTTTGGCCTGTTTAGGATCTCTGAGCTGACCGGTTTTCTTATTTCTGCGAACAAGCAGGCAATAGGGTGGGTCAGCAAGGAGGAGTTGCGCCTTACCCTTGGGAAGGACGCGCTCATAACTTAGGGATTGAGTGGAGTCCCCCTGGGTGTGGTAACACAGGCCATATGGGGTCTCTAGGCTTAAAAACTTTGTCATAGGTCCTTATGTCGGCCCATCTTCCTACAGTCAATAGTTTCATTAGAGATTATAGGAAGTCATTGATTTTAAATTGGATGAATCTTAGGCCACAACAAAGGTCGTTGAAAATGCATGGAGATTTTTTAAGGTTCGCTGAATCTCTTCATGTTAAGAGTTCTTTAACCGAAAGATGACTCATCATTTTTTCAAGTGAGTTATCCATGATTTTTAAGAGTTTGAAGTCGCGTTTAATTGCCCTGGTGATGGGTGGTTTTATTCCTATTATTCTTGGTCTTGTTTTCTATGTATTTCCAACTGTAGAGCACTTCTTTATGGAGCAAAAAAAGGCAGAGATTAAATCTGCCGTCGAGGTGACAATGGGTAGTATTGAACTCATTGCTGCTGAGGAAAAAGCGGGTCTTATTACTCATGAAGAGGCGATGAAGCGAGTGCAAGAGATTTTCTTAAAAACTCGATATGCTGGAACTGAGTACTTTTTTGCTTACAATGTGAATGGCTTTGCGGTGGCCCATGGTCTGCAGCCTCAGCGAGTCGGCAAAGACTTTTCTAAGTCTACAGACGCTGCAGGAAAAAACTACGTTTCACTATTTATGAAAACGGCCAAAGAAGGAGGAGATGCCTTCGTTGACTATAAGCACGAGCGCGACAAAAAAGTAGGGCCTGAAGATAAAGTCTCTTATGTCTTGGCCTTTAAAGATTGGAATTTAATCATCGGCACAGGTGTCTACATGAGTGAAGTGCAGCAGATGATCTCTGATCTCAAATTTAAAATTTACGCCGGCCTAATTTTAGTGATCGGTCTTAGCGTGCTGGTCAGTATTCTCTTTTCAGTAAAATTGAGTAAGGATTTGGCCAAAATCAGTGATGAGCTCGGTGGTGAGGCCAGTGGCCTTGAGCATGTGGCCTCTCGCATGTCTTCCATTAGTGAGTCTCTCTCAAGTAGTACGACCCAACAGGCGTCTGCTCTTCAAGAGACTTCTAGTTCGGTTGAAGAAACCTCTGTGATGATTGAGAGAAATGCTAAAAACGCTCACGGCTCAATTGAGATCTCTAAAAAGAGCCAAGTCTCGGTTGAAAATGGAAGAGTTGTGCTTGGAAAAATGATGGATTCAATTAATGATATTGCTAAGAGCAATGAAGATATCGTTAGAGAGATTGATTCTAGTAATAAGGAAATTGAAAAAATTGTGGCCGTTATCAATGAGATTGGAGAGAAGACAAAAGTCATTAATGATATTGTCTTTCAAACGAAGCTACTCTCATTTAATGCTTCTGTAGAAGCGGCAAGGGCCGGAGAACATGGGAAGGGCTTTGCTGTGGTTGCCGAAGAAGTAGGGAAGCTGGCCGAAATGAGTGGGAAGTCCGCAGATGATATTTCTGCAATGCTTGGTCAGAGTATACAACAGGTTGAAAGCACTATTGAAAACTCCAAAACTCGCATTTCACATATAATTGATACGGGGGCCAAAAAAGTACAAATCGGCTCTCAGATTGCCGATCAATGCTACTCAATCTTTAATGAAATCGTTCAGGATGTCTCAAAGGTTTCAGAGATGATTCAAGAGATCTCCACTGCCAGTAGCGAGCAGTCTAATGGAGTTCGTGAAATCAATCTGGCCATCACGGAACTTGATTCTGTGGCCCAACAAAATAGCTCAATGTCTCAAGATACGGCCTCAACAGCAGAAGAGCTGCAGGGGAAAGTCATTTCCTTAAAGCGCATGACTGATGTGCTACGAAAAACGGTTAATGGTTAACTAGATAAAGGGCGCAGACCAGAGCTGCGCCCTTTTTTATTTACCAAAAAGATCTGTCTAGATTTTGGTCGATCCCTGTAATCTTCTCCAATAACACCCTTAATAGTCACAAATAGGACATTCTCTTCTAAATTGTTTTACCTTGGAAGAAGACCATGACTAGATTGATGCTTTTACTTATCCTCTTTCTTGCAGGCAATATCGAGGCCCACGCCTTTTCTCTTTTTGGAAATCCTAGCTTGAATCGAATTCTCGGTAATCTTGGCCATATTGAGTTAGAAAACAACCAAAGAGCAGGAATTGTAAAAAATCTGGAGCAGGCACAATGTGAAGAAGCCGTTGAAAAAGCTCGTAGCGAACAAGGAGTAGATGTTTATGGCGCGGCTTACCTGCTTCGGCCTATTTCTAAGCATGTTCTCAATCTCGACAACGATTTTCATACGAAACCAATTGCTCAGTTTGGCGGTGCTTTTAATTTGGGAGTTTCCACACAAGAGGAGCTCATACCCAACTCGTACAATGCGCGGTTTGCTCCCCACCTTAAGGCGGGTTGTTTAAAGCATACTGTGATTACTAGGAGAGAGCTCATCGAGTTTGATGGTCAGAGCTGTCTTGCTCTTTCTCTTGCCGTGGGAGAAGCCTCGTCTTATCAGATGATTTACTGTCCAGGGGCCACTGAGATTTATAGTCTCTTTATTTGATAGTCTTATTCAGGTAAGGCTTAATATTTCAAGAGGAAGGCCAAATAATACATTTAGAGTTTGATAGTAGCGCGGTCGGGTTTTATAATTTAATCACTACTCTTTTAGGTGATATTTTATTACGACCAATCTCAAATTGAATTCAATACTCGCTCTCTCTGATGAGATCACTTGCTCGCTTCAAAGTGATTATACATTATCTGAAGGTTGTGAGAAATGGCGCAAGTTCTTTGGTCTGACTCACGCAGAGTTAGATGGGACGCCGCTGAGTGAATTTATGTTTGCCAGCGACTGGATTGATTTAAAAGAGAAGCTCATCTTTAGTCGTGAAAAAGGTAGAGTCGGAAAGAGTCGCTACCGCTTTATTTGTTCATCTAATTTGCCAATGTGGCTGGAGATCAAGTTTGTCTTTGATAGGGAATTAGATCAATTCCTGCTCGTTGCACGTGATGTTACGGACTATATTGAAAGAGAGCATCACTTAGAAGAGCGACTTCAGCGTTATGAGTATGTACTTGAAGGCGCAGGTCTTGGCGGCTGGGACTGGTGGCTTGAAACCGATGTTGTGCGCTTTGATAGGCGCTGGCTTGAAATGCTTGGACTAGACCCAGCTACGACAAAGCATCACCTCTCCACCTGGGATCAGCTCGTCCATCCAGAAGATCGAGAGCAGGCCTACGCCGATATGTACTCCTGTCTTAAAGGCGAGGTTGAAGTCTATGAAAATGTTCATCGCTTGCGCCATGCTGATGGCCACTGGGTTTGGATTCTCGATCGCGGACGGGTGAGTGAATATAATCAGGATGGAAAGGCCATTCGCTTTACTGGTACTCATCTTGAAATCAATAAGTATAAAGACGCCGAGGCCATGTCTTCAAATATTCAAAAGATGGGTCTTATTGGTGGGTGGGAATTTGTCATTGCCAACGAAGAGGTGAGGTGGACGGCCCAGACCTATGCCATTCACGACCTTGATCCTGATGTACCGATCAGCCGCGAATACGGGCTCTCTTTTTATGTCGGTGAAGAGCGAAAGAGAATAGCCGCCTATATTGATCGCTGTACCAGTGGTTCGTCTTTTTGCGATGACTTTTATTTTAGATCACATAAGGGTGTTTTTAAATGGGTGCGCGCCATGGGCGAGCCTATTTATGATGCCACTGGAAAGGTGATTAAACTCAGAGGAACATTTCAAGATATCACAGATATTAAGGAAAAGGCAGCAGCGCTTAATACGTTGATTTCAAGTATCGATGATATTATTTTTGAGATCGATAAAAATGCTGTGTGCTTAAATTTATGGTCTCAAAGTGATGAAAAGCTATTTTACCCTCGCTCTGAGATTATCGGCTCAAACTTTTTTCAAATGCTTCCTGAGCCCATTCTCACTCCCTTTAAGGCTTCGCTAGCAGAAGTTTTGCAAGAGAAGAAAACAGTCTCAATGCATGAGTACTGTGATCCTTTTGCTCCTGATCCGAGTCAGGCCAATTGGTTTCGCTGTAAAATTGCCCCTCAAATTATTGGAGATGGGCAAGTCGAGCGACTGACCATGGTTATTTCTGACATCACAAGTGAAGTGCATTCCCGTCAAAATGAGTTACTTAAACAAAAAGAACTCGAACAAATTATGGGTGTCTTAAATAAGAGCGCCATCGTGGCCATCACTGATCGCAAGGGTATTATTCTCGATGTGAATGAGAATTTCATTAAGACTAGCCAGTACTCGCGAGATGAGCTCATTGGAAGTGATCATCGCATCGTGAAGTCAGATTTACATAGTCCGAAATTTGATGACGAAATATGGCAGACTGTCCTTCAGGGCAATGTATGGACGGGAGAAATCTCTAGTCTTGCTAAAGATGGGACTCAGTATATTATGCAAACGGTGATTTCACCCCTCATGAATACTTCAGGAGAGATAGATCGCTATTTTTCAATTCACTTTGATGTCTCAAAGCTCAAAGAATACGAGGGTCTTTTGGAAGAGGCCCAGCGAGTGGCCAAAATTGGCAGTTGGTCTTATGAGGCCTGGAGTAAGCGCTATAAGTGGTCTTCTCAGATGTATGAAATCTTTGGGTTAGATGAAGATCAGGGGGGGCCAAGTTTTGAAGAGCAGCTCGAGCTCATTCATCCTGATGACAGAGACGAATGGGCGACTACTTTTAGTCGCTGTTTGGAGAACTCGACACCCTTTAGAATGAGATTTCGCGTGAGAGACCCTGCTAGTGAGGGCCACATTTGGGTCGAGGCCCATGGGGATTCTAGGCGCAGTTTAAATAATAAGACTATTTTAGTAAGTGGCACTTGTCAAAATGTGACTGAACTCGTTCACGCTGAAGAACAGGCCCGTCAAGAGCGCGCCATGACTCTTCAGGCCTCCAAGTTAGTGTCCCTAGGTGAAATGTCAGCGGGAATTGCTCACGAAATAAATAACCCGCTCACCATTATCTCGGGCATGAGTCACCTGATTGCTCGCTTTATTAATGAGCCTGATAAAGTTCGCACAAAGCTTGAATCTATTAACCAAGCGATTGAGCGCATTGCTAAGATTATTAATGGGCTACGAAAATTTTCTCGCAGTTCAGATCGCAGTGATTATGAGAATTACCAACTCTCTGAGATTATTAATGAGGCCCTCATTCTTACCAGTGCTCGATCAAAAAGCTACGCCACTGATCAAATCTTTAAGAATGGATCAAATTCCTCTATTCATTGTAATGTCATTGAGATTGAACAAGTATTGATTAATTTAATTAATAATGGAGTTGATGCTGTTAGAGAGCTCGACGAGCGTTGGGTAAAGATTCATACATTTGATGAAGGTACTGAAGTTGTTGTCCAGGTGATAGACTCAGGCCATGGTATATCAGACGTGGAACGAGAGAAGCTCTTTCAGCCTTTTCATACGACTAAGCCTATTGGAGAAGGTACTGGGCTGGGGCTCTCGATTGCCAAGGGAATTATTGACGACCATGGCGCCACCATTCGTCTGCTTGATAATGTGCCCCATACTTGCTTTGAAATTCGCTTTCCTAGAGCATAAGAAGACATTCAAGGCCAGAGAAAGCTTTTGAGTAGTTGAGTATAGATAAAAAGAGAGATGATCACGACGATGGTTTTAATGACGAGGATGGTAGGTGGAGAGCTTTCAATTTCGCGTAAAATCATCGTGTTCAAAAATCCCCGCGTGAGCTTTGGAAGTCTCACCAGGGAGCTGTACCAAAGGCCCAGTAGGATAATCACACTAAATGTTAAAAACATCTTTATTGGCAGTGGCGAGGTTTCCTTAAGTCTACTACTAAACTCTTGAATCTCTGCGGCGCACTTTATCTCTTCCGGGGTTCCTTGGAAATCCTGGCAATATTTTTCAAGCTGCCCCCTAATCTTTTTTAAGCAAGAGCGCTTAAAGGGAGAGTAGTAGACCGACTCGCAATAGTTGTGGTCACTACGATTTTGTCGCAAGCTCCGCGCTCTATCTTGTGAAAATATGATTTGTGAGCCTAGGGTGAGGACAAAGAGTAAGAGCACGGATTGGAGAATAAATCTATTGATAAGGGCGCGGTTCATAGCGCCTTATATGGCCCTGTGCTTAAATTGTAAATTATGAATTTCCGATCATTTTTGCGGGGTCTATTAATTTTTCGTACTCTTCTTTTTCGAGTACACCTAGCATGACGGCGCTTTCTTTAAGAGTCAGTCCCTCTTGATGGGCCTTTTTGGCGACTTGGGCGGCTTTGTCATAGCCAATATGTGGTGCGAGAGCAGTCACGAGCATAAGTGAATTTTCGAGATGCTTTTTGATTTGCTTTTGATCGGCCTGCAAATCTTTTAAGCAGTATTTAACAAAGTTTTGAGTGCTCGCACTGATGAGTTCTATACTTTGTAGCACATTGTAGATGATTACCGGACGGTAGACATTGAGTTCAAAATTCCCTGAAGCTCCGGCCATGGCTACTGTAGTGTCGTTTCCGATTACTTGCAGACAGACCATCGTCAAGGCCTCACATTGGGTTGGATTTACTTTGCCCGGCATAATGGATGAGCCTGGTTCATTGGCCGGAAGAACCAATTCTCCTAGACCACTTCTTGGCCCACTTCCAAGCCAGCGCACGTCATTGGCAATTTTAAAGAGTACCGTGCTGAGTCTCTTGATTTCGCCAGAGAGAGAGACCAGGGCGTCGTTAGCGGCGAGCGCCATAAACTTATTGGGGGCACTACTCACTTTGAGATCGCTCAGAAGTGAGAGCTCTTTAGTGACATCACTATCAAAGTTCTTTGGTGTATTAAGACCTGTTCCAACCGCACTGCCACCAATGGCCAGTTCGGATACCTCCTTGAGGGTACTTGTGATTGAGTTCCTGGCAGCTTTGAGCTGGGCCAAATGTCCTGAGAATTCCTGACCTAAGGTGATGGGGGTGGCGTCCATGAGATGAGTGCGGCCGATTTTGATAATTTCTTTGTATTCTGCTACTTTTTTTTGATAACACTCGATGATCTCATCCATGGCCACCAGAAGTTTATCTTGAACCATTTTAAGTGCGGCCATATTCATCGCACTAGGAAAGACATCATTTGAAGATTGAGACATATTGACGTGATCATTGGGGTGAACGAGATTTTTGTCGCCTCTCTTACCGCCCAGGAGCTCACAGGCCCGGTTTGCAATAACTTCATTCACATTCATATTTGTCTGAGTGCCTGAGCCCGTTTGCCACACATAAAGAGGGAAGTGACTTGTGAGCTGCCCACTAATCACTTCATCGCAGGCGTGAGAGATCGCTTTAAAACGCCGGTCGTCGAGATTGTCATTGCGATGATTGACGATGGCGCAAGCTTTTTTAATGAGTCCCAGTGCCCAGATCATCTCAAGTGGAAAGTGCTCTACACCAATTGAGAAATGCTCGAGAGATCGCTGCGTTTGGGCCCCCCAGTATTTTGTGGCGTCTACTTCAATACTTCCCATGCTATCTGTTTCTTGGCGAATAGATTTCTCTGTCATAAGCTCTCCTTCATCGCTCTACTTTAATTCAAAGCGTGCCCAGGAGATTGCTCGTCTAAGGGAAGTGTAAGTTAAACGTGCAGGTGATCTTTATTGAGAGAGTTGAGTTGGCCACAAGCTGCGAGAATGTCGTCGCCCTTGGTGCCTCTAATCATTGTGGGGATTTTTGCCGCCTCAAGTATCTTCATAAAGCTGGTCACGACTTCGTCACTTGGGCGCTGATAGGGCGAGCCCGGAAAGGGGTTGAAGGCAATGAGGTTAATGAGGGCCCTGCGCTGGCCTAAGAGACTGGCCAATTGCTGTGCATCTTCTTTCGTATCATTGAGACCTGCTATCAGGAGATATTCGTAAGTCACAAATTGTTTTTTATGCAATTTGAAGCGGTCAATTTCATCCATCACTTCGCTTAAGGGAAAGCGCTTATTAATGGGGATGAGTTCATTGCGCTTAAAATCGCTACAGGCGTGGAGCGAGAGCGCTAGATTGACTCCCGGCATTTCCTCATGCCAGCGCTTAAGACCTGGTAAATATCCGGCCGTTGAAATGGTGATTTTTTGAATCGCAATGGTTGTGCCGAAAGTGCAAAGAAAAATCTCACAGGCCTTTTTGACGGCATCGAAATTGTGAAGAGGTTCACCCTGTCCCATAAATACTATGGAGAGAATATTTCTTTTGTCGCCCTTACTTAAAAGATTTTCCTGGCGCCACCGATCGACCAGGATAAATTGCCCGACAATCTCACTGGTCTGTAAATGCCGCTTAAGTCCCATCACTCCGGTGTAACAAAATGAGCACTTCATGGCACAGCCGACCTGGGAGGAGAGACAAATTGAGTATTTATTGTGAAAGGGGATTAGGACTGTCTCAACGTTAGCTCCATCGGCCAGTTTGATGAGAAATTTCACCGTCCCATCTTGGGAGCGATGGACATGGGCAATCTCTGGCAGGGTGAAATCAAAATTCTCTTCGAGATAGGCTTGAGTTTCCTGAGCGAGATCAACAGTACAGGGGTGAGGCCATTTTCTTCTGTAATGCCAGTGATAAAGGGTGCGCGCCCCATAGGGATTGAGCCCCTGGGAGGCGAGGGTGCTCTCTAAATCCTTAAAATTAAGTGAGTAAAAAGGTTCTTTGCTCATGAGTTTTGCAATCTATCAGACTTTTGACTGCTTGGAAATTGCTCTATAATAAGGCATGAAAATTTCTGAACTCGCCCTCCATTATCATTTTAAAAACGCTACTCCCGGTGACCCCAGTGGGCTCAATTTACCACGACAAACGCCTGGAATGCTGTGGGCGAGCACTAAACCTAGAATTGCGAGTCAACCTAGATTACTCCTATCGAGCCCTTCGTGTGAGCAGCTGCTCGGGCTCTCCAGCCTCGCTGAGGATTTTGAGCAGGCCGCCCTGTACTTGAGTGGCTCAAAGTTATGGGACGCAAGCTCTCCCTATAGCACGCGCTATGGCGGCCATCAATTTGGTCATTGGGCCGATCAGCTAGGCGATGGTCGCGCTATTACTTTAGGCGAAGTGGAGTCGGCCCAAGGTCGCTTTGAGTTGCAGTTAAAGGGAGCTGGGCAAAGTGCCTATTCGCGCAGAGGAGATGGCCTGGCCGTTTTGCGCTCCAGCCTCAGAGAATTTCTCTGTAGTGAGGCCATGCACGCCCTTAATGTGCCAACGACCAGAGCGCTTAGTCTCTGTCTTACCGGAGATCAGGTGATGCGCGACATGTTCTATGATGGTAATCCTAAATTCGAGCCAGGGGCCGTCGTTGCGCGAGTGGCCCCTAGTTTTCTTCGCTTTGGCCATTTTCAGCTCCTTGCTGCTCACGCTGAGAAGTTGCCCTTTAAGGCGCTCATCACTTATGTCCTTGAGACCTATTTTTCCCACCATAAGACTTCTCAGCTCGATCAATGGGCACTCAGTAGTTATCAAGAAATCTGTGAGCAAACCGCCTTGCTCATTTGTCATTGGATGCGAGTGGGCTTTGTTCACGGTGTGATGAATACTGATAATATGTCTATTCACTCACTGACGATCGACTATGGTCCTTATGGATGGATGGAGAGTTATGACACCAACTGGACTCCCAATACAACGGACTTTGAATCGAGACGTTATCGCTTTGGTGCTCAACCGGCGGTGGCCGCTTGGAATTTAGCTCGCTTGGGCGAAGCTTTTATGGCCTACTTTGGCGCTAGTGAAGAGTGGAACCAGGCCCACTCGCGCTACAGCACAACCTTTAATCAAGAAATTGCTAGAACTTATGCACAGAAGCTGGGACTTCACTCTAGCTCTGCCCAAGAGGTGATGACTCTGCTGGGCCAGCTGGAGGAGCTCTTCACTGCCTCGGAATTTGATTTTACGATTTTTTACCGAGAGCTCTCTTCCCAATATTTTCAAACCCAAATTCTTGAAGATGGTCCCAATTGGAGTGAGCTTCATGAAATTATGGGTAAGTCGCTCTATCAGGAAAAACCCACAAGTGATCTAGAGCTGCGATTGCAGCAGTGGTTGGAGCAGTATCGATCTTTGCTCTTGGTCCAGGAGTTAGGCAGTGTGGAGCGCTCTCAAAAGATGGAGGCGGTTAATCCCTATTTTATTCTTCGCAACTATCTCGTACAAGAGTCGCTTGATCAGTTTAGTAGGGGCGATGAGAGCGGTATGAAATCTCTTTTTGAAGCGCTACAAACCCCTTACCAGTGCAATGAGAAAACGCTGAGGTATTATCAGAAAAGGCCCGAATGGGCGCGGCATCGTCCCGGTTGCAGCACTCTATCTTGTAGCTCTTAAAATATAGGCCAGACAACACTTTATCACTCTAGGTTAAGCCCGTTTCATAGAGCTATACTCTTGTTTTAAAACTTTAAAACAAGGATATTTCATGAGTTCGGCCATACAACTCTATTCCCTGGCCACACCTAACGGCCAAAAGGTTTCTATCGCACTAGAAGAAATGGGAATTGCATATGATCCCCACACCATCAACATCACTAAGGGCGAACAATTTACTGACGAGTTTATTAAAATTAATCCTAACTCAAAGATTCCCGCTATTGTCGATCTTGAAGGCCCTGGTGGAAAACCGCTGGCCATCATGGAGTCGGGTGCGATTTTGCATCACCTCGCCCGCAAGTCTGGCAAGTTTCTCTCAACAGATCCGCGCTTGGAGAGTGAAACCCTGCAGTGGCTCTTTTTCCAAGTAGGTGGAGTGGGGCCGATGTTTGGGCAATTTGGTCATTTCTACAAATATGCCAAGGATAAATGCGATCACCCCTATCCTCTTAAGAGATATGCCGATGAAACTCGTCGACTACTCAAAGTCGTGGACACTCATCTTAAAGATCGCCGCTTCTTAGTTGGTGACGAATATAGCATTGCTGATATGGCCATTGTTCCCTGGGTGCGTTGTCTGGATGCTTTTTATGAAGCAAGTGATAAATTGTCACTTGGTGAATTTGAGCAAGTAAACTCTTGGTGTGAGCGCGTCCTTTCTCGTGAGGCCACAAAGCGAGGGCTCTCGGTGTGTGAAATTGATGATTAAAACATTTCAGTCTTTTTTAGTGAGACACCAACCTCGGCCGGTACGTCATGTGCATGGTTGTGAGTAAGTTGAATCAGCAAAGGAGGCTTAGATGAAACTACTTAATCTTTGTGTGATTGCCGCGCTTATTTCTCCAGGAGTATTTGCCAATGTGGATGCGTTAGGACTTCGCACCGACTTTACAAGTGGACCTGTGAATGATGGTATTCCATATTTTAATGGGCGGGCATACCCAGACCTACAAAATGAAGGCCGTACCATGAATCAAGATATGGTCGAGTTCTCTGACTCTGCTCCGGATCGAGGCTACACGGTTGAAGTGATTGAGGAGAGCTTCTTCTTTCCTAACAACTCTGCCTCGCTCACCAAAGAACATAAAAAACGCCTAGACGACCTGGCCAGATCACTAAGAGATGATCAGGGAGTTAAGTCTGTTCGCGTTATGGGATTTTCTAGTGTGGGTGGTAAGGCATCCTATAATCAAATGATGTCCCAAGAGCGCGCTGATGCCATTGCCGACTACCTTGAATCAAAAGGTGTGGTCGTCAACGTGGAATCAAAGGGTCTTGGGGAACTTACAACTCTTAGACCAAGTGATGCCAGACGAGCAGACCTCACTATTGAAAGTGAGATGTACTCAGAGTAATTATTTTGTCAGTACGAGGCAGGTACTTAAAAAGTACCTGCTTCTTTTAAGAACTTTTAAACCTGCTGATTCAATGGCCCCTTCCATATCCCACTCGAGATAGTTGCGATAAAAAGGCTCGTGATAGCGTTTGGGAAAGTCGAGCAAGAGCTCTTTCCACTCAGGTCGATCTTTGATTTGAATAGAGTCGATGATAATAGCGATGGCCCCAGGGGCCATTAGCCTATGCATTTCTGCTAGGACGCGCACTCGCTCTTTTTGCGGCATTTCGTGAAAGAGAAAAATATGAAAGATGAGATCAAAACTCATTGAGGGTAGCTCTGTCTTAGTGGCATCTAAGAGCATGTACTTATTAAAGGGGTTATTTAACTTATCGCGGGCGTATTCGACATAGTACGGACTAAGGTCACTCACAGTGACCGATGCCTTGGGATAAGCAATATTGATGAGCCTTGCTCCCGCCCCCGTGCCGGCCGCAAGCTCAAGCACTTGAGGAAAATTTACTAACTTATCTTTGTAGTTCGTGAGCTCAACAAGGAGAGCTCTTCTCATAATATCTGCGGTGCCCGCAAAGAGTATTTCTACTTGCTCATCATAGAGCTCGGCCGACTTCTCAGAGAGATAGCCATCACTTTGAAAGTGAAAAGTGCGCGAGAAGTAGTCCGGGTAGGGGTGACCCTTAAGTTTGGCCCGTCCTTCTTTGCGCCGCTTGAGAACTTCAGGATAGTCGCGAAGAATGTCGTAGAAGAGGCGCACTCGATTGATCACTTCAGAGAGACTTGTCTGGCGAATCACTTCTTTTGGGTAAAGATTGCTAGCGATATTATGAGCATCCCACAGCCACAGATTGAAAACTTCCTTTCTTAGTTCACTGCCAAAAATACTTTCTAAATCTGGATCGCGTATAGGTTTCTTCGCCAGCTGAGAAATGAGACTTAAGACTTTGAATTCGACAACGGAGCCAAGACCGTGGGCAACGATAGAGGTGCTAGTTTTGAGGTGATCTAAATGATCTGTGAGTGAAAAATTCATGACTGCTATTATGGCCTTAGCGATGGAATGCGCCCAGCGGCACCAACATAGCCTAGTAAATGTCTAGTGAGGCAAAGCTTAGTCTATCAGCTCAGCGATCTGATGAAGGCTCACTCGTGTTGGAAACTCAGCACTTTTTTCGTACTCGCGCTGCAAAAGCGCCAGCATGGTCCCGAGCCGTTCTTCATCAATCCATTGCTCTTTGGGTGGGAGAGTGCCCTCAAAATTGAGCTCACAGTGATGTGGGCCACTCTCTCTTAGGTGAACCAGGCCGTGGCTGCGACAAATGAGCGGACGGGCCTCGTAAACCAGGCAGGCGCCATCTTTTAAAAAAGCGCAGTGTCCTAATTCTTTTGCGTGAGAACTCTTAAGCTCGTTTTTTAAATTCTGGTAGGCCTGCTCATCAAGGTTTTCAATTGAGTCGATAAGAACTTGCGCTTCAATACCAAAAACTGTGCGGTCAACTTCACAGCACTTAGAGCAACCTTTAGAACAGGTGAGTCCGTTGGAGTTCTTAGCAAAGAACTGATCAACATTTTGAGCGAGGGCGTGCCAGGATTCTATGAGTTTCTTCATTCACTTACACTAGCATTAATGGGAGGTTAGATCACTACTAATACGATATATTATATGTTGGCAACTGTGACTTCTGCAGTGTCGATTTTACTTGTCTTTGACGTCCTGGGGAAATCTCTCGCTATTAAATTGTAGACGTTGTTGATCTACTGAAGCGCTAATCTTTTGCGTGATCTCTTGAATTCGTAAAATAGATTCTTCAATTTTTTCTAAGCTTTTCTCATCACCTTTGCGCCGGTAGAGAGCGAGATTGCCAATGGCTATTTGCAATGGATTATTGATTTCATGGTTATAAGTTTTTACCATTTTTTGAGCGGTTTCTAATTGCTCCACTCTGAGCCTATAGGCCGAGCTTTCTTCTAATTTGCTATAGGACTTGATGAGAAGTCTGTTGAGTCCCTTGCGGTTGAGTTCATACATGATTGCGATGGCACTTGAGAGAGTGAGTCCAACAATGGCCACCGTGAGCTGAGTGGTTTCACTTGAGAGATAGGAATCTATCTTTATTGGCCAACTTGGATAATAGAGAATTAAAAGGAGATGAAGCAACGTGAGAATTGTTAGCAGCGCCGATTGCCATATACCCAGGATCACAATTCCGATTGGCGGCAGTAGGGCAAACCACAGAATCACCATTGAGTGCAAACCCCCAGTTGCGGCGGCGCGAATGGGGAGAATGGATATTGCCGAGAGTGAGATTAATAGCCCAATTGGACGATAGTTGTGAGTTTTTTGGGCGTAGATCGCACAAAGAAAGAAAAGAACACTGGCCACTAGATTTAGATAGATACTCGGGTGCATAAAGCCTTCAAAGTAGGCCCGAGACAAAAACATGATGCCTGCAAAAATGGCGATTCCATTAGAAAATGCAATGGTAATGCGTCTTTTCCAAAGATGATCAAGATAGTTATTATATTCTTCCAAAGGGCCTCACTTGCGACCAAGTCCCTTTACATAACCTATATCTTTCAAGTTAGGGCTTAAATTTTATTGAGTTTTTGCAATAAATTTTGTCTATATGTTGGTCATAAACGCCTAACTGAGTAATTTTGCCACAGTATGGTGCGCCGCGCACAAAACTCCCTCATAATGACTAAAATTAATTTAGGGGGAATTATGCTTAAATTTGATCGCTTTTTGCTTCTTATCGGGCTTTTTCTAAGCGCTAGCGTCGCCAATGCTCTGGAGCTTAGGCTCGAGTCCAGTATTGAGGTGAAGGCCTTTCACCGTGGTGAACTCGCCCATGTAGGTACCCTGCCTGGCGCGACCATTATCTCAATTGATGAATATGATACCCTTGGGCCGACTTTTTATGAGACCAAAGCAGGTCACGTGCGCCGCTCGCGTGGTGGTTGGGTTCGTCTAAAGAGAGTTGAAAACTCTCATATTTTTCGTCCAGGCTCACTGGCCAGTGATGTGAGCTTTGATATCAATCGCAATTCACGTCGTGAAGACTTCTTTGTATCAGAGCAGGTTTTTGAAATTGCTAGCCGCCTACGTACTGAAGTAAGAACTGAAGTGATCCATTCACGTCCAGTCACTCGCACTGATGTTTATGTTGATAATAGTTTTAACTCTTATGATGTTTGTTACGTTCAGCCCCGCAATCACCTGGTTACGATTAAGGAAGATCAGGCCCGTCGTGGACGTCGCAATACTGCCATTGGGGTTGGAATTGGTGTCGTTGGAATTTTACTAGGTGGCTCAAATGATCGTGGAGTTCAGAATCTTGGCACGGCCATGACTATTGGTGGCGCCGTCTTAGCGACGGTAGGGCTCGTTCAATGGTCGGACTCGAAATCTGTGGTCACAACTTATGATGAGCGTTGCGATCGCTTCTACACTAGAGACACTGTTGTTCGTGAAGTTTATCTCGATGGTAGACGTTGTCATACAGAGCGCTACTACTCGCGCTCATGGGATAGAGAAGTGGAGTACTTTCAAACCACTTGCTCAGGCGCTCGCTACTACAGCTTTGAGCGACACTCACAAATTTGGTAAAAAAAAAGGGCCACTTTCGTGGCCCTTCTTTTTTAGCTTTTTTTAGTTTTTATCAATATAGTCGCGATGAACCATAGTCCTTCCACCGCAATCTCTTAAGTCATTTTCAAGCGTACGGCTTGGATTGTAGACTTCAATTCTCACATAGCTGCCCTGTTGATCGATCACTTTTACAATCGTTCCCGCAGGAAGAACTGCACATTTAGGATAATTTGAAGAATAGCCAACTCTGACGTTGAGGTTGGTTCTCACTCGGTAGCTGTCTTGTGGGGCATCTCCTGAACCAGGATTATTGATGGATTCTACTGCTTCGGTCATGGTCATGAAGTTGAGGCCCTCACTCTGAGCGTATCTGACAAGAAGCTTTGTCGCTTCAACACTTTGAGAGTGGATATCGTGAAAGAGAATAATGCCTCTGCCTTCATTTTCCATTTGCATTCTAACGCGATCATAGATTTTTCTGGGGTTCTTATCTTGCCAGTCAAGACTATCAACACTCCAGTAAACGTGAATCATGCCCCGCTCAGCAATCATCTGACGAATAGAGTTACTGTTGACTCCAGCGCCATAGGGGAGGCGAAAGAATTTTACTTTTTGATTGTAGAGCGCCTCTAATTCATCAGTTGATTCAACGATCTCGTGATAGGTGGCCGAGCGTGAAAGTTTAGGGATATTGGCGTGAGAGTAGGAGTGGTTGGCCAATTCCATTTTATACTTTTGTGCCTTATAGATCATATCTGGATAGCGCTTGGCATTTTGGGCGAGCCAAAAGAATGTCGCTTTAAAATCATTGTCATGAAGAAAATCTAAGAGCTCGCCTGTCGTTTCACGGCGGGGCCCATCGTCAAAGGTGAGCGCCCAGTTACCGCGATCTAAACGGTAGCCAAACATATTTCCAGACTTTCCACTCGAGGGAAAGACGACTACAGAATCAGGAGTTCTTGAGCTGTCACCTGTGGCCTCAAGTTCTTTGTAGAAGCCGCTCTTTTTTACTTGGCTTTCAGTTTCGGCCTCAATTTTTTGTTCGTTTTCATCAAAGAATTCTTGCCATTCAAAATTGGGGCGAAGAAATTCACTCATGGGCGCTTTAAGTACATCGAGACTGCGGTCCAGGCGTCCTTTCTTGGCGCCTGTGGGCCTTGAGATCGAATAGCTATTGACTTGCTCAAGTACGTCGACGAAGGGGAGCTTTTGATGATCTTCTAAGCGGCCAAGGATTCTTCCCATTGAACCGAGAATAATGCGAGATTTTTTCGCGTCTTCTTCACTTCCAGTAAGTTCAATTTCTCTGAGTTTTAGAATGTGAAAAGTGAGCTTATCTTCAAGTCTATCTTTAAGGTTTCTGGCCACCCAGAGCTCTTGATAGAGTGAGCTCTTTAGCGGGTTTTCGCCGGCCGCTAACTTCTCATCAAATTGATTGATGAGCATTTGATTACGGTAGTACATGCGACCGAGTCTGGTGAAGAATTGTAGGTAGCGCTTGGTAGCGTCCTCATCACTAAAGATTTCGTTAAAGGCCGTGTTATGTTCAGGGTCGGCCATGAGTTCTTGGTAAGTTTGTTGTGCGGCCACCTCGCGCGAGGCATTTTGACCAAGGTTCGCGCAGCCAGTTGCAAGAGTGCTGGCAATGACGAGAGAGAGTAGGAGGTGACGATTGAATTTTCCCATGAATGTCTCACTTGATTGATGAATATAAATAGTTAAGTCAAAAAATCTAACCCACTATTTTTCGTCAATGAGGACGGGAAAATTGAGATCCTTTTTAAAAAGTGTTTGAAGGCAGACAGTATTGCCGGCTAGAGACTTGGCCAAATAGTTGAGTGCTTCATCTCGCTCATACTTTAAGGTAAGTATTTCTTGATAGTTTTCGTTGGAATAAAGCTCGACGGGGCCCTTGGTGAGTTCCCGGTCAAAACGCTCAGACTTTTGGTTAATACTTTGCTGCATCTCTTTAATGTCAGCGAGCATTTGAGCTTGTTCACGGTTGAGTTCACAATCGCCATATCTTTGCTTGGGGCCACCAGTGGCACATGAGGCGAGGCAAAAGCTAAGAACGAGGGTGGCTTTAACCGAGCTTGGGCGTCGATTAAACAAGGCGCAGTCCAGGTCTTTTAGATTGATTATCTTTTGAACTTGGTGGTGGTGGTGTGAAGTTATCCTCCTGCTCTTGTTGATCTTGCTGCTCGGGCCTTTTAGTGGCCGCGATGCGAGAAGACTCCGTCTGCGTAGCTTCGGTGCGGTGGCTTTGGTACTCGCTCTCACTGAGCTCTACACTGCCAAAGCTGTAGTGATTACACTTTCCAGAGCGCTCGAGATTCATGAGATAGGCGGCCATGCGCTGAGCAAATTCACCTACATTATCCGTGAGGACAAAATACTTTCCGTCGTAGGCGTTAGAAATATAGAAACAGCGCTTCATCATAAATAAAATCTCCCTGAAGATTCTTGTCTATGATAGTGCAAGATGGGCGGAATGGAAAATGGCGGTTGACGGATAATGCGGCAGGGCGCATAACAAATGAAACTAGGATTTATACGTTGTTCCTATCACTCTTTATACTCTCATTCTTTGTCTGCGCGCTTGGAACCATGGTTGGCCTGGGTGGCGGCATTTTTATTGTTCCGATATTAGTGATCGCCTATAAATTTCCCATTGAGATGGCGGTGGGCGCGACGGCGATGGCGCTATTTCCCTCAAGTCTGATGTCGACCCTTTTTAATTTAAAGCGTAAGACGGTCGATATCAAGCTGGCGCTATGTCTTGAGGTGCCGACCATTGTGGGGGCCGTGCTGGGGGCCTTTCTGACCTCGCTCATTCCCTCGGGCCCACTGGAAGTGATCTTTGGCCTCTTTTTGATTTTTCTGGGTTTTAAAACTGCTAGTAAAGAAAAGAATGAGAAGACGGGATTTGCTAAGCTGATTGAATGGCTCAATGGGTTGCGCCCGCGTCTGATTGAGGGCAATTACAATGTGAGCCTCTACAGCGCCTCTTTTTTTGGCGTCACCGCCGGCATGATTGCCGGTCTTTTTGGCATTGGCGGTGGAGTGATTAAAACACCAGTTATGCTGGGAGTTTTTAAAGTGCCGGTTCGCGTGGCGACTTCCACTTCTCTTTTTATGATCACTTTTACCTCGCTCTCATCGGGTTACACGCACTATAAACTGGGCCATGTGGGCACCGAGGTGCTGTTGCCAGTTGTGAGTGGATTTGTCAGTGGCGCTATTGGTGGAAATCTCTTGGGCGTGCGCTTAAAAGACGAGAGTATAAAAAAGCTTATTGCCGCTTCGATTGGTCTGGCCGGAATGGCAGTGATTTTTAATCGTGCGTACTCGCTGTGGGTGTAAGTTCACCAGAGGGCTCACTGGGTTTTTGGGAGATGAGATCTCTGAGCTTCATGAGTCCTGGCTTTGCACAGAGAGTGAGCAGAATATCCCCTTCCGAAAATTCAGTCTTTCCTCGTGGCGCAAAGACTGAGCCCTTGCGTTTTAATAGCACAATCAAAATATCATCTGGAATATTGAGTTCGGCGATTGTTTTGCCTATCACTTTGGAATGTTGAGGGACTTCAACTTGATGAAGTTCACTCTTAAGTTCCCCCATGGGAACGTAATCCAGTGGAAAGCGAAAGCGCTTTTGCTCTGGCACGCCAACTTTTAGCCAGCGCGAGAGCATGCCGATAGTTGGCCCTTGAAATAGAGTGGAGAGGATCACCACGAAGAAGATGGTGTTGAATAGGCGCTCACTACCTGGAACTTCGGCGGTGATGACGAAGGTTGCTAAGATGATCGGAACCGCACCACGCAGTCCCATCCAAGAGGTCATGGTCTTTTCACGCCAGTTGAGTTTTGTGCTCCAGAGCGAGATAAAGACGGTAAGTGGTCTGGCAATCAAGAGAAGAAAGAAAGTGAGCATAATGCCCTCTTTGGCGACATCCATGACTCGAGAGGGAAAGACCAGAATGCCCAGAGTGAGGAACATCATAATCTGCATGATCCACGCCAGGGAGTCGTGAATCAAAATCAAACTCTTTTTATGCACAAAGGTCTCTCTTCCCAGGGTGAGGGCGCAAACGTAGACGGCGAGAAAGCCGTTGCCCTGAATGAGTTCAGGCAGTGCATAGGTCACTAGCACACAGCTCACGGTAATAACTGGATAGAGGCCTTCAATCTCAAGTGAGATGCGATTGAGTAGCAGGCGAAACCAGCGACCAAAAGCGTAGCCCACCAGTAGCCCCACCGCCATCTGCCACACTAATTGTAAAATAGAGTGAAAAAGGGAGAGATCATCGGTTTGAATCCAACGGATAAATAAGAGGGTGAGAAAGATCGCCATCGGATCGTTACTGCCGGACTCAAACTCTAGGGTTTCGCGCAGGCCATTTTTAAATTGGATGCGCTGAGAGCGAAGGACATTGAAAGTCGCGGCCGCATCAGTAGAAGAAACCACCGCACCGGTTAAGAGGGAGAGTTTCCAATCCAAGGCGAGGGCGTAGTGGCAAAATAGAGCAACTAGTCCAGTGGTCAGGGCCACCCCTAAAGTGGCCAGAATGAGTCCTTTACCAATATGGGGTTTAATCACCTTCCATTCGGTGTCTAAACCCCCGGAAAAGAGAATCATGAGCAGGGAGACAATCCCAATGCTCTGGGCATAGGAGACATTGTCAAAATAGATACCGCCCGGGCCTTCGGAGCCCGCGATCATGCCCACGACTAAAAAGATCAGAAGTGAAGGAACTCCATATTTATTAGTGACCTTACTTGCTAGGACGCAGAGAAAGAGCAACGTGGCCAGGGCGATTAGTTGATATTGTAAGGACATAGACCCGCTAGTATTTAAATGTTCTTGCTATAACTCATTTCAAAATTCAGTTATAATGATAGTACCCTGACCCGTAAACTTGAATGGGGCACTTTTAGACATTTGCGTATGCGTAAATTGCTATTTATCTACTTATTTGCCCTCGTTGCCCTATGGACGCAAAGTCTAAGCGCTAGTACTACGCAGTCTTCCCTTGTTCATGGCACTCAGTCGTTGTGGGAGACCTCCTGGGAGAGCGGCAGCACCGGCGAACTCTTGGGGCGCACGAGCGCGCTAGACTCTTCACCTTGGCGTGTCGTCAAGCTTGGTCCCATTGCTTGGAACTCCGAGCAATTGGCGCTTGACGCTCTTTTATTGGGGCATGTCGGCGAACTTTCATTTCAAAGTAAAAGACTCAGACAAATCCGCAACTATTTTCATTCCGGTCTCGCTCCTCCTCAGATTCTCTGTTCTTAGTATTGATTCACTAAAATTTTTATGAGGAGGTACCCAGTGGAAACTGGACCAAAAGATTCTCACCAAAATGGTGAGCAAGAGCGCCCTGAAGGCAGCAATATGCGTTTTTATATAATTTGTCTGTGTTCGTTTCTGTTTACGATCTATCTGATTGTTGATCAGTATATGACCAATCACTGATAATAGACTGGGGCCCACTTCTTTGGTGGGCCCTGCTCTTAATTAGAGAATCGATTTTGTCTTCACACTCTCAAGACTCTGATCAATCATCCCCGCTACTTTCTCGCCATTAAAAGCTTTGCCAAAAATGAGGTAATCGCTCGGCGCGAGAGTTGTACTGAATTTAACAACGCCCTTTTGCATGGAAGGGGCCATTTGGGTGCTCGCGGCCGAGTAGTCGAGCTTTTTAACTTTGACCTGAAAGTCCAGGTGAATTTTTTCATCGACAAATTTGGTTAGTATTGTAAGCGCATCGACCCCGGCAAATTCCTTAGATGGAGGAGGGGCAAATTTGATTTCAATTTTGTCTTTTTTGGCCTTGATCGACTTTGTTTTAAAGCGCAAGAATAATTCGATATTCTCAAGCATTTCAGATAGCCGTTGGTGTGGGTCAATTTGCAGAGCGAGCGAGCTATGCTTGCCTTCGCGGCTGCCAAAGTAAAAGAAGAGTCCTGATGCCTTGTCGGTAACTGGGGTATCGGTGGCCAGGTTGAATTCATAAGTAAAGGCGACCTCACCACCCGCTGGAACATTGAAAGTTTCAGGCAAATCGACTTCAAGAGTAGCTGCGCCTGTGGGAATCGTTCCTTCACGCACTTGTTTAACCAAGGTTGGATAAATGGCGCCAAAGTCACCATTTACTGTTTGATCTTCGCTGGCCAAATTCTGATAATGAATTTTTCCCTTGAGCGTACTTCCTTGGGTCCAGGCCTCACCTTCAGTTTCAAGAGTGATTTGAAGTGGGTGGCGAACGAGTATGGCCTTCATAGTTGTCCTTTCTTTTCGAGATAGTACTTGTAATTTCCGGGATAGAGATTCACGTGCTGCTGGTCGACTTCAATCACTTTTTCAGTGAGGGCGTGCAGAAAGTGGCGGTCGTGGCTCACAAAGAGTAGTGTGCCTTCAAACTTCTTAAGCGCTTCCATCAGAATTTCGCGCGATTTAATATCCAAGTGGTTGGTGGGCTCATCGAGTACCAGCAGATTATTTCCCTGGGCAAAGAGGTAGGCGAGAATCACTCGTGCGCGCTCGCCGCCAGAGAGGTGGCGTACTTTCTTCTCGGCATCTGTGCCTTGAAAAAGAAAGGAGGCCAGGAGATTGCGTAAAAATCCATCACTGGCGCTAGGAAGTTTTGAGCGAACCTCATCCATCACCGTGGCCTCGGGGTCGAGGTTGTCGAGGGTGTACTGACCGAAGTAGCCTAGTTTAATACTGGGCCCAATCGTCACCTTGCCGTGAGTAGGTTCAGTCTTTTCACAGATCACTTTGAGGAGCGTTGACTTTCCGGCCCCGTTCACTCCGACCACCGCAATTTTTTCCAGTCGCTTAATAGTCGCGCTCAGACCTTCAAAAATTTTCTTGGGCCCATTTTCACCCGGCCAAGATTTGGCAAGGTTATCAATGATGATGACGTCATCACTGCCGCGCGCAGGATTGGGGAACTCGAAGCTAATAGTCTGCTCTTCTGGCGGAAGCTCGACGCGGTCAATTTTTTCTAGCTTTTTAACTCGCGATTGCACCTGGGCAGCGTGGGAGGCGCGGGCCTTAAATTTAGCAATAAACTCTTCTTCTTTGGCGAGCATTTCTCTTTGGCGCTCAAACTCGGCCACGAGTTGAGTGCGACGAATATCTTTTTCTTTCAGGTAGAATTCGTAATTACCGTTGTAGGTAGTGAATTTTTTGCCAGCAACTTCAATAATTTTTCCCACGACATTATTCATAAAGTCGCGATCGTGGGTGGTCATGAGCACCGAGCCCTTAAAGTTTTTGAGCCACTCCTCAAGCCAGAGAATCGTCTCAATGTCGAGATAGTTGGTGGGCTCGTCCATTAAAATGAGATCGGGATAGGTGACTAGCGTTCGCGCTAGGGCAATTCTCATTTTTTGCCCGCCACTAAAGTATTCAACTTGCTTGTGGTGAAATTCAGGCGCAATACCTAGACCGGTGAGAATCTCTTCGGCGCGGTACTCTAGTTCGTAGCCGCCGCGCTTTTCAAATTCTGTTTGAACGTCACCCATGCGAACCAGGAGTGTGTCCATCTCATCGGGACTAAGTTCGGGGTCACAGATTTTCTCTTCAAGTTCTTTAAGCTCGCGCGTGAGGCGCACCAACTCTGTATCGCCCTCAAGAACTTCTTGTAGGGCACTTCTGCCCGACATTTCTCCGACACTTTGGGAGAAGTAGGACAGACGTACTTTTTCTAATTTTGAGATCTGGCCGGCGTCGGCCCGCTCCTCACCGATAATGAGGCGAAAGAGGGTGGTTTTCCCGGCCCCATTGGGTCCCACAAGGCCCACTTTTTCTCCGGGGTTAATTTGAAAACTCGCCTCTTGATAGAGAGTTTCGCCCCCTTGAATTTTTGTCAGTCCGCTGCCGCTTAGGATCATATCCAATTAACCTAGTTGAGTGTTTGTGGCCCAAAAGCGGTAGGTTAGTGGTGAAAGCCCCAGGGTGTCAATATCGCTTTTGGCGTGGTAGAGAGGGGGGATGAATTATACTATGCAAAATCTGCGGGACCGCCTCCCGAGTGAAGCCTTGAGCTACTTTGACCAGACTTTTTCTGGCAGTGAACTGCGCATTCTCTACGAGGGCATGCGCCGGGAGCGCACCTCAAGTTTTCGCGTGAACCTGCTTAAAACAGATCACACCCAAGTGGTCAATTCTCTGCGCCGTGAGGGGATTAAATTTAAGGAATTTGCTCCGATTCAATTTGCCTACCAGCTGCAAAGTAAGGAAAAGGAACTTAAAAAAAGTGAACTCTATCAAGATGGGGCGCTCTATCTGCAAGGGCTCTCGGGCATGCTCGCGCCTTTGTGGCTAAACCCACAGGCGTCTGATCGCGTTTTAGATGTGGCCGCCGCTCCTGGGAGTAAGACCACCATGCTGGCGGGGATGATGAATAACCAGGGCCACATCGATGCGCTTGAACCCGATGGGATTAGACTCTCGCGCCTAAAGCACAACTGTGAAATTTTAGGTGTGGGCAACACGCACTTTCATCAAACGCTGGCGCAGAAATTTAATCCCGTTGATGATGAAGGCACCCCTGTGCTCTATGATAAAATCCTGGCCGATGTTCCCTGCTCTGGGGAGGGTCGCTTTAACCTCTTTGACGGACCTAGTTACCTTCGCTACCGCGCCAACGAAGTGCCAAAGTTTGCCCGTCTGCAAAAGAAAATTCTCCTGCACGCCGCCTCTCTTTTAAAACCGGGTGGGCGTTTGGTTTACTCTACTTGCACTCTCAATCATCAAGAGAATGAAGAAGTCGTGGAAGAACTGTTACAGAATCACCCGGGAGAGTTTCGAGCTCTTGCGCCACCGGTGGCCAAAACGGATTTAGCTATCTTGCCCGAGTTTATCGAAGTGAAAACGAAGAGCGGGGTTCACGCTCTTCGCATTCTACCTTCTGAGCGCTTTGAAGGATTTTTTCTGGCCTTAATTGAGCGCCGCGAGTAGGTCTTGGCGCCACTTCTTAGTGACAGCTTCGCTCTTTTGTAGCGGCTTGCCCCAGATCGGTCCAGGCCACCCCTTGTCCCCTCTATATCTTGCGATCACGTGAAAATGAAATTGAGGCACTATATTTCCTAGGGCGCCGAGGTTTATTTTGTGAGGAGCAAAGCGCTTTTTAACTAGCTCGCTGATGAGTTCGATCTCTTGGTAGAGCTCACTTCGCTGGCCTGCTTCCAGGTCGGTGAGTTCGACCATATCGGGCACCTGAGGAATTAAGATAAACCATGGAACTTCACTATTTTTGTGAATTCTCACCTCACAAAGCTTTAGTGTGCAAACACTTAAGGTGTCTTTTGCTAGCTGTGGATGGAGCGTAAAATCTTTTTTCATCCCAATTTATTCCTTTAAAAATTGTTAAACCCAAAGAACGACTAGAGAGCCAAGCACTAGCCAGGCCAGCAGATTGAGAGAGAAGCCTGCTTTAATCATCGTCAACTTATTAATGCGCTTAGAACCATAAGCGATAGCGTTGGGAGGAGTGGCCACCGGAAGCATAAAAGCGCTATTGCAGGCAAGAGCAATTAGGATTGCTGGCAAAATGGAGTCATTGCCCAGAGATTTTCCCAGGGCAATCACAATGGGAATGAGAATATTGGAAGTGGCAGTATTGCTTGCAAGCTCGGTAAAAAAAATAGTGATTAAAAGTAGGAAGGCCACGAGCACTGAAAAGCTTAAAAAGGGTGTGGCCTTTTCAAGCGCGCCGGCAAAGAGAGTGGCCAGTCCGCTGTCAAAAAGAATTTTTCCAAGTGAGAGTCCAGAACCAAAGAGCAGCAGTGAGCTCCAGTCGAGTTGCCCAAGATCCGAAGATGTGAGGATCTTTTGTGGGGAGTGAAACGGGGTGAGAAAAAGCAGTGAGGTGCAGCCAATGGCCACAACTGAGGGAGCAAGTGCACTTGAGAGAAAAAGGCCTAAAGGTGAATTTTCACCGACGATCAATTGAAGCAGACTGGGGGCTATCCACAGGGCCACGGTCAAAAAGAAGATTCCCATAACCCACTTCTGACGTGAAGTAACTTGCTCCTCTGAGGCTTGGCCTGAGGCATTTTTTGCTGGCGTAGCTACGCTGGTCAAGTGTTTGGTTGAGTAGTGATAGACAAAGGCAAAGAGAACTAGGGCGATCGGTCCACAGATGAGCATCCACTCTACAAAGCCCACTCTCTGACCGGTGAGTTCACGGAGCATTCCAATGGCAATGACATTTGGAGGTGAGCCAATCGGGGTCACATTACCTCCAATCGTTGCACAGTAGGCCAGGCCTAGAATGAGTTTTTCCGTTAACAGGGAATCCGAAAGTGCAAATTGCGTTTCAAGGCGCTTAATCACGCCATAGGAAACGGGCAACAGCAGTGCCATCGCTGCAGTATTAGAAATCCACATGGAGAGCACGAAAGAGAGTAGGTAAAAACTTAAAATCATCCGCTTTGGCGAGCGATTACTCCAGGAGTGATCCAAAACTTTGCGGGCAAGATATTGATCAAGGGAGGTGAGCTCAAGGGCGCGTGCGAGCACAAAGCCCCCGAGAAAGAGAAAAATGATGGGGTCAGCAAAGGGGGCGAAGGCCCCTTTCACGCCTACCACGCCAAAGACCACTGAGAGGGTAACGCCAATTAATCCGGTGACAAAAAGTGGCACCTCACTAAAGAGCCATAGAGCAACAACCATAGTGAAGATGGCCAAGAAATTATGTTGGGTTCGCTCAAGCTCTAAGGGCAGCGCAAGCACCAAGAGAAAGAGTGCTGGCCCGAGTATGGGGGTAAATATTTTTAGTAAATTTTTTAACTCATTCATTGCGCTTATCCATCAAACCTTTCAACATCCTAACCTAATGATGCACGATGAGAAATGACAAATCTTAGTCGCCGTTATGGCGGTTCGCTTCATAAGGGGATCTTTGTTACTATCTAAGGACAAGGAGGTTCTAATGTCGATTCCCGTATTCTTTCACCCGGCCCAATTACAATTCCACCCCAAGTATGAGTGGGCCTTGGGTAATCGCATTAAGCACCCGGAGACAACCAAGCGGGCCGAGTCTATTTACCGTGCTCTTAAAAAGATGGGACCCGAGTACTTTGATCTGCGAAGTCCTGAGGATAAGTACACCCGCGCGATTCACTCCTGTCACAGTCCGCGACTCACCACTCTCTATCATACCGCCTCACAGGTGCTAGAAGGTGAGAATACTTTCTATCCCAGTGTCTTTCCCCAGCGTATGAGCGGTGATCCTGATCCTACCAATATTAAGCACGCTGGCTTTTTTTGTTTTGACTCTGGAACTCCTCTGAATAATAAAACGCTGATGGCCGCCAATTGGAGTGCTTCGAGCGCCCTGGCCGCCACAGAGTTTGTGGCCAGCGGTAAGTCGACGCTCGCCTACGCTTTGAGTAGACCACCTGGGCATCATGCAAGTGTAGATACCTATGGGGGTTATTGTTACTTTAATAATGCCGCCTGCGCCGCTAAGAAGCTGCTCAAAAAGGGCGCCAGGGTGGCCATTCTCGATATTGATTTTCACCATGGCAATGGCACTCAGGACTTCTTTTATCAAAGTTCAAAAGTTTTTACCGTGTCTCTGCACGGGGATCCCGCTAGCCATTTTCCCTATTTTTGCGGCTATCCGGCAGAGACTGGTAAGGGCGCCGGGCTAGGGATGAATATGAATATCATTTTACCCGACGGCACCACCTTGAAAAAATACCTCGGGGCCTTAAAGGGGCAAGCTCTGCCAGCTATCAAGCGCTTTTGTCCCGACTATCTGATCATTGCTGCAGGGCTTGATACTTATAAGCTCGATCCGATTGGCAGCTTTGCACTTGAAACCACGGATTATCATAAAATTGGTGAAACATTGGGAAGACTTCCCTATCCTACTATAGTGCTGCAAGAAGGTGGCTATCACACCGGTGATTTAGGGGCCAATGTCGTGAGCTTACTCATGGGCATGGGACTCGCAAAAAAAGTGATCAAAGCGCAGGCTTAGATTAGGGGAGATCTTTTGTGGAAAGACATGGAGTTCTAGGGAATGCGACATTCTTGGTCGTTTTTCTAGCGGTGCTTTTTTATAATTTTTATATTTTTGGGGCCATGTTTCATGCCTTGGCCTTCGCTGCTATTTTGGCGGGCTCCTTTTATCCACTTCATAATTATATCGGAATGAAGTTAAAGATTAGGCGCGAATTCTCCGCTTTAATTTCTTGTATTATTATCTTTGTTGTCTTGGTGTTGCCTTTTACTTACATGGGAATTCAGCTCTCGCGCGAGGCCATCGGTCTCTATAACTATCTCAAAGAGGGCATCTCTGAGGGGTGGTGGAGTGATTACTTTCGCAAGGATGGAGCGATTGCCACTCTCTTTGACATTCTCGATCTTCCTTTTGACCCTGATGAATTCTCACAGATGATTATTGATAATGTTCGCCTTGCTAGTGGCGAGCTGGTCACTAAGTTCAACACTGTGGTAGGCAATATTTTGGGCTTTCTCTTTCAATTTATTTTGATGTTTCTGGCGATCTATGCCTTTTTTCAAAAAGGCCCAGAACTCAAGGGGATTGCCCTTAAGATGAGCCCGCTTCCCAATAGTGAGGAAGAGCTCATTATCAAAAAATTTAATCAAATGAATTATGTCTCTCTCATTTGTAATGGGATTGGCGGCATTATGCAGGGAGTGCTGGCGGGGGCCGGTTTTTGGCTTTGTGGTGTTCCCAGTGTCTTTCTGTGGACTGCGATGATGACAATTCTTGCCTTCATTCCTTTGGTTGGAATCTCTTTTGTGACTATTCCGGCCTGTCTTTATCTGTTTGCAATTCAGGCACCCACCAAGGCCATCATTTTGCTTATTTATACTTCTGTTGTCGCACTGGTGGTTGAAAATTGGTTTAAGCCTAAATTCATTGGTCAACGGGTGAAGGTCAATTCGCTCTTGCTTTTATTTTATATTATTGCGGGCATGCAAACTTTTGGGCCGGCAGGAATTTTCTATGGACCCATTTTCTGTATTGTTTTTCTGACGCTCACAGAGATCTTCCTTGGAAATTATCTTCCCGCCTGGCTCAAAGATAAAATGACCTAGCTTTTGTAGATGGCCACCATGGACTTAAGTTGCTTAGAACCATAGCGGGCCATCTGTTCAAACTCATCCCGGCGCACCGGAATATTAATATTGTCAATGGGGCGTTGATCATCTTCGATATCGGGGTCGTGGAAGTAAATAAAATTATCTTCGATACCAGTGATCACCACCCAATGGGGCTCTTTTGTTTCGGTGAGGCGATAGGCGCTAATGAGCACAAGCGGGACGCCACCTGCCGCTAATACCTTGGTAATCGTCTGCCAAGTAATATCTTTGATAAAGGTTTTGACTTTGGCCTTTTTTAAATCTTGCTCAAAGCTCTGTTGCACTAATTCGATCACATCTTTTTTGCTCGGTGATCTCACGCTCTCTTTGAAGAGTGTGCCTTTGTTATTGATGTAGAGCTCAGGTTTAAAGCCTCGGCGCCAAGCCGCCAGAGCGAGCCCGTGAGGGCCACATCCACCATGACCCGAGGTCATAAATATAGTCGTAGCCTCGCGCCATATTTGGATTTCTGCTTGGGGCCCCAGCTTGGTTTTTTTGTCATGGGCCTTGAGCGCCATCAACAAGCATGCGGGCCCACAAGTGAAATCTGTGGTCTGCGTATAGTAAGGAACCTTAACTCGCACTGGAGAGACGGGATTTCTAATCTTCTTTTCAAAGCACTCGGCAGGGGTGTGATCCTCGTAGTAGTCGAGTTTAATATCAAATTTGCGGTAGCCCAGGCGCTGATAGAGCGCCTTAGCACGCTCATTGGTCTCTGCCACTTCAAGGCGCAAGTAGGTACAGCCTCCCTCGAGAGCGAGGTCTTCAAGTTCGGCCAGCAGCTTTGCAGCGACTCCTTGACCCGCGTAGGCAGGGTGTACTGCCAGCGAGTAGAGACGCGCCAGAGAAGTTCCCTTGTGAAAGAAAATCAGACCATAGCCATAGAGGGTGCGATTTTTTGATCGCTCTTTGACAGGGCCTTCACAAACGAGAAGTCGACCTTTTCCCTTGTCAATAAAACGCTTGAAAGAGCGCTCGCTCATGCGGTCGGTCTTAAAGCATTTTTCTTCGATTTCAACTAGCCGATCCACGTCATCGTGAGTGGCCAGTCGCAGGGCGAGTGTGCCCATAAATTCCCCCATTTTTCGCGGGCCCATATTTGCTCGCTAGTGCTATAGTAATCCAGATTGCACCCACTAGGGGAGGTATTTTTTTGTGAAAGATTTGATTGTCCTAGTTGACAGGCTAGAAGATTGGAAACCATTTCATCCCACTGACCAAGTTGTCGAAGCGCGGGATTATCTCTTTAACGACCAGTACGCTCCACCAAAGCGCCACTACGTCATTAACCTCTGTCATAATCTAAAGTATCTCTCTCTTGGATACTATTGTTCTTTGATTGCCGAAACTCGCAGCCATAAAATCGTCCCTTCAGTTAAGACGGTCAACGATCTTGGCCGTAAAGCAATCTATGGTCTCTCTCTAGAGGACTTGGAAGAGCATATTGACGAAGATAAGATCGAGCCGATTGCCAAGGGCGCTGACGAGCTAACGATTCATATTTTCTTTGGTCGCACAAAGGAGCGCGCTTTTTCAAAGCTCGCGAGTAAAATCTTTGGCCACTATGCCTGTCCGTTACTTGAAGTGGAGCTAGTGAAAAAAGAAGATTGGCGAATAGGAACCATTAAAACTCTTGGTATTCGCGATCTTGATAATGATGATCAGACATTCTTTGCTGAAGCACTTGATCGCTTTAGTGCAAAAATTTGGCGAACTCCTAAGAATAGAAAATACTACAAATATGACTTGGCCATCTTGGTTAACCCAGAGGAGAAATTACCTCCTAGCAACCCTGAGGCGCTCGATAAATTTATCGCGGCTTGTGCTAAGAAAAATGTCTACACTGAGATTATTAAAAAGAGCGATTATGCACGCTTGGCCGAGTTTGATGCTCTCTTTATCCGCGAGACCACGGCAATTAATAATCACACCTACAAATTTGCTAAAAAGGCCGAAGATGAGGGCATGGTTGTTGTTGATGACACTCAGTCGATTCTTCGCTGTACCAACAAAATCTTTCTGGGCAATTTGCTTCGTCGCCATGGCATCAGTGCGCCTCAGACTCATTATGTAAGTGACGTCAAAGAAGAGACCCTCGACCTCTTGGAAACAAATCTAGGTTATCCAGTTGTGCTTAAAATCCCCGATGGCTCATTTAGTTTAGGCGTCAAACTTGCCAAAGAGCGCGAAGGACTTGAGCGCATCTTGCGCGAGATGCTTGCAAAGACTTCATTGGTGCTGGCCCAGCAATTTCTCTACACTTCTTTTGATTGGCGCATCGGTATACTCGATGGAAAGCCACTCTACGCCTGTAAGTACTTTATGAGTTCAGGTCATTGGCAAATTTATAACCACGAAAGAAGTGATGACGATTTCTCTGGGGATTTTGAAACACTCTCAATTAAAGATGTGCCTGAAAATGTTTTAAAAGCGGCTCTAAAGTCGGCCAAACTCATTGGAAAGGGTCTTTATGGCGTAGATCTCAAAGAGCGCGATGGTGAAGTCTTTATTGTTGAAGTTAATGACAACCCCAATATCGATCACGGTGTAGAGGATCTCTTCCTGGGTGATGCTCTTTATGATCATCTTGTTGATTACTTTGTTGAAAAAATCGAGCACCTTCGCCATATCGGAACGGGCAGGGGGAAGAGTTGAAAAAATTTGAAGGCTCAATTCAGCTCTATCGCCTCTTTGATATTGGGGGCGAAGTTGATTTGGAAGGGGCCGTAGGGCTTCTGGCCAGTCGCTACTTTGAAAAATTTAAATTGCGTCGTTCATCACGTGCGGTAGTGATCGAGCAAGCCCCGCTAGTACTAGGACTTGGGGGGTGGCAACAAATTATCGGCGAAGAGCAATATGATGTGAGTGTCACCGGCAAGCTCTGGAGTTTTGGTGCGCTCTCTATTACTTTAAAGCTCGATATCACTGAGAGTTGCTCGGGGGCGCGCGCTCTTGAAATTGGCCACTTCCTAGAAAACGATCAGCGCTTAAGTGAGTCCCTCGAGAGTCTTGCCTCTGAAGTCATGCGCGATATTAGCCCTATTCTAACTTCTCCCAAGCTATGGGATCAGTTTGAAGATTATTTAATCTATATTTACAAGGGTAAATCTGACCCCGACCACTCTTCACTAATTGGAGAGTTGCTCTCAAGTGAACTTTTCTACCAGCTCATTCTCGGTGAGCCAGGTCGCCCTGTGCACGAACAGATGAAGATTCCCATTCGTCAAAACACCTTGCAATACGGCAATGACGATATTGTGACTATAGATTGGAATAGTGCCTTTATTTGGAGTGATGGCGATTATGACGATATCGCCGATGTTCTTGAATTTGCCCTAGTTCAACTTCTTGAACTGCGCTACTACGATGATCTTCTCTCGCGCAAGTTGAGTTTTCTCTACCGCGCAATCAAGACTACCTCACCGGGAATTTTTAACAACCGCTACAATACCCTCTCTCATGAAGCAGCGACGCTTTATCTTGAATTAAGTGAAATCGTTGAACGCATTGAAAACGCCCTTAAAGTTGTGGGTGACTTTTACTATGCGAAAGTTTTTAGAGCGGCAGTTGAGCGCTTTAGGCTCAAGGATTGGGAGCGCTCGGTTGACCAAAAACTTGGCAATATGCTTGAGATTTCAAAGTTATTTCAATCTGAGATCTCTCTTAAGCAAGGCCACCTCATGGAGGTCATCATCATTGTATTGATTGCCATTGAAGTGGTGCCTTTTTTATGGAAGCTACTAGATTTCCTTCATTAGAATCTGGCCAATGCGTTCAATTTCGTTTTGCTTTTTACTAATGAAGGCGAGCGCTTGCTGATGCCAGTTGCGATCTAGCTGGTCGCCGTGATGCTCTACAGTCCACTGGGCGAGTTCGCGCGCTTTTTGAAAATTTCCATCTTTTACCCACTCGACCACAATATCTCTCATGATGATGCGGTAATTTGGCCCTGGTGTTAGTCCCTGGGCAAGGGCACTTAAGAATTTCTCATCTGCAGGAATGAGGGCATCTCTGCGCAGCTTTGCATAGGCACTGAGGCGATTTGAGGCCAGTGCTTTGTCATTTTGATAGACTCTAAAAGCAGGTATCAGTCTTAATAGTTCTTCGCAATAGGCATGTTTTTGCTCTGGTGAGCATTGAGTGGGTGTTGTGAGTGCCGTTTTAAATGCGCGCTCTTTTTGCCTATTAATAGTTCTAATGTTGCGAATGACATCATCGTCCACTAGCCCAATGATATCGGCCACTAGAGAGCGTTTAAAAAACGCCATTGAAGAATAGTGCTGAAGATTTGGAGTATGCAAGTCGTGGACGAAGGTTTCTTGACCCAAGGTAAATAACTTTATTTCCTTAGGACCCAGTTGCAAAAGTAGCGGTAGAGTTCTGACATCTTGAATTCCAATCTTTTGAAAATTCTGCATCAGGGTGTCGTTGTCTGCGGCCAGCTCTAGACCCTTTTCAAGTCTTTTTAAAAGGGGAGTTTTTGAATTACTACAAACGATAGCAATATCGCCTCTCGAAGTGCGGTAGATGAGGCTGTCTTTAAAATGTAGTCTGATATTTTCAAAGATACTCGCTAGAATAGTGGGGTTCATGTAGTAAGTGTGAATCCACTGGGTAAAAACTCCATCTTCTTTTAGAGAGCGCGCCGCTAGTTGATAGAAGGTTTGAGTGAAGAGATTTTCAACACCAGAGAGCCAGGGGTTACTAGGCTCACTGACTATGAGATCAAATTTTTGGTGTCTTGGTCCGTAAAAACTAAAGGCATCTTGATTGATAATTTTTGATTTGGGATTGCTTGAGAGATTGTAATTAAATTTATCAAAGTATTTGCTCGCTTGAACTACCGTCGGTGCAATTTCAAGCGTCTCAACACTGCTCACATTGTCTAGACTCGCTAGAATCCCAGGTGAAATTCCGGTGCCTAGACCGATGACAGAAGCCTGAATTGATTTCTCTGCAATCGGCCCATGAAGGTAGGGTAGTAGAGAGAGGAGAGTCACTGTGGAGAGATCGGGCTCTGCTGTAGTGCCATCACTTTTGCCATTGACGATAATTGAGCGCGAGCCATCTTTAGTCATCTCTCTTACGGCCACGGTTGTATTTGGTCCGTCATTGAGCATGAGTGTTTTTGAGTCCGTCAGTAGATCTACTTTTCGAAAAAGACCCTTAAAGTTAATGGAAGAAATTTCAGTAATATTGTAGGGAGAGCTCACGTGAGCATCACGATTCCAATCGAGACTTAAAAAGAGTAAAGGCGAGAGTAGGCATAAGCTTATAAACGAGGTGATATAGGCCTTTTTGTTCTTACCAAGTAGCTCAATTCTAAGTGTGTAGGCAATGATAATGGCGCCGAAGATGCCAAAGACCTGCGGTATATCGAGCCAAAAAAGGAGGTAGTGACCTGGTATCAGGGCACCGACTAATGTTCCAAGCGTATTGAGGACATAGAGCTTGCCAACTAGCGAGGCGTAATTGCCACTATTTTTCTTCATCAGCGCGTAGGACAGCGGGAGCAGCCGGCCTAGAAAGTAGATTGCCGGTGAGATGACGATCAGGAGTAATAAAAAGATGACACAGTAATAAATATAATAATTGCTTTCAATGTTGGTTAGTGAGGCCCGAATGTCTGAAATCCAATAAGGAAGAAAAGGGGCACAGTAAAAAAAGATGAGAGTGAAGATTGCCGCGGGCCAGAGGGTCTTTCTCAGTACCCAAATAGACGCTTCTTTAAGTGCTAAACTCGCTCGCGCGAGAGTCAGAATAAAAAGACCGACAATGAGAGAGTAAGAGAGGTGCGTGGGCCCCACGCTTAAAGAAAAGAGGCGGATGACCAGAACTTCAAGGGCGATAATGATGAGTCCTGAAAAAAAGGTAATTCCCAGTAGTTCAGTGTTACTGAGCAAATGTTGAACTTCAATTTCTTTTTGACCCTCTTCTTCAATTGTGTGTCCCACTAAGGGAAGACTCGCCAGAATGAGGGCGCATAAAAGATTTACAATGCCAAAAATTGTCAGAGAGAGACTCAGTCCAAAGAGGGGAAAAATCACTAAACTACTGAGCATCACTCCAACGAATGCGCCCGCAGTATTGATGCCATAGACTTTGGCGTGAAAGTCGCTGGTGGCCTCAATTTTTTCTGGTAGCGCCTTAGTTAAAAGGGTGATCGTTGAGCCCATGAGAAAAGTGGGAGGGAAGACGAGAAAGACCGTGAGCCCTAGGTGAAGTAAGAAAGTGAGATAGGGATTTTCAGGCGTAAAGCCCCAAACCAGGGGAGTGACTATGTCAAAGACCTTGGGAAAGACGATGGCGTAGGCGCCGATCAGCGCTTCGCATAGGGCGTAGGTATTGAGTAGGCGCTTGCGATCACTGTGGCGTTGCGAGTAGGGCCCAAAGAAGGCGTTGCCAGCGGCAAGCCCGCAGAGAAAAACTGCGATCACTAAGGCGCTTGAGCGCGATTCACTGCCGATGAGATAACTCAGGTATTTTTGCCAGGCGACTTGGTAGATGAGCCCAGTCATTCCAGTTAAGATAAGTAAAATAAAAATTGTAAAAATAGCAGGTCTAAAGACGGCCGAACTCGACTTTGGCATCAGTTGCATGAGTTTTCCTAGAGAAGGTCTTTTAGTATTGTAAGAGATATATAAATTCTTGGCAAAAGACTTTGCCCACTGGAGTTTAGCTTGGAGTTAACAAAAGAGATTTTAGCCCCTGAAGAGGCACGCGACATTGTCCACGAGTTGGGCCTGCTTCGTATCAAGGTCTTTGCCGATTACCCCTATCTCTATGATGGTGATCTCGACTACGAGAAGCGCTACCTGGAAACCTATTTCACGGCCTCTAGTGCCTTGATTGGAGTTGTGAGAGATGGACAGAAAATGGTGGGGATGACGAGTGCTCTTTCTCTTTGCCAAGAAGAAGAATCTTTTAAGCGGCCCTTTATCGACTCAGGTCACGATCCCGATGATTACTACTATTTTGGTGAATCCATTTTGCTCAAAGATTATCGCTCTTTAGGTCTTGGAAGATGGTTTATGGAGATTCGTCTTAAACGCGCTCGCGAACTAGGTCATCGCTATGCTTGCTTTTGTCGTGTCTCTCGTGCCAAGGATGATCCTAGGCGACCGAGTGACTACCGCGATCTAGATCCCTTTTGGCGAGAGTTGGGGTTTAGGCGCATGGGAGTTACAACGACATATCATTGGAAGGAATTTGGCGAGAAAATTCAGAGCGCCAAAACAATGGAGTTTTGGCGCAAAGAACTTTAAGCGTGGATAATAAGAACAGGAATTTTTGAAGTCTTGAGTAATTTTCTGGCAGTGCTGCCGATGAAGAACTTCCCAAGTTTCTCAACCTTTGCTGTCGTCACCAAATGAGTGGCCCCTACTTCTTTGGCACACTCAATAATGTGTTGGTAGGTATTTCCCGTTTTGGTATCAATCACAATATCTACTTCGACATCTTTCTTGGCGAGCGCAGTTTGAATTTCATGAGCGCGCTCATTTTTAAGATTTAACAGCTCGTGCACGTATTCAGGAGAGCGTTTGCCGATGCCCATTTCAAAATGGTGAAAGAGAGTAATATGGGCCCCTTTTTGGGCTATTTTAATAATTTTTGGCAAGGTTTCCTTGTAATCTTCTCTCAAGTCGTGAGTGAGCAGATAGTGGGCCTTTGATTTTTTAACTTTAGTTTCAGGGTGAACCGTCAAAAGCGCACAGGGTACTTGAAAGCTAAGCTCTTCAACAAAGCTGCCAAAGAAATAGGCCCCAAGACCTTTTTTATTTTTGGTCCCAGCGACGACGAGGTCGGCCTTTGACTTTACGAGAAAATCAACCAGGGCCAGGACATTTGATTTTGTGGTGCGACCAGCGTGTTCAATGAGCTTTGTCTTTAGCCCAAGCCCTAGCGTTTTATCGGCTTTTTCCAATGCCTTTTTCACATCAGAGAGAACTTCTTTTTTGACCTTGGGATCGGGATTGCCGTCAAAAGAATATTCGCCCCAGTTCATGATAGACACAACTTTGGCGCGCTTGATTTCTTCTGCGGTAAACATTGATTTTAGTGTCTCGCCCATATTTTTTAGGACGGGACCAGTAGGGTGAGTGTAGTCAATTGTGATGACAATTTTTTTAAAGGCCATGTATCTCTCCTTGAATAACCAATTTATGGTAGCACAAGAGCGAGCTCACGTGCCAGAATTATCACGTGAATGAGGAGTCTAAATGAATGACGGCCCAAGCCAGCAAAAAATAACTGTCGCCATTGCGGGGGCCAGTGGCTTTGTGGGTCGCGCCCTATGTGATTCCCTCGTCGAGCACTGCTCAGTGATTGGTCTTTCACGCTCTGGTGCCAAGAGAGATTCGCGCGAGGACCCGATCGACTGGCGCCAGTGTGATCTCTTTAGCCGCATCGATCTTGAGCGTGCACTTGAGGGGGCAGATGTTGGAGTCTATCTAGTGCACTCCATGCTTCCTAGTGCGGCCTTGGTGCAGGCCAATTTTCAAGACCTCGATCTAATTTTGGCCGATAATTTTGTCCGTAGCGCTAAGAAGTGCGGACTTAAGCATATTATCTACCTGGGTGGCATTTTGCCCACAGATGCGGATTCATCGCAATGGAGTGAGCACCTGCGCAGTCGCTACGAGGTGGAAGAAGTCTTTGAAGCTTCGGGGATTCCTGTGAGCGTTTTGCGAGCGGCTATCATCACCGGTCCTGGTGGTTCGAGTTTAGAAATTATGAAAAGGCTGATCGAAAGATTGCCAGTTCTGGTGTGTCCGGCCTGGTGCCAGTCGCGCTCAAGTCCCGTGTCTCTTGAGCGGGTAGTGAGTGCTCTGACTCAGTTGTGCCAACAATTGCCACAGCATAATCATGTCTATGACTTGGCCGAAGCTCACGCTCTTAGTTATCTTGAAATGATGCAAACCTGCGCGCGGGTGATGAAGCGAAAGCGCTTTTTTTTAAAGGTCCCCTTTTTTAGCCCCAAGCTCTCACGCCTTTGGGTGAGCACAGTCACGGGAGCGCCCAAGAACTTAGTCTATCCCCTCATTATGTCTCTAGGTCATACTTTGCTACCGCGCTCTGATCATCTACTGCCGGGTTTTAAGATGGATCGACCTTTTGAAGAGCTGCTTGAAAGGGCGCTCAAAAAAAGTGAAGGACCCCACGCCTTTATCAAGCATTCCAAATCTAAGTCACAAGTGAAGGCGGTTCGCTCTGTTCAAAGACTTGAAATTGGCGCCGAATTAGATGCTCATCAAGTGGCCAGTGAGTATATGAAATTTTTAGGTGATTTTTTCTCCCCCATACTGAAAGTGAAAATCAAAGGAGATGTAATCGGCTTTTACTTCTTTGCTTTTAAGCGGGCACTACTGGTGCTTAGCTACGCTCGAAAAAGAAGTGATAGCGAGCGCGTGCTCTTTTATACTCGCGGGGGACTGCTCGCCAGGCGCGAGGGCAAGGGGCGCTTAGAGTTTAGAGTGCTTGGGGGAATGGGAATTATTTTGGCCGCCATTCACGATTTTAGGCCGCGCATGTCGTGGAATATCTATCGTATAAGTCAGGCCCTTGTTCACCTATGGGTGATGCGCTCCTACGGTCGCTATCTCAGGGCCTTTGCTCGCGAGGAGCGCTCTGTCTAGTAAATGCCAAACTCCAACCGGGCCTGGTGAATGCAATGTTTTTAGGCACAATGAAGAGGTCATGAGTAAGTTTAAATCAGGTCGTTTCGAGCGAGCACTCGGAGTTGGTGTCTCTCTCACCAAAGCGGCCGCCCACATGGGATTATCAAAAATTTCTGAGAAGGCCACTCCCGCCTTGTCGTATTCGCGCCGAGTGAAAGCCGCTACGGAGTTGGTGCGTTCGATGGGAGAGTTAAAGGGCGCCCTGATGAAACTGGGGCAAATGCTCTCGGTGACAGACGATCTTATTTTGCCACCAGAGATCAGCACACTCTTTAGAACTCTTCAGCGCGATTCTAAGCGCATGAGTGCTAGAGAACTTGGCGAGATGTTTGAGCGCGAATTTGGTAAAACTCCCAGCGATCTCTTTGCGACTTTTGGGTCTGAAGCCGTGGCCGCAGCAAGTATTGGTCAGGTTCATGAGGCTTCGCTTAAAAGTGGCGAAGTTGTGGCGGTTAAGGTTCAATACCCGGATATTGAGGCGGCCATTCGCGCTGACTTTAAAAATCTCGATAAACTTCACGATTTTGTCTCGCTCTTGGTCCCTGGAAAACCCGATGTTGAAGCGCTTTTGCTCGAACTGCGCGAGGCCCTCATTAAAGAATGTGACTATCACCAAGAGGCGAGGAGTATGATGCGCTTTCGCGCAGATTATGAAGGCGTCTTTAGTCAGGTGATCATTCCCAAGGTTTTCACAGAGTATAGCTCAAAGCATATTCTCACCAGTGAGTTTGTTCACGGCCTAAGCTTTGAAGAAGCGCTGGAACTCCCCCAGAGTGAGCGCGATGAAATTTGCCAACTTCTCTATGACATGCACATGTTTGGCCTTTATGAAAAGCGTCTCCTTCACACAGACCCCCAAAATGGAAATTATCTCTTTCGCCCGGGTGAAATCATCTTGCTCGACTTTGGCAGTACCAGAGAGTTTAGCGAAGAATTTATTCGCTCATACGTGCGTTTACTCTACGCCGTTGAAATGAATGAGTTTGATACTTATGAACACTATGCTTACCGACTGGGCCTTTTCATGGAAGATGATGATCAGGCCCTCAAGCGTCGTCATTTTGAGATGATTCAAAAGCTCTACCTTCCCTACGCTAGACCCGGTCGCTATCCAGTGCCTGATCACAATCCCTTTGAGCTTTTGCGCGATTTTCTTGGAGGCGTGAGTATCAAAGGGAGGAAGGGTCCAATGCCTGAGTTCTTACTGCTAGATCGGGCCAATTTAGGATTTTATACTAAGATCAGAAAATTAGGTGGGTCGATTGATTGGACCACTTCGCGCGATCGGTATCGCGCGAAGTGGCTCGTGAATTAGCGATTTGAGTAAATGTAGTAGAGCGAGCCACCTTTGAGTTTGTCGATCAAGTCACGGGCCAAGCGATCATCAACTGCTGGGCAACCCCAAGAGCGACCAGCTCTTCCATAGGAATCCACGTGAGATTGACGGGCATAAGTGGCCCCATGAACGACGATTCTTCGTGGGTAGGCATTGTCATTACTATTTTCTAGTCCATGCAGGTTTAGAGAATAACCGTTATTGCCGTAGTAGGTAGTTGAAGTCTCGTAGAGACCAAGACTTGTCATTTTTGATCCATTGTCATTAGAAAAGCGCACGGCATTGCCTTTGCCATCACCACTTCCAGTGCCGTGGGTGACGATCATTTCTGTCACATCGCCGTGGGGAAGAGTGATGAGATATCCTCTTTTTTTAGAAGAGTGCTGAGTCATGTCCGCGATATAGAACCATTTTTTAGACCTAAGCTTTTCAAGCTTTAGGCTATAGGCCGCATCTAGGGCGTGATAGAGTGCTTGCGCGGGAACATCTCTGGCGCAATCATGAGCGCCACAATCGGCTTCAGGGAAATAGCTCTCCCAAATATCTTGAGAGTCATAGGCCATGGCCCATGTTTGAGAAAAAAGAACCACCATTAGTGCTAGCAAACGAAACTTCATGTACACCTCAAAAAAAATAATCCACACCATCCCTCATGCGTCCCTTAGGGGGCGAAGAGTTCGTTCATTGGAAGACGGCGCATATTTTTCTAGTCTAGCTAGAAGTGATTTTCTCAATTTGAAGGCGAACATATCTGCCGATCGGATATTAGAGACTGAGCAGTAAACGTTGCTCAGGAAATGCCTAAGGGGAGAAATTGCCCTCCTTTACCTCGCGCGCGATGATGGAGGTGCAGAGCGCGAGTGAGGAAGCTCTAAGTCACCGTTTTTTAAGCCTTTCTAGGGGCATGTAAAGCTTTCTCACCGCCTTATGTTGTGCTGCGCAATTTGCTATAAAGCTGCCTGAAAACGCGAATCACAAAAGGAATTCTTTATGCTCTCAAAGGCCATAAAAATTGGACTTAAACTAGCACTCACTGGTGGGATCATGGCCATGTCGTGCCCTAGCGCTGCTATGGCAGGTCCGTACTATGATCAGTTGATGAGAGACTTTGGCCTGAATAAGGCCGACCACTCTTTTTGCTTTGAAGATAGTAGTGGCGAACTGCAAGGGGACAATATTTATAAGAAAGTCCGCCTGGCCTCAACTTCTAAGCTCGTGACCACCCTGTGGGCGATGGATCTTCTGGGTCCCGAGTGGCAGTTTGAAACTAAGTTCTTTCTAAAGGGCGATCACCTGCATATTGAAGGCTCGCTCGATCCCGTTTTTTCTAAGCGCAAGCTTTTCTATTTTGTGAGTCAGCTGCTCAATAAGAATATTAAGCACATTTCAAAAGTAACATTTAATCAAGACTTCCGCGCCTTTGCCGCTGCCGAAGACTATGTTGGAAGTGTAGTGGTTATTGACGCCAATCGCTCGGCGAGAAATCTCTACGACTATTGGCATACGCCTGCTTACAATAAACTTAAGCCCGTGTACCGCGCCTTTATTAATGAAACTCCAGAGTCCGTTATTGAGGAGTTGCAGATCCGTCGCAATCTTGAAGAGCTCGATCTCTCCATTGGCAGTGTCGAGGGAGTGGAGCGAGCGCCTTTTGATCTGGCCGATCCGTTAGTTAGTGAGTTTCACCATTTCTCTCCTGAGATCAAGAAATATCTTAAGTTCATGAATATCGAATCCAATAACTTTATTGCCGACCAAGTTTTTGAGAAGCTTGGTGGTGAAAAAGCTTTTGATCTATGGCTTGAAGGATATTTGGGTGAGCGCCTTAAAGAGCATGACCTTAAACGCGAAGGTTATAATGCTAATGAGCTCTCAATGAAAATGTATACTGGGAGTGGCCTAGATACTAAGAGAGCTGGTGAGCGCGTGGATAATTATTCAAGCTGCGCTCTGATGACCACGCTCCTTAAGGATCTTAGAAGTGAGCTCGATCAAAAGGGCAATCACTTAAAAGAAGTTGTCGCTGTGCCTGGCAGCGATGGTGGTACCTTTCGCACGCGCCTCAGAGGGGCCTTGACCAAAAACACACTTGTGGCCAAAACGGGCACGCTCTTTCACACTTCTAGTTTGACTGGAGTGATCTATTCAAAAGGACACACTCATCCTTTTGGCATCTTTCACCAACTCACTGGTGGTAAAGGGAATGCTCGCATTGTTCAAAATAAATTAGTGGAAAAGCTAGTGGAGGACTTTGGCGGGCCTGAGCGCTTTGACTACAGTGTTGAATACTTTTTCCCAGCTAGTGCTCCGCTAGAATAATGAAGCGCGTGACCTATCTCCTTTTAGGGGCGAGCCTCATTACGATTGGCCTCTATTCGTGGCGCCCCAAGGGGGCGTCTCAACCAGTGGCCAAGAAACTCCAAGCGCCAGCAGAGTCAATTGACGATGGGGCAACGCAAGCTGCACGGCCAAGTACTAAAGCCCCTAGTGTTGGTACAGTTAAAGCATCTCAGACGCCCGAGATCGATAGTGACAAAGAACTCTCTAAAGAGCTTAGAGACCTCATTCTGAGTGGGGATGTCAACGCACGAGATGCACAAGGGCGCAGCGCTTTAATGATTGCGAGTTTTAGGCGCGATCAAGAAGCTTTTGGTGCGCTCATTAAGGCCGGCGCTGATCTCAATTTGGTCGATCATAGTGGTCAAGATGCACTCATGAGTGCCCTTAATGGCGGTTCCGAGGCTTTGGCCCTCAGGTTAATTGAGCTGGGGGCCGATCCCAAAAGGATCGATCTCTCAGGTCAGAGCGCTCTGTCCTACGCCGTTGGCTCAGGTCATTTGCAAGTAATGCAAGAACTCTTAAAACGAGGTGCTAATCCAAATCTCCTGGCCAATAGTGCTGGTTATACCATGGCAATGGACTTGGCCCATGAAGGTCAGCTCGAGGCGCTGAAGCTCTTTGTCGCCCATGGAGCGCGTGTTAATGGCGCTGATAATGAAGGCAATACTCTCACCCATCATGCTGTACTCTCGGGCAATGCCCAAGTGGTAGAGTTTGTCATTGGTATTGGGGCGGTGGCGGATACGCCCAATAGAGAGGGTCTCACGCCGCTAGACTTGGCCCAGAAATACGATCTCGCCCAGATTGTGACACTCCTATCTAGACCTTAACTATCCAAGGTTTAAAGACAATGTTATGATGTGGAGCTGAGGTATAGATGGAATCATTAGTACAAATACTACGCTCCTGTGGAGATTTCTTTGCTCACTGCTTTGTCATTACTGACTTGGAGGCAGAGGATTCCCCGCTCATTTACGTAAATGACAATTTTTGCAAGCTCTCGGGCTACAGTCGCGAAGAAGTTCTTGGCAAGAATTGTCGCTTCCTTCAAGGCCCAGAGACCTCGCACGCCGATATCGTCAACATCGCCAAGGCGATTGGTGAGCGCGAGTGTTGCTATCAAGATATTTTGAACTACCGAAAAGATGGTTCGCCTTTTTGGAATAGGCTGATGCTTATTCCGATAAATACCGATGTGCTTGGGGTGCGCTACTATATTGGAATTCAGCACGATATTAGCGATAAGGTAAAGAACAAGCAGTCTTTTATTGCCAAAGGTCCTGCAGGTAAATCGGGTCATATTTTTGCCAAGGTTAATAATCCTCTCACTGAAGTCATCCGTTCCCTTCGAACCCTTCGTTATCAAGGTGACGGCTCGAGTGAGACAGCAAAATTTTCTCAGGATTTAAGAAAGAAAATTCAAAGCGAGATCACTGCTTTGTGCACTTATGTGCATTCTCTAGACTAGGCCCGCTAGAGCACTTGGGCCTTTTGCATGCTGAGGGTTTCTCCCGGGCGATTGCCTGGAATCCATTCGTACCACTCTACTGGATCGTCTTCTTTTAATTTTAAGCACAGCTTGGCCGACCAGTTGGGACGCCTGGGTGCTTTGAGTAGGCGCATGCCGGCTTCTTTGGGAGTTCTGGCGCCTTTTTTGGTATTGCAACCCTGACAGCAGGTCACAATATTTTCCCAATTAGTGGCACCCCCTCGGGATTGAGGAATGATGTGATCAAAGGTCAGCTCTTTGATGGGTAGCCCCTTGGCACAGTACTGGCAACGACACTTATCGCGCAAGAAAATATTCATGCGCGAAAAGCGAACGCTCTTAGAGTCCTGATGGCGACGATTAAGTTTGAGAATCATGGGAAGGGCGAAGACGTTGTCCACGCTTCTGATGGAGCGATTTTGGTAGTCTAGGACCACCTCTGCTCTGCCCGTGAGTAAGAGGATCATGGCCTTCTGCCAGCCCACGATCTTTACTGGGAAGTAGGTATTATCCAGTAAAAGTGTTCTCATCGTTAGCAATTCTTAGCAAAAATCACTGACTTTCCAACCATGGTCCAATGGGAAAATGGCGTAGTCTTATTTATTGTACCACGAAGTTTTCTAAGCTGTACCTCTATAGGCCGACAAGTCCTGACACTTGTAAATGCAAGGAGTTAGAAATTTATGAGTCGATATGTTTGCCTAGTTCTTGAGCAAAGAACTCGAACTGCTCGCGTCCCATGGACGGGGGATCAACAATGAGATGATGAATCGTCCTCTCATTGCTAGGGTTTGGGGTTAATTTAAAGAAACTCCAATTTCTCTCTTCACTAAACTCCTTGGTTTTTTCAAAATCAAGGAGCTCATCATCTGGGGACATAAAAACAATGGTCGAAGGCCAGCTCAAAACATGATCTAAATTGCTAAAAAAGTGATCGCGCCTGCGGCGCAGCTCACGGTAAGTTTCTAGACTGGTAAAAGCGCGCAGCCGGTAATCTTTGAGATTAAAAGAGGGCAAAGAGCCAAAGGGAATCCAGTCAATTAACTTAATGAGTGAGGGGAAAAAACGCTCATATAGAGCAGGAGAGATAAGTGTGAATGTGGTAGGAGTTACGCGGTAGCGCGAGTTTTGAGTGTCCAGCAAAGACAGAGCTCCCAATGAGTAGCCTAGGGCGTGAATCTTTGTGACTCCCAAACTTTGGGCCCGTCTCTGAACTACACATAAAGCGTGATGAACCTGCTCGCGCCAGTTCGCATCTACATGAGTGTCTTTCTCATCTGGAAACTTGAGTTCAACTACAAAAGCTTCGCTCGCGTGGGCGCTATAGAGGGCCGCGATTGAATTGAGCTTACTCGGCTTCAGGTTGAGACCTGGCACCAGAATCGCGACTGATTTCCGCTTGAGATTCTTATCCATAGGGTACCAGTGCCCCGGCGCCTGATCATCTGAGAGAAGAGAGCAGGGTAGAAGCTTCGCGGATTCCTGATCTGCCCCCCAAGCTTTTGACGAGGATGTGAAGCTTGCGAAGAAGAGCGTACTCACCAAGACAATGGCCCTGAGCCTGGTTTGACGGGCCCCAAGTGAATGCGTAAGCTTTATAAGACGTTTGCTTATTGTCATCAATCTATCCTCAAATAGGAGTTTAACATGAGAAAGATTCTCGTATCCACCCTTGTGGCCATGTCCTTTGGCCCCCTGGCCGTGAGTGCGGCCGAAGTTGAATTTAAGGCCGGAGATCATTTTGAATCAGTCAATCTTTCTGGCTCAGTTGGGCTATGGTGTCCCAATGATCGCAAGGAGAGTGATTCGCAAGCGCCAAAGCGCAGCTACAAATTAGTTAATTGTCGCGCGAATATTCTTATGCCGGGCGAGTTCTCCAAAGTGGTCTATAACGGCAGTGCTGCCGCTGATGAGATTTCACTTTCAGTGACTCAGGGCTCGGGTAAGCGTGTCACTAAAAGCTCTCGCCTGAAAAATGGGGTGAGTACAAAGAATATTAACCTTTGGGTGAGAACGCTCTTTCAAAGACCCTTGCTTGACTTTGGGACCAATCAAGTTGAGTACTCAGTGACTAATAATGATAACCTGGTTGCGGCGGGGTCATTTGATGTCTATGTTGATTCACTGCCAGATCGCAACTGTCGACATCGCACTTATAGCGCTCCTTTTCCCAGCGATTGTACAAGTACAATCTCTATTTGTGATCGCTATTTTAGAGATGAAAATTACTGCCAATAAGATAGTAGAAAGGCCCCATTTTTGGGGCCTTTTTTTTTAGAATTCAGTTCTAAAGCGGTAATCACTGAGTGCTCCCCACTTGGAGTCTTTACCAAGTGCTAAGGAGAGAGTGACCCAATCATCTTCTAGCTCAAACATGGCCGGGGCCAACTCACCAGCGACTCCACTATCAGAATCACGTTTGACAACAATAGTGTTGGCGCCCTTTTTAAGCTCTCCAAATTGATTAGCGACAATAAACTTGGCCAGTTCCTTGTAAGGCTTCCAATTTGAAGTGCGCGCCAAGCTTACGTAGAGATAAGTTGGGACGTCTGGGAGTTCGAATGTGATCGCAAAGGTATCTTCATCGAGGCGCTCAACTTTAAGTTCCTTAACCTGGTAGTTTTGATCAACGAGATCTCTACCAGAGACACTATCAAAATTGATTTCATCGTCGATGGCCTCATAGCGTGCGTCCAATTGATCCAGCTCTGTGCCTGAACGCGAGAGGTGTCCAAAGAGTCTTGAGGCATTACCGGCCAGGTAGTAACTAACTGGCTCATCTTCAAGTACCACGCGTAGCACACGAGCGAGCTCGTAGCTAAAGTAGTGACTTGTAAAGAGGGTGGTTAACTTTTCAACAAGTTCACTCTCTCTATTTTTAGAAAAATAGAGCTCTTGCAACTCAAGCCAGTCGCTTCTAAAAGATTTAGCGCGAATGAGCTTTGATCCCGTTTTGATGTGAAGATCTAAGAGTCCCAGAGGGAGGTTGGTTGCCAAAAGAGGTGATCTGGTGGTGCCATACCAGGCACGTCTCCAAAAGCTTGACCATTTGCCCTCTTCAACGCCAAAGGCGCGCTCGAGTGTGCTCCACATCTTCTCTTTTGGAGTCGAAATAAAACGCTCGACTTGCTTTCTAGTTAGACCAAGACGGAAGTAGAAAGAAGTTCCTTTGTAGCGGGCCACGTGCTTTTGATTGCAGTCTTCATTGGAGATTTTATTACACGGACGATATTTGGGTGGACGGGGAAAGAACTGGGGTTGACCTGCGAGCGTTTCCATCTCCTCCATATATTTATAGAGTTCAGTCGCGCGAGTGCGAGAGTCTTCGATCTTGCCCTCTAGTCTTAGTACGAGACCTTGGTCCCCTGTTCGGTAGAGGTCTTCATCTAGGGTTGCCTTAAAAGTGTAGCTCTTAACTTCTTTATGGCCCAAAATGGTGTCGCGCACGCGAACATTACTTGAAATGGCGCGATGAAGTTTGATTTGCTCTCCGTTTTGAAGTGTCACGTGAGCAATCAGTGTGCTCTCACTCACTGTGTGTGAGCGCTCAGCAAGAAAAGAGAGGATCATGCGGTGATTTCTAGCTGTGGTGTGACCTACTTGATTGCGAGTCACAACTTTTTCAACACCCATGCCTTCATGTGAGAGCTCATCACTCTTAGCAAAACGACCAAAAACGGCCTGATTAAAAGCTTTCTCACCCTCAATCGTTGAAAGATCATAGCGGTAGGTGACATCAAAAGTTTCAAAGTCAGAGTCGAGCATATTAAAACTAAAAGGAATGACGTCGGCATCAATTTCACCAATGCGCGCCCCTAATACCACCACACCTTCAAACAGCACATGCTTACCCCGACTTGCACCGATGCTAGCACTATTGCCATGAGAGCGAGTGCGAGTGAGCTTGATTAAGGCCTGATCCTCTGACTCTCTCATCACGCTGATGCGGTGAGAGCCATCGAGAAAAGTGGATAGACCAACCCCAGGTGTGACGTTGTCAACACCAGGAATCTTAATGGCACTCCAACCAACACTCGCGCCAAGTTCAACGCGCCCTCTGAGCGTGTAGCTCATAATTTCGCCGATACTGAGGTCATGCTTGAGTTTCGTTGCACTCAAGGGCAGCTTCAGGGGGCCAGTGAAGAGATTCCAAAATTTATAATATCTGGCCCTGGTCAGTGGGTTATCACTATTCCAAGGCAGAATCTCACCGATGGGGCCAAGAAGACTATCTCCGTTGTCATCGCGACTATTTATTCGCGCCACTTCATCTTTGAGATCCAGTGTGAGCTTGGTGGTCTCTTCCAGTGTCTCCAGTCCTTTTGGGAGCACTTGGCGTATATTCATGAGCTCGGGGCTGAGGGTGAGGCCCAATTGAAATTGCAACGACGAAGCACCAACACTGATGGCGTCCCCAAGTGGAACTGGCCAACTGATAGGAACTTTCATGAAGTCAATGACAGTGTAGGAGTTTAGCAGATCGTAGTTTTTATAGACCTTTCGCTCTACTCCTAGTTCTACTTCTACTGGTCCCAGACTCGTCTCGATCAAGGAGAGATCACTTAGACTCTCAAAAAGAGAGGAGTGTAATTCAGCTCCGGCCTGATCCCATTCATTACCTGCGCGCTCGCGCAGACGATCGTAGAGGTCAGTTGGCCAGTCAATAGGTGTATTAGCTGCGTGGGCAATACTTAAAAAAGCGAGGCCGAGCGCCGCGCCCATCTTTATAAAACGAATCATTTGAATCACCCCCAAGTGGATCAAGATTTCGCGAGTTTACCAATTGAGAGCATTTACCGTTAATAAAGAAGAATATCCAGATAATAATTACACGCTCTATTAGGCCAAACTAATAAAAAACATTAGATATTCTTGGGAAAATGCTGGCCAATTGAGTGAAAATTCGAGATTGTTATCGCCTCAATCTCATCTTTTATTTGGAGCTACTCATGTGTGGTGTCATCGGCATTATTGCCAGTGGCGAAAGTGGGCAAGCCGGTACTGCAAGTACGGCCTATGAAACTTATCGCGGTCTACTCACCCTCCAACATCGTGGCCAAGATGCGGCCGGAATTCTCTCCTATGACTTTGAGGCCAATAAATTTTCAAGTGAAAAAGATTTGGGTCTCGTCGCCAGTGTTTTTAACGAAAAAAATTTAGAGAACCTACGCGGTCGCATGGCCATCGGCCACACTCGTTATGCAACCACCGGCAGTGACTCTAAAGTAGATTTGCAACCTTTGGTTACGGGCTACCCCTTTGGTGTAGGAATGGTTCACAACGGAAATCTCGTGAACTACCACGAGCTCGCCAGGAAGCTCACGGGTGAGATGGGAATGCAGCTACTCACCAACAATGATCTGGAAATTTTTCTTAGCTACTTCTGTCGCTATGCTGGTAATCCAACAGCTGGGGCCATGAAGTTTGACTATCAACTTGGCCTTAATGCCGCTAAGAAAATTGTCGCAGAAGCTACTGGCGCTTACGCCCTGGTAGGACTACTCGCCGGTGAGGGGCTCTTTGGCCTGCGCGACCCGGGTGGAATTCGCCCGCTGGTACTCGGCAAAAAAGAGCGGGGACCTGGCAATATCTCTTACTGCTTAGTGAGTGAGAGTGTTACGCTCAATTTTCTGGGCTTTGAGTTTGTCAGAGATGTGGAGCCGGGTGAATTTATTTTTATTGATAAAGATGGTGTGATTCATTCTGAGCTTTGCACTCAAAAGAAAGAAGAGACGCAAAAGTCTCCTTGTATGTTTGAGTGGATCTATTTCTCTGGTGCAGAATCTAAGTTTGAAGGAAAGAACGTCTACACAACTAGGCTTGGACTTGGAAAGGTTCTCGCTCGTCGTATTCAGGCCCTTATTGATGCCGGTGAAATTGATCCCGAGATTGTCTGTCCAGTTCCAGATACCTCCCGCACGGCCAGTATTTCTCTGGCCGAAGACTTAGGTCTTCCTTACCGCGAGGCCCTGATCAAAAATCGCTACATTCAGCGCAGTTTTATTCTCAACACTCAAGAGGCGCGTGAGCGCGCTGTGGAGTTGAAACTCTCACCGGTGCGCTCGGAGATTGAGGGCAAGAAGATCTTACTAGTTGATGACTCGATTGTGCGTGGAACGACTTCAAAAAAGATAATTGATCTCTTAAAGCGCTATGGGGCCAGTGATGTGACACTTGCTGTGACGTGTCCACCACTACGCTATGCGTGTTACTACGGGATCGACTTCCCTTCACCACGCGAGCTCATTGCAGGTGGGCGCAATGAAGAGGAGATAGCTCGCTTCATTGGCGCCAATCGCGTGATATTTCTCGAACAGAGTGACCTTTACGAGGCCATTGGGCTACCATCCCTATGTATGGCCTGCTTGAGCGGCAAGTATCCAACGGATGTGAGTGCGGGGGAAGAATTTGCCAAACACCGTCGTGGCAATTAGGGCCAGCAAGGAGAGTTTATGAGCACGGACGTAATTTATAAGGGCTCGGTTAAGGATATACTCGCTCCCTCGGATTCGCCTGATCATCTTCTATTTCATTTTTCAGATCGCTATAGCATTTTTGATTGGGGAGAAATGCCCGATCTCTTAGCTGGCAAGGGCGAAGCACTTGCGGTTATGGCCTTAATGCTCTATCGAACTCTCGGCAACTCTCTTACCTGGAAACATTGGAATTTGCCCGAACATATGCGTGAGTCTTTTAATATGATCTCGATGTTTGAAAATTTTAAGCACATCGGGGTTCCCCATCACTTGGAGGGCTTTAGTGATCCACAAGGGAAAATTCTCAATATGGGGGAGAGTTCAAATTATTTAAAAGTTAAAAAAGTTCATGTTGAAAGGCCTACCTTTAAAAATGGCAAGTATGATTACTCCGCTTATAAAAAGTCTTTTACGAAAACGTTAGTGCCGCTTGAAATCGTCTTTCGCTTCGGTGCCCCCGAGGGCTCATCTTTAATTAAAAGAGCAAAGGATGAGAAGTATCGCAACGAGGTAGGCCTAAAGAGCATCCCTAAGCCGGGCACTAAGTTTGAGCGACCTATCATTGAGTTTTTTACAAAACTAGAAACGACTGATCGCTATTTGAGTTATCAATCGGCGCGCGAAGTGGCCGGTCTCTCTACCGGAGAGCTTGAGCGTTTGATTAGCTTTACCACCTTAATTGCTTATCGCTTAAAAGATTACTTTTATGATGTTGGGCTTAATCTTTGGGATGGTAAAATTGAAGTCGCCTTTGAAGATAAACACGAATCTGGTCGACACTTCATGCTGGTTGATTCTATCGGTCCAGACGAACTCAGAATTGATTTTGAAGGCGTTGCCATGTCGAAAGAATTGTTGCGCTCATTTTACCGTCACAGTTCATGGTATGAGGCCGTGGAAGCGGCCAAGGCCACTGCTAAGTCTCGTGGGGAGAGAAACTGGAAGTCACTACTAAGTGATCATGAGCGTCCAGCTCCTTTGACAGATAGTCAAAAAAGATTGGCCTGCGCTCTCTATCCCAGTCTTGCCGTTGCGCTTAAGTCGGCGCTCAAAATGGATATTAACTATCATCCCAAAGAGGCGCTTAAACTCTCAGAGCTTGCTCAAAAGATGAATGAGGTAATCGATGTCTAAGGTCGTTGTTTTAGGTTCGGGCGGTCGCGAGCATGCAATTGCCTTAAAGTTACTCGAGTCGCCGTCAGTGAGTGAAGTGAGTGTGATTCCTGGAAATGCGGGAATGGAACTCAGCTCTAAGATCAACGTGATTAACCTAAAAACTTTAGATGAAGTCGCTGAGAAACTCAAAGATATTGACCCTTCACTGGTTGTCATTGGCCCTGAGATACTTATTGAAGCTGGTTGGAGCGACCGACTGCGCTTAGAAGGACACAGGGTCTTTGGCCCCAGTCAGAAAGCGGGCATGCTTGAGAGTTCAAAAATTTTTGCCAAAGAATTTATGAATTCTCACAATATACCCACTGCTAAGTCGGTGAGCGTTCGAAGTTATGATGAAGCGATTGCAGCACTTGAGTCTTGGGGAAGTGATTTGCCTCCAGTTATTAAGTGCGACGCCCTGGCCGGTGGTAAGGGAGTGGTGGTGGCCGAAACTTTGGCGCAGGCCCGAGAGGCCATTTTTAACTTCACGAAGAATGAATCCTTTGGCGTGCACTCTCAGGGACTGGTCTTAGAAGAGCGCCTTCATGGCCGTGAGATGTCGTTATTTGTTTTATGTGATGGCAAGAACTATCAAGTTCTCTCTTACGCCTGTGATTATAAACGCCTGTGCGATGGACACAAAGGACCAAATACTGGCGGCATGGGCTGTGTGACTCCGTTGGACTTCCCTACAAACGCAGCATGGGACTATATCAACCGCGAGATCGTGCAAAAAAGTATGCAAGGACTGATCGCTGATGATCTGCACTTTCAAGGTGTGCTCTTTATTGGCCTGATGGTCACTTCAAGTGAGGCCCAGGTGATTGAGTACAACGTGCGCTTTGGTGATCCTGAGACTCAATTGATGCTACCAACTCTAGACGTTGACCTCTATGAGCTCCTTTTAAAATGCGCCTGTGGCGAACTTACTCGCAGCTCTGTTAACCCGCTACCGACAAAAGGCGCCGGAGTTCACGTGGTGATGGTCTCACAAGGCTATCCTGATCTGGAAGGTAAGGGGATGAAACTAGGGCATGAAGTTAAAATTGAAGGTGAGCTTGATGGAATTCTAACCTATGCAGGTGTGAAGAAAAATGAACAAGGTCAACTCGTCAATTCTTCTGGACGAGTGCTTGGGCTCACAGTTATAGGGAGTGACCCATTGCAAGCGCGAGAGAAGGCCTACCGTGAACTTCAAAAAATTAAATTTGAAGGAGCTCACGCAAGGAGTGATATTGGACTCTAACTCAAGTGCTCGTATTGCTCTCTTTGCTTCTGGTCATGGCACGAATGCCCTGGCGCTTTTGCATCACGACCGTGAAGTATCTCGTTCAAATGCTATCAAGTTGCTTATCTGCGATAAAGAAAAAGCCCCTATTCTGGAGCATGCGCGCACTTATCAACTTCCAGTGATGTTGATTCCAAAAGAGCAAGGGGAATCGCGCGAGTCTCATGAAAAAAAAATACTCATGGCCTTGGGCCCATATGATATCAATTGGCTCTTCTTAGCGGGGTATCTCAGAATTTTATCAGCTCAGTTTATTCAAAGATTTTTTGACCCACAATTGAGCAACGCCCGCATTCTTAATATTCACCCCAGCCTGCTGCCGGCCTATCCCGGTCTTAATTCCTATGAGCGTGCTTTTGAGGATGGTATTTCTGAATCTGGAGTGACTGTGCACTTTGTGAGCGAAGAGGTGGACGCCGGTAGTATCATCGCACAAAGAAGCTTTCCACGCCTTAGTGGGGACACACTCTTGGACTTTATCTCTCGAGGTAAGGCCCTTGAGCACCAACTCTATACTCAAGTTTTTGAAATGGTCTTAAGTAATCGCATTCTATCCCAGGAGAAGATATGAGCGTAGCTCGTCTTGAAGTGAGAGATCGCTATCCCACCAAAAAAGCTGAGAGAATTGCTCTTAAAGCCCAGAAAATGGGGCTTAGCACTCTAGATTATGTGCAAATCGCTGACGCTTATAAAGTGAAGTCAGATGCTGGTCTTGATTCATCGATGACTGAACTCTTTATTGATCCCATTTTACAAGAGGGTCTGCTGGGTGCCGGTGAGTTTGAGTTTGATAGACCCATCTCCTATGTTGCCGAAGTTTTCTTTCGCCCTGGAGTCACTGATAATAGCGCCCATAGTGCTGAGGAGGCCCTTAGTTGTGCAGGTCTGAAGGCGCGAGTTGCACGAGGGAAGATCTACTTTTTCGGCGGCGATAATCTCGATCAAAATCTTTTAAATACTTTCTGCCACGGAGGTCTTGCCAATCCTTTAATTGAACAGGTGAGTCTTTACCCCTTCGAGCAGTGGCAACGCGATCACTGGAAATTTCTGGACTTTCCTGAAGTAGATATTCACCACAATAGTGATTACTCAGTTATTAATCTCAATTTGAGTGATGATGAATTGCTCTCTTTGAGTAATGAGCGCTGCTTGGCGCTGACTCTCAATGAACTTCACTTTGTGCGCGATCACTTTAATGACGAGCAGGTTATTAAAAGCAGAGAGCGTGCAGGTCTTCCCGCACAGCCTACGGATGTTGAGCTTGAAGTGATTGCGCAGTCTTGGAGTGAGCACTGTAAACATAAAATTTTTGCTGCGGCCATTGATTATCAAGAGGGAGAGCTTCCAAGTGGAATGAAGCGAATTGGAAGTCAGAAAATAGATTCTCTTTTTAAATCAAAAATTAGAAAGGCCACTCAAGACGTTAAAGAAAAATTTCAAATCCCTTGGCTCGTTTCCGTTTTTAGTGACAACGCGGGTATTGTTCGCTTTGATCCTGAGCTTGATTTGTGTATCAAGGTGGAAACCCACAATTCTCCTTCAGCGCTAGATCCCTACGGTGGGGCGCTCACTGGGATCTTGGGGGTTAACCGCGATATTCTGGGTTGTGGCTATGGCGCTCGCCCTGTGGCGAATATGGATGTCTTCTGCTTTGCTTCTCCCGACTATCCCCTTAAAGGCGAAGAATCCTATATGCCCGCCGATTTGCTCACTCCGGCCCAACTTCTTGAAGGCGTGCACCAGGGAGTTGAGGATGGAGGCAATAAGTCTGGTATTCCCACCATCAATGGTGCCATTCATTTTGATCAAGACTATGCTGGAAAACCATTAGTTTTTGTTGGCACTGTGGGGGCGATGCCTCATCAGCTCACAAGTGGCACACCTACCTCTCAAAAGAACGCCGCCCCGGGGGATCGCATTTATATGGTGGGCGGTGCTATTGGGGCAGACGGCATTCATGGCGCTACCTTTTCTTCACTCGAACTCAACGAGAATTCTCCCAGTACTGCCGTGCAAATTGGTGATCCGCTCACTCAAAAACGCGTGATGGATTTTTTATTAGAGGCCAGAGACTTGGAACTCTTTAGCTGTGTCACCGACAACGGTGCCGGTGGTCTCTCTTCAAGTATAGGAGAGATGGCAACGTTAACAAATGGCGCGAAGCTTGACCTCGCCTTGGCCCCCACTAAGTATCAGGGACTCGCTCCTTGGGAATTGATGATTAGTGAGTCTCAAGAGCGTATGACTTTTGCGGTGCCATCTCGCCATGCAAGTGCCTTTGAAGAGCTGGCCCGTAGGCGAGGAGTCAGTGCTACTGATCTCGGTGAATTTACAAATTCTGGAGACCTCGAAGTTTTCTATCATCAAAAACTAGTTGGGTGCCTAAACCTTCATTGGCTTCACGAGGCACTACCTCAAATGAAACTTGAAGCCCGTTATAATGGACCTCGAGCTCGCACCAGCTGGAGACCTGAGAGTAAGGCGCTAGTGCCTAGTGACTTTAAAGACTCCTTACTAAGCTTGCTCTCTTCTCCCAATATTGCTTCAAAAGAAGGACTTATAAGGCGCTATGACCACGAAGTGGGAGCGGCCACTGCACTCAAGCCCCTTGGTGGTGTTCACTCCCATGGTCCTAATGATAGTGGGGCGCTTTGGTTAGGAGCACTTGGTGGAAGTCCAGATGGGGCCATTAGTGTAGGCTGTGGCCTCTCTCCGAAGTACTCCCTAGTTGATCCCTACCTCATGGCCCTTCGTAGTGTGGATGAATGTGTTCGGGGCATGGTGGGAAGTGGTGGTGACATTAAGAGAATGTGCCTGCTCGATAATTTCTGTTGGCCAGACCCAGTGAAGTCAGCAAAGAACCCTGATGGCGATATCAAATTGGGTGAACTGGTTCGCACCTGTGCAGGCCTCTATGATATTTGTCTCTCTTATGGTCTGCCACTGGTCTCTGGTAAAGACAGTATGAAAAATGATTATCGCGGTAAAAATAAAGCAGGTGAAACTAAGGTCATCTCTATTTTACCAACTTTATTGGTCACCGGCATGAGCTACGCTCCGATGGCTCACTTGTGTGACACCTCCTTTAAAAACGTGGGGGATGTGATCTATCTCTTAGGTCATCGCCCCAGCGACGGACTTACCTTGGCGGCCACAGAGTTCTCTTCTCTCTACAAAGTAGAAGATGAACAGACGAATCAATTTTATCAAGTCGATCTCGAACTGCTGCGAAAGCGCTATGAAAAAATTTATCACGCTCACTCCTTGAGTTTGATTCATTCTTGTCACGACATAAGTGAAGGAGGAATGGCCGTGGCCCTTGCTGAGTCTATGATCGGACCAGAGTTAGGCGTACTCTTAAATGATAAGACCGAGGCCCTCACCGACCAGCTGTTTTGGTTTGGAGAATCTATGGGCTCTTTTGTCATGAGTGTGTCCCCGCAAAGAGCACCGGAATTTGAAGAGCTCTTTGGTGATGAATGTAAAAAAATTGGCACCGTCAGCTCTCAGTTTTCACTTGAGAAAGCGGGGGAATTTGCCCTGGCCGGCACTGAACTTAAGAGTGCCTTCTTATCGAGGTGGTCATGAAACCTAAATTTCTCATTCTAGCTGGTGATGGTATTAACTGTGAGCGCGAAAGCGCTCGGGCCATTGAAATGGCGCAGGGACAGTCTCAAATCGTGCATATTAACGATCTAGTGGCCAATACCAAGATGCTGACTTCTTTTCAAGGACTCTTCATCCCAGGTGGTTTTAGTTTTGGCGATGAGCTTGGAAGTGGGCTTATTTTGGCGACTAAAATCAAGTATCAACTGGCGCAAGAATTTAGAGAGTTCGTCTCACGCGGTTGTGCTGTGTTGGGAGTTTGTAACGGCTTTCAGGTGCTCACCAAGCTCGGTCTCTTACCCTTTCCCTTTGAAGTGAGAAGTGCCGCTCTGGCACATAATGAAAGCGGACACTTTATCAACCGTTGGTCTAAACTGGTAGTCAATCCAAAGACGACTTGTAAGTGGCTCGAACCTCTACGAGGTGAAAGTCTTGAGTTGCCAGTCAGGCATGGAGAGGGAAGACTTCTCTTTAGCTCGAGTGATGTTCACGCCAAGGTGAGAGAGCTTGGACTTGATTGTCTGAGCTATAGTGAAGATATCAATGGTTCAACCGATCAAATAGCGGCGCTCACTGATCCTAGCGGAATGATTCTGGGAATGATGCCTCATCCTGAAGCTTTTCTCACCCAGGCCACTGCGAGAAACCCGGTGAAAGACTATCAGGCCCCAGGAGATGGAGCGAAAATTTTTAAATCAATGTTAACTTATCTTGGCCAATCATAAGGAATTTATCGTGAAAACACAGCTTATCCCCTTTAGAAGACTTCTGGTTTCAGTGACCAATAAAGCCCAGCTATCGCTTTTGGTGAGTGTTGCCAAGAAATTTAATATCGAACTTATCGCTAGTGGCGGCAGTGAGAAAGAACTCATTAACCATGGCGCTCATGTCACGACGGTTCAGTCGATCACTGGCAACCCTGAGGCCTTTGGTGGACGCATGAAAACTTTGAGTTTTCAAATTAGCAGCGCCCTTTTATACCGTCGTGGTCATGAGCAAGATGAAAAGGAAGCACGCGAGCTAGGAATTGAGCCTATTGATGGAGTGAGCTGTAATTTTTATCCCTTCTTTCGTGTGGCCAGAGAGCAATCTGAGGACGCGAACCTGATCGAGAATATCGATATTGGTGGCCCCTCGATGGTTCGCGCAGCCGCTAAGAATTTTGATTCAGTGGTTGTGATGACTGATCCAAGTGACTATGAGGCGCTGGCCCGTGAACTTGAAGAGTGTGGTGGTTCAACTTCTAGAGAGTTTCGCCAGGCCCTGGCACTCAAGGCCTTTCGCTATACTGCTGAATATGAATCTGTGATCGCCGAGACGCTCAGTGTTCGCTGGAAGGCCGATGAGCCTTTTATGCTCGCAACTCCAGGGCATGCCAAGACTCTACGCTATGGTGAAAATCCGCATCAAAAGGCTTGGGTCTATGCTCATCCGCTAGTTGATGGTCTTGCCGGTGCTGTGCCACTACAGGGAAAAGAGCTTAGTTACAATAATCTGCTCGACGCCGATGCTGCTTTTAGATCTTGTTATGATCTTCATCAGCTCACTAGGGGCAAGCGCAGCACTGTGACTATTATCAAACACCTCAATCCCTGTGGGGCCGCAATCGCTGACGATGCACTTAGCGCACTTAAGCTCGCTTGGAGTGGGGATCCAGTGAGTAGCTTTGGAGGTATCATCGCTTTTAATACCCCCGTTGATAAGGCGGTGGCCCAATACCTCAGTGAAAACTTCATTGAGGTTGTGATTGCCCCCTCATTCACCTCTGAAGCACAGTCAATTATGAGTGCTAAGAAAAATGTCCGTTTGCTTACGCGCAACTTTGAGCGTGCGCCAGATTCAATGATGGTTCGAAGTATTGACGGTGGTATGCTAGTTCAAGGAGAGGATACTTCTTTTGCCTCTCTGGCCCGCGATACAACTTCTTCAAAACTTCCTGAGCATTGGATTAATTACGCCAGTCACGCCATTGCTGTAACAAAACATCTGCGAAGTAATGCCATCGCTCTTTTTGAATTAAATGGCGATAATTTCAGGCTTGTGGGCGCTGGTATGGGTAATCCCAATCGCCTGGTGAGTATTGAACAAGCCGCTAATAAGGCGCGTGAAAATGGAGTGAGTGATTTCTCGGAGCTTTTACTCGTGAGCGACGCTTTCTTTCCCTTTAGCGACAGTATTGAGATGATGGCCAAGTATGGAATTCGCTACATTATAGAGCCCGGTGGAAGCATGCGCGACGCTGAAGTGGTGGCCGCGGCCGAATCCCATGGTCTGTCACTGCTCTTTACTGGTGAGAGACACTTTAGACATTAGGAGTTGTTATGAGCATGAGTTATAAAGATGCCGGTGTAGATATTGAAAAAGGTGACGAATTCGTCGAGCGCATTAAGGCAAAGGTCGCGCGCACTTATGGAAAGCGCGTTGTCAGTGGAGTCGGGGGGTTTGCCTGTCTCTATGATATGGGCGATCGTCTGTTGGCGGCCGGAACGGATGGAGTTGGAACAAAGCTCAAAATCGCTTTTGAACTTAACCGCCATGAGACTATAGGAATTGATTTAGTTGCGATGTGTGTGAATGATGTCCTCTGCACGGGAGCGACTCCGCTCTTTTTTATGGATTATCTCGCTTGTGGCGCCCTTGAGCTCGAAACCAGTGAGGCCGTTATTGACGGAGTGGTTGAGGGGTGCCTGCAAAGTGAATGCGCATTGATCGGTGGTGAAACCGCAGAAATGCCCGGCTTCTACGCCCCAGGGGAATATGACATTGCTGGCTTTGCTGTAGGTGAAGTCAAAAAAGAAGATCTCCTTGGTGGTGAGCTCGTTAGGCCAGGTCAGGGCCTGGTGGGAATTGCTTCAAGTGGTGTACACTCAAATGGACTGTCGCTAGTGCGAAAGCTAATTACTAAAGAGGATGGAGAACTCTATCTGGAAGCTCTGCGCCCCACGCGCATTTATCACAAACTCGTTAAAGATATAAAAAGTTCTGGGATCTTCATTAGTGGTATGGCCCACATCACCGGTGGAGGTCTCTCTAATATTGCTCGAATGAATCCTGAGCTAGACTACAAGATCACACGTCTTCCCACTGAGAGTGAGCGTCCCCAGATTTTTAACACTCTTGCCAAACGCTCTGGACTTGCCGCCCAAGACTTGTATCAAACTTGGAATATGGGGCTAGGCTTAGTGATTGCCACCGACCGGGCCAGTGAATTGGTAGAGTTCTTAAAAACTAAGTGTGGTGAAGAGGCTTATCTCTTAGGTGAGATCACAACAGGCAGTGGACAAGTGCTTGTCTCAACAGAGCAGGAGAATTTTATCCTCTGATATTATTCTGAATAAGTATTACTCGTGTGAGGAAGTGGGCCATGAAACTCTGCTAGCTTGGCGCTACAACTGAGGGTTTGCCACTTCTTTTCACACGCAATATCTTCAACTTCTCGGCCTCCGGTAAATGAGCGCAAAGCCTCTTTTGTCTGTTCATCGAGTACGAGCTCTAGCTCATCCACTTTCTGATCAATTTTGGTTTTCTTGAAAGGGATTTTTAAGTGCATGATTTCTGTCTTTGTAGGGCCTTGATTCATCTCTCTAAAGAGGTGAAGGCCGTCATCTTTGACAATGGCATTGGCCAGAATTTTGGGTTTTTCACCGGCAATGAGTTCACTCTTTAACTCATACACTCCCCAGATCCTCTTTATTCTTCCAAAATTTAATTCCCAGCGGTTGGGGTCTGGTTGCTGGGTACTTGCAGGCGTGCGTCCCACATTAAAATGTAGCCCCTTATGCATGACATAGGAGAGTCCAAGCGCCAGAGTGAGAATCAGAATGTGTATGTGGCGATAGAAAAACATAAGCTATTATAGTGCGAAAGACAGGCCAGGAACATTGTCTGTTATCTAACACTTAGATGCTCGCTCACTGTCTAAAGAATAGACAAGCATTCATCTAGGTCACGCTATGGCCCTTCAGCGGTGTTTAATTCTCAGACATCTCTGTAAATTTATCGGTCTTTGTCGTTTGCCGCAGAGGAACGACTAAGATGTTATCAATCAATAGATTCATTTGAACTTTGCCTATGTGCTTATTTCTCTTTTGGAGACGTTATGAAATTCTACCTTCCTTGGGGACTTTTCGCTGCCCTTATTACGACTCACGTCAGTGCCGCCGGTACATTAGACGTCTATGCATATCCGCCAACGTCTCCACTTGATTGGTCGACTCCCAGGTCAACTCTTAAGAGTTTTCTAAAGAATTATCTGGCAGGCGTGGTCGGTGAGAGTTTCACCGTTAAGGGTCGTGATGACTTTAATGAGGAATTTAGTCTCGATTCTAACTATCGCTCTTCGATGGGACATACGATCGGACATATCTCTTGCACACTCAGTAATGGGCAGAAGTATCAGCGCTGGAGTAGCTTTTCCGGGCAAGACTTTAGAGAGGTCGATAAAGAAATCGTTTTTAAAAAGAAACTGGGTCTTGGCTCACTTTTTTATGACTTTGAAGATGGCCACATCATTAGTGGCGACGAAAATATCATGCGTCTGACTTACTTAAAAGGCAGGCACGTGAAGGATTCCAATGGACGGCGTGTGCGTGAAAAACCGCGCTATATTCGGATGCAGATTAACCAAGAGCAATGTGATGACCTCAAGCAGATGGTCGACTTTTTTGAGGGTTTTCACTTTCCTAAAGGTGCGCAGCTTGCTGAGCTTAAAAAAAGAGACCCTCGCGATGTCCTCTACTTCACCAATAATATGGACCCCTATGAAAGTTATATAAATCGCCAGCAAAGTGAATGGGCCAAAGTTGGCGGCGGGTGCGCTCCTTATGGAGTTGCGATGATGAAAGTGATAGGTTTCTATCCCGAAGAGCTCGATGCCACTTTCAAGCTCAATATTCCTGTCTCCTATAAAATCATTGGTAATGAGCACGGGCATGAAGTGAGTATGTCCTCCATTATTTTTGGTAAGAACGGCAGTTCCTGGACTTTTAAAGGCCATAAAAATCGCTTTTTTAATCAATATGACCCAAAGCTCATTTGGGACTTAATTGGTGAGGTGCGTGCTTGTCTTGGACGCACTGACTATCAAGGTGAAAAATGCACCGATAGTGCCCGCAAGTTTATGAATCAATATGACTTTAAGGTTTCACTTGCTCCGACGCAGAACTTTTCACATCAGACGCGCACCTATCAATGGGTCGATGATGGCGATCGTCGCAGACGCGAAAAGGTGAGTGTGACCACTACTAGTGAGGCCACGGGAATTGAATTAGTTAAGTAATTTGATTTGATAGCTCTTGTGTATCGATGAGTTCTTAAAGTCCTGTGGAATACTTTGAGAACTCGTCTCTCTAACTTGAAAAGATTCCATCACTTTATGACTGAGCTTAAATTTTTTCTTATTGGTGGAAAAGAGTAGGAGTCCATCCTTTGTCAGCCACTTTGTCGTCTCAGTAATGAGCTGTTCGTGATCTTTGACGATATCAAAATCGCTCTGCATTCTCTTTGAGTTTGAAAATGTTGGCGGGTCAAGAAAGATGAGATCAAACCGCTCATTTGGTTTTTCACTGATAAAGTCAAGGCATGATCCCGCTAGAAATTGGTGTTCACCGGGATTGAGACCATTGAGGCGATAGTTTTCCATTCCCCAATCGAGATATGTATGAGAGAGGTCTACATTGGTGGTCTTGGCCCCTGAAAGAGCGGCCGCTACTCCCACTGAGCAGGTGTAGCTAAAGAGGTTGAGCATCTTCTTTGGCCGCAGCTGCTTTTCAATGAGGTCTCGCTGAGTGCGCATGTCAAGAAAGAGTCCAGTGTCGACATAATCCCATAGATTACATAGATAGCGGCGCTCGCCCTCAGTGATTTCAATGAATTCATCTTTTCGAGAGATTTTGTGATAGCGATCATCTCGCTTTTGAACCTTTCGCTCTTTCCAGATGAGGTCACTCTCGTTGAGAGCGAAAATATCAATAATCTCGACTTTAAGAATTTCAACTTTCGCAAGCAGCGCTTGATCGCGCTCGGGGTCAAGCTTATTCCACACCACAAAGTAGGGCCCATAGCAATCCACGATAAAGGGATACTCGGGAATATCATGATGGTAGAGGCGATAGGCATCAATATTATTTTTTCGCGCCCACTTTGAGCGGTGGGAGTAATTTTTCTTTAAGCGATTTAAGAAGGCTTCTCTCATTGGGCGGTAATTCCAATCACGTGATTGGCCAGTCGTTCGGCCCATTCGTATTCACGTAGGATAATGGGCGCCACCAAGTGTTCCTCTTCTCCCTCTGTCGTTGGATCATAGTCATAAAGAGGTAGACTTGAGTCGGGGTAGAGAGAGTCTCTCACATAAAAGACTCCTTTGCCGCGACACCCGCCGCGCTTATTCATTTCTACTCTCACTTCAAGAGCTCGGCGCTCATCACGACGGGCCTTTGAGAGCAGGCGACGTTTTTCATCAGGGTCTTGTGTTTGCTCTGCAAGAGTCCTAGATTCCTGAGCCTTTTTAAGGAGGGTATCTGTGAAAGTTGTCGTGAACTCACAATTCTCACTCGAGACATGGTCGTTATAGCCCACAACCATGACCGCATGCCAGAAGGCGTGATGATTATAGATCACAATGAGGGGTGCTTCATATTTATCAAACCACTCTTTCATGAGCTCAACGATATTGTCGGGTGTGCTGTTGACCGCCCACTGACTGCCTTGTGGATCGGCATGCAAAACTGTGCGCGAGAAGTGGGGCATAGGAATTGGCGCGCCACTGAGATGATCTAGTCCAATAATCCAATTGGCCGCTGGTCCGTAGTAAGCGCCTGGCGTATTTGGTCCTGCGAAAACGCGATCACCACTTTGATCATAGCTATACCAGGCCTTCATAAAAGGAAAGTCTGCGTTTCTCATCATTTGGGTGGTGGAATTGAGGCGATAGATGGTGTCTGTGCGCCAATCACTGATCAGCTCATCACCAATGCCCGCCTTAGAGAGATTCATAAAGTAGCGCTCAGATAAATCGATCTTTTGGCCTTGACCCAGCTTGGAGAGCCACCACTCGGCCACAGCGGTGTGGGACATAAAGAGGCACGAGCCAGCATTATCTTGGTAGGGCGAGGGCATCACATAGGGCAGGAGTTTATTCATGCCTCCAGCATAAGAAAGTGGGCCCGGGCGCATGGCCTTACTCATTGATGGTATTTCACCTTCGACTTCAGGGTTTTCAGCAAATTTAAGTCCCTTAAGATAAATTTGGCCGCTTGTGGCGCTAAGAGTGGTGCTGAAAATTAAGCCCGTAATAAGGCTAAGTATTCGAATATACATAATCGCTCCGGTTTTTTTGGCCATCCATTACATGCTTTTTTGAGGGGTTAGTCAGGACGCAATGAGTTGATTTATTTGCTCAAGTATAGCGACGTTACGGCCGATAAGTGGGATCAGGAACCACTCAAAAGGATAGAGAAAATGACCATGAAACGACTTCGACCGCTAGCGATGGCAGTCTCGCTAGCCGCTTTTATTGCTGCTGCCCCAGGGGTGCACGCCGCTGGTGTGATGCATGCACTCGTTCATTCCTCCTCTCAATTAGAAGAGTTGCTTTTGCGCAAGGGATTTAATTCCTCACAAGCAAGTTCACTGATTGCTTCACGAGCAGAAGTCCTGCGCTCGCTGGGAGGTGAGGGAGAGATCTTAAGTGGGGGGGTTCTTTATCAACGTCTGGCCGCGCTTAAAGTTGAAGGCAATCGCGACGCTAAGATTCAAAGGCAAATGTTGAGATTGCTCGCTAATGATGATTCAAAGCTTAATCAAAAACAATTGGGCACGCTCTTTAATCAAATGATTTATCTTTCAAATCGCTACGGCACTTCAGCGTCCGCGGTGATGGTTTGCTCTCAGTGTGTGGACACAGAGCTCGCGCGCTCGGGAGTTCATTTTGCGCTTGGAAGTATTGTCGGGCCAGCAAATAAAAAAGCACTCGAGCTGATTCCCAATCGCCCCAGTGATTTAAAGCGATATCTTGGTAGGGAACTAAAGGCCGCAGGTCTAGGTGATTATTCGCGCGTTTCAAGTCGCTTTGTAAGGCCCGAAGAAGAGCGCTCCTTTGCTCTTTTTCTCTCGATGAGAAATTCCGCTGATGAGGCCAGTCGTGAACTCTATGGCCAAATCATCAAGCTCTCAACTGATCAAAAAACTAAAAAAGTTGACCTCTTTAATCCCAACGACACTCATAAACTTTGGAAGATCTTCTCTGATGACCCCAATAGTGCAGAGAAAAAGTCATGGACTTCTTTATTAAAAGAAGTAGAGCAGGCGCGCGAGGACGGGGAGAGTCTCGAGCGGGCGTTTTATAGTGTGCTTGAAAAGCGTGCTCGAAGTGATGAATCGCTGGCCGATGAGCTCGAGATTCTTAAAGAGAAAAATTGTTATTTTAGATAATTATATTTTCGAAGGTGTTTAGAATGAAAAAGAATTATTTTGCTAAGAGCGCGGCCTATCTCTCCCTCTTGGGGGTGATGACGAGTTGCTCTTCTTTTAATCGCTCCCTAAGTTCGGCAGATCCGATCAACAATCGATCCGCCCATCAGGTGTATGGTGAGCTTCAAGAGAGTGGGGTGGGCTTTAGTGCGCGCGCCTTGATGGTTGATGGCGCTGATGCCAATGGTGATCTCGCAGGTGGCGTCACTTGGGGTGCCGAAAAAGAGGCCTCCTCCTGGCTTATCCTGAAAGCGATGGGTCCTAGTGGTGATCAATTCAAAAACTTCATTGGAAATCTGCCGGATGATAAGCGCGAATTATTTTTGCGCGACTTCTTAAGTAACTACGCTAAAGATGCCAATGGCTATCGCACTTTTAGAGATGACTCCGGAAAGGTGATTGATCTTGCTCGAGACGTAAAGAATGTCGACGGCGAAGCTAAGACGCTTGACCTTGCCTTTTTAAAAGAGACAAACTTTGAAACGGCTTCTCTGAGTGAACTCGATGAAAAGTTTGCTAAGCTTTGTGAGGCTTGGGAAGGAAAGCCCATGTCTTTTATCAAGCCCAGTGTGCGCGCGAAGCTTTGGAAGAGTCAGCTCCCAGGTCTTCAAGGAGTGCGCTTTACTAAGAATTATTATGATTACACGCCAAATTTTGGCCCGGCCGAGAAGTACGTGCGCGACGCCCACGGCACCGGTGTGGGTGGTTGGGAGATAAACTTTAGACCCCTTGGCACTTATGGAGAGTTTGAAGAGTCAGTGGCGTGGTTTAGATCTGAACTTAAAAATGCGGGCACACTCTTTCAGGCCCCAGGTCACCAACGAATGGTCTTTCAGCGCCATCCCAATCTCCCGGAGGAAAAGCTTGCTGATCTCTACCGCGCCATTCAGGCCTTGATTGTCCTTGATGGTATTAAGGGGCGCACGGGCATTGAGTTTGCCAATTATAAGTCAGTTCAAAGTGACGCCGAAATGGCCTCATTAAGAACAGGACGTGGTGTGATTCGCCTTGAGGGAGATCGTTTTGGCGCAAACACGATGGCCGTCGAATTTCGTGCCGGCACAAAAGATCTGAGGCTCGCAAGATTTCTGCAAACCACCCTCGCTGCTCGTATTGCCGCCAATGACTTTGATGGGCTGGAAGATATTTCTAAATACTCTCTCTACAGTCCTGTCAGCTACAACGGTTGGGACGCCGCTGATCTTTCTAATCGCTTCGGGGTAAAAAAGAAAGTGGCCCAACAGGCGATTGATAACTTGAACGCTGCCGGAATCAAGGCCGGCTATACCATTCCCTTTTGGAATTGGACAAAGCGAGGCATTCCCTTTATTAGCACTGCTAAGCGCGCTATCATTAGAGATGCCACCAAGTCCTTTATTGAGCAAGCCGCGCAAGTTTCCGGTTCACCGGATCAGAGCAAACGTGAATTGAGAGATTTAATGGTGGGCTGGACTAAGCACACAAATCTTCAAAATGATCTGCGCCGCTATATTAAACCTAAGCGTTCTGTGGCCGATACGGCCGACATCTTAAATTTTAATCCTCCTCCAGGTCGTGCCTTAGTCGCAAACCCTGTGGATGTGAATCAGATTGATCTTGGGATTGAGTATTCGGGTAAAATGCCGGTTAAGCTCTACGCCGATTTCTCTGATGACAAACTTCAAGATAATAAAAAAGCTTGGATCCAAACCTCGGCCGACCTGGGCACCGAAGAGCGCAAGGCCCTGCTTGAGCGCGTTGCGGTTGATCTGCATAAAAATCTTGGAGGAAGTGGTGAGGCCTCTTTAGTTCAAAGTGATGGCCACGGCCATGGTCTAGATATCTCCTATGAAATTCGCGATCCCAAAAATCGCAAGTGGATTGTCGAGTGGGATGGTATTGGACGCAGCTACAGTGCTGAAGGTGAAATCATTGACGGCTCTGTGCGCTCGGGTTCAGTTGAGCTTGTGACTCCTAAATTTGTCCCGACAGCTGAAGATATGGGGGCGGTATTTAAGGCCTTTGATAGCAATAATATCGTGCCACACATTCTCACTGGTGGTGGTCACATTAACATTGACCTCGCGGCCTTTGATGGCAATCCCAAGGCAATGGCGCGCTTTATGACGATCTTTCATGAGCACCGAGGGATCATCTCTTTGATGTTCCAGCACTATAATCGTCTGCGCACTTCAGAGCCACTGGAAATATCTAATTCCCTTGCCCAAAAGCTCAAGAACTTTAACGGCACTGAGGATGAACTCAAGCAGCTTCTCTATAATGAGCAGTACTTTAACACTCGCTATGGCAGAAAGACTCGCTACGTTCAACTCGATCTCTCGGCCTATTATCAGGACGTTATTCCTGAGCAATTTATTACTGAGGACTTTGATATTCAAAGCCCCGTCGATCCTTGGCGCAGAACCTTTCGCGTAGACCCGCGCATTCGCAAGGCGGAGTTTAGAATGTTCAATGCCCCTAGAGATCCCGTTGAGTCGGCACTACAGATTCGCCTGGTGCGCGCCATGCTAAATAAGGCCCTCAACGAAGACAGTACGCTATCAGGCAAGGTTCAGAAGGTCGATCACCTTGAATATTTGGCCCATCCAGAGCGCGCTCTGAATGATCTAAAAAAGATGTGTGATGATCTTGGACTAGAAGTCGATGATTATCGTCCGGCCATGGGTGAGGGTCTCTCAGATACTGACCTTGCTAAGAAGTCAGAGTTCTTTGAAACCTTCCAGCAGAAAATTGCGCCTTTTAAAGCGCAAACGGGCTGGGGGCAAGCGGTGCCACCAAGAAGTGCTGCTGCGGCCCTGAGTTCTGAAGGTCGTCACTGGAGTCCGGGTCCTGCTGATGAGCTCAATACCATGACACATGAGGATCGCATTGCGGCCGCTCGTCGCGCTCAAGCTCTGCGCGATCAGATTGTGCCAAACCGCTCGATGCAAAAGTCTTATCGCCGAAGTGATAGCTGTGCAGCCGCTATCTCCTCCTTCTTGCGATAGTTTCTTTAAGTTGCGGGCAAGCTCTGTCTTGCCCGCAGCTTTTTTTAATTGCGATAATCTGAGTTTTTAAAGAATTCCACTTCGGGAAATTTCTCCATCGCTAGCTTCAAGTCCCATTCACTGCGTACGGAAAAACAAGGGCGCTCTTTGTGGTCATAAACGATATTTGAGCTATTTGCGCTGATGAACTTATCTCTATCTTTGTCATTTTTAAATTTCAGCCAGCGCACGCCACTAAAGGGATAAGACTCATAGTCTCCGCGAACATTATACTCATGCTCTAAGCGATGTTTCACAACTTCAAACTGAAGAGCGCCCACGGCGCCTAGAATTTTCTCTCGGGTGGTGGAGCGAATAAAGAGCTGTACTGTGCCCTCTTCCGAGAGCTGAGAGAGTCCTTTATCAAGTTGCTTGGCCTTGAGAGGGTCTTTCAGAAGCACCTTTTTAAAGAGCTCCGGGGCAAAGGATGGGATGCCTGTAAATTGAATGGCCTCACCTTCAGTGAAGGTGTCGCCAATTTGAAATTTTCCAGTATCGTGCAGACCGATAATATCCCCAGGGAGCGCCTCTTCGGCGATCTCGCGATCTTGGGCCTGAAACATCAGCGGGGTAGCAATCTTGAGTTCGCGTCCATCGCGTACATGATAGATTTTTTGGCCGCGGGTGAATTTGCCCGAGCACACGCGCATAAAGGCCACGCGGTCGCGGTGGCGCGGGTCCATATTGGCCTGAATTTTAAAGATGAAGCCAGTGAACTTATTCTCACTGGGATCGACTTTGCGAATTTCAGCGTGCTCATCAAATGGGGCGAGCTTAGCACTTCTGCCCTTGGGGCCTGGCGAGTTTTCAGCGATGAAGTCGAGAGTTTCCTTGACCCCAAAATTATTAAGGGCCGAGCCAAAAAAGACGGGAGTCATAATTCCGGCGAGGTACTCTTCTTTAGAAAACTCAGGGATGAGCTCGCTGACCATCTCGAGATCGGCAATCAATTTTTCACGCACCACTTCGGGCAGAAACTTTTTAATCTCATCACTGTCTAAGTCTGAGGCATCGATAATGGTTGGGTTGTGAGGGTCGTTACTCTCTTTAAAACTTCTAATATTTTTGGTGGCAAGGTCGTAGACACCTTTGAAGTTTACGCCGTCACCTACTGGCCAGGTGAGGGGGATACATTGGATATTGAGAATCTTCTCCACGTTATCAATGAGGTCAAAAGGGTCCATTGAGTCGCGGTCAAATTTATTCATGAAGGTAACAATCGGCGTGTCGCGCATGCGACAAACTTCCATAAGTTTAATTGTCTGCTCTTCCACGCCCTTGGCCGAATCGATCATCATGAGCACACTCTCAACTGCGGTGAGGGTGCGATAGGTATCTTCACTAAAATCTTTGTGCCCAGGAGTGTCGAGTAGGTGCATGGCACGTTCGACCTTATCTGAGAGGTAGGGAAAGCTCATGACCGATGAACTAATGGAAATCCCGCGCTCTTTTTCAATTTCCATCCAGTCTGATTTGGCAAAGTTGCCGTGTTTAGATTTCACCATACCGGCGGTGCGAATGACCTCTCCAAACCAAAGTAGCTTTTCAGTCATGGTGGTCTTACCGGCATCCGGGTGAGAAATGATGGCAAACGTGGCGCGCTTAGCGCGGGGATTAAATTCGCTCAAGAGATCCTCTTTAGTTTGAGACGCAATTGTGACTTAGATTATTTTGGCACACTGTAATAGTTTCCACCACTCTAGTAAAGGTTCAAAGGCGCGACTAAAATCTCAAGCATTCAAGATAGTAATTTGCGTTTGTTGTTGTTCGTGTGATCTATGATGTGTGATGAGTTCCTCGTTGAACTATCTTGAGGAAAAAAGGCCGCCCCAAAAGGGCGGCTTTTTTTTTACTTTCTTTCTTCGTGCGCGGCTACGATGCGCTTCATGACCTCATTGATTGGCATATTGGCGAGCTCTTTGGGACTCACTATATTGCGCGGCAAGTTGGGAAGACCGGTGATCTTCTCACTGAGAACGAGGTTTTTATTGGCGCCCACTTCATCCATTTTGCAAATAGGCGTGAAGTGAGGAGCGGTGGTGAGCACTTCTGGGTGCTCGTGAATCATGGTGTGAATTCCTTCGACTACTTCACTAAAACGATCGAGCTCTGCCTTGGTGAAAGACTCCGTGGGCTCGATCATCAGTCCGTATTGCTCGGGAAAGGCCACCGTGGGGGCGTGCAGACCAAAGTCGAGAAAGAGCTTGCCGATTCTGGCGATGGCATTGGCCTTGGGCGTACCGGCCGCCTCAATGCGAGCAAAGCTCTCGGGAGTGAGTGTGAGGATGAACTCATGCATGCGTGGCACTTCGGTGTCAGCTGGCAGAGTTGGGAAGGATTTCTTCAAGCGCTTAAAAAGATACTGAGCACTGAGCACCGAAAAGGCACTCATCTGGCGCACACCCTCAGTACCCAGGGCCTTGATATAAGTGTAGGCGCGCACTTTGTGAGCAAAGTTCCCGTAATGGCGATGGATACTTCCCATACTTCTTTCAGGGTGAATGACCGAGTAACCCTCAGCGCTCTTTTGAACTTGTACTCCTGGCAGATAGGAGACCAGTTTTTCACTCACGGCCACAATGGCGTCGCCTGGGCCACCACCGCCATGGGGGATGGTCCAAGTTTTGTGGAGGTTATTGTGAACGGCATCCACACCCAGAGCGTTCAGATCAATGTGACCCGCAATGGCGTTCATATTGGCGCCGTCCATATAGACAAGACCACCGACTGAGTGGATGAGCTCGGCCATTTCTTTAAATTTGCTCTCAAAAACACCACTGGTGTTAGGGTTGGTGACCATCACGCCGGCAATGCGATTGCCAAATTTGGCCACCAATTCTTTGACGTGTTCAAAATCCATTTCACCACTTGGGTAGGCGCTAATTTCGACAATGCCATACTCTTGGCCGGCCACTTTCTTAGTGACAAAACCGGCCATGGTGGCCGTAGCGGGGTTGGTGCCGTGGGCACTTTTTGGGATGAGTACGACATTTCTCGTCTGCGCTTCTCCCTTATCGTGGTGATAGGCCTGAAACATTTTAAGACCCACGAGCTCGCCCTGAGCGCCGGCCACTGGTTGAGTGGTCACGCCGGCAAGTCCGGTGATCTTTTTAAAGTCCTCTTGGATTTCAAAGAGAATTTGTAGCGCTCCCTGTGCATCTTCAAGTGGGGCCTGCGGGTGAATATTAGTAAAGCCAGGAAGTGAAGCCGCCCAATCATTGATGTAGGGGTTGTACTTCATGGTGCAAGAACCAAGGGGATAGATGGCATCATCTGGGCTAACATTGAGAGCGCCCAGTTCGTCATAGAATTTCTCAAGCGTCTTGGCCTCAATCTTTGGCAGACCACAAGATTCATTTTGACAGAAGTTCGCCGGGATCTCTGGGAGTGAATTTTCATCATCAGACTTAGCGCCCACTCCAAACTGGGATTTAAAGAAGTTCAGTAAGTTTTCAATATCGGCATCAGTTTGGCGGTCAAAGAAAGAGACGAGCAGAATATTTCTCCCATCGTCAGTGCGCTCACTGATATTGACTCCTAAGTGTAGGCCTTCGACAGCAGCTTTTTTAATGAGCGTGTCGACATTTCCATCAAGCTCTAGCGCCACTTCGTTATAAAAAGGAGTCTCATTAAAGGCGAGGTCAACCCCTTTGAGCGTGGTCACCACGCTGGCAAATTTATGGGCGTTAGTTTTGCCTTTAAGTGCACTCTTAGCAATTCCCTCTTCGCCACGCGCGAGCAGTGCCGCCCCAGCGATGGTGGCGACAAAGCTTTGATTTGAACAAATATTACTGGTCGCTTTCTCACGGCGAATGTGTTGCTCGCGAGTGGAGAGAACCATACAAAGAGCGCTATTGCCCTTTTCGTCGGTTCCCTTTCCTACATAGCGCCCAGCGGTTTGGCGGATGGAGAGTTTATCTTTTTCATTGTAGCGAATGCCAAAAATGCCAAGCCCTGGGCCACCAAAGTTTGGTCCTAAGCACAGGTGTTGACCTTCACCTACGATGATGTCGACACCTTCCGCATCTGCACCCCACTTGCTTGGACGAATGAGTCCGCCCCCAGCAAGTAGCATGGGATCGATCAAACCAATTGTTTTAAGATCGTGAGCGCGGGCAAAGTCCGTAAGTGCGTGCACATCTTCTAAGCTTCCCAGGTGCCCCACTTGTGGGAAGGCAAGGGCGGCGAGCTCTGGGCCGTGCTCAGCGACGAGCTGGCTCAGGGCCGCTAGGTCTGTTGTGCCGGTACTTGAGTTGACCGGGACTTCAATAATTTCCAGATCAGTTGCGGCCGCTAGGGTGTGAACAACTTCAAGATCTCCGGGATAAATAGTTTTAGCAACGAGAACTTTTTGCTTACCACGCGCCAGACGCGTGGCCGTCATGAGGGCCTCGTAGAGACAGGTAGAGCGATCATAGAGAGAGGCGTTGATCGCTTCAAAACCAGTGAGGGCACTCAGAGCACTGCTGTAGAGCCATAGGGTGTAGAGTGTTCCTTGACTGCGCTCAGGTTGGTAAGGAGTGTAGGCGGTGGTGAGTCCTCTGATATTGCAAACGTAACCTACGATGCTTGGCACTTCATAGTCTTTGAGACCGTCGCCGATAAAGCTAGGTTTGATATTATTTTTTTGGGAAATAGTTAATAGGCGCTTTTGCAACTCTTCATAGGAGAGCTCTGGGCCAAGGCCTAAATCTTCTTTGAAGAAAATATCTTTTGGCATCCCGGCAAAGACGTCTTCGATTTTTGAGAGCCCAAGTTCTGCCAACATTTCTTTTTGCTCGCTCTCAGTGGCGCTGATATAAAAGCGAGCGAGTTCGCGCTGGAGTTCTTGCGGATTATAGGGCAAGTTATGGCCTGATCCCATGGTGCTACCTTTTGTTGGATGTGAAATTTGCCCTTATTTCTAACATGAGGCCCATGGCTTTACCAAGTATAATGCTCATATGAAACAGCTCAATGCCTCGAAATTGTTGATCGAAGACGCCAGCTGGCGCGATAAAATTGAATCTTTGGGTTTTTCGCTCCAGCTCAATGACTCCTTTGGTCTAACGCTCCATGATGGTGGGCTTGCGCTGGCCATCGAGGGACGTCACTTAAAGCTCGAGTGGGCGCGTGTTTTAGCGCACTTGCGCCGGCAAAAATTGGGCACTCCCAGTGATCTCTTTGCCAAGGCCTTAAGACCTAAAGGAGCGGCGCCCATTGAGACTGTTCTCGATCTCACCTGTGGCACTGGGCGCGACACGCTTCACCTCTACGCTCTAGGTCTGCGCGTGACCGCACTGGAGCGCGACCCCTATCTCTATTTGCTCAGCTACTTTGAGGCCCAGGCCCTAGAGATTGAGGGCATCGAGATGGTGCACACCCAGGCCCAAGAGTACCTAAAGAATTGCACCAGCTTTGATATAATTTACTTTGATCCCATGTATGAAGAAGCGAGTGCGGCCAAAAAGCGCAAGGCCGCGCCTCGCAAAGAAATGCAGCTCTTTTACGAATATTTCTCCCATCCTCTCTCTGCAGCTATCGGCGACGATAGTGGCGAGGAGCTCGCTCGCATTCTTGATTTGGCGCGCCTGAAGTGCACCCGGCGAGTGATTGTGAAGCGACCAATAAAAGGGGCCGCAATTGTAGCGGCCCCCTATTCTTACGCGGGAAAGAGTACCCGCTATGATGGTTATCCTGCGCTTACGCCGCAAACTTGAGACTTGATTTCTCTTTGCGTGAAGCTTTTGAGATCGCGCGTAGAATTGTGCGCATGTGGAGATTCTCCCAAATATTTTGATACTTAAAGCGAATCCCAATTCCTTTTTGGCCATCAAAAATGTGCTCACTCATAATGACGGCATCGACGCTGATATGAAGGCCTTCAAAAGTCATATTCACACGCAATTTCTCTCCCACTTTTTCAGGACCACGGTAGTTGAGAAAGGCACCGGACAAAGAAATGTTAAGCACGTGAGCATCCTTGACCAAGTTTGGATCCATGCCCGTAAATGAGACCGGGATCGCGAGGTTAAAGCGCTCCCGATGCTCCCACCAACGAAGATCGCGCTCGAAGAAGGGACGACGCACTTCGGGCAGGAGAAAGTAGAGAATGATCAGAGCATTCATAAAGAGAATCATCAGCGATGTCGAATGGGGAACCTCGCTGTAGTAGGGCCAGCTATAGCGCTGATAAGTGATATGAGAGTAAAAAGAATAGAGCTGCACTCCCACAAAGAGCGGGTAAGACCAGCGCTTCACGCCCAGTAGGGCGATTCCCCCGATAGGAAAAAGGAGCCAAAACTCAAAAAATCCCCAGGCCCCAAAGGGCCCATGGGCAATATTGCCAAGGATTGTCTCAAGCGAAAATCCTGTCATGACTTTAAAGGTCGTGAGTTTGAGCAGGGGCTCTACAAGGTGGAGAAAGCCCAAGATAATAAACAGCAGTGGCCGGTTTTTCATGCTTTAAATGTCCTGGCAAAAAGTCATGAACTGATTTTACCGGACTACCGAGTAGGGGCCATAGGGGTGAATTTTTGGTGGTTTGCACCACTCGGGTACTTTTAAAAGTGCCTTAAATTATGGGCGTCTTGATATTTTATTGGTCGTGCTCGGTTATTGTGCAACCAACTCGCTCTCCTAAATATGAGGCGGTGTAGCGCTTTCCAAGTGCCCAGGCGGTGACCGTCATCTTCGCTTCATCGACATGCTTGCCCTTGATTGGAATCACCTGTGAGGCGTGGTTATGGCAGTAGGCCTCTGATTGCTTCATCACAAAGTGACAGGAGCAAAATTCTTTTGCGTAGTATGAGCTAATGACCCCAGGAATTTCACAACCTGTGAGGGTGAGTAGCGATAGGGCGCAGATCATTAATGGGAGTCTCATTACTTGCTCTCCTGCTTAAGGACTTCAAGGGCGAGTTTTAAAAGCGTGTCCGTATCGATGCGCTTGTCTTTATCTTCTCCCGTGCGCACGACCACGGCGTCGAGATCTGGAAACACCGCAATCATCTGGCCGTGGTGACCTGAGGCGATCATGGTATTTTCTGGAGCACTTGGGTAGGGTCGCTTGAGATCCTTTGCGGGTAAATCCCAATTGAGCCACCAACTGTAACCATAAGACTCGCGCTTAGCAGAACCCAAGAGCTTAGTCTTTAAAAAGGCGGGCGCGATTTCACCGCTCGCCTTGACCCAACCCTTGGGGAGGATGGCCTCACCTTGCCACACTCCATCGCGCGCGTAGAGGAGTCCAAAGCGCGCGGCATCTCTTGGAGTCATATAAAGATAGCTTGAGCACACAAAGTTGCCGACTCCATCGCGCTCCCAAGTGGCGCTGGTGATGCCCAGGGGAGTGAAGAGCTCGTCCCAGGGAAAGTCGTGATAAAGCTGAGTATCTCCCAGGGCCTTTCTAAGCATATGACAAAGTAGATTGGTTTCCCCTGAACTATAGTTAAAGCGCTTGCCGGCCTTCTTTTTCATGTCTTGATTGGCGGTGTAGCGGGCCATATTTTTTTGGCCATCGAGGTAGAGCATCGCAATGACATTTGATTTTAGTGGATTGGCCTCATAGCCCTCGCTCCAGTCGATACCTGAACTCATTTGCAGCAGATCTTTTATTTTGATGCTATCGGCTTCGGGGCGGTTGAGTCGCGGCTCGAGAGTGTAGGCGTAGGTGTCTAAACTCAAGATTCCTTTTTTGGTGGCGATTCCAATGAGTGCGCTGGCAAAGGATTTGCTCACAGACCATAGGAGGTGAGGCTTTGTCGCACTAAAGCCGTGGGCATACTTTTCAAAAATAATTTTCTCACCTTTTAGAACGAGTAGCCCATCGGTTTGGAACTTGGCCCCAGGGTCAAAGGCATAATTCTCTAGCGCCTGTGTGGCGGCGTTTTTTAGCGGTGTCGCTTCGAGGGCCCGTGCCAGCTCGAAATGAAAAAGTGCGCATAAAAGGAGGAAATATTTCATAGCGTTTTACCCCGGTAAAAGCTGCAGGGGAAACTTTAACCCCGTCTTCATTGTTAACTGACTCTTAAAGTTATTCGATACAATGAAATAAGAATCGTTTCATATCTTAGCTACTCTCAAAAGGAGTCGTCATGCGCGCAGTGCTATTGGTGCTCTTCCTGCTTACTCTCGGTTTGCGAAGTGCGTGGGCCGGATGGAGTGATGCCGCCCTCAACTATCAGAATTCATACGACTTTGATGTCGAAGATGGCTATCTCTCCACCGTCTGGGGCTCTTGTCATTCGCCCAATCCCAAATGGGACAGAATGCGGGCCAAGCTGGTCAATTGGAATGTCACTACCGATGAACTCTACTACCGAACGCTTCCTACTAAAATGGCGCTGACAACCGATCACCGCGCTCGTGTGAAAAAAGCCCCGGTGATGTTCTTTATTCCCGGCGCTTTTACTAATCTTGACGAAAAAATGCCCAAGCATTTTATCGACCGCTTTACCAAACTTGGCTACCACGTCTTTGTGGTCCCCAACCCTTGGGGCACTCAGTATGTTTCTAGAAAGCCCAAGACGATCACGGGTCACATTGAGGCCGAAGCTTATACCCTCTATGATGTTTTTAAAAAGGCCCATCGCTATTTAACAGAAAAGGGCTATGCCAATGGAGAGTATCATATCAGTGGAGTCAGCTACGGGGCCTTCCTCTCGGCGATGATCTCTGGTATTGCCGCCAGTGATCCAGCGCAAGTGGTCTCTTTTAAGTCAACGACCATTATCTCGCCCCCCCTTGATTTGGGACTCGCTTTAGACAACCTTGATTCTGTGCTTGATGAGACTGTCGACTACACGTCGATGTGGCTGCCTAGACTTGCCCGCAAGTATCTCTCGATTTGTCGCGTAGATATGGATGATGTGGGCCGATATTCTAAGCGCGACGCCATGGGGCTTGCGGCCTCGCAAGGCTTTCACGTGAATTTAATTAACTCACTTCGCCTCTATGACAAGTTGTGGAACCTCAATACCATTCCCGGAAATTTCTGGGGGGCGTTTTCACGCAGCTATCGCCGTTGGCGAAAAGAGATGTCTTTTAGTAAGTACTTTCGCCAGTACAACCGAGGGGCAGCGCAAATTGTCGATGGCCCCAAAGGAAAGCTCTCTTATTGGATTGCCATGGCCCGCGAACACTCGGATACGCGCATTCAAGTTCTCATGGCCAGTGATGACTTTCTCAATACCGATTACACTAAGAGTGTAGTTCGAAATGATCTAAACGAGGGGGAGCTCATCGAACTTCCCACCGGCGGGCACTTTGGCTTTCGTGCCCTGCCATGGTTTGATGAGCTCTTAGAGCGGGCCTTTTCAAAAGAGTTCTATTGAATCTCTTGCAAGATGTCTTCAAGTAGAATGCGAAGATCAGGTGGAGAGAGCTTTGTCTCTTCATCTTCTTCGTATTTTTCATAGAGCTTTTTATACTTATTTACTTTCCAAATAGAGCCAAGGGCCATGCCACCGACTGGTCTTTTAGAAGCGATTTGCGGATAGAAGACATAGTCAACGCGTTTAATACCTAGCTCTTCTCGGGTTTTGTCATCGAGGAAGGCCTTGGCAAAACTCTCAAATGCCGGACGTGGCTGATAGCGACTGGGATCATTGCCAAAGGCGAAGTTGAGTGTTTCTCCATTATCGCCTAAAAGGCGCAGAGGCGTGCTGAGCACACCTGCCATAGAGTTTGTGAACTGCACGTACTTTCCTTCGATACCTGCCATTTTGAGCGCCTTCACGGTTTCAGTGGTGCAATTGAACTGACCGGTGATATCGAGCTTCTTAGTTCTAAATTCAATGTGAGAAGCTTCAAGGGCATCGCGAAAGAGTTTGAGCTTCTTATGATCAATTCCATAGGCAATGAGAGTGTATGTAGGGCGGTAGACATTTTGTCCTTGAACTAAGTGAGAGAAGTAATTGGTAAGAGCAGTGTTACCAGAGAGAATATCTTTACCGTTAGTGACGTAGGCGTTTGAAACTTCTCCTCGCAAAGACAGGTCGTCTTTGACCGTGGCAAGACCCGCTACAAAGTGACCATTCACACTCCCAAAGCTATCGCCTTGACGACCTGAGAGCGTGATAATGAGGGCGTGATCTCCCTTTTCCACTCCCTGTCCCTGGCCTTCAAAGAGGGTGACGCGAAAGGGTTTTTTCGCCTGAGAATTCACGTTTCTTGGCATGTGCTTAAAGATGAGGGCCTGTCCGTCTTTATAAAATGGGGCCTTCGAAGCATTAAAGAGAAAGGCGGGCGTCAGTGCTTGCATCACAAAGACTGAGTTTTCATCATAGTAACCGTCAATGATGAGGTCGCGTCCAATCAGAGAACTTTTTGAGACTTCATCAAACTCATAGCCATTGAGAACTTTGGTATATCCAAAGCGCGCCTCTTGGCCGGCCACGCGATATTTTCCAGTGGGGGCGATGAACTCCAATGTTGCTCGCAGACTCACGGGCCCTGGAACGTTGGTGGGCACCTGCTCGAGCTTGAATTGATCGCCCTCAAGGGTTCCTTTAAACTCATAACTATAGGGGCGTTTATTTGATTGCTTTACAAATTCGGGATGAGTCAGGCTTGGCAGTGATTTCTTGATAAGATCGGTAGTGACGATTTTATGTTCGCCCTCGCTATTTTTAATCCAAAAGTCTTCACCCTTTTGTACCAAAGAGCCGGTGATAAATTCACTACCATAGGCTTGGCCCAAAGTGAGGGCAAGAGTCGTAAAGGCCAAGAGACCAAGTGAAGTTGATCTTCTCATCGTGTGTTCCTAGTTAGAGTATAAGCATTATAAATGGGAGCAAGTATGAGGCCAAAGAGATTTTGGATAAGTGGCCCAAAATGAGCTTTTAGAGGCTTTTAAGGGCCGGGTGTGTCTGTCCTCTAGACGGGCCGTCTAAAAAATCGACGGCCCGTGATATTTCATTAGAGGTGGATGAGGCAGTGAATTTGCGACTTTCTCAGTTCGCTCTCGATTAAGTAGTCATGGCGTTCTTGCGGGTCATAGAAGCTCACGCGCCCCGAAGTTAAGTAATGCCAGAGATTGTGTAACATAACGTCCTCCCTTTGTTGTTTTTAAGATCGTCGCATTCGTGTTATTATTCAATACTTAAAAGTGAAGTATCACTATGTGATACCTTAGTAGCGAAGGAGTCCACTCATGTCCCAAGTCGCTGGGCTGCTCGAGTCTTTTAAAAATACGCTTAAATCCCGTGGTCTCACCTACCGGGATTTAGCACTAGCGCTGGAGCTTTCAGAGTCGAGCGTGAAGCGTCTCCTAAGCACTAAGGCCCTCTCCCTGGAGCGTTTAGAATTTCTTTGCGAACACTTTGATATATCCCTGTCTGAAGTCATTAAGCGCGCCAACTTAGAGCGCGAAGATTCGCAAGCGTCGATGAGCTTTGAGCAAGAGAGTGCTCTGGCCAAGGAACCGGAACTATTGGCCCTCTACTCTTTGCTTTATTCGGGCCTAAAAGTCAGTGAGATCTTGCGCCGATATGAGCTCACCAAGGCCCGTTGTGAGCGCCTGCTGCTGAGTCTTGATAAGCTCAATCTCATTGAATTACACGCTGGCAATCGAGTGAGAATGAATTCTGGGGCCGGGCTCGCCTTCAAAAAAGATGGGCCTTTAGGGGCGATGCTCTTTAAGGTCGCCCGCGAGCGTTTTTTAAATGACAATTTTAGCGGTGAACAGGACTTCATCCGCTTTGCCAATATTAAATTGACTCCGGTCTTGATCACTAAGTTGCGCCACCGCCTGAGCGTCATTGAAAAGGAGATTGAAGAGGAATCGCGCTTTGTGCGCGATGAGACCCCCGGCGCCCGAGAAATGGGAGTGATGCTTGCCTTTAGGCCTTGGCATTTTGAGCAGTTTAGCGCCTTAAAAAAGAAATGAATCTGGCCAATCAAAATCTAAGATTTAAAGGCCTGTTTACAACTTGAAATTGTGTGTCATTTAGCGCATAAGGGGAAGGCCAAAACATCATCTTCAAGGGAGACCCCATGCGCTCAATTCTACTTGTTCTCACTCTAGCTTTTTCTACCCACGCCCGCGCCAACTGCCTATCGGCCATTTATGATCTAGGGATTCGCTCTGATTATCCAGTCAATGTGCACTTTGACTCAGTGATTGCCCCGGGAGAGACGGTCAATAATTACCGCGGCCAGATTCTCTTTACCAATGAGACTGGCGAGAAACTCGATTTCTACCGCGTGAGTGGCAGTGTGCATTCAGGCTACTTTCTAGATGGTGTGGTGATCTCTGCAAAAGACTGCACGGTGATTGATCACTTTGAACTGGCCAGTGAATAAAAATAATTAGATAGAGACGATCTCTTCGAGCGCCTTGACTTGCGCCGCCCCAATTGAGATATCGCCGTTTATCAATATTAAATAAGCTATAGGTGACTTATGAAAAAGCTCGTTGTTGCTCTCGTTCTGTGTTTTTCTCAGGCCTTTGCCGCTGATCTACAGACTCACTTTGATTCGTTGGTTAAACCAAGTGCCGATCAAGGAGAGTTTACGCTGACTCTTTCAATCGATAGAAATGGCTCTACTGGTGAAACTCTGAAAGAGATCCTCAGTAATCTCTCTCATATGGAAGATATCGTTATCTCTACAATTGACGTCGAGTACGGCCGAAGTGTGGAGGCCAATGTTGAGCGTGCTATTGCCAATTTAGGTCTCGCCCAAGATGGTTTTTTCTGTAGCGCTTTTATAGACTTTCAAGATGACGTTGATTTTGAGACAGGCAAGTGTGGCGAGCTCGTAAAAGCACTCTTGACCCCTTTCTTTGCCACTAAGGGACTCTTTCGTGCCAAGGCAATCTATGTCGAGGGCAATTACTATGGTGATTGGATCTACTCTCACCTCATCCTAGAGACTCAGGAAGAGGTGATCGTGCTCGATTTTGATATTGTTCACGAAATTTAAATAATAGTTAAAAAAGCCTCTCAATTGAGAGGCTTTTTTTTTACTTGGTTTTCTTTGTTGATTTTTTGGTCGCTTTCTTGGCAGTTTTCTTGGCCGTTTTCTTTGTCGTCTTTTGGGCCGCTTTCTTGGTGACCTTTTTCGCCGCTTGAGTGGGTGCTTTCTTGGTTACTTTCTTTGCTACTTTGGCCGTCTTTTTGTCTGTGGCCTTGGCCGTTTTCTTGGTGGTTTTTTTGGTCGCTGCTTTGGGCGTTTCTTTAGCTACTTTCTGGGCCACTTTCTTGGTCACTTTTTTTGTTTCTTTCTTTTCTGCTTTTGGGGCCGCCTGCTTGGTCGTTTTTTTGGGGGCCTTGGCAGCAAGGGTGCTCACTTTCTTTTTAACTTCCTTGCGCGCTTTTTGCACTTCATCTTCAACTTCTTTTCTCACGCGCTTGGCTTCGCGCTCGACATCGGCCTTTACTTTGAGTGCTTCTTTTTTCATATTCTCAGCTTCGCGCGCGACTTCTTTTGAAACGCGATCGATGGCCTTATTAATTTTCTTTTTTGTGGTCTTAACCACTGTTTCAAAGACATCCATGGTCTCGCCGGCCTCGAGTCGTAAATTTCTTAGCTCTTCAACCAGTTGCGAGTAGAAGCCTTGAATTTTCTTTTTCTGCACATTCACCTTGTCATAGCGTTGGTGAAAAATAGTGGCGAGTTCTTTGTAGCGCTCTTCATTGAGAGATTTTATCTGCGCTAGCAGGTCCGTGCACTTTTCACGAAAATCGGCCTTCTTCTTTTTGACCTGTCCTTCGAGTTGTTCTTTTTGTTTTTTCAGAAAGTCGGGAAGTCCCATGATGATCTCCGCCATTGATGGTTATAGTTTAATCGCCTCCAAGTTTATCACATTTTTTAATTGTGGGCCCGTGCTCGCTCCTTTAAGATGGGTTATCACACGTTCATTATAGCTATGGAGTTTCTATGAATTACGCGTCAAATAAGAAGTACCACGTCTACGGAATCGGCAACGCTCTGGTCGACATGGAGTATGAAGTCTCCGACGAGTATCTGGCGCGCATGAATGTGGAAAAGGGAGTGATGACGCTGGTTGAAGAGGAGCGTCAAACTGAATTGCTATCTGTTCTTTCTGGCGAGCAACACAAGCGTGCCTGTGGGGGCTCTGCGGCCAACACCATTATTGCCGTGGCCTCTTTGGGTGGAAAATCATTTTATTCGTGTAAAGTCGCCGCCGATGAGAGTGGGGATTTCTATTCTAATGATCTAAGTTCTCACGGCGTGGCCACCAATCTCGTGGGTAAGCGCGAGCAGGGCAAAACCGGCAAGTGTATGGTCTTCGTGACTCCTGACGCCGAGCGCACGATGAATACTTACCTGGGCATCACCGCCCACTTTAGTGATCGCGAATTGGTCCTCGATGAGATCTCTCAAAGTGAGTACCTCTATATCGAGGGTTATTTAGTGACTTCCCCCAACGCTCGCGCCGCTGCGATTAAGGCGCGCACTCACGCTGAAAATGCTGGTGTGAAGACGGCGCTCACTTTTAGTGACCCCAGCATGACTTCTTACTTTGCCGAGGGTCTCAAGGAAATGATTGGAGAGAAGGGTGTTGATCTGCTCTTTTGCAATGGCACAGAGGCGCTTCAATTTACCGGCTGTAAAGAGATTCACGAAGCGGCCATTGAGCTTAAGAAAGTGGCGCGCAGCTTTGCCATCACTTTAGGGGCCCAAGGGGCCTTAGTTTTTGATGGGGAGCACGATATTGAAATTGTCGCCCCTCAAGTAAAACCCGTGGACTCAAATGGGGCAGGGGACCTCTTTGCCGGGGCTTTTCTCTATGCTATTACCCATGGAAAGACTTTTGCCCAAGCAGGACGTCTGGCCACCACTGCGGCCAGTGAGCTGGTCACTCGCTTTGGGCCAAGACTTCCCCAAGATAAATTACTCTCAATTAAAGATAGCGTGTTTGGAGCCTAAAAAATGACTGAGATTTTAAAAGTTAAAGACATCGTTGCCGAGCATATTAAAGACCGTGAGGCCACCGTGAGAGGTTGGGTGCGCTCGGTGAGAAACTCCAAGGCCTTCTCATTCTTGGTGATCAACGACGGCTCTTGCCAAGAAAGTTTGCAAATTGTTCTAGATAGCACGATGGAGGGCTACGCTGAAGCGTCTTCACTGCTGACAGGTTCAAGTGTGAGCATTACTGGCAAGCTGGTTGAGTCTCAGGGCAAAGGTCAAAATATTGAAATGCAAGCAGCTCACGTGGAGATCGTGGGCCGAGCGGATGAGACTTACCCGATTCAAAAAAAGGGAACGAGTCTTGAGTTTTTACGTGAGGTGGCCCATCTGCGCCCGCGCACCAATCTCTTTGGCGCGATCTTTCGCATTCGCCACACGCTCGCCTTTGCAACCCACGAGTTCTTTAACTCTAAGGGCTTCTATTACCTCAACACCCCAATCATTACGGGAATTGATGCCGAGGGTGCTGGAGAGATGTTTAACGTCTCAACACTTCCCTTTGAAAATCCTCCTCGCAACGACAAAGGTGAGATTGATTACTCAAAAGATTACTTTGGAAAGAGCGTCAACCTCACAGTGAGCGGACAGCTAGAGGCCGAGTGCTTTGCTTGTGGCATGGGTGCGGTTTATACTTTTGGTCCAACCTTTCGCTCTGAAAATTCAAATACCTTCCGCCACCTTTCTGAGTTTTGGATGATTGAGCCCGAGGTGGCCTTTGCCGATCTTGATAATGTCGCCGATCTGGCCACTGATTATATTAAGCACCTTATTGATGCCGTCTTAAAGCGCAACCCTTCAGACTTGGCCTTTCTCGACTCGAGAAGAGAAAAGGGAGAAGAGAAGGTGATGCCCATTCTTGAACACGTGCTAAAGAGTCCGTTTGTTAAGATCACTTACACCGAAGCGATGGACATCTGTGCGAAGTCCGGGCGCAAGTTTGAGTTTCCCACCATCTGGGGACATGAGCTTCAAACAGAGCACGAGCGCTTCCTCACAGAAGAACACTTTAAGTCTCCAGTGATCGTGACAGACTATCCAAAAGACGTGAAGGCCTTCTACATGAAATTAGGCCCCGATGGAAAAACTGTGCGCGCCATGGACGTGCTAGTTCCCGGGGTCGGCGAAATTATTGGCGGCTCTCAGCGTGAAGAGAATCTTGAGAAGCTGCAGGCGCGCATGCGCGAAATGAATATGAATGAAGAGGCGCTTAAGTGGTACCTTGATCTTAGACGCTACGGCACTGTTCCCCACGCCGGCTTTGGCCTTGGGTTTGAGCGCTTTGTGATGTACGTCACTGGGGTTAAGAATATTCGCGACGCCATTGCCTTTCCTAGAACCCCCAAAAATTGCGAGTTCTAGCATGAAGAGCAAGTCCCAAAAGTTTAAGAGTCTTTTCTTTTTGCTAGCACTTTTGGGGCTACTCTCTTGTGAGCGCAAAGAGAGCACCTCTTTTTTACCCAGTAATCCTGAAGAGGTAGGGGATTCTCTTTGGGGCATCGATGATGATCACTCGGGAGTGCGCGACGATGTTGAAGAGTGGATAAAATCTAGTAGTTACGCTGATAAAGAAAAGTTGGCGCTTCATTTTCTAGCGCGCCAGTATCAGGGGATCTTACTCACTGGTAGTGGGCAAGAAGACGCAAATCGCGTTGTGGGTGAGTATATCCGCGCCCTTGACTGCCTCAATCTAACCTTTGGACCTGAGCGTGCCAGAGATGTGCGTGAAACTCTAAAGCGAGTTCAATTCAATACCCCTAAGCGCATCGCCCGCTTCCGTGAGACGAGCAAGCACTTTAGCCCCGACAAAATAAAACCCCTTGAATCCTACCGCGACCGCGCAGAAGTCTGTCCATTTTAAAACCCAAGGCCGATAAAACCCTAATAATTGGGTGTCGGCCTAGTGGTCAACTCGTGAAATCTTTTCAAAAATTCGACCTTTCCTTTGCCTTTAATGCCCCCAAGTATTAGATTGCGGTAAGTCTTTTTCATAACTTAAGTTAAATTGCAGGGCCTTCTAGCACGGGGGCCCCCCAAACACTGGATCCTCATGAACCGCTCATTGCTCGCACTGTCGCTCCTATGCTCTTCGCTCACCGCTAGCGTTAACGCCCAAAATCTTCCCACTGAAGATAAACTTGAAACATCCGCCAACCTTGGCCAAAGAGAACTTCCTCGTGGATTCTTTCTCGAGAAAGTAGAGTACGAAGAGTACGTCTACTCAAGATCAAAGAAAACAGAACTTGGCGATCAAGTGGAAATCGATGCTTCGATTCGTTATCAATACGACGAAAACACCTTTGGGCGCTTTCGCTTTGAGACAGATCCAGTCGATAACCGTTTTAATAATAAGACTTCTAAGTTCGAACTCTTAGGTGGCCACAAGCGTGGAAACTTCATGGTTCAAATCGATACTGAGCTCAACTCAAATGATGGGGGCGGCACTAGTATTGGATTTGATCTCGATAGTGAAGGAACTTTTCTTGGCTATAAAGCAGATAATGGTCTTGGCCTTACTTTCTATCCGTTTAATTTTGATGGTGAAGTTGGGGTTGAGTTTGATACCTACGATGTCACTCGAATTTTCTATATTGATGGCTCTCCAAGTACTGTGAATAACACTCAACTTGGCAATGAGAAGATTGCTGAGAAAACTATTCCAGGTTTAGAACTTAGTTTTGGGCCTAGCTTTCTTAAAGGTCTTGAATTCTATGTGGGCGCTGGTGTGGCCACTTATCTTTATCCCACCAATGCAAGCTATAATATTAAAACTAACCGCGCTGCTGATCGCTGGGAGCGTCGTCAGGACTTTGGATATAAGTTTGGTGCAAAGTATAGAGGTGCTCGCAGCGGACTCAGTCTTGAAGCCGTGGGCCATGATAAGTCTGAAGAGACGGGCTCACTCCTAGAAGCTGCGGCCTCTTTGAATTTCTTCACCTTTGGTCTACCTGGTGGGCTATCAGATGATCTCTTTATTGAAGGTGAGATCACGGTGACTAAGGCCGGTAAATCTCCTTATCGCCTAAGTCGTACATCAACTTGGTTTGAACAAACTTCTCCTTTCCAGCCTGTTTATTCTGATTACTACGGCAACACTCAAGACTGGGTTGGTAAAACTGACAGTGCCTACGCTCTTAAAGTAGGTCACAAATTGAGTGACACTTTTCTTCCCTATGGTTTCTACCGCTACCAGGGCAAACATTTTATTTTTAAAGAGCGTGAATCGGCCCATATGTTAAGAACGGCCGATGAAGCCGCTTCTCACGGTGGTCTCAATCGCTTTGGTCTAGGACTTTACAAAGTTTATGACAAATTTACCATCAATCCTGAATTTGAATGGCTCAAGGCGAGCAATCCTGTTTTTGGCAACAGCTCAGATGTTCGCGCTGACCGCGTTCTTAGTAGTTTTAAAAAGAATGATTTCTTACTCTACCTCATTGTTTCTTATAACTTTGATGGCTCAAAGGTCATTAAGTAGGTCAATTATGAAAAAGCAAAATCTAGTCACAGCTTCACTCATCCTAGGTCTTCTGGGTCTGCCTCTTTTAAGTGGTTGCAGTGGTGATTCTGAAGTGAGCTCTATTGATACGACTGGCGCCAATCGCGAACTCATCGCTGAAGCGGATCAGATTCAAGAGGCCGTCACTCAAGGGCGCTTGCTGCGCTCAAGCTCTGAACGCGATCGCAACGGGCTGACTTCATCTTTGCGTGATGCCAGGAGCGCTTTGATTAGACTTGCACGAAATAATACGGATCGCCTAGGCATTGAGCTTGGTTATAGAGCACTTAAGGAACTTGAAAGACTCTATATTCTTCGCGGTGACATGGGCGTGCTAGGTAACTTCTACCGCGAGCTTGGAAATGTGGTCAGCGAATCGGCCCGCGCTGCCGGTGTGGTTCTCGATGATCTCGCCTGGACTCAGTATAGCTACGCCTTTAGTGATGATGTGGCGCCTTTTGCCACACAAACGACAGGGCCTGAATGGTCGACGGGTGTATCGCTTGATAAGAGCTACATCCGAGTGAGACAATCGGGCAAGACCAATCAGGCCTGGCTACTCTCTCCCTCTTTTGATCTCACTAAGATGACCAATCCTGGCTTTCGCATCACTCACAATACCAGCATGGAAAAGAATGATCGCTTTAATGATCCCTTTAACCGTGTGCTTATCAATCAAACCGTCTTTAAAGTGCTCGTCTCAACTAAGTATGAAGATGGTGATGAACTGAACCTCTCTGACTGGGTCGATGTTTCTGATCAGTTGGGTGTGATGCCTACTGGTGTTGACTTTCACACTGTTGAAAGTGCCGTGGTTGATCTCTCTAGGTTTATCAGTGATAAAACGGTTGTGGCCTTCGTCTTTAACGAAGACACTAAGCTCGTAGGCCGTCAGTACTTGAGTTGGCAAATTAATAAATTTGAACTCGTGGGCGCTGGTGAACTAAAGGCCATGAGTCCACGTGCTAAGCCATTACTCGTCACTGAAATTGATGACAACTCTCTTTCTCCCTTTGCCGTCATTCCCATGAGTGCCCAGGCCCCCAATTGGGAGTATTTTCAAATTGGCGGAAGTCCTAAATTTGCCAAAATTTCGGCAAACTCTAAAGAAGGTGAGTCTTGGCTATTGTCGCCTAAGTATCAGCTCAAAAATTTAGACTCTCTTTCTTTGGTAGTAAAAGAAGTCGTGCGCAATCCAAAGTTTGATCAAATGGAGATCATGATCTCAACCGACTACGCCGGCGGAGATCCAAGCCAATCAAATTGGGAAAAACTCGAGCGCCAAAATGTGGCCGATATTCCTGCGGGCAATTGGACCGATGTGGTCTCTGGCCCCTTTGATCTGGCCAAGTACTTTGGTCAAGATGTGGTCGTAGCGCTCAAATTTACGAGTAAGGCCGGTGATGATCACGACTGGGAACTGGCGACTTTGTCCTTTGTAGGTGAGGGTGAAGAGCTCTCCTTTGAGCGCTATAAAGTAACATTTGATATTCCTGGTGGAGTGCAAAGCGACGCTGTGGCCGCTTTTAATTTCAACTACGGCGCTGAAGGTTTCACTACAAGTGAAGTCAGCGGCACGCCAGCTGAATTTAAGCTCACTAGTCGCGACAATCGCCAATACTACAATATCTCTGGTTTTAAGCCGCGCAAAGAAGGTGTGGTGAGATTGATTTCTCCCACCGTTGAACTTAAGGCCAGTGCAGGTAAGAAGATCGCTCTTAAAGTGACTCAAAACTACAACTTCTATAAAGCCGAGGATCAGGCCAAGAAGAAACTCTTAAAGATTTTCCTGGCCGACGATTCAGGGCATGAAGAAGAGATCATTTTTGCCACTGTTCCCAGTGGTGACAATTTCGACATCGTCACCAGTGAAGAGCTCATTTTAGCAGACACTTGGATGGGTAAAAAGGTCCAGCTTATTTTTGAATACGCTACGGGCGATAACGTCTTCCCACAGTGGAATCTCTATGACGCTAGCTTTGTTCAGCTTGAACAGTAGTCGTTAAGAAGTAGGAAGAAGTTAAGGATTATGGCCATGAAACATTTTAAATTCACGCTCTTGCTCGCTGCCCTGACTCTAGGTGCCTGTTCAGACAAGGCCTATCGTCTTGAGAATGACAATTTTGTCATTGGTACTGAAGATGTGCGCACGAAGGGCTCTGTTCCAGAGGGCAATCTCATGGCCACGGCGATTAAAGAGGTCAACGATCTCGACATCGTCTTTTACCCATCAAGACTTCTAAACTCTGGGACTCCAACGCTCCTTAGAACCTCGATGGACAGCTCTGATGAGAGTTCACTGCTCTCAGTTTATCCTGATGGCATTAAAGATCAGTTTATCGTCGGTAATATGAAAGGTCGCGACATTCGCGCTTTTCTAGAAGAGCGCTCAGAAGACAATTACGACGTTGATCTGCAAGTGGCCGGTATGAATTATCATATCCACTATGTTGGTGGTTGGAAGCAATACGCTTACTATGAGCTTGAGCGCGGGGTGCCTTGGGATGATGATCGCATCTACCGCGTGGCCGTGAGTGAGTACTATTATTTTAGTGGCGCGACTTTTCCAAGCTATAAGTATCGCAATGGCCTAGGTCTGCGCGATTTTGTTGAGTCTTCATTTATTAGTGCTAAGAGCTCTCTTAAGAGCTATCTGGGGAGTGGTCGCGAGTGGCCTTTTCTTAAAGAGCCGCGTGCAAATGTCACTCGAGGCGTTCTTTCAGATCTTGGAACTAAGACAATTGCTGAAATTCAAGGTGAGTCTCACCGCTCACCAATCTATGGTCATCAGGTGACAACCACTGGTGTTGTGACCGCCACCGGAAGTGTGGAGTGGTATCCAGGCGGAGAAGAAGTTTTCATTCAAAGCCTAAATCCAGATCAGAATCCCTTGACGTCTGAAGGACTGCACGTTCATTTTGGTCAACTGAGAACGTACCTTGAGCTCGGTGATGTAATTGAAGTGAGTGGAACTGTTTATGAGCAGGTCTTTTCAAATGGTCTTGGTCGCACTGGTCTGCGCGAGATCACCTCGCTCAAGGTGCTCAGAAAAGGTGAGGAGCTTCCGGCCCCCATAAAGCTCGGTCTTGGCGGGCGAGAAATTCCAAAAGATAAAATCTCTACCTATAGAGGTAACCTCAATCTTAAGCCAAAGCTCAACCTCGCCGATGGAGTTGATTTCTTTGAAGCTCTAGAGGGAATGCGAGTCACAATCTCTAACCCTAGGTTAGTTGGCTTTAGAGGTGGAAATGAAGAATTTGAAAGCTCTAAGCCAAAAGGCTACTTAAATCTCTACTTGGTAGCCGATGCCAATGAGTCGACTGAATTGATGACGGACGCTGGTGGGATTATTATTGATGAACTCAAAGATGATTTTAATCCAGAGATTGTCCAAGTCCTCTCCAACCATTTTTCTAATGGGATCGCTACTGATGTGTACTTTAATGTCGGTGATATCATCTCTGGTGATATCACTGGGGTGATGGGTTATGAGAAAAATATCTTTGGTGGTGGTGACTACGCTATTGTGATTCCTGAGGCGCAAAAAACGATTTCAGACTATGCGGCCAGTGCCACTGTGAGAACTGAACTTGAAGATCGTCCCATTACTCAACTTGTGGGCACTGACGACCAACTTACCGTCGCGAGCTACAACGTAGAAAACCTGGCCGGTAATCAAAAGACTCGTCTTAAAGAAATTGGCAAATCAATTGCCCTTAATCTCAAATGCCCGGATATTCTAAGCTTAGTTGAGATTCAAGACCTCAATGGGGATGACTTTGCTGGCGACTCCGGTGCTGATAAAACTCTTCAGCGCCTGATCCGCTCTATCGATTGTCCAGGTGTTGACTACCGCGCTCTCAATATTGATCCAATCATGAATGGTGAGGGTGGAAAGCCAGGTGGTAATATTCGCGTGGCCATCATCTATAATGCTAACCGAGTAGGCTTTACCCCCCGTGGAAATGCCGGTGCCCTCACTGAAACTCGAATCATGCAAGATGGCTCACTTGAGAATAATCCCGGTCGTGTATTTCCCAATGATCCCTCTTTTGAGCACACCAGAAAGAGCTTGGCCGCGGAATTTACCTTCAAAGGTGAGCGCGTGATTGTGATTGCCAACCACTTTAACTCTAAACTCGGAGACGCTTCGCTTTGGGGCGCCGAGCAGCCTGCCTATCTAGGTAGTGAAACGCGCCGCCAGCAGTTGGCGACAAAAATGAGTGACTTTGTTGAGCTACTCGTTAAACGCGATCCTAAAAATCATGTTTTGGTTGTGGGTGACTTTAATGCGCACATCGAAGAGTCGGCCATGCGTATTCTTGAGGGCAATGAACTCAAAAATCTGATGACCTACGGGGACTTGGTTCCTTTTAATAATCGCTATACGACCAATTACAATGGTAACTCTCAGGCCATCGACTTCATCTTTGCCAGTTACAACCTGCTCGAGATGAATCCTGAGTTTGAACCCCTGCATATTAACTCTGACTACATGGGAAGACTTTCAGACCACGATCCGGTTATTGCGCGTTTTAAATTTTAATGAGGAGATTTTATGAAGAAGCTACTTCTTTCAGTTCTCGCTCTGGGCCTCGCTCTTTTGGGCCCGCAAACGTCTGCACTGGCAAAAATAAATCCGACCACCCAGTGGGGAAGCACTACTGCTGATCAACTTGATTCTCGCTTTGAAATGTGCTTTTGGAATATCTACAAGGCGCCAACTGAGCAGACAATGCGCGATATCGATGCGCTCGTGGAGCGCTCAGATATTCTTCTTTTGCAAGAAATGGAGTTAAAAAGAAATCCTGAGGAACTCTACAATGGTCACTTCGCCGCCTCTTGGGGCACTACTGGTGTGGCAACTCTTTCAGATGTGAAGCAAAAAAAGGCCAAGGCTTTTGTCTCGGACTCCTATGAGTTTGGCTTTGTGACGCCAAAATCAATTTTGCTTTCGCACTTTGATCTTGCTGGGCAAGACTTGCTTGTGGTCAATGTGCACGCCCTCAATTTTGTCGCCTTTGATGCCTTCGCGCTTCAAATGAAGGAGCTTGGCAAGCTTGTCTCAAAGCATGAAGGTCCAGTTTTGATTGCGGGAGACTTTAACACTTGGTTTTTTACTCGCACCGAGCTTATTGCCAATATTCTCGGGGAACACGGTATTACTGAAATTGAGTTCGCCCTTGAAGGGGATCACGACCCACGCGCTGGGCGCTTTGGTCTGCTTGACCGCGCTTATGCACGAGGACTTGATATTGTGGCAACCGAGATTATGGATGAGATGACCTCAAGTGATCACATGCCTTCTTGTGTTACCCTTGATAAAGGAATTTAAACTAATTCTTGATAGGCCAGGGTACTCTGACCACCCGTGTGCTTACTTAAGATAAGTGAGCGTGGCAACCTGGCCGTGAGTGCTTCTACGTGGGAGATAATCCCAATAGTCTTACCACGACCGCGCAAGCCTAAGAGCACTTCAGTGACACTATCGAGAGTCTCGCTATCAAGTGAGCCAAAGCCCTCGTCAATAAAGAAAGAGTCGATCTGGGTTTTTCCCCGGGTCATTTCAGCAAGTCCTAGCGCGAGGGCGAGGCTGACCATGAAGGTTTCTCCGCCCGAGAGTGAGGCGACCTTGCGCTCGGTGAGGGAGATCCATTTGTCGATCACCACAAATTCTGGGCCATTGGGGCCCCCTTTTGAGCTCAATTGATAGCGACCTTCGCAAAGTTTGGCGAGTTCATCATTTGTGATGAAAATGAGTTCTTCTTCAATCATAGAGAGTACAAAGTTTTTAAAATCATTGCGCCAAAAGAAGTCCTTCATTGAGTTCATAAGGGCAAACTTGGCCTCACGCTTTTTCAGCTGGACGGTGAGTGCCGCAACTTCTTTCATCTTATTGTCGTAGAGGTCGAGCTTACTCTTGATCTGAACGAACTCTGTGTGAGCGCTATCTTTTTTGCGCTCTAGCGCCTGCTTTAAAGGTAGGTAATCGCCTTCATGAAGCGTTTTAATTTGCTCATGCCCCATATGTTCAACATCGAAGTGCTCCACCACAAATTTTGCGACGGCGCTCGTTAGTTCATCTTGGTCATCAAAATAAGAGGCGGCATGCTTGGCGGCCTTTGTATACTCTTGTGAGTGTTTTGAGAGCCACTCCCGCGCCGATTTTAAATTCTCTCTAATATGGCCTATGGCCTCGCGCGAGCGCTCGCTTGAGAGCTTCTTCTCATTTAATTTTTGTCCGAGATTCCACAAATCATCGCGTTTGGCCTTGACCTCTTGATCTTTAGATTCCAAGTGCTTATTGAGATCAAGCTCTTTGTGCCCTTGGGGGATTTGATCTACTAGAGATTGGATAATGGCCTTATACTCTTGAACCCTACGCTCTCGAGAATCACAGCGTTCACGGTCCTTTGCGATTTGGGCCTTGATTTCTGTGAGAGAATTTTCTAGATGAGACGCTTTTTGAATAAGCGTAATTTCCTTGTAGAGGCGTCCCCTCAGCTGAGAGAGATATTCAGAGGAGAGTTCTGCAATAGAAGTCGATTTTACGAAGTGATTGAAGGACTTCTTTTTTAGAATCTCTGAACATACTTGGTCAAGTTCTTTGGATTTTTGAAGAGTCAGCGCGCTACTTTCTTTGGCCCTGGCATATTGTTCACGGTATCCGGCGAGGGTGTTCTTTAGGCGCCCTTCTTCGCTTAGAAGGGCATCGAGTTGCTGCCTCTTCTCTTGATTAGCTTTTATTTGGGAGACGCTCTCTTTGAGCTTAGCTTGCAAGTGATCTACTAGTGCGCTAGGCCCTTGATCCTCTCGACCAGTTAACTCTTTAATTTCTTCTTGTAGACGAGCACTCTCTGCTTTTAAAACGACGAGCTTACTCTCGCTTTCCTTGGCCTTTGTTAACTCTTGCCTGTACTCAGAGAGGGCCAGCTTTATTTCGTCGACTTTTTGAATCAGCTTTTCTTTACCTTCTAGCGGTAGGTGTGGGGTACTTGGGTGATCATGTCCACAGAGCTGACAGGTGCCAAGTTCTAAAGTTTTTTGCCATAGTTCTTCTATGGTTTCGTACTGATTGAGCAGAAGTTGGCGCTCGGTGAGTTCGTCTTGTTTTTTTAATAAATCTTTTTCAATTTGATCTGTCGGTATATTGCTCTGACTTAAATTGGCGATTGCCAAGAGCTTTTCTTGCTGCTTAGTTGCTAATTCATTAAGTCTTTTGATTTTATTTTCGCAAGCGATTTTGTCTTGGTTATGGGATTCTTGCTGTTGTTCGAGCCCTAGCAGCTCCTGTTTTTTTAGAGTCAGTTCTTCTTCAGTTAACAGCGTATACTTGGACTTTAATTCGTTTGCTTGGTCTGTGAGGTCGCCCATTTGCGCCTGATAGGCTTTATATTCGGCCATCAGTTTGGAGTGAAGTTCTCGGTTTTGTCCGAGTTCATCAATTTCACGCAGAATATTTTCGCCCTCTTTCGCAAGCAGCTCGCGCTCGTCTAAGGTCCATTCAAAAGTGATCTCACTCAGTTGAGTCTCTAGTGCCTTTTGTTTTTGTTCTAAAGAGAGCGCTCTTGTCTTTAATTCAGCGATCTCACTTTGCTCACGCTTAACTTCGGCCTGTTGAGATTCAATTTTCCGGTTATTCTCGATGCTCTTTATGATATCTGGGCGCTCTTTGTGCCACGCTTGTTCCAGCGTGCGATGGGAGAGTTCTAATTTTTGATACTCTTCAAAGACCTCTTGATACTCTGAGACCAAGACTTCTAGAGCAGAACTGGCCGTTTGTTCTTTTACTTTTGTTTCGTCGATTATTTTTTTATATTCGATGATTTTTTCGATGAATCGACCAATTTCAGAAAAACTCGCTAGCTGTTTGGTATAACGTTGATGGGCCTGTGAGCTGGTGTCTTTCTTAGTCAGTAGCTCAAGGTGCTCTTCTTTGCTGAAGATCTCGCTGCTTTGCGCTTTCTCTTTGAGAGCGGCTATCTCCTTGTCGAGGATGTGATACTTAGAGACGAAGGATTCCTTGAGATGTTCAAGCTCGGCGATATTGACTAACTTTTCGAGAATAACTCTGCGTTCACTAAAAGTGCTGGTTAAAAATTTTGCAAATTCTCCCTGGTGCAAGACCACACATTGATTAAATTGATCAAGAGTTAATTTAATAAGGTCACTGGCCCCTACTTCTAAGACCTCTGAAGTGTGCAGGTCTTCAATAAAACTTTTAGTAATTGGCTTTGACCTGGGAGTTCCATCTTTTTTGAGGACCGTGCAACTCCAAAAGGCGCGATAGGTGCGAGATTCAATGGTGAAGATGAGATTGACCTCAGCTCCGGTGGCGCCCTCAGAGACATAGTCCTTAGCGGCAAGCCCCTTCTTGGCGCCTTGACCGTAAAGGGCCAAAGAGATGGCACTTAAAAGTGAACTCTTACCAGAACCGGTGGGACCAGTGATTGCAAAGAGGCCCTCTTTGGCGAGCATATTTTTAAAGTCGACCGTGTGCTGCCCACGAAGAGAAGCAATATCTTTAACCGTGAGCTTATCAATGTACATGATTTTGCTCCACACTTTGCTCTTGATCAGGTCTTAGTAGTTCGTGAAAGAGGTCTTTAATATCTGTGGGGATCTCCCTAGACTCGGGGTACTTTTGGGCGTAATAGCGCTCAAAAAGTTCTCCAATATTTAAAGCGGCGAGATTTAAAGCAGGTGAGCGCTCTCTACTACTCGACTCTGTGCCCTCACTTGTTTGCACTCGGTGACCCACGGCCAGCAATTTGGGAAGATCTGCTTGCTCAACTCCTGGGAGGGCCAGCTGTATTTCATTTCTAATCTCATCAGCGGCCCCTATCCAAGGTGAGTCACATTCAAGTTCTGCCTCGATAAAGCTGGTGAGAGTGGTCTTTTTTTGGCGCTCTTCATGACAGAGGGCCAAGATCTTTTCTTTAAAATTTTCCTTGGTGGCCCGCAGGCGATAGAGTTTTCTAAAGGCCGGTATGTCGACAAGTTCGTATTGAAGGTCATTTTTTTGCGTATCAATTGTAATGAGTGAGATTTTCTTTTTTTCGTGCTCACTAAAGCGCATTCTAAGGGGGGAGCCACTATAGACCACGGGCCTATTTTCAAAGTTCATCACTTGCGGTTTATGAATGTGACCGAGGGCCACGTAATCCCATTTACCAAGAACATTAAGAGGAATCGTTTCCAGACCAGAAAGAGGCACTCCGAGCTCTGAGCCACTTGCCATATAAGGGCCAAACACGTGGTGGGCCATGAGAATTGACGGAAGTCCACTGGTTGTCATTTGCTTCCAATTCTCTAGTAACCTGCTGAGAGCGAAAAGTAAGCGCACACTTTCAATTTCTTCATGCTGGGCCGAATTGATTTCCAATTTTTTGGCCAGGTTAAGAATTTCGTGCAACCTAAAGTAGGCGAGGGCGCAAACGCTTCCCCACGGTCTTTGAATGACAAAATCTTGCCAGTTTTCCGGATCAAAGTTTCCAATTAAATGCAGGCGCCCGCCTTGGAGGGCACTATCAAGGAGTGAATAGGGGGCGTTGATTAAAGGTCCTGAGTCGTGGTTGCCACCCAAGATAATGGCCTCACGCTGTGGTGAGTGTGAAAACCATTTGGCCAAAAAGTCGTAGTAAGCTTTTTGAGCGCTATGAGGCGGATTGGGTGAGTCAAAGAGGTCCCCACTCATTAGCAATACATCCACATCATGAGTGTTGGCAAATTCCAAGAGCCAGTTGAGATAAGCCTCGTGCTCTAATGTGCGATCTTCTTGGTAGAGCTTCTTGCCAAGATGCCAGTCACTCGTGTGGATGATTTTCTTTTTCACCTAAGCTCCCAAGTTCTAGGAGTTATTGCCCTCATTGCCGCCACCACCTTTAGGTCTTCTGCGGTTGCGATTGCGACGACGCTTTTTCTGAGGTTCACCACTTTGTGGGTTCGCTCTCTCAGTTGCTGTGGCCCTTTGCTCACGATCGCGGTTATTGGGGCGCGAGCGATCGCGGGGACGGCGCTGATTTGATCTGTCACGATTTCTCTTTTGGGAGTCTGGCGCGTCTGAGCTGCCCTGGGCCTTTGCAGGAACGGCGGCGCTTTGATCATGATCCTCTTGCGAAGACCCATCATCATTTTGATCCTCATCGACTGAGTTCTCCTCTGAATCGTCCTCTGAGTCCTCGCCAGAGTCCTCGTCAGAGTCCTCGTCAGAATCTTCTGCCAGATCCTCGTCGCCCTGATCAGCGTCGTCTTCGTTTGAGTCGTTTTCACCCTCTACATAATCATCGTCTTCTTCATCGTCACCCTCTTGCCACATTTGTTGATAGCGCAGGGCCTGAAGTTTTTCTTCTTCGGCCAGTCCAATGACATTTGAGGTTTCATTGGTGATGTGGTCAAAGCGATCGGGGAATTTCCAATCACTAGGAAGTTTGATCTTTTTATCAAATTGATTGCGAGCGTAGCGGCGTCTCTGACCGTGCTCGGTGAGCATATCAAATTGCTCGATAAAGATATGGAGGCGATCAACACGGCCGCGATCACCATTTTTAGTTTCAATGAAGCTGCCTTCTCTAGGAAGGAGAGAGCGCTTGTCGGTGTAGACTTCGTCTTCATACTTAATACAGCATTTGATCTGCCCACAGATACCGTTAATTTTACTGGGGATCAGGGCGAGGTTTTGGTTCTTGGCCATCTTAATGCTGACGTGACCATAATTTTTAAGAAATGAGGAACAACAGGTTTGAAGCCCACACACTCCAATTGCCCCGAGGGCCGCAGTGCGATCGCGCACTGAAATTTGGCGCAGCTCAACTCTCATTTTGAGTTCGCCCACAAGTTCCTTGACGAGCTCTCTAAAATCTACGCGAGCTGGGGCGTTGAAGTAGAAGACAACTTTTTTGCCAAATTGCATGAATTCCACATGGGTCAGGTTCATCTCGAGGCGATACTTTTCAATCAGGCGATTACAGCTACTGGCCGCTTCCTTTTCTTGTTGCTGATAGAAAGTTTGCTTATCAATTTCTTCTTGTGAAGCGAGTTTTGAAATTGTTCGCAGGGGAAGCATACTTTTAGTAAAGGGGCGCTCGTAGGGAAAAGAGTTCACATACCCCACGGTCATGCCGCGATCACTCATGGCCAGAACTTTTTGTCCGTAAACAAAGGAGCGTTTGCCTAGTAAGAAGGGTTGCGACTTGGCGTTACCTGGAAAGCGCACGCGAATGAAGGTGAGGGGTTCACCTTCAGTGAAGCGCTGATCCTTGTCGGTGTCGACGTCGTCGCTGTCATCATCGTCATGGCCGTGATTGCTCTTGGAGTTGTGAGTGTCGTGAGGGTCATGACTGTCATTATTGTCATTACTGTCATTAGGACGCTCAATTTGATCCTTGATTTCTTCAGCTTGATTAGACGCTATATTTGATTCAGTTGGCCCATTTAGCCCCATGAATATCTTCCCGTTTTATATGAGAGACCACTCCTTGAGAGCGGTCCGTTAATTGATTATTTTTTCAAGTAATGACTAGGTTTGTCTAGGGACAGCGCTTGATAAAATTGGCCGGAATTTACTGCAGTTTAGCGCCACTAAAGACGCAAAATGGCAGGAGCCGCTCCCACTTGGCCTGGTGAAAGGTGGCGGACTTTTGCCACCATTGAAGGTGTTCTAGCCACTTTTCACAATGGGCGTAACTAATTTCTTCGCTGGCCGCCAAGAAGACTTCGTGCAATTGATTCATGAGGAGCTTTTCATCAAACTCCTCGCGCTTAATCAAATCAGGAAGGGCCCCATAATTTTTACTGCGAGCGCATTCACCCAACTGCCTCAGCCAATCTTTAAATTCTTCACTGTGCTTCACACTGTCGTTTTGAATTTTGGGCAGGCGCCACTTGATGGCGCGAGAGTTGATGGTGGCGAGCATCTTAGCACTGCCTGAATTGATCATCAGAATACAAATCCAAGGCGGAGTGTCTTCCAGGTCTTTTAGCAGGCGATTGGCCACGCGCGCACTGAGGCGCTCGCTTTGTTCAAAAATGATCAAGCGGTACTGACCGTGATCAGGGCGATGAGAAAAAAATGAGCGCCAAGTGTCTTCCTCGAGATCTTCAAGCTTATACTGATCTCCAGAGGGAGTGAGGGTGAGAATATTTTGCTCGCGCACTGACTTTTGCGGCATTAGTTCAGGCAGGACGCGTTCACCTAGCCACTGATTAATGTGCTCGCCGGGTCCACTTAAAATGTAGAGGTGAGCAAGCCTTTGGTTTTTTGCCAGATCAAGCAGTCGTTGCGCAAAAAAATCCCAGTCCCCTAATCGGCTCACGCGCCCTCTTCTTCTGATTCGCCTCGCTCTTGCTTATTTTGCTCATTGAGCCAGCTCTCTAATTTGCCCAAGAGATTGGCAGTGACTTTGGGGGTCTCTAGTGAGCCATCTAGGGTGACAATGCGATTGGGAAAAAGTTCGGCGGCGTGATCATAGCCCGCGACCAGTTTTTTATAAAAATCAGTACCCTTGCGCTCAAAGTAATCTTTAGGTGCATTTCTCACTTTTTGACGACGATGAGAAAGCTCTGGATCAATTCTTAAATAGAAGGTGAGGTGAGGCACTAAGTGCAAAGGAAAGGGCCTGTGAATATTGAGTACCGTTTGCATTCCAATTTCACGACCAATTCCTTGGTAGGCCAAGGTGCTATCAATATAGCGGTCTAAAATGATAATGGTACCCGGGCGAGAGAGCTCTTTCATGACAACTTCATCGAGAAGTTGAGCTCGTGAAGAGGCAAAGAGGTAGGCTTCAGCAATGGCGGAGATAGGCGCGTTTGATTCCAAGATGGCCGCTCGAAGTTTCTCTCCAAAGGGAGTTCCACCTGGCTCTCTTAAAACGTGAACGTTAAAACCGCGGGCTTCAAGCCACTCTCTGGTTTTGATGATTTGAGTTGATTTGCCCGCACCCTCAATACCTTCAAAGCTTAGAAAATAAGAGCCCGGAAAGGCCGGGGGGCGTAGAATAGATAGTTCTTCAGTGTTGACGGCAAATAGTTCTTTTCTCATCCCTCATTTATAGCATGAGGATCGCTTCTCGCCAGGGGTTTTTTTGCCAATTCAAGACTTTGAAAGCGAGTTTCTAATAGCCCTCGCTCTCATAGAATTCTTCGGCCGGGAGCTCTTCAACTGCGTCGTCGATCCCATTGCCGGCCTCTGATTCAAGTGCGTCATCAACCCAAGTCTTGCCGCGTGAGACGCTGGCCGGCTTTCGAACTGGCGCAGCATCAAAGGCTTCCGGTGCCAGCTCCTCTGGATAGGGCTCGTCGGCCAGGGACTCTTCAACCGGTGAGAGTTCTGGGTCAAATGTTTCCTTGGAGATTTGTGAGCGAATGGGGTCTTGCTCCATGGCAGCGGTGCCATCGTCATAATTGTAGCCGTCGTCTTCAATCAAGGCATTGTCTTGGAGCGCTTTTTTAAATGAATTTGACTCTCTAAATGAAGGTGCGCCTCCTAGTGGCTTCACTTTTCTTTTGGTCAAATCCATCGCGCGCTCAACTTGTGCGGGAGGAATTTTTTCAATGGGCGTCAGTGTTGTTGGTAGCTTTTGCTTATTCGCCTGAGTGGGAACTTCATGTGGCGTCTCAAGAGTTGGTTCATTAAAATTGGCCGGAGTGCGCGAGATCCCAACTGAGTCACCCGGTGTTTGCCAAGTGAGTCCCATATAGAGAATTCCAATTACCGAAACGGCAAACATCATCGCGTAGAGATAGGCACTCACGGTGGTTGTGGTGGTGTCTTCTAATTGACTTTGAGAGTCCATCTCTTGGCGCACGTCTTGGCGTGAGCGCTTCATCTCTGAAGGGTTCCAGGCGAGAACCTTTCCCGTTTTGACGGCGCCTACATAGGCGAGATTGGCCATCACTTCAGCGTCTTCAGAGCTATCGTTTTTAGCCTTAAAGTCTTTTAAGACTTCAATATTTCCGAGCGTGAGAAAGTCTTCATTGGGTCTTTGCGGGAGCGCCGTTGTCATTAAGTTGCGGCGGTCAAACTCATCCCATTCATAGAGCTTACTAAAGCTCTCACCGCCGTCGACACTTATGAGGTCTGTGGCGAGAAGCTCTTTATCTGCGGCCAGTGTCTTGAGTTCCTCAAGTGAGATGGGTCCAAACTTTGAGCCATCTCTTAGAATATAGAAAGCATCGTCGTCCATGGCCTCAAGGCTGCCAGTGCTCATGAGTTGCGGCTTTCTTCTTTGAAAAAAGGGGGCACTCGCTAGCGCCATCCAGGGGCCGGCACCTTTCCAATCATCATGGGCATTGCAGACGCTAATATTGGTGAGAATTTCAGTTTCATCTTCAATCGCAACTTTCAATTCACTTTTTTCAAAAGGGCCTAGGATATCCCCGGTGGGTTCAAATTTTATGTAGACTAGATCTGTCAGATCGAGTGATCGCAATTGCTGTTCTGTTGGATCAACTAAAAGCTTTTCTAGCTCGGCCCCGAGTAGTTCCCAATTGATTGTTTGATTGTCGCCTGAGTTTGCGCTCATGCAGCCTCCATAAGCCTAAATTACATGAGTCTTATCGGGCATGAAGGCAGGGAGCTTGACCGAAGGCGCGCCCTGGTGAGGGAAGGGAGAATTTTTGGCGGTAAAAATAAAAAAGGCGGATCAAATTGATCCGCCTTTATGCTTAAAACTTTGATTGGCCTAAATTAGAAGACTGAAAGACTCATGTTAAAGCCGTATGTGAGCTGTCTGTGGAAATCCTCATAGAGGAAGTTTCCATCGTGCTCTTGCATCATGTATCCAGAAGTGTAGATACCAGTATAAATTTGTGGGTGAACTTGATAACCAAGCTCGAGTGAAGCAACCATGTCGCCGCCCTCTTGCTTAGAGTCACCTTTATTGTAGTAGTGGGCCCACTCTTGAAGGAAGCTCACTGAGAGTTTGTCTGTAAAGTTGTAGGCCTGACTTGTGATCAGGTACATGTAGCCCGTGCCGCGACCTTCGCGATCGGCTTGGCCACTTTTTGCTAGGTTGTAGGCATAGTGGAGTTTTGAACTTAGGTAGAGACCGCTGTCAAATGAGCGGCTTACATTTAGAGCTGGACGAAGCATCCCGTTGTTACCGCCAGCGGCGCGACGAGAGTATGTCGGGTAGTAGCGGCCGTACATTTCGGCATAAACACCAACGCCGGCATCGGCTTGGCTAAGAAGAGTGCGTCTATAAGTGACATAAGCACGGTACCACTCTTGTGAGCCAGCTTCGTTTTGTGGATCATCAGTGCGGTAGTAGGCCGTGGCCGAGAGAGTGTCTTTATCAGAGAGTTTTCCCGAGAGAGTGGCGAGGTGGAAAGTTGAGTAGCCTGAGTAATTGTAGCTATCACCTTCAAGTGTTTTCATTGATTCAACACCTGAGAGCAGACTAAAGTGAACTGGACCATTTTTGAGCTTCGAATAGAAGTCCGCCATTGTGCTGGTGCTGGTTGCTGTTTCAGAAGGTGCTGTCACTGCTTCTGATTGGGCCATGGCGCTGGTGCTTAAAACTGCTGCAAACAGTCCTAGGGCCAAAATTTTCTTGTTCACCTTTATCATCGTCATCTCTCTCTCCCTTTTGTGTAATGCCAATTACAAAGTTCTTTAGTTGGTTTTTTTTGTCGTTTGTTAAGCAAAAATCAATCATTTAGCGCAAGTAATATTATTTGGTAACTCAATTTTTGTAGCTTGTTGGGGCCAGAAAACTAAGTGGACGCAAATCATATTTTTTGACGCTCGAGTGAAAATCTCTTAATTTTGTTAGGAATTCAACAAGAAAGAGTCTGAGAGTTAAAAATCCTTGTTAAATGTAAGATTATGTCAAATTTAGTTCATAATCTTTACCTTTGCCTTAAGAAAGGCCCAAGGACCCTGTGCAGACTGTGACATAATGGCACCAAAATCAATGCAAAGCGCAAATAAATTAACCTATTCAACCTTAGTTTTTCTTCAGTTTATCAGGCTCTACCTCTTGGCCCCGTTGTTGAGGCCCTTCATGAGAAGCCGTGTGAGCTTTGAAAAAAAGAATCCCTCTCTCGGATTTCCTTTTGGTGCTCAGGCCCTCTTTGAAATTAGCTCCCAAGGTGAGTGGGAGCAGGTGGCGCCGCTAGTGCTTGAGCTTCTCGCTCAGGGAGCGCGCGTGGACATGCTCTATGCGAGCCCCTCAGTTGAAAAAGAAATGATGGGTCTAGAAGAGCGCTTTCAAGGACAGCTTCGAGCAAAGCGGCTTGAGTTAGTAGTTGATGGCAAGTCGGCCTCACTTCTTCAATGGTCACAAGCGCCGGTGGTCTTTTTGTGTCGCTACGATTTTTATCCCGAACTGCTCTTAATGGGGCGCTCGCGCAAGTTAGTGCTCCTTAATGCCACTTTAAAAAATAAACCCTACTTACTGGCGCGCTTTATCTATCGCCCCTTACTTAATCTCTTTGATCTGATTGTTTGGAGTAGCCCGCTAGAATTAGAGCGTGCGGCTCAGATTGGCCTTCATCAAAATGTTTCACAACAGGTAGGCGACCTGCGGCCCTTGACCATTATCGAGCGCCAAGCGCGCAGCTCAACTCACTTTGATAATCTCGGTCTCACGGCCCTTAAGAAGATCTTTGAAAATCTCGACCGCGAACACAACGTGCTGCTTGGTTCAGGGTGGGAAAGTGACTTTCGCTACCTGGCCCGCAGCTCAATGTTTGCTGAGCGCATTCGTTCACGCTCACTCAAACTTTGGATTGCTCCTCATAAGCTTGGCAGCGAGGCGCGAGAAGTTTGGAGTGAACTCATTAGCGCTAAGATGGGACCTGATATTAAGGTCACTTTTATAGGTCCAGGTCTTCAGGAAGTGAGCGAGTCTCATTTGAGAGAAGCCCATATTATCATCAACCTCTATCCGCGCATTTTGTGTGAGAGCTACGTGTACTTTTCCAAGGTCATTGTCGGAGGGGGCTTTGAGCGTTCTGTTCACTCAATAAGTGAGCCTTTCTATAGTGGGGCCTATATTGGACTTGGCCCAAAAACCCATCGTAGTACTGAGTATGATGAGGCCCTCAGCAGCTCTCCCGGTCGCATTATACGCTTTGATAGTATCGCTGATCTTCAACATTTTTTGGCCCACAGCTTGCCTAATAGCTATGCTCCCTGTCAGGATAGAGAGAGAAGTCTCATCAAACTAAGGAAGGATCTCTGCTCACTCGCAATGTCGACGCCGCAGTAATTGGTGGCAGCTATATTTCTTATCTTTTTGCTCTTAGGCTCAAAGCTGATGGCCTGCGCGTGGCCGTGCTTGAAGATGAGCGCCTGGGTTTTGGCCCCTTTTATAGTGAATGTATTTGGGGATTAGAGCGCAGTTTTCTTTTGCACTGGGCGGGCGCCAATAATATTCCTGCTTTGCTCTCAATTGATAAGTTTTTACGGCCCAAACCCTGGACGCTCTTGTGGGAGAGTCGCCGATTGCGGCTTGGCAGAACGCCCCACCAAAATTTCTTAGAAATCATTCGCAAAGTCCCCATGCTCTTTGGAGCGGCCAGTGGCACCGGAGCGCCCGCCAAGCTCTATGAGTCCACCATGTCTGAAGCAGCTGGAGTCGAGGGGTTTAATGAGTCCTTTAATAGCGCTATTGAGCGCCTAGGCCACTCTCTTTTTAGTTATGGCAATCTCGCCACTCTCGACGATGAGGCGCTGCTGTCTCACACTCCTCAATTTTTAAAAAACCTCTATCACTCTTTTTTAAATGCCATGACCAAGGAGGGTGAGCAGGGAGCTGATTGGCAACAAAAGACGCTGCTCTATCTGTGCCGCGCGCTCTTTCATCAAAAGTTCACCCTCAATGCCTCCCGAGTGGAGCTCTTTTTGCTCTTTATAGGGCTTCTTTGTGAGCACTATGAACTCGATGCTCTGTCACTATCACTTGAGCTTAAACATCATTATCAAAAGCTCGGAGGTGAGTTCAGACAAACTCAGGTGACCTCGGTGAAAAAGGAAAACCGCGCGCCCTGGTGTCTCGAACTCTCAACCTTTGAAGGCTGGATACTACCCACCAAAATTTTTCTTTTTGCCGGAGATTTGCGCCACTATCCCTTGCGCGTTAAGACCGATAAAGAACTCTCTATTGGCATTGAATTTAAATGGCAGCTTCGCCACCCTATTGAGAGCTCGCTTGATGGAGAGCGCATTATCTCTTCTAAAGTTTCGCGCATGGGCACCAACTTCCCCCTTTGGTTTGGAGAGTTCAAAGGCAATGAGATCACCATCTGTACCTTTACGTCTTTGGGCAAAGGCACCAAGCTCGACTTTGTGAGCACCTATCTGCGCGAGGCCTTAATTGAAGACCTGCGCCCGCTCTGTGGCGAACTTGGGCCGCTCATTGTGAGTGAGAAGGTGAGGGAACTACCTGAAATCTGGTCAACAAGTAGTGAAAAAGATAAAGATACGCTGGGGATGCGACGTCCGGCTGTGAGTGTCTTTTCTGGACCCGGAAAGGGCAATTCGCTGAAGGGGATCACCTATTTTGGGCCAATTGCCGAGGCCGGTCCCGGATTATTGTCGACCCTCATGGATATGCGCGACCCCAGACCCTATTTGTTTTAGCGCCATCTCTTTGAATTTTGGTCTATTTTGCGCTCTTTAAACAGGCCCAGAGTCGAGTTATCATGGATTCATGAAGAAATTCCGCTCTAGTGAGCTAGGCCAAACTTCTGTCGAATATATTCTCATGCTGGTGGTCGTGGTCGCTTTGATGTTTACGGTCATGGGCATGGTTCGCAATTTCTTGGTCACCGAAAGCGGGGAGTGCAACCCTGGCGATCAGGCCCTCGTTTGTAAAGTTCAAGGTCTTTTTGGCAATGACCCCAAGTACCGCTATTTTACTCTTCCTCGTTAATCTCCTGTAATTACGGGGTTTCCCAGTCCCCAATTGTAATTTATTCACAGCGTTATTTAATTTAGTGCGCCGCGCTCAATGACTTGGTATAAAGCACTCGATCTTTAATTAGTGAATTAGGACCCTTTGTTCTCGCTTTTGCTTAGAGCTCTCAAGTCCTGGGACCTCAAAAGCACCAAAAGTCAGAGAACATCCGAGAAGGAGATTATTATGAATGCATCACTAAACACTAAAATCATACTAGGGGTGATTCTCTCTAGCATGATGTTTGGCGCTTACGCGCAGGATGACCTTTTGATGGAAACTGGCCAAGTGCTAGAGTCTGATCAAATCGACATCGACGGAAGTTTCAATCGCCCATCGGCGGCCGATCGCATGGCCAAAATGCGTCAGCAGCTCGAAAAGCAAAATGAAAACATGATGAGAAAGAAGATTGAAGACATCCGCGTTCAACAAGAACAAGAGATGACGAGCAAGCTTCGCAAGGCTTTCCAAGGCGGACTGGCAGCGATTGATGATGGCCAGCAGGTTGATCAGGTGCAAACCATTCAGGCCGCTCCTCAAAAAGTTGAGGCCGTGGTGGTGACTCCTGTTGACACCAAAAATAATAAAGTGACTCCCTTCTTTGGAGTGGCCACTTATTCTGGTGACAATGTTGACTTTGAAAGTAACCTTAACCTTGGTCTCGCACTTGAGTCTGAGGTTTCTAAGCACTTTAGTGTTGGGGTTAATTTTTCCTATTCGACAATGGATATTACAGACACAGCTAATACCTATGTCACCAACTACAACCCATACAGCTATTATAGTCCCTACTACAACTCTGGCTACACCAATACTTTTGGTCAGGGCAGAGAGATGAGCTATAAGCGCATGGGCCTTGAAGTAAACTCAAAGTTCTTTATTACTGCCGACACAAAAATCCGTCCTTTCGTTGGACTGGGCCTAGGATACAATCGTTCAAGTCTTAAGTACAACGACGATGGTAATGGCTATAACTACAACGGCATTAACTTTGGTGATGAAGAATATAACTCTAGCTTCATCACTGGCTCGGCCACAATCGGTGCCGAGGTGAACTTTAGCGAAACTATCGGCGCTGCAGTTGACGTGCGTTACGCAAAGGGTCTCTCGACAGGAATTAGCAGTGAGTCGACTGCTAGCTTCAATAACCCAGACCAAAGACGTCTTGAGAACGTGGGCACGGCCATTGAAGAGGCAGACCAAGTCTCACTCAACGCCGGTCTTATCATTCGCTTCTAATCTAAGTCTCTACCCAAGTGCTCAATGAATGCTTGGGTTTCTTCTCGGAAAAAGAAGTTGGGAAGGGCGCGAGTCCTTCCCACTTTTTACTTCTCACGCCACTGGGCACTGACGTATTCCTGACCAATAAAGTTGACTTAAAAAGTTTAGTAAAAAAGTCTTAGACTTATCTTTAAATCCAAGCGCAAGGGCCTTAAACTATTTGAAGCTTTTCTTCTTTATTCAAATAGGAGTCATTAATGGCCATGCGCGAAGTCTATCTCGCCTCCGGAGTTCGCTCTCCACACGCTAAAGCTGGCACCGTCCTCAAAGACGTCGCCGCCCCTTATCTTGGTGCCTATCTTTTGCGCCATTTGATGGATGAAAATCAAATTCCACTCGATGAGGTGGATGAAGTCATTATGGGCAACGTTGGCAATCCTCCGCGATACCCCAATATTGGTAGAGTGATGGCGCTTGAAGCAGGACTTCATAAAAAAACCAGTGGCTACACGGTTCACCGCAACTGCGCTTCGGGAATGGAAGCGCTCTCCCAGGCCTTTCTCAAGGTGGCCAGCGGTCGCAGTGACATCATCTTGGCCGGCGGGGTTGAGAATATGTCACAGATGCCACTGATCTACGGCAAGGAAATGACGGATCTCTTTGCCTCGGTGATGAAGGCCAAAACACTACAAGATAAACTCAAGGCCATTAGTAGTTTTAGACCTCCTTATCTCACGCCCATTATCGCCATTGAGCAGGGGCTCACTGATCCTTTTTGTGGACTCAATATGGGTCAGACGGCCGAACTTCTCGCGCGCGAATTTGGAATCACTCGTGAGATGCAAGATACATTTGCCAATGAATCCCACCACCGCGCGGCCACGGCCACCAAAGAAGGGCGCTTTAATGACGAGATTGTTCCCCTGGCCATAGGTGAAAAACTCGACAAGCTCCTCTTTGAAGATGTGGGCCCAAGAGGCGATTCCTCAGTGGAGGGACTGGCCAAGATGAAGCCCTACTTTGAGCGCAAGTCTGGCTCAGTGACAGTGGGCAACGCCTGTCCAATTACCGATGGTGGCTCGGCACTTTTGGTGGTGAGTGAAGAAGCTCTAAAAAAATATAATCTCACTCCCATTGCCCGCATGGTTGATTATCACTTTCACGGGCTTGAGCCCGAGCGCATGGGAATGGGGCCACTGCTGGCGATGGACGGCGTTTTCAAGCGCACTGGTCTGGGCCTGGGGGATATGGACTTGGTTGAAATCAATGAAGCCTTTGCCGCTCAAGTGCTCGCCGTTAAAAAGGCGATGGTCGATAAAGAGATGGCCGCTTTCTTTGGACTTGATCACACTCTAGGTGAAATTCCAGAAGAGAAACTTAACGTCAACGGTGGCGCTATTGCCCTCGGACATCCGGTGGGCTCAACTGGATCGCGCCTGGTTGTCACACTGATGCACGAGCTCAAGCGTCGTGGCGCTAAGTATGGAGTGGCCAGTCTTTGTATTGGTGGCGGCCAGGGTGGCGCTGTGATTATTGAAAACCTCATGAATCGCTAAAATTAAAAGGGAAAATATCATGCAAACAAAACGCATTAGTTTTGAAGTCAAAGAAAACCTCGCCTATATCGGCTTTGGATATAATTGCGATAAAAAAATGACCGTGCTCGATGAAGAGACACTGCTTGAACTCGATAAGATCGTCGATCACGTCAAGGAACAAGGAAAGTCACTTAAAGGAGCGATTTTCTTTTCTCACAAAGATGGCTGCTTTCTCGCTGGTGCCGACATCAACTTAATTAACTCGATGAAGACTGAGAGTGATGCTACCGCTGGGGCCGAAAAAGGACAGAATCTCTTTAATAAAATCGATGATCTTAAAGTTCCAACGATCGCCTGTATTAATGGGGTTTGCTTAGGCGGCGGCATGGAGCTCTCATTGTCTTGTGACTATATGATTGCCAGTGATGCAAAGGCCACGCAGATGGGACTACCCGAAGTGAAGCTGGGTCTTATTCCCGGTTTTGGTGGAACCTACCGCATGCCTAAGAAAATTGGTCTGGTGGCGGCACTTGACCTCATCTTAACGGGCAAAACTGTGGATGCTAGAAAAGGCAAGAAGATTGGACTCATTGAAGAGAGTTATCCCAAAGAAAACCTCGTGGCCATGGCCCCTAATCATTTAAAGGGCCCACAGAAGAAAGCTTCTTTTAAAGAATCGATTGAAGAGTTTGCTCAAGAGAATTTTCTCACCAAGAAAATTATTTTTCAAAAGGCCCGTGAAAATGTCTTGAAGGAGACCAAAGGGTTTTACCAAGCTCCACTTAAAATTCTCGACGTGATGGAAGCTGGGATGATGAAGTCGCGCTCAAGCTATCTCGCCAGTGAAGCTGAAGCTTTTGGCGAACTCTGTCTGGGAGAACAGTCACAAAACCTACAGCATCTGTTTTTTATGATGGAAGGCGCGAAAAAATATCCGCGTGAATCAAGTGCTGGCGAGCTTCCCAAGCTCTCGCGCGGAGCTGTGCTGGGTGCGGGCACTATGGGTGGCGGTATTGCTTGGTTGATGGCGCAAAATGATATGGCCCCATTAATGAAAGATCTTGGCAAGGATGCACTTGAACTTGGCCTAAAGCAAGCCTCGAAAAATTTTCAAGGCGCTCTTAAGCGCAAAAAGATGAGCCGCGATGATTTTGAGCGAAAGATGAGATCCATTCATCCGCTCACAAATTACCATGGTTTTGCTCGCGCCGATCTGGTGATCGAAGCGATCGTTGAGAACATGGATATTAAAAAGAAAGTTTTTGCGGAGATGGAAAAAGAGGTGCGAAAAGATTGTATTGTGACCTCTAACACTTCATCTTTGTCAGTTGAAGAAATGAGCACGGCCTTTGAATTTCCGGAGCGCTTTGCAGGCCTTCACTTTTTTAATCCAGTCCACCGCATGCCTTTGGTTGAGATTATCACCCATTCAAAGGTTTCTAACGAAACACTTGAAGCTCTCTATAAGTGGTGTCTCAAAGTTAAAAAGACTCCGGTCATTGTTAAAGATGGCCCAGGCTTTCTCGTTAACCGCATTCTCATGCCCTATATGAATGAGGCCGGCTTTCTTCTTGAAGAAGGTGTCTCGATGAAAGATCTCGATGAAGCTTGTCTCAATTTTGGCATGCCCATGGGTCCGTGTCGCCTGCTTGATGAAGTGGGAATTGATGTCGGCGCCAAGGTGGGTAAAATTATTGAAGACGGTCTAGGGGCCAGGCTTAAGGCATCGAGTATGTCGCATAAAATGGTTGAAAAGGGCTTTCTTGGTAAGAAAACAAATAAAGGCTTTTATACCTATGATGAAAATGGCAAGGAGATTGGCCCCAACGAAGAGGCCATGAAGCTCTTACCAAAGACCTCTAAAAAAATGAGTGAAATTGACATTCAAATGCGCGTCTTTTTGCCCATGATTAACGAAGCCGCCAGCTGTTTAGGTGATGGCATTGTAGATCAGGCCAGCCAAGTGGACCTCTCACTCATCTTTGGGATTGGCTTTCCTCCCTTTAGAGGTGGTCTACTACGTTACGCCGATTCAGAAGGGCTAGAGCGCATTGTGGACGCTCTTAAACGCTTGGCCTCTGAAGTTGATCGCGACCGTTTCACACCGGTCGAGTTTCTCCAAAATCTCGTCAATGAGAAGAAGAAATTCTATGACCTTGGCTAAGGTGAGGGGAGAGTGATCTCCCCTTTTTTTTCCTACTTCTATCGCTATCTCTGGCACGCCAAGACCAGGCAAAGCCTGCTTTTTTTGGCCGTCGCCGGGCTTTTTCTCTCTAGCTTCGCCCTCATTGTTGTTCAAAGCTCCATGGGTGGGCTGCAAGGCAAGCTCGTCGAGCGCTCAAAAAATGTCCTGGGCCATGGAGTTATTGAACTCCCCCGCGGTGATCAATCAGATATCGATCAGGTCTCAACAATTCTGGGCAAGATCCCTCACTTTGCTGAGACTACGATTGAGCTTTTGGCCAAGTACCGCGGACGAATTGCTCCGGTGATTGCTCATGGAGTGGACTGGTCCGAGGGCACGCCTAGCTTTATTGAAAGCGAAGGACTCAGTGAGGCCATTATCGGTCGCGACTTCTCTTTTAAGATGCGCCTCTCTCCTGGCGATCGACTGGAGCTCATCAGTGGCGCCCACGTCGATTCACTGCTTGGAGATGTGCCGCGCTTTATAAGTGTTGATATTGAGCGTGTGATTGGCACAGATGTGGCCGATGTGGATATGTTTCATCTGTGGCTGCCAATAGCTAAAATTCAAAATCTCACGCGCTCGCGCACGGTGAGCTCCATTCGCTACTATGAAAAGCTAAGTACTGTTCAAAAAGAACAGCTCGAGGGTTTTGGCGCCAAAATTCGCACCTGGGAAGAGGGGCACAGCACTCTGGTGTGGGCGCTCTCGCTTGAGTCGAGTGTGATGATTTTCTTGTTTTTTGGAATGACGTTACTTGTGAGTCTTTGCATCACTTCGGGGCTCTTACTCTTTTTTGGCAAAATTAAACTCGATCTCACGAGCTTTTGGATTCTAGGTGCGGCCAAGGGTGATTTAATGCGCATGACTTCTAAGCTCTCTTATTCACTGGTCTTTATTTCCGCCTTGAGCGGACTCGTAGCTGGGCTTGGATTTTTAACGCTCTTTGATCTTTTTGGGGGAGAGATTCTTCCAGATATTTTTGTCGATCGAAAAATTCCAATTGATATCACCCTACATGGAATCTTGCTCGCGCTGGTGATTCCCCTGGGGATCGGACTCCTTTTTGCCCGGCTCTCTTTGATTCAAGGAGATAGGGACGAGGATTACTTAACCTTAATTAGAAGTGCCAACTAAAATGAGAAGGGCCACTTTTGTGGCCCCTTTTTTTACTTAAGCTTGAGATTTTTAAGGGCCGCAAAGGCATTGTTCTTAAGGGGAGCATCACTACCCATATTCTTTGGCGTGGCCGGTCTTTGTCCGCGCTCACTGCGAGTGCTGGCACTCATATTGGGGCGTGGAGCAGATTTATCTTCACTCTTGCAACTCAAGGCAATGCGCTTGCGTTCAAAATCAACTTCAATCACACGGGCCTTGACTTCCTGACCAACCTTAAAGACTTGCAGTGGATCACTGACAAAATGGTCGGCCATTTCAGAGATGTGAACCAATCCATTTTCTTTAAGACCAATATCAACAAAGGCGCCAAAGGCAGTGATATTGGTCACCACACCAGTGTACCACTCGCCAATTTTAAGATCTTTGAGATCTTTGACGTCTTTTCTAAATTCAGTCGATTTAAACTCAGTTCTCGGGTCTTGGCTTGGGGCCATGAGGGATTTGACGATATCTTCAAAAGTAAAAGCACCTAGTTCGCTCTTAAGGGAACTATCACTTTTAAAGCGCGCCTGTACTTCGCGGTCGGTGGCGAGATCAGCGAGTTCAATGCCGTTGTCGCGGGCCCACTTTGTGAGAGTTGGGTAGGTTTCCGGGTGAATAAAGGTGCCATCAAGGGGATTCTTTCCATTGTAGATGCGAAGAAATCCTGCTGCCTGTGTAAAGACCTTGTCGCTAAAGCGCGAAACTTTTAAAAGCTCCGTTCTGTCTTTGAAAGGGCCTTTTTCTTCGCGGTACTTCACGATATTGCCGGCCACCGAGGGGCCAATACCAGAGACATAGCTTAAAAGGGGAGCAGAGGCAGTGTTGAGATCCACCCCGACAAAGTTCACACAACTCTCAACCACACTCTCAAGGGACTTCTTTAAGCGCGCCTGATTCACATCGTGCTGATATTGACCGACACCAATAGACTTGGGGTCGATCTTTACGAGCTCGGCCAGGGGATCTTGAAATCTTCTGGCAATAGAGATTGCCCCTCTAACGGTGGGGTCTTTGTCGGGAAATTCTTTTCTGGCAATTTCGCTGGCCGAATAAATAGAGGCGCCCGCCTCATTGACGAGAGTGGCCTTCACTGTGCCGTCTTTAACTTTGTCCACGTGCTCTTCAAGAAACTCAAGTGTCTCGCGGCCATAAGTTCCGTTGCCGACAGCGATATTTTCTAGAGGCACTTTCTCTAGTAAGAGATTAAGCGTTCCCTTGGCGCCCTTCACATCATTTTGAGGGGGGAACGGGTAGACCACAGTATCGAGCATGTACTTACCGGTTTGATCGACAAGAGCAACTTTCACACCAGTGCGCACACCGGGGTCAAGACCCAAGACCGCACGGGCGCCGAGGTAGGGCTGTAGCAGAAGGTTTTTGAGATTCACCCCAAAAATTGAAATGGCCGCTTCGTCGGCGTCTTTTTTAAGCTCAGTCTTTACTTCGAGATCAAGTGAGCTGTGGATATAATTGTTGTAGGCACGCTTAATGCAGTTTTCAAGAATGTCAGCGCACTTGGCACCATCGACCAGGTACTTGCGCTTGATCAGTCCACCAGCGGCCTCTTCGTCGTAGACGACATCGACTTTGAGAATTTTCATGGTGAGCCCGCGTCTCATGGCGAGGAAGCGGTGAGCGTTCTTAGGGTCTTTGAGTTCGCTGATCTTTTGCTCAAACTCAAAATAGTCTTTGAATTTATGATAATCCTTAACTTCTTCGGCCTTATCTTTCTTACTTGAGACAATCTTTGCGTCTCTCCAGTAATCCCCGCGCAAGGTTTCTTTAAGCTCCACATCGTGGGCAATGGTTTCGATGATGATGTCCTGGGCGCCCTTCATGGCGTCTTCCCAAGATTCGATCTTGTGTTCTTTATTTAAAAGCTGTCCTTCAAGCAGAGCGCGCAATGTTTTTTCGTCTTTATTGCCCTCTAGGAGAGCGTCGGCCAGAGGCGAGAGCCCGGCCTCAACGGCGAGTTGTCCCTTGGTTTTCTTCTTGGACTTATAAGGCGCATAGAGATCTTCGAGCACGTTAATTGAGTCGGCGGCCTTGATTTTCTTTTCAAGCTCAGGAGTGAGCTTATCCATTTCAGCGATTGTCTTTAGGATGTACTCACGTCTGGCCTCGCGCTCGAGGTAGCCCTCATAGCTGGTTTTGATGGCGGCAATTTGTACTTCGTCCAGTCCTCCAGTGCGCTCCTTGCGGTAGCGGGCAACGAAGGGAATGGTACACTCTTCAGTGATCAGAAGGGTTAGCACGGCCTCTACTTGCTTGGGATTAACTGCGGTTTGCGTTGTGGCATGAACGATTGCGTTGGCGTCAAAACTCATGGTTGTCTCTCTCTCCTAAAATACATAAATTAGCGTGTGTGCCCATCATGGGTGAAATAGGCTAACAGTATCAGGAAGGGCAAGTCACCTCTTTTTGTCCTACTTTTGGAGACTTTCATGACTTACGACCTCATTGTGGTGGGAGATGGCCTGGCCGCAAGAGTATTTCTTTACCAGCTAAGTGAGTTACTGAGGGAGTCTTGTGCGCAGATTCCTAGCGTTCTCGTTATTTCTGACAATCAAAGCTATACCCCCTGCTCACTGCGAACCACCGCCACCATTAGTAAAGTTGGAATGCAAATGGGAGTGGGTGAACATGGAGACCGCCTCTTGCGGGCCTATGGGGAGTTTGAAAACTTCGCGCGCGCCCTCGCGCCGGGGATTGTGACCCAGACCCGCCACTATCAAGTTTTAATGGAGGATGATCCGGCCAATGAGGGCCGCTTTCATAAACGCTATGGCCCCACAATTGTGACAAGTATGGGCCTTAAGGCCGCGGTGGGAGAATCTTATCTTGTCGATCCGCTGGCCCTCATGAACTTTCTTTCATCTCAGAGCATTTTTAACGACCAGCTCTTGCACATTAAAGAGAGTGTCCTCGCCCTTGATCACGAGGGAGCTGTGGTCACTCTGCGGGGGAGATATCAGGGCAAATATATTTTTGTCGCCGCCGGCGCGCCCGGGGAAGAACTCCTTGCCGATACCCGGGAACTGGGAGACTCGCCCGCAGTGGGTGAGAGTGTGCTTGGAAGTTATCTTGAGTGGAGCTGCGACAATCCTCTAGCGGACTTGGGCGAGTCTTGGCAGGTAGCGCTGGCCAAATTTAATGTGCTCTACCGCCACCTTGACCGTAGGCTTTTAGTGGGAGGCACGACCACAAAGAATATTCACTGCTTTCATCCGCTTGAAATGAAGTCCCAGTACGATATGGCCCAAGAAGTTCTAGGCGCCAAGTTGCCTCCCTTTAGTGAGGCCTCTCACTTGGTCGGTGAGCGCTCTAAGCTCGCTGGCAGAAGGCCCTATTGGGGGCATATCACTGGTCGCACTTGGGCCGTGCGCGGGCTTTATAAAAATGGCTTCACGCTCGCCTTTTTAGCGGCGAGAGAATTACTTGAAGATAGGAAGGGACTGGGCGCTCTGGTGTAGAGTTATTCAGTCGCTTCGCACTCTCCCTCAGTAAAGCCCACTCCCTGACATTCGGCCTGACAAGCATTGGAGTAGGTCACGCCATCGCTGCCGCAAACTGGTGCGTAGATCTCGGCGCATACGCAATTTTCTTTGGCACTCGTAGGCGCTGCGCTTTGAGATTCAGGGGCCGGCGCCTGCTGATTACAGGCGGTGGCGAGGGATAGAAAGGACAAAATCAAAAGTGTTTTTAGCTTCATCCTAGTAGGCTAGCTCTATCACTCCTGGAATGGCCATATCTTGGAGGGTGATTTCTTGTGAGGCATCACCAGCACGGTAGACAAGACGTGAATAGTCGTTGGTACTTTGAATTTCATCTTTCTTTTTAAGGAAGATCACTTTTGTCTCATCGCCCAGCAAATTGAAGAAACGCTCGAAGTTGGGCTTGCCGCGAATGAGTTTGATGAGTTGATTTTCATCATAACTAAATTGATCGCGGATGATACTCATTCTAAGAGTATCCTCACCGATGTAGTACCAAGATTCTTCTAGTGCTTCTTCTTCAATTTTGTCATCACAGATTTTATAGCGCTCGAGATTATCTTTTTGGATTCTGGTTGGCAGAATCTCGATGAGTGCGCAAGTCTTAGAGCGTGCCTTAAAGCCAAAAGTGAGCTCTTCTGCGTACATGAAACGGGTGCGGTTCCCATTGGCATTGTGACCTGAACCGGTAGTGAGATCCACACTTTCAGTATGAGAGTAGTCATAGCCAGCACCGCCACCAATACTAAACCAATCTAGTAGCGGAATGGAGATTTTTGCTGAAACTGAAGCCCCAATATTATAGCGATAGGAATCACTCACGCGCTCGCTGTCGGTTTTAAAAACTTGAAAGCCTACACCCACGGCCATCCTATCTGTGGCCGAGTACACGCGGCGGGGTTGTTCGGTGATTTCTACCACGCTCTTAAAAATTCTCGTTTTAAAGAGCTTGCTGGGATCACGCAGACAATCCATTTTTCTTATATCAAAGGCATTGGGGCGCATCTGGCGATAGAAGCGGCGCTGATAGTCGTTTTGTGGCAGCGGAATTTGCTCTGAGACAAGTTCGCAGAGTTTTCTCTGAGTCTCAAGCGTGAGGTCCCCTTTAAAAATGTTAGCGCGATCTTGATCATTTAGAGCAAGCAAGGTTTTTTGCTTAATCTGACTGATCTCTTTAATCTCGTTACTGCCATCGGCGGGCTTTTTGTGAACCAGATCAAAGATCTCCTGCCCAGTCATATTTCTCCAAGGAGAGAGCGGCGGTCTTTTAAAGGGCACATCCAAAATTTTATCAAAAGTCTCAACAATGGGATCATAGAGACCGAGTCCATCGAGCTTTTGCTCGGTGGGCGACTTTTCAGTGCTCACTAGAAATGAGTTAAAGTTTCTGGAAGTTGAGATAAAGGGCCCCGAGACCACAGCTGGCAGAAGGTTGTCTGGATCATCGAGACTCTCAAGCTTGACCACGGCCATCGTACGGGTCGCCGCCTTGGGGAGGTCGTAAAAATTAAAGTTCAGGTCCACTTGGGTTCTAATGAGACCATTCATCACTTCAACTTCTTTAGTGATACCAGTTAGGAATTCAAAATTATCTTTATTTTCAGGTGTGAGGGCGAGCTGACCATTTCTGGGCCACAAGACCATTAAGCTCATTTTAAAGCGACCAGACATAATGCGACGATTGGCCACATCACCATTGAAGTCGTGGGCAAGCTGAATTGAAGGCATGACTTCAATCAGGTAGCTCTTTACCATTGAGAGTTCAAGGTACTTATTAATGCGAAAGCCATCTGGGTCGTTACCCATATAGTTAAACTTCATGGTGTCTAGATACAGACGACTCTGAGACATATCTGGGGATTCAGGCGGTTGTCCGCGGCGACATTCCCAGCCAAAAAGACCGGTAGGCTGCCAAGGGTTAATATAGTAGCAGCTTCTCTTTTCTTGCCCGTCAAAGGGGCCCCCGATGGCGCGCAGAACGAGTTCTTTTTTGATCCAACGGTTGGGCGAGTGCTGCTCATATTTACTTGGGATATGAATAAAAACCTGGCCGTTAGTTTCACTTCTAATTTCTTTTTCAAAGGTCTCACCGCTTTCTTCATCGTAAACGGAAGCGATGAAAAGTTGGCCGGCCAGAGACTTGCCGCTAATTGGGATCATGGTATTGGCATTCACTTTTGAAAGTACTGTGGCATAGCGTGCACCACCGTCGGCCTTCCCAAGAAAACCTCCAAAAGTCACCGACAAGCGCTCAATACTAAAGCCTTCGGCCTGATCGCTTTTAAGAGCAGAGATTTGATTTTCATCAAAGTTAGGATGATCGGCGAGATTGACAAAGGTGCCGTCCCAGGGATTGATGGCGTAGCTAAAAGCTATCTCTTCGCCTGAACTTGGTTCAGTGATAGTTGAATGATATTTGTAAAAGCGCTGAGCACCTTTATAGCTCAGAGAAATTTTCTTATTAAAGCGCAAGCAACCAGAACCGTCGCTGACAATTTCTTGTCCATCTACGTTGAAAGTCTTTCCAGGAAGAGATAAGAGCAGGGCGCTGTCGACGACACAGGCCTTGATGGTAAAATTTTTGTCGGTGGCCACCAGCGGAGAGAGCATATCGTTAAATTCATTCTGGCTCCCTTCAAGTGAGAGCGTATTCAAATGAATTTGTGACATCTGTCCATCAGCGCTGACTTCATCATCGACCGTTGCTGAACAACCAGCAAGGAGCGCCGATAAAGTCAGAGTCATCCATAGCTTTTTAGAAAATGTCATACACTCTCCGCAATTCGAGCATTATCAAGTCCTCATCAGCTTGAAATGAAGAGGGGTTGATCTCTTCATTTTTAAGATAGCGGGCCTTGACCAAAAAACTTTCGTCTAGAGTCTTCCATTCAAGTTCAATGCCAGTGCCCTTTTTATTAGTGCCACCAAACTTAAGGCTGCCGTAGTAGGCGGGGATTGAGTCGGCCTGGAGTTCAAATTTCAGCAAACGCGCTGTAGTGGTGCCTGGGCCATATAAAATGGTGGTGTAGGGAGCAATTAAGTAGCCGCTATCTTTGGATTTATCTCGAGCATTATCATTGATATGGGCCAAATAAGAGGCGCCTAGCTCGTAGTTTTTAAAGACGATTGTCGAAAATTCAAACATTCCTTCATAGCCTTTAAAACCGCTGACAAAGCGTGAATTTTCTTTACCCAGGCCCGAGATTGTATTTCCTAGAAAGCGCGACTGATAGGCCACTCCGGTTGAGAGCTGACTATAGGCCCAGTGGGAAAAGTGAGTGCGTAGTGAGAAATGCTCGGGGTGCCACTCAAAGGCCGCAGTTTCTTTAAAAAAGCGCGGCTCACCCTCATCTACCTTACCCAAGCGTTGGGCGAGATTGAAGTTATTGGGAATACCTTGAAAGGCCGAAAGAGAAAGAATGATATTGCTGGGATCATAGGAGATTTTCTCGTGAAAACCAATAAAGGGTGAACTTCCTTTAAAGAGTTCATTTTCATGGACTTTGCCGCTAATGGCCCCGGCGTCGAGCTTTAAAAAATCCCACGGTCGATAGCTTAAAAAGGCTTCTTTTAAAGAGAGACGACTTGATGGATCGTAGGGATTGGTGTCGTAGACACTCTGAGCAGAGCCGGTTTCTAAAATCGCACTGACATCGGCCTTCAGAGTAAGACCCTCAAGCAGAGTGTGCTCGCCATCAAAATTGGTGACAAAGCCCACTGTGGTGGTCTTGTTGAGATCACTTGTGATCTTCTCTGAATTAAGGCCAATTCCTATCTTTAACGTCGTCGAGGGCCCGGGTCTTTGCGCACTTGGAAGTCCTTGCGCCTGAGCAGCGAGCACCAGCGAGAGAGAAAAGAGAATGGCAAATTTATTTATTCGTTTCATCTAATATCACCTAGTAGGTCTACTAATACCAAAAATGGTTGCCGCATGGCATAAACCCTGTACAATTTACTTAATTAAGTGATTAATTTTTAATCAAATGAGCTAACTAAGCCATCGTTATTTCGAAAGACGAAACTCTTAGCGTCCAGGCTTTAAACAACTTTTAATGATCCCGGAGGATCTATGAACACAATGTTCAGACCCTTAATTTTGCTCGCCCTCACCTGGGTACTCACTAGCTGCTCCTTCACGATGGGACGCAATAGCTGTGTGAAGGAGCGCCGAGGGGCCTTTGATATTGGGTCGGGCACCACGAAGGCGGTGGCGGTGGAAGTGAACACTTGCCACACCCCCATGGCGACAATTCTGTGGGAAGAGTCGCGCGCGCTGGGGCTCAAGGAAGATCTGCTTAAAAATAATAAGCTCTCTGATGAGATCTACGCCGAAGCCCAGAAAGTCATAGGCGATCTTTTGCAGCAGTTGCGAGAGCACGGGGTGATTCACGTTAGTGGTGTGGGAACCATGGCCCTGCGCCAGGCGCCCAATGGCGCCGAGTTTTTAAAGTCGCTAGGGCGCAAGTTTGATCTTCCTCTGAGAATCATTACGCAAAAAGAAGAGGCCGCCCTCGGGGCGATGTCGGCCAGAACCCTGAGACCTGAGGTTGCAAGTGAGGTGATCTGGGATATTGGTGGCGCCAGCGCTCAGTGGGTCTACAAAGACCAGGGACAAACGCAGTTTATTCTCAGCGATCTGGCCAGTGTGAGTTTTAAAGATCAAGTTCTGCAGGCAACTAAGAAAAAAAGCGCGCAGGTGAGCTCGCCCAATCCGCTGGGAAAAGAGGGGCTGCTAAAAGCGCAGCAAATCGCGCGCTCACATGCCCAGAGTTTTTCAAAGAATCTAGCGAGTGCAATCTCAAAGAGTCAGGGGGCGGTGCTTGGAATTGGAGGCGTGCACCGCTTTAGTGTGCTGGGAAATCTGCAAAAAAGAGAGTTTATTGCGCCCCAGGCACAGAGCTACACTCGCGAGCAACTCGCTAGCGCCATTAAAAAGAGCTACCAACTAAACGATGAGCAAATTGGTGGAGAGTTTGCCGCCACCGATGTGACTAATCTCGTTTTGGTTTACTCTCAAATGAGTGCACTTGGCATTTCCCAGGTTGAAGTTGCTAAGGGCAACCTCGCTCTTGGTGTAGTGATGCAGGAGATGCTCAAGTCTTATGGGGCCAATGACCTCTAAGGACCTTTAAGAACCTTAGCGAATTATTGCAGAGAATGTGTGGGGAAAACGAGAAAATAAAGATTGGTGGCTTGGGGCAGAGTCGAACTGCCGACCTTCGGGTTATGAATCCGACGCTCTCACCAACTGAGCTACCAAGCCAACATACCTTTAAAAGAAGATGAGAATATAGGGTATAGGCCAGTCAATAGTCAAGAGTTCTGTTACGGTTATTTATGGAAAAAACCTATTCATTCCAAAAACTTGCAGATTTTGTTTGGGGCTTTGCTATCAAACACAGACTCTTTGGCCCGGAAAGTGAGCTCGCCATTGGCCTAAGTGGCGGGGTGGATTCGCGCCTCTTGCTGGAGCTTGCGCACTTTTGGCGCGAGCAGGGAAAGATTGCCGGGCTGCGGGCCTTGCACTTTAATCACCGACTGCGAGCGGCCTCTAGTTATGAAGAAGACTTTGTCAAAAAACTGGCCGCGAGCCTTGAAGTGGAGCTTGTGCTCGGAGAGTTGGTGTCGCCAGGTCCGGTAAAAAGTGAACTTGAGCTGCGCACTCATCGCTATCAATTTTTTAGAGCTCACCTGAGTTCTCGCGAAGTGCTCTTACTGGGCCATCACCTCGATGATTCATTTGAATGGAGTCTGCGCCAACAGGCGCGCTCAAGTAGGCCAGAGGCGATTTTGGGCATGCCGGTTTTAAGCGGGCGCATCCGTAGACCTTTGATGTGTCTGTCGCGCGCTCAAATTGAGTACGCTAGCGAGATTTTTGGGCTCGAGCACTGTCAGGATGAAAGTAATTTTGACCTTCACTATGAGCGAAATTTTATTCGCCATCAGGTGGTAGCATCCCTTAAAAAAGTGGGGCCTTCACTGCTTAAAAATTATGTGGCCCGCAGTAATGAACTGGCCAAGCGCTTTGGACTTACTGCGAGCTATCGTTGCGGGCCAGAGGGAATCTATCAGGTTGAGCGCTGGCAGGGGCATCCGGTGATTCATTTGACTTGGAATGGAGACTTTTTAAGTGGGCCCTGTGAGTCCACCGTGCGCGAGTGCTTGGAAATTTTATCAACTAAAAAACGCGGCATGTGGCGCGAGCAAATTCAGAAGCTTTGTCAGAGTGTGCAAAAGAAATGGGCCGGGCCCTTTTCATTTTCCGGGGGAGTGCGCGCTCTGGTCACTCCCGGGCGAGTGACTTTTTACGCGCAAAGTTTTGAAACGACGCTTGCCCACTTGGTGGCCACTGGCACACAGGCAGAGACGCGCTGGCTTTATCAAATCGATTTTCATGATCGCGCCATCAAGCGGGGCGATTTACCCAAAATACCAAGTTCGCATATTCTAGCGAAATGGTTTGGTCCCTCGCAAAATGGCCGTTTAATTACTTACGAGCAACTCTCGCGTTTGGGGCGTCGTGAGCTGCGCGCCCTCGAGATCACCTCCCATCTTTAAATAACCGACTACGTCCTCTGACGGGCCTTAATGTTTCTTGATTCTTGATCTGGGACGGGTACAATAGGAAATCGGCGCTGAATTTGGTGTTTAAGCGCGTAGGTGAAGGAGTACTATGAAGCCTCAACAAAAGACACTCACTCTATGGATTGTCGTCATTTTAATGATGGCCCTGATTGCTAAAGTGGCCCATGAAGACACTCTTAAGAGTCATAAAATAAAGTATCCTGAATTCATCAAGCTCGTTGAAGAAAAGAAAGTGGCCAGCGTGACTTTTAAAGGCAAGTCCACCATCACTGGTGATTATGCTGAAGGCTACCGCCCAACCGAGTCCGGTCACACCACGTTTAGCCTAACGGGCAACACCGGAGATGAGACTTTTAGAATTTTGCGTGAGCACGGACTCACACCCAACTATCAAGAAGAAGACCAGCAAAATCTTTTTACCTCGCTGCTTATTAACTGGGGACCAATGATTCTACTCATTGTGATCTTCTACTTTTTCTTGCGCCAAATTCAAGCTGGTGGCGGCAAGGCCATGAGTTTTGGTAAGAGTAAGGCGCGCATGCTCAATGCCCACGAAAAGAAAGTGGTTTTTGCCGACGTCTCTGGCGTTGAAGAGGCCAAAGAGGAACTCGTTGAGGTCGTCGACTTTCTTAAAGATCCAAAAAAGTATACGCAACTAGGTGGCAAGATTCCTAAGGGTGTCATCCTTGTGGGGCCTCCGGGCACAGGGAAAACCTTGCTCGCTCGCGCTGTGGCCGGTGAAGCAGATGTGCCCTTCTTTTCAATTTCAGGTTCTGACTTTGTTGAGATGTTCGTGGGTGTGGGCGCGAGTCGCGTGCGCGACCTCTTTGAGCAAGGAAAGAAGCACGCGCCTTGTATTATCTTTATTGATGAAATCGATGCTGTCGGTCGCCATCGTGGCACAGGCATGGGTGGTGGACATGATGAGCGCGAGCAAACCCTCAACCAACTTCTGGTTGAGATGGATGGTTTTGAAAGTAATGAAGGCGTAATTCTCATTGCCGCCACCAACCGCATTGACGTACTCGATCCGGCGCTCTTGCGCCCCGGACGCTTTGATCGTCGCGTAACAGTGGGACCACCAGATGTGCGTGGTCGCCTGGGCATTCTTAAAGTTCACACTCGCAAGACTCCGCTTGATACGGGAGTCAATCTTGAAGTGATTGCCAAGGGGACTCCAGGCTTTACCGGGGCCGACCTGGCAAACTTAGTTAATGAGGCCGCTCTGAACGCTGCCAGACTCAATAAGAAGAAGCTGCAAATGGTCGACTTTGAAATGGCCAAAGATAAAGTGCTCATGGGACCAGAGCGCCGTTCAATGGTCATTAGTGATCGTGAAAAGCGCCTGACTGCCTATCATGAGGCCGGCCACACCATTGTTGGGATGAACCTCCCTCACACCGATCCGATTCACAAAGTTTCTATTATGCCGCGTGGGGGGGCACTAGGTGTGACTCAAACGCTTCCAGATGAAGAGCATCTCTCGCTCACTAATGAGCGCGCAGAGAATTTCATTGCCTTTCTCATGGGTGGACGTTGTGCTGAGGAGCTCATCTTTGGCGAGGTCACCAACGGAGCTTCAAACGATATTGAACGCGCAACTAGCCTGGCCCACAATATGGTTTGTGCTTGGGGCATGAGCAATAAGATGGGCCCACGTAACTACTCGCGCCCTGGGGCCAACCCTTGGGGTGGGCGTCCTGGAGAGTCGGTTGATTACTCTGAAACCACTGCTCAAGAAATTGATGATGAGATCAAAGAGATCATTGACCGCAACCATCGCCAGGCCACTAATATTCTTAAAGAGCACCGTGAAGCACTTGAGCGTTTGTCCGAGGCCCTTATGGTTTGGGAGACGCTTGATATTAAGCAGGTGCAGATGATTGTTGAAGGCAAAGATATTGGTCAACCAAATCTCAAGGCCGGACCCAGCGATAGCGATGCCCCTAGAAAACAAGAAGAAGAAAGCGCCCAGGTTCCAGGCCTTGGCAGTGGCCCAGTTACCGCTTAACGTGAAATTTTCATTAGCGGGAGTGATTAACCTCACTCCCGATTCTTTCAGTGACCCGGCCCTTCATCAAAGCCCCGAACAGCTCACAAAAACTCTTACACACTTTAAATCCCATGGGGTTGGCATTCTCGATATTGGAGCGGAATCAACGGCGCCTATGAACGCTGCCGTTGGGCATGAAGACGAGTGGGAGAGACTGCAAAAGTATTTTTTTTCCCATCCCAATTTCGCTGATTGTTTGGATTTTGATCTCTCTCTGGATAGCTTTCGCCCTCAGAGCGCGCGCCTTTTTTTTAGCAAGCTAGTTGAGCTGGGCTTTAAAAAGCGTATGATCTGGAATGATGTGAGTGGCGTCTTAGATGAAGAAGTCTTCACTCTTGTTGATAAATTCAAGCTCACCTATATCTATTGCCACAATGAAGTGAAAGCTCGAAGTGACGTCTTTGCTCACTCCAAGCTGCGCGGAAGTGGGGATATTTATGGGCGAGTGATTGCCGATGCTCGCAGAGTTCAGGCCGAATTTGCGCAGCGTGGACTAGCACAGCATTTGATCATTGACCCGTGTTTTGGCTTTTCAAAGTCTGCTTTAGAAAATTACGAGCTGATGAAAAAAAGCGCTGAGATGATTAGAGAGCTCTCCATGAGTGTGATGCTGGGGGTTTCTCGCAAGTCTTTTTTGCGCGCGCTGGTGCCAGGCGCTGAATTGCTCTCAAGAGGCGAACTTAACCAGTATTGCGATGTTTTGCAGTCGCTCTATTTTTCAAATCTGCTTGCTGAATTTAGTGAAGTTGATCAATTTGATCCCCCGCTTGAAATTATGCTCAGACTTCATGCTCCCGAGAGCTTTAGTCTTTCCAATAAGGCGCAAATCTTTCTAAAATAGCTTTATGGATTTAAGGCTCTCGCAGATCATTCTCTACTCTCACCACAAAGAGGACGTCACACAGTTCTTCTCAGATCTCTTTGATATGGATATTCTTCCGGTGGGAGAGGGGGTGAAGTTGATTCATCCAGATTTTCATCTGGTGGTGGTGGGCGCCGACGAATCAATCCCCAAAAAGAGACTCCCCGCCAGCTTGGTGTTGGATTTTAATGTCACTTCACCTGAAGAATTGGTGGCGCTTCATCAAAAAGTTCAATTTCTAAGCTATCGCCATCATTTTGATTTTCAAGCGGCCACAACCGGGGCCATTCAACATCATGGAAAGAATCAAACCTTCTTTCTCACTGATCCGGATGGTAGAAAGTGGAAGTTTTCTTTTAAGGGTCAGCTCTAAATAAAGAGCTGTCCAATTAGGCCCATAAAGAATCCAAAGATTGCGCCAAGGGCCGGAGTCCATCTGTGTTTGACTTTTGAATCTGGAGCAATGTCTTGGAAGATGAGATAGATTATTCCAGCTGCACTAAAGATCATAATGAAAGAGAGATAGGCTTCTCTTTGGGCCAATAAATAAAACCCGATGGCCCCTGCAATAGGCCCCAAAAAAGCGGCGGCAAAAAAGAGTAGGAGGTATTTCTTTGAAAGCCTAAAGTTCTTTCGAGTCAGATCAGCAAAGGCGTTAAATCCCTCCGGAATATTTTGAAGCGCGATAATGAGTCCTAGAAAGAGTGACACTCTAGGTGAGCGCAAATAAAGCGCCCCGAGCGCAATGGATTCAGGGATAAAGTCTAAGAGCGTCGCCATAAACTGAGCGGCTTCACCGCCATTGCTCTCGAGCTTTTTATCAATGTAGTAGAAAACTATCCCTCCCGCTAAGAATGAGACTGCGACCTGAATTTTTCCACTATGCTCTAGTCCTTCGGGAATGAGAGCGAGACACACGGCACTTAGCAGCAGACCTCCACCTAGGGCATTTGAAAAGGGCCGGATTTTTTCAAGGAAGCGTGAATTTCTGAGTCTTTCGAAGTAGGAGAGCCATCCTCCAAATGGGATGGCAAGTCCTGCACCGAGGGTGATGAGTAGTATTTCAAAAATGGCTTTTTCATTTTCTCTCATGCCCTACCTAAACTGACCCACGAGCGTGGGGATAGAAGATTCTCAATAGTCCTATTCAAAGCACTGAGACAGGGTTTTGAATGCTTAAGGCAAGCTAGGAGTGAGCGCTGCCCTATTAAATTAATAAATTCCACCAACCTTTATGGATGGAAAACAGATGAGCGTGCGTTTAACTGAAGTCTATCCCCACGCTGGTAGTTCAGTTGGGAATCTTACTAACTGTGACCATGGGAATCGATTGTTTCACAGGTTTCACTTTCAATTAACATTAAATATATGTTGTATAGACGCGCTTGATGTCACAGCGCGCACTGGTGTAAGGCGAACATGCGCGACGCGTCTTCTCGTTGTTAATTCGTCCGTCAACACTTAGTGTAATGATTTCATAATTGTAAGAAGTTGTTAGATGACATGCGCCATCGGCATTGGGTTTAATGGCCGAACAAGACTGTCAACTGGTTCATATATATAGCCTGTCTTTTTTTCAAAATTGAGAGATGATCAAGACACAGGCCAGAGGAAGACGAACCGCAACACGAGGAGAGAGAGAAATGACAAGGATGATGTTGGCCCTAGCGGCACTTGCACTTTCATTCGAAGCTCAAGCTTTGAGTAAAGTAGTCTATGGAACTGACGACCGTTTGGACGTTTATGAAACGACAAACAATCTTCACTTAGAACTAGCGACTTCAACAGCGGCCATGATCGCCGATAGAAGTATCGAAGTTAACGGAACAGACGCGATGATCTCTGGATCAAGCCTTCAAAGCCGTGGGATCTGTGCTACAGCGAAATTTGCTAAGCAGGCCACAGCGGCCAACTGCTCAGGCTTTCTCGTTGGTGAAGATCTGCTCGTAACTGCTGGTCACTGTATTCGCTCTGAATACGACTGTAAGTCTTGGAAATGGGTTTTTGATTTTGCTGTAACAGATGCTGCTCAGTCTGGTGCTGAAGTAACTGTTCCTGCTGATAGCGTATATGGTTGTAGCGAAATTATCTCGCGCGACCTGAGCCGCACAAACAACAACGACTTTGCTCTTATCCGTCTCGACAGAAAAGTAACAGATCGCGCTCCTCTACGTGTAAGAACTGAAGGACGTATTGCCGATCGCGCTCCTCTTGTTGTTATTGGTCACCCAACTGGTCTTCCCACAAAGATCGCTGCTGGCGCCAATGTTCGTAGAAATAATAACGATATCTATTTCGTGGCCAACCTCGACACTTTCGGCGGTAACTCTGGTTCAGCAGTATTTGATGCTGAGACAGGCGTTGTTGAAGGAATCCTTGTTCGTGGTGAGAATGACTACGTTTACGACAGTGCCCAAGGCTGTCGCGTACCACAGCAATGTACAAATGATTCATGCCGTGGTGAAGACGTAACGAGAATCACAAATATTAAGGCCCTCATGGACTTGATCTAAGGCAAAAACAAAGGGCATCTTCGGATGCCCTTTTTGTTTTAGGTGCTCCAAGGACTCAGGGGCAAACCTTTTAGACCCCCTCAAATACACCGATCAAAAGACTCATCTAATATCTCCTTCTGACACCCCCATCTGACACCACTGACCTAATTATTGACACTTAAAGCCATGCTAAGTGCAGAAAATGACGCTGTAGCAATTGGCACCTGAAATGCTTGTATAATGGACATCGACATCACCCGCTAGGATTGCAGGTGATTTCACAGCTACTACCAAGGAAGGTGGTTAATGAAGAATGTCCATGGATGGTTGGTCGCGACTGCGCTCATTGCACTCACAGGCCCCTGCTCTGTAATTGCGGCCACGAGTAAGCGCTATATTGTAAAGAGCTTTCAAGGCAGTACGGAACGTTTTAGATCCCTGCGCTCACAAGAAGAAGGTATTTTTAAGCGCCAGGTGATGAAGCTCTCAAGCGAGCAGGTGAGTGAGCTCGCTAAGAGTTCTACTGTTCTTAGCATTGAAGAGGACTTTATCATGGAAAAGTCGCTCTCTCCTTCTGACCCTGAGTACTCCTCTCAGTGGCACTACTTCGACACTCTTGGCGGGATTAATCTTCCCAATGCTTGGGAGCAAACCACAGGTTCAAGCTCTGTCGTTGTCGCCGTTCTCGATACTGGTATCACCGCCCATCCCGATCTCGCTGGTCGAATTCTAAGTGGCGCCGATCTCATTAGTGACTTAAGCTTTGCCAATGATGGCAACGGTCGCGACACTGATCCCAGCGACCCAGGTGACTGGGTGAACCCCGGAGACCCTTGTTATCAAGGGCAGTCGCTGCCTTCGAGCTGGCACGGCACTCATGTGGCCGGAACAATTGCGGCCAACGCTAATAATTCTAAAAATGTAGTGGGAGTGAATTGGAATTCAAAAATTCTTCCCGTGCGCGTTCTTGGTAAGTGTGGGGGCTACACTTCTGATATTGCCGACGGCATTCGTTGGGCGGTTGGCGGTAGTGTGGCCGGTCTGCCGATAAACACAAATCCAGCAAAAGTGATTAATATGAGTCTTGGTGGTCAGGGGCCTTGTACCAATGACATGCAAGCGGCGATCGATTACGCGCGATCAAGGCAAGCGGTAGTGGTTGTGGCCGCGGGCAATAGTTCTGCTAATCTTGATGTCACAAGCTTTGCTCCGGCCAATTGTCGCGGAGTCATTGTGGTCGGGGCCACTAATCGCAACGGCGCTCGCGCCTATTATTCAAACTACGGTGAAATGGTCGACCTCTCGGCGCCAGGAGGAGACTCCATGGGCGGAGTTCTCTCACTCACTAACTATGGCTCTACGAGTGCAACCAATAACTATGGCACTAAATTTATGTCGGGAACTAGTATGGCCGCTCCTCATGTGGCCGGTGTGATTTCATTAATGCTCTCGGTGACTCCAGGGCTTTTTCCCGATCAGATCTCCGTTTTACTAAAAGAAAGTGTCAGATCTTTTAGTGGCTTTAGTGGTTGCTCTGAAAGCACCTGTGGGGCGGGAATCTTAGACGCCGATGAGGCTGTCTATCAAGCGGCGCGAGTCAGTCCGGATTCAACTGTAAGTGATTCAGAACCTATTAACTCTGGGCCGAGTGAAGACAGTAATAATGTGGTCACTCACCAGTCGAGTGGAGGTTTTTGTGGCAGTGTGGACTTTGGTGGACCAAGTGGCCCGGGCGGTGGACCTGGAATGGTGATGCTCTCACTGGCCTTTTTGATCGCCACAGTACTCGCCTCACGTTCTCAGTCTAGAGCAAAGAAGACCTCTCCTTGGGGTCTTTTACCAGCAAAGACATCTAAGATATTGCGCGCACTCATTTCCTGCATCGCAAGCCTCGTCTCTTTGTCGGCACTTGCAATATGGGGAGTGAGAGAAACATTTGAAAGTGCCAAGAGCTCACTACTCATGGCAATGGGCTCACGAGTAAAGACATCGAGGGCCGCACCGGCAATTGATTTACTTTTAAGAGCATCAATGAGGGCCTCTTCATCGATGATTGGTCCACGGGCGGTGTTGATGAGAATGGCCTCACTTTTCATAAGTGCCAACTCGCGTGCCCCGATGAGACCTTTAGTCGCTTCATTAAGTGGACAGTGAATAGAGACGTAGTCAGAATTTTTTAAAAGTTTATCGAGTTCACAAAAAGTTGCAGGATAGGAGAGAGTCTTGGGCGAAGTTGCCGTGTAGAGGATCTTCATCTCAAGGCCGTAATGGGCCCGCTGGGCCAGTGCCGATCCAATGCGACCCAATCCAACGATGCCAAGAGTTTTTCCTCGCAGTGAACTTCCAATAAATCCTCTGGGGTCCCAGCCCTTCCAGTGACCCGCTCTTAAAAAATTTCCCGCCTCACTTATTCTTCTTGCGCGATCAATGAGAAGTCCCAGGGCGAGATCCGCTGTGGCATCGGTGAGGACGTCAGGGGTATTGCACACACTAATACCAAGTCTCTGGCATAAATCTAAATCAATATTATTATATCCAACGGCATTGTTAGCGATAACTTTGAGCTCACCTTTATCTGCTAAGACTGTTTCATCAATTTGATCTGTAAGTAGAGTGAGTAGGGCGCGCGCATTGCGGGCCAGCTCTTTGAGTTCATTTTGATTGGGTCTGCTCTCATGAGGCCAGCAAAAAACAGTGAGACCATTTTGCTCAAGTAATTTTTTAGCTCTTGGGAGATCGAAGGTTAGGCAGACGTCGAATTTTTTCATAGGCCCATTCTAGCAAAATTATGAAGAATGTCAGGAATTGATAGGCACTCTTCTTTGAAATGACTTTATGCATAGGTTGATAATAATTTGATCTTAATAATTTTTGGAGGAGAACTATGAATAAAAAAACACTCGCCTGCGCACTTGCCACTCTTATGAGTGTGCCATTTGTTGCTGGCGCTTCTACCGTGGCCATTATCGATTCTGGAACCGATATGAAACATCAAGATATTGCTCCTAAGGCCTGGATCAATGAACTAGAAACTCCCGATAACAATCGCGATGAAGATCGCAATGGCTATCAAGATGATATCTATGGCTGGAACTTTGCTGAGAGCAATAACCAGGTCATCGATTACTCTTACCTAGGCACTCTGACTCCCGATATCGAGCGCTTTTTTGAAATTCAAACTAAGGCCATGCTCGGTCAAGCTACGACTGAAGAAATTGATTGGATGCGCGCTCAGGTGGCCGACGCCGAGTTTGTCAAAAGAATTAGTATCTATGGCAACTTCATGCACGGCACTCACGTGGCCGGCATTGCCGCTAAAGGAGCTAAGGACGCCAAGATTATGGCCGTTAAATTAATTCCGACTGAAGTGAAGCTTCCCTTTGCTCATCTTCCCTCGATTGAAGAACTCGACAAAGGACTTGGCATGACTCTTCTTAAAAAAGGATTAGAAGTTCTGGCCACTCAGCAGGCCAAAATCTTTGAAGAGATTGGCGCCTACGTTGATGGTCATCAAGCCGATGTGGCCAACGGCTCTTTTGGTACTGGCTATCCCCAAGCTCAAATGATTTGTGGCACCCTCTTTAAGACCCTGCTTCGTCGTGAGCCGACGGCCGAAGAACTCAAAGAAGTGACACTGCACTTTTTAACGGCCACGCTTGAAAACTCGCGCGTCTTTGTTGAAAGTGCTCCCAATACGCTCTTTGTTTTTGCTGCCGGTAATGACGGCTCAAATAATGATGAATTTCCTGCGAGCCCGACCAATATTGAGGCCCCAAATGTGATTAGTGTGGCCGCAACGAAGCCCGATGGCGCCATTGCAAGCTTTTCAAACTATGGTGTGAGCACTGTGGACGTAGCAGCTCCTGGTGTTGGAATTCGTTCTGCCTCTCCCGGCAATAAGTACATTCAAGTGAGTGGGACTTCACAAGCGGCGCCTTTTGTCGCCAACGTTGCCGCCAGACTTAAAGACGCCAATGCGGCCTTAACTCCAGTTGATATGAAGGCCATTATCATGAAGACCGTAGATAAAAGAGATGACCTCGCCCGCAAGATTAGAACAAGTGGTTTGGTGAACGCTGATCGCGCTGTTCGCGCGGCCCAGCTGGCAGTGAAGCTCAGTTTGCCTGCGGCCATTGCTCAGTCATTTAAAGAAGTGGCCCCAGTGGCGCTTGAGAAGTCAGTACTTCCAAGTGTTGAAGTGGAGGGAAGCGTACTTCCTCTTCCATCTGGCTTTAGCTTCTAGATTATAAGAGACATCGAAAATATTTTGGCCGCCCCACATGGGGCGGTTTTTTTATGCCTTTTTTTGCAGATAGTAGAGTCTTTGCTCGACTTCTTCGATGCCGGCCTCACGGTAGCGCTCGGGCACTTCGGCGCGCGATGAGTTTGCTAGACAGTTAATCGTGTAGCCCTCTTTAAACGCCTCTGTGATTTCATCTTCTGGGATAAAGAAGGGGGGACCAAAGTCAAGTGGAACCTCATTTTTAGGGGCAGTGATGATGATCATTAAAATCACTCCACCAGGAGTGAGTAGAGAGTCGAGTTTTTGGTAATACTGCTGTCTCATCTCTTTAGGCAGCGCTATGGCAGCGGCGCGGTCATAGATGGAATCAAAGTGATGGCCTTCAGTGTAGGAGAAGAAATTTCCACAAATGAGTTTGAGGCGCTCCATTGAGCGATATTCATGAGATCCGGCTATCGTTTTTTCAAAAGAGAGTTTGTGCTCTGACTCGAATTGATCAAGGGCGAGGTCTGAGATTTCTACTCCGGTGACATCAAAATTCTGTCCGTGCAGATAGAGCAGATCGAGGCTTTTACCACAAAGCGGGACTAAGACTTTTGGCCCTTTTAGTTGATCGCGGTAGGAAACTAACAATTGATGAGGAACCTCACCGTGAAAACCAGTTCTTCCTTCTTCCCAAGCTTGTTTCCAGAATTGCTCCTGCACAGTGACTCCAGTATGATAGAGTGGTAACCCTCTTATGAGAGCAAACCATGATTGATCAGCAATATTGTACAGGTCGCCCCCTCAGTAGCCAAGGTGAGGAGATTCTCTTTGACGGTAAACCCGTGAAAAGCTACTTAGACAAATATCCAACGCCTTTTTATCTCTATTCGGGGCGCAATATCCAAGAGATTTATCACTCCTTTGCCAATGGACTTAAAGAGCGCGGCGTGAGTGACGCTCTGATTTGTTACGCTCTAAAAGCCAACCCGCGCCATGAAGTGGTGGCCACTTTGGCCGCTTGTGGGGCCGGGGCCGATATCGTCAGCGGTGGAGAGTTAGAAGTCGCCCTTGCGGCGGGAATCAATCCGCAAAAAGTTGTTTTTAGTGGGGTGGGAAAAACGCCGCGAGAACTTGAGCGTGCAATAGAGGTGGGCGTTTATTCACTTAATATCGAATCTCTTGAAGAGTGGATTGAAGCGGTGGAGATCGCCACCAAGCTCAATCGCTCCACCAGAGCAAGTTTGCGCTTTAATCCCATGGTTGAATCCAATACTCATAAGCATATTTCAACGGGTGCTAGTTATCATAAATTTGGAATGTCTAGAGACGATATTTTTGAAGTGGCCACTCGCCGTGATGAAATGATTAAGCTCTCGGGCATTTCTATTCACATCGGATCACAGTTAATGGATCTTGCGGCCACTAAAGAAGCCATCGCGCGCACCTGTGCTCTCATTCGGGAGCTTGAAGAAAAGCTTGGCAGTGAAATCGAATTCTTTGATGTGGGGGGCGGTCTTGCCGTTGATTATGAGCCAGGAGTTAAAGTTCCAAAACTCGATGATTATCTCGATCTTGTTATTAATGAAATTAAAAGCGGACTGGGACGACTGCCGCGTTTGATCTTTGAGCCCGGCCGCTTCTTAGTCGCGCGCTGTGGAGTTTTGGTCACTCAGGTTTTAAGAAGAAAAATAACTGGGGGCAATCATTTTCTCATCGTCGATGCTGGCATGAACGATTTTGCTCGCTCAAGCCTTTATGGGGCCTATCATCACTTACTCGATATATCGGCCAAACAAGAAGCCGCCGCCCCAACACATGTAGTGGGACCCATCTGTGAAACTACCGACTCCTTTGCCAGTGGCCGCCCGCTCAACGGTGCGATTGGACGTGGAGATTACCTCATTATCTGCGACACCGGCGCTTATGGGGAGAGTATGGCCAATACTTATAATTGTCGCCAGCTGGTGAAAGGTCACTTCTCAGAGTAAAAAGTTCACGGTGCAATTGTCAGAGAGTTTCTTCCTTCATAAAAAGGGCCACACAATTTATATTTGGGGGAATTCATGAAAATGACCGTATTGCTCTTGGCCTTAGTGCTCTCTTGTACTTATTCTAAACACGCTGTCGCCACAGTTTGTCCTAGTGACGCCACTGCTATAGAGCAGATGATTTCAAGTGCTGATTCCTGTTATATGGCCAGCAAGATTGCTAATGATTGTGCTTGGGGCTCTAGTATTGATGTAAGCTTTGTTGCTGCTGCTAGTGAGATCTGTCTTAAAAACTATGATCAGTGGAGCACTAAGCATAAGCTGATGTTAGAGGTTCTCAGTGAAGATTGTAATGAAAAGTATGAAGGCCAATCAGGCACTCTCTACCTTTCAATGAACGCCTTTTGCATTTTGGGTGCAACTGAAGTTTTGGCCGGACTGAACGAAGAAGTTCTCTAAACTGAACCAAAGAATTTAAAAGAAAAAGGAAGTGACTTCACTTCCTTTTTTCTTTTTACTCCTCTTGATCCTCAAGGATCTCGATGAGCCCGCTTTCTCCATCCATTCTAATTTTCATTCCACTTTTAAGGCGCTTGGTGAGGTCTTTGACTGAAACAATTGTTGGAAGTCCCATCTCGCGCGCCACAATGGCCGAGTGAGAAAGCAGGCCACCGCGCTCAACTAAGAGTGCACTGGCCGAAGGGTAGAGGGGAATCCAGCCGGGATCTGTTCGGTGGGTGACGAGTATCTCTCCATTTAAAACCAGATCATCATCTGGAGAGAGAATCACTTTGACAACCCCTTCAACGACTCCTGGGCAACAGCCAAGACCGGCCATTTGATTGGGAGCAAGCTTAGATTCATCAATCTTTTCATGAACTGTTGGGGGAAAGTGTTCGTTTTGATAATAGACAGGTCCTCTGGTCATAAAGCGCGGTGAGGGCTCAAGATCCTCATATTCTTTATACTGGGCCTTTCTAATTTCAATAATAGGTCTGAGCTCTTGGGTGGTGTTTGTTCCTTCAAAGACACCGTTCATTTCGGCCATGGTGAGATAGAAGATATCTTCAGGCGTATCGATGATGGCGCGTTTGGTGAAATCCTCACCCATGCCGTAGAACATCGCCCTCACAACACCATAGATTCTAGTGCGACAAAATCGGGTGTTCTCTCTATTCATCACCGCCTTTCTTGCGTGCTTAAGTGACCAGCGATAGATCATTCCCTTAAGTCCAGAGAGAGTTCTATTAAGCTCGCTCTCAGCGCGCTCTCTGATTTCACGCTCTCTTTTTTCGTAAATATCTAAGTTGGTTTGACCGGCATTGATAATATTCTTGAGAAAAATGAAGAGTAGCGAGGGATCTTGATGCAGATCTTTTTGCTCAAGTTTCATTTCACTCATGCAGCGAAAGCCGTACTTGTCGATATAGCGATCCACTCGCGCGGCAAATTTTTGATATTTTGAAGATTTTAAGACTTCAAGACAGTTGATATTAGCGGTTTCAAAGAGTAACTCTTTAAGGCCATCGGTGGCGACCACCTCACCGGCCATTCTGATGAGCTCTTTGGTAGGTTCGGCCGACTCTAAGTTGCCATTGCCTGCGAGCAGGTCATTGTGAAAATTTGCTCCTAGGTGCGCGAGCCATTTTTCGGTGAGTTTTTTAAAGACTCCAAAGTGAACCATGCAAAGAAAGTCGTTAATAATTGGAGCATGCCACTTCCACAGCATCTCAACTTCGAGCTGGCGGTAGTATTCATAGATTTTGTCACTCGACATTGAGCTATAGTCGTGGTGTCTAAACTTTTCGTAGGTGGGATGAAATTCGGCCAGAAACTTATCAACGATAGTCTGAATGCGAAAGTGGAAGCTGAGAAACTTTAGACCAACGAGAAAGCTTCTAAACTTCGCCCCCGGCGTGTTGTGAAAGGTTGGAGGCTTTACACGATCGGCAATTTCTGAGGCTAGAGATTCATTTGTTCCCATCATGGTTTCCATAAAACCACGGTTAAATTTATAGCCGGGCAAAATAGAAGTGAGCTTGTACCAGTTAAGAAGATTGTAGTAGACTCGGCCATAGAAAAGACCCAACATATTTTTTAAGAAGTGATCCATTTGTCTAATGTGCTGATAAGGAACCATCAGCACTTCGCAAAATTGTACATAGACCTGGTGATAGACATAATGGGCAAAACCAAAAGTTAGCGGCATGGTGAGCCCGCCATAACTCTCAACAATATTTGAATTATCCCACAACCACAATGTTCCAGTGCCGTTTTTTACGCCAGTGGTGATAGGGCGGCTTTGCAGTAGGTAGATGACCCCATTTTTGATCGCCCACTCAACATCTTGCGGGAAGTGGTAATATTCTTCAATGCGAATCCCAAGCTTTCTAAGTTCTCCTAGCTGGTGGTGATTGAGTGAAGATTGATTGACTAACTTTTCTTCGACGTCTACTTCTTTAGTCGTTTCGTTTTCCGGGTCACTGGTGAGCATTTTACTCTTCTCACTAATATGCTCTTCAACTACCTCAAAAGATTCTTTTTTAATCTTGTAACTATCCCCTTCATAAAGACCACTTACTAGGCCCTCGCCCACACCATAGACGGAGTTGATGATGAGATGATTTGGGTCTGAATGGATTGGGTCGGCGCTAAAGAGAACCCCTGAGACATCTGGATCAATCATCTCTTGCACAACTACCGCTACTTTAATCGCCTTCATGCTAAGTTGGTTTTCTTGGCGGTAGATGAGGCCTCTTTCTGTATATCCACTGGCCCAGCACTCTCTAATAGCACTTAAGAACTCACCTTCGCTTTGAATGTAGAGCAGGGTAGAGAGTTGGCCTGCAAAACTATGTCCGGCGCCATCTTCATCAAGGGCACTTGATCTCACCGCCAAGACAGCGCCGTTAAATGACTTATAGAGCTCAGTGAGCTGCTCTTTCATGGCGGGTGTGAAATCATTTTCCTTAAAGAGAGTGAGAATGCGCTCTTGTGCGACTTTAAAATCTTTTCCCGCCTCAGTTAGCTCTTCGATTTCGCTATGAAGCCCGTGAGAGAGGAGATAGTCATCCATGGCGCTCGCCGGAATGACCTTCCACTCAGGAACTGGCAGACCTCTTTTGGTCATGAGAAAGAGATTGTGCCCTTTGCCGCCGCCCTGTCTCTTTGAGTAGTCTTTGGTTGAATTCTTGGTGATGAAATAGATTTTACTCATTTTTTATTTTCCAAAATTAAAGCTTATAAAAGAGAAAACTCACATAAGTGAGAATGATGTAGACACTTGAATAGATGCGATAAATTTTACCGATAATCACTGAACTTGAAATGATATAGAGCATTCCAATTAAGCAAAGTAGCCCCACACTGGCAACTACTGAGTTTTGCACGACTTGAGTGTTGCCTATTTTGGTTGAGAGCATCAATGCGGCGGCAAATACCGCCTGGGCCACTACCAGAGCAAAGGCGCCAGGCTTTGTCCAAATATTTGAGTAGGTGGGAACACCCTCGCGCTCTTCGCTGGGTTGATAAGTTTTTCTACCAAACTCAAAAATATTAAATAGTGGCCAGGCCATCACAGAGAATTTGATGAGGTCTAAGGGAAGCTCCCACACCCAGCGCTGGGTGAGAGCGCACATCATTGTAAATGAGAGGAAAATAGTCACGAAGGTGTGAGACATGGCGTAAGTCGTAAGTAGTGGTCTGATCTTGTGTGGAATAAAAAATTCTTTGTACATTAAAAGTGAATAGGTGATGGCAATAATGCCCATGAGGAGCGCTTTGCCCCCGAGTCCCATCAAAATGACTAGTTCAAAGAGAATGGTCCACTCAATGGCGCGCTTTACTTGGTAGAGACTCAAGAGTCCGCGCGGCAGTGGGCGTGTTGGGTTGATCACCAAGTCAGTTTCATAGTCTTTAATTTCGTCATAAAAGCGCAGCTTTAAAAAAAAGAGAAAGACAAAAATACACAGGAGTGTGGTTTCTAATGGGCCCAGTGCGCCGAGCGCTAAGAAGTTTACATTAATCACAAAGGCGGCAATAAAGAGCCCCATCATCACCAGATGAGAAAGTGGGTCAAAGCGCTCTTTAATAAAGCGCAACCACTTCATGAGTTCATTTCGGCGTCTTTGTTGATAATTAATTGCTGGTTCTGTGCTCATTTTCTCTTTCCGCTTAGGTTTTATCAGCTGCTACTTCGGTGAGGGCATGCATGATTCCCTCGCCCTTTTCGATGCGCTCGCGCAGAACTGCATACTCTACTTTTGAGTGATGGCGTGGGTCCATGGGAATTTCACTCACTTGATAGATTCCATCAACGGGCAACTGATTCTTTTTCATGATTCGCAAGATCTCACTAAAAAAATGCTCGCGATCATCTTTGACATCACCTTTAGGGCTGAAAACGCACACCACTTTCTCACCGAGTTTCTGATCGGGTAGCCCCAAGTAGGCAACCTGGGCGACAAAGGGAAGTTTTTTCATCACGATTTCGGCGCGCACGGGAAAGACGTATTCATCACCACGCTTGATAGCATTGTGAACTCGTCCTACTAGCCATAAAGATCCCTGTTCATCAACGCGACCAAGATCCCCGGTCCGGTGCCACACAACCCCGTTGTGGTCGCGAATTTTAGCACGATAAAAAGCTTCTTCATTATTGTAATAGCGCTCACAAACATGCTCTCCGCTCACGATAATTTCCCCCACACGACCTTTGGGTACTTCTCGCTGTTTCCAGTCCTCGTCACTTTTAATAAAAATGGGGTCTTTATCAATTTCAAGATATTTCACATCTAGACCGGCATCAAAGTGACCTACGTTGACCCCTTCATCGACCCACTCAGGGTCTGGGTTCACAGAAGCACTGAGCATTTCCTTCGCTTCGATATGGGCCATGGGCTCAACTTCGGTTGAACCGTAGAGTACGAGAATTTCTGCATTGGGGGCGGCCTCTTTCATCTCTCTCACATCATCATTGGATACCGGGGCGCCACCGGTGACGATGCGCTTTAAAAAGGGCAGGGTGAGATTATTTTTTAAGCAGTATCCACTCACGGCGCGCAGAAGTGAGGGCGAAAGAGTGGTGCAGGTTGTGCCTGTGGTCTTCATTTGGGCGATGAGAATGAGGGCGTCGCGCTCACCGGGAGTGCCCACATCAATAGCGGGGATAACCGTCTTTACTCCGGCCGCTAAATTATTGAGTGAGAATATGGGAAAGACTGGTAGGTCAGCGTCGCTATCAACGTAAGGGATATGACGGTTAAGAGCGTAGTGTTGGGCGGCCAAAAAGCGGTGCGATCTATCAGCTCCTTTTGGGGTCCCACTGGAGCCCGTTGTAAAGGTGATGAGCGCAGTATGTTCTTTTTCTAAGGCCTGCGCAGTTGCGTAGTCCTCGCTCTTCATGAGGTCTTCAAGTCTTGCGGTGTAGTCTTTAGTAATGGGGCCCGCGACGATTTTAATGGGAATACTTGAGATCTCTTTAACTTCTCCAAGATAATCAAAAGCACGTTCCACTGAAATCATGGCACTTGCTCCCACCAGTTCGGCGGCCACTCCCATTTGATCTCTTCTGGCCCAAGAGTCGAGGAAGACGGCAATGCCGCCGATCTTTTGTAGGGCAAACATAGCGGCGTAGAGATAGAAGCTCATTGGAATAAAGATAATGACTCGATCACCTGACTTGATCCCAAGCTTTAGGTATTCGGCCGCAATTCTTCCCACCACATGATCGAGCTCTCCAATTGTCACGCTGTCATGGGGAAGTGGGTCTTCAAGCTTGCCACTCCAAGCGGCCAACTTGTCAGGATGAACCCAAGTGAGGATTTCGCGCTCAGAGTTTTTTTGAAGATGGTCTTTTAAAAAGGCGCAGACATTATTTTGAATATGCGCTCCCTCAAAATAACCAAAACGATGCTTGGTTAGGTTGCGATCTGGAGTGATAAAGCTCTCAATGTGTTGGGCCAAATAATTGGGATGAGTCCACAAGAGGGCGTGTCCGGCCTTGGTGATGACATACTCTTCAAATTTGATATCCATTTCAGTAAGTAAGGAAGCAATCTGAGCACTCTCATCGCAATCCCCGCGAATAAGTGCTACTGGAATATGCCTAATTGCTTTGAGATTGGCCTTGAGTTCAGTGATATTGTCATCTTTTTCACTCACCGCTTTTTTTAAAAGCGAGAGGTTGCCATAATTTTTGGCGTCCTTTACATATTCTCCCGGCGGAGGAGTCATTGGCAGTGAGCCCTTAGTGACCATCTCGGTGATCGCCTTTTTGGCCGATAGACCAATGAGGGCATCTGAAATCCCCGGGGCCTTCATCAGTGCTTTTATTGCGCCTGATGTTTTCTTTAATAAAAATGGCGCAACTAGTATGAGGCCCTTAACCTGGGCAGGATTACTGGCGACATCTTTAATGGCCACCCGCGCCCCATAGGAATAGCCTAGAACGTAGTGGGGTTCTTGATCACGACGCTGCTCATTTCTTTTCAGGGGGGTCAAATCAAAGTCAGAAGGTAGATGGTCTTTTAAGTGCTTGAAGTCACCTTTAAGACCAGGTGAACCGTGGTGGGCATAGATGATTGTCTTCATAGAATCATTCCTTTCTTCTTCATTTGGGCCACTTGAGCGCGCGTTGGGTTTTTGGTGTAAACTTTTTCGCTCGATTGATTAGGCTCACCCTTGGGAAGGGAACCAGTGGTTTCAATCTCGCGGTGAAATGAGCGCAGTAGGCTTGCTAGAGCGCGGCCTTCTACGGCCGCGGTTTTTCCTAGGTATTCGATATAATCTTTCTCATCGCCTTGAGCGACGGTTACCACTTGGTGGATGTCACCCGCATCGATTTTTTCATTCATCATGTGAATGCTAAAGCCGGCCGGCCTGCCCTCAGATAGAGCGTAGAGGTCACACATAGTACCTCGGTATTTAGGGAGCAGTCCGTGGTGAATATTGAGACAGCCATAATTTGGTGCCGTTAGAATTTCTTTTTTATAAATATCGCGAGTGCGCAGGTTGATGATGAGATCGATATTGGCATTTTTCGTAATTTCGATGGCCTCTTTAGAGTTCATGCTCTTAATTTTGTAGACCTTTTTATGATGGCGCTCCATTAAGCGCTCGCGCTCGCGCAGGGGAAGCTTTGCAATATTGGTCAGCAGTTCGGTAAAGACATTTCCGGCGCCAAGAATGGGCAGTCCGATAATACTCTTTAACACCTTGTGATCGAGGTTATCCAAAAGCACCAGACCGTGGATGTAGTCGGGAACCTCGCGCAGGAGGGCATCAAATAGATCGAGATAATTTCTAGGCATATAAGTCAAGAGACTCGTTACCAAGAGAACCTTCACAATAAAATCCTATGTTTATAGTGACTATATTTTCGGCATTTAGCTTAAAGAACTATAGAAATTTTACTCACTTAAGGGCAGCTAAACAAATAATTGGTACGATACCAAAGTTATATGCTCATGCATTTTCTTTAGACTTCGGGGGGAGTCTGTGATGAACGAAATAAGTATCTACCTGAACCCGCGTGCGGGTCAGGGGGCCAATGATCATTGGCAAAAATCCATTGAAAGGGGACTCTTTCGCTCGAGTTTGCTCTTTCGCACTCCGGCCAATATTGATGAGCTTAGGGAGAACCTTAAGTCCGATATTGAACGCCAGGTTCACGCCGTTGTCAGTGTCGGTGGGGACGGAACTGTGAATACTCTTATTCAAGATTTGGCCCACACAAATGTTGGTCTACTGGCCATTCCCGGGGGCACCGCCAACGATCTGGCCGGGGAGCTTGGAACTAAGGGAAATATTCGCAGAGTCATACAGATGATCCGTTTGGGTGAGCTCAAACGCATTGACCTCATCAAGATTAATGGTCGCTATATGGCCACTAACGGTGGACTTGGAATGGGCGCCGAAGTGGCCCAGGCCATTAATGACATGAGAGTGCGCTTTTCTACTTTTAAAAAATTTATGCAAATTGGAGGAAAGAGCGTCTATTCGATGTTTGTGGCGCGCGAACTCCTAGGCCCTCGTCTTAACCGCTATCACTTGCGCGTTGAGAGCGAGACCATGAATTGGGAAGGGCACACCCCCATTTTACTCATTAACAATCAACCCTATATCGCTGGCCGGCTTCCGGTTGCCCCGGGGACATCTAATGAGGATGGGAAATTTAACGTGACTATTTTTACCCATCAATCAAGAACTAAACTACTCAGTTGTTTCTATAAATTACTTCAAGGCGAGCGTATTGATGACCCCGAGATGATCTCTTTTGAGACAGAGCGCGCTCGCGTGACTCATTTAGGGGATCACAAGAAGCTGACCTTCTTTGGAGATGGGGAACTGTTTAACTCAGAATCAACTAGTCAGGTATTTGAAATCGAATCCGCAAAATTGGCCCTCAACGTTTACACCCGATCGGCCGAGCAGAGGTTAGAAGATCTTTGTAATGAGGTGTACCTGCAATGATTCTACTCCTAACCGGAGGAAGTGGTTTTCTTGGCTCTCACTTAGTGCCAAGACTGGCCCCTTTTTTTGATAAAATCTATCTACTCTACCGTGGTAGCGGGCTTGCTCGTTACGAGAGTCTCTATTCAAAATTTTCAAATGTAGAGTTTATTGAGGGAGACCTCGTCCATCCGGATCTATTTGAAGATTTGAAGATTAAGGCCAAGCTTGAGTCAGAGGTCACACACGTTTTGCACGCTGCTGCCCTCTATGATTTGAGTGCCAGTAAGACACAGAATTACTTTGCCAACGTAATTGGCACTCAAAATATTTTAAATTTTCTAAAGCGCGCCCCAAAGTTAAAACACTTTGGTTACATTTCAACTATTGCCGTCTCCGGTGACTTTAAGGGCAAGCTCGCTGAGAGTGAGTTAGATGTGGGGCAGAGTTTTAAAAATTCCTATGCCGAAACCAAGTATTTGGCCGAAAAGATTGTGCGAGAAAGTGATCTTAAGTCGCATTGGAAGACCACCATTTATCGACTTGGCATTTTACTGGGTGATCATAAAACAGGTGAGATTCAAAAAATTGATGGGCCCTATTACCTACTCAAATATCTTGAAAGTAACTCTGTGCTCACTCTCGCACTTAAATCCTGGGCCTTTTTGCCATTTCCACTAGATAAAAAATCGCGCGTGCCGCTGATTCCAGTTGATCTCGCCGCTAAATTCATTGAGCAGTCCTTTGTAAAGCCGGCCTCAAAAGAGCTTGCTTGTTACCACGTGGTCTCTCATGAACTTCCTAGCACTACTGAGCTCTTAAAAGATCTCCTTTCTCAGTATGGTGTGCATTCAAAAATCATTGGACTTCCCAATTCTAAACTTTATAAGCATGCCTTAAAGCGACTCGATTTGCCGATATCATTAGTGGATTATTTTTATCTACCGACTCAATATGATCAGACGAAACTAATGAGCGATTATCCTCAGGCGACACTGGGGTGCTATCAAGACTACAAAAACATTGCTCTAAATCGCCAAGTGCTCAAAAAGGTCGTGAGTAGTGGAGGGCGCAAGTGAATTTAAAACGCCATGTGGTGGTGATTGGTCTCGCAAGTGCTCTTCCTCCCTATGATGAGGTCATTGACTTTAACGGAAAGCAACTGCGAGTGAGCTTTTTTGGTACAAATTTTGATCATGAACTCACCGCCTCACTCATTAAAAAATATGACGGAAATTGCGATGCGATTTCCCTGGCCGGTGTGCCACCCAAACTTAGCTATAAAGGCGGTGTCTTCGTTCACCCTCAGGTCTATCGATTAAAGTCACTGGCAGTGAATACCCCCATTGTCGATGGAACCATTCTTAAAGACACCCTTTTACCGTGGCTTTTAAGACAGCTCAGTGTCTCTCATCCAGGGCTTGTGCGCCATAAGCGCGTGGGTTTTTATCAGGGTGGCTATCTTCGATCACTCGTCGAAGTCTTTGCCGATTTAAGTGAGCAAGTTGTCTTGAGTGATCCCTATAGCTTCTTGCGCCTGCCCTTTAATCTGTATGGCGTGAAAGGGCTTGATAAGTGTCTGCGCTTTCTTTGGCCTATTTTTTCAAAATTGCCCATCAAAAAAGGTGTGATGGCCTCCTATGAGTTGGATCTCTCTGCAAAAGCGCCACATTTAAAAGAATTTTTTGATTGTGATTTATTTGTGGGCCATGAGGGTACCATCTCTCTTCTTAGCCACGAGCACTTAAAAAATAAAACAATCGTGACAGATTTCTTGGGACCAACTCTTAAAGAAAAACTTGAAAAGGCCGGTGCCAGAAGAGTGATTAATCTTCTTCCCACCAATATCAACCTGCCGGTAATTAATCTCGCAGTTCTTGAGGGGTTGATCCTAGCCTCGCGTGGGGAGAAAAGTCCTCTTAGAGAGAGTGATATTCTTGAGTGGATGAACGTCACTAAGCCTGAACCCAAGATAATTGACTTTGCCGATTCTAAGAATTCTGAGCAGAGTAAATTTGCTTTTATCATTCATCCCCTTAGTCGCAGGTATCTCTTTAAGCATCCTATCTTAAAGCCCTTTGATAGTGTTCTAAGACCGATTGATACTTTTATTGAAGACGCTATTGCTTACTCTCCAGGTTTTTTTTGGGGGAAGATTAAGGGCATCAAAAGTGAATTTAATGGCCGCGAAGTTGAGGGTTTGATCTATACCGTCACTGAGACCCCGCGCAAGCTCTTAGAACAAGATCCGCAGGTGATTTACCGCAAACTGGTTGACCTCGCCATTAAGGCCCGCAATGAAGGCGCCCAGATCATCGGTCTTGGGGCCTATACTAAAATTGTGGGTGACGCTGGGGTGACGGTTGAGAAGATGTCGCCCATTCCGGTGACGACTGGAAATTCTCTTTCGGCCTGTAGCACACTTTGGGCCGCCAAATTTGCCACCAGTAAAATAGGCCTCGTGCCAAGCGCTGATGGCCGCATGCTTGGCCGCGCGATGGTGATTGGTGCCACCGGAAGCATCGGCGCGGTGAGTGCGAAAATTCTTGCCTGCAATTGGCAGAGTGTGGTGCTCGTGGCCCCTAGGGCCTACAAGCTCTTGGAACTCAAGGCGGAAATTGAAAAAATTGCTCCAGAGTGCGAACTCATCGTCTCGACTAAACCAGACGAATACACTCCAACTTGTGATTTAATAATAACGACCACAAGTGCTCAGGGCGAGCGCATCCTCGATATTGAAAAGGTCAAGCCAGGGGCCGTGATCTGTGATGTGTCGCGACCTTTTGATATCAGTGAGACTGAGGCGCTGAAGCGTCCTGATGTGATGGTCATTGCCAGTGGGGAAGTCACGCTACCGGGCAATCCAGATATTAAATTTGATCTAGGTTTAGAGGGCAATGCCGTCTATGCCTGTCTGGCCGAAACGGCACTGCTTGCCCTTGAGGGCCGCTTTGAATCTTTTACGTTGTCGCGTAAAATTAGTTATCAAAAAGTTTTAGAGATTGATCAAATGGCCGCTCGCCATGGTGTACGTTTGGCGACCATTATGGGTCATCATGGCGCCGTCAGTGATGAAGAATATGCACTTTGTCGTGAACACGCCATTTCGAAGATAAATTCGATGAACTCGAAGGGGAATTCAGGTGACTAAGAAGTACTTCAATGAACTCAATTACAGTCTTGGAAATGAAGACACGACCTTTGAGTACCTGCTAACAAGATCGCTTAGACCTAAAAAGATTCTCTCCATCGCCGGCAGTGGTGGCCGGGCCTTTCCCATGCTTCATGAGGGTGTGAGTGACCTTTATCTGGTTGACGTCAGTACTGAGCAACTCTATCTCTGTGAGCTTAGAGAGTCGACAATGCGAAGTCTTGGCTTTCAGGACTGGATGCGCTTTTGGGGCTATCCTCCCTACGGCCAGGGTGATTACTCTCACCGCAGAAAAGAGATCTTTGAGTCGCTAGAGCTCTCAAGTGCCGCGCGAACCTATTTTGTTTCTCTTTTTAATTCTCTTAACTGGGGCTCAATCCTCTATGAAGGAAAGTGGGAGAAAACCTTCATGGCGCTTAGTAAAGTGCTAAGAACTGTGATGGGTAAAAACTACGATGAGATTTTTAATCACTACGACCTTCCTTCTCAGCTTCGTTTTTATGAAAATGATTTCCCGATGAAAACCTGGCGCTTTATTCTCTTTGTGCTAGGAAATAAGGCGGTCTTTAATGCCCTTCTTTATAAGGGCGACTTCATTAAGAAGAATTCTCCCGAAACTCATTTTGAATATTATTTTAATGCCTTTGATCGCTTGTTTCGCACACGCCTGGCGCGTGAGTCCTTCTTTATTCACCTGTGCTTTCACGGTGAGATCAATCATGAAGACGGCAATCCCATTGAAGCGCGTGAGAATGTCTTTAATGAAATGAAGGCGGCCCTAGGCCACGGTGCTAAGATTCACTATGAAAATCGCGACCTCATTAGCACCACTAATTCTCTCAATGGTGCTGGGCTCGATTTTTTAAGCCTGAGTGACGTTCCAAGTTACTTTAGTGGAGACCTTGAGCGCGACTTTTTAAGTCTCATCAAGCCCGCACTCTCACCTGGAGCAATCGTAGTGCTGCGCTACTATCTTAGAAGTGCTGAAGTCAATGAGAGCGGCTATGAAGATGTGAGCATGAGGTACACGGAAGAGAGCGCCAGAGAGCTCGTTCAGATGTACAATATCCGCGTGCTTGAATTTCTTGGTTAGTTTTACTTCAGGTACTGAATCAATTCTCCGGCCAGAGAGAGCACCAGGAAAAATCCAGCAATATCTGTAATTGTGGTGAGAATGGGAGTGGAAGCGAGGGCCGGGTCTAGGTTGGCCTTTCTTAGGACGAGGGGAATGGCACCACCGCACACGGCCCCGATCACATTGTTGATGGCCATGGCAACGCCAATCACAGCGCCCAGCCACAAATTGCCTTTCCAGGCCCAAGTAATGGCGGCAAGTAAAATACCGAGCCCTAGCCCAATAGAGATTCCCACCATTAATTCTTTTTTAATAACGTGGGCCACATCACCAGGGGTCACTAGACCCAGAGCGAGTTCGCGTATGCTCACAGCAACCGCCTGGCTACCCGAAGAACCAGAAAGGGCAGAGACCACTGGCAAGAAGACGGTGAGGGCAATGACTTCTTCTAAGACATCTTGATAAAGAGCAATCACACTGGCCGCGAGAACGTTGAGAACAATATTAGTAGAGAGCCAGGAAAAGCGACGATAGGATCTCGTCCAGTAGGGCATGGAGCGAATTTCTTCCCCGCCCACAATACCGCTGGACTTCATATAGGTTTCAGTTTCTCGCTCACGAAGAGCGTCGCGCACGGCCGCGCCCCTAACAATCCCTTCGAGGCGCCCTTCACTGTCGATGATCGGCACACAGTTGAGGGTTTCACTATCAAAGAATTCTTCGAGATCTTCCAGGTGGGTGTCTAGGCCAAAAGAGATCACATCGGTGATCATGTAATCGGTGACTAGTTTGTCGCGAGGGGCGAGTAAGAGTTGGTTGAGTCTGACGACGCCCAAGAGTTTGCGCTCGGAATTGACGACGTAGACGTAACTCACTTCATAGTCAGCGTACTCTTCACCATTTTCATAGAAGTCTTTAAGGACTTCTTTCACACTCATGTGTTCTTCATATTCAAGATACTCGGTGATCATCAGACCACCGGCGGTATCTTCGCGGTAGCTCATGAGCTCTCTGACTTCTTGGGCATCCTCCGGGTCCATGTGACCTAGAATCGCCTCGGCGTCTTCAGTGTCGAGTTCAGACAGAAGGTCGGCCTGATCATCTGAATACATTTCTTCAACGATCTTGGCGGCCATTTGGGGGTCGAGGTCTTCAATGAGGTCGATGGCCTGCTCTGAAGGAGACTCCATCAAAATGTCGGCGGCATCTTCGGGATCGAGTAAGAGCATCAGGCGCGATTGAGTTTCTTGATCAAGACGAGAGATCGCGCGCGCAGTTTCGGCCGGGCCAATATCTTCGAGGTACTGTTCTATGACTTCACGATCCCCACTCTCAAGATATTCCTTGAGTTGGTTCCAGGGGGTCGCCTGAATTCTATTTGCTAAAATTTCGTCGTTTTCTTTCACGATCGGCCCACTTAAGTCATGTAAAATCATCATCTTATCGATTAATTGAGTGATCGTCTTTAGGAAATAGTGAAAATCAAATCACAGCGGCCAGACATTCGTAGTTGTGAGCTGAGATCTGCCCTGAGATACGAGCGATGTTATTGACAAAAACTAAACCAGAGCGAAGTACTCTGATGCTTGTAAAAGGCTAGAGCGTCTCTATCCAATCTAAATTAACTAAAGAGGCGCGGTAAATCGGTGTGGGATACTCAATGGTTTTGCCCTCTTCAACGCTCTTAGAAGTCTTGGGGTTGATCCATTCAAAGAGAGTTTCCCTCGCAGCATTAATGTGAATGATACCTCCGTACTCGCTGCCAGTTGAGATAAAGAGGGATTGATCGTTGAGAACCTGCACACTTCCAAAGGCCCCGGAGCGACTTTCTTGCTCTGGCCCGCGGATGGGCACCAGGTAATTGAGATGAGGTTTTGGAGTCTTTGCTTTCGTATCATAGGTAAAGACGCCACTGCGAATTTTTGAGTCCACTTCAATTGAATTTACAAAGGCGATGATCTTAGACTGCTCGGCCAATTGAGGAGTGTGAATATCAAAGTGCACACTGTCTTGTGGGTTGGGGTTAAAGTGGTAGCTCCATATAATCTTATGATCTTTATCTAGAGCGATAAGCACATTGAGGTATCTGAGATTAACCAGCAGTGTTCCCTTGGGAAGGACCGTGTTTTGGCCCGTTTGCCAGGGTTGCTCGAGGCGGTGCAGGTAATTGGCCATGAGGACAGTATTTCGCTTGGCACTGCGAGCGGTGAGCGGAAACTTAACCCCTTTAAGTGTTTTCCAGTGCCCAAGAGTGGTGAGCACGTCCAAATTTTCGTAAGCACTCCAATACTCGACCTGCTCTCCCGCTAGGTTATAGGCGTGAAGGGCAAAGTAGGAGTAGTTCTCCCCGTTGATTTGGCGAATCTCTTCTTGAATAGTCCAAAGCAATTGTCGATCAGGGTCCCAAGCAATGTCGTGATTAAAGAGTCCCTTATGATGCCACTTCTCTTGGAGCGTCTCATCTAAGAGCGCGGCGTACTCGCCGTCCATCACAAGCCAGTAGTGCTTTTTAGTGGTGAAAAATAAAAAATTCGATCGCTCTACTGTGAGGGGAAGACACATGAGATACGGCAGTCCTCGGATGAGCTCCATCTGCGTGTTAAAATACTTGCAGCCAAGCTTGATTGATTTTTTAGCATAGATAGACTGCTCGTCGTAACTTTTAAGAACTCCCGTTTGAGCACTGAGCGCAGAGCTTAGAGAGAGTAAGAGGGCCTGGAGCAATATTCTAAATATCATCACTTAAGCTTAGAGAGATTCAAAAAAAAAGGCCAGAATTCACTCTGGCCTTTTCTTTATGAGTCACTTGTGTTGTTTGTTGTCAGACTATGAGCCGCACATCACGCAATCTTCTGGATTGTCGATAGAGCAGACCATCGCCGCGCGATTATCTTCCACATTCTTAAGAGCGACCTTCTCTTCTTGGCGCACAGTGAACTTAACGGCGTTCACAGCGGCGCGAGAGCGCAGGTAGTACATCCCAGTCTTGAGCCCTGACTTCCATGCATAAAAGTGCATTGAAGAGAGTTTTCCAAAGTTAGGGTCTTCCATGTGAATGTTGAGACTCATCCCTTGATCGATAAAGGGCGAGCGTCCAGCGGCCAAGTCGAGTACTGACTTTTGCTTGATTTCCCAAACAGTCTTGTAGAGCGCCTTGAGGTCTTCTGGAATCTCTTCAATCGCTTGGATTGAACCGTTGTGAGCGATGATTTTATTTCTCATCTCATCGGTCCACAGGCCAGCGTCGATGAGGTCCTGGACGAGGTACTTGTTAACGACGGCAAACTCACCAGAGAGCACGCGGCGAACGTAGATATTTGAAGTAATGGGCTCAAAGCACTCAGTGTTACCCAAAATCTGCGAAGTCGAAGCCGTTGGCATAGGGGCAACGAGAAGCGAGTTGCGTACACCGTGCTTTTTAATATCCGCGCGAAGAGCGTCCCAATCCCAAAGCTTGTTGTCCACTTTGTGGCCCCAGAGATCAAACTGGAGGAGTCCTTGAGAAATAGGAGAGCCTTCATAGGTTTCGTAGGGGCCATTGAGCTTGGCCTGATCACACGAAGCCTGAAGAGCGGCAAAGTAGATGGTTTCAAAGATACGATTGTTAAGCTCAAGCGCCTCGGCCGAATCAAACGGATAGCGCATGAGGAAGAACGTATCTTGAAGTCCTTGGACGCCTAGGCCAATTGGACGGTGGCGCATATTGCTCTTTTTCGCCTCGGGCACCGGATAGTAGTTGATATCGATGATGCGGTTGAGGTTCAAGGTCATGCGGTAGACCACATTGAAGAGCTCTTGGTGGTTGTACGTGCGCGTCTCGGTGTCAACAAAGCGGTTTAAGGCAACGCTGGCGAGGTTACAAACGGCCACTTCATCAGGCGCTGTGTACTCCATGATCTCGGTACAGAGGTTTGAAGACTTGATGGTTCCGAGGTTCTTCTGATTTGATTTCTCGTTTACTGAATCTTTGTAGAGCATATAGGGAAGACTTGTCTCCACTTGGCTCTCAAGAACAGCAAACCAGAGGTCTTGCGCGCGAACGACTTTTTTAGCAATACCGCGCTCTTCATAGCTGGTGTAGAGCTTTTCAAACTCAGCACCATAACAGTCGGCAAGACCTGGAGCTTCGTGTGGACAGAAAAGAGACCACATGCCGTCTTCTTCTACGCGCTTCATGAAAAGATCTGGAGTCCACAGGGCAAAGAAGAGGTCGCGGGCGCGGTGCTCGTCTTTACCAGTGTTCTTTCTCATTTCGAGGAAGTCAAAAATATCGGCGTGCCATGGCTCGAGATAGATGGCAAAGGCCCCTTTTCTCTTGCCGCCGCCTTGGTCAACGTAGCGAGCGGTGTCGTTGAAGACCTTAAGCATGGGAACGATACCGTTTGAAGTACCGTTGGTGCCACGAATGAATGATCCCTTGGCGCGGATATTGTGAATGGACAGACCAATCCCACCAGCACTTTGAGAAATGAGGGCGGTTTGCTTGAGAGTTTCGTAAATGCCCTCAATCGAGTCGTCTTTCATCGTGAGCAAAAAGCAGCTCGAGAGCTGGGGCTTATTTGTTCCCGAATTAAAGAGAGTGGGAGAGGCGTGAGTGAAGTTCTTCTCACTCATGTGATTGTAGGTTTCAATGGCCGCGTTGATGTCGTTCATGTGGATGCCCACAGAAACGCGCATAAGCATTTGACCTGGACGCTCGACGATCTTCCCATCCATCTTAAGGAGGTATGAGCGCTCGAGAGTTTTAAAGCCAAAGTAGTCGTAGCCAAAGTCGCGCTTGTCGACAATCGACTTGTCGAGAAGTTCGGCGTGCTCCATTACCGTTTCATAGAGCTCTTGACTCACTAGCGGAGAGTGCTCACCGGTGATGGGGTTTTGAAAGTGATACATCGCTTTGATATTTTCACTAAAGCATCCACGCGTTTCCTTGTGGAGGTTTGAAACGGCGATACGTCCCGCGAGCACATTGTAGTCTGGGTGCTGAGTCGAGAGGTAAGCAGCTGTTTCGGCCGCGAGCTGGTCGAGTTCGCGGGTCGTGATATTGTCGTAGATGCCTTCAATAACCTTTTGGCTAACCTTGACGGCGTCAACGAAATTGCGATCGAGGTCAAAGCAAAGGGCTTCAATGCGTGCAGTGATTTTGTCGAATTTAATGGGTTCCTTTTCCCCGCTTCTAGTCATGACGTACATACTGTGTGTCTCCTCTTAAAACTCAGCGTCCAATGTGAATTTATTTTGTGTGCGATCTCCAAGCACTCCTGCTTTTTGATATTCTGATACTCTCTTTTCAAAGAAATTGGTCTTGCCCTCAAGCGAGATGAGCTCCATCCAATCAAAAGGATTGGCGGTGCCGTAATGCTTGGGAGCGCCCAGCTCCATGAGCCAGTGGTCGGCCACGAATTCAATGTACTGGGCCATCATGTCTGAGTTCATGCCAATGAGTGAAACAGGCAGCGCTTCAGTGATGAACTCTTTTTCAATGGTCACAGCTTCAGTGATAATTTGGGTGATCACTTCTTTGCTAGCGCGCTCTTCATCGCTGAGGTGCTTGTGGAGCAAGCAGGCAAATTGACAGTGTAGCCCTTCATCGCGAGAGATGAATTCGTTAGAAGTGCAAAGACCTGGCATAAGGCCGCGCTTTTTGAGCCAGAAGATGGCGCAGAATGAGCCTGAGAAGAAGATCCCCTCTACGGCGGCAAAGGCAATCAAGCGCTCGGCAAAGCTTCTCTTACTTTGCATCCATTTCATGGCCCAGCGGGCTTTTTTCTCAACGTGAGGGAAGTTGGCCACAGCCTTAAAGAGGCGGTCCTTTTCCTTTTGGTCTTTGATATAAGTGTCGATCATAAGCGAGTAGGTCTCGCTGTGGATATTTTCCATCGCAATTTGAAAGCCGTAAAAACAACGGGCCTCAGGCGATTGAATATCGCTGTAGAAGCGCAGGGCGAGGTTCTCGTTTACAATGCCGTCAGAGGCGGCAAAGAAGGCGAGCACGTGTGAAATAAAGTGTCTTTCATTGTCAGACAAACGAGACCAGTCAGAGAGGTCACTCACCAGGTCAATTTCTTCTGCGGTCCAGAATACGGCCACGTGTTGCTTGTACATTTCCCAGATATCATTGTGCTTGAGTGGAAATAGAACAAAGCGGTCTTCGTTAGGGGTGAGTAGTGGATCGGCCATTGAATTCTCCTCGAACTGTCTCTTAGCGCATTCCTGCATTTGCAGGGGGCGCGTGGTGGTTGTTAATATCCAAGCATGGCGCTTGGTTACTCGTTTGAGGCGAAGGATTCCCTGAGTCGGATAGTCGACTTTGAACTATTTCTACTCAGAGAGGAAAAGCTTGGGGAGGAAATGCGGCGTTGTGTGTGCGCTCATGTCCTTTGCTTGTCCGAATGTTTTTCGTCTCTTGTCTTAGAGCTTACGGAATGCTGATTACACAATCAAGACACTTTGTGCGGGTAACTTGGCCTGACAGTTTGCAGAAATGCATCTTGTTAATCTTGAGTAATTTTAATGACTTTGCGAAAAGCCCGTCTAGATGGGGTTTTGAGTAGTGTGGCCTAATCGTCGAATATAATATTTCTATCCTTATTTTTTCTTACATCTTTAAAGTCGGCCATGAAAAAGCACTTTGGAGCACCGCCTCTACACAAGATATAGCGTTAGTTCTTGGAGAGTGGCCACTATATCTAGTGGTTTTTGTGGTGCGCCGTCGTTGATTGAGGCAAAAAAAAGGCCATCTCATTCGAGATGGCCCGGGGTTAATGTGAGCGTGTGGGAGTGATTGTCTATCTGAAGTGTACGCTAACTCTCTCTAGCGTGAGGGTGCCTTTGCTCATGAGGATCAAGTCCTTGAGCTCTGTTCTACCGCGAACATCCAAGGTGATAGAAGTGCGACGGCCAAACGAGAGATCTTCTTCAGTATCACAAACCTGACCGCGAACGGTGTTTGAACAAAGGGCCAGGGCCGCTCTTTGATTGGCACCTGAGACAGTGATGTCTACGCGGCTCACTTCGCGGCGACCATCAAAAACCGAAGCATTCATGAGGTCAATGAGATTAAGTGCATGAGCGCCTTTAAGCGGAAGTCTTGGAGCGCGATCAAGTCTGTCACTTGGAATCGGACCTGGAGTAGGGCGTCCACCTCTTCTTTCAAAGTGCACTTCGATTGACTCGATGTAGATTTCACCGGTGAGGTCAAGCTGAAGTGTTCTGATTTCGTTACCTAGGGTATCGCTCGAGTTAGGAAGCACAAATTCAATATCTCTTCTAAAGCGAGAGAAAGTTTCTGTGCGCCCAACTTGTGAGCCGTTGACCATCAAGCGCCCTTGTGAGGCCCCGTAGATGCTCTCGCCACTGACGACAACTTTAGCAATATTCATCCCGCGGTAGTCGCGATCGAGATCCATCAGTGAGCGCAGGGGTAGTGTTTCAAATCCTCTAAAAGATTGAGCGATATATTTTCTGGCCACCTGACCCATTCCCGGACCAGGACCCGGACGAGTGTTCGCTTCTTCTAGGACGGCGATAACTTTTTCAACGTAGAATTGACCTTTGAGATCAATTTGCAGGGTATTAATGTCGCGGCCGATGATTAGACCCTGGCTTCTGGGCTTTAGGTCCACATTTTCAATTTGAGTTCCAACTCGCTCTGGAAAAGTTTCACTGCGGCCATTGATGACCAGTTCAGCTGTGCCCTGGCCGGCGCGGGTTTCGGCCACCAAGATAACCTTTTTTAACTCCATGCCACGATGCTGACCAAGGGAGAGGAGCTGTTTTACACGCAGAGTGCTCTCACCGCTAAAGAACTGGCGAACTTCTTCACTTACGCGGTAGCGATCTTGAACGTTATGGGGTTGGTCCCATCCGCCACCACCGATCTGACCGGGGCGCGCGCCACCAAAACCACCACCTCGCGGGCCCCGTGCGTCTAATTGCGCACTGGCGCTGCCGAGAATGGCCAGTCCAAAACCTAAAGCTAAAAATGTTCCAGTTAAACTACGTTGTAAGCTCATCTCTTTCTCCTTTTGAAGATGCCCCAGTAACCTTTGTGGGAGTTTCCTTTTCCCAAAAGCTTGATAAAGACCGTAGAGCAAAGGGCATGCCAGTTAAATGGCTAAAAACAAAGGGATTTTTGGGGCCAGGGGGCACCTTGCGAAGCGTCAATGGTTTCTATTTGTCCCTTAAGTCACCCATTGATGGTGCCGAAAAGGAAAGCTGTAGCATCCACAAAGCTCGCGGGGAGGATTAATGAGTGTGAGTGCCGTTCAGGTTGTCTATATTGATTCAGATCCACATATGCATCAGGCCCTGGCCAAAGTTCTCCTGGCCCTGGGGGTGAGCTTTCGCTGCTATAGAAGTTATGAAGAGGCCCGCGACCTACTCAAAAACGCCCCGCCTCACGTGGTCTTTTGCGATCTCAATGATTATCAAAAAAATGTTCACTGTCAGCTCTTAGCGAGCTTTGACCTGGCACTAGTGACTCCTCATGAACTCAGTGAGAGTGAGGCCCAATTTGTGCGCGATCATCAGAAACGTGGTAAACACAAGCTCGCGCGCCCGCTTGATCGCCATGAGATTGCTCACTATCTCAGTGTGACCCTCTATAAAGACACTCCCAAGGCCGCCTAGTATTTTAATTTGGTCACTGGCGAGTCCGCCAGTTCTTTGCGGCGCTTGTCGTATTCCCCAGTGGTAGTCACTGAGGCGTGACCAACTTCGGTGGCCACGCGGTAGATGTCCACTCCCAGTCCCAAGAGCTCAGTGATAAAGGTCGCTCTGGCCGAGTGAGGGGTGACGGGAAAGCCGATTCCCACTTTCAGGGCGTACTTAGAAATCATTTCATTAATGGTGCGCGGATTGATGGGCTTATTGAGATTAGTCGGATCTTTTGGATTTCTGGTGGGCTGAAAGAGCCAGTCCTTTTGAATGTGCTCGCGCTCATTATCTTTCATCCAGCTCATATACTCATCGAGCGCCTCGACGCACATGGGGTGCAAGAGCTTTTGCCCCAGCTTGCCACCTTTGGCGCGGTACTCGAGGATTTTGTGTTCACCGTAATTTTTGTAGTCCATCACTCTGAGCGAGAGGACCTCACTCTTTCTGAGACCGGTGGTAAAGAAGGTCACTAGCAAAGCGTAGTGAAGCGCCCCACACTTGGGATGGGCCCTGGCCGCATCGAGGATCTCGCGCACTTGGGCCGCACTCAGGGCGCGCGTTGGTGACATCACCACTCGGCGAGGTCGCTTGACACTAGAGACCGGATTGAATTCGCAAAGCCTGCGCTCGACCAAGAAGTCAAAATAACTAGAGAGACTCGCCAGCTTGCGCCCAATGGTCTTTGGCGCCGAGGCCTCACCGCCATGACCGCCAACTTCGGCGAGGTAGTTGCGATATTTGATGATGATTTGGCGAGTGATTTCGCGGTATGAGCGAACGTCAAAATTAGAAGTGGCAAATTCTAAAAAAGAATTGATGTCATTGCGATAGCTCTTTCTGGTGTGAATGGACGTGAAGTTTTCAAAAAACTCCTCATCCAACTCAAGCTCGCAGAGTTCAAGATTTTTAGCACCCATAAACTCATTGTAGCCGAAGTTCTCTCACGGCGCAGAGCTGAGTGAACTTTGCCGCCCCTAGAGCTCAAGTACTTGGTAGAGCTCCATTCCGGCGCTGACAATTCCAGTCGGACAATAATTAATAATGGCGCAATCTTTGGGGGCCACCACATTAAATTGAGCGTCTTCCCAATTGGCAAGCTCGTCACTAAAGGGAAGTTCTAGTCCGGTGGCGAGGACGGCGCCGGCGTCCACCTTTTCTCCGGGACCGACCTTAAAATCATAGAGAGCGGCCTTGGGGGCAAAGATGGTTTTAAAATTGGCCAGCGGTCCATGAAATTCATTTCTCGGGCGATCATTTGGAAGGAGCACATCAGTGGCGAGTACGCCGCGCTTATACAGAAAGTGAGCGATCCTTCTCGCTTGAGAGCGCGCCTTTTCTAGATCTATATACTCTTCGCTACCAAGCTCCATGGTGTAGGCCTCAAAAGGCTTAGGCGTCGCAGAGTTCGCGGCCTTTAATTTTTCTCCGAGGATATGCCAGGGCATAAAGCAGGCTTCGTCCATGGCGCCACCAAATTCGAGCGGAATCTCTAGTGTGATGGCCGCGTGAAGATCGCGCGCACTAGCGGCGCAATTTTCTGGGGCGTAGAGGTACTCGCAGGCCACGGGACCAGTGTGAAGATCAATCACAATATCGGCCGCGAGCGCTTCTCTTTGGAGCGTATAGAGAAGATACTTTTCATAGCTCAGTGAATAGGGCCCTTGAATTTGCTCAAGTGAAGAGGTGAGCACTTCGCGCATCCACTTCTTAAAGAGCACCTTGGCCTCCATTCCAAAGCCACTGCGCACCTCTCCTTTAATTAAGTCGACAATGGACTTCCACGATTCCTCACCGAGTTTTGCAAAGTTAAAGTAGCCGCGGTTCCAGTTATTTCCGGTGACCGGATCATAGCGGCCATTGGTAGCGGTGCCGCGCTTTTGATTGCTGGCGATGGGGTTTGCAAGTGGAATAAAGCGCACGCTTCCTAGGAGCGTATTTTCTTTAATGATCTTAACTAATTCAAACAACGTGGCATTGCCCTGGACTTCTGCTCCGTGAACACTGGCCTGCAGATAGACGCTTGGGCCGTGACTCTCGCTTGAGAGTTCGTAGTGCCACAGATCCAGGGGGGCCCCGCCAATTAATTGAGTGAGCGGTAGGCGAGTGCGCGTGAGTTTCATTTGTCTTCCTTAGATTAAACCAACCAATCTCTGGCCGGGGTGGGGTGGCGCGGAACCATAACGTCATTATTAAAGAGCACCACTTCACCTGCGCCATCGTGACACAAAAAGTAGGGCATCGATTCAGTGAAGCCATAGGCGCCGGCAAAGTGAAAACAGATCCAGTCGCCCACGTCGGTGTCGGCCGGCAGCTCGTAGAGACCGAGCTTATCTAGCGCCGTACAAAGGGGGCCATGGAGGTGAAAAGTCTTCATGGGGGCACTACTTTCGCGCAATATTTCGGCCGGGAAAGGCTGGCCCGTGAGGGCCGGTCGCGCCAGATGATTAATGCCCCCTTCAAGAACTAGGAGCTCACGACCGCGCACCGTTTTGCGATCGATCACTTTAACAAAGTAGCGACCTATTTCGGCCACGGTGTAGCGACCGAGCTCCATCCAAATTTCTTCAAGCCCCATCTCGCGGCGAATATGCCCTAGCACTCGCGCCACCTTACTAAAGGGCAGGTGCTCATCTTTAGGATGATAGGGCACTCCCAGCCCGCCTCCGAGATCGAGGATGCGAAGCTTGAGATTCATATCTTCGGCCAGTTCTTGAGCGACGGTGGCGGTCTCGCGCCAGATGCGCTCAAGCTCATTGAGTTCAAGAATATTGCCCCATTGAAAAATGTGAAAGCCAGCAATATCCAGATGCTCGCGGGCCTCGGTTGGAAGATCTTTCCAGGCCTCTGGGCCAAGCCCAAAGGGAGTAATCTCGCGTCCACCCAGAACACTCTCCCCACTGTCTTCACTCCACGAGAGCTGAACGCGAAGGAGGACCAAGGGCCGCTCACTGCGGCCGCGGGCGAGTTCGGCGAGCCACTTCACTTGATTGAGTGACTCACACACGATGATATTGACGCCGTTATCAAGCAGAGTTTCAAGGTAGGCCCGGCTTTTGGCGGGACCCGTGGCGAGCACATGATTTGGTCTGATGCCATTACTTAGGACTTGGTTCATTTCCCCCAAGCTCGCGACATCAATGCCGAAATTCATATTTCTAAGCAGCTTTAAAATGCTCGAGAGGGGATTGGCCTTACAGGCATACCACAGCTTGAACTCTTTATTGGTGAAGGCGCGCATCTCTTCGAGGTGGCGCGCCAGAGAGTCGAGGTCATAGAAAAAGAATGGGCCTTTGACCATTCTCATGGCCCGCTCCACATGGGGGCGAAGTTCGGCCGGAAGTCGTGAAGGTCTATTTCCCATTCTCATCTCCTAGCGCAGATACTCTTCAAGAATTAAAGAAGCATCTGACTTCTCATCGCGGTACTTAATAATAACCGCGCACTGAAGAGAAATTCCCTGCTCGCGCGCCCACGGCAGCTTATCTGAAGCAGGGCGAGTGCCGGGAACGACTACGGCGTTTTCAGGAATAGCACTGCCGCGAGGAAGAACACACTGATTGACACAGTCGTACACGGGAACCGCTTTGGAGAGGATCACGCCGGGGGCAATGACTGCGCCAGCACCGACCACAATACCTTCAACAATCACACTGCCGGCGCCAATAAAAGCGCCGTCTTCAATCACCACCGGGGCGAGACCCACGGGCTCGAGGACGCCGCCAATTTGAACCCCCGCCGAGAGGTGCACGCGCTTACCAATTTGCGCGCAAGAGCCAACCAGGGCGTGACTGTCGACCATACTGCCTTCATCGACAAAGGCACCCACGTTGACGTAGGCCGGAGGCATGATGATGACTCCTTTTGCAATATGGGCCCCACGTCTCACACTTGAACCCCCCGGGACCAGGCGCACGCCGCGCTCGGGAGTGAATTTTTGCGGCATGAGATTATGCTTATCTACAAATGGACCATCGGCAACGAGCTCTCCCGCTTTAAAAGCGGCGAGGATGCCCTCTTTCACGGCGGTATTGGCGACCCATACGCCGTCTTTTTTCTCGGCCGATCTTAATGTGCCGGCCTCTAGTCCATCGAGAATTTCTGTCCAATTCATGCTTGTCTCCTATTGGTCATTCGATCTTTATTCGTCTTTAAAACTTTTCTAATCTTTTTTATAAACTCTTAAGCCACTTGGTGATGTCATCGTTGGCCGCGAGCACTTCCTTTTCATGGGAAAAATCTAGATGCGAGAGCGGCGCGCGACAGGTGGGCCCAGGGATGCGTCCAAGAAGCGCCATCAGGGCTTTGGGTGTCACGGGGTTGCCATCTAAAAAGAGCGCGTTGGTCGACTTCTTCCACAATTCAATCTCACTTGAAGTGAGTTTCTTGGCCAGGGCGCGCTCGGTGTATTGGTGTGTGGCCACGGGCCAAACGTTTGAAGCAACTGATACTAGCCCCACACAGCCATAGGGGACAAAGGCCGGTAGCAGTGGGTCGTCTCCACTAAAGACGCGCGCTTTGGGGGCGGCTTCAGTGTAGGCCTTGAAGTGATCGGGATTGCCGCTCGCCTCTTTGATCGACCAAAAGTTTGGATGACCATCAAGTTTTTTAAGGGCGTCCCAATCTAGCGCCTTGGCGGTTCTGCCGGGGACGTTGTAGAGCATACAGGCCTTATTGGTGGCATCGAGGAGAGTTTTAAACCAGTGATACTGTCCATGAGTGCCGGGCTTAGCGTAGAGTGGGGTGACCAGTAGGAGGGCGTCGATATCAAGCTTTGAGACGTACTCCACCCATTCCTTTGTCTCTTCGAGATTAACGCCGCCCACGCCAACCATTAAAGGCGCCGTGAGGCCCAGACCTAGGGCGAAGTCGAGGTATTCTTTTCGCTCGCGCTCAGAGAGGTTGAGGGCCTCGCCGGTGCTACCTAGCAGGAGAATGCCGTTACCCGCTTCTTGTTGTTCAAAAAGGAGCTTTTTAAGGGCCTCATAATCAATTGAAGCGTCTTCTTTCATCGGCGAGATAATGGCCGTCCACAATTTTGTTTCTTTAAACTTTGGATTCATAAGAGCTCCTTCATCGTGAGGTCTTCAAAGGAGTGAAGACCTTTTGCGAGTTTTGTATCAGTTATAATTTTTTGTGCTGCCCAGAGTGCACCCTCGGCAAAAATTTTGCGATCCAGGGACTCGTGGGTCAGAGTGATGCGCTCATAGGGGCTATGGAAACTTAGCGTGTGCGTTCCCACCACATCTCCGGTGCGCTCGCTGGTGATTTCCACCTCATCTGCCAGCCACTTTTTCCAAGTGAGAGCGGTTCCACTGGGAGCGTCGAGCTTTCTGGTGTGGTGAATCTCGTGCATTTTAAAATCATAGTCACTAAAGAGCTTTCTCGCCTTAGCAAGTTCATCGATCATCTTGTGAACGATATTCATGCCCAGGGCAAAGTTAGTGGCGTAGAGCCAAACGAGACCAGCGCTTTGAAGTTTTGCTCGCAGCTCAGAGCTCCATTCAAAACCAGTAGAGCCACAAACGAGTGGTTTTTGACTTTCAATAATGAGATCCACGTACTTAAGAAACGCTTCCCCTGGAAGAAAGCTCATAATCACGTCGACCTCCCCAAGCGTCTCTAGAGTCGGGGGATTCTTAGAATTAAAACTTACCACCTCAAAGCCTTTAGAAGGTGCGAGTTCAAGCACGTGGGAGCCCGTTTTTCCGGTGCCAAGAAGAGCTAGTTTTTTCACCATAATTCCTTAGTTTCTTTCAATAAAGTGGGCGTGAAGTCTAGAGATGGCATTGGCGGCATCATCACTAGAGACTAGAAAAGCAAAATTATGCTTACTGGCCCCCAGGCAAATCATGCGCACGTTTATGCCTTCAATGGCGCCAAAAATATCGCGCGCAAGCCCTGCGGTATGATTGATGTGATTGCCAATAAGCGAGACCACCGTGAGGTTTTTTTCCGTTTCCACTTCGCCCAGCGCCTCGAGGTCTTTTAAGAGCGCGCGGTTTCTAATGGTCTCTTCATCAACGGTGAGGGCCACTGAAATTTCAGAGGTGGTAATGAGGTCCACACTTACTTTGTGAGCATTAAAGACTTTAAAAATCTCTGCCAGAAAGCCATAGGCATTGAGCATCTTGGGAGTTTTAAGAGTGAGGAGACCTTGATCTTTTTTAAGTGCCATCCCACGAATAAGAGGGGCCTCTTTGGTCTTGCCGCGAATCCAGGTGCCCGGGGCATCGGCGTCAAAAGTCGAACCCACAAAAACGGGGATATTCACTCTCATGGCCGGTGCTAAGGTCGTAGGGTGCAAAATCTTAGCGCCAAAGATCGCGAGCTCGGCCGCTTCTTGAAAGGTAATTTCTGAGATGGGGCGCGCTCCTTTAACGATGCGTGGGTCAGTGGTGGCAATGCCGGCAACATCAGTCCAAATCTCAAGCACCCCGGCCTCGAGGGCCTCGGCCAACAGGGCGGCCGAATAATCTGAACCACCGCGACCTAGAGTCGTCGTGATCCCTTCTTCGGTTGCGCCCAAGAAACCTTGGGTGACAAAGAGCACGTCGTTATATTTGCAGTCGATGAGTTTGTGGTCGCAAAGCTTTTTAATGTCGGCAATCTGAGGGGCGGCCATGCCAAAGCGATCATCGGTGCGCATGACTTTTCTCACATCAAAAAACTCGATCTTTGTCGCCGCTTGGGCCTCATCCCGGGCCATTTCGAGCGCGCGCGTGACGAGTGTACTCGAGAGGCGCTCACCCAGACTCAAGAGCGAGTCCATCGCCTTTTTGTTGCAGTCGCGCAGGAGAAACATTCCGCGCGCCAGTGTTTGGGCCTCGGTGAGTAGGGACTCAACATCCTTTCTGATTTTCTCACTGACATCTAGGTCATCTGAGATGGCGATATGCTTAGCGCGAATTTCGCGCAATATCTCTTCGCACTCCTCCCACTTTCCCGCTTCGGCGTTTTTTCCAAGCGCGATCAATTGATTGGTGGTTCCCGATGTTGCTGAGACCACCACCAAGCGCGATTTTTGTCTGATGGCAATTTTAGCTGAGGTGAGCATCGCCGTGGCATCGGCCATGGAGGTACCGCCAAATTTACTAACAATGAGAGGGCCCAGGGACATAATTCACTCCATACGTTTTCAAAATCACATTATTGTGACCAAAGAGTTATGAAGAGGCAATTAAACTGGGAATCGACAACTGCACTAAATTAAAACGGGAGGAGCATAGGGAGGGATTTCAAGAGGCGGCGTTTAAGGGGTGGAGAATGTCTAATAACGCGCGTTCTCTTTCGTCATTAGGTCAATGCTGTTGCCAGCAGGCCTACTCCCCAAAGCTCTCCACGTTTTACGTGACAGTTGCTGGGATTCAGCCCAGTCAACCAACACCGCTTTTTTTCCATTAAATAGAGCGATGTTTCGGCGACCACTTCCCTGATGCTTCTGCGCGCGGATGACCAAGTCTAATGGGACTTACGATCAAGGCAGAAACACGACCTAAGTGGCGCTCCTCTTCAGGTTGAAAGTATCTTAGCGTGAGCGCGCCAAGCTTGACAACCTCAATTTACTGTCAGGATGATGGGTGATCACGACTTTTCAAAATTAAGGGTGGAGAAAAGGACGACGTATGAAACGAGTTGGTTTAATCGGATGGCGCGGTATGGTGGGCTCAGTACTCATGGACCGCATGAAAAAAAGTGGCGACTTTGACCTCTTTGAAGCGGTCTTCTTTTCGACCTCACAGGCCGGAGAGCAAGTGCCAGACTTGGGAGTGAAGTCCTCTCACGACCCCATTTTAAAAGACGCCTTTGATGTGGAGTCATTAAAGAGCTGCGACATCTTACTCTCTTGCCAAGGCGGCGACTACACTTCTGAAATCTACCCCAAGCTCAGAAGCGCCGGTTATAAAGGGGTGTGGATTGACGCTGCCTCGACTCTACGAATGAAAGATGAGTCGGTCATTGTGCTCGATCCTCTCAATAGTGAGATCATCGACGCTCACTACGAGCGAGGTGGGCGCGACTTTATCGGGGGCAATTGCACCGTGAGTCTGATGCTCATGGGGCTAGGTGTGCTCTTTAAAAAGGGGCTAGTCGAGTATGCCACCAGTATGACCTATCAGGCCGCTAGTGGCGGTGGTGCCCGGCATATGCGCGAGGTTCTCGAACAAATGCTCTTAATTGGCAGACACGTCGAACCTGAACTTCGCGATGGCTCGGCCAATATCTTAGATATTGATCATAAAGTTACTGAGCTACTTCGTAGTGGCGAGCTCCCCAGTGAATACTTTGGCGTTCCCCTGGCCGCGAGCTTGATTCCATGGATTGATAAGCCCCTTGATAATGGCCAGAGCCGCGAAGAGTGGAAGGCCATGAGTGAGGCCAATAAAATTCTCGGACTCTCAGGCCCCAATCAAATTGCCATTGACGGCACTTGCGTGCGCATCGCCTCGCTTCGCTGTCACTCTCAGGCGCTCACCATTAAACTCACTAAAGATATAGGTCTTGATGAGATTGAGTCCATGATCAGTGAGTCCAATTCATGGGTGAAAGTGATTCCCAATGACCCTGAGAGCACGCGCTCAGCTCTCACTCCCACCGAAGTTTCGGGCACGCTCACAATTCCGGTGGGAAGGCTTAGAAAAATGAATCTGGGGCCACAGTTTCTCAACGCCTTTACGGTAGGGGATCAGCTCCTCTGGGGCGCGGCAGAGCCACTCAGACGCACTTTAGTGCGCCTAGTATCAGGTGCTTGGAGCTAGGTCTCTCTTTCTTACATGGTGTAAACGGGGGAATTGAATTTTTGTTACAATTCCCCCCATGAAAAGCACCTTTAAATTGGCCATTTTGCTCACACTCACTCTCGTCCTGGGGGCGGCCGAGGCAGCTTGCTTTTTTGAGCACGTCAGTGAGGGCAGAGAGGTCAATCGCGAACGCCGAGATCTCTATAGCGAGTGGGCCGGGCAGTATGGGCACGCTCTCAAGCGGCGCGCGAAGCTTGCTTTAAGTGCTTTGATTGCGCTAGAAACATCGATGCTTCCCTTGGCCAGAATCTATGACCTAAGGGCCCGCAAATATCAGTTTACGGGTCTTTTTTGCGATGACTTTATTCCCATTAGTGAGACCCCAAATTATTCTGATATTAATACGCAGATTCCTGGGATTCCTTATATTCATAAACTCAACTTTCTCGAAGACTTCGAGGCCCGGGTTCGCACAGAAATCAAAAAAGAAAACTGGGCGCAGGTGAGGGAGCTCACACTGATTGCCTTAAACCATTTTCCCGCTGCTGAAACTCATTGCCTCACCAGACACTTTGTTGAGTCCCTTGGTCGAATTGCGGCCTTGGCGCCAAGACATATTAGGCTCGCGAGAGAAAATGGCATCGAAAGTCCGAGTAAGCTCATCGCTTCGATGATTAAATTTCATCTCTTTGGACTGGGATTCGCTGAAAAAATCGACTCGCTTGCAGCTCCACTGCAATACAAGGGTATTCCCATCGTGTGCCAGGACGTTCCTTTTATTCCCATTCCAGCGCTCGCACGTTAAAATTGATGGGTGAATGCCACCGCTCTAAAAAAATTTGCCGTCATCGATCTTGAGGCCACTGGGATGACTGGGCCCAATGATCGAATCATCGAGATTGGCCTCATCATTTTGACCCTCACGCCAGAGGGACTCAATATCACTGATAATTTTGAAAGTTTAGTTCGACCCGATCAAAAGGTACCAAAAAGTGTACTTGAACTCACAGGCATTAGTGAGCGCGAATTAGAGGTGGCCCCTCGCTTTGTGGATATTGCCGACACGGTTGAGCTACTCACTCGTGATTGCACGATTGTGGCCCATGGGGTTCAAGGTGATTATGAACTTCTGCGCCTGCATTTTGAGTCTCTTGGTAAAGAGTTTCTAAGAAAGACTCTTTGTACTGCGATCATGGCGCGCGAAAATGACCCGAGCATTGGTGCTTACGACCTCATGTCTCTGTGTCGGTTCTACGATATCGAACTACCAAAACAGCACCGCGCTTTTGCCGACACTATTGCCTGCGCGAAGCTTTTTTCACGCATTTATTTGCCCAAAAAAAGACAATTCTCAGCGATTGAAGAACTACTCTATAAGGTGATTTCTAAATTCAAGGGGGTGCACCTCAAGGAGATCAATCAAAATCTCACTCATCCGGTGGTGCTCTTTCTTTATAAAGAAGGAAAGATCGTCGCGATTGAATCTTTTGCCGCCCAAGGGGAGATTCTTTTAAAATGTCTTTTAAAGCTTGGGCCCCAGGAGTTTGATCGCGTCTCAGTCAAGGCCTATCCCCATCTCTTGCTGGCCATTGTCGATAGTATCGCGCTTAGAAAGAGATTTAAGCCCAAGTTGTCTTTGATTGAAAGTGCTCCCAAGTTTGCCAAGGATAGCTACCCTCAAGAGGACTTTGAGTTAGAGCTAAAAACCCTCTTTGGGCCTCAAACCGCGCTGGTTTTTCGTGAGGGCAAATTTCATAGTGTGATCAAGGGGGAGAGAGAGCGTCGTATTAAGGAAACTAAGGAGCTGCGCCAGGCGCTCCTGCGCTATCTCTCTAATAGCCGAAGTGCCAAGGTGCGAAACTTTCAATTGCGCTCGTTAAAAAAACTCTCCCAAATGTCTTAGTCTATTGGACATGTACGCAAACTCATTTTGTTCAACCTAGAATTCATTGTTTTCAAAATGTGTGCGTGATAACTGATTCCTTGTAAATCATTCTCAGCTACTGACTAAGGGGTGTACTCTTGCTAAATAGGCCTATGTTTAAAATTATTTGTCTATCAATGGCCCTCATTCCGGCGCTTAGTCACGCTGATTTTCTCTCTTGGGAGGAAGTCGCGGCGAAATTTAAAAACGTCGGTGGCAGTAGCAAGGCCTTGGCCCAGGTGAAATGCTTTTTTGAGCGTCACGAGAACACCCAATTTGCTGCTAAAAGACCCCAGGATGCGCGTTTTGAATCGCGCTGTTACTCCCATCAAACGATCGGACTTGGAGTGAAGCGCTACTTTGGCGTCATCGATTACACGAAATCTGGATTTTCAAGGCGCTTCTATCTCGTCGATCGCCAAACGGGGACGATTGAAGTAAGTGCGGTGGCCCATGGCCGCTATAAAGCGGGCTACATCAATATCTTTAACGGACCCTTAAAAAATACGCTAAAGCGCGCTCGCTACTTTAGTAATGAGATTGATTCAAACGCTTCATCAACGGGCTTTTTCATCGCGGGCCAACAGTATAGTGGAAATTGGGGCAAGTCCCTAGTGCTTCACGGACTGGAAGAAGGTGTGAATCACAACGCCTGTGAGCGCACGATTGTCTTTCACGGCAGCGACTACGTCACCACAGGTTCGGCCCGGGCGATGTCCAGTGGTTGCCCAATGATTGCTCATGAACTCGTAGATCGCACCCGCGAAGCTTTGGGCGGCAAACAGGTGAGTGAGGATGATATCTCTTTAGTTGAGAGTGGTGGGCTCGTCTATATTTATGGACCTCGCGAAGCCGCGCTTAGCGCCGATTACTGCCAAGATCTCTAGGGCGAGCACGCGCCTCTTTTTTCCCGTACAAACTTCTCAGGCATAGAGTGGCTATACTGAATCTATGCTTAAAAAAATTCTCACTCTGACACTCATTACCCTGACTCCCACACTGGCCAGCGCCGAGTACCTTAGTTGGTCCAAGCTGGCCGCCAATTTAAAGGCCGCCGGAGGGGACCCTAAAACACTTAGTCACGTTCAGTGCTTCTTTGAACGCTATGAAAATGAAAGCTTTAGCGCCAAAGATCCAGACAATAGTGCCTTTAAGACTCGCTGTTACTCAAAGCCTGAGTTAGTACTGGGCGCCAAGAGAACTTTTGCGATTATCGACTACACTAAACCCAGTAATATTCGCCGCATGTTTTTAGTGGATCGTAAAACGGGAGGAATCTCAACCATGGCCGCGGCCCACGGAAGATATGAGGCTGGATACCTCAATCGCACACTTTCTCACAACGAAAATAGTGTTCGCCACGCGCGCTACTTTAGTAATGAACCGGGTTCAAATGCTCCTTCATCGGGCTTCTTCTTTGCAGGCCAAGACTACGAAGGAAAATTTGGGCGCTCACTAGCGCTTCATGGTATCGAGCCAGGGGTCAACGACTATGCCTGCGAGCGCGCCGTGGTCATTCATAAGCATACGTTGGTTTCTAAAAATAAGGCCTATGTCATGTCTAGTGGTTGCCCGATGATTTCTCGCAGTTACTTAGATCACGTCGTCCACATTCTTCGGGGAACGACAGGACCAAATCTTTCACTTCAAAAAGCCGGTGGACTAGTCTTCATTTATGGCCCAAGAGAAAAAGCGTGGGAGTCGGGCTCGTGCTTTTAGCTTTGACTTTCTCCTTAATCAATCTAAACCTCTTGGCAGCTCCCGCCATGACCTCTCCTCTATGTGTCGTTAAAGCAAATGTGCTCAAAATTGAGCAACGAGAGCGAAAGTACACACCGGAGAGCTGGCGCAAGCAATGGAACCTTCCCAAATCGATCACCTACACCGACGTCACACTTGATATTGAGAAAATTTCGGGTGATCAATGCAGCAAGGAAACTCTCAGTAAGAACGTCTTTCAGCTTAAATCAAATGAGACTCTCAAAGTTGGTAGCTGTATCATCGCCAAGACTCAATTTTCTGGCGATGAATTTAGAATTGGCCAATGGTTGTGGGATATTAAAGACTGCAAGTAAAAAGAGTAGGGTAGATAACCTATAAAAAACTCTTTGCAAGATAAAGTTGGCACTCGAACTGATTGCAGCTAATGGTTAAGATTTGCTTATCCGTCCGTAAATACATTGGTGAATTTAGCGTCTCAAAAAATGCCCAATAAAGTAACTCAGCAATTTCCATTAAATAAGTAATTTTTTACTAAAACACCTAACTCTTCAAAGTCATATATCCGAAGAATCGACTTAGAATTCATAAAGCCAACAAAAACCAAACAAGGTTTCCGAATGAAGTCAGTACGTATGCTAATTACTCTTCTTATTTCACTTATAGTTTCGACCTCAGCGTATGCCTCATGTGAGTTGCCCGCTGATCTTGAGGCCCTCAAATGCAAAGGAACTTACCGCGCACGCGATTTAGATGATCTCCAGAGCTATCTTGAAACAATTGGAGTCGAGCAGTCGCAGGGGAATAAAAAGAAGAAAAAGAAGAACAAAGATCATGCCAAAAATCTTCTGATTGATTTCGACATTAACTCTACCTCGCTATCAGTTGCGACTCCTTGTGAGGTTGAGATCAAGCATAAAAGAGATGTTAACCTAAGCGGCGAACTATGCATTACTGCAAAGAGATTCAAAACTCACAGTCCCAAGATTAAAGCAGGTAGCATCGTTCTCAAAACGAAAGAATCTATTCGCTTTTCTCACAAATCTCGCCTTACAACCACTGGGAACCTAAGCCTTGTTTCAGAAAAGGGTGGCGTCACAATCGGGCATAATTCTGTTGTTCGTGGAGAAAATATCCTACTAGAGAGTCTTGCAAGTAATCAAAAAGGACGCACCCATATTCGCCATGACTCGCTCGTTGAAGGTAAGACATTGACTCTAAAATCATTTTCACGTGCCACACTTGGCAAGAGCAGTGTATTTAACCTTAGCGAGTCTTGTGTGTCTTCAGAACATGTGAGACAAAAAGTCGATTTTCAAGCTTACACTTGAACAAAATCGTCTGAATTAACTCTGGGCCCCATGCTCCTTTAAAAATAAACCAGCAAAATGGTTAAAGGAGTAGAAAATGACTAAAGCCTCTAGCAACATCAAAGAAATCAAACGCGCCACCAAGAAGCGCTTCACCGCTGAACAAAAGATTCAAGTCGTCCTGGAAGGTCTTCGCGGGGAAGTCTCTATCTCAGAGATTTGCCGTCGCGAAGGCATTGCTAATGTCACCTACTATAAGTGGTCAAAAGACTTTCTAGACGCTGGAAAAAATGGTCTCACGATGGAGACTAAGAGAGGTGCCACTAGCGAAGAAGTCAAAAATCTCAAGTCAGAGAACGCCGACCTTAGACGTGCCGTGAGTGAGCAGACGCTTGAGAATATTCGCTTAAAAAAATCGTTGGGAATACTGGTCTAGAACGCTCAAGGTACAAACGTATGAACATCGATGAAAAACTCTCACTACTTCTCGCAGTAGAGGAGAGCGGCTTTTCTGTCAGTGAAGCTCTTAAGCGCATGGATATTCCAAGGTCTAGCTACTATCGCTGGAGAGCGAAGTATCGCAAGCATGGTCTTAGTGGGCTTGAAGATCAAAAGCCTGTGCCCAAGAGGCAGTGGAATGCTCTTACTCCAAATGAAGAAGAAAAGATTTTAGAGGTCGCTGAAGAAATTCCAGAACTCTCAGCGAGAGAAATCAGCTATCACATCACGGATAATGAGGACTTCACCGTGAGTGAGTCGAGCGTTTATCGCATTCTCAAGCGCGAAGGGCTTATTCGAGAAACGGAGGTTCGTAGCTTTCCCGCGAGCAAGGAATATCATTCAAAGCCTCAGAGAGTGAACGAGCAGTGGCAAACGGATGCGACTTATCTTCACGTTGAAGGCTGGGGATGGTTTTACTTGATATCAGTGTTAGATGATTTTTCACGCAAGATCATTGCTTGGAAACTTCAAAGTTCGATGATGGGAAGTGATTTTACTGAGGTTTTAGAGATGGCCTGCTTTGTTGCAGGAGTTGAGAGGGAGAACATGCCCAATCTTGTCTCAGATAGAGGCCCTGCGCTGGTCTCTGACGAGCTTGGAGACTACTTGAGGGACAAGGGAATTTATCACATCCTAGCAAGTCCTTACCATCCTCAGACCAATGGCAAGATAGAGCGCTACCACAAGTCTTTAAAGAGCGAGGTGAAGTTGCAGGTTTACTCGTGTCCCAATTCTCTAAAGGCCGAGATCGGCAGGTTTATTAGCAAGTACAATAAGAGCAGATACCATGAGTCTCTGGGCAACGTAACACCTGATGATGTTTTTTATGGAAGAAGAGATAAAATAGTTAAAGAGAGAAAGCAAAAGCAACGATCAACACTTATGAGAAGGAAAATTTACAATCAGAATCCTGAAAAGTTTTTAACGTGTTAGGACATAAATGAGCATGGGTGTCCCAAATGTGCTGACGATTCACAAAGGGGCTTCGGGAATCATGAAGTCTTTTTTTGATTTCCAAGGTCCGAGTAGCGAATACAATTATTACTTCATGGTTGACAGTATGGGTGTTGATCCATATCAAATAAATAGGTTCATATATGATACAAACAGAGAAGATGAGTTCTTAAGTGCTTCAAGGCAGTTGGCAAATAGCACCGACTTTCTTCTCAAGCTCTTTTCTGAGTACCATGGCGATACTGATGGCTCACTAATTCGCAGTAGATATAACAGCTATATAAAAAATATGATAGAGATGGTGACAAGTAAAGAATCTGGAGGAAGTAACCTACGACAAAAGGTAATTAACTTAACAAATAAAACAATTCCTTTGCTTGATTTTTCTTCGTCTTCGTCACAGGGGACATTCACGCTACCAGGAGTCGGTTACAAAATTGGACACTTTAAGATCCCTAGCGCGTCCGACACTACCGCTTATCCCTCTCCAACTAAAGAGATCAGACTCTTGCTTGATGATACCGAACTTGGAAACTACGCTCAAGTCAGTCTTTTTGCCTGTGACGGAAGTGATCCAACAATGAGTGATTGTTATGGGATTGGGCTTGTGGATGGCCTCGATCCGACAGACAGAAGCACACCTATTAAATATACTGTTCTTTCGGCCCCGCAAAGCGGAGAAGCAAATATCTTTTTCATTGCCACAAACGCGGATTACAACAACTCATCTTCGAGTAAGAGTTTTTCTATCAAATTTCTTCCATTTGAGGCTGGAAGTATTCAAGCACAAGATTTAATCACGGACCCCTTCTCCGCATTTGAAATTAGCTATACTACAACGGCTACAGGCGGCCTACTAAATGATTTTGAAAATACCGTCGGTGGCCAGTCTATAAAAGAAAGAGTTGAGCCACTTAAGGGCCTCGATACAATCGGATATGATGCAAGCAGGGGCTGTAACCGCTCAAAATTTGAATATGGTCTCGTCGACGTGAATGGGGCTAACTGGAAGCCAGTAGAAGAAAAAGAATATTGCGTTCAACTGCAAAAACCAAGAATCACTTTCAAGTATGCTTATTGCCACGCGACTGGGGGGTTTAATGGCGTCCAGGTTAAATATAGTTTTGCAAAGACCCAAGCTTACGGTCAGTTTAGTGTCGATGTTGTTAGGTTTAACGAAGGAAATCCTGCTCCTCAAGTTAACTCCAACTCAGCATCGTATTATCAACCAGTTGGGACTTCAAACCATAATGAAACGACAGTGACGTCCGACAGCGGCGGAAATTATGATTATGGATATTACACGATAGCGGCGCCAGATGGTGGTATTATAGAAGCAGTCAGGATCTATAACTGTAAATCTGCCTGCGCCGAAGCCGCAGAAAATCCTGGTCAAAATGTATCATGCCAGTAGGAAGAGGAAGTAATATGACAAGGACTGAAAAGTGTCTTCACATTTTTTTTCAAGGTCTAGCGTGGATATTCATTGCTCACTCTATTTCGATGGGCAATTTAATAGGTGCATCGATTCAAGTCGTGCTCTTCAGCTTTTTTCCTATCACAATATTACTAATAGAACAGCTTTACCCACGAAAGAAAGTTTCTTGGTGGGTAATTTTTTTATTCGCGCTTATGCATCTGACCATATTTTGGCTTTTTACAATTTTCCCTTCTTACAATCATTATCTAGATATGAACAGCCTCTCGAAAGATCCAATCTACAAGAGTTACTACGACTATCTAACAAGCGTTTACACAAATTTCTATATAATTTATACTTCCATTTTAATTTTATTCTATCCATTCGTGAATCTCTATAGCGCATTATTAAGATTCCAACAAAGGAAGACCGAACCTTAAAAGACGCATCTCCATTATAGTAGCATCCTTGGAAGCTGGACTCCAGGTGACTATCAATCTGGCTCTAAAACCATAGGTTGTTCAAATCCTTTAGATAAGGATTATGTAACAGTTACAGTTAGTGGACCATAGGATTAAGGGAATCGGATTTAAATCGGTTGAAAAATTTCTGACCCTTCAGGACTAGGTATTATAAGCTAGGATTATTTTGGAAAAATCAATAGGGTGCAAAGTGAATAAAAAAATACAGAAAAAGGCAATGCTCTTACATTTAATACTTCTTGTATCGTTCGCACATTCCTTAATGGCGGCAATTAATTATGTAAACCAGTCTTTGCCAACTTTTGAGTCTGGAAATACTGAGTTCATTGTAAATAGCACTTTAACTTCCCTTCTAGTTGCAACTACACCAATATTCTTAAGCTGGAAAATTTACAAGAGAAAACAATGGGCTCGTATGCTATTTCTGATAATTAGCTCTAGAGAGGTATTAGGTTAAACAACTTTTGGCCTAACTGTAAGCTCAAGCCTAAGAACATCAAGGATTGCTACTAAGCTTGTCTGTGTCGAATTTCTCTTCTCAGAGAGCATTTTGTAAATGGTTTGTCTGCCAATTCTTACTTGCTCTGAAATATGGCCAACGTCATAAGCTATCACAATATCACTAAGAACAACTTTTAAATAATCGGAGCCGGACACCTTGCGCAATTACCCCACATAACTAAGATTATATGGGGTAGAATTTTGGACTCCACCGTGCTTTTGAGAGGTCAATTTAAAGGTCCTGACCCACCCTTCTTCCGCCAATTACGAGAAAATATCTCAATTCGACTAGGCCCTAAAATCTGAATTCCTTCTTGGGTGTTTAGTTGAAATATGCAGCTTTTTTAAGATTATCGAGAGAGTTCCATTTATTCCAATATTCATCATCTGCAGATACCTTCGTGTAGCAATTTTTTAAATATTTACTTAATTCATCTAATCGAGGATTTTCAGACTCATTGCCATGTCTCGACTTCCAGTTCGCTAAAATAGTATCGTAGTACCTTTTTAGATCACTTGAAGAATTTCTTAACAAATTATAATAAAGGGACTTAACCCAATAAAATACACCAATCGCCATTATAGCACAGAGAAATGAGGAGGCACCTAGTGCTTTAACTTTTCTATTCATTTAAGCCTTAATTCATACTGCAAGAATTCTATCTTATAAAACATTAGAGGAAGTATGGACATGAGGAAAGATGTAAGAATTACCTTCTATATTTGCCTCAACTACTTAGATAGAATTAATTAAACTAAATCCATCGAAATCCTTTGGCAGTTTTCATTGAGAGATCTTATGAAAAATAGAAACTTTTTATGCAGGCAGGTTTATTACGCCATAAACACAAATGGTATCTCAGTTCAAAGGGAAAGTAGTTTATCATTGCTCAAAAAATATTTTCAACAAGAAGGTATAACCTCTAAAATCGATGGAAACACTCTCAAGTATCGCTCACCTAACCCCCTACCGTTCTTTCACCTAAATTATCTTAGAGGCATATCTCAATGTGATATCGAATTTAACGAGAATAACCAGAGCCTGACTTTTAACTATACTATCAGCGGCTTAGGGAAAGTGTACTTCCTCGGTATTCTTGTAGTTGGATCTTGTGTAATTGCTTTAATTGAAGATAAACCTATTATTGCACTATTGGGATTTGTCCCATTCGTCTTGTATACGCCTGCAGCGTTTAGTCATTCAATCGTTGCAACAATTATAGCGATTCAGAAAATGTTTCAGGGAGAGAACCGGCAGATTATTCTTTTTCAATTCTTCAAACTTAAGTGGTCAGCAATATGGCTATCCTTGATGAGCTTTTCGGCCATTATTAGCTTATCGATGATTTTTGATTTTTATTCATTTAAATCTTTGAATATTAGTAGTGATGTAACTAGCTTTTTGACAACCTTGTTGTTTGTAAGTTCTGCCAGCATTTTGTTCACCGGGTTTTCTATCTTATTACTAGCTCTCAAAGCTGCTTTTTCTTGATATTACAGCCTGAACCCATCTCTCGTTTCTTATTGATTTCCAGCAACAATGCTAACCGTTTTCCGGCAGCGGTATCCACTCAGTTTCGTTGATAACCGCTCCAAATTCATTCTTGACCCAGCGAACTTTTGCTTCTTCGATGAGGTCTTTATTTGAGGCCACGAGATTCCACCAGATGAAGCGTTTTTCGGGAAATACTTCACCACCTAAAATCATGACTTCGGATTCGCTGCTTGCCACGTAGCTCATGGTTTCGCCCGATTCGTAGACGTCCATCTCGCCTATGAGTTTACTGGGATTTTCGCTACATTTAATGGCCCCACGGGCGCAGTAGATGGCGCCTTGTTGTCCTTCGGGCACGGTGAATTCTAGCTTTTGGCCCTTTCTGAGTTTTGAATGCAAGTAAAAGAGTTTTGAATAGACCGGTACCGGTGATTTGGCGCCCAGTGCTTCACCTGCAATTAAGCGAAATTGGCACTCTCCAGAGACAATATTCGGCAGCTCGCTTTCTTTAATATGATAAAAATTGGGCGGAGTCTGCTCATGCTCAACAGGCAGAGCAACCCAGACTTGAATGGCCTCGAGGGTTTTATCTGCTGTCTTTTGCGATCTTTCACTATGAACGATCCCCTTGCCTGCGGTCATCCAATTGACTTCTCCTGGGCGAATGGCCTGCTCGTTGCCGAGGCTATCTCGGTGCATGATTTCGCCACTAAAAAGGTAGGTGATCGTCGCAAGACCGATGTGGGGATGGGCGCGCACTTGCAGCTCGTCTCCATTTTTCATCACCGCTGGTCCCATATGATCCCAAAAAATAAAGGGGCCCACCATTCGCTGCCCACGCTGTGGAAGCGATCTTCTCACCATAAATCCCGAACCCAGGTCTTTTTCTCTTGGAGATAATCGCTTCATGAAGTGCTCACTTTATTTCACTCGCATTCCCATGCGAATTTCATCAATGTAGGTATTTTCTAATGTCTTGTAGGACTCCTTTATAAGTCCTTCCTCTTCAAAGCCTAAACTGCGATAGAGAAAATAGGCGCCGGGATTATTGCTAAAAACACTTAGAACGATCTTTTCAAGCTCAGGTCGCTCCCTTACCCATTCAATAAAAGCCATCACAAGCTGGCGTCCCACACCCTGATCACGATACTCAGCGCGAACTGACATGCCAAATTCGATCTTGTGCCGTTCTTTGATCTTTGTCCCAGCGTGACCGTCGAGCATTCCGACAAAGCGCTCACCATGGTAGGCCACGAGGATAACGGAGTTTTTTTCTTTATTAAGACCGTTGATCCACGCTTCAGTGGATTTCTCGGTCATGGTGAATTCTTCTGGATAGCGAAGAACAGTGTCATCGTTATCAACAATTCTTTTGACGTGCTTAAAAAGTGGGGCGCTATCAGCGGGAGTTGCGAGACGAATGAGAATCTCCTCACCCGTCTTTAGCTGACCTTGTGCTTCAAAAATATTCGCTACTTCCATAGCGATTATTGTAGCTGGCCACGAGCGTGACCAGCAAGAGAAACTTACAATGAAGCTCTATTGGCGTCTGGCTCAGCATCCCAGATACAATCTGTCACAGTTTCGTAGAGGTAGTCACTATAACTGAGCCCCCAAGTCCGATTTTCTGAAATATGCTCTAAACTATTGGCTTCAAAAGTACAGCTCGCAGGTGTTCTCACTTCACCCGTAATATCCCAGTTGGCATCAAAGTAATAATCGATAAATTCGTAATCAAGTGTGCACTCACCTTTGGTAAAGTCGCAGACCAAACTATTAAAAGAAAAGTTGAAGTCTCCCTCGCACCAAGTGTCACCACAGATATTATCAATTTCAGTTAAAAGAGCTTGCGCTTGGGTGGCGCTCAGGTCGTTTGCGAGTGTGACTTGTGTCAGAGACAGGCCAAAAAGGGCCAGGATTAAATACTTCATAGACTCTCCAGTGATTGGTGGTTTGGAGCTTTAAACCAAAAGTGGAGAGTCTTCGGCCAATAGAATTGTAAAAAAGTATCTATCTAATTATTTGGCGAGAACGTGGAGGAGATCAGATCTCAGAACTTCAAGGGCGCTACTTTGGTCGCGACCTCTTGCGCGGGCCAAATCAAGAGCAATCTCTTTGAGCGCGCTGGCCGTGAGTAGACTCTCAAGCTCCGCCACTGGACGCCCCTGATTTTTCATCAATTCCTGAGCGTAGAGGGCCTCGAGATTGTGAGTGTGGCGCTCGCGCTTAGACCATGAGCGCGAAAGCAGAATGAGGGTTCCCAAAATAAAGGTCATGAGAGTGGCGATAATCTTGATATTCATAGGACTTTTATAGTCATTTCGATGGGTTTTGCCCAGTCCGCAGGGCGCTGATCAGGCGCAATTTGTGACAATTACTATGTATTTTCAGTGGCTTAGTTTGTTTAGTTTCAGAAAAAGATGAATATAACCGATAATATCACTATGAAATACCCTACTCTCGCGGCTTTTCTCATCCTATTTGGAGCAACCCCAGTGTTGCTGGCCCAGAGTAGTCCTGAGGTCAAACCCACTCCTGAGAACTCATACACTGACGTGATTGATGAGGAGTCACTCGCGAGTATTCTCGAAGGTTCAGAAGCCGCTAAGAGCATCTACGAAAATTGTCAGAACACCGCTGGAACCGGCACCGTACTCGAATGCCTGAAGGCCAGCTGGAATGATCCTAGTACTTCTGAAGAGACTAAAAAAGAATTGGCGCAAGCACTTCAAAACGTAAGAGTCACCTATGAGAACGGTCGCCAAGTTTTTAAAAAGGAAAACGTCACGGGCCTTAAGCTCAATCCTACTGCGGCCAAAATCACCAACTCCAATGACCCGGCCGTAAAAAAGCTGCGCGAATATCTCGCCCAGCAACTCTCCGATGCGCTCTACGGTGAGATGAACCAGCAGCAAGGAAAAATGACCCACCGTAAATTGGTAGATCACTCAACTTTCTACAAACTCTTTGAAAGTCAGGTGGGACAAAATATCATTCTCGCTCTTAGTGATTACTGTCTTAATTCAAAAGAAGTGACAGTTCCGCCCCCAGCAGGTGCTGCGGGAGGTGGAGGAGACTATAAAGTCTTTGTTGTGGCCGACGAGGGCACAAGAACTCAGGTCGCTGAATCTAACCTTAATGATTTAAAAAATGGTTTTCTAGATACCGCTAGTGCCGGGCTCGATTCTCAAAAGAATCGCTACAAAACTTGTATTTCTAGAATCAGCCAAGTTTGTAACCCTCCCCTTGCTTCCTGGACCCAGGAGGGAGTCGATAGCGACGGTAATCCAACTGATCCCCCTGTAACTAGTGAGCACCGAAATCAGGCCTGTCTGGTCACGGAGTACCTTGATCGCGGACGCCAAGCGCTCATTGACTTAGGAAAAATCAAAGAGACGATGAAAACGGCGAGTAACACCGGCGGGTTTATTTCTGAGAGCCCGCAAGATAAATTCTACCAGGAAGGACGCTCTTCGGATGAGAAGTCCATTCAAGAGCTAACGATCCACACTTCAAAAGAAGTGGCCGCCTCGGGAATGGATCAGGCCACACAAGAGCTCGTTGGAAAAGTAGAAGAGTGTATCAATTCAGGTGCGAGCGAGGAGGAATGTAAAAACTTTCTCGACACTAACTTAGATGATAAAAATAAACTGCTTGCCGAGGAGTTCTTTCGCGCCAAAGCTCAAGAGGCCCGTCTCAAAGAAAAACTTGAAGAAGATGAGCAGGCCGTTCTCACTTATCTCAAAGAAGAGGGCTATGACGAAGCCACTGCTCAAAGGGTGATCGAAGAGGCCGGGGGAAATCAGCAAGCAATTGAGAAAATCCTCGCGCGCTATAGTGAACAGAAAGAAGCAGTCATTGCCGCCCTTAATGCTGAAATTAAAAAGAGCACGATTAGTGAAAACGCAAGTTCAGATCTCAAGCGAAATAAGGTCGAAGACCTTAAGGCCGTGATTGAGTCTCGCCCTCAAAAGCTCGCAAACCTCCTTCAGTTTTCAAACCTCGCCTCATCTTTTATTGAGGTTGAAAGCACTACCGGAGAGGGAGAGGTCTCAAGGTCGTCAAACTCGCTGGCCGCCTTTACCGAGCTTTCAAATTCTGACCCCGGATCAAATCGCTCACCTTCTGATGAAGGTGGAATCAATACCAATCTGTTTGATTCTCAAGAACAAGTCGATCTGGCAATAGAGAAGATCAAGGGCTCTCAAGATGAAGGGCAAGCAAGTCAAGATGAAGACGCGGCAAACGCCACTCTGACAGTCGATCAAATCAACGAAAACCTTCTTAAGTACTAAGGCCGAATATATTTTTGAGTGTACTTATAGGTGCGTGTGGAGTTCTCACAAAAGCGCACACGCTCAGTTTCTAAGATCATGCCATAGGTGGGGCTAGGTGCGCTGGCATTGAGCTCGATACGGTGAGAGTCTTTTTGATAGACCTCATAGACCTTGTCGCCGTTACTATCAAGAGTCGCCCGGGCGTAATCGACCACCAGCCAATCACCAGTATTGTCGACTTCAAAATTTAAGACGATCTTCTCGCCTCCAGCGCTCTCATAAGTATTGCCGGCCTCATCTCCTAGAAAAAGGGCCTCACACACGGGCATCATCAACCCATAGTCACTGGTCTGAACTTCGCGGAAGATGAGTTTGGTCTCAGAAGTGTCAAAGATCATCGGATTGCTGAGCAGGACTTGTTTGAGAGTGGTATCGACTTGGGCATTAAATTGAGTGTTATCGCACTTGGATTCACTCACCTGAAAACTAAAGATAGAGCCGATCTGAGTGGCGCTAAAAGTCGACTTCTTGCTCTTAAAGGCGTAGCAAATGCTAAGTGCCCGCGACTTCTCAAGGGCGGAGAGACTTCTCTCAGCGGCGAGGGTTCCCCCTACTGTCGCCGGGGCACGCTTGGTTCCGTGCGTGTCTCTGCCACAGCTTGCAACCAGGGCAAGCAAGGGGATGAGGCGCAGGAAATGTGAAACCTTAAGCGAGTCTTTCATACTATTCCTATCGACTCGCTAGAGATTTGGCCTGACAGAGCTCCTTGCTCGCGGCAAAATTTCCCGCGTCCCCCCAAACTTATGCTGGATAGACATGACTAAAGGTCCCATAAAAGGCTATCAATTCGTTCCAACCGATGATGAGAGCGTCACCCTCTTTAGCGAGGCCTTTAATGAGGCCTGCCACTCAACTCATGGGGCGCGCGAGGAGACGCGCGAAATCTATCTCGCTGGCTGTGAGCTTAGAGAACTTCGGCGCGAGGCGGGCGCGAATCCTTTAAAAATTTTAGAAATTGGTTTTGGCGCCGGGATTGGTGTGATTGAAACACTCAAGTACTCGCGTGAGCACAACCTCGGCCCGGTTCATATGATCACTACGGAAATTGACCCCGAGCTGGTTGATTATCTGCTCTCGAGTAGTGACTTTGCCGAGTTCAGCACTCCAGTAAAAACGGCGCTTGACCCCGCCGCTCAACTCTTTCGCGTTGATACTCAGACTCAGAATTTCCAACTGACCATTCTCGTGGGAGATGCCCGGCTGGCGCTCTCTGAAGTTGCGGCCATCAATGAGCTCGCTCCCGTGGAGGCAATTTATCAAGATGCCTTTTCACCTAAGCGCAACCCGGCGCTTTGGAGTGTCGAGTGGTTTGCGCTCTTAGGACAGTACTGGGCGCACTCGCAAACGCGCCTTTCGACCTACTCTGCCTCAAATTCTATCCGCAAGGCGCTTAAACACAGCGGTTGGGGCGTACGAGTGGCAAAGGGCTTTGGGCCCAAGCGCCAGTCCACGCGTGCGCGCTGGCAGGGGCAAACTGATGAAGAACTGCTGAGCATTCTCGAGCGCTCCGGCGCCCACGCTCTCATTGATCAAGAGTTGGGGCAAAGACTGACTCAGCTTAAAGAGCATTGCCTAAAGTAGCCTCCGCCGCGATAATGGTCATATGGCACAGATTATTCTCATCGAACCCGATGAAACATTAAGAGAATTGCTCACCCTTAACCTGACCACCTATGTCGGTGCGGAAGTGATCCCCAAAGATAGCTTTGCAGAGGCCTTAATGCTTTTGCAGATTATCCCCAATATCGATCTGGTCATCGCCAGAAAAATAGATGGGAATGGAATAAGTTCCAGTGAGCTTTGTAATTTTATTAGAGAGCAAGAGCGCGAAACCGGAGTGATTATCTCTGGGCCAGAAGCAGTTGATAAACTAGACCTTGGCATCGCCCTTGAAGTCGCCGACCCATTTAATTGGGAGGAGACAATTCAGCTTGCGGCCAGATCCCTCGGCGTCACACAAGATCTCTTAGAGAAAAAAGTGCGCCCTGATTACGTTCCCATTCGCATTAAGGTCTTTCGCTACTTAACATCTACGCCCTGTGATGTCTTTATTCGCATTAAGCGCGGTCCTGGCGACTATCAGTACGTCAAGCGCTTGCACTCGGGAGATTCCTTTTCTGAGCAAGTGATTAATAAGTATATGGATCAAGGACTCATTAACTTTTATATTCCCAAGGACTTTCTCGCCAACTTCACCAACTTTGTGAGTGATCGCTTTGTGGAGCGCTTGGAAAATATCACCTGGCAAGGTGATGAGGACTTTGAAGTGGTTGGAGAGTCTTTTAATCAGACTCTCGAGAGTGCGCGCGAAGTGGGTTTTTCCACAGCGACTATCCAATTGGCCGAAGCGGTCATGAATTCGATGCTCGATAGCGTGCAAACTTCCACCGATATGGGGCCACTGCTACAAAAGGTTCTCAACTCTCCCACTGGACTTACCTACCAGCACGGACATATGAGCGCTATCGTCGCTATTGAAATCCTTAAGGCCTCGGGGCTTGGTTCTCAACACAATCTGGAGAAAGTGAGCTACGCCGCCCTTTTTAAAGATGTCATGCTCAGCGATCGCGAGGAATGGCTGTTAATTGATTCTTTTGAAGAGCTAGAAAATCGCCATCTCCCCGAAACGGACTGGGACCGCGCTTTTGGCCACGCTCTGGACGCCGCCGCCCTCATTCAAAACGCGAGAGATATCCCCATTGGTGTAGAAGAACTGATCCGCCATCACCACGGCACCAGCAATGGCAAAGGCTTTTCGCTGGGCCAGATTGATAATCTCCCAGAGATTAGTGTGGTCTTTATTTTAGCGGTGGATTTTGTCAATCAGCTCTATCTCTATCAGCAGCGCAAAGATCCTGGAGCAAAGCCGGTGATTGGAACGCTCAAAGAGCGCTTTGCTCACTCAAAAAAGGCTGCGCGATTTCTAAGTGAGCTCAATAAGCGATTAAAAAAGAAGAGCGCTTAGGATCTTCTAAGCGCTTCGATTCTCTGTGCTAGTGGGGGGTGAGTTGAAAAGAGGGCCCCAAAGCGAGAGCGGTTTGAAATCTTCATGGCCTGAATTGATTGATCATCTTTTTCAATCAGATCCACTTTAGATTTAAGTCTCTCAAGTGCGGCAATCATCTTTTCTTTACCAGCAAGCTTAGCTCCACCTTCATCAGCGCGGTATTCGCGGTAGCGCGAGAACCAAGCAATCACTGGGTACGCGGCAAAAGACAGAGCAGCGTAGAGGACGTTAAAGATAATTTGGCGCAAGAAAAAGCCGCCAATACCTGAGTCGCGATCACTGTCGCCTCTCATAGCGTTTTGGATGATATTGACCAAGATAAAGGTGATAAAGTACACCACAGCGTTGATCACCCCTTGAACGATGGTCATCGTCACCATGTCACCATTGGCGATGTGGCTCACTTCGTGCGCGAGGACACCTTCGACCTCATCGGAATCCATATTGTTGAGTAGACCTGTTGAGACGGCGACGAGGGAGTTATTGCGACTTGGACCGGTGGCAAAAGCATTGACCTCCGGAGAGTCATAAATTCCGACCTCGGGCATTTTTTCAAGTCCCGCACGACGGGCCAGGAAGTGTACCTTTTGCACGAGCGCGCCGTATGGGCCATGGCCTTCAACGATTTGCACGCCCATCATGCTCTTGGCGATAAACTTCGAGAGAAAGAGCGACATAAACGAGCCAGTAAAGCCAATGACCACACTGAGCACGATGATATTTCCATATTCCCCTTGAGGAACAAGACCTGCGGCAACCAGGACTGAATAGATAATGTTGATCGAGACAATCATCAGCACTTGAGTGGCGATGAAGAGTAAAATACGTTTCACTAGAATAGCTCCAAAATAAAGAGTTTATACCTATGAATATTGTGGGATAGGTGGGGGAAAATGCAAGATGGCCCCTGCCGAATTGACATAAAATTGACCATTTTTTGGGGTTATATCACTCGGATATTATTGCAGCGCCATACCTAGGCTCAAGAGCGGCCCTAGGGTTATCATTTGACTTCAACCATTTTTTCAGGAGAGTTCATGCTCCCATTGCAAACTGCTCAGAAAGTAATTGACCAAGGCTTGGGTCTTGGTGCCGATTTTGTCGAGATTTTTGTTGAAAAATCTCATGTCACATCCCTCGATGTCCTCAGTAGTGAACTCGATGAGGCGAGAAGTCTCATTGATTTTGGAATTGGAATCAGACTCATCTATGGTGAGAAGGTTCTCTATGGCCACACCAATAAAACGGCGCTCGATGAGCTTGTGAGTCTCACCAAATTGATTGCCGCCGCTGATGCCAAGGCCCTCGCGGCGCTCGCCTCACCGCTACCAAGTATGGTGAGAAGCTATGAGCTCGCGACTTCGCTCGATCAAACCACCATGGAAGAAAAGCTGCGCTACCTAATGCGCATTGATCAGGCGGCAAGAAAATCATCAAAACACATTTCTCAAGTCGAAATTGGCCTCATTCAAAAGCTTCAGGAAGTCGAGATCTTTAACTCAGAAGGACTATGGGCCAGTGAGAAGCGCCCCTACTTGCGCTTTAGAGTCAACACCGTCGCTGAAGATGGAAATATGAAGTATGAGGGCTCTGAAAACCCTGGCGCCACCAGAGACTGGAGTTTTGCTCAAAACTTAGACCCTGAGGCACTCGGAAAAGAGGCGGCGAGAACGGCGTGTGTAAAATTAAACGCCATCCCCTGCCCCGCCGGCAGTATGCCAGTCATTCTCGACAATGCCTTTGGAGGAGTGATTTTTCACGAGGCCTGTGGCCACCTCTTAGAGACGACTTCTGTGGCCAAAAAAGCTTCAGTTTTTCACGACAAGCTCGGTGAGATGATTGCCCACCCGGCGCTTAGCGCAGTTGACGACGGCACAAACGATGGCCTGTGGGGCAGTATCAAAATCGACGATGAAGGAATGGAAACAAAGCGCACTCAGCTCATTAAAGATGGCGTGCTCACTAATTTTATTTCCGATCGCTTGGGCGCTAAGCAGGTCGGAATTGAGCGCAGTGGCTCCGGGCGTCGCCAAAATTATCGCTACGCCCCCGCCTCGCGCATGAGAAATACCTACATCGAAGCAGGTCCTCACTCGCTTGATGAACTCATCGGCTCAGTTGATCACGGTATCTACTGCAAGAAAATGGGCGGAGGTTCGGTGAATCCTGGAACTGGTGAATTTAATTTTGCCGCCCTTGAGAGTTATCTCATTAAAGATGGCAAGATTTCTGCTGCACTTAAAGGCGCGACCTTGATTGGCAAGGGAGTCGATATTATGAAGCGCATTTCAATGGTGGCCAACAATCTTGAGACGGCGGCCGGAATGTGTGGTTCGGTCTCTGGCGCCGTCCCCGTAACAGTGGGGCAACCGGCCTTAAAAGTAGATGAAATTTTGGTGGGAGGTCAGTCGTGAGTAGTCAGTTTCTAAGTACAACCCAGGCGGTGGATCTCGTCCTAGATCTGGCGGCAAAAGAAGGCGCCCAGGCCGAAGTCATCGTCGATAGCTCTCATAGCTTTAGTCTTAAATCACAAAAAGGCGCTTTGAGTGAAGTGAGCGCTTCAAGCTCACAGGTGCTCGGACTTCGCTTGATGCATGATCACCGCGCTGCTGTGACTTCGAGTGAATCTTTTGAGCGCGACTCTCTCATGGCCATGGTCAGAGATGCCCTGGCGCTTGCGAGAATCTCTAAGAGTGCCGCGGAAAACTCGCTGATGACTCTGGGAGAGTCCACTACATGGAATAGTGAGCTCACGGCGCCAGAAGATAAAACATCACTTGAACAAAAGAGCGCCCTCGCCCTTAAGCTTGAAGCCGATATCTGTAAAATGCCAGGGGTCAAGGCCGCGCCTTATAATGGCTATAGTGAATCTTTGCACGAGCGCTTAATTGCAAACTCTCACGGACTACAGGTGAGCTATCAAGAGAGTGCCAAGGGCTGTTACACCAGTGCCTTGATTGAGCGCGACTCCGATCAGGCCATGAGTTACTTCTCTAGTAGTTCTCGCCATTTTAATGAGCTCGATCCCGAACTCTGTATTGCCGAGAGCTTTCGCCGCGCCGATGCTTTAATTGGCGCGGAGGGCATTGAGACGGGAAAATATGATGTGATTTTTGAAACAAATATCCTGCAAAGTTTTTGGGGAACATTCTCAAATATCTTTAGTGCCAAAGCAACAGTGAGTGGGCTCAACCCCTTTAGCGACAAGCTTGGAAGTGCTGTGGCGAGCTCTGCACTCACGATCACCGATTGCCCGCTAAAAGTGGGAGGGCTGCGCACTCAATACTTTGATGATGAAGGTGCTCCGTGTGCTGACGTCACCTTGATTGAAAAGGGTGTCTTTAAAAGTTACTTGCACAATCACCAAACGGCCCTCAAGCTAGGAATGACCAATAATCACCGCGCTTCGCGCTCGCCCAAGTCACACTTGAGTGTGGGACACACGCATTTTTGCATCAGCGCCGGCGAAGTGGCCCATAAGGAAGTTTTCTCTGGTGACCAAGTCCTGGTTGTGACCAGCATTCAAGGTCTAGGCTCAGGATCAAGTGATATCAGTGGAGACTTCTCTTGCGGAGCGAGTGGCTTTATCTACTCAAACGGCGAGATCGTGCGCGCCTTTAAGGGAATTACTCTCAGTGGAAATTGGTGGCAGATGATTCGCTCTCAGATTTCAATGATTGGAGATCAGGTGGAGACATCGAGTTCTAAGTCGTTCTTCGCTCCACTCATTCGCTGGAGTGACCTACAAATTGCCGGTAAGTAAGTCTTCAATTTAAAGAGGCGCCCGAAACGGCGCCTCTACTTTTTTAATTTTTAAAATCCGGCCTTCTTTTTCACTTCGGCCAGCATGGCCTCACGCTCGCCGGGCATTGCCCATCTAGACTGCGCCTCGGGGCTTAGCTTGTGAATGGGGTCATAGTAGAAAAAGTGCTCTCCGGGCTTCACATTAGGGGCCTTCCAAACTGAGATTCCTGAGAATTCATCATAGTATTCATAAGAGGCCACGTGGCGCTTCCCGCCCCCGCCTGGAAGATCACAGACAAAGGTTGGTGTATTAAAGCCAGCAGTTGTTCCTCTAACCGCTTTTTCAATTTCAACGCCTTCTCTAAGTGTCGTTCTAAAGTGCTCGCACCCCGGAACCATGTCGTGCATATATACGTAGTAGGGTTGAATATTCATGTAGCCTACTTGGCGCGTGAGCAGGACCATTTCGTCAACGCTATCGTTCACACCGGCCTGAAGCACGGCCTGATTGCGCACTAAAATATTTTCGTAGAAAAGTCGATCCATCGCCATTTGCGACCACTTGGTGATTTCCTTATGACTTGAAAAGTGAGTGTGAATCACCACCTGCTTACCAAATGAGCGGCCCATTTTCTGAACTTCACTAATGGCATTTACCCACTCGTCATCGGTGAGAATTTTCATCGGGAAAATGGCAATCCCTTTGGTGGCGTAGCGAATGCGACGAATGTGGGGAATCTTCAGTAAGCTCTCGCCAATATACTTAATTTGCACCGGAGTGAGCATGAAAGCGTCCCCACCCGAGATCACAACATCTTCAATGCGCGGGTGAGCGGAGATATATTCAAAGACGTCATCCCATCTCTTTTGATTTGCTCCATAGGTTTCTTTCTCAACGGACTCAGTTGAACCACCAATAATGCGACTGCGAGTACAATAAGAGCAGTAAACCGGACAAATTGTGGTTGGCAAAAAGAGCACTTTATCTGGATAGCGATGGGTGAGCATCGGCACTGGTGAATCTGTGTCTTCTCCCAGCGAATCTCTCATGTGAAAAGGATGATCGGGCAAAAACTGTGAGCCAATCGGGAGAAATTGTTTTCTCAGCGGATCATTGGCCGGATCATTCCAGTTGATGAGACTAAAAATATAGGGCGTAATTCTAATATTCATGGGCGTGATCTTTTGTCCCGCCAAGATATCCTCGAAAAATTCTTTAGAAATGCGATCGCCTAGAACTTTTTTGACTTGCTCTACTTTGCGAATGGAATTTTTCTGCTGCCACATATGATCAGAGAACTCTCCTCGAGTGACACTGGCCCATGCGGGAATTTCTTTCCAGAAATCATCGTTTCTAAAATTACGATGCTGTAATTCGGGAATCTTTTTAACAACTTTCTTTACTGAAGCTTCGCTCATTTATTTTCCTTCTTAACTATTTTCTCTTTATAAATTGATAGTGATTTTGGTCCTCAACCGGGCGTTAAGGCCTGGTCAGTTTGAGTATATCATACGTTATTTTAGACACTTATAGTATTACGTGCGTCTAAGAATGACGTTGATCTATGGATTAATTGATTCTTCTTGTCGGCAAAATGATTTAAAAACTTAACTGCGAGTTTTAGCGAGATTGTAAGATAACTAGTTGGAATTTATCCCCTTATTCCCTATCATAGGAGGACATGAAATTTGCTCACAAAATTGTCCTCATTACTGCTCTTAGTCTGACCGCCCTTGAACTTGGGGCCATTGAGAAAAATGAGGCACTCAACTACTCACTTGGCACCCATAGTTTTGCTCACGCCGTTGATTCGACACAGGTTGAGTCCAGAGTTGTGGGTTTATACTTGCGACTTAACTCAACTTATCAATTGACGCCAACGATGAAGTTCAAGTTAGATGCTGGCGCTCTCCTGGAGACGGGAACTGATCGCAGTCTTTGGGTGAGTGAATTTAGCCCCGATCAACAAGTGGTTCTTGAAGAAGCAAGTTTTAATTGGTCGCCCTTTCAATATTTCGAACTCAATCTAGGGGCCCTCAATCAAGTAGGCCATGACCTACCCACTCTCGTGGCCGACAACGCCTTTGCCGGAGTTCGAGAGACTTTTAAACTTGGTTTGGGTGAAGGTCGCAGTCTTGAACTCTCCTCCCAGCAAGCACTTCCCTCCAACCAAACCCTTTCAAATCGTCTGGGGAGCGTTGAGTCTGGAACGCCAAAATTCTTTCTCCACCGAGTTGCCCTCAAGCTTGATGGCGACTTGCTCGCCCTGAAGCTCTACGCCGGGCTCTTTGAGTTTCAAGATCTCTCAGAGGGAGTGGCGCAACAGTCGCGCTTTCTAGGAAATACTGTCACAGGTATCAGTGCCAGTAACGCTCGCTTTACTTATTCCTATAAAGGCCAATTCTTTGGCGGCGAACTTAAGTGGTATCTAAGTGATCAAATGAATTTTAAGCTCAAAGGTCATCTACTTGAAAACGCCGATGCTCCTGAATTGAGATCTAAGGCGCGCTACGCTGAGGGGGCATTCACTTATCAAAACCTCACGTTTAGGCTAGCGAGCTTTCGACTTGAAAGTGATGCCACTGTGGCCTTCTACAATAGTAAAGTTTTTGGCCATAATAATCGCGAAGGACTACTCGCGGGGCTTGGGTACAAGGCCCAGATTGCATCTTTTGATCTCACCTACGCCAAGAGCGACATCATTAGTGCTGGACCCTATCAGGGTGAGCAAACCTATATCGCTGCCTCGCTTTCTAAAGAACTCTTCTAGCTGTCAAAAATTCTGTCACCCCCTTTCTTGTTTACAACTAGGTCATCTTCCACGATCAAGAACGCTAAGATAACGCTATAAATCATCAATTTTCATGGAGCTGGGATATGAAAAAATTTTTAAGCGTTCTTGCGCTAGGTCTTCTTTTTAACTCTGCGGGCTTTGCCCAGTCAGATCTTTCACTCATCGACTATCAAGATATGAGCTGCGAGCAGCTTATTTCAGCGCCGACAAATGACGCTTTTGTTCTTTTTGCCCGCGAAGAGATCACCACTATGGTCGAGGGTGACTACTGCCACCTACGCTCAATTGCGGGTTCAGAAAAAGACTTTGATGGGCCAGAATTTGCGCGCACTGGAATTAATGATGCTGCTCACTCTAAGCTTATTGAAGCACTTTACATGGATTTTTTAGGTCAATAGGGCTTTACAGATCGTAATTAATAAATTCATATAGTTATAACTCAATATCTTCCTATAATCTAAATTATAGGAAGATATTACTACTTGCATCAAGTAATAACTATGTGAGTCACGATGAATTCTAAAACGGCCGACGAAACCGCAATGTTGGCAAAAATTCACCAAAAATGGCTGCAAGATTACCTACAAAATCTGGCCCGCCAAGAGAAGTCTCCGCTCACAATTCAGAGTTATCGCAGTGACCTCATCCACTTTTTGATCTGGTTTGAGCATAGTGTTGGTCGCTCAATTGCCAGCGCTAACGCTAGTCATATCGCCCAATATCAGCACTACCTTAAGTCTCCGCAGGAATTTCTGAGCGATTTTAAACGCGGGCCCATCCCGCTTTTTATCGCTCTTTTTTCACTCTTGCGGCTGTTGCCAGCACCCAAGCGCTGGATTCGCGGCCGTGGCCCCAAGCCTATGGGCCACATTCCCCTCGCCCCCTCGACGCGCAAGCGCAAGCTCACCAGTCTTAAGAAATTCTTCGACTATTTGGCCGATATCCACCGCGCCAAGGGAGTTAAGCTCTTTCGCGTGCATCCCATTTCAACTTCCCTCCACCACATTAAGCTCAAAGACGCCGACGTCGAGCACACCAAATTGCTCTCGGCAAAAGAGGTTGAGACACTCACTGAGACGCTCACTTATCCGGAAGACCGCTTACTTTGCTATTTGCTCTTTGATGGCGGACTGCGAATTCGGGAAGCTCAGCGCTTGAAATTTAGTGATTTTAATTGGGAAACGGGCTCTATTGACCTCATCCGAAAGGGTGGCAAGCGCCACCAGCTGCAATTGCGCCGAAAAACGCGCATTTTTAGCGAGCTAGAACGAGTGAAAACCCGTCAGTTTCGGGCCACACCCTATGTCTTTAGCGATAAAACAGGCCTTCGCCCCTTGAGCATACGCACTTTGCAAGGAAGAATTAAAAAATATTTAGAGTACTCTGTGGGAGACACTGCGCGCTCTGCTCACAGCTTTAGAAAGGGCTGCGCGACGGAACTTTATCAAAAAACTCGGGACCTTTTGTTCGTTCGCGACTATCTTAATCACCAAAACGCGCTGGTCACACAGACATATATTGAAAACTCGTCTTCTACGCTCTCAAGTGAGGAATTGTGATTTTACTCGTTGCCCGCATTATTGCCTTAACTTTGCTGGTCGCCGTTGTCAGTGCGATCAGTTCGATCATCTTTCTCTTGCGCCCCTTTCATCCAAATAACGTCTATCTCGTCTCGCGTGCGATGAATTTTGCCTATCCGATTCTGGGTCTAAAGCTCAATGTGACGGGCAGAGAAAATCTCTATAAGCATCGCCCTTGTGTGGCCATTAGCAATCATCAAACCGGATTAGATGTCTTTATTGGAACCGCTATGGTGCCGCCTAGAATGGTGAGCATGGGTAAGAAAAGTCTCAGAAGGATTCCCATTTTTGGTCAAATGTACTGGCTCTCTGGAAATGTTCTCATCGATCGCGCTAACAAGCGCAAGGCCATGAGTATGATGGATAAAGTCGCCAAAGAAATGCACCAGCGCGATCTATCGGTTTGGATTATGCCCGAGGGAACTAGAAGTCGCGGGCGCGGAATCTTACCTTTTAAAAGGGGCGCCTTTTACTTGGCCCAACGGGCAGGTGTGGCGTTGGTTCCCGTTGTCGTGAGCGACTACAAAAACCTGAACTTTAGAAAGTGGAACAGCGGCACAATTCACATTAAAGTGCTCGAGCCGCAAATGGCGCCCAATGATATCTACGATTGGAAAGATAAGATTGAGCAACAATTTCGTGAAGAATTTGAACAGCTAGGCCACGCTACTGTCTAAAGTTTAGGCGGCCGTGAAAAAATGAGCGGCCAGCGGCCCTGATAACTCCTCAAAACCACAACTCTTTGCCCGGCAAACACTTTGCACTCTTAGGTTCTGTCTATTCTATCGGGAGAACTTATGTACAGTCGCCAGGGCCTGGCCTTTGCTCTATTTTCGCTAATCATGCTTACTAGCTGTGGTGAGAAGGCGCCCGAATCAACCAGCGAGCAGTCCACTTTTGAAGTGCTCGCCGTTGAAGCAACTAAGACTTCACTGAGTAGTGAAGGCAGTGACGTGAATTGGAAGTCACTCAGCAATTCCTTAATCATTAATTTAAGCGCCTGTATCCGCGATAATGCCGTGGCCGCAAGTGTTGTCGGTGAGGGATTTGAAATCTCAACGCCAACTGGAACTAAGCGAGAAGTGAGCGATAGTAATGGCTGCCTCAACTGGAGTGAGAGCTTTAGCTTTTCTCCCACCATGAGTGAGAGTTATTATCAATTTCCAGTGACCATTACTGGCATCGGTCATTATAAAGGTGTCAGAACCATTGAACTTGCAATTGGACCGACAGTTGAGAGTGCCGACAAAGTCTTTGATCTGCGCTATCAAAAGCTGGGCTATCCTCTCTATTCGTTTGAAGAACTGAGCGATGTCAAAGAGCTTAAGGCACGTCCCTTAAATAATATGAATATCGACTTCGCTGCGGTTTCATTAAGTCTTGCGGATTATCAGGCCGGAGCAGACACAAGTATCTATAAGTATCAATTTGAAGCAAAGATCGATTTACTAAAAGAGAATTTAGATCAAGTAGGCCAAAGAAAGACCCTTGAAACAGGTCTTTTTAAGGCGCGACTTGAATTAGTTGAAGTACAGGCCCAAGCACAAAGAAGACTTCTCTCAAGCGCTGAGGCAGAGCTACGACTCGTAAAGGGTGTGATTTCTAAGGAAGTTATCTTTACGCTGCCAAGAAATATTAGACCAAGTGAAAGTAGCACCCTTGAAGTGTATCTCACCTTAGATCCAATCAATGGTCCCACATCAATTTCGAGTCTCTCGGGTAAGCTCACAATGAACTTCCTTAAAGGCTCTCAATCTGGGACATGGGATCGCATCGCTCAAATTGACTCCGCAGAGTGGAGTGTTGCCAGCGAAGAGATTAAAGAAGATCGCTCTGACCTCATTGAAGACGCTGGTGAAGTTCAAAGTGAACTCTCAATGGAGAATATGACTTTTACCTACGGCGCTCATGACTCGGCCGACTACAACACTAACGCTCGCAAAACTTTGCACTCAAAAATTGGCTTCTGCCTTGTCGATCCACATAACCCAGCGGGATCGAGTACCCTGACACAAGAGCGATTTAATGTGGAGATTCTCACCAGTGATAAAACAATCGCCAGTAAAAAAGAGAACCTGAGACTTGACCAAAGTGGTTGTGCTGAAATTAATCTGCCCATCACCTACTCGCGCTTTGGGTGTGAGAAGTATCTGGACTATGAAGTTGTGGCCACCGCCAACGAAGGCAATATTGCAGGTCTTGGCGCCAAGGCAAAAATCGCTCTCAACCCTTGGAATTCAAGCGACTTTGGTCATCACCTCGATCGTACTACTCCAGCGCCACTGGTTTGTGAGAATCCAGCACGCATTCATTTAGGAGCAGTTGACTATAAGTATGAGGGACTCGACTACGATTCATTTAAGATCAACAAGTTTCTGCATCTCTCTCTACATAAACTCTACCAGTTTAACTTTAGACCAATGGTTGAGCGCTTCTCTAGTACCACGGAAGAAAAAACTCAATCCCTTACTTTTGGAAATCTCAAAATTAAGGCGCTGATTTTCTCGCCATTAAAAGACGGACTCGACTACTTTAATCCAAATTTAGAAGACTTTAAATTTCTGAGCGCCACGGAAAAAACGATTAAAATTAGCGCCAGCTCTGAAGCGACAGATATTCTCTCATTTCCCTTCTATGCCTCTGAGACTCACTTGTTGGGTCTCAAGAATCTCCTTCTTATTAAAGCGAGCTGGAGCGCTGAGGGACAAGAGGGCGAAGGCGATATTCAAAGTGTGGTGATGGCGATGCCTTTTTATCCCTCAAAACCACAAATGACTGGACACCCTGTTGCCATTGAGGAAATGCCAAGCAAGACGTTTAAGCGCAATGACATCAATACAATTATTGCTGAAAGCACTAAGTACCTGCCCTACGACTCAGATAAATTTAAAGACGAAGTGGCAAACACCACGATTGAGCTCTTTAGAAATAACCTCGTAAAGAGATATCAGTCAGAATCTGTAACCTTCACCTTTGGTGATCTGGGGGATCTCAATTCACTACTTGGGAGTGATCGCTTGAGCTTTGAGCAAATGAGACTACTTTCAAGTACGGCCGGAATTAAACCGCCAAGAGTGCTAAAGCACTTGTGTAAACTTTTGGCCCCGCAAAGCCTCGGACAGTGTCAAGAAAGACCTGAAAATTTCGTCGACACTAAGGCGATCACTCATATTAATGAGCTACTCTCCACTCAAAAGCAAGCTGACAAGACCTATGGGGTGGCGAGATTTGTGAGTAAAGATCTTGGTAATATTTATCGCGGAGAAGGCTACTTTGCCACTTGGGGCGATCGCTATTGGAGTGGCACAGGTGACACCGTTAGCACCACCAGAAAGATTGGGGCGGAGTCAATGATCGGACCACCTCCATTTCTCGTTTCGCTCTCAGGAGGTATCTCTAAGGCCTGGGAGAGCTTTAGCACGACCCAAGAAGGAAAAATGCAGGCCGCCTTTGATCGAAATTTCACACAAAGAACCAAGGTCAACCTTGACTACAACAAACTCGAACTCGAGTTTCTAGCAAATGTGACCAATTGTTTTGTGGCAAGTTCACTTACTGGCGAGCGCCGCATGCTTCACATCTGTGAGGAAAGACCGCGCTTAAAGAAAATGTCTGAAGAGTGGTACTTTATTGGACCGAGTGTTGAGAAAAATCACGGCATTTTGGCCGACAATCAAACGTTAAAAGATCAAGAGCTCTCACAGATTATTAGAGGACGCGCTAACTACAATCGCCTTTGGGGTAATTTTAGAAAAGAGGATGTCTCTCTCGTGATGACTCAAATTAAAGATCAGGTTGTCTCAGACTCTTTCATTGAAGCGCGCGGCAGTGGCACTGAAGAAAATCCTTTTGAACACTATAGTGACAACGCCTTTCCTGGCGCCTTTACTCCGTTTGAGTACTAAAGTACTTGATTAAAATCTTCCCAAGTTCATTCTTTCGCAGTGGCTTGGGGAGAAATTCATCCATTCCGGCCGCGAGGCATTCTTCTTTATCGCCGTTCATCACGTTGGCGGTTAGGGCCACTATGAGTGTACGTTTTTCTTTGACTTCTTCAAGCTCTCTTATCTTTTGAGCTGCTTCAAACCCGCTCATAATGGGCATCTGACAGTCCATAAGAATGAGGTCAGGTTTTTGCTCTTTAAAAAGAGCAATGGCCTCAGAGCCGTTAGTGCAAGTGAGAATCCTCTTAGGCTTAAATTTCGAAACTATCGCTTTTGCCACCTGAAGGTTGATCTCATTATCATCCACAATGAGAACGCTCACTTCATTAATACTCACCTGAGGTAGTTCTTCTTCGGACTGCTTATTTGCGCCCATCAACTCATAGGGAAGCTCAATGCGAAACTCAGTCCCAATCCCTAGTTCACTGCTGTAGGAAATAGAGCCCCCCATCAATTCACAAAGCTTCTTTGAAATCGTCAGCCCTAACCCTGTCCCGCCATAGACTTTTGAAGTGGAAGCGTCCGCCTGAGTAAAGGGCTTAAAGAGATCAATATACTGATCCTTTGCTATGCCAATACCTGTATCTTTTATTAAAAATAGAAGTCTGTTTTGACCAGCTATTTTTGAAACGCTTAATGTCACTCTGCCCACTGAAGTAAACTTAAGAGCATTACTGACAATGTTTATGAGAATTTGCTGGAGTCTTTTACGATCGAGATAGATCCACTCCGGCACACCAAGGCTTACAGTGCTCTCGATTTCAATTCCCTTTTTCTGCGCCTCTAATTTAAATGGGGTGATAAAGTGCTCAAGAAATTCTCCCAGGTGAAAGCTCTCTGGACTAATCGTATATTTTCCGGCCTCAATTTTTGAGTAATCGAGAATATCGTTGATAATGGTGCTTAGGTGCTCTCCAAGCGATTGAATTGTTTTTAAGTTTTTTGTCTGCGGTGACTCTTCTTTTGTCTGATCCAGCATGATCTCTGTCAGACCAATAATTCCACTTATCGGAGTTCTTATTTCGTGGCTCATATTGGCCAGAAATTCTGTTTTAACTTTATTTGCATTTTGCGCGAGTTCATTAGACTTTCTAACGCGAAAGTAATTAAAGAGCATTGCGTTTAAGAGCGCAAAGAAACAAAGAGTGCCTAGGATAAAGACTAGTAAAAGAGCACTTGGCATAAAGTTTTGCTCATCATTTATCCCCAGCACCCACCAATTATTATTTCCCATTGAGATCAAATCGGCGCGATAAAGAGAGCGTTGATTATCGTTTTCCACAAAAGTAAAGCCATGAGTTGGGGCGAAGGGATTAAAGCTAAAAATAGAATCCTTGGGTTTACTGGTGGCCTTAGATAGGCTCAAGTTCTGCTTCATGACTTCGGAGATCGGCTTTAAAATGGCCTCTTTGCGATTGGAGGCAAAGACGAAATTTCTGTTGTCGATGAGATAGATAGATTGAGGAATCTTAGCAAGATTATGGTCGATCGACTCAGCATCGAGCTTTATTACGATCACCCCAATAATCTCTCCAGACTCAGAGACGACAGGAGAAGAGTAATAAATACCACGTTTTTTTGTGGCCACACCAAGAGCGGTAAAGGTGTAGGAAGAACCTTTGATCGCCTCGGTGAAGTATTCGCGAAAGGAGTAATTGTCACCAACGAGTGACTTGCTATTGTTAAAAGTAGTCGATGAAACGACATCTCCGTTTTTATTGATGAGATAGACCAGCGCAGCTGAGAGTTCATTTCGAATGTTACTTAGGAGCTTAAAAGAACCCTCGGTTTCTTTATTAATCCTGAGTGCTTCTTTTAAGTTAGAGGAGTTTTTACCAACTACTCTTGCGAGTAGATGAGTTTTGTTTTGAAAAAATTCAATTTCAAGACGGTGAGTAATCTGCGTAACTTTATCGTAATGATCTTTATCCGCTTCATAAACATAGAGATGAACGACAAAGGAGAGAATATAAAAGACAACAAGCCCAAAAAATAGATTTAAGGCCAGAGCAAGAGCGAGATTAAAGTGAGACCTTGACTTTACTTTGTCTGGCATTCAGAACCCATCTTTAAAAAATCAACACAGGCTGCGAAATATTCATCGTATTCTTCATCAGTGGGAAGAACTCCCTGCGAGCTTACACAATCGTCAATGAAGAGGCATTGCCTTGATCTTAGAGTCTGCTCTTTGTTCACCTTCTCCAGCGTTATTCCCTGCTCTTCAAAGTAAATTATACCTGCGAGCATTTGCTGCGCTCCGGACTCAAATTCTTCGAGGTTACTCTCCTGCTGCAGTGTTGCCCGGTAGCTTTCGTAAAACCAGTAGGCACTTAAGAGAGTGCTAGCTACTGAGGCAAATTTCATATAGTGCTCTCGCATATAGTGATAGAAAACTTTGCGCTCAATTTGAGAGAACTCTTTTTGTCCTATACTTTTAAAATAATGCTCAAACGCTTCATCAAAAGGAAATTGAGTAAAATAAGTGAGCTGCTCATTTGTAAGTGAGACCAACCTTCCACTGGGTAGATAAAGAGGTGGCAGACCCCAGGGCACTCCAAGCGCGCCAAAACTGGTCTTTAAAAACTCACCTGTCTTTGAGGAGAAAAATTTTGAAAGCACTCCTGGCCCTGCAACTGAAACCCCTCGCTCTTTAAGCGCATTTTTAATGCCTATAGCAAGCGCTTCTTTAAGTAATGCCTCTTTAGTGAGACTCGCTTTTAGTTGGGAGAGGCTTAGGTGATCCGCCCAGGTCGGTCTTGTTTCTCTTGCGAGTAAACTCACTAACTCGTCAATGTCTCTGGCCCGCGCTCTCTCTTGGTCCACTAATCTTAAAAATTTCTTGAGGTAGCGCACTTTAAATCTCTCGCGCACTCCAACCCCTCCAATCAAACCGGGGGTCAACTCTAGGCAGGTAAATGTCGGCACTGAAGACGGGGCGCGCTCACCGGTACTTTGTTGATGAGATATAACCCCACGGCCAAGAAAACTCACGAGCATAACTACCAAGGTGTAGCCAATGATTTTGAATGTGAGAGTGAGGTGCGCCTTCATTGAAGACTTATCGGCAATTATCCCTGATATTTTGACCACTTAGATGCTTAAATTGTCTAAAGATCAAACACCTGACTATTTCTTTATTTTGGGGCGACCCATATGCGCTCTAAAACCTTAAAATTACGCCTAAAAACCGGAATCGGGCCTGCATTACAAGTCCTTAGATGAAGGAGTTTTCATGCTTAAAAAACCAAAACTATTGATTTGGCCGCTCTCAATGCTGCTTTTTTTTCAAAGCACGACTTTAAGTGCTGCGGGACTTGATCCTTGTAAAATGATTGCGACCCTTAAAGCGCGCATTGAAATGGATCGAGAGCAACTGCAAAGTGTCGCCGATCTTTACCACTCAAAGCTCGCGGCCCAGGCCCTCAGAGAGAGACTCCCTGAGCTGATCTCTGATCCTAAAACAATCACCCTCGCCGATCGACTTGAGACAGACCAAGAAATTAACAATACGATTCTGCTCCTGGCCGATGCCCTCGATCGTAGTGCCGAGGGATTGAACGATGACTCCATCGATATCCTCGCACTTGAAGGCGTGAGTGTTGGCGCTCTTATTCTTTCTAGCTACATCGTCAAAAGAATGCACAAAGATCAACAGGGACTCAAGGCCATCTTTATGGCCCACTTTAAAACCCCTGCCACTGGCAAGGCCAAGTACCTGCGCTACGGCGTCAATATGTCGATGCTTGCCGGTGTTATTGGCACCCTCTACTTGGGTCATCGCACCTACAAAAATACAATGAATGCGCGCGAGCTCAGATCAATTATGCGCGAGCTCGAGGCGATCTCAATCGATGTTGAGCAGATGGTTACCCTACGCAATCAGATTGAAGAAGATGTGGTGAGAATCGAGCAGCTGGAATGGAGTGAAGGGGCGTCCTGCGGCCCTTAGGGTCAAAGTGACACCAAAGTGCCTTGTGGGGCCAATGTCAAAGTGGCCACAACGGCAATGAGAAACCAGTTCATAAGGACTTAGAGCATTAACAACATACTGTATTTTATACCATTTGAGTCGGATTTAAATTGCGCCATGTTATGGTAGGCCGGTTGCAAAGAGGCGTGCAATTTCAAAATCACGGTGGCAATTACCCCGTAAAATATGTCGATTCAATTTCGACTCAAAAGGAGATTATGGTTATGAAAAAGTCACTTGCTACTCTCTCTCTGGCAGTTATGACTCTCGCGACTATTAGCGATGCCTTCGCAGGCTACTACACAACTCGTTGTCATTATCGCACAGGCCGTTGGGGTCACACCACACGCGTTTGTCGCCAAGTTTATGTGCGCACTCACAATGATGACGTTGCCGATGCAGTGATCGTTGGTGCCGCCGCTGGTGCTGTTGCAGGTGTTCTTGCCACAACATGTGCCCCTGAAGTGGTAAACGGTAACGTAGAGGCCACTCAAAATATTCTCTCAGATATTGCCAAGTCACCAGAGTTTGAAGGCGCCGATAAATTTGCCTCACTGGTAAACGCCATTGAGAGCGAAGGAAATGTTGAAAAGAAAATCAACGCTTACTTCTCACTCGTCGGAGTTGAGTCTACTGAAGATATGGCCTACTTTGTTGGTGCCAGAGATGAAGAACTTGAAGGCTACGCCGATGTTCTCGCAACAAATGCTGAGCTCTCAAGCGAGCAAGCTGCTATCGTTGCTAAAAAACTCTCTAGCTCACTTCGCGGTGGTCTTAGATAATTAAGTAACTTAATGGGGCGTGAGAAATCACGCCCTTTTTTTTTAGGATTTTATGCACCCCACTCTTACAATCGATCTATTTTTGAGAAGTAGGCCAGTGATTATGCACACTGGAACCGTTCTTATGCTGCTCTCAATTGTGATCTGCACGGTGTGGTTTGTAAGAGAATTTCGCGGAAAAATCGGTCCACTCAATCAGATTATTTTTCTCACCTCGGTTATATTATCTAGTGTCTTAGGAGCGCGCCTTTTTCACGCCCTCTTTGAGCGCCCAAGCTACTTTTTAAGTCACCCATTGGAGATCTTTCGCTCGCTTGATGGCATGACCTTTTATGGTTCATTTTTTATGGGCGCCTTTGCAATTGCAATTTTCACCAAGACCAGACTGCGAAACCCGCACTTAAAAAGAAAGCTGTGGGACTTCGCTGTTCTGTGCATGGCACTCACCTATGGAATTATGCGCGTTGGCTGCTTTATGTCTGGCTGTTGCTGGGGGCGCATTTGCTCGCTTCCATGGGCCGTGCGCTACTTCAATGCCGACTCCGTGATGCCCATTAAGGGCATTCCCGTTCACCCGGTTCAACTCTATGACGCCGCTCTTGGCTTCAGCCTCTTTGGTCTACTGCTGCTACTGCAAAAAAAACCTCTATGGAGAGGAAAGCTCATTATCCCAACGCTCATAATCTATCCCATTGGCCGCTTTATCACTGAGAGTTTTCGCGGAGACAGCTTTCGCGGCGAGGACATCATCCTCGGGCTCTCAACCAGTCAGGTGATCTCAGCGGGTCTTATTGTCACTGGAATTTTACTGCTCGTGGAATATGTCATTTTGCCAGCAAAAAAGCTAAAACTACAAACGAAGGGCCAGCGATGAAGCGTCTAATTAAGTCACTCCTCCTTCTGACAGTTGCGTTTGCGCTCACGGGATGTATTTTGCCGAGACCACCTAAGTGGTATACGATCTCAAAGACGGAGCGCTTTGGGGCCTATTCAAATGAACTGCACACTATCTATCAAGGTCACCCGAGTGATCGTCACAATGACAATAAGGTCATCACAATTCCAAAGAGAAATGCACTCTTTATCGCCCTAGATGAATCTGTGCAGCCTCAATTTGAAGGCCAGCTCATGGATATCTATAAAACTGATGAAGTGGTGCGCCTCGAAGATGTCACCTGGTGGCGTTTTGCGAAGAAGTTCAATGGCCTCTACGACAAAGTCGTGCGCATTCCCTGGAATCATTTTCACAAAGAGAGTTTTTTTGAAGCGATCGGGATGCTCGAGCGACTGGGCAAGAGTTACGACGTTTATCTTCTCACCCACGGACTGCCCAATCACATCACCACCACTAAGGGCGCTGCGTTCATTAGTTATAAAGATATTGCGCAATTAAAAGGCCAGGTAGAGAAAATGGATATGGTCTATCTCCAGGGCTGCTTTAGTAACACGATTGCTGGAGACTTTCTTAAAGTTGGTGCCAAGAGTGTGCTCAGCTTTGAGGGTTGGAATCGCAACTTCTTTTTTGTCGACTTCTTTATTAAAAGACTAGAGCGCACCAACCACCGACCGCTCAAGGCCTATGAGCTCACCAAAAAATATATTAAGCGTGATCTCACCCTCTCCGTTTTGTACCGCAAGCTTCTTGATGAACTAGGCATGAGTATAGAGGAGTACTTAGAATCCTCTCCAACACCGATCTACTCCGGCCATCCTTAGATTTCGCTTCGCGCGGTAGACCAAGAAGCTCTGTTTTTGCCATAATGATCCTGGAGGTCATTATGGTTTTAAAACGCACACTTACTTTACTCGTTTCCCTATTTTTTCTCACTAGCTGTGGGGTGCAGAGCATTCCCCAGGCCTTAAACGACCTGGAAGCGAAAAGTGCTGAGGTTCAAAATCAATATAAGAGGCGAGCCGATCTCATCCCCAATCTCGTGAACGTCGTCAAGGGTTACGCCTCCCATGAGAAGGAGACTCTCGAGAGTGTCGTCGCGGCCCGCTCCCGCGCTACGCAAGTCAATATCGGAGAGGGAGAGCTAACCCAAGAAAAACTCGACCAGTACGCCAAGGCCCAGTCTTCGCTCACCAGCGCACTTGCGCGCCTCATGGTGGTGGTTGAAAGATACCCCGACCTCAAGGCCGATCAAAGATTTCGCGACCTCCAACATCAGCTAGAGGGAACAGAAAATAGAATCACCGTGGCCCGCAATCGCTATATTGAGTCCATTAAAAATTTTAATAACCTCGTCACTGTGCCTCCTACTAGCTGGACAAATTCATTAATATACCATCATGACAAGCACCCCCAATTTAGTGTGCCGGCCAGTGAAAATGTGGAGCAGGCGCCAAAGGTTGAGTTTTAATGAAGCACTTACACCGATGGACAGCGCTACTCACAATTTTTCTGACCACCACACTTTGGGCACTAGAGATTCCCAAACTAGCAGGCCCAGTGATGGACGAGGCGGGACTCATCTCGCTGTCGGCCGAAAGAGAGATTGCCCAGAAGCTTCAGAACTTTCGCAAAAATTATGGGCCGCAAATCCAGGTGCTCACGCTCCCTAGCCTAGACGGCGTGGCGCTTGAAGAAGCATCGATTAATATTGTCGACAAATGGAAACTTGGCAGCGCCGAGGGTGACAACGGTGTGCTCTTTCTTATTGCCGCTAAAGAGCGACAAATGAGAATTGAAGTCGGCCAAGGACTTGAAGGGATGCTCACAGATTTAAAAAGTGGACGCATCCTCGATCTCACCACTCCCTATTTTGCCAGTGGTCAATATGATCAAGGCGTCTCCATTGCTCTTAACGCTATTATGGGTCAGCTCGGTGGCGATGGCTCTGGCAATATCCCAGTGGTGAGTAAGAAGAAAATGGACCGCAACCCCATGGGTCTGATCTTCTTTGTGATTCTCTTTTTCTTTCTCATTTTTGGTGGCCGCGGTCGCCGACGCAGGTCATGGTTTCTCTATGGTGGCGGAGGTCACGGCGGATTTGGTGGTGGTTCTGGCGGCTGGTCCGGTGGCGGCGGCGGTTTTTCTGGCGGTGGCGCCTCTGGAAGGTGGTAGATATGCTCTCTCAAAAAGAAATAAGTGCAGTTGAAGCAATTGTTAAAGAATGCGAAGAAAAAACGGATGCTGAGTTTGTGCCAGTCATCGTCAAGCAAAGTGACCTCTATCCTGCGGCCCATTTTAGAGTGGCCATTTGTTTGGCGCTGGCGCTTCCCATGGCCCTCTACTACGTCCCATGGACTTTCTATGATCCCATTTGGTATCTCTACACGTCACTAGGTGGACTGTTGCTGGGCTACGTCCTTGGCTATAACCACAAAATCAAACGCCTTTTTAGCACCCGCTTTGAACTCTCAGAAGAAGTGCGCCAGCGCGCCAGTGAGTATTTCCTGGAAAATGGCCTGCACGCAACCAAGAAGCGCTCAGCGGTACTCATTTTTGTCTCTTTAATGGAAAAGAGAATTGAAATTTTAGCTGATATGAATGTCATCAACGCTCTCACTACTGCAGAAAAGAAAACCCTCTTTAGAGAACATATCAAGGCCTTTCAAAAACAAACTAAAGCCGAAGGTCTAGAAAAATCACTCATTGCTCTATTGCGTGGTCTCACTCGCGAACTTGAAGCGCACTTGCCTAAGCAGTCACCTGTCCACAACGAGCTTTCAAACGCTGTGGACCTAGGCGTGAGCAAGGAGACACCTGACGCGATTAAAGATGTGGCCCAAATCACGCGCCCCAATGAATCAAAAGATTTATCACCAACAGATTTATCAGCAGATAAGAGCGCGGAGTCCAATTAAAAATGGGCGAGCACCACCACCATCATCACCACGACCATTGCCATCACCATCACCCAAGTGATCTTGCTGGCAAAAAGCTTATCTGGGCCATTGTCATCAATTTACTCCTCACTTTTGCCCAGATTATTGCAGGGGTCCTCTCTGGTTCTCTGGCCTTGCTGGCCGATGCTCTTCACAATTTTGGTGATGCCGGTGCCTTAGTGGTTGCTCTGGTGGCCAGGCGCTACACTAAAAAGCCTGCCGACAAACAGATGAGCTTTGGCTATCAACGTGCGGAGATTGTGGGCGCACTGGTGAACTCCACTTCGCTCTTTATCATGGCCTTCTACCTCTCAATTGAAGGCATCGCTAGGCTCTTTGATCCCGAACCAATCAAAGGGCAAATAGTTATCATTACGGCCGTGATTGCACTGGTGGTTGACCTGGCGACGGCCATGCTCACCTATAGTGAATCAAAAAGTAATATGAATTTTAAAGCCGCCTTCATTCACAACCTCACTGACGCTTTGGCCTCAGTTGTGGTCATCATCTCGGGAGTGCTAGCACTCTACTACGAGACCGTTTGGTTTGACGTTTGTGCCACCCTACTCATTTCCTGCTATGTCATTTTTCATGGCCGCTCGCTCTTTCTTGAGAGCATCAAGATTCTCATGCAAGGAAGCCCCAGGAGTGTTGACGTCGACGACATAAAAAGTGAATTGATCGGGAAACTTGGTGTCATTGATGTTCACCACATCCATTTGTGGCAACTCGATGAGCTCCAAATTTTCTTTGAGGGCCATGTAGTTGTCAAAGACTTTGACCGCGAGACCTATCAACAAGTGAGAAAGGGTGTGAAAGAGCTTTTGAAAGCAAAATTTCACATTGACCACAGCACTGTCGAAGTTGAAGTCGAAGGCGAAACAAGTCAGTGCAAGCACGGGCACTAGGCCGTCTTTCATATTTATAAGAGGCCCAGACTAGATCCTCCTTTCACAATCTTCCCCGGCACCCCTCAAGTTGCTAGCGTGAGAGAGATTTGACTCTCAACCGGGGATAGAACATGGAAGCTCTTAAAAAATTTATCGCTCTCTCGCTCTTTGTCCTACTGAGCTGTGGCCAGGCCCATAGCTATACCATCTTTTCAATGAAGAGCAATTTTGATTGGAATACCCCCACCGATGTCTTTGTCGTGGGCTATGGCAAAGAAGTGGGCACACTCTTTTTAAACACCGCCGTGACCAGAGCGCGCAAGCACCAAGAGGTCTTTGGCCATAATCGCCAGATGCTCTTTATTTGGGCACAGGAAAAAAGCTATGAATACGACACCATGATAGTTTCAAGGAAGGGATTAAATATCCTCTACGCCGATGATGCCCCCATTGATATGACCATCACTTTGGACTGGCTCGATCGCGTCAATCAAATCACCTCACTACACTTTATTGGCCACTCAAGTGCTTGGAATGGATTTGGTCTCCAGCACCGAGTGCGCTTTGATCAAGAACCCAAGCTCGTCTCGCGCCTAAAAGACAATTTTACAAAAGGGGCCTACCTCTACCTTCACGGCTGTAACACCGGCTTTGTAGCGGGGCCTGATTTTTCGCGTATCTTCCGCCTCCCAGTGCTTGCCTCCCTTTCAAGCACTGACTTTCAACAACTTCACAACAATGGCTCATGGTATTGGAATAATAGTGGCCAATACCCGCGTGGCGGCTGGCGCAGTCGCAACGATAGAAGCTTCAATAATTCTAAGAGCTGCAGTACTTACGCCTGCGTGCGCATGAAGGCCAATAATCATCCCTACAATGGAGTTTGGGGTAAGTATGAGACGGGTCTGCCCTTTCATAAGACATTTTGCAATTTTGATCTCTCAGACCCCAGTGCGGCCAGTGCTTGTTATGAGGGAATGTGGAACGCGATGCTCACCTGGCCTTCAACCAAGGTCTTTGATGAATTTAGTTCGCGCAGCACCTATCGCGATGTCGTCATAGACTTTCTGTGCCCAAAAATTGCCGGCTACACCGTTGATAGAACCTGCGAGCGCGTGATCGATGCCGCTGATCGCGGAGTGGTTTCGACCCAAAGGTTTCATTGGGGCAATCAACTCTACTGTGACTTTAGAAAATGTGATTTCGGGACCAAAAATGTCCACAACCGCGACGGCCTATTGGTGACGGTGTTTATTAGTGAAGACGCTGGCAATCAGACCCTGGCCAATGAGTACCGACTCTACATGGAACTCTTTGACCGCTACTCCTATCTTCAACCCAGACCAATTGGAAGCGCCGATTAAGCGCGCTCCCAAATCTGATAGCTCCACTGGGGGTAATCACCCTGCGCCTCGTGAGTCTCGGTGCTCACGAGGTTAAAACCTTCGAATTCAGGAAAGAAGGTGTCCGCTTCGGGTGCCAGATCAACCACGCTTAAATAAATGCGATCACACTTTGCCAGCGCCAAGCGATAGATCTCGCCTCCTCCGACGACGAAGACTTCTTCATTGCCAGAAAGTTCGCGCGCCTTGCTCAGAGCTGACTCAAGGGAGTTAGAAATCTGCGCACCTTCAATCTGTAAATCGGGATTGCGACTCACAATAAGAGTCGTCCGACCAGGCAGCACTCGACCGATACTCTCAAAAGTCTTGCGCCCCATGATCATGACAGCGCCCATGGTGAGCTTTTTAAAATTCTTTAAGTCGGCCGGCAGATGCCACAAGAGCTGATTGTCTTTACCAATCGCCCTATTTTTTCCCATCGCCACCACTAAGGAGAGCATTAGACTGCGACCTCGGCCTTAATGTGGGGATGAGCTTCGTAGTTTTCAAGCACAAAGTCTTCAAAGCTAAATTCGAAGATATTCTTAATATCGGGGTTGATCTTCATGCTCGGAAGCGGATAGGCCGCTCTAGTGAGTTGCAGCTTCGCCTGATCGATATGATTACTATAGAGGTGAGCGTCTCCCAGGGTGTGAATAAACTCCCCTACTTCTAACTCACACACTTGTGCAATCATCATGGTGAGAAGGGCATAGGAAGCAATATTAAAGGGCACTCCCAAAAAGATATCGGCCGAGCGCTGATAGAGCTGGCAAGAGAGCTTGCCCTTTGCCACGTAGAATTGAAAAAAGGCATGACAAGGAGGAAGCGCCATCTTGGGCAACTCGCCCACATTCCACGCCGAGACAATGAGTCGCCTTGAATCGGGATTGGTTTTAATTTGCTCAACCACCTGAGAAATCTGATCGACCACCACACCATCGGCCCCGCGCCAGCTTCTCCACTGAGCGCCATAGACCGGGCCCAAGTTGCCTTTTTCATCGGCCCACTCATCCCAAATGCGAACTTTATGTTCTTTGAGATACTCGATATTCGTATCCCCTTTTAAAAACCACAACAATTCATAGATGATAGACTTCAGATGTAATTTCTTAGTGGTCACCAAGGGAAAACCCTGGGCCAGATCAAAGCGCATCTGATGGCCAAAGACTGAGAGGGTGCCAGTTCCCGTGCGGTCTTCTTTCTCAGCGCCGCTCTCGAGCACTCGCTTCATTAAGTCGTGATATTGTTGCATAGAGTCTCTCCGAATTGTGTGTGCTTCTATTTTGCCATCTCAGGAGACTATTAGAAAAGTCGTTTATCAGATTCATCTCCTGCTCTGCGTGTTAAAAACAGTTTTGACAAAGAAGCTTTCGCCAAATCCAAATCTCTTCTAACATAGAAGGAATATCTTAATAAATGAGGCCCTCATGATAACGCTGGGATTAGAAAGGTTAGTAAGCGACAAGTCACTACAAGCAAAAGTGAAAGGAAATATTGGCTACCTCTGCCACAGTGCCTCAGTTGATAGAGATTTGGAGTTCGGCGCCACTTCATTAATTAAAACCTTTGGCGCCAGACTCACCAAGCTCTTTGGCCCCCAGCATGGAATTGTCAGTGATGTGCAAGACAATATGGTTGAAACTCCGCACACCATTCACCCCTATTACAAACTTCCAGTCTATTCTCTCTACAGTGAAACTCGCATCCCCACCGATGAAATGCTCGCGGGTCTTGGCACCCTGATTGTCGATCTGCAAGACGTAGGCACGCGAGTCTACACTTATATCAGCACCCTCAATCTCATCTTAAAAAAGTGCGGCGAAAAAGATATTAAGGTCATCGTGCTTGATCGCCCCAATCCTGTGGGCGCCGAGATTATTGAAGGCCCCGTTCTCGAACTTGAGTTTCAGTCCTTTGTGGGCCGCCAAGAAATTCCCCAGCGCCATGGGCTCACCATGGGTGAAGTGGGCAAGCTCGCCCTCGCTCACCACGGTCTGCAATGCGATTACGAAGTCATTGAAATGCAGGGCTGGAAGCGTGCCATGAGCTGGCGCGAGTGTGAGCGCGAGTGGATCAACCCAAGCCCTAACCTCTCTACTCCAGAGAGTGCCTATAGTTTTGTGGGCACAGTTCTCTTTGAAGGCACTAATGTGAGTGAAGGGCGCGGCACTACGCGCGCGCTTGAAATCATTGCTCATCCAAAGCTCCGACCCTATGAATTTCTCGAGCGCCACCACCGAGATCTCGCCCCCTATTTAGCAGGGGCCTTCTTGCGCCCTGTGACCGTAGTGCCCACCTTTCACAAGTGGCAAGGCGAGGCCTGTGGTGGCTTTCACGTCCACGTCACCGACCCAAAACTCATGCGTCCATGGTCGCTCTGCCAAGTGATTTGCTATCACCTCTACCACGACTTAGGCGCTGGCTTTGAGTTTCATCAAAAACCCTATGAGTATGAATTTCACAAGCTCGCCATCGACCTCATTAACGGCACCGATAAAATTCGCCAATGGATTGAGGCCAAGGGTCCAATGTCAGAGCTAGAAAAATTGGGCCAATTGGGTCACGACACCTACCTCAATCACAGAGCGGATATTCTTATTTACTCATAGCGTTTTAACACGCACCTAAATACTAATCTCTTTTACTTGTATAAAGATCTTGTTAGCGTAATACAGTAACGATTTCTATTTATGTAAAGGGAGAAGACAGATGAGAATTCCTGCTGGAATAAAAATGGCAAAAATCGCCATGAGTATCCTCGTGACACTTGGAATCAGCGCCCAGGTAAGCGCGGCCAAGACACCTGTAAAAGTTGGCTCAGTATTTCCCATGACTGGTCCCATCGCAACATATGGTCAAGAAAGTGTGAACGGAATGGAACTCGCACTTGAAAAAATTAAAAAAGACCAAGCCTTTAAATATGAACTCACGCTAATCAAAGAAGACAATAAGGGCGAGCCCGTGGAAAGTGGTAACGCCGTCAAAAAACTCATCGACGTCGACAAGGTTAATATTATTGTAGGCTCAGTGGCCTCTTCAAACACCCTCGCCGGAGCGCCCATTGCCCAAGGCGCTGGGGTTCCACTACTCACTCCCGCTTCTACCAATGAAAAAGTCACCGAAGTTGGAAACTTCATTAGTCGCACCTGCTTTACCGATGCTTTCCAAGGCGTTGTGATGGCCAAATTTGCTAAAAATAATCTGGGCAAAAAAAGAGCGGCCGTGGTGATCGACAAGTCATCTGACTATTCAAAAGGGCTGGCCGCGGTCTTTACGAAAGAATTTAAAAAGCTCGGCGGCGAAATCATCGAAGACGACTTTGCTTACAATCAAAAAGAAACCGATTTTAAATCCCTTGTTCGCCGTCTTAAAAGATCGCGCCCTGACGTCATCTTTATGCCCGGCTACTATACCGAAGTGGGCCTCATGCTGCGCCAAGCACGCGACCTCAAACTCGAAGTTCCTTTCCTAGGTGGCGACGGCTGGGATTCACCCAAGCTAGCTGAGCTTGCAGGTGACGAAGGCATCAAAGGAAACTACATCTCTTCTCACTTTAGTGCCGACGACACAGATCCCAAGGTTCAAGAATTCGTCAAGGCCTATAAGGCCCGCTACAAGCAAACTCCTGGTGCCATGGCCGCTCTTGGCTATGATGGGCTCTTAGTTGTGGCCGACGCCCTCAAGCGCGCGAAGTCTGCTTCTCACAAAGATCTGCGCGACGCCATCAACAACACCAAAGGTTTTGAGGGTGTCACTGGAAGTATCACGATCGATGACAATCGCAATGCTAGAAAAAGTGCGGTGGTTTTAGAAACCACTATGAATGGCAACGTTTTCAGAGAAAAAGTTAGTCCATAAATTTCACAAAGAGAGTGTAGTGCTGCTACACTCTCTTAATTGTCCACACACCTTCACTCTTAAACTCAAGGATGCGAGATGAGCGAAGATCTCATTTGGTTTTTTAAAGACCTGTGCCAATACACTCTCAATGGACTGGCCCAAGGATCTATCTACGCCCTCATTGCCCTGGGCTACACCATGGTCTACGGGATTATTAAACTCATTAACTTTGCCCACGGTGAATTCTATATGATTGGTGCTTTTATAGGTTTTGCCTGTATTAGTGCTGGGTTTCCCCTGTGGATTGCCATGCCGCTGGCGATGATTGGCAGTGGACTAGTGGCCGCCCTAGTTGAGCGCCTAGTCTATCGCCCCATTCGAAACGCTGGCCGCATCACCGCCTTAATCACCGCCCTAGGCGTGAGTTTATTTTTCCAATACAGCGGACAGCTCACCATCGGCGCTGAGCCCAAGGCCTTTCCAAGCGTCATCGAAAATACTACTTACGATCTAGGTGACGTCTACATTGAAACAAATATGATCATCATTATGGTGCTCACTGCTCTTTTGATGGTCTTTCTCTACTGGTTAGTGGGCCACACCAAAGTGGGCAAGGCCATGCGCGCGACCAGCTTTGACGTGGGAACGGCGGAGTTAATGGGCATCAACTCCAATCGCATCATCTCCTTTACCTTTTTTATTGGCGCAGCTTTTGCGGGCGCGGCCGGGGTGCTGGTGGGCATGTACTACAACACCATCGATCCCCTGATGGGGATGATCCCGGGTATTAAGGCCTTTGTGGCCGCCGTGCTTGGGGGAATTGGCATCATTCCCGGCGCAGTCGTAGGCGGCCTCGTTTTAGGACTTGCAGAAAACCTCGTCACTGGCTTTTGGGTTTCAACTTACCGCGACGCCATTGCCTTTGGAATCCTCATTCTGATTTTGGTGATTAGGCCCAGTGGTCTACTGGGGAAAAATACTAAGGAGAAAGTGTAATGGACTATATTTATCACATCACTCTTCTCATCGGAATTTTCATCATTGCGGCCGTGAGCCTCAATATCATCAACGGCATCGCGGGCCAACTCTCCCTTGGGCACGCGGGCTTTTGGGCGGTGGGGGCCTACTCGGGCGCTGCCTACGCCGTCTACGGAGCGCTCCCCATTCCCGACTTTATGAACCTCATTATCTCCTGTGTGATTGGGGCCCTAAGTGCTGGGCTTGCGGGACTAGTGATTGGAATTCCCTGCCTAAGACTGCGCGGTGATTACCTCGCCATTGCCACCTTGGGCTTTGGGGAGATCATTCGCATTGTGATTATGAATATGGACGTGGTTGGCGGGGCCAGTGGTTTTACTAATATCCCCAAGTGGTCAAACTTTTTCTGGGTCTACACTTGGGTCGTCTTGGTTATTATCTTTAACGTCAATCTCCTTAAAGGCACCCATGGGCGCGCGATCGTGTCCATTCGCGAAGATGAAATTGCGGCCGAGAGTATGGGGATCAATACCTTTAAGTACAAGACGCTGGCCTTTGTCCTGGGCGCCATGGGCGCGGGTATTTCAGGGGCCCTCTTTGCTCACCTCTCGCAACTGCTCCACCCCAATGGCTTTACCTTCTTGTGGTCTGTTGTGTTTCTCCTGATGATTATTCTCGGGGGTCTGGGTTCCATCACTGGCGCCGTTGTGGGCGCCATTATTCTAGGTGCTCTGCCAGAGGTTCTGCGCAATATTTCTGAGACCGTCAGTGAGTGGCGCATGGTGATTTACTCAGTCCTACTCATCATCCTCATGCTCGCGCGCCCCAGTGGGATTTTTGGCAAGCATGAACTCAACCTCAAAAAAATCTTTCAAAAAGGGACAAACTCATGACGGGCCCTATTCTCGAAGTCAAAGATCTCACCATGCAATTTGGCGGTCTCACCGCCGTCGATAACTTCTCACTCGAAATTCGCCCAGGTGAATTGGTGGGCGTGATCGGGCCCAATGGTGCCGGCAAGACGACTATCTTTAATATGGTGACCGGCATCTACACTCCCACCAGTGGCAAAGTAATCCTCGCTGGATCAGTCATTAATGGCAAGCGCCCGGCCCATATCACCGATGCTGGCATTTGCCGAACCTTTCAAAATATTCGTCTATTTAAAGATCTCACAGTCATTGACAATATTCGCCTCGCCGCCCACTCGAGACTTAACTACGGACTAGTGAGCTCTATTTTTAAAACCAAAAAATTTAAACAGGCCGAAGAAAAGCTCACACTTGAGGCGATGGAGCTCCTTAAAATTTTTAAACTCGATCAAAAGGCAGAGGTCACCGCTAAAAATCTTCCCTACGGTGAGCAGCGCCGCCTTGAAATCGCCAGGGCCCTGGCCACCAAACCCAAAGTCTTACTCTTAGACGAACCGGCCGCGGGTATGAATCCCCAAGAGACCAAAGAGTTAACCGATCTCATTCGCTGGGTGCGCGATCATTTTCAAATGGCCATTCTACTCATTGAGCACGACATGGGTCTGGTGATGAAAGTTTGCGAGCGCATTTATGTCGTCGACTACGGCAGGGGCATCGCTCATGGAGTGCCCGCAGAAATTCAAAATAACCCCAAAGTTATTGAGGCCTACCTGGGCACTGATGATGGACAGGCCAAGGCCATCAAGCGCGAAGACCCTATCGACACCAAAACACAAATGCCCATGCTGCAAGTTAAAGACTTAAGCGTGCACTATGGAAATATTCACGCTCTTCATGGCATTAATATCAAAGTCTACCCAGGAGAGATCGTCACGATTCTCGGGGCCAATGGCGCTGGAAAAACCACGACCCTAAAAACTCTCTCAGGCCTACTGCGCCCAAGTACGGGAGAAGTCATCTTTAGTGGCGATAGTATTCACACACTGCCCGCACACCAAATTACCGCCAAGGGCATGGCCCAGTCCCCTGAGGGGCGCATGGTCTTTCCTGCCCTCACCGTGGCAGAAAACCTTGAAATGGGTGCCTACCTCAGGCGCGACGGCGAAGTAAAAGACGATCTAGAACTAATGTTTAAACTCTTTCCCCGGCTTAAAGAGCGCCGCAAGCAATTGGCCGGCACCCTCTCAGGTGGAGAGCAGCAAATGCTCGCTATTGCCCGCGCTTACATGGCGCGCCCGAAACTGCTCCTACTCGACGAGCCTTCACTGGGGATCGCTCCCATTTTAGTCCAGGCCATTTTCGACGCCATCGTCGAGCTCAATCGCACGAAGAAGATGACTATTTTGCTAGTTGAACAAAATGCCTACGCCGCGCTCAAGATTGCCGATCGCGCCTATGTCATGGCAACAGGAAATATTGTGCGAGAAGGCGCCGCAGCTGAACTTTTGGCCGATGAGGCCATTCAAAAAGCGTATCTTGGGCATTAGAATAGCTAAAATTTTCGGAGATCAAGATGCAATTAGAAGCGGCCATTAAAGTAGTTAAAAAATATGTCAAAATGAGTGCAGTTGAAAATCAACCGCACATCGACCTCACCTTGGTCGACGCCCATGAGCGCCATGAAGTTCAAAAAGCTCTAGCAGCGCTAAAAATGTATGTGAAAAAAGGTGAGATTAGCGACGCCGATCTCAATCAGGAGCTAGGACTTAAATAAGTCCTAGGGCCTCCACTTCTTAGTCGTAGTTTTATTATCTTCATCAACAATGTTGATAGTGAGTTCATCCTCGGAAAAATCCAACATCATAGGCCAGACGCTAGTTTCGTGATAAGCAACTTTGCCGTCTTTAAGTGAGACGACCTTCACCTGCTCTCCGTGCACTCCTTTTTGATATTTAATAATCGCATAGGGGGCTTCTGATTTAGCAAAATATCTCAGCCTAATTTGCTTAAAGGCGTCCGTGATCGGACTCACCTTTTGTTCAAAAATGATTTTATCATCGACATAAATTTGAGTGACCTGATTGCCTTTTGAATTGGAAACAACAATTGAATAGGCCCCCGATTCCAATTCGGCCTCTTGAAAGTAAACCAGACCAAGAGAATTAATATCTTTTAAAGTCACCTTGGCAAAGAGATTCCAAGTAGTGAGAACTAAGAGTAAACTAATTCCAAATTTCATTGTAGCACTCTCCGGCCGACTTCCTCTTTAAGCAAGGAATACATTGATCAAAGACATTCTTTACGTACTTTGACTGATTGTCATGATCATACTGGGTAATGGCCATTTTTATAAGCTGGTCATTTGTTGCATTTCGATTTTTCCACTTGGCAAACTTGAGCTCAAAATTCAACAACCTGAGTGATACCTCTAACTGAAGATGGGGGTCGGTACTTAGGAATTCATGGGCCTCGCGATCTGACTTGCCCCTAAGAATCTGCGAGTACTTAGTGGTATAAGGAAGTTGATCACCCTCGGGATGATTTTTCATCTTGCGAAAGGTCCCTCTCGTCATTTGTCCAAGTCCATGAGCGGTCGAGATCATATTGCGAGTACTATTACAGTAGGTGTAATTATGCATAAAGGGATTGAGCTGACCGGAAGTCTCTTGAAAGGCGATACAAGTGACCATATCGCTGGTGAGTGCCGGTGAAACATAGTTTGGGTTTACCGAGTCAGCATAATTATTTGAGCCCCTGCGATCATTAGAAACCTCTTTCATTGCTGTCAGTGACTCCTGCGCAGTTTCTCTGATTTTTTGGGCCCGCTCTGTAACCGACAGCGGCCCCCAACTAGTGCCACTTAAGAGTTCATTTTCATATTCCCTACGCTTGCTCTCACAACTTGATTTTCCTTTATAAGAAGCGCGACGGGCCATGATTAGCTCATGAGGGGTCCCAGGTCCCGGCCATATTCCTCTTCCCTCATCTGCCCAAGGTCTTGCCACCGGACGAAGTGAGCTCTCAAGAACGAGAGGAGATTCTTGCTGGGCCTCTTCCTCTTCGCAACCCACGCAATGAGGCATCATCGAAACAAGTGGCCCCGAATCCTCAACCATTTCTTTTTCATTGACTAAAGAGCTGATCACCGCTTGTAGGTGAGTATTACGGTTGGCATTGTCATAGTTGCGCATGCTCGTTTTGAGTACCGGCGGACTTGAACTTACATTTCCCTGCCAATCAACCATTTCCCCCAGGTCATTGACCATGACCAAGCGGTAGTGTTTCCAGGCGCCTTCGTTTACATCACTCACCCGCACTAGCTTTACGCCAGGAGGAACACGCTTGGTTTCATTATTTTCATCGAGAACTTCAATGGGATCACTAAAACTCACGGCCACGGCGCGATTAAAAAACTTTCTAGATGTTCGGTAAGTCTCATCAGTAATCGGGCCTCCCTCTTCATCGACAATTTGAACGTTGAGTGCCCAGCCCCCTAGATCCTGTGGATCATAAATCGCCTTGAGATAGGTGTCGTGACCCAATTGTAGAGTTTCACCACTAGCGCTCGACTCGACAGTGAGCCCTCGCTCAACTTGGTGAAGAGCGCTACTTTGGGCTTGGAGAGCTGAACTAAAAAATAAAAATGTGAAGAAAAGTCCTTTAAGCATAAGAGCCTTATCGGACAAATGAATTAAAACTCGCTAGTTTTTTGGGTCAATTACGCGATACTCTGCCTCAATAATATCACTTGAATGAGAAGTTCGGGTTCTAGCGTGATCTGAGTGAGTTTTAGCGCGACCAAAGATATCCCCGGCACCTGAGGGTGACTGCCCATTGCGAAGCGCCTCTTGCATGGCCCCATAGACTTTGTAGCCGCGCCACGCCCCTCTGACCATGAGAAAGAGAATATAGAGAAAGAGTGCCTTGAAGATTAGACTAATCATGGCACCACTATACACCTAGGGCCATGGCCAGACAAATCCCTAGAGGCAATGTCTATACGGATGCCCAATTGCATGTTATTTTAGCCGCTTAGATTAATACAGACCTTTTTGATCAACTGGGATTTCACTATGGGCGAGTCAACTACTCCAAAACTTATTCACTGGGCCGACATGACCGCAGATCGAATTATTAAACAAGTTGGAGACAAGGATTCCTATGTCGTGGCCAGTGGAATCACCCCTTCCGGAACGGTCCACTTTGGCAATTTTCGCGAAGTCATCACCGTCGACTTTGTCGCCCGCGCCCTGCGCGCTCGTGGAAAAAAGGTGAGATTTATCTTCTCTTGGGACGATTACGACACCTTCAGAAAAATTCCCAAAAATATGCCCAAGCAAGATGAACTGGCGAAATTCATGTATCAGCCTATTGTCGATACTCCTGATCCCTTTGAAAAGGAAGCTTCCTACGCCGCTCACCATGAAAGCGCCTTTGAAGCTCAGTTAGAAAAAGTTGGCATTGTCGTTGAGCCGATCTACCAGGCCAGCAAGTACCGCGCCGGAATTTATAAAGACAGCATCAAGCTCGCACTCAATGAGGCCAAAGCAATTAAGGCCATCCTCGATGAGCACAGATCGGCGCCCCTTGATGAAAACTGGCTGCCAGTGTCTGTCTACTGCGAAAAGTGTAATACCGACAATCAAATCACCAATAAAAAATGGGACGGCACGGCCCTCTCCTACACTTGTGAGAATTGTGGCCATCAAGGTAGTGAAGAACTTGAATCCACTTCAAGAGTTAAGCTTCCCTGGCGCGTAGACTGGCCGATGAGATGGGCCTTTGAAAAAGTGGACTTTGAGCCAGGCGGAAAAGATCACTCTTCTCAGGGCGGCTCGTATACAACCGCTAAAGAAATTGTCAAAGTCTTCAATTGGAAACCACCTGTTTACCTTCAGTATGACTTCGTCTCTATTAAAGGTGGCGGCGGCAAAATGAGTTCAAGCTCAGGTGAAGTGGTCACAGTTAATGACGTCTTGAAAGTCTATGAGCCTGAGATGGTGCGCTGGATTTTTGCTTCCTATAAGTCAAATGTCGACTTTGCCGTGAGCTTTGATCTCGACGCCATTAAGGCCTACGAAGACTTTGATCGCATGGAGCGTTTGGCCTATGGGCTTGAGCCCGGAAATGAAAAGAAAGTTGAGATGGCCAAGCGAGTTTACGAACTTTCTCAAGTGGGTGAACTCCCTGCCGAATGCCCCTTTCAACCGGCATTTAGACACCTCACCAATGTGCTGCAAATTAATGATGGCGACATCCGCGCGGCCAGAGAGTTCTACAAAGATGAGATTAAAACGATTCGCGACGAGCGCAGATTTAAAGAGCGCAGTGAGTGCGCTTTGTTTTGGCTTGAAAACTACGCTCCTGAAGATTTTAAATTTAGTATCAACACTGCCGCTCCCAAACTTGAACTCTCCAGTGAGCTCAAAAGTTTTATTGCCAAAACTTGCGACTATCTAGAAGCGAGTGCTAGTGGAGCCTCCGATGTTGAGCTTCACGAGAAAATGTACGAGATCATCCACGAGCTTGAGATCAAACCCAATGATGTTTTCCCCGTCATGTACCAGCTTCTTATCTCAAAAGAGCGCGGGCCAAAGCTTGCGGGCTTTCTGGTCACCATTGGAAAAGATCGAGTGGTCAAGCTTCTAAGAGGGGCGCTCTAAGCGCCCTGGTCCCCGGCAGCCAAGATTTAATGTCACTTTAGGAACCTAAAGAAAACTTTAGAACGCCTAATTTCTTGCACTTTCAAGTACTTAAATAAATAACCGACCTCCCCGCTTAGTACAAATTATATTGAATTAATCCATCTTCTACCGATGAGTTTGTGAACTTTATCAAGGTTTCGAGGATTATTCGTTATGAAGAAGCTACTAACCACCCTATCCATCCTTATTCTTGCTGGCTGTGCCGCCAAGGGTGAAAAAACCAGCGCTGAATTAAAGCTCTTTTCAGGGCAATTGGCGATCTCAAGCTACACCGGCGGAGTGATGCTCTGGGGCTCCTCAACTGACGGGCAAAATGCGTTTGGTAAACTTCTCACTTCAAATACTTTTGAAATAGAACTCAGTAACGGCACTTGGAATTTTGTCGCCATTGGCTGGGATGGTGGAACTCAAATGACCGGCACTCCCCACTGTGCGGCGGCCAAGGCCATAGAGCTTGGCGGAGAAGCGGTGGCCGTTGATCTCTCACTTAGTAACTCTAACTGCGCTGATTCAATTATTTCTTCCGGTGCCACTACCGGCTCTTTTGACTATACCTTCCCACGCTTACAGGCCTCAATTTGCAATAGCGATGCTCCCTTAGATGGCACGGGCTGTGGCGTCTCTGGGGTCGGCTACGCTAGTAGTGTTCAAGCTTTCTTTCCCGCTTACGCCAAAGTAGATGGGGCCATGGTTAGCGTGGACATAGCGAGCGGTCTCAAAGATAACTGCCATACCGTTGATGGCGCTACTGCGGTTGGACAGGCGCTCTCACCATTTTCAATCCCCACTGGTGGTGCAGGAAGCCCTCTATTAACAATTGTACGCGCCTATATGGGTGATAGTGATTGCGAGGGTCTCACCGACACTGCTCTTAGCTCTCCCATCGATTACACCTTCCCCACGGGTCTACTTGGTGGTGGAGGAGCTCCGCTCTTTGCTGGCACCTATACAGTGAACCCATCTCCTTATAGTCATCAAGTGGCCTCACTTGAACTTGCCATGGATAAGGCCACTCTTTGTAGTGCTGAGAGAATTGCAGCTTCGCCCTTTGCCGCCGGCGAGGGCGATCTTGGTAGACCTTATGTGATCTGCTCCATCACACAACTTGATGGCATTGGCGGCGACGCCAATTGGTCAACCTACAACTCTTCACACTTTATATTAGGAAAGTCTGTCGACTATTTTACAGAAAACGGTATTGACCTAACGACGGTTCAAGCAACTGGGGCCGAACCCAATTATCCTGATTCGATACCACTGGGCGAAGGTCTCACCACTGCCCCCACCCCCTATTCAGGAACCTTTGATGGCAGAGGACATAAGATCATTGGCTTTAAGGTTGAAGATCTTGAAAATGTAAACGCAAACGTTGATAGAGTGGGATTCATCAGAGATATGTCCACCAGCGGTGTCCTTAGAAATGTCTCCTTCATTCTACCGCTAATAGAAGGTAAGACTGAAGATCAAACCAATATTCACTCTAAAATTGGAACCGCTGTCGGCGCCAATGCTGGAATCATTCGCAATGTAAAAATTGTTCTAGGCGAAGTCTTTGGAAGCACCCAAATTGGTGGAGTGGTCGGACGCAACGATGGCATTATCGAAGATGTTCACACCAAGCTCATGCGCATCGAAGGCTTTGATACCGTGGGCGGAATTGCGGGTGCCTTTGCCAATGCTGGTGCAAAACATATTAACAGGGCCGTCTTTGAAGGAACTGTAAGAGGGAGAGGACGTGGTTATTGCTCAATTAACTCTTATCACGATGAACCAAACTGTACTGGAAACTCAGGCGTTTGGTACGACAATTTTTATATCGGTGGTATTGTTGGTGTTTTAGAAACATGTCAAAGCGCCCAAGTTGATATTCAACAGACAGCAAGCCACGGCCAACTATCTGGGTTTGATTATGTCGGTGGTCTCATAGGTAAAGTTGCTGGAGCAAACTGCGCCCTTAATGACTCCTATTCTGATACGAGTGTCATCGCCAAAAAATCAACCAACTCAGCAGGTCTAGTGGGCTGGCAAAATGGAGCTGACTTTACGCCTACTAGGGTGTTTCGCGCCGCTGGTCCGGCCGTCAGTAGCGATGGCTCACTCTTTCAAGATTTTTCCACATCTATTGCCGGAGGTTCGACACTGGCCATTGATCCCACCTACACTGCCTCTGGGACCACTTACACATCAGTTCGAACACAAAGTTCTTATACGGCAATTGGACTGGACTTCGTCAATATCTGGGCCATGGATGACGATGGTCACGACTATCCAAGACTATTAATTGAAGCGCCCAGAACTTGCAGTGGAAAAATCTCACTCTCTCCCTTTGCCGGAGGCAGTGGTAGTGCCTCAAGCCCGTTTGAAATTTGCTCTCAAGCACAGCTGGGAGAAGTTAAAAACTACGCTGGTAGCGGTTATCACTTTAAATTACTCAGAGATATTAGCTTAAAAGATTTTACAACTGGAACAAATTCCTACTTAGATATTGCAAGTTTTGTTGGAGTCTTAGATGGAAATGACAAGGCCATTTATCCAGTTGATTTAACCTCATCTCAGGTCGGACTCATTGACACTATAGATGCAAGCTCCAAAGTAAAAAATCTAGAAGTTGTGAGCTACTACTCGATGCCTACTGTCGGTAGCGCAGGCATTCTCGCAGGCACAAATAATGGCGCCGTCATCAAGGTAAAGACCAAAGGCTACGTCAATCTAACAGGCTCGGCCAGCGCATCTTGCTTAGTGGGCACAAACAACGGAGCGATTCTTGGATCAAAGGCAGGTTGTAAAATTCTCGCTTCCGGCTCTCCTTCTGATGCGATAGGCGGTCTCACCAATATCAATTCCGGGGCGATTCTCTACAGTGAATTTGAAGGAGAAATTTTGGTATCAAGTACCATGCAAAGAATTGGCGGACTCGTAGGAAGAACGGCCGTTGGTAGCGCCTCAAGTTTCTATGAGCCCGTGAGAAATGAAACTATCTCATTTGGTGGCGCCAACGGTTCTATCATTGAAGAAAACACCTTTGACGGAAAGATCACCCTTTCAGGTTCAGGACTACTCTCTTCAGAAATTGGCGGGCTTGTTGGCTCAATGGCCTCAACACTTGCAACGGTTAAAAACAATCAACTCTGGGGCGAAATTATCTACGACGGCCCATCAGGCACCGACTACTATAATTACCTGGGTCAATTTGCAAGTGCACCCGCCGCTGGTACTGCTGATAACATGTATGTCGATATCGGAAACGGAGACGTCTACGTTGATAACGGAGCTACTTTTATTTTCAGTCACAATATTGGCCCCACCCCTTACCCGTCTACAACAATTGGCTACACTCCTAAGGCCAATTATGTTGGTGGTATTTGTGGTAAAGGTGGAAACTCTGGCTCTGTAATCGAGAATAATTATATCAACACCCATTACCGCTACACCGGCATCTATCCAAATATTCTAAATAACACCTGGTCCGCCATCTGTGGCGCACTAGACAGTACAACCATGAACGGCAATTTCTTTGTTTGGAATCCACAACCAGAAAACTTTAATAGCACCAATACTGGTGGCGAATACGGTGCCTACGCTCAAAGTTCAAATAACCTCAACACTCTCAATTATATTGGTGACTTTGATAGTGGAAATTCCACCGCATCACTTCTTTATGCATTAACCCCAGACGCTAATTTCTACTCATTGGTAAACGGTGATATTATTCACCTCTCCTACGGTCAGTTCACCGTTTCTGATGACTCAACTGCTGCCAGCTCTTACGTTACCGTGGCCGAGGCCATTGGAAGCATCACTAACGGCACTCCCATGTATGTCTTAGAACCTGTTGTCGACGACGTCATGGCCACAGCAATCTTTGGCACAGACCTTGGCTGGGATCTGGGTGTTGACTGGGATGATGTCTCAGCTCCATGGGTGATTGAAGAAGAGGGACGCCCCTTCCTCGTCAGACAAGAGCACTCAAGTGAAGACTTCAGTCTTGATCTCTTTGTGCAAACATATCTCAACAATAGATAAGTTTCACTAAAATCTAGGCCACCTGCTTGGTGGCCTTTACATTTCTCATCAAAATTTCTATCACCTTAGAAGGACAAAATTCTTAACCTAAGGAAGATAGAGATGAAAATTATTTTCGCCTTAATCTTTGCCTGCTTGGCCCTCTCAAATGCTCAGGCGGCCACATGTACCAGTGAGCTTCGAAATAGAAATCACATCCGCATCTCTTCATTTTCTGGTTATGGTTCCTCAACCTATGAGGCTTGCCTCGATTCCAGAGAGCAGTGTAATGAGGAGCTGGCCTGGCGCCTGCGCACAGGTAATTATCCCGGTGCCTATTGCATAGACCTGAGTTCGGCGCCAGATCCGGTTTATTATTTTTGCTACTCAAACCTGCGCTTAGCAAACGGAGCTTATGTCGCTAGCTATCGCGGTCGCTCACAGTATTCTCAGCAAGAGGCCTGCTCCAATGCCCTTCGCACTTGCTACACCGATCTAAGAAGAAGACAAAATAGCAGCCGCTACTACAATGCCTATTGTGAAATTGATCAGCACCGGCGCCCCGTTCCGACCCCAATTCCCACACCAACACCTATGCCCACTCCTCCACCAGGAACTGATGTAACCAGAACTTGTGAAGCGGCGCTACTGTCAGACTCTGGGCAAGTATTGCAAGTCTTTAGTGCCAGTGTCACCGGGGACCGCAATGACCGCACAATTGGCAGAGAGGCCTGTGATCAGGCCATGAAAAAGTGTATGGCGATGCGAAGCGGATCAGAGTCTTGCCGCCTTCATTAAGTGGGCAATATTTGGAATCAATTGAGCGAGTACGGCCCTTTTAATGGAATCAAAAGAGCGCTAGAATGTGAGGATTCATCAGGAGAAAAAATGGAACTCACATCCTACCGCGAACGCAGAGCTAAATTACTTGAACGCCTCAAAGGTGGCGTGGCCATCTTCGAGGCGGCCCCCCATCAAACGCGCTCGCATGATACCGAGTTTCCCTATCGCCAAGATAGCAACTTAAAGTATTTAGTAGGATTTGAAGAGCCCGAGGCCAAGCTCGTTATACTCTCGCACCAAAAAGAGCGCCAAGCAGTGCTCTTTGTGCGCCCCAAAGACGCCAAAGCAGAAGTTTGGTCAGGGCGAAGACTGGGTATAGAGGCTGCCAAGGACTTACTTGACGTCGATGAGGTCTACAGTATTCATGAGTTTGATCAAAAGCTTGATGAACTCTTAATGGGCCACGACACGGTCTACTTAGATCTCTTTAATCGCCCCAAGCTTGTTAAAAAAGTTCTCTCCCATATCGGGGCCCTTGCCTATAAAAATCGCAAAAAGGTCGCGACCCCGCAAAAGATCGCCAATATCATCCCGCTGGTTGGCAGCCTACGTCTCATTAAAGATCAAAATGAAATTGCCTTCATGAAAAAGGCCGCCGCCATTACAACTAAGGCCCACAAAGCGGCCATGGCCTTCACTAGAGCTGGTGTTAACGAGCGCGAAGTGCAGGCCTTAATGGAATATATCTATCTCAAAGAAGGCGCCAATGGCGCCGCCTACGAATCAATTGTTGCTGGCGGAGATAATGCCAATATTCTTCACTATATTGATAATCAAGACGAACTCAAGGATGGGGATCTCCTCTTAATTGACGCCGGTAGTGAGTACAATCTCTACGCCAGCGACGTGACCCGCACCTTCCCGGTCAACGGCGTCTATAGCGGCATCCAAAAAGAAGTCTATGAGATTGTGTTAGAAGCACAGAAAGCTTCCCTGCGCGCTTCTAGGCCAGGCTCCACTATCGCAACAATTCATGCCGAAGCTTCAAAAGTCTTGGCCCAAGGCCTTGTTGATCTCAAAGTCATGAGCTCCATTCCCGAAGAGCTTGCCAGCGATCAAACTTTTAAAAGCTTCTATCCCCATGGCACCGGCCACTGGCTTGGCCTAGATGTGCACGACAATTGCCCTTACACCGATGGCCCAGAAGATATTAAATTCGCTCCCGGCATGATCTACACTATTGAGCCAGGTCTCTACTTCCCAAAGAATGCCACCAATATACCGGCAGAACTCAGAGGCATGGGTATTAGAATTGAAGATGATATTTTAATCACAGCAGATGGATATGAAAACCTAACCAGCGCTATCCCTAAAGAGATTAAAGAAGTAGAAGACGCCTGCAAAGTGGACTACAAAAGCTTTCTTTAATGCGTTTTTTGATGATTCTCTCCCAAAGGGAGAATTATTTTAAATGAAGTCCCCTCATCCACACTACTGGTCGCCTCGGCGCGCCCAGAGTGGGCCAGGGCCACGGCAGAAACGAGTGCCAGTCCTAAGCCCCAGCCCTTGGCCTTTTTCTTTCTGGCATCATTAGAGCGATAATAGGGATTAAAAATATGCTTAATCTCTTCTTCTGTCAGGGGATTACCATAATTGTGAACACTGATCTCAAGCATTCCCTCCGCCGTTTTATTGACAGTCAAGCTAATTGGTCGACTGATATCACCGTACTTAATTGCGTTATTGATGAGATTATCCATCGAGCGCTTAATGGCGTACTGATTATATTCCCCGACAATAGGTCTGGCGTTAAATGAGAGCCTGAAAATCTCTCCGTGAATTTTAGTAAAGTCAAAGATACAATTACGGGCCATGGCCACAACATCAAATGAATCCTTGCCGATTTTATCACTTGGGCCCAACGTCGAGAGCTTCCAATCGAGAAAATTTTCAATTAAGTGAGTCGACTGATCACAAGAGCGCAAAATACTGGCGGCGCAATCTTTCATCAAAGAGGTGTCGCATTCTTCAAGTAGAACTAACTCAGCATTATTTTGAATAATATTAAGTGGTGTTCTTAGATCATGGGCGAGCATAGAGATCACTCGGTCTCTGGACTCATTCTCATGGGCAATGCGATCCAAGCAAACCTGATAATTAATTTCAGTCTCTACACTAGAGCCAAGCTCTGTTAGAAGATCGCGCTCTTTTTGAGTCCACACGCGCGGTCGATAATCGAGAATGCAAAGCGCGCCAATGACCGCTCCCCCATCCACTTTAATAGGAGTTCCCAGGTAGGACTGAAAACCCCATATACTAAAGATAGAGAGCGCCGCTGGAGAATTGAATTCGCGGATATCATTGATGGCAACAAAGTCACCACAAAGGGTGTACTGACAAAGAGACTCTTCAATCTCAAGCGAGAGCGGAACTTCTTCCAAGTTGTGATCGAGATTGTGAACAAGTCTGAAAGTATTAAACTCGGGATCGATAATGGAGATACAGCAAAATGGGGTCGACATGACCCGCGAACCCATCTTGGCCAGGCGCTTGAGTGCTGGATGTTGCGTCGTGCCCAACTCCAGAACATCATAGGCCGCCCGGGCCCGTGAGGGGTCCTCTAGACTCTGCCTTAACATCGTTAAAGGCGAAATATTCGTCTGAACCGTAGGCATTTACCTCTCCCAGGATGATACCAGTTACTAGATGAATTTCATTTACGCAAACTAGTACGCTAGTTCTAAATAAGATGTATTTGCATGTGGCGTCAAATTTGTGATAAATTTTCTTAAAGATTGTAAGATTTTTTAAAGACCAGTTAAGAGGTGCGATGGGCGAGATAAGAAATAATAACTTGAACAACCTCCAACGCATTTTCAAAACGTTGAGTGTCTGTTGGTGAGTGTTTGAACCAGATTTCTTTAATTTCTTCTAATGATTCGTTAGCAGTCTCAAGGTTTCTTAGTGCAATATCCTTAACTTCATCGACAGATTTGGTTAAGGAATCACTCGTCATCTCAAGATAAATTAATTCTAAGTCGCTGCCAGACTGAAAACGTTTATATTGAAGAGGATTTTTTTCAAACCAATTATAGATGACAGAGTTAACAATTCCATTTTTTAAATCGAGGTGCTGATCTTTAAGTCCATCACCAGCGAAATCTAGAGTGTCGTCGATTTGCTGAAAAGCAAGACCCAAGTGTTTGCCAAACTTTCTCGCCAGAGAAATTTCATCTGCACTAAGGCGCGCGAGAATAGCAGGCGCCACTGCACACCAAGACATCACTGATGAAGTCTTTTTTAGGGCAATCTCTTCAATGATCTGAGCGGTGTACTGTCTATTGTGAGAGGCATCCCATTGCAGCCACTCACCTAGGGCGAGCTCTTGAATGACCATGGCCATCTCTTGCACCAGTCTGAGCTCTCCGGTTTGAGTAAGACCCACAATCACATCGGCCAGTAAAAAATCTCCGGCCAGAACCGCCTTTTTATTGCCCGCTAGAGCATTAATACTAGGGGCCCCGCGACGAGTACTGGCCTCATCAACCACATCATCGTGGGCCAGTGAAGCGGCGTGCACCATCTCAATGGCGCGAGCAAAGGGGTCAAGGCGCTCACTCTCAAGCGCAAAAAGATTACCCATGACGTAGGTAAGAAGTGGTCTCAGTCGCTTGCCCCCACTTAAAACGGAGCGAGAAAGCAGCTCATCAACCGCAGGCTTACCAAGTTCGGAATCGAGCTGATAGCTCATCATCTTTGAGCGCTCTAGGAGCCCACTTGGAATACTACTTAAAAAGTCCTGCAACATGCCTTCTCACTTGTGGTCAAACTAATATAGCGACGCAAAAATTGACCAATATCCTTCAAAACTTATTAGCACCCCAGCAAAAGCCTGTAAATACTGTGACTTTGAGCTCGTATACAATTGCTTAAAATCCTGGACAAGCCATAATGATAAATAGCGTCAAACTTGAAACACCGCACTTTTCGACGTATTAAGTCAGCTCAAAATAAGACCAGGAAAGGACCGCCAATGAGTACCACAAACTCAAAACTCTCTAGCACCGCTCTCAAAGAGAGAAAGAGTGAGTCATTTAAAATTTTCGATCAGATTGCTAAGACTTACGACCTGCTCAATCACATCTTGAGTTTCGGGATAGATATTTACTGGAGAAAGCGCCTGCTAAAACTGCTGCCTGACAAAAACGATCTCAAAATTCTCGATCTCGCCACTGGCACCGGAGATCTCGCCCTCACCCTAGGTAAAGACCCACGTGTGAGCTCAGTGCGCGGAATTGATCTCTCTAAGGGAATGATTGATATTGGCAAGCAGAAGGTGAGCAAGAACTCTCTGGAGCAAAAGGTCTCACTTGAAATCGGCGATGGCGTCTCAATCCCGGCCGCTGATGAGAGTTATGACGCTGTGACAGTTTCATTTGGTATTAGAAATTTTAACGACTTTAAATTGTCCCTTCAAAATATGCACCGTGTTCTGGTTCCAGGAGGGCGCGCTTATGTGATGGAATTCTCACTGCCAAAGAACCCCCTCGTGCGCGCCGTCTATTTTCTCTACTTCCGCCACATTCTGCCGCTAGTTGGAAATTTGATCTCCGGCCACGGTGATGCCTATACATATCTCAATAAAACGGTGGAAGATTTTCCCTATGGAGATGACTTTCTCGTCGCCATGGTCGAGGCCGGGTTTGTGCGCGCAGAATCTTATCTACTCACTTTTGGCATTGCCACTATTTACGTTGGGTACAAAGAGGAAAACTAAAATGCCTTTAGTCGACAAGGCCAAAATTCTCTGCTCTCTCAAAGAGTTCTGGCAAGAGGACTCAAGGGAATTCGCGCCTGCGCAGTTTGGGACATTTAAAGTTGATGTGGCCACCACCTCTTTGGCGAGTCTTTGCTTGCACGTGCGAAATAAAAAATTAATCTATCGCAGATCCAAAGAAGGCACTGAGGCCCTGGCACTAGGTGAACTCTACCGCCACGAAAGTCCGACAGAGAGATCTCAAACGCTTCAAATTCTCGGCGCCAATTCGCAGTTGCACCTCTACTACGTCTCACGCTTTGAACCCGAAGGTATTAAGGCCCCGGAATGGGCCCATTTTGGAAAAGAGCTTGGCATCATTCCCATCGTCGAGTGGGAAACGAAGATGGCCAAGACCACACTCAAAATTAACTACCCAAGAGAAATTCACAATGACCCGCAGGCCAGGGCCAAATTCCTCTTTCAGGTAGATGAGCTACTCGACTTTATGCCAGAGGTAGACTCTAAAGTGCACTTTACTTCAATGAGCGAATCCCCCACTGAAGAGGTGTGGTGTGAGGCCATTGATAATCTGGCCTTGGCCCTCTCATGCCTAGAGGCCCCCGAAGATCCAGATAAAGTTGTCATGGCACGAAAGAGAATTATTCGCGCGAAAAATCTCATTGACCCCCAAGTGATTTTTAAAGAAATGGCGGCCGACAATCTCGATGGTCACATCTTCTTTTTTAAAATTGATGATCATCGCGCCTTTTTAAGCTTCACGCCAGAGCGCCTCTTTAAGTTTAAAGAGCAGAGAGTTGAAGTTGATGTCATTGCCGGCACAAGGCCCCGAGGCTCCCACCCTGATGAAGATCAGGCCTATGCAGAAGACTTGATGAACTCTCCCAAGGAACTTGAAGAGCACCGAATTGTGGCCCATGAAATTGAAAGAAAACTCAGTGGCTTTTGCCAAGATGTAGCGGCCACAGCAAGAGAAGAACTCTTAAGACTCAAACATGTTCAGCACATTCAAGGTCGTTATCAGGGGCGAGTGCCTAGTGGTGTCAATCAATTTGAAATTATGGAATATCTCCACCCGACACCAGCTGTGGGTGGAAGGCCTTGGCCCGCGGCCAAAAAGTATATTGAAATGTATGAGCGTTTTGATCGCGGTCTCTACGCTGGCCCTTGTGGACTTGTAAGTGACACCAACACCGATTTGATGGTGGGAATTCGCTCCATTGTCATTTATCAAGATGAAGTCCACGTTTACGGCGGTGCTGGCATAGTCGCAGGTTCAAAAGGAAAGAATGAGTGGATCGAAACACACAACAAAATGAAGAACTTCAAAATCGCCCTCTCCTAAGCAATAACCGCGCTAGACTTTGGAGTTCAGTGATCATTGACGCCCTCATTAAGGGTGGGGTTGAGCAATTTTATGTCAGCCCGGGCATGAGAAATGCCCCGCTTATTGCCGCCTTAAATCTCAGATCAAATGAAATTCAACTTGAAATGATTATCGATGAGCGCGCCGCCGCCTATCGCGCTCTAGGAGCGAGTAAAGTCACGGGTAAAACCTCTTGCTTAATTTGCACCTCGGGCACGGCGCTGACAAACTACTTGCCCGCATTGATAGAGGCCAAGAAGACTCACATCCCTTTGATCGCCATTAGCGCCGACCGGCCACCGGAGCTCACTTTCTCTGACGCCAATCAAACCATTCAGCAGGATCGAATCTTTCTGGGAGCGGGCATTGAAACTCATTCGCTCCAAGCGCCTAACGACCAGGTTAGCCTGCGGGCCATTGTCGGCGAGGTTCTCCACACTCTGTCCAAAGCAAAATGGCCAAAAATGGGCCCCATTCACCTTAACATTCCGTTTCGAGAGCCTCTTGATCACACTACTGAGACAGTTAGTGACAAGCAATTAAGTGAGGCTAAAAATATTATTGATGCTTCAAGACCCCTAATCGAATCGGCCTTCCCCGGTTTTTCACTAGGACCTGAAGAAGAGAGTTATCTCAAAGACACTTTAAAGAGTGCCCAGAATCCCCTTTTAGTCATCGGCGGACTCTCTCCTTTTCAGGTGGGAGACGCACTTAAGAATTGGGTACAAAATTTTAAAGGGGCCAAGGTCTTAGACGTATCAAGCTCACTTAAGTATCTCTTTCCCCTCTGTGAAGGAGGAGTGCCAACATTTGAGCATCAAGAGATCCAAAACTACTTAGAACAAAACCGCCCAGACCTCATTATTCAATTGGGGGGGCGCCTTACTTCAAAGTTTTATTACAATTTTCTCACTCAAAACCCTGATATTCCTCTCGTGGTCGCCAACGCCGGAATGGAGCGGGAAGATCCGGCCTTTAGAGTGAGCTACCGCTACCACGGAAGTGCCGAGAGCTTTGCCAGAGAGCTCCTTTGTGTATTGGGTGAAACCCAGTACCATCAGCTAGGCCACTTTGAGGCGGTCGTTAAACGCAAAGAAGAAATCATCGAGGCAGCACCTGCGAGTTATCCAGTGCTGTCAAAAACACTGCTTGAAATCATCCCTGACAAAAGTGCTCTCTATTTAGGCAACTCAACTGTGATTCGCAGTTTTGATTCCTACGCTTCTGCCACACTCAAAAAAGATCTGATGATTCTCTCAAACAGAGGAGTCAGCGGAATTGAAGGACTAATCGCTAGCGCCATGGGTGCTAGAGATGCCTTGCCAGCAGAAATTCCCCTAACCCTAGTCAATGGCGATATTGCAACTCTGCACGACCTTAATTCTCTCTTTATGCTCTCGCGCCACCCCAAGCAGACCATTCTCATTGTCGCAAATAATTCATGTGGTGGTATTTTTAGTCTGCTCCCTGTATCCAAAGAGGCCGATCTTGTGAATCGCATTCGAACACCTCAAGAAGTCAACTACAAGGCGGCCGAGGAGTTTTTCAGACTTCCTGTTTTAAAAGCTCATTCAAAAGAAGAACTCATCAGTAGCTACCATAAAGCTCTAGAGAGTAAGCGCAGTACTCTGATCGATTTTATCTTTAGCGATGAAGAGAACTCTGGCGTATACTCTCAGTTAAAAACGGTAAGGTAATTCATGACGACCACAGGTGCTTGGATCTTAGCGGCCCGACCTAAAACCCTCTTTGCTGGAATTTCCCCCGTGATCATGGGACTTGCTCTGGCCTATGCTTACCAGCACCAAATTGATGTCACCATTGCGACACTCACAATTCTTTGCTGTTTGCTCATGCAAGTGGGCACCAATCTTGTCAACGACTACTTTGACTACGCCAAAGGAACAGACACTGCCCAAAGAATCGGACCAGTTCGCGTAACCCAAGCAGGACTGCTTGAGGGCCATCAAGTAAAGCGTGCCTATCAGCTCGTGCTTGCCCTCGCCTTCATCTTTGGAATCCCTCTAATGGTCACTGGGGGTCCCATCATTATTGCTATTGGTCTAGCAAGTCTACTCGGGGCCTACTGCTACACCGGTGGTCCTTACCCACTTTCTTATTACGGCCTAGGTGAGGTGATGGCGCTCATTTTCTTTGGTCCGGTTGCGGTGGCCGGAACCTTCTACTTACAAACTCACACCCTTCATCCGGCCGCCATGCTCTATGGGCTCTTACCAGGATTTTTGAGTTGGTCTATTCTGGCCGTGAATAATCTCAGAGACCGCGAGGGAGATAAACTCAACCATAAGCGCACTCTTGCCGTGCGCTCAAGTGAGCTGGGCGCCCGGTTAATTGTCATCTTTGGGGTCGTGCTCTCTCAAGTTATTAGCTTGAATGCTTTTTTTAATTTGAATAATAAGCTAACCCTCGCAACGTTATTGATCACTGCCCTATTTTACAAAACATGGAAGAAAATCCTCCTAGGCCCGATTGATCGCGATCTCAATAACACCCTGGCAGATATTGGAAAATTTCTCTTTTTAAACTGCCTGCTCTTCTCACTTGGCCTCATCATTAAATTTTAGGAAAGAGACGTGCCCCAATTACTTCAATACTCATGCACGTCCTCTGTTTTAAAATTCAATCAAGAAGTCTCAGTGACCCCTGGGTTTTCAATGAAAGAAAAACCCCTACTCACTGTTAACTTCAAACTCGACTCCCACGAACTCCAAGGTGAAGCTCCAGTGCTTCCGAATTACTTACCTTTAAACGCCTTGGAAATTGAGCACAACCTCGCCCTCATTCAAAGAAGTGAGCGCTCTATTGAAGACTTTAATTTAAACGAGAGCTACTTTGGACTTTTCACTGGACCTCACGAGCCCCAAGTGATGATGGCGCTTGAAGGTGCACTCCTGCAGTTTCTGATTGAAAAAGGCGCTCTCAAGGTAGAAAAATCCCTGGTTCCAGTGCGCCCCCTGCTCTTTGCGAGTGAGCACTTTCATTGCCAGCAACTACCAAAAAACCAAGAGGCACTCAAAATTAAAATCGCCCGAGGTGCGCTAGAAAATGACCTTCCATTTCTCGTGGCCATTCGCAAGCTAAACCCAAAGGCGCAAATTATTGTTGACCCCAACCGAGCACTCGCTGATCAGGAAGAGCGCCTGCTTGAAAAAATGAGTCGTGAGATTGGCATTAAGGGCGTTGAACTCACCCTTGAAGAGGCCCTAGGGAGTTCCCTTAAACTAGAAATCATCCTCGACTCCAATCTCCATGAAATTCAAAAAAGTGCCCTGCCCGCCAAAGTCACAGGCCTCGTTTATAAGCCGGCGCGCGACGGGGCCTTGAGCTCCCTTGCAAAATGGCTGACTGACTATGAAGTCACCCTCTCTTCTACCTATGAGTCGCTGCTGGGACTCAACCACATCGCCATGAGCGCTGTGGTTTTTGGGCTTAGCGCCCCTCAGGGGCTTGGGACTTATCACTACTTGACCCATATGAACTTTGATTCACCACTGTGGATAGATGTCCATTCTTTTAAATAGAAAGTATTTCCCTCAAGTATGAGGTGAGAATTTTCTTTAATGACAGCTTGATTATCGCTAGCACGTCTTTGCCCGCTCCCACGCCACCAGGGTTCTTTGCTACACTATTAAGAGGAGTTGTTATGAAGAATCTCACACTTATGGCCTTTATTTTAATGACAGTCTTTCTCTTAGGAAGTGGCGGTTGTGCCAGTAACTCCGGTAGAGATGTAGCTGAGGATCAATCTGAGGAGACTCAGGTCAAAAAGAAAGTTAAAAAGAGTGACTACTGCGACAAACTCAACCCTCATGACCCCGACCAATACTTTAAAGAGTACGAGCGCTGCCAGGGTTACTAATCCACTTTATCCCCACCTAGGCCAATTACTGGCTTTTAATTTCCTCTCGCAACTGATAGATAGCCTCTAAAATCAATTGAGGATATCGCCATGGCCCGCCAACGTTTTAGTGGAGCACTTGCCCTACTTTTAACTGTCTTACTTACTTCTCCCTCACTTTGGGCCCTCGATGCTGAAATCAAAGGTTTTATTGCCCTCGATCTGCTTGGAATTGAGAAAATCGACTCCAAAAAACTCGATGCCACTAGCGGACTTGGCGCCCTGGATTTAAAAGTCTACGCCACTCATCAAGACTTCACTGCCAAAATCAAGCTCGATCTCGACGACTCCAATCTTGGCAGTGGCTACAACCTCTACGAAGAGGCCAATGTCACCTACCGCGCGAGCTCTGATCTTAAAATCATCGCCGGCAAAGGCAAGGTTCCCTTTCACCGCATGCGCTATGGGGTGACAGAATCATCTTACATCGATTCAGGCTCACTACTTGGAAGTGATCACTCCTGGCGCGACGTAGATCAAAAAATCGTCGTCACCGCCAGCTATGGTAGCTTTAAAAAGAAATACTTCATTCACACTACTATTTACGGCAATAGCGAAGAGTTTGAGAAAAATATTGATGGAACAATCAAGGCCAACTTCAACTCACGCTTTAATAGCTACGAACTCAGTAAACGCCCTTCAAATTCCTTTCATATTAGAGACGAACTCGGTCTGGCCAGTAAGCTTGAGTACTTCTTTACGCGTCAGCTAGAGATGTCAGCAGCGGCGATCTACTACAAAAGTCAGTGGCAAAAGCCCTCCTGGGCAGTGGACTATGGTGGACGCTACCGTGTCGGTGAGCATGAAATTTGGTGGGAAAGTGAGTATGCGCTCTACCGCACGCATCCCTTTGATCGCTACGCCTCCTTCTATCAAACGGAACTCTACTTTGGTGTAGGCGCTGAGTATCGCTTAAATTCTAAATGGGCGCTACTTACCAATTGGGAGGCCATGATCGTTAATAATTGGGCCTGGCCTGATCAGCCCATTAACCCGCTTGATAATAATGGAACTGGAGGGTTCACCAACCAAAAGACTGAAAACGCTCTTTATGAAAACGATAACTATAAAGCAGAGCTAGGTCTAAAGTACTACTTTCAAAAAAGTGCGTTTGTCACCCTTGGCTTTATGTACGAAAAAAAGATCTCCAAAAAAGATCATAGTAAAACTGCGGCCAATAATGACACCACGGCCTTTAGAAACCCCAATCGCGATGGACGCCAGGTTAAGGCAGGACTCGCTTTCTGGTTCTAAGCTTACAAAAAATTATGAGTCTATTCTTTAGGACTGCGCTCAAAGATCTCACGCTGAATAAGCTCGTCGGGCTCGTAGATCTCTTCTGCTGGCCCTAGAATCTTAGGGTCCACTTCTCCAATCGCCTCATCATCACGCTCATCATAGGGAAAGAGCGAAAGCACATAGCGCATGGCCGCAAGTCGTGCTCGCTTTTTGCAATCACTTCTCACCACTCGCCACGGAGTTTCGGGAGTATCGGTAAAGAAGAACATCGACTCTTTGGCCTCAGTATAGGGTGTCCATCTTCCCAGACTGGCAATATCCATGGGGGAGATCTTCCACTGCTTGAGAGGATCTAAAATGCGACCTAGGAATCTACGAAACTGCTCCTCGCGCGAAACACTAAACCAAAACTTAATTAAGGAAATGCCGGACTTAACCAGCATGCGCTCAAATTCGGGTACCTGCGAGACGAATTCCATGTACTCGCGCTCACTACAAAACTCCATCACCTTCTCTACGCCGGCGCGGTTGTACCAAGAGCGGTCAAAAAAAACCATTTCACCTGAAGTAGGAAGTTGCTCGACGTAGCGTTGGAAGTACCACTGACCGCGCTCGGTCTCTGTGGGCTTTTCAAGGGCGACGACACGGGCCCCTCGCGGGTTTAAGTGCTCGGTGAAGCGCTTGATGGTGCCCCCTTTGCCGGCGGCATCGCGGCCTTCAAAAACCAAGACCATGCGGCGGCCACCTTTTTTGACCCACTTTTGCAGCTTTACTAATTCAATTTGCAAGATGCGCTTATCGCGGTCGTACTCCTCGCGACTGAGCTTATCATCGTAGGGATAGTGATCGGAGATAATATGGTGATGGCTGTGAGAGCGAACGGCCGCAAGAACATCTGGGGTCACAAGACCCTCACCTTCAAAATAATCTAAGAGCGCATCTTTTCCCTTCAGACCGATGCGACGAATTTTTTCGACTAGGTCCTCACTACCCATAAGAATTCCTCCTAAAGACTATTATAACTGAGGCTTTAGGAGGAAAGGCAGATTATGCCCGATAGGCACATTAAGATTTGGTTAAACTTCGGCCTTTTGCACCTCTGGGGCCTTGGCCGATTTCATAAGTCGAATAAGTCCAAGTGAAATCGAAGCAAAGGCGAGCGAAGCGATGATTGAAATCGACGAACTCACGGCCGGATTGGCCACACCAAAAAAGAGATTAAGACCTAGGTGACCGCCCAAACCAATGATTGCTGAGCCAGAGATAATCCAAAGGGGAAGCTCTCTTTTAACGAGCACTCCAAAGAGAATGGGCACGAGTGAAGCCGCGGCAAGTCCATAGACCCCTTTTTGGGCAAAGATTCCAACCAACTTTGGTGGGTTCCAAGCAATGGCAAAACTAATGAGTCCCACCAGCACCAAAACGATACGTGACAGAGTAAGACCTTTTTTCTCACGCGTCTCTTCATTGCCTGAATGCTTGCCAAAGATTGGACGGTAAATATCATTCACAACCATTGACGAGAGCGCCACGAGAATTCCATCAAGTGTCGACATCCCGGCCGCGAGCATGGTCACTGAAACAAAAGTCAGAAAGTAGGGCCCCCACCATGAAGTCCCAGGGCCAAACTCATGATTGATATATGTGGCCACGACGGCGTCTTGGCGAGCAATATCAAGTCCGGCAATCTTGGCGTAGAAGCCCAAAAAGAGCATCAAGCTAAAGACACTCCCCACCACAAAAGTGGTGATGATGAATTTATTCACATCGCGCTCTTCTTTGAGATAGAGCACCTTGGTGAGAATATGCGGCTGCAGCATCAGGGCAAAAGTAATGATGAACCCAGAGGCAAAGACCGAGAAAAAATCATAGTAGAGTGAAGACTCAGGGTTGTAGATGCTAGAGTAATTGGCCCCAAAGCTTGAGAGCGTAGTTAACAGCCCACCATCAAAGTACTTGAGTCCCTGCAAAAAGAGAAAGGCCGAGACAAAGACCATCATCGCCCCTTGCAAGGTATTGGTATAGGCGTGAGCATAGGTGCCACCCATTAACACATACGAAAAGACAAAGAGGAGAATTAAGACCAAAGAAGTATGGGTGCCAATTGGAAAGAGCGAACTCATAAGCAGCGAGCAACCAACCAAAATGAGGACAACGAAAGTAATTGAAAGTAAGTTGATAAAGGCAAAAAAGAGCGAGAGCGCGCGCGATCCATAACGGTGGTAGATCCAATCGGGAATTGTGAGAGAACCGCCAACGTCGCCAATGCGGCGAAAGCCCTTTGTTAGCACTAAGAAGGCACAGATAATCCCCAAAACCGCTGCCACTCCATAGTGAACAAAAGCGGAAAGTCCGTGGACATAAACAAAACCAGGGTTAATGACAAAGGTGGCAGTTGAAGAAATAGACGCCGCCATCGTGATTCCCACCACAATCGGACTCATATCTTTATTGCCAATTGAAAAACCTTTAAGACCTCTCGTTTTCTTCATCCCAATATAAGATAAATAAAAAGTGAGGGCGACAAAAAGAAACAGTAGGACGTACTTAAAAATTTCGGCACTCATAACTCTCTCCCCATTTTGAGTAACTTAAACCATATTTTATTTAACAATATCAAGTGCGATCGACGCGAGCTGCTTGCGATCGATCTTTCCACTGGCAAGTAGTGGAAACTCCGCCATCACTTTTAGGTGATGAGGCTGTTTATAGCGCGAAAGCTTGTCGGCCAAGAAGTCCCTAATTCCTTCAACCGACATCTCTTGGGTCTGAGGAACTTTAGGGCGGATAAAAGCAAAGCCCACTTCCCCCCATCTCTCATGTGGTACGGGAACAATCACACTGTCGGCCACTAGTGGATGAAGGGCCAATTGCTTTTCAACTTCGGCCGGATAAACATTTTCACCGCCAGAGATATACATGTCTTTTTTGCGGCCAGTGACAAAGAAAAAATTTTCTTCATCAAAACTCACCAAGTCTCCGGTTTTAAAATGCCCATCAAAGAGGGATTCTTTAAAGCGCGCTTCATCGCGAAAGTAGCCGGCGCAAACATGTGGACCACCAATGAGTAACTCTCCCACTTCACCGGCCTTGGCCTGATTGCCGTCCTCTTTAATAACTAATACCTTTGAGTGCGGCATTGGTCTGCCAATACTGCCGGCCTTTCTCTTGGCGTCCTTTTCGTCGAGTAAAAAGCAATTAGGGCCAACTTCAGTGAGACCAAAGCCCTGCTTAAACATAAGTCCCAACTCTTGATATTGATTAATAAGTCCAACCGGAATGGCCGCTCCTCCAGAAACTAAGAAGCGAAGGGATTTTAAATTCTGAGGCTTAAAGAGCGGGTCAGAGGCAATCATTTGAAACATTGTGGGCACACCAAAATAGACCGTGAGCCCTTCATCTTTAACGGATTGATAAAAATTTTGCGTATCAAATTTTTCAGCGATAACCACGGTCGCGCCGATTGAAAGCAGCGGCAGACAAAGAACATTGTAGCCACCAGTGTGGAAAAAAGGAGTTTCCACAATGGCCACATCACTAGGCATTAGTCCCCAGCCCTTGACCGTTTCTCTTTGATTGCTCTCAAGCATTTGACCATGAAGCAGTACACCCTTTGGCTCGCCGGTACTTCCCGAGGTAAAGAGCATTAAAAGTGGATCTGTTGCCTTTGAGGGGCGGCTCTCTTTGAGAGGCGCAAAATCTTGCAGTTTCAGGCCATCAATATCAAACGCCTCACCTACGCACTCATAGGGTAGCTCTCCATGATAGAAATTAATTCTCGCGTGAATACGACGAGAAATATCGTGGAGCTCACCGCGAGAGAGGCGAAAGTTGAGTGGAACAAAAATGGCGCCCAGATGTGAACACGCTAGTAAGAGTGTTAAGTGCAGGCTTTGATTTGTTGAAAAATAAGAGACGCGCTCTCCATGGGTCACCCCATGAGCTGCCAGAAAGCTCGCTAAGCGGCGGACGTGATCATCTAGTTCGCGGTAAGTCAGGCGCTCACCACTTTTTTGATCTACAAGGGCCAAATGATCTGGGCGATCGGCCACAATTTTATCTAGAAAACTAACCCACATGAGAAAACTCCCGAGACATTAACTTTTTTAAAAAGGGTAGAACATCTGTTTCCAGGGTCGAGGGATACTCTAGTACGCTCGCGTGACCGCCACTCACCTCAATGACCCTGGCATTTTTCATTTGTGAGGCCATTGCCTCATGATAGCTCTTTGGAGTGAGCAGATCTTCATCGCCCACTAAAAAGAGAGTTGGCGTCTCAATCTCACTCACTTCAATCTCACCAATTAAAGTGCCACGAATGAGAGATTCTACGACTCTTAACTCCATCAAATTGGCGCGGTTGCGATAGTACTCAACAATTTCTGGATGGCGCGCGAGGATGGTTTCCCCCCAAATCCAGGGCATCGCTACATCAAAGCGATGGTAGGGCCCACCGATGGTATTGGCCTTGAGCCAAGATTCAATTTTAAGGCGCAACAAAGGGCCCACCCGATCAAAAGTGTCACAGGCAACTAAGCCGATGACACTGGCGGGGTGGCGCCTCGAAAATTCAAGTGCAGTCCTGGCCCCATTTGAGAGCCCTAGTAGAAAAAACTTATCTAGCTTATGTGACTCGATCACTTGCTCAAGATCACTGGTGTGAGCAGCTAGATCATAGATCCCATGGGGCGAATCACTCTCTCCCTGGCCACGAGTATCGTAGCGCAGGATATGAAAATGAGGCGCTAAGAGCTTAACGCCTTCATTCCAAGAAGTGTGATCGGCAAAGAGCCCATTAACTAATACCAGCCAAGGAGCATCGCCCTTATCACAGCGATCAATGTGGGTGTGAATTTTTACCCTAATACCAGTCCCCCATCTACATTGAGACAAGTTCCGGTGATAAATTTAGCGTCATCACTTGCTAGAAATGCGTAAGCAGCGGCGATTTCAGCGGGCTCACCCAAGCGTTTAATAGGGGCCTTTCCTTCCATCATCTCAATGACTTTCTCTGGCATTTTGCGCACCATTGGCGTCCCAATAAATCCTGGGGCCACGGCGTTGACTCGCACGCCATTTTTGCCCAGTTCCTTGGCCATGGTCTTGGTCATTCCAATAACGGCAGCTTTGGTGGCCACATAATTGGTTTGTCCAAAGTTACCGTAGTGAGCAACCACTGAAGCGGCGTTGAGAATAACGCCCTCGCCCTGCTCTTTCATAAGAGCGGCAGCGCTACGAGAGAGTTTGAAAATCGCAGTAAGATTAACTGCAATCACTTGATCCCACTGCTCGTCAGTCATCTTTAAAAGAGTTGCATCGCGAGTGATGCCAGCATTATTAACCAAAGTATGGATGCCTTTTTTCATTTCACTATCAATCGCGGCCAGTCCCGCAGCACTTGTCACATCGGCGCTAATATAAGTCATGCGCTCCGGAAAAAGTGCTGCAAGTTCACTTTCTTCAAGGGTAGGAATGTCAATTAAAACGAGCTCTGCCCCTTCCGCATAAAATCTCTCAGCGGTAGCTCGTCCAATGCCACTGGCAGCACCAGTAATAAAAACTCTCTTATTATTTAGTCCCTTCATTCTTCCTCCACACTGCTTTTATTGCAGAACTTGAAAATCATTATCAGCAAAAATAGGTTGATCATATTGAAATGAGACGGCCGACCAAGTGTAGCCAATACCCGCACTGGCCAGGCAAACGTGGTCACCTTTTTTGAGTAATCCTTTGTATTGAGCGAGCCCGAGAGAGAGTACCTGATCGGGAGCTCCAAAGTGTCCGTAGTGATCGAGATAGATACTTTGCTCCTCTCTCATATCTAGTCCCTGCAAAATGGCATCGTGAGCTGACTTCTTCATGTGAAGCAAGGCCAGGTAATCGATCGGGCGATCAGTGGATTCACTCGCGGCTTCTTTAATAACGGCGAGAAAATTTTCAATTGAGCGCGAAGCCAGGCGATCTCTCATGCCTTCAATATCAGGACAAGTCAGGTAGGTATCAACCGCTGCTGGGTTTGCTCTGGTTGGGTTTCTGGTTCCGCCCCCTTTAATGATCACATCGAGACTAAAATCTCCATCGGTGATGAAGCTTGAGCTCAGAATCTTATTGGGCGCTCCTACTTCTAAGAGCATCGCCGAGCCACCATCGGAGAGGTTGTAGAGAAAGCGACTGGTGGGGTCTTGATAATTAACTAAGTCGCCAGTCTTATGACCACCACACAAAAGTACTCGCTTAATCTTTTTATCACTCGCGGCCAGGGATTGCGCCAAACGAAGTCCCAGTACATTACTTGAGCATCTGGCCGAAGCATCAAAGGCCCAGGCATTTTTAAGCCCAAGCTCGCGCTGAACAAAAATACCCGCAGACCACACTGGGTAGTCTTTGTATTCAGAACCGGTCCAAATAACTAAATCAATACTTAAAGGATCAATATCATCGCGCAAGACTTTCTTTGCGGCTTCAACCGCCATCATGCTTGGATGTTCATCAGCACCGGCGCGGCACTTTCTCACAATTCCCATTTTCTCGCGCACAACGTGCTCAGGTAGCCCCGCTTGTGCGGCAATATGAGCGGCGTCTTCAAAGCCTTCTGGCAACCAAATGCCTGCTCGAATAAGTCCTAGAGTCATAAATTCTCCGTATGTGATTTAAAAAATTCTATGAGTTGAGAAGAAACTTCATCGCTGCACTCTAAAAAGAAGAGGTGATCCCCCCCTTCAATGAGTTCACAGCTCGCGTTTTGAAATTCTTGGGCGAGCAACTGAGCGTTTTTAGGATTAACAAAGCGATCATTCGCTCCATGAAGCACTTTCACAGGGGTCACTACTTTTGAGAGCTCAGTTCTTTTGGCCAGGAAGTTTGCGGCCGCGTGGTTTTGCAGCAGAACTTGATCAAGGCGATAGGGATGCTCAAGGCGCAGCTTTAAAATTTTCTCAAAAAGTTCGGGATTCTTTTGCGGTAACTCAGGATGAACCGTCGCGCGAATAGCGAGCTCAACACCAGCATCACCTAAGTCGTGAACCTTAGTAAAACTCTCGTCGGTGAGAATGGGAAGTGGGATGTATTCCCCTGCCCCAGAAGTGGAACAAAGTAGGGCGCACGCCAGGACGCGATCACTGGCCTTCATTAAAATTTCCTGGGCAATAAAGCCGCCCATACTAATGCCGGCCAAGAGAAATTGATTAATCCCTAGTCCATCCATGAGTTCAAGTGTATCGCTGGCCAGGTCTTGAATCTCATAGGGGCCCTTGGCATCACTACTCTCGCCCATACCGCGGTTATCCACCAGGACCACGCGAAAGTATTTAGCGAGTTCCGGGGCCAACCAAGAAAAATTGTAATGATCACAACCAAGGCCCGACAAACAAACTACGGCCACAGGGCCTTGCCCCAGCTGGGTGTAGGCAAGCTGTCTTTGGTCTTTTAAACAGTACTTATTCACGAGGACACCAAATATTGTTCTAACTCAATCTTAATTAGGGAATGAGACGTTCCCCCATCTCACAGGATGTGTCAATATTTTGGTACTAGCGTACAATTTTACTGAACGCAGCAAAAAAGACTTGAACTCATAAGTCTTTGTGATAATTAGCTATAAGATGGAAATCAATGACGCACCACCATTTCTCTTTGAAGCCTTTGAATTCAAACCTCGAAAGGGCGATTTAAAAAAACTTGAAATTATCAAGGCCGCCGTGGACATTCTCGCCACTAAAGGCCTCGATAACACTACCTACGAGGCCATCGCTCAAGAGATCGGCACGCGCCGGGCCCACATTGCCTATCACTTTAGTGATAAGTCCGATATTTTCTTTGCCGCCGTAAAATATATCCTGGCCACTTATCAAAACGAAACGGCGCTACAACTCAAGGGTGCCGAAAGTGGTGAGGAAATGCTCAAGCGCTACGTGAGCTCTACTTTTGAGTGGGCCCGCAAAAACCCTCATCAAGTCTCGGTCATGCTCTTACTCTACTATATGTGTACGACCACGGAGCGCTTTATCGAGCTCAATACCGAAGTGAGGCTCGCTGGTAAGAAGCGTCTGTCCTACCTCCTATCTAAGCTCGAAGGAAATAAAATTAAATCGACGGAGCTAGACAATCTCGCCGCCACCATCGGGGATTTGATCTCAGCGGGCATTATCGCGGCCACCACCCAAAAAGACCTAGGGCTTGAAGAGATGCGCTTAAAAACGCTGGCCACCGTGCAAACTCTCCTGGCCGCTCATCAGCATTAATTCTGGCCCAATCTCGTCTCGAGAAAATCAATCGCACTCTTCATTTTAAGATCATCAATTTCAAGAAAGCGCGAATAAGCAAAGAGATAGTCCCCGCGCTCTTTAATAAACTCAAAGTGGGTCGACAGCTCGCGATTTAACCCACGCACCCTTCTTGCTCCAATGATAAGTACACAAGCATCGGGAATCTCAAAATCGATGAGCTTAGAATACTCCGGGTGATAGGGATTTAGCCCCTGATACACTTCTACGGTGACGCCATAACGCGGATAAATCTTAGTGAGAATAAAATCTTGATTATAAGTTCGTGCCTTGAACCCAAGCTTTTGATAACTGCTAAAATCAGTCATCCAAGAGAGTATGTAAGTAAAAAAATCTCTAGCTCTCATGCCTAAGTATAGCAAAAAATGGTGAGCATCGATAATGAATGCCATTAAAAAAAATTAAGCAATGAATATTCTAAAGACAGTCTTGCCTACGACCTTTAATCGAGTCGAGCACCAAAGATATGAAGACCTAGCGAGTTTGAGATTTCTCGGCACACATCGATAGCGCGCACACTACTTCCCAGCTCATCCACCCGCGGCGAATAGACGGCCACACTCATCACCCCAGGAACGAGCATTAAAAGAGCGCCGGAAACACCACTTTTGGCGGGCAACCCAATATCGTAGAGCCAGTGCCCCGAATAGTTATACATCCCACACGAGAGCATTACACTCAGAGTGTTCTTAATCGTCTGAGGGCCCGCCAGATATTCACCCGTATTGGGATGAACGCCGCCATTAATAAAAACAGAACCCATCGCGGAGAGATCGCGCACATTTAGGTTTATCGAACACTGCTTAAAATAAAGAGATAGCACTTGATCTACTTCTTCAGTGAGAAGTCCTTTGTATTTTAAAATATAGGCCAGAGCGCGATTGCGATCACCGGTTTCGTACTCACTCTTGAAAACTTTTTGATTCACAGAGAGCTTGCGGCCAGCGAATTTAGAAAAGCGCTCCACAAGTTCGCCTTCGGCCCGCTGGGCATATTCGCGGTAGAGCATCCCGGCCACTGAGATAGAGCCCGCATTCACCATGGCGTTAAGAGGAATGGGACTTTTTTCCAATTTAATCACTGAATTAAATTCTTCCCCAGTGGGTTCAACCCCTACAAATTTCATCACTTGCTCTTCAGAAAAGAGATCCAGGGCCCAGGCATAGGTAAAGGGCTTTGAAACAGACTGGATTGTAAATTCATCGCGGTCATTGCCAATACTGAGCGTCCCCCCACTGGCCAGTGTAATGCTAATAGCGAATTTATTGGGGTCAATTTTGGCGAGCTCAGGAATGTAATTGGCGACCGCACCAGTGCGATCGTCAATATAGCGCTGGTGCAGGTAGGTGAGAAAGTCTTGAAGCTGTGAACTAGTAAATTTCATGAAATCCAATACTCAATAAAAAAGGCCTCGCTTAAAGCAAGGCCCTACGATACCTAATTGAATGTCATATTAAAAGTTATCTTAGCTTGACCAAATCTCCGCGGCCATTCACAAAGAAGCTCTCGCCAGTGCTGACATCGGAAAACCAGCTCGTGGCCTTGTAGGCCACACTAATGGTGGCCGAAGCAACTGGATCAGCGCCTGAGCCTTGATTGGCAATTCCAACAAGCGAACTTGTGGCATCAAACTTAAAGCCCCAAGAAACGTACACCTCACTCGCCTCAACATTTAAAGAGGTGAGATACTTGCCCTTTCCTTGATAAGTTCCTTCATATTGAAAGTAGACTGTATAAGTAAAGGCAATGACTTCAGAGCCAAAGCCATTCTTATAAGAGACGCGGTAGCTCTTAACTTTCGGAGCAGACCATCCTTCCATGTCGTAAAAAGCAATATTGTCGCCATCAAGCCTTGGCAGAACGCTAATGGGCTTGGCCATATTAGTGGTGGTCACGGGCTTGCCGGCCTCAACGATGGCCCAGATTTTTTTACCTAGAGCAATGAGTTGATCAGTAGCAATGATAATTTGACCGAGATCCATCTTGTCGATGGCCTCGTTTTGTTTTTCTTCTTTTTCAATGACGTAGTTGGGGAAATACTCACCGCTCACCATTTCTGTTTCAACTTCATCAACAGTCACTTCACTGATAATCCACTCTTTTGAGAGTTCAGAGTCGTACTTGTTTAAAGATTCACTAAAGCGTTGAACAATGGGCAATGAGGTGGCGCTGGCGCTGGCGGCAGTAGTCATGGCCAAGGTAGCAATGATCCATTTCTTTAAATTCATTTGTCTCTCCCTTTTATATTCTCTTCTGTGGGGCGAAAAGAATGCTGCACAATACCGAATACATCTCTTAGCGTCAAAGAAAACCTTCTGTAATTGTCTGACTTTTTTAAAGAACTTGTCCGAGTCTATGGGAAGAACAAGTCCATCGGCCGGAGCAAAGCAGTCGGTCTTCATTAGTGCTACTAATGGGTATCATTAGTTAAAACTTAATGGCAAGGGCCTCTTAAAAATAAAAGTTACGCAAATAATACGCTTGACTTACGCATAGATTGCGCATTTAATGGGTTCATGGGAATTACAAAAAAACAAAAAGAAGTCTTCGATTACATCATGAACTACACCAAGAGTAATGGGTACGCCCCTACTCAAAAAGAAATCAAGGAGCACTTTGAACTCAAATCCTACGGTTCAGTTCAGCGCTACCTGAGTTATCTCACTGAAGCGGGCTACCTCGAAAGAGACTGGAACGCTCGCCGTGGACTCAGACCTACTCCTCGCGATCCCCTCACCGGCAAGATCGCCCTCGAAGACAATTCACCCTTGCAGCTACCCGTGGGAAGGGGGACCGCACACCCTCCTGGTCAGGCGACCTCTTCCCACGGCCCCCTTTCTCATCACGCCCATAGCGAGATGATTGAACTTCCCCTGCTGGGAAAAGTGGCCGCAGGAAATCCCATTGAATCGCTGGAACACCCCGATGAAACATTTCCCGTCTCGCCCCACATGCTTAAAGGTCGTGCCCAGCACTTTGGTCTACGCGTGGTCGGGGACTCGATGATTGAAGATGGAATTTTGGAAGACGATATTATTATTTGCCGCGTGCAAAAAACCGCCGAGCGCGGTCAAAGAGTAGTGGCCGTCATCAACGGCGAGGCCACAGTTAAGAGCTTTCACCAAAAAGGTCGCCATATTGAACTTCATCCGGCCAACGCCAACTATTCTCCCATCATTGTGGGAGAAGATGTTGAGAGCTTTGAGCTCGCTGGGGTCGTGGTCGGCCTCATTCGCAACTACGAGTAGACACTCATGAATATGCCCGTGCGAAAGATCATCCACATTGATATGGATATGTTCTTTGCCGCTGTTGAAATGCGCGATAACCCCGAGTACCGCGAGGTCCCCCTCGCCGTTGGGGGACACCCTTCTCGGCGCGGAATCATCTCCACCGCTAATTACCAGGCCCGAAAATTTGGAGTGCACTCAGCACTGGCCTCGAGTATTGCCGTTCGCCGCTGCCCGCATCTAGTCATCGTCCCCGGCCGCTATGAAGTCTACCGCGAGGTCTCGATGCAGGTCATGGAGATCCTCAGTGAGTATAGTGACAAGATCTCCGTCATGGGACTCGATGAGGCCTATATTGATGTCACAGACAGCGAGCTCTTTTACGGCAGCGCCACTTGGATCGCGATGGATATGAAACGTCGAATCTTTGAGGTCACAGGACTGACGGCCAGTGCGGGTGTTGCGCCCAATATGTTCTTGGCCAAAGTGGCCAGTGACTGGAATAAGCCCAATGGGATTAAGGTCATCACCCCCGAAGAAGTGAGAGACTTTAGCGCTGAGCTCGATCTCTCGCTAATTCCCGGAGTAGGAAAAAAGGCCACGGCCAAGCTCGCTGAGCACGGTCTTATTAAGTGCAAGGACGTTTTAAAAACCCCCACCTTTATTCTCTCTCAACTTCTTGGAAGCTGGGGACTTCATCTCTATGAGCTCGCCCATGGCAACGACCACAGAGAAGTGGGACTCAAAAGTGAGCGAAAGAGTCTCTCCACAGAGCACACCTACGCCAAGGATATCGCTGAGCTTGATCAAATGAAGTGCTCTCTTGATGAGCTCTGTGATGATTTACTCTACCGCCTCTCGCGCTACAAAGAAAAAAAGGGAGAACGCGATTTGCAGACTCTTGGAGTCAAGGTTAAGTTTCATAACTTTAAGCGCGTAACTGCCGAAAAGAGCTTTCCCCCCGAAGTTCTCAACACCCTGTGGAAGACCAATCAATTCACTGATGAGCTTAAAGCTGAACTCTATAAGCTCTTGGCCGAGGCCTACCACCGAGAGGCCATACCCATTCGCCTACTGGGACTTGGGATCAGGTTTAAAGGGAGCGAGACGGCGCGTGAGGATTCAGGCCCAATCCAACTCGATCTCTTTTCACATGCCGAGTAATTTGCGATGATGAGCTGTGAACAGCTCTAAGACTCTCCTCAATATTATTGAACATCATGAAGATCGCGTCCTCTTTGGCGACTTGGATCTCACTTTTAGAGATTTCTCCTCAATGGTTAAAGAGCAAATGGAGCTCCTCGCTCGAGAGCAAGCAGCTCACGTGCACACTCATCCGGCGCCCACCGCGTTTAAGGCCCTTGAGATTGCCCAGTGGAGTGCCAAGCTCGTTGCCCTCTTAGAGACCAATCACTTGGTTTGCCTGAAGGCACAGACTGATCCCTTTGACTTTCCAAGCGAGTCACTAGCAGAGCTCTCATCAGGGCTCATTCTAAAAACCAGCGGCTCTACTTCTAGGCCGAAGTTAGTCTATCACCCTATTACAAATATTTGGGCCGCGTGTGAGCGCTTTTATCAGTTCTATCAACAAAGCGCGCTCACAACCTGGCAGCTCAATCTTCCCCTCAACCACGTGGGAGGCCTCTCGCTTTTATTTCGCGCCCTCTACTTCGGACTCACAGTCGTAATCAGTGAGAATCGCAAACTGCTGCACCCCAAGGCACGCGCCATCTCTTTAGTGCCTACACAGCTCGCAAGCCTACTTGAATCGAGCAAAGAGCAGCTGGCCCAGTTAGAATTCATCCTCATTGGCGGGGCCCCTGCTCCTCGAGGTCTAAAAGAGAAGGCCTTAAATCTTCCCGTGAGCTATTCCTATGGTCTCACTGAAAGCTTCGCTGCCATTGCAGGCACTCACCTCTACGACCCTAAACACGCTCGGCTTTTTGCGCCTATTTCCGGACGATTAAATGAGGGAATACTTGAACTCAAAGGACCTGGGCTACTGCATTCGCTCTTTGTGTGGAGTGCAGATAATGGGTATCAACGCATAAGCTATCAAGACCAATTCTATCCCACTCAAGATAGGGCCCTTTTAAGAGAAGATGGGACAATTGAAATTCAGGGCCGCGCCGATCAGGTGATTATCTCTGGGGGAGAGAAAATTGATCTAGCTGAGGTGGAGGCCCTCATTAATGAGCGTCAGGAGCTCAAAGTGAGTAGAGTCATCGGCATTCCCGATCCCAAGTGGGGTGAGGCCCTCGCTCTCTTTATCACTCCTCACTCAGACGCGCTCGCAAGTGAGCTTGGAGAGCTTCTTCGAACGACGCTTGGCCCTCATTACGCACCTAAATTTATCTTGCCCTTTCACAAAATCAAATATGACGGGATCAAGCCCACGCGCGAAGACTTTATTGCGGCCACCAAGGAGTGCTTGTGATGAAGCTCTTTTCTCTTCATGGCATGATGGGCGATCGTGAAGACCTGAGGTTTTTAGATCAATTAGCACTCGAGCACATTGCGCTAGAGCTCCCGGGGCATGGTAGAAATACTCATAGTATTGATAAATTAACAAGCTGGCAGCAATGCACTGAACTCTATGCCAGTGAAATACAAGATCGCGCCCAGGGACAAGATTATGTCCTCTATGGCTACTCCATGGGTGGCCGGCTCATGGGATCAATTGCAAGACTGCTTTTAAAAAGTGAGAGTACTCCCCGCGCCCTCATCCTTGAGAGTTCACATCCTGGTGACTTAAGTGAAATTGAACGCCGAGAGCGCGCTAAAAAAGATCGCGAGCTTTTTCATTTCACACCTAGTCTAAGCTCTTGCCGTGAATTTCTAACCAACTGGTGGAGTACTCCGCTCTTTGGCAAAATGAATCAGCAAGCTAATTTTCAAGAACTACTTGAGCGTAAAGCGCACGAGGCCCTCACTCTCATGCCCTCTTGGCAAAAGGCCCTCAATCTACTGAGCGTTGCCCATCAACCTAGTGACAAAGAATTCTTGCTCTCACAAAAGGAGCTCCCCCTGCTCTACTTGGCGGGAACTCAAGATCAAAAATATTCTCTTATTGCTAAAGATCTCGCAGCAAATGATCACAACACTGTTAAATTCATCAATGCTGGACACAATATTCACTTTATGTGTCCGCATGAGATTCTTTGTGAGCTTAAATCCTTTCTCTTTAATTTATAAGATAAGACAAAAAAAAGGCGCTCCTAAGAGCGCCTTTCATCGTTGTGCTATTTTTTAAACTTAAGACTTTTTGGTCTTCTTCTTTTTCTTGGCGCCCTTGGCGTTGCCCTTCTTCATCTTCATGGCCACACCACCAATACCAGCAATGGCAAGAACGATTAAGAGCAGCCCTCCATTTTCAGCGAGGAATCCACCGCCACTAGCAGTACCTTTGCGGTCCACACTGACGTCGCCTCTGAGACCGTTATCGAGAATATCGCCTCCGATAATATCTTCAGGCTTAGCGTTGGCGTTAGCAAGTTGATACTTTTCATCCCCACCTTGCTTTTGTCTAAACACGCGCAAGGTACTAATGATCTTGTCAAAGATGCCACGATATTGCTCGTAGAAGTCTTTACCAACTGAGAAGGTCACGGCCACACCTAGGTCTTCTTTCACTGTGGCCATGTAGCGAGTGTAGAAACCAGGAACCTCACTGGCCAGGTGAAGTGAATCGACCCAGTTGTGACCGTTCACGTCCTTGAGTTTGGCATATTTGGGTTCAGAGACCTGAGTCTTACCACCGGGCAGAGTAAAGGTTTTAGTGTTACCAAGATAAGCACTGTATTGCTGAAGATCATCTTGTTCGCCGCGAATCTTGGCCGCCAAAATAATGATCGCTTCTTTTTGACGATCTTTATTTTCTGCCTGGCAAACCCACTCCGTACCTTCAAGGGCACATTCCCAACCAGGTGGAAGTTCGAATTCACAGTATTGACTGGTAAAGCGCTTGGCAAAAGCACTGGGTGCCAGAAAGCTGGCAGCAAGTGTGAGAGTAAGAAGGCCCTTTCTCATGGTAGTAAGTCCTTGTTCTAAGGCTAAAGTCTTGAAAGTATATATTTATTGTAACTTAACTTGCCTTTGGAACAACGAGAAAAATTGTCCTCATTCTAACGCCTTAGCGTCCTCTGGCGATAAAGCCCTTAACTACTGGATTTTGCTTGTATTTTTTGGTCAACTTTACAATCGCCGTATCACTTTGCGATTCATAAACAACACCCGTTGCAATGAGCTCGTTACCACCAAAGTAGTCAGATTTGTAAATATCAAAGGGCATGCCCTTTTCCACGTCCTGTGAGAGTCCCTTATCAATCTTCACAAAGGCCCCACGCGGAGAGACCTTAATCACCGTGGCCTCAACATGATATTCTTTAAAAGTTGAGATCTTCTGTTCTTCACGGCTCACACCACTTGAGTTCCAAGTCACCCCCAAGGTGATGGCCTGAAAATTATCGGTCGATCGACCTGAGAGCACTTGCTCGCCCCCCAAGCGCAAAAGCCAGTTGGGGTTCCAGGCGTAGCCAAGGGCCCCCACTAAGCTCATGCGTTCGCGGTCAATACTATTATAGAGGGCCGTAGTCCCGGTATTTTGCAGGGGCTTATTCGCTGGCACATCAGAGTACTCACTGCCATTCATTGATTTAATCCCAGTGAGTCCTCCCGTGAAGAGCCAGCTCTGCCCCGAATAGGCAAGCTCAGCGTCGTAGACGATTTCATGAGACAGAGAATTGCCCGGTATGCGGTAGCCTAGGGCCCCTGAGAGGTACCAGTTGCCTGAGAGGTGATAGCTCGCAAGACCTTTTAAAGTGACCTCAGGGCCTCCATCGCCAAGCTCCATTTCATCTGCTGGAAACTGACTGGCCTGGGTATAGTCTTCAGGAGTGTAAGGTGAATAGCGGGCCTCACCAGAGAGGGCAAACTTCCAACTGCGAACCGGGGCCAGCCCATACTTAGCGCCCACAAAAATGGACTCAAGCCCGGACGCCGATCGCGACTCAGTTGCGCTCTCACTACTTTGATTGCGGTAGCGCCCACCGGCGCGCAACTCGATTTCACGAGTGAAGCCGTAGCCAAAACTAATATCAAAATCTTGACGCGAAAAACTATCACTCTCGCCTGGCTCAACTTCATTACCTTCGACGTCATAGTAAGAGCTGGTGGTCAGAAATGAACCCAAGACATCAATCTCTTTTGATTTTAATTCCAAGGTAAAGGCAGCTGGGCGATAGAGTGTTTTCTTTGCAAAGGTTGGCAGGGCAAAAGTGAGCGACGCTGACACTAAGGCAAATACAAGTGGAGTTTTCATCCTGAAAGTTTTAGTCATAACCCATCCTTGGTCACACTACTGGTGGGTAGAACTCAAACTAACCTCTTGCAAGCAAGGGCGCACTCATACCAAAACCAATAGATTCTTCCCATAGGTTATCGTGTTCCCGAGAAAAAGTAAAAAGTTTACGTCTCGGACTCCAACCACTGGGGGTGATCTCAAAAAGGGTTATCGAGTCGGCCTTGAGCGAGAATTCATTGGGAAACTCACAGCGAGCTGTCTCCACTGCGGCCTCAGTTAAAAAGGGATCATGAAAGCGTCCGATGGGAAGAAAGGCCCTCTCATCAATGCTGGTGTAGTCGCCTTTATATTCTTTGCGTTTTTTAAAAAGGGCGCCGTGATCAAGCAAAATTTCAAGTAACGATTCTGAGCAGTGAACGAGATCAATGGGCATGTGAGGCAATAAAAAAAGTGTCGATTTTTTACCGGTGGTAAAATCAATGCCTGAAAAATTAACTTCACTCACTTCACGCAGGTCTTGCAAGTAATTATCAATCTCATCCATCAGCGTGTGACTGAGTCTGGTGAGATTGGGGCGACTCACGCGAAAGGGAGGCAGCAAAGAAAGATGCAGCTGCGTACCTTTCCAGAATTTGCTGTCAAATCGCCGACGAAATGAATCAATTTTTTGATAATAGAGGGAATCACTAGAGAATGTTAAGGCAATAAAGAAAGTCACTTTACCCATCCTTGGTAAGTGTTTCGTTCTTTTAAGCGTAACAAGAAAGCTCGCTCAGAGTCTAGCGAAAATAGAATAGGTATCAAAAACCATTGAAATCATAATAATGAGGGTAGATAAAGAATACCTATCTCGCCCTTTTAGGCCGCTAGTTTGCCGCTAGTATCGGCTTCATGGTGAGCACTCACCCAACAGAGCTCACCAGAGGTTTGCCAGCAATGACCTTCAAAACTAAAGTGAAAGTGACCACCGCTGCGCTCACAGATTTGCGCCATTGAGATGAGTCCCATACCTCGATTGGTCTCGCTCTTTTGAATCACACTTCCCAACTTTGTTTCGAGATCCTGGCCATCATCCAGACCTGTCAGACCTTTCAGATTATTCTTCACTTGAAAGCCCAGACCTGAGCTCAGGCCAGTGAACTTAAACTCAATGCGATCAGAGCCCGCCTCCGCGATGTTCTTCACAATATTGAGCAGCAGTCGCCTGAACTGATCGCGTGGCAGATAGAAGTGGTGCCAAGCGCTCACATTTTCAAGTAGCCCCTCGTGCAGAATCTCCACCGTATAGGATTTACTGGTCAGATAACTTTTTATCATCAGCCGCAGTTCAGAGATGCACTCGGAGTAGTTCGCGTTTTTAGAGTTTTTATCCAGGCTACGGTGATTCATTCCATGCTGACCCTCACTATGAGCACGTACCAGCTCAGCTAACGCCTTCACCATCGACTTCATTTCTTTGCGCTCGAGGGTCTCATGAGCATCGATATAGAGACCCATACCATGAATCTCTCCCGTGAGGTCATGCAAGAAGAGCTTCTCCTCACTACTTTTATCGTCTTGGTAGTGCCACACACTCATAGGGCCAAAATTCATCACAAAAAGAGCGAGCACTAAAAAGACATCAATACTTGTGAGCGCCAAAGCTTCCTTTGAAAGGGCCAGCACCGTCATGACTCCCACCAGAGAAAAAATTAAGAGATACGAGCGCAGGCGCTCAGAAGCACTCACCTTCATGCCCATTAAGACCATGGTGGGAATCAGGGCCAGATAGGAAAATGAAGCGGTCTCAAAAGAGAGCGCCATGATCGCCAGGGGGCCAGCGAGAAAGAGAAAATTTAGCGCCATGCGATCACTGACAACCGACAGGCAATCGCGACAGTCGCGCCAATAGAAATGAGCACCGTAGAGAAAGCCCAGTGCCCAAAAACTGGGTCTGCCAAAAGAGAGAATATTTTCCAGACACAAAAAAACCGCGCACAAAAGCAGTCCGTCTAAGTAGACGGACCACCCATAATCTTTGAGAACTTTTGAGCTATGATTTTTTGGCGCCACGATCCCTCTCTTAATCCACCTGCCGGCCTGAAGAAGAGAGGGGCGAGAGCTACTTCACTGGCGTGTAAATGGCCTCGCTACCAAGCGCCTCTTCGATGCGCAGGAGCTGATTGTATTTTTCCAAACGATCAGAGCGAGAGGCCGAGCCAGTTTTAATGTGACCCGCAGCACTTGCCACTGCGAGATCGGCAATAAAGGCGTCGCCGGTTTCACCTGAGCGATGGCTGATGATGGCCTTGAAGTTATTTTTATAGGCGAGTTCGAGCGTTTCAAAAGTCTCGGTCAAACTTCCAATTTGATTCACTTTAATCAAAATGGCGTTGGCCTGTTTCTTTTCAATCCCTTCGGCGAGAATCTTTTTGTTAGTCACAAAGAGATCATCACCGACCAGCACGAGCTTCTCGCCAAGGGCCTTGGTGAGTTCACTCCAGCCCGCAAAATCCGCTTCAGCAAGTCCATCTTCAATTGAATAGATCGGATATTTGCTGGCCAAGCTTGAGTAGTACTCAATCATCTGAGCAGTTGAGTAAGGTTTGCCACCCATGGTGTAACTGCCATTTTGATAGAATTCGCTGGCCGCAGCGTCGAGCGAGAGGGAGATATCTTCACCAGGTCTATAACCGGCCTTTTCAATCGCCTTTAAGATGCAATCAATGGCCTCTTCGTGAGAAGAGAGATTGGGGGCAAAGCCGCCCTCATCGCCCACATTGGTTGAGTGACCCATGCCTGAGAGTACGCCCTTAAGAGTGTGAAAGACCTCCACGCCAGCGCGAAGGTTTTCACTAAAGCTTTTTTTCATATGCGGCACAATCATAAACTCTTGGATGTCGAGATTATTTGAAGCGTGAGCGCCTCCGTTAATAATATTCATCAAGGGATTGGGAAGTGAAATCTTGCCCGCCCCCATGGGCACTTTGAGATCTTGATGAAGATAGGCATAGAGTTCTTTACCAGTACTCATCGCTCCAGCGCGTGCAGCGGCCATCGAGACGGCCAAAATAGCATTGGCCCCGAGGACACTTTTATATTCGGTCCCATCGAGCTCGAGCATGGCGAGGTCAATGGCCCGTTGATCAGTGACGTCTTTACCAACCACCACTTTACTAATTTTTTCATTCACATTGGCCACGGCCTTTAGAACGCCTTTGCCCAGGTAAACACTTTTATCTCCATCTCTGAGTTCAAGTGCTTCGCGCGAACCAGTTGAGGCTCCCGAAGGCACGCTGGCGCGAGCAAGGTGAGCTCCGTCAGTTAAAAGGTCGACTTCTACTGTAGGGTTGCCGCGTGAATCGAGAACTTGTCTTGCATGTACTGACTTAATCTTGGCCATATAGATTCCTTTGCTTGAATTGAGCGATTTAAAACACTAGCAGTATGGCCTACGAATACACGGCCCAGCAACGTGTGGAGCACAAAGAATTTATCTTAATTGCTTTGCATCACTGAGTGGACGCCGGGTCCACTGCCCGCGCTTAGTAGAAAAAAAGTCGTAGTGAGTCTGGGGGCCCGAGTCTGTTTGATAGCGATCCTTGGTGAGCTCACTCACTCGGCGGGCCACGTGCTCGCAAGGAGACAAGGCGGGAACACCTAAGAAAGATTCAATTTCGCTTCTGACTAGCGGATAGTGAGTGCAGCCCAAAATGACGTGACTAATTTGATGCTCTTTAAGTCCGATCAAATCAGCGTGCAAGGCCGGTCCCACCGGGGTCTCATTAAGAGACAAGCCGCCAGGTCCTTGTAGTTTTTCTTGATAGGCCCCTTCAATGGCGCGCGCCAAAGTGGGACATGGCCACACCAAACTTCTGCCCAATGGATCACACTTTTTAACCAGATTTAAAAAACGCTCTGACTTGGCGGTGGAAACTGTGCATAAAATGGCGGGTTTCGCTTCGGGACTGAGCCCTTTATTGAGGGCATTTACATAGGGCTCCACACCAACAAAAGGTATTTGATAGCGAGCGCGTAGTTCGTCAATCGCCCCGGCAGTGAGGGTGTTGCAAGCTACCACGATAATTTCACACCCGGCCTTGATTAAAAGCTCGGTGATCACGTGGGCCCTGGCGGTGAGAGTTTCGCGCTCAAGACCACCATAAGGAGCAAAAAGATCATCGGCCACATAACTAAAGTGCGCGCTTTGCAGTGCAGTCGCGAGTGGGCGCAAAATAGAGAGTCCCCCAAGCCCTGAATCACAGATGCCAATGCGAAGGGACTCCTTGCTCACTTCCAGTGAATCTGATTGGTTGGGTGGTTGTGTCATCATTTCAACTTGTTAGCTCTACCACTCTTAGGTACAGTGTCCTCACTATTGTGCCACAGGAGCAAGCGTAGATGGCAAGAGTTAAATTTGCCCTCCCAAGCCAGATTCACGTCTATCAAGTGGACTTAGAAGTTCGCGTGAGTGATCTCAATTACGGAGCGCATTTGGGAAATGACCGCGTTCTCACGCTTTGCCATGAGGCCAGAGTGAAGTGGCTCAAAGGCCTGGGCCTAGCTGAAGTCGGGCCTGATGGGAGCGGCCTGATTATGGCCGATGCCATGATCATGTACCAAGGAGAGGCCTTCCTTGGGGATCTGCTACGAATTGATATTTATAACAGCGAGTCCAGTGAGCGCTCCTTTGATCTTTACTACCAACTCACTAGAGTGAGCGATGAGCGCGCCATTGCCAGAGTGAAAGGCGCCATGCTCTTTTTTGATTATCACCAGCGCAAACTCACACGCGCAACCAGTGAGTACTTGCAAAAAATCACGTCCCCATTCTCTCCAGCAGCAAAGGACTCATAATGTTTGCTAAAATATCACGGGCCTTTGCTAAAAAAACAACCTGGGAGCGGGTCTTTTCCCACCAAGAAAAGGCAACTCTGTCACCGGCGTGGGAGTCACTCCACTTTGCGGTCAATCCGCCGAGGCTGATTGAAAGTTCAAATTGGCGCCCACCACTTAGATTCTTTGAGTATGCTCCTGGCGCGCAAAATAAGAAATGGCAGTGGCTAGGTCAAAAAGTGCCGCGCGAGAATTTACTCATCACCAATGAGTGTTCGCTGGCGCTCAATTCAAAAGAGGCCCTTGGCGAAATGCTCAATTGGAATGCCTTGAGCGGCTCGCTCATTTTGGAAGGGCTCAGAGAAGTAGCGGCGGTCTTTGAGAAGTCCCCCCTAGAGGCGGCGAGACTCAATCAGGCCGACGAGACTAAATCCTTAGAGTGGATGAGAGTGAGCTTTGAGCTTTTAAAAAAGGCGATCTCAAACTGCCCCAAAGAATTTACCCCTCAAAGAGACAGCACATTCTTTTCACAGTCACTTCTTTTTTGGTTTGAAAAAGAACAAAAAGAAAGAGTCCCCCACATGCGACTCATCTGCTTTAATCTCGACATCAATCTGCATCCCTACCGATTGGAGATCGATGGACAGAGTGTCTGGGCGCTCGAGCTTGTGATTTATAACCACAAAGAGCAAGCGGCAGGGGAACCTTCTTTAAACAGTACTTTTGTCTACCAACCAAGGGCCGCCATTGATTTGGTGGCCAGCATTTTGGAAACTTCTAAGCAACACTTTTATTGGCCCCTGGAGGCCTAGAATTAATAAATTTATAAAGGATAAGTGAGGACAACATGAAAAATATCATCCCCCTACTTGAAAAAAATAAAATTTGGGCCGAGCGCGTACTCAAGAGTGATCCGGATTTTTTTAACCGCCTCTCCACTCAACAGTCTCCCAAGATTCTCTGGATTGGCTGCTCTGATAGTCGCGTTCCAGCAACCCAAATTTGTGATCTCGATCCAGGTGAGATGTTCGTTCATCGCAATGTCGCCAACCTAGTGATTCACACTGACTTTAGTTGTCTCTCTGTGGTTCAGTACGCCATCGAAGTCCTCAAGGTAACTGATATCATCATTTGTGGCCACTATGGCTGCGGAGGTGTGAAGGCCGCGATTGAAAATACGTCCCTTGGCCTCATTGATAATTGGCTAAGAAATATCAAAGACGTTTATCAAAAGAATCATAAAGAAATGAGTAAGCTCAAGGAAAACCCTCAGGCCCAATTTGATCGCCTCTGCGAGCTCAACGTTGAAGCGCAAGTGGCCAATCTCTGTCACACAACACTGGTGCAAGATGCTTGGAATCGCGGCCAGCAGCTGAGTATTCATGGGCTGATCTACGGCCTAAAAGACGGAATCATCACAGACCTCGGGCTGCACTTTAATTCAAAGTCACAGGTCACCGAGGTCTTTAGAATCGAATAATTACTGTCTGACAGTAATTGAGATAGAGTCACTTCTTAGGCCATAACTAAAAGTGACTCTATCATAGCGACTGCGCTCGCCATCTCTTAATCTTGGCGCACGGTAGTTGCCATTAAAAACACTGCCATAGAGCGCACTCCACCTGCCCATTCTACTTAGATCAACAGAGCGTGAACCAAATTGTCCCTGAGCACGCAGGTAGGTGCTTGAGCCCGAGCGCACATAAGTGCTGCCGGAGATGCGAATATAATCAGGAGTATAGTCCACTCGCACTGAGCGCGAGCTCTGATATGTTTGACCATTAAAGGTGTAGCTCACACTCACCGTCTCATAGCCAGAAGTACTAGAGCCAAAGCTTGGTAGCTCAAAAGTAAAGCGACCTGCGTACCCACCACTTGTGCCGGTGGCGCGAAAGTGCGCCTCATTCGTGACATCAAATCTCTGTCCCTGATCATCGGTGAAGACCGCCCCAAACTGATGCTGGCGATAAACTCTGACCCCATGAATATTGGTGAGCTCAACCGAGGCCGCCATGAGTTGCGAGAAACTTGCTAGTAAGAGCCCCACCATAAAGAGGTAAAGTGCTTTCATATGAACTCCTTTTCTAAGAATGACTGCTTTCATTCTAGGGTTTCACAGTCGCAGGCCATATGACAATTGGGCGGGTGAGGGCCGCAGCAATCATCTAAGTATCTGAAATAACAGGGCGAAACCAGAAAATAGTCGCCCCTATCCTTTTTACAGGGTTAGCCGCCCCAAATGACCAGGTGCGATATCATCAATCAAAATCAGTTATCTTGTTAGGAGGAATTCGTGGCCAAATCATCTCTTCACTTAGGACGTGCGCTCATCGCTGCAGGCCTGGTCATTCAAATGGCACCTATTAATTTTGCCCATGCCAGGATAACTATTGATGAAATTCGAGAAGATCTCACCTTTGGTATCGATGGAGAGATTAACTCTAATGCAGGATATTCAAGCGTATCAAATGGAAATTACAATATGGACGACTCATTCGTCTCTCTATCTGTTGGGTGGAGAGATAAAGTAAAGTTAGTCGTCAGCGCCAAAATCCAAGAATTTCTAAAGGCCAATAATGTCGAATTCAACGATGACTTTGAATTCGCTGAATTCATTCGCGATGCTTATATTGAAATTCGCGAAGTCGCTGGCTCTCCCGTTGCGGTCGTTATCGGTAAGCAACCGATGGCCTTTGGCCAAAACGTTCAGCTGATGCCGGTCTTTAATAACAACCCTATGTCTAACCTCCAAGAAATCGACGAAGTCTTTGGCTTTACAGTAGACCTCACTGAGGGACTCTTTGGCCTATTTGATCGCGTTGAACTCTCCGTCTTTGAAACTGAGCGCGGAGACCTTGAAATTGGAACAGTTGATGGCGCCTCAGTGCGCGTCTCAAAAATGCTCACTGACCAGTGGCTTCTCACTCTTAGCCACGCCGAGCTTGGCAATGGCCACTTGAGTTCAGGTAACGAAAGAAGAACTAGCATTGGTCTCATTGGTGAAACCACAGATGGCTACGTCGTGGGCTGGGCCGAGGCCATGTACTTCACTAACAACCCCAAATATGAAAACTCAAATTTCGGCCTCACTGGCGGCATCATGGTTCGCGTTCACGAAACGACCAACGTCGTCGTTGAAGGAACATGGATTAGTAAGGAGCTCTACGAGGTGGCACTTGGGGCCAACGTTGCTCTAACAGAGAACCTCACCATGGGACCTGAAATTAGATACAGAAATAGCGAAGATCATGGCGGAGAGGTTATTTTTGGTGTGAATGTTCGCTATACCTTTGGCAACACCGGCACTCCCAGAAACGAAGACTATCTTTTTGACGACGAATAATTAGAAACGAGGTACGCGTGATTACTCAAATTAATAAAATTGCATGTCTTGGGGCAATCTGTTTTGCAACCAATGCTATGGCAGAATTCAAAGGCGTTTGGATGGCAGGCGCTTCAGAAAATAAAGTAATCACCAACTATGATGTCGGTGTCTACACCAAAAACTATGTCATCAGTGATAAAGTAAAAATGAGTCTCTTTAAGAGCACCAATGGCAATTACGAGCTCTATCAAGAGCAACTTGATGAGCTGGCCGAGAAGCTCTACGAAGATACCCTCAACCGCATGCTCTATCAGCGCTATATTGAAAGCTTTGCTAACTTCAGTCAAAAAAGAGGCGAGAGAAATTACTTTAAAACAACGAGTAGAGACTATAGAGAAACTGTTGAAAGAGAGATCAAAAAGCATCTTGAAAAGTTTAGAGGTGAAGCCAACCCTCAGCAAGCGTATGGACAATTTCTTCAATCATCAGGCTACCCCCATCAAACTTCAGAAAGTGCACTTGATACCTATAATAAATGGGAAGAAGAACTGCGCTACAAAGTCAAAGAAGACTTTCGTGTAAAGAACGTCAATATTGCTGAATATGGCATTGCTCTCGAAAATTATCCAGATCGTTATAGAAATCCAGAAAACGACATCATGGCGGTTTCAAATTATCAAGACAAACATCGAAAAGGCTGGAGTCGTATTGCCGGGAAAACCCTGGCGCGCAGTGAATATGACCGATTCTCTAAAGACCTCGACCCGATGGTTGTAGACGCTAAGGTTTATGGACTAGAGTCTTCAATTGGAGAAATTAGAAAGTCGAACGGTTTCCTAGCAGACTCCGCAAAATTTATCAGTACTTCATTTAACAAGGAAATCTTAATCACTCCGATTGAAAAAGTAGATGAGTACGTTGAGCTCGCCCAAGAGCTCTCACAAACGAAAACCAGAGAAGATCTTGAAAGCTCACGTCAAGCGGAACTTAAAAAGTTTATGGGAGGCGCTAAGCGCGCGTCCTTAGTCATCGCCAGACTTTACGATCTCGCTCTAGAGCTACAAGGGCGCGAGGCGCACAGCTTAGCGGATAAAAAAACAGAAATCCTAGGTTTCCTAAGAGATGCTTCAAAGATTGATCAAACTCTGCGCTCGGCCCCTGACGATGCTTACATTGCAGAGGCAATCGGAGAGGCCCTAGCGAGTACAAAAACAACAGAAGAAGCACTCCTGATTGAGATCGTAAAAAATAGCATTGAAGAAATCACCAAGCGCTCACAAGTTCGTGTCGAAGTAAATCTTAGAAAGAGCCTCTCTATGCAAGAGTATGACCGTGTAAAAGCGCGCGTGAGAAGTGAATTCCAGGCAAAAGTTCTCGCCCATTTTAGACGAGGTCATGTCTATCGTCATGCTTATCACCTAAGAAGAGCCGCTGATGGACGTCGTCATGAGCGTGGAGAAGAAGTTTTGTCAAAGATCATCCCCTAGAGATTACTTAGGCGCCCTGTAATAGGGCCTAAACATGGCCAAAGCCGCGTAAGTTATTTGTCGCCACTGCTCACTTCAAATATCATGTGAGCAATGAGCGCTTACACCTTCAAGTTAAAAAAATTTATTCTGACACTTTCTTTCTGCTTCTTCTGCGCTTCTTCAGCGCAGGCCCAGCAATCAATGGGCAGCAGTTTAATCAATGCCCTCACCTCTGCCTGGGTGTGGTCACCGGCGGCCCTGGCCTTAGCAGTAGGAGTATCTCCGCTTGATGGTGAAATCACCGACTACGCTTCCAAGCATCGCCCTATCTATGGCTCAGTCGAGCGGGCGAAAAACTACAGTGACATTATTGCTTTTTACATTTTTCCAGCGATGACTCTTGCTTCGGCCGGTCTGCACTATGCCTACACTCCAAATGTGAGCCCCTGGTACTTTGGTGCATTTATCCCTCCAACGGCACTTACCTATGTCACAAATACTCTTGTGAAAGATGGCAGCGGCAGGCTGCGCCCCGACGGTTCTAACAACCAAAGTTTCCCTTCGGCCCATACGGCAATTGCGAGTGTCCTTAGCCATGAAGTTCGCTACAATATTGAACCCCACACCACTCCCAGTAACAGTCTGCCCATTTCACTTACTCAAGAAGCGCTCGTCTTCACTGTCGCCTGGGCCCGCATGGAAGCGAGAAAGCATCACCTCAGTGATGTCTTAGCGGGCTACGCCCTTGGAAAGTTCTTTTCTACCTGGATGAGAGGCTGGATATTCGATGCCCCTCAAAGAGGCATCGTCTACGCCAATACAAACCTTAATGATGATGTAGAGTTTGGACTGCAGTGGTCATACTAAAAATAGTGTCATTCAAATTATTTTCCTTGAGCGCGCTACTCCTCCTTCCCCTTGTGGCCTGGACAGCGCCGCCTGCACAAGAGGAGACTTCAGGGCCGCTCCCAGAAATGATAGCGGCCCCAAACGGAAGACAGCTCATCTTTGACAATGAACTTGATAACGTGATCGCGCCTTTTACCTACCACTCTTCACTCCTTCTGCTGGCCGGCGGGGTGGTCTCCTATCTGACCTACTCACGTAATTTTAACGATCAAAGAGAGCGCAACTGGGCCAAGGAGGGCAATCGCAGCAAACCCTGGCGCGAGGTGGGCGACTTTCTGGGCTGGGGCGCCCTCCCCATTAGCTATGGTCTAATTCAATATGGTTCAACGACCTGGGGAGAAAATCTTCACGCCCTCACAAATACTGAGTACGTGGGAAAGAGTGTGGTCTATAGCGCTCTGGCGACGTTCGCTCTTAAAAACCTAGTCAGGCAAGGCCGGCCCAAAGATAAGTATAAAAATGACTCCTTTCCCTCTGGCCACGCCTCTTCTTCTTTTAGCTTCTCCACTGCTGTGTGGCTTTTGCATGGGCCAGGCTGGGGAATATTCTCAACTGCTCTTGCCACATGGGTCACTTATAGTCGCATTGATGATGGAAGCCACTATTATCACGACTCCATTGCCGGGGCGACTCTGGGCGCCGCCTACGCTATCGGGATCTACAATAACCATTATCACCGCCGACTGCCTTTTCTCTTTACCTTAACCCCTATAGATAATTTGGGGGGTCTCAAGGCCTCCATTGCCTTTGGCTTTTAAGAACCTAGATAATATTTATAAAAGGGATCTTGGTTGCGAGCGAGTTAATAATTTATTTTCAAATCCAGCGCAATTAAGTTCAATAAGAGAGATTAAAAATTCGCAACATCGGAGAGAAGATGAAGGGCTTTATTAAAGAATTTAGAGAATTTGCCATGCGAGGCAATGTTCTAGACCTGGCAGTGGGGATCATTATTGGCGCGGCCTTTACGGCGATTGTCAAAGCACTTGTAGACCATATTCTCACCCCATTACTGGGAATTCTGATGGGCGGAGTAAAGGTTGGACACTTAAAGTGGGTGCTCACCTACAATGAGGCCAATGAGCCCTTAATTAGCATGAACTACGGTCTATTCATCCAGGCCATTATTAACTTTATCTTGGTTGCCTTCTCAATCTTTTGCTTGGTTAAGTTCATCAAGTCTCTCGAGCGCAAAAAAGAGGCAGAGCAAGCCGCTGCTCCAGCTGCTCCACCAAAGTCGGAGGTCCTACTAGAAGAAATCCGCGACCTCTTAAAAGAGCAAAAATAATTTTTTAAAGAGTTTGACTTTGATCTGAGTTAAACCCAGAGTTCAGGGCGCGCGAGTTGTAGAGTTCTTCCCGGCCACAACTGGCGCGGTCTTGCGGACGCAGGAAGAATACTGGAACTTCAACTCTGAATTCTCCGAGACTCTCACTGGCAAAGATATAGTATCCCCTCATAGAACCGGTGGGCGTTTTTAAGGGGCAGTAGCTATGATACTTAAAGGACTCCCCACTTTTAAGATAGGGTGTTTGGCCAACGACGCCTTCACCATAAACCACTCTCTCGCAGGCCTTGCCATCGCGAATGATCCAGTGACGCTCCAGGAGTTGAACCTCTTCATCACGAGTGTTGGTCATCTTAACCCCATAAAAATAGACAAAACTACTCTCCTTTTCATCAGAGTGCTCGGGCATAAACAAAGGTGCGACTTCGATGATAATTCCGCTGGTCTCTGCGCGGTAGGGAGTAATTGTCTCGTTTAAGGGGGTACTATATTCCATCTAGGGTTCCACTTCTGTGAGCGATAAAATAATCAATATACATAGTTATAAAACCACAGGGATTCAAGGATGATTTTGACCTCACCTGCTCGCCACCTCACCATTATCTCTAAAAAACTAGCACTTGGCCTCATGGTATCTGTGTTTTTCTTGGTGTGTACCAGCACATGTCTACCCGCTGCGACACTAAAAAAGCTGGGTAACAAAGATATAAGGGATAGATTTGACTATATCCCTCCAGCTGGGCTGCAAAGCTTTGAGCACGTCTCTAAGGAGCGCGGCTACAATATCTATGAGGGCACAATTAAGGGCTTTAATCCCATTGACGGCACGCCCTTTCCAAGCTCTTTTTACTACTATCAAAGTGAAAAGAGTGGACCTCGACCACTCATCCTGATCCAACCCGTCATCCGCGGCATCACTCCAGTAGAATTAGGGCTGGCAAAATTTTTTGCCAAAGAGGGCTACCATGCCTTTATCTCAAAAATTCCTGAAGATATCTCGGAACTAAGTCGCCCCATGAGTGACTTTGATAATTTTCTCTTGCGGGCCACGGCGGCAGTGCGCTCGCAACTCGATATACTCAGTGCCAGACCTGAGGTGGACGCTCATAAAATTGCCGCCATTGGCTCTTCACTCGGTGGCATCCGCACCACTCTCCTACTGGGAGTCGACCCCAGAGCGCGCGCGGCCATGATCTATGTGGCCGGGGGTGATATCCCCTATATTTTGGCCAACACCGATCAAGAACTGCTCGTCAATTATCGCAATCACCGCATGAGAACCGACGGCATCTCAAGTCTCAAAGAATACGAGCAGAGAGTACGCGCGCATATGGAAGTCGATCCATTAGCGCTAGCTCCCTATATTAAGAGCGATCGCCTTCAGATGGTCATCTCACAAAATGACTTAACAGTTCCAACCAGCAAGCAATTTGAACTGTGGAGTGCCCTTGGGCGCCCCAAGGCGGAAATTGTGAATGCGGGCCACGTGGGCTCAGTCATCACTTCCTACTTTCATCGTAAGAAAATTCTCCAATTCTTTAAAAAAAGATGGGAGCAAAATCCTTAACTTGCGCCCATCAAAAATGATTTTGCTCATTAAAAAAAGATTCGCTCTCGGAAAGTTTAGATTAATATCATAGTATTAAATTTAAACACTAAAAGGGTTAATTCAAAAAATGAAAGTAGACATTCAGATCGCTAAAGAATGCGAGCAAGTTGATATTAAGTTTTTCTGTGATGAATTTACAGCTCCCAGACACTACCGCGAAGCAATTCACATCGTGACCTGTTTTTCCTATGAATTTGACCTAGACCCAGAGCTTGAGCCCGAAGACCTCGAAGAGATTATTGAAAAGACCCGTGAGCTTGAAAAAGAAGAGTTCACCTTCAATATCAATGAAGAGGGCATCGAGGTCGACATCTCCTAAGGCGGTAATCCTTGACCGCTTGATTGCGCCATCACTCCTTGAGACAATAGTGACAGCGCTGATCTCTATTACGGAGTAAAAATGTCGGTTGATACCACGAGCTACACTAAAAAAATTCGCGATCTCACCAACAGAAGTCGAGAGGATCTCGATAAAGCACGCGAGTCTCACCGCGCAGAGCTTAGAGAGCTAGAAGTACTAGCTGACAATAAGCTTGAGAATGTGAAGGAGGCCTTCACCTCGGAGCGGGCCGAGGACGCTCAGGATTTCTCTGAGCGCGTAGAGTTTTCAAATAAAGATTTTAAAAAGCGCTACGATGAACTTAAAACCTCCATGCTCGATCGCATGAGAGAGATGGCGACCAAGAATGAAAAAGAGCGCACGAGAATTCGCGAAGAACACCAACGCCAACTCGCCAGTATCACCAAGTCCTATGATGAAGTCGTTCAAATGAAGGAGCGCGAGATCGAAGAGCTCAAAGAGGGCCATCAAAACGAGCTACGCAACCTCAGGAATCGAAATGACCGTAGAGTGTCCACTTTAGTTGACGATTTCACCAAGCGCATGGAGGACTCCAACAAAAGACAGCGCGAAGAAATCGCAAGATTTCAAAAGCTTACCTAGTCTAACGTTAATCTATTTACCAGTTTTCGTCTTTTCTATATAATCAATTGAGTTTGAACCGCTCCAGTATTTGGGGCCGACCCATGATGAGTAACTAAGACATCGTGGATGAGCGAAGAGGTCCTATCAGTTGATTTCATGAACATTCTATCTTTAATCCCAAAATATTCATTTCATTTTAACCTGTGCCTCGCAATTTGATCGTGAGTGTCCACCTTCAAGGAGAATTTCTGTGAAAACGAAACTGTACGTCGGCAACCTTGCCTTTAGTGTAACCGAAGAACAACTGGCCGAGACCTTCGGAGAACACGGGTCCATTAAGAGCACTCGCCTCATTAAGGACCACGCCACTGGAAGAAGTAAAGGCTTTGGTTTTGTAGAGTACGATGCCCCCGATTCGGCCCAAGCGGCTATCGCAAGCCTTGATGGCAAAGAAATCTTTGGTCGCGTATTAAGAGTAAATGAAGCACTTGATAAGCCGCGCACTGGTGGGGGCCCTCGTCCAGGTGGCTACTCTCACGCTGCGAATAAAAGAAGAGATTACGAAGAAATTTAAAATTATTTTGCACCTGTTGTCGTCGGATCACCGGCGACAACACTCTTTGGCCCATCTTCATTAAGAGGCTCTTTTTCAAGCTTTGGGGCTTTGATTTTCTTAGGTTTTTCGTCGTCCTCACTTGCGTCAGTGGGAAGAATTTCCTCCACCCTCACCAGGCCATCTTTATTGAGCACCAACCTTAGCTTGATAAAAATATTTGGCGCCAAATTACGATTTTTTTTGCTTTTTTTCTCAGATCGAACGCGCGCTTCGACAATAACGTTAACGTGATAAGTGCGTTGCGCCTTCACCCTCTCTCCACCTGACTCAAGATCGTAGAGAAGAATGCGCTTTTTGGGATTGCGAAGTCTTGAGAGCAAGTGATCGACATCAAAACGAAATGAATCTCTAAGACCCATAATCGCCGCTTCCTGATAATTGGCGTCACCCGTCTTAAAAGTTCGATTGACTTCAAAGATATGCTCACCCATATCCATGCCAATAAAAGAGGCCAAGCGCTTGTGATTGCGAAGCGCCTTCACGGCGTCTGAGAGTTTTTCCCACTTTGTCATGCGCACAACTTCAGTGGTCTGGCCTAAGTGAACACGCAATCGCTCACCAAGATGAGTGAAGTTGCGATACACCAGCTCCGTTCGTAGATCGGGAAAAAAATTTGAGAGTCTTGAGTAGAGAAACTCTTTAGAGAGATCCTTAATGCGGTCTTTAAAAACATAGACCACCACCGCAATTCCCACTAGTGGAACATAATTGAGCGTAGTATTGCGATTGAGCATAATCTCCATGCGCTGAACTTCTGCCAGAGCGGCCCACAGGGCCGCCAGAGAGGCCCCCATGGCGGCGGTGATATTGCGGTGAAAGCGCTCCTTTCTTTTAGATGTACTTTGAATGTAGAGACATTCGCGCACAAATTTCTTTAGCAGTGAGTGCCTAAAATAAAATTCTTCTTTTTCACGCGGCTTTGAATCACTTCTTAAATTCATGTAGCCCTGTTTTTTACGGTAGTAAATCTCATCATCCAAAACGAGCTTTACCCGTTGCGCGTGCAGGCCAACAATCATGCCCTCTTCGTCGTTTAAGTCTCCGAGTTCGACCTTGCCTTTAACGCCTAAGAGATGGCCAAAGAAGAGCAGGACGCGAAACTCAATGAGGTTTGAGAGAAATTCATCCACCCCCATAATTGCTTCTTTAAGTTCTTCCCCATTAAACTTTGAGATATTTTCCACGTAGCGGTGACGGTAAAAGTGAATGCGATCAATAATATCTTGAAACTCCTGCCGGATGGCCTCGCTGGGAATTCCCTTATTGTCTTTGTCTCCAGAGACTTTCTTTGAGAGCACATCAAATTGACGATCGATCATACAGCCAAAGATTTTGACATCATAAATCGCCTTTTTTGCCAGCGCTTCCTCTTTAACTTGCTTAGAGAGTAATTGCTCGAGGGACTTTAAGACGATCTGCTCGGGGCTATCACTTGTTCTGGGCGCCTCAATCATCTGAAAGGTAAAGATATGCCCATAGAAATCAGAGGCGCGGTAGGTGTCTTGAGTGAGACCTATAGAGTGCGGGAGGAAATAAGTCATCTTCACGTCATAAACGCGCTTTCGACCTTTGGTATTGCCGGCCAGGGAGTAGTAGAAATTTAATTCAAACTGAGTTTTATCGTGCATATCCCATTCAAGGCGAATGGGGGCGCGGTCCTGGCTTGAGTCAAAGGCGCTTTTTAGGACTTCATGAAGATGATGGTCATTATTTCTCATCCTTATAGTTTACTTTTTAGTCGACAAAAGTTCAAAGATTGTAATTCCGGCCAGTCCCACAATTTGGGAAATAGTTAAGGCGACCAAAATCAGAACTAAAAGCCCTGGCCTAGATCTCACGCGAAAAGCGCGCTCGCGCTCAAGAACTTCAATTTGATTTTCAATAAACGTGCGCTCGAGACCGAGCTTGGCCATCCCATCGCGCAGGTTTTCATAGACCTTGTACTCAAAGGCATAATTGGCCCGCAAACGCTCCATCTCATTTTGAAAGGGCAGTAGTGACTGCGACCGATTACCATAGGACTTGAGATAATCTTTAAGCGTGCCTAGGCGTACGCGCATGGTTTTAAGCTCATCTTGCAGCTGTTTAATCCGTCCTGACAGGGCAAATTTAGAGAGTGCTTCGGCCTCACTCTTATCTCGCGCCTTGGCCGCGCGTTTTTTGAGGTCAGCAAGAAGCGCATCACCTTCACGAATCTTAAGCTGAAGATCATTGATATTTTTCTGCAGCCCCGTGAGGTATTCGCTGGCCTCTCCTTGGGCCGCTTCAAGATTTAGAATTTTTGACTGCTGGAGCTTATTCACGGTCGACTTTTCTAGTACGTCTAACCTGCGCTCAACCTCTTCCATCTCTCTTCTAAAAAAGGCCGTGGCCTCATCCACATCCTCGAGCTCTCTTTTGGTGAGTTGCTTTTTGGCCAGCACCAGAGACTCGTTAATGAGGTAAGTGGTCCAAGCACGACGATCCGTTTTAAGGCCCAAAACCAGTTGCCCACCCTTCATGGTATTCCAATTGAGCTTGTGGCGCAGCCAATGGGCGAGTCGGTCTTGCGATCGCGCTGCCTCAACGTCATCGGGGCCCTTATCCACATCGAGGTTAAGGGAGACCAAAAAAGAAAAGAGTTCTTTATGAATCGCCTCTGGGAGCTCTTTATCGTGGAGCTGACGCCACAGTTCGCGCGCCAGTTGTTCACTAAAGTTCATGGTCTCCAGATAGGCCAGAGAGCGCATCATACGAGACTCGGTGCTCTGAGGGCCAATGAGTGAGCTCTGTCCCCCAAACTCAGACAGCACAGTGCCCAGCGACGCCCCACCCTGATCTTTAATCATGAGCTTTCCCTGACCAGGATAAACGGGAAAGAACTTGTGCTTTAGAAGAGCACAAAGAACGGAAATCATGGCCAGCAGCAACAAGATTTTCCACTTCCCGAGTACCTGAAAGAGCGCACTCGCTATAGAATAGTTTTGAACTTCAGTATTATCCATCTCTTAACTTTCTTAAATTTAGAGTCTTATCGGCCAGTTGGCAGTGACTCATGAGCTCTGCTTTGGCATAATGTACAAAATAACTAATAAATTTAACTAATGCCACTTGAGACAACATGAACAAACTAATTCACTTCCTTTGCACCATTATTTGTACAAGTTCACTGCTGCTCACTTCCAGTAGCGCCTTTGCCCAACTCGATTCCTCAACTTTTGAGACGGGAATTAAAATTAACCCGGGTCGCCCTGCCGAATATATTTATCAGTCCTATGGCGAGCAAGAACTCATCTCCATTCGCGTGCTAGGCTCTATTGAAAATGCCGGACTCTACCACATTCCCAAGGGAATGAAGCTCACAACACTGCTTAGTCTGGCCGGAGGAACTTCAAGAGACGCTGACCTTGAGAGCGTCTTTATTAGCAATGAAACTGAGTCAAGTGCTCAGACCACAAAGTTTAATATGAGTGAGGCGCTTGAAAAGGGACACACCCAGATGTACTCACTCCAGGCCAATGACGTGGTCTTCATCAAAGAAAAACAACCTTTTATTAGCAATGATACCTGGAAAGCAATTAGTATTCTCAGTGTGATCCTCACTTCTGCTTTAACTGTCATTGCGATTGATGACCGCATTTAATGAGTGACTCTCACGCTCAATCCCCCATTGTGCTAAATAAATGGGCGCTCTTCTTTGGAGATGCGCTCGTGAGTCTCTTCTTCGTTTCAAAACTCTCCTTGGCCTTTGCTCACTTCATTCCCTACAATATCCCCCCGCTGATCTATCAGGGAGGAATTCATCCCTATGTGAATATTGTGGGTAACCTCTGCTTTGGCGCGGGCTTTATCTTAAACCTCAGAAAAGGACCTTGGAGCCCAGGAGCACGGCTCTACAGCACTTATCTCATCCTCTTTGTGGCGCTCCTATGCATTCAGACCTTCGTTCAAATGGCCTTTGTCCACCCCGATAAATCAATGCTCTTTCAAATGAGTGGCGCCATCATGGCCACTATCACCGTCTTGCTCTATGGCCTTATTCTTCCCATGCACTATCCAGTTTCACGCTTTGTTAAAGTGATGCTGTGGCATTCGGTCCTCATCGTGCTTTGCTCTCTGGCCTTACTTCCCCTCTTTGGTTCTAGCATGTTTCGCGGTGGACGCTTTGTGGGCATCACCAAACATATCCCTCACATGGTCACCATGAGTTCAATCGCGGCAATTTTTCTGATCTCGCGCTGGCCAAAGCTCTTTAGCGAGCAGGTCTCGGTGCCAAAAGTCATGGGCTCAATCGCTGTGACCGCTCTCTGCTTTTTGGCCGTGGCCCTCACCGCTACAAAGGCCGCTATGGGCTCGCTCTTTTTGGCCTGTCTTTTGGCGCTTTTTTTTCTGGGTAAGCGCACTCGCGCTGAGCAGTGGGGACGGCTCTTTGTGCTCGCTTCAATGACGATTAGCCTCTCTCTCCTGGCGCCCGTTGTGGGCGACACCCTCTATGAAGTCGCCTCGGGAGAGCGCGCTCTTTTAGGCAGGCCCGCTCAAAATGGATTTGAAACCAGATGGGAAGAAGTTGTGCGCGGAGGTGACCTCTTTTTAAGAAGCCCTCACGCAGGACTTGGAATTCTCTATAAATTTATGACCAGCTCAGGTGATGGCGATGTCGACACCTACAATTCCTTTAAAGATCCCCACAATATTTTTCTCTCCGCCGGAGTGATTGGGGGCTGGCCATTTATGATAATTGTGGGTTTTGGTTATCTCGCCCTGATCTACGTCACTTTTACAGTGCTTCGACCTAACCATAGAGATCGCCTAGACATTGACACTAAGACATTGGCTATATTCCTCGCCACACACCTGCCAGTTTTTCTCATTTATCACGTTCACCTCTCGCTAGGTGGTATCGCAGACCGTGTCTATTGGTGTGTTATAGGCTACGTTATACTTACCCCTACATTTTTTCATAGTGGCCGGACTCCTCGTACGATGAATGTTATTCATGGCAGAGAGAGTATGGAGGGACACTATGAAAAAACTACTTAAAATTTCTAAAAACCACCGCTTAGAATTTGCAATCGGACTCGTCTTTGCCCTAATTCTGATCGTTGGGACCAGACCGCAGCTCTAAATTAAGCGATCGCAATTTCTGACTTAAAGAAGAAAAGCTCAGTTGCGTGCGATTGAATATAATGTCTCAACTTAGCTGATCGATTATCACCTGATTTAGTTTTTACTAACTTAGGTAATGATCGCCATAAAAGTCCCTGAGCGCACTTTAAATTGACCAGGAGCAATGCTAGGATCATATCTAAAGTAAATTTTATTAGATATGGGGTAATTGCGATGGCAAACGCAAAACTTGAGACAGTAAAGAATTTCTCCTCTCACTGGGAAGAGCGCCTCTTTCACCAATCACGAAATCCACGAAAAACTAATTCTGAACTTAAATTTACTTTGATTTTTCCCGCAACCGATCAAGCTCCAACACTAAGAAGAGAGTTTCTTCTTCATACTCCAAGCGAAGGTGTCAGTTATATACTTACGGTTGCAAGAGACGCCGGCTGGGATGTAGAAATGATTGATTTGAGAGCGAATGCCGATCCCGAAAAAGCGGCCAAAAGAGCGGCCATGCGGGGCGGAGTTCTCGCTATGCCTACCTTCGTCGATTCAGTACCTCAAAATAAAAGTATTTTAAAGCGTGCCCGAGAGTTGAATCCCGATATAAAAATTATTATTGGTGGGGCCCTTGTCTCGAGTCTGCCTGGGCCGATCATGCGTGCCTGTGATGCGAATTTCGCTGTCCTTCAAGAAGGCGAACTCTCTTTTTTAGAGCTACTAGATCATATTGAACATCAGCGCCCTGCTCAAGAGGCGCGAAACATTGCCGGCATTGCTCTAAAAACTCCCGACAACGGAGTCATCCTGACGAATCCACGCCCACAAATTAAAACTTTGGACTCTGTTCCCATTCCCGATCTTAAGCTCTACCCCTCAATCAAGAAGAATCCAAAAATTCCAGAGATGGGCCTCACTACCGCAAGAGGTTGTTACGCACGCTGTACCTTTTGTTACGTTAATATTCCCAAAATGGGATTTAAGTCGGTGGCACGAGTAAGAGAGGAACTCACCCATTTAAAGAATATTCATGGAACCAGTTATCTCTACATTAATGATCTCACCTTTACTGCTGACATGAAGCGCACTTGGCACCTATGCGACGCTCTAGGAGACCTCGGTTTTGAATGGTCTTGCTCCACTCGGGTTGAAAAATGTGAACCAAAATTATTAGACCACATGAGAAAAACAGGCTGCAAAGAGATTTGGTACGGGGTCGAGTCTCTGGACAATGAAATACTCAAGATCACTAATAAAAAGCAAACCGTTGATCAAATTATGAGGGCCATCAATATGACATTAGAGTCTGGCATTCTGGTCATGGCAAATCTGATAGTAGGACTTCCCGGTGAGAGCGATGAATCACTTCAAAAAATGTTTGACTTTGTTGAAAATTCACCTGTCGTACCCGCATCAATTAAGTACCTGACTCCATTTCCAGGAACACCGATTTACCAAGAAGCTTTTAAGCGTGGATTAATCGGAGAAGATCACATTGCCTATTTAGAGCGACTTGCCAGACGAAAAGTAAATGATCAGAACGACGAATTATTTAATATGACTGACCTTCCAGACGAAAAACTTCGCGAAGCCTTCAGGTACCTGACCGAGGTCAAAAATAGAAGAGTTAAAGAACTTTTAAATACATCATCGGAACACTCAAGTGAAGGGGCCCTTTCTCGAACAGATTCCCTTCAATATTGATGAGTGTAAATATATCTGAACCACTTGCTAATTAAGCAGCTTGCTTCTTCAGATTGGTGTACCACTCAGGCGAGATGAAATCGCGCTTGGGAAAGGGAAGCTTGTTGACCACAATATCTTCAAAGAAGGTCGGCACATAATTACAAGGCACCATTTCACCAATATAGCGATCAGTTTCGGGGTCCTTGCCAGTTTGTACCCAGCGAAAGATATCGCGTGAGACGTAATTGCCATTCTTATCAATGCCAAGAATTTCACTGATGTGAGAAACGCGGCGTCCGCCATCGTGATAGCGGCTACACTGAACAATAATTTGCATCGCCGAACCAACCATTTTTCGAATGGCATCGGGGGGGATCTTAGTGTCACCCATTAAGCACAGGGTTTCGAGGCGCGTGCAGGCGTCAACGGGGTTATTGGCATGCACCGTTCCCATCGACCCATCGTGACCAGTGTTCATCACCTGAATCAGGTCAAGAGCTTCTTCACCGCGAACCTCACCTACAATGATTCGGTCAGGACGCAGACGCATTGATGAGACCACCAGATCGCGAATGCTCACCTCGGTAATACCGCGCGAGGGATCGCCCTTTCGCGTTTCAAAGCACACGACGTGATCGGCGTGGATTTGAAGTTCACTGGCGTCCTCAATAATAATTAATCGCTGTGTTTTGGGAATTCGCGTCCCTAGAACGTTGAGCATCGTGGTCTTACCAGAGCCCGTCCCGCCGGAGACGATGACGTTTTTCCCAAGGTAAATACAAACATCTAAAAATCGTGCGGCCGTCTTACTAAGAGAGCCAAAGCTAATGAGATCATTAAGGGTAAGTTTTTCTTCACTAAACTTACGAATGGCAACGGTAGTTCCCTGTCTGGCCATTGGGGGAAGAACCACGTGAATACGCGAGCCATCGGGCAGACGAGCATCGAGGCGCGGGTTGTCGGCATCAATCACTCGGCCCACACTTTGAGCAATGGCCCGCATTGCTGAATTGAGAGCATCTTCACTTTGAAAGGTATTGGGTACTTTATGAACGAGGCCTTTTTGCTCGACGAAGATTTCCTTAGCACCGTTAATCATAATCTCCGAGACACTCGGGTCATCGAGAAGACTTTTAATCGGTGATAAAAACTGTTCAATAGCATCGCTAAAAACGCTCGACATACTCTACCTACTTATCGCGCGGAATCCACACTCGGAGTTTATCCGAGGCAATTTCACGCTTCATTTGGCGCTCTCTCGTTTTCTCTGGGCGCTCTAAAACCGTAATTCGGCCCTTTATTTTTCCCGCCGGGCACTCAAAATCATAAACGCCTGGGCGCTTAAAATAGGCCTGCCCCTCACTCACCTGACCCTTCTCTGCGGCCATAAAGAGCTCGAGTCCTGGAATCATCAGACACGAGGGTGCTTTAGTAGTAGAAGTCACAAAGAATTGCACCTTCTCCCCTTCAAACACGCTGAGCTCGCGCGGATAATATCCCGTATCGGTTGCGATGATGGAAACTCGACGCTCGGGAACCTGAAATTCTTGGGCCTTGCCATAGTCGTAATCCAGGGCAAGTACGCGGTAGGTCCAGAAAACACCGGCAGCGAGTAAGACAAAAAGGGGTAATGGTAGTCTATTCATATTTACCCTATCGGCACGCTCGGTCTTATGCTTTAGTATTTTACTACAGTTGCGCGTCAAAAGGGCCTCTAGGGTCCTGAAAAGACGATGAAAGAATAAGAAAGTACGAAAAATTAGATAGTTATATCGCCTTCTTCTGGTACCAGGGGTTGGCGCTCAGGGGTTTCTTCTTGGCCACTCTCCTGCTTTTGCGCCGAGAGTTTACGAAAGCGAATCATGAGACTTCCCTCTTTATTTTCAAATTTAGGTCTAGTGGCGTCGACATCATCGGGGATCAAATAGCTCTGCTCAATCTTCCTCTTAGTCACAATCTCACTGGGCTTGCCACCAGGAAGCGGATTTTTTGAGGTTACGCTCACTTCCCCTGAGACCCTCACTTTAGAATCTTTAATTTCAATATTGAGTGGCTCTTCTTTTTTACGTGCAATCTTTAACACTAAGATTCGCTCCTCCCGATTTTCAATCCACTTACCTTCCCCGAGTGCGAGTCCATCAAAGAGTCCGCTCTTATCAAGAAAGGTATCAAAGTGTGAGCGATCAAAGAACTTCTGCAAGCTCTCAAAGTGTCCCTGCTCAAAATCGCGGGTCATCTGCTCAAACAACTGATCAAACTTTTTAAAAAGATCATCATTCATAAAGCTCTCAATGAGCTCGCGATCTTTCTTCATCTTGGTCCGCAAAGCCTCTTCAAATTGCTTGTCAACATCTACGGGTTCATCTGGCTTACTGCTATTTTGTGAGTAAGAAAGGCCTAGTGGTAAGAGTGCTAAGAGTAGACAAATTATTAAGTGACGGTGGTTCATTAGTCGCAATCCTTAAATTTAAGCATACTCACTTGGATCAATTGTCTGAATGATATCATAAGCGGGTTCTTCATAGGGATGGGTCTCTCTAAGAGCTCTTATCACCCGCCCCAAACAATCGGCCGGGCAGAGCATTTCCACTCGCGCCTCTTGCACTTGTTCAAGTTCATCCACTGATCCAATGGCGGGCCTGGCACCTCTGCGCGGACGAAACTGGCCAGTGCCAATCACCTCGAATGAACAATTCTCGTATGCTCCTTGCACACCTGCACCTGCGACAAACATTGCTCGTTTCACTTCTTCTTTATTAGTCACCGGCACAAACAAAACGATTTTAAACATTTAGAAATCTCCGTCCATAATACTTTTTGCGATTTAATTGCAAATTATTTCCTAACAATAACTGACAACTATTTTGTGAGAATAGACAAACCGTTGCGAGCAGAGAAATGATATTTAACACAATTCTAATAAATAGTTGGCAAGGAGCTGACATTTTCTTGGATTCAAGGAGGAGATTATATGAGAAACGGAATTCTGGCCCTAATGGCAGGCCTACTACTATCAAGCCCAGCTTACACATGCGACATGCACGGAACTTCAGGGATTGTTGAAGACAACAACCTCTGGATTGCACCAAATGACAAAAGCGCTAACAAGACTATGACCGAAGCTCGCTTCAACGAAGTGATCGATGGAGTAGAAGCTATCTACGCCCCCATCATCGCCGGTCTCGGTAAAACACTTCAAGTTGAAAGAAAATGGACTGACGGGACAGTAAATGCCTACGCCCAACAAATCGGCAACACTTGGAAAGTTTCAATGTTTGGTGGTCTTGCTCGTCACGACACCATTACTGAAGATGCTTTCGCGACAGTAGTTTGTCACGAAATCGGTCACCACATCGGTGGCTTCCCTAAAAAGAGAAGCTGGTGGGGTTCTTCATGGGCTTCAAACGAAGGTCAAGCTGACTACTTCGGAACTTCAAAGTGTTTCAGAAAATATGCTGAAAAAGATGACAACGTAGCTATGATGAGAGGCGTTTCACTTCCACAAATCGTTGTTGACAAGTGTGCCGCCAACTTCACTAACGAAGAAGAAATCGCTATCTGTCACCGTGGAGCTTTGGCCGGTCTTTCACTTGCCAACCTCTTCAATGCTCTTGCGAACTCAAACACAGAGCTTAAGTACGAAACTCCAGACACTCGCGTAGTTTCTAGCACTAATGACAACCACCCAGCAGCTCAGTGTCGTCTCGATACATACTTTAACGGCTCACTTTGTGATAAGTCAGCTTATGATGACGTAAGCGACACAGACGCTCTTGTTGGTACATGTAACCGCGTTGATGGCTACGCTGATGGCGTTCGTCCTCTTTGCTGGTACAAGCCAGCTAACTAATCACTCAAATTATAGTGTGAATAGCTAAAAGGCCCACTTCGGTGGGCCTTTTTTTACTACAATAAATACTATCGAGAGCGTTCAACATTTATCCATACACTCTGGTCTCACAAAGAGTATAATTGATATCAAATATTATTTTTACGGAGTTATTCATGAAACACCTCTTAGCGATGGGACTTTTCGCCCTATCTCTCAACTGCTTTTCTGCCGTCACCCTCAAAGAGAACCCACAAATCAAATTCACTGGCTATAAATTCGCCGAGAAAATGGCGGTCTCTGGGACATTTAAGTCAATTGAATGGAATGTCCCTAAAAGTGCTAAAGACTTTAAAACCCTCATGACCCAAGCAAAGTTAAAGATTGATACCCATTCAATCGACGCTGGTGCAGAGGCCAGAGATATCAATATCACCGAGGGACTTTTTAAAAACTGGGGTGGCCGCTATATCGACGTTGAAATCAAAGAAGTCGATGAGGCCCACCAAATCGTCAAAGCAGAGCTCACCATTGGAAAAAAAGATCACGATGTCTACTTTGATTACTATAAGAATAAGCAAGGTGATTATGTCTTTACCGGCGCCATCAACTTACTTCAAATGGGCTATGCCAAAGCCTACAATATGCTCACAGAAATCTGTGGAGACCTTCACACCATGGATGGAATTCGCAAAAGCTGGCCAACCGTCGACTTAGAGGTCATGGCCAAAATAAAATAATCCAACAGGGCCCATTAACTGGGCCCTTCTTTTTTAGGCCACTCTTTTTTTCGAGTGAGACTTGGATCTTTTAGTGAGATTTTTTGCCATAGCGGCTAAAGATGAGCTGTACTCGGGATAGAGATCACAAGCAAAAGTAACCGTGCCGACTTCCAGCGGATCTACCAAGGACAAATGAGTCTTCTGTCCGTGAGTTTTTGCCCTAGTTTCTTTTTTCTTAGCGCCCATGGTTTCCCCCTGGCAGCAGGTTTGTGGTCATTATAAACCCAAATCGGAAAACCTAGCTAAAAACTAAAATAAAAAGCCTTCTGTAGGAGTTTTTCCCACAGAAGGCTTCTAACTTAAATCATTGAAATTAAAAGGTTGAACGCCTTACTTTTGTTCGCCCTTCGCTTCCTCACCCTTATTAATATTGAAGAGTTCTACTTCAAAAATAAGAGTTGAACCGCCAGGAATTTTTGGTGGAGCACCTTTATCGCCATATCCAAGTTCAGCTGGGATAACGAGTTTAATCTTGCCACCTTTACCAATGAGCTGAAGCCCTTCAGTCCAACCTGGGATCACGCGATTGAGTGGGAAGCTAATGGTTTTGCCACGCTCAACTGAAGAGTCAAACACAGTTCCATCAATCAAAGTGCCATGGTAGTGAACTTCAACTTCATCAGTTGGGCCTGGCTTAGCACTCTCATCGCCCGGAGTGAGAATTTTGTAAGCAAGACCAGACTCAGTTTTTTGAGCGCCTTCTTCTTTGAGAAATTTCTCAATATACTCACTACCAGCTTTCTTGCTCACTTCATTTTCTTTGTTCAAGCGATTCTTAATAAGTTCTTGAACTTTAGGAGCGTACTCTTCGAGACTCACAACTTCAGGCTTGCCAGCTGCTTGATCGGCAAGACCAGCACCTAGAGCACGGGCCTCTTCTTCGGTGAACTTAATAGCAGGAATAGTTCTTTGACCAATCAAACGCCCAAGAGCGTAGAGTGTTTTTTGATCATCATTTTTAAGTTCGACTTTGCCTCCATCTTGCTTACAACCAGCAAGAAAGAGGGCCGAGCTTGTTAGTACAACCGCACAAGCGAGTTTGATTCCTCTCTTCATCATTGTCTTCATCCTTTGAAAATCGTTTTATGTTAAAAGGTTACCTTTGCCTCTTCAGGCTTTCAAGTCATGGAATGGGATAGAGATGCTCCGTGCGTATTCTCGCACGAACAGCCCCACTTTCTTCGCCGCTATAGATGGCATCAAGCCACGCCCCGTACATGGGGTTGGGAATCACGATAAGCTTGCGTCCAAACTCTTGTGAATAGGAATCTACGAAGGTAGAGCGTGAAGAATTGGGCAAGTTCTCAAAACTTTCGTGAAAATCGATGAGATTATCACCAATGAGCATCACGACATCATGAGTTCGCAAGATCTCTGCTCGGCGATCTTTTTTACTATCTGTGGTGGTTTTAAGGAAGATATTCTCCCGCTTAACCACAATTTTTTGATCAAGCATATTTTGGTACGTGCTCTCAAGCCCTTTGATACGGCGATTAGAGACATAAAAGAGTTCGATATCAAGCCTCGTGGCCTCTTGGGAAAAGCGCACCACACCCGGCAGGGCCTTGGCGATCCCCTTTTCAACCCATTCATCCCAAGTCTTGGGATGATAAGAACGGTCGGCCAGGATATTGCTCACTTCATAAGGCGAATTATCAAGTACGGTCTCATCAATGTCGAGAATTACGGCCATGGGAAGTTTCGACTTTCTCTTTGCGCGAGAGAGCTCTTGCAAACGATCGATAGCAATATTATAGGCCTGATAACTTAAAGCGCGATACTCAGCGGCGTTTTGCATCCACATCACGGCCAAGGTTTTGTGTTCGCTGTCTCCGTGAGTAAAAGGTCTTGTGGCGCAGCCAGCAAAGATGAGAAGAAAAATAAGGGCAAATTGTTTCATAACTATTTCCAGATAATTTTATATTACTATAGACCAGCATCATCAAGAGCGCGATTGGCAATGCGATCGACGTGCTCATTTTGAGGGTGACCTGAGTGACCCTTCACCCAAACCAAGTGAAGATTGGGAAATTTATTGGTCATCACATCGAGCTCTTTCCAAAGATCGAGATTTTCAGGTGCTTTATTATCGGCCTTTTTCCAACCCCGACGCTTCCAACCAGGCATCCACGACTTAATGCCATCGAGCACATACTTTGAATCACTAAAGAGATAGACTGGGCACTGAGGCACACATTCTAAGTGTGCCTCTAGTTGTCTCAAGGCCTCTATGGCACCGGTGAGTTCCATTTTATTATTGGTCGTGGGAACATCCACTCCACTGGCCTCAAAGAGCACATCCCCATTGGCATCTTGCCCAAGAATTCCCCAAGAGCCAGGACCAGGGTTACCGCGACAGGCCCCATCACTAAAAAGAGCGTAGCCCTCTTGCAGATCAGTGAGTTCACTGGGAAGTGGAAAAGCCCCTTCATCTAAGCTTGAGACGGGAGCATCAAGCGGTAATTCATCAACTTTACTCTCAATGAGGGCAAAAGCATCAACTAACTTTTGATCAAAACTCTCATCGAGATTCAGCGCATCTTTTAAATCGTTAAGAGCGCGCTTCAGGCTTCTTCTTGACATCAATCTCTCCTAAAAGAGGAACTAGTTGAGTTTGAGAAATTTTCTCTTACCCACTTTGAGGACCTGACCTTTATGGGAGTCATTAATTTCAAAGTCCTGGTCTGAAATCTTATCACCATCGTTAAATCTCACCGCACCTTGAGTGATCATGCGACGCCCTTCGGCCTTTGAAGGGACCACGCCAGCTTCGGCCAAGAGGTTCAAGACACCCATGGGAGATTTAATCTCGTAAGTTGGGGCATCATCTGGAACGCCACCCTTTTTAAAAACTTCTTCAAATTGAGTGCGCATCTGCGCGCCCACTTGCGCCCCGTGAAAGAAGGCCACAATCTTTTGCGCCAAATCCTTCTTGGTTTCATTGGGGTGAAGCACACCCTTTTCAAGGCCGGCCACAATTTCGGCGAACTCCTGCTCACCCACTCCCGAGAAATACTTCCAGTACTCGGCCATAATGCTGTCGGGTATACTCATGACCTTGCCAAATTTATCAAAGGGCTCATCGAGAATTCCAATATAGTTGCCCAGTGACTTACTCATCTTCTGAGTCCCACAAGTACCAGTGACGATGGGTAAGAGCATGGCCACTTGCGGACGAACTCCCGCATTCTTTTGATAATCGCGCCCCATTAAAACATTAAAGCGCTGATCACTGCCACCGAGCTCGACGTCGGCCTTGACATAAACGGAGTCAATCCCCTGGAGCACTGGGTAGAATAATTCATGAAGCGCAAGCGAGTGACCTTCGGCCAAGCGGTCTTTAAAAGTGTCGTGAGAAAGTAGCTTGGCAACTGTCGTCTGCGCGGCCCAAGAAAGTACGTCTTTAAGGTCGCGCTCAGCAAACCACTCCGACTGAAAACAAACTTCAGTTCGATCGGGATTGACGACCGTATAAACCTGATCCATGTAGCGTTTGGCATTAAAATCAATGTCTTCACGAGAAAGCGGTGGGCGACTCTCGTTTTTGCCAGTGGGATCCCCAATCGAAGCGGTGTAGTCGCCAATAATGACCACGCCAATATGTCCGAGATCTTGAAATTGTCTCATCTTGCGATAGGGCACAGTGTGGCCCAAGTGAACGTCGGCGGCCGTGGGATCAATGCCACACTTCACGCGCAAGGGTGTATTGGTGGTAATACTATGGCGAAGCATTTTTACAAATTCATCTTCTGGTGTGATTTCTGTGACACCAAATTTTAAAATTTCAAGTTGTCTCGCAACTTCTGCCTCAACCTTTGGGTCGAGCTTCTTTTCTGATTCGCTCATGAGAAAATCCTAATTCCAGGCGGGTTTAACCAAATGATAAATTGAGTCAAATGGTATCAGGCAAGATCATTTTTGAACACTATTTTCTGGGACTTGCCTGTGCACCCCTTGAGTGCTTTTATCTGAAAGCACTTGCACACTGAGAGTCATGTGCCATAAAATGGCGATTAGTATTTTAATTTGCGGAGCACTACTTTTATGATTTTTATCGACCTCAAATCAGGAACAACTTTTGGTGGTGAAGAGATTAAGTCTTTTCGCTCAGAAAAAAAGGCCGACAAATGGGTCTATCTCATGGCCGGAGTTCACGGAGATGAAGTCGAGGGTGTCTATGTGATGGCGCAACTTTTCGAGTGGCTCAAGGCCACTGATAGCGTCGACCTGCCGTTGATTGTCATTCCGGTGCTCAATATTGACGGCTACCGCGCCGGCACCCGGACAAATGCTCGTGGTGTTGATCTCAATCGCAACTTGCCAAGTAAGTCTTGGCAGCCCGAGGCCCGGGCTTCAAAGTACTTTCCTGGCGAAGGCCCCATGAGTGAGGCCGAGAACCAATATCTCGATAAGCTCTTTCAAAAGTATCCGCCGAAATTTATTTTGAGTTTTCACTCCTGGAAGCCCATGCTCAATTACAACGGCAATTGTAAGGAGGCGGCCGAGTTTCTGGAAAAATATAATGGCTACCCGGTCTGTGACGATATTGAAGGTCACCCCACTCCAGGTTCGCTGGGTGACTATGCTCCCGAGCACTATCAAGCACCAGTATTGACCTTTGAGTGCCCCGTATTAAGTGAGTCCATTGGGCTCAAAGATATCTGGGAAGAAAACCGCGAAGGTCTCACCGGTCTACTCACCAGCAGCATCCTTAAGAAATAGGGCATATAAACTCTATTTAGCCTTAACTTTTCTGTAAGATTTACAGGCTTTTCAGCAATTTAACGCATTGCGTTTTTCCTCATGTATATTCTTCCTTTAACCGACAAGTATGGTTGCATAATGTCTCCAAAATTGTGGCCAAATGCTTGCATGTATATCCGACAAATACGTTCGGAATGGATAAGGACAGGTGTATGGGGAAACTAACCCTTGGTAATTACATTATTGCTTCACTCTTTGCTGTGGCCAGTTTGGCCCACGGAGCGACCCTTACTGAGCAAGATGCCACTACTCAAACGGCGTTTAAGAACTATTCTGCGAGCTTTTCCTCAGGACTTACCTCCAATTTGTTTAAAACCAGTACACCTGAGCATCAATTGAGCAGTGATTTTAATTTGAGCGTCGCGCTCAAACCCACCAAAGAAGACTCGGTGAGTTTTGGCCTAGCGGCGACCAAGGACCTAAAAGGAGAGCGCGAATTTGCTTTTAGCGACGGCTCTTTGGGGTATTCGCGCCGTCTCTACCGAACACCAGAATATAGTCTCAGTGGATCTATTGCCGCCATTTTACCCATGTCTGAATCATCTAGAGAGATCCAAAAGCTCAACACCGGTTTGGTGATAGCGCCCAGTATCTCGAGCTCACTTGGTATCGACTCATTTTCGGCGCAACTGCGCCCAAGCCTGCGCTACAACTTTCACTCCATGAAGACCAATATGCTCGGTGGAAGTAACACAGAATATTCTCTGGGGGCGAGGCTAACGCTCGGATATAACTTGACCGATGAGTTCTCACTTTCGGCGGTCTCTAGTTACGCCAGAAATACTACTTACTACGGAAACTCTATCGACTCCTACTCATTTATCCAGGCACTGGGCTACCAAGCCACCGATGAGCTCGCCCTTGAAGTTGGCCATGCCAATGGTGGCAATGCTCTAGCGCCCAATGGCGTCGACACTGATATTAATTTTTATAACGACAATACTTCGACAATTTATTTCGCTCTTACTTTGAGCCTCTAGGCGACAAGGTATATTAGGAGAATGGCACAATGAGGAATTTTAAACGCACGTCCAATCTACTCAAAGGCTTACCGTGCACACTAGCGCTGCTGGCGATGCTAGTTGCTGGTTGCTCTAAAGAGCTGGAAGAGAAAAAGCCCGATGACTTTGATCGCGATGTTCATCCGATTTCAGAGTTTGAAGGTTCAGCTTTCGTTGAGACCGTAGACGAAGGTGTGCAAACGCTTTCAGTACAAAGCGATGTGGCCTCAGGTATTTACGCTCTCAATGAACTCGCACTTAGACCAGTTAAGTTTGTGGGTGGAGATGAGCGCCTCGCTGCTCTCTTTAATGGACTCAAACTTGAGTCGACTAAGGCCGGTGAGAAATTTAAATTCAATTTCAAACTCACCAAAGGTCAATTGATTGCCTATATGGAAACAGATGGTCACAACCTATCGACTTCCAATAAAGAATTGATTGTTAACTATAAAGATCGTCCCTCAGTGGCCATTTTTCACTATGACGTAAACGATTACGGCATTGTGAGAAATCGCCCGAACGATCTCAATGAAGAGACGCGCTTTATCGAGTTTAAGTCAACCAGACGCGCAGAGGCCACTCACATTAAGATGAATGTCGTTCCTCAAAACCGCGTCCTCAATGGCCTTAGAGGTCACTATGATGAGGATATCTATCTCAAAGATAGACTTGAAGCTCGCAATTGGAACCTCACAGATGTGGCCAAGCTCTTTCACATTCAAACTGCCAATCTCACCTCGGCCAGTGCGACCGTTAATGACAAAAAAGCAAAAATGATCGATGAGACGCTCTATGTGATGGCTAAAACCACACTCTCAGAGCTCTCGACCATGGAAAAACTCGCCCTCTCTAAGGGTGATCCACGCTACACTACTTGTAGTGGCGCCAGACCTTCACAAGCTGAATCAATTGATCCAGACCTTTGTGTTTATAAGCCCATCTATAGTGGTGCTGCAAAGAAAGTTCGACTCAAACTCAAAAAAGACGACGAGGGTGAAACTCTCGGTACAGTTGATCTTGAAGAAGTAAGTGGGACTTCAAAAGCTAACTTTGCCATGATCGACACCAACACTCTCTTTACTAAATTTGAGTACGATGATCGCATCACGCAAATTGAAAACCGCTACATCTACGATTTTAAAGATCTGCAAAATAAAGTATGGCAGGCCGATCAACTCAAGGCCTACCTAAAAGTTAAAAAAGATCTCGGAAGTGGCGTGAGAAAGACGGTGGTCTTTGACAAAAACGTCTGGATTCAGGCGCCGATGAAAAGATCTGATCTCACAGAAATTGAAATTGCGGCCATTGGCAAAGACCAGCGCTTTGCCAAGTGTGATGCTGAGATTGCCTCAAAAGTAGAGGGAATTTCAGAAAGAGAATGCGTGCTTAAGCCCATCTTCTCTCTTCCTGCCGCCCCTATGGCCCTCAGCTACAAATTCTATGATGGCAAAGAGGAGCCCACAATAAAACTCGAGCCAATTATTGGTGAAGAGCAAGCTGACTTTCTGGTAGTCGTCACAACCCTTGATCTCTTTGACTATACCTATGCTCGTAGCTACAGAGATATTCTCTTTGATAAAGAAAAGCTCAATGACAAGGTCCTAAAAGGGCGCAAGCTCAAGGCAATTTTTCCAACAGCGACCTTTGCCGACGACAGCAAGCTCTACAAACTCAAGGTTCTTGACAGTAACGTCTGGATTCTTGAAGCCGCCAACAAAGATAGGCTCGAGGTTCTCGAACGCGCCATGGCCGGAAACGACCCGCGCTTTGAAAAATGTGATGGCGAACTCTCTGCAGGCTCAGGCATTGCCCTGAATGATTGTTTTGCTAAGCCCATTGCGCGCATCAGCGCGGCCCACGCCATTGTTGAATTTGAAGATGCTGACAACGTTGATCTGCCTGATCTAAAAGTACACTCAGGAGTGGATCGTCGCATCTCAACTCACCTACTCATTACTGAAAAGCCAAGAATTTCCAAGTTTGAACTCGATGAAAGATTTAAAGAATCTGACGAAATGGCCCAAGTACGTGAGATCAACAATAAGATCATCTCAGGATCACAAGCAGCTAAATTACTTGGCATCCAAGAGGTGAGCTCACAAAAGATTCTCAAAACTAGACTGGTTCACGAAAATCTCTATCTTCTCGCTCCAACTAAGAAGAGTGATCTTCACATCATTGAGCAAGAAGCAATTGATAGAGATCCACGCTATGAAGTTTGTAGTATGGATATTGCGGAGCAAGCTCAAATTGATCTTGCTGACTGTATTATGAGACCCATCTTCAGTCGCAATGTGAGCTTTGTGGCCCTTTTCTTTGAAAGAGATATCGACTCAGATATCCCGCGCGTAAGATACGACTTTAATGTCAATAGCGACCTTGCAGAAATCATCTACTTTAAGAAAAGTAGTGAAGCTAGAAAATTTGATTTCATGAGAAATCTCAATGTCGCCGATCGCATCCACCTCAGCAAAGAGAAGGATTTTGATCTCGACAGTGAATATCTCTACATCACTATGACTCATGGAACGCCACGTGAAGTGCTTCAGGCCGATCCCTTCTACCAAGGTAACGAAAAGCTTGTTCACTTGAGATTCACCAAGCAAGGCCTTGAGGTCTATGAAAAGGATCGCGACGATCGCTTTAGAGACAATGCTCTCAATGAAAAGCCCGTGCTTCTTATCCCTGGCGTGTATGAAGACTACAAATGTCAAGAAGATGCCAATGGCAATTGTCTTGCTGGAATCCAATCAGACAATGACCTCACTTGGGACCAGAAAAAGCTCTTTGTCCCTACCTTTGAAGCACTTCAAGTTAAAGAGATTAACACTCTTGACGTCTTTACCGTGGAAGCTGACCCATGCTTAATTCCAAACGGTACAGCGCTTGCGAGCTATGAAGTTAAAAAAGGTGTCATCAACATCGAACTTGAAAAGACTTATAAGATGAGTAAGTCATGGCGCTGTATTGCCGAGCTCTACTTTGCCGACACTGACGCCTACACCGGTTTTTCTAACGGAGGCTTTAAAGTACGCTTTAACTACTCTATTGTTCGTCTAAAAGACCTCGCTTCTGCTGACTACGAAAAAGTAGAGTACCCAATTTCAGATCACGATGAGTTTGGTTTCTTTAAAAATTACGAAAGAAAGCTTGGTGATTCATTTGACCCAAGTAGAACTAATCAAAGCTACCTACTCAATCGTTGGAATCCAAAGAAAAAAGTCATCACTTACCACTTGAGTGACACTTATAATGAGCCTGAGCAAAAGCTTATTAAAGAGGCCACCTACAAGGTATTTGATGGCATTAACATCGCCCTTAAGAAGGCCAATGCTGGAATTCAACTCAAGCTTGAAGAACCATCTGGTAAGCTTGCGGGGGATCTACGCCACAATGTGCTCCAGCTCATCACTGACCCACTTTCAAACGGTCTACTCGGCTACGCACCAACTGTTACAAACCCCTACACTGGTGAAATTCTCCAGGGTCACGTCAATATGTACTCAGGCGTGATTCGCACTATGTCTCGCCGTGTGTGGGAAGGTATGGTTGACCTCACTGAGACTGAGAAAAAGCAGGCCGATGCCGATCAAACCATCGCTGTCGATGCTCCTTCAGATGAGGCCCCAGGTGCAATAACAAATGAAGAATTGCAAAAAGCTATTAGGGCCCAGCACGCTCCGCGCGCAAGCAGAGTCTCTCCAAACCTGCTGGCGAAGTTCAAGCGTGGAAGCGCTGATAGTAGGGCCGACATTGGCAAGTACCAAGATCGTGCCTACAAGGCGATGGACGCACGTCTTAAAGAAGTGAGACAAGAAAGCGTTAAAGATGATGCTTCAAAAATTGAAAAGCACCTCAAGTTCATTGAAAACCGTCTTGCGCGCTGGAGTGAAAGCAACGCTTATGCAACTGAATTCTTTAGAATTGCTCATACCGCTAAAACTCTCTACCCAGGGATCAAAGAGATCAAGGGTGTAGTGAATGCTGACGGTACTCTTAAGCGTTGGAATCAACTCTCAAAAGATCAACAGGCCCGTGCCATGGATATCATGGTGCCGTTTGTGTACATCTCAACTCTTGTACACGAAATGGGTCACAGTCTAGGCCTGCGCCACAACTTTAATGGTTCATTTGACGCCGCAAACTTCTATACTGAAGCAGAAGCACAAGCACTCGGACTCAGAGCTGCCCCGGCCTACTCTTCAATCATGGACTACTCGGCCTCTGAACTGAATAACCTGTTGGCCATGGGTAAATACGACATCGCGGCCCTTCGCTTTGGCTACGCCCGTGAAGTTGAACTTCAAAACGGAGAATTTGTTAAAGTTCCAAGTACACTTGAAGACCTTGAAGCTTCGGGAACTCTCCCGGCGCCAAAGAAGGACTATGGCTTTTGTACGGATGAAAACGCAGGACTCTCAGCAACTTGTAACCGCTTTGACGAAGGGTCTACTCTCGTTGAGGTCGCCCAGGCCAAGATTGAAGATTACAAGCTTAACTATCGCTACAGAAACTTCCGTGACGATAGAGATGAGTTCCGCGCTGAAGGTCTTGTGAGCTACACGATCGCCAGAATGCGTGAATTTGATCGCATCAGAAATATCTTTGAAGAATGGGAATTCTTTGAAGGAATATTTGGGCCACTGACAATGATTCAAGGTTGTTCACCTGATCAAGTGAAGCAGTTCCCTATCTGTAAGCAAATTAACGATCGCCGTGATGCAGCTAAGATGGTGGGGAATTTCTTTGTCGATATTCTCAAAACACCTGATCACTACTGTGCGGTTCTCGATCAAAAGACCAATAAGGTTGAAAAGGTTAAGTTAGTTGACCTCTATGAAGAAGTGCGTTTTGATCACGTCGATGGCCCAACATCATGTTTTGATAAGATGATCACTGACAAAGTCTCGGCAGATGAAAAGCAAGTTGTTGCAGAAGTTGGTAAGTTCCTCAATGGATTTAGAGACAATAATCCGAACTTCCCCTACTCAAACGACCGCTTTGCTCGTGGTGTGTGGATTGACAAAATGATGGCGATGAAAGCGCTCTATCAACGTGAGTCTGGTAAGCCAACGACAGAGACTAATCACTTGGCCCTCATTGATCACCCAGAGATTGCTCCTCAAGTAGAAAATATTCTTGAGCACATTCTCAATGGCAATGAACTCTCCAACCCCATCCCTTTCACAGGGCCTACGGGTAAAGTGGTTCCGGTGAATATGCTCACTTATTCAATCAAAGCCGATGAGCTCATTGATGGACCAAGTGACTCGATTGATGTGATTAAAGACTTCTTTGGACTACCAGAGACTGGTAAGGAAGCGCTCGCGAAGGCCCTCCTTGGGACAGCTAAGAAATGGGGTCTGGTTGGTGATATTGAAACGCGCAACATCGCTCGTCGCGCTGTGAATCACTTCACAATTAGAAAGAGCGATATTGCCGACAATATCAACCTCGATCAGTTTGCAAGTATGAGAATTGGTGAAATTAACTATAGTGCTGGTGATGAGAATATCATTGCCAGAGATATGGTTCAGACCACACTCATTGCGCAGAACTACTCAGAGGAGTTACACGAGGCGATGACCAAAGTGTATATGGCAAGAATTAATCCAACTGTTGTTGGCCAGCCGACTCCACTTAAGCTCTTTGCCCTCAGAAGTAATGAGACTGATTGGCAAGAATTTATGATGGCCGTCACTGGTGGTGCGCTTGCTTCTCAAGACGCATTCACTGAGCTCTCTAAAGAGATTGGTCTTAGTAAGGCGTTTAAAATTCTTGAGGTCGCTCCAAGCTCTGAAGAAGAACTCAATCAAGCGCTGACACTACGCCAGATGTCTACCACGGCCCCTGATGACGCTACAGCAATAGAGAAAGAACTCTACACGCTGGGAATTGGGACCATGGAGAGATTCCTCTTGAATGTGAAGCCGGAGAATATTCAAGCGACAACTAATAACTTGAAATACCTTCCAAGACACGTCAAAGAAATCGATAGTAACTAAGACTAAGGCCCTCGCAAGAGGGCCTTTTTTTTAGATCGCTTCAACACTGACAGTGATCACATCGCGGTAATCCCCGGCCGGTCTTGAGCTTACATCACCAATTTTGACTTCAACCGGGTAGAGGTCACCCGCCTCACTCGTGGGACTCTGAGACTCTCCGGCCAGGGCAGGAGCACCAGCACTACCAGAGAGAGTGATCTTTCTACCAGAAACCGAGAGCTCATAGCCAACACTTGAATGACTGGAGACATGTCTGAGAGAACCATTATTTTGACTTGAAAAATAAAGGCGGTGACCGATATTAGCGCGCACACGGATATCCATGCGCCCGGTCTCTGCGGCCGTGAGCTGGCCAAAGTTCATGGTATGAGTCGTATCATTCTCATCAAAGGGTCTTCCTACGTCTAGAAGTGAGAGGGCAATGCTTTGACCGACTATAATTTGCAGCGGAAAATCAACGTAGTGTTGCAACCGATCGCTTTCAAGCTTATGGGCATAGAGACTCACTCTGATGTTGTCAAAATAGACACCAGCTCGAGGCAGTGAGCTTACTTCGGGGATCAATACCCAAAAATTTTCCGTCGTCGTTTGCCAAGGGCGGTTTGAAAGAAAACGGCCATCAATTACATTCTGAGTGCTTGCTTCGGGAAGATCTTTAAGTAGATCTTGAGCGCTTGAGCGGCGATAGAGATTGTAGGGGATTTTAGGGCCCAACGTATGCCTGGCCGCTCTTGCATAGAGGTTTTCCACTCCCTTGCCAAAACCCACATAATACTTGCGACATTGGCCATGGGTGATCGCCCCCGACTTGATAACGACATTTTCTTGGCGCTCAATACGTGAACCATCCCAGTAGACAACTAAAGGATCAATTTCTAGTCGATGACCACAAGGTCCCCAGCTCTCGGCGGCCAGGCCAGAGACAAAAAGTAATGAGCTAATTAGGAGAAAGATCTTCATTTAAGCTCCCTGACAGGCATTTCAATTAGACCACGTTTATACTTAGTTAAGTCAAGCTCGGCAGCGCCTACCCCTTCGATTTGAATGAAATATTGCCCTGGGGTGAGGTTCTCAAGAAAATACTGACCATTTCGGTCAGTAAAAAATGGAATGACTGTGCCATCTGTCGAGGTGACTGAGCCCACCTTGAGTTCGACTGGAAGCAAGGCTTTATCTTTGCGATAAACCAGGCGACCTGTGGCCATTAAAACTCCTCCACTACCGACCGTTACGAAATGACCGGTGCGATGGCCCGGGAAGAGGACAATATTTTCATCACCAATATCAAGTCCCGGGTCGAGTTCGCGCGCATCAAAGCTCAGCATGGTGTACTGGTAGGGCGTGAGTTCAGGTAAAAGAGCGGCGCCAAAGGAATTAATTTCCGACTCACCTTCAAGCTGAGAAGTTCCAACGCCGATCACATTGCCTTCAAGCTCCGGGTGAGCACGCAGAACGGCAAAGCTGCCGCGAATAGGACGACCAATGGCAAAGCCTCCTGGCACAATTCCCACCCCAAAGCTCGCCCCAACCCCTGTTCGCCCATAAGTTTGATCAGTTTCTTTGGAGTGAGTCGCTCCTTGATCAAAACTTAGTTGGGCGCGGCTGGCGAGGTAGCTGCCGTTAAAGTCGACGCTGGTAGAGTCTTGCGAATTTTGAATGCTCCCGCGCGACTCTAGACTTCCAAGCCTAGTGTAGGGAGAGCTAATCCAATCGAGGCGTTGCAATTTATTTTGTCCATCAACTGAGGCGGTAAGTGTCTGCCCACTCTCTGGGATATTCCAAGTGAGAAAGAAGTAGTAACTCTCGCGCCACCTTCTCGCATTGTCCCTGTCTCGAGAGACGTAGGAAGAAATAAGCCAGTTGCGAGCAAAGCGCCAGCTGGCACTCACACTCCCGCCATAGCCCGGACTACCAGCTCGGTAGAGAGCGTAGTTTAAGCCTAAATTTGCACTCAATGAGCGAGAGAGATCAATTCCTTGGTGCAAACCAAAACGATGGGCAAGTTCAGAGTAGGCCCCAACATCCAAAAAATTCTGATAGTGGGGTGAGACCCATTCGTGAGTGAGTTGGTATCTAGAACCCACGCCCTCTAGAGATGAGAGCTGATAAGTATATTCAAAGCGCGAAGTCACGCCCCTAGGATTTTCAGGAGATCTGGAAAAGGCAAGCTCATGAGACCAAACCCCAATTTCCGTTGAGAGAGTGTTTTCAAGTCCGAGATTTGATCGCTCATCATTTGAGAGGATAAATGCGCCACTAGTCCAATAGGAGTTCATCCCTCGGCGCCAAAAAGAATTGAGAATCAGGCCATAACCGGCCTCATCATAGTGGCGAACACCATTACTTTCCGTACGCAGAACTCCGAGATTAAAACTGTATTCGTCAAAACCCGCTCGTAAAAGCTTTGTTGAAGTGAAGCGCTTAAACGTAATGGTTGACTCCTCTCCATAGAAGTCGCGAATGTCGAGTCTAATCTCATTCACACCATTATTAAGCGGAAGATCTAAAAGAGAGTGGCGCCCGGAAGGCAGAAAGACCGAGCGTACCAACTGACCGTTGACATAAACTTTCACTAGTGACTTTGATTTAAGATAAAACTCTTGGTCATTTAAAGGAGTCACAATTCGGTAGGGATCAAGACTTTGTTCGCGCGAAAAGCTTAGACCGCCAAGTGCCAGAGCACTTTGAAGATTCATCACAGGATAGACTAGATCCCCCGCTTGTGAGCGCAAAAGATGAGCGGGAAAATCTCTCACCAGGCGAACATCGCCACGGCGAATGCGCTCTTCATCACTTGAGTAGTGAGCGCTTCCCTCGAGCACAAAGCCCTTCAGTTGGAAGGCCCCTTCAAAGTCCCCTTGGGTCTCACTAGTATCTGCCCCTGGGGCCACATCCCCATAGGCAAAATCTTGGCGCAAAGAAGAATTAAGCGCAAGACTCCAAGGTGCTGGGGCAAGCGAGTTCTTGGCCCAAGCGGGAATGTCAGACTTCCAGTTTGAAATTTGAGAAACTTGCATTTCAATGGGTAGATTCAAATAAAGTGTGAGGCTCCCCGGATCATAGTTGGCCTCGACTCCTAGAGACTCAATATTTTCTGGGCCAAACTCATCGCTCAAGGTCTCAAACTTTTTAAGACCAAAAGCAGACAGAGAAGGACGCATTAAGCGCAGGAGATCCTCTTTTTTAATAAAAATGAGATCACCCAAAGCGCTCACGCGTACCGGAAGATCGCCTAAAAGAGAGCGTGAGCTGATTAAGCGAATATCAGTTTGCTGGCGCTCTTGTGTGGGGTCTTTACCAAAGACTTGCTCAAAGAGCTCTTGTTCACTTTGGGCCCAAGCAGTGAGAGATGTCCCAAGAATAATAAAGAAGAGAAAAGGGAGTGCTTTAATAAGCCTACTCCTCTTGGTCCTTGGAAGTTAACAAGACTGTGAGGTTTTTAAAATTGCTTTTTAGGGCCTCTGGGAAAAGATTCTTAAGTGAGATTGAAAAGACTCGCTCGTGAGCGGCCAGAATATTTTCGCCATAGAAGCCCTTGAGGTCTTTCTCACTTGCAATTACTTTAGAAACTTTCGCTCCCTGAAGATTTCCCGCAATTTTAAGAGCGTACTTATCAAGAATCTCATGGACAGTGCCACTATTTTTAACGCTAAAAACTAGTGACTCTCCCTCAATCTTAGCAGTGCTCACTTCTAATTTGTGATTGATGGTGTCTGGAAGAACGTAGAGTGCGGCGATGTAGCGCAAGAGCACATTGATACCAGCGCCTTGATCTGCTCCTTCACTAGCGCCCTCTTTTCCCAGAGGCAGGGGCAGCTGTTCAGCAATAATTCGGTAGGCCTTCTCAACAGAGTGATCGCCTTTAGAGCCGGCCATATAGCGCACGTTGATAGTGCGCTTTTCCCCAGGCTTTAAAATAACCTGAGTAGGAAAAACCATAAAGTCTTCACCTGCCGGCGGATATTTTTCTTTACCCATCTCATCGACAATTCTCTTGGCCAAGACAATTTGCACTGGCACTGGTTTGTCGCCATCATTTTCAACTTGGAAAGTCGTGCGCGCCTCTTTGCCCGCAGATTTAATCTCTGTAGACATGGGAGTGAGCTTAAACGCAAAGCTTGGATGGCAGTAAATGAGAAGTGAGAAAATGAGACTAAAAAAAATACGACGACTGGACATGTGATAAACCTCTCATCCATGAGATAAATTCACTCTAAGTTTAGGCCTTCGCCCTTAAGATGACAAAGTTTAGTTTAAGGAGCGATGATCTCTAAAATCAGAGGCCCTTTGGAGGGCGTACCCGGTAGGGCCAAATCCGCTTCATTGGCCACTCGAACCACGTAGTGGCCGCCCTCTTCTTGGGCCTTGCGGTAACTCATCAAAAAGGGAAAATTCGCCCGAGCTTTTAGAATTTGAGCTTCACTATCTATGTCCAGATTAACCGAAGCCGGAGCGCGACCCACAATTCTTAGCGAAGAGCTCGTCTGCGCACTGAGATTTGTGAGCTCTAGAGTGAAGATTAAAAGGGAAAAAATGAGGGATAAGGGCTTCATTTATACCTGATCGGATAAATCAGGTATAAACTAAAGCCCTAAATGTTAATATATTTTCAATTACTTAGCTTGAATCGTAAAGGTCACTGTCTCAGAGTAATTACCGGCAACGAGCCCGGCCGCAGGAACACCTGTGTAGGCCACGCGAATTTTCTTATTCACGTCGTAGACCCCGCCGCTCACGTTGGCCACTTCGATATTATTTCCCGCATTCACGTCAGTATTTTCATACTTCAGCTGATAATTAAAGATTTTGCTATTATCACTTTGATTGCGAAGTTTGCCCTCATGGCTGACCAGAACACGGTAACCATTTTGAGCGTTTGAGACTTCACGCACGTTGGCCACTTCTACATTGGTGTTAGTCGTAAGATCTAGACCACTATATGTGCCATCGTTTGGAGTTGAGTCAGTAGGAATCACTGAAATTGAAAGCTCTTGGCCAATAGTCCCTTGAAGCGTGAGGGTTCCACTTGTGGCCGCATGTGCAAGACCAGTAAGAGAAAGGGCGGTTACAGTAATCAAAAGCTTGTTGTTAAATTTCATTTTTCCTCCAGATAAATTAACCTACCCACTATTATGCAGGGCGTAGGCCAATATGGTCCAAGGGAGGAAGTCTCTGCCGCGTTTATCAAGCAACGTAAAAACGGGCCACAAAAGCCCGTAAAATCAACAATTTACAAATACTTACAAAAGAGAGTGTCTAGAGTGTGAACACTGTCTGTCACTTTTGCACTTTTTGGCGGGCCTGCTCTTGAAGCGAGCTTAATTTCTTGAACATGTACTGATTGACCTCACTGGAGAACTCAAGGCCCATGCTTTCGGCGATTTTAAGAGGGATTTCATTATTGCCCATCCAGCCGCTAAAGGCCCTGGCCCCAGGTCCAGAAGCGGCCACGACCACATCAACAGCGGTGTGAGCGGCCGAATCCATGGGATAGAGTGAATGTCCAGGCCCTGAGGCCCAGCTTAAAATTTTTCGCGGTTTTGCGCGCAAGTCCCTACTGAGCACATCTCCAAGCACGTTTGTTCCTTGACCCATTTCCAGCGGCCCATAGCCACTAATACTTAGCCCCCCCGTTTCATGATCAGCGCTCATTACTAAAAGAGTGTCATTTCTTGAGGTCAAATCCATAGCGGTGCCAATAGCGTGGTCAAACTCACCCATCTCCACCAAGGCTTCGTGGGTCAGGTTGAGGTGAGAAGCATGATCTATACGTCCCCCTTCAACCATTAAGAAGTAGCCATTTGGATTTTGAGACAGCAGCCTAATGGCCTCACTCATATAGTCGGCCAGCTTGGGAGCGCTCTCATCTTGTTTAATGTAGCTAATGTGATCCTGACTAAATAAAGTCACGACTTTAGAGGAGAGGTCCTGCATTTGTGCGAGATCTTTCATACTCAAGAGCACGCGGGCACCACTTTGGCGAAGTTCATCCAAAATATTTCGACCATCTTTTCTTTTGCCCCCTTCATCTTTAGGCAGAAAGTAGCTTCGACCGCCACCGATAAAGAGTTGAACCTGACTAGTCACCACTTGGGCGGCGATCTCACTTTCCATATCGCGATCACTGACATGGGCAAAAAAACTAGCGGGCGTGGCATGGGTGATTCGAGTGGTAGTGATCAGGCCCACTGACTTTCCACTTTTGAGTGCTAGATCGGTGAGCGACTGAAGCTGGCGCGACTTATCGCCCTTTTCCCATTTGGGATCGGTCATCCCAATTGAGCCATTATAAGTCTTAACCCCACTTGCAAGTGCTGTCGCCGCCGCCGCAGAGTCGGTGGTGTAATTATCTGACGAGTAGGTTTTAGAGAGTCCAGTGAACTCAAAGCGCTCATAATTGAGCTTTGCATGGCTTCCACCATAGTAGAGCCGACCAGCAGTGAGCTGGGCGATCCCCATGCCATCGCCAATAAAGAAAATGGCATTCTTGGCCACATTCACAGGCTTTGAAGCGTTCATCGACTGACAAGAAATAAGAAAAAAAGCGGTCCCTAGCAGGACTCCAAGCCTAAGAAAATTCATAGATACCTCTCGTAAAAACACTATTTTGGGTCGATTGTGAAGGATTGAAAAGTGAAGATTGTATTGGCCAAAACACCGCTGTATACCCTAGAATGACACAATGATTCTTTTTTGAATCAACCCCCCTACTCTCAACTCCTAAATTCTTCTCAAACAATGATTGAGAAAAGACAGAGCAAAGAGAGAGTAGGCCGGTCTTCACAAGCTGGAGACCAGGCAAAATGAAATCTGCATTCACTCATCAAGCGTTCCTGGTCCCCAACGGCCCATGTGCGCAACAGAACTACCCAAGGAGCACCTTTGAGCGATCTTCCTTCACAAGGTAAACCCAAGCGCGGTCGACGTTTTGGCAAGCGCGGTCCTGGCGCTGGCAAAAAACGCAGGCCAGAAAAGAACTTTAACAGCGTCCACTACGACAATGGCCCCACCGGCCTCTTTGATCCCAGTGCACCCAGTAGTTTTAGAAAGAAGAAATCTAAAAAGAAAAAAAGATCCGGGCCCAATAAAAATCAAAATGCAAATTTTCTTGAAACCTCCAGCGATCGAGTCGATGCTGACCCAGATATCAATTCAAAGAGCATAGAATCTTGGATTGTTCATGAGGACGACACTTTCCTCATTCTTAATAAGCCCGTGGGACTCACCACTATGGGCTCTCAAGGTGAAGACTCACTCTATGCCCGCGCCCTGGAGTATATCAAAGAAAATGGGGGCAATAAGCTCTTCACCGCCCACCGCCTCGATAAGCCCACCTCGGGCCTGGTCACTTTCGTTAAAGATGATCGCAACTTAAAGCTCATGCAAGAGCTCTTTAAAAAACGCAAGGTTCAAAAAGAATATTGGGCCATCACCTCTTCACAAATTCAGGTGATGTTTCACGAGGAATCATGGGCCCCCGAAGACCGTCCCTATTTAAAGATTATCAAAGATAATAAACAAAATTGGCTCGAAGTGAATCTTCCCATTTTTGGTATCAAGACTAAGTCGAGAGTCGACTTTGATAAGGGCTCACCAGCACAAACATGGTTGCGAGTCGAGCGTGTTAGTGGAGAACTTGCCCTCGTTCATTTGAAACCCAAAACTGGCCGCTTTCACCAGCTGCGCGTTCACCTTTCAAACCTTGGCTTTCCCATCATCGGCGATGACCTCTACCGCGGAGAGAGCACCGATGGCAGACTCTTTCTGCATTCGGGTCATCTTGAATTTACTTGGCCTTTGACGAAGAAGCGCTTGGGACTTGATAGTCCTCTTCCTTCTAGCTTTAAGGAGCTTCTCATTAGGCCGGTCACTCAGACGCAATCGCTTGGTGATGATTATGACTATGGTTATGAATATGATGAGGAAGATGGGGATAATATCGGAAATTGCTAAAACTGCCCCACTACCGTGGGGCTAGTTTTTTGATCCTTCAGTGCTCAAGCCTATCCTTTTAAACTCACTTATTTTGACTTTCTAATTGCTTAGCTCTCACTTGGTGAGTTCATTTTGCACTTATGAGCTCATGAAGTACGGCTGCCCCAATCAATCCTGCTCTGACTATCAAAAAAAGGACTCCATCGTTCGCGATGGGAGCTATTTTAGAAAGAATGACTCGCGCACAATTCAGCGCTATCGCTGTAAGAATTGTGATGTAAAGTTCTCAAGTGCGACCTTCTCTTTAGCAAAAAATCAAAAGAAGAGGCGCATTAATTGGACTGTCTTTAAGCTCTTAGTTTCTGGAGTGAGCCAAAGAAGAACGGCAAAGATCTTGGGGGTTCGCCCAATCACTGTCAGGCGTAAGTTTGACTATCTAAGTAAGCTCGTTAAAGACAAGCACCAGAAGTGGCTGCAGATGAACTATCTTCATAATCAAGCGATTGAGGTTCAATTTGATGACCTCATCACTATTGAGCACACTAAATTAAAGCCTTTATCAGTCTCAGCGGTAGTGGAAAAGCAC